>CBHTUR010000004.1:0-269864 GCA_966096095.1 uncultured Gemmatimonadaceae bacterium | reverse complement strand
AGGTCTTGCGGTCCGCGCCGCGTAGTGGCGTCTGCACCAGCACACCGCCGCGCACCGACGGTGACGACGGGTGCGACGGGCGGCCTGTGGAGGAGCCGTCCGCCGGCCCGGATGTGGACGGTTGGTGGCCCGGGTGGCGACGGCTGGTGGGGGTGGTCGCGGTGGCGCGGGCGCTGGTCGGGCTGCGGCCGCCGGTCGCGCGGGTGGTGGTGGGGGGGGGGGGGGTGGTGGTGGCGGCGGCGGTTTCGGTCCGCCAGAAGTTTTGGATCCGGCCACGGACTCCGCGTCGAAGGCCGTTCCGCCTGGCATCGGTGTCTATCCGATTCACGCGGCGGCTGGTGTCGGCTACGGCAATGGCTTCGCGGGTAACTCGCATCGCCATGCGCCGGACGGTTGGATGCCGGTGCTCAAGTATCTCGTTGAAGAGCTGCATCACGACGTGAACAAGCGTGACAACAATGGCTACACGCCGTTGCATCATGCAGCAGCACGCGGCGACAACGAGATGATTCTGTATCTCGTAAGCAAGGGCGCCGATCCGAAGGCCGTTGCGCGCAATGGACGCACGACCGTCGATATGGCGAACGGACCCGTGCAGCGTTTGCGCCCCTTCCCGGAAACGATCTTGTTGCTGGAGAAGATGGGGGCGAAGAACAGCCACAAGTGCGTGAGCTGCTAGCAGCGAGGGTGGAGGACGGAGGATTGTGAGGAGCACACACGGTCCTCCGGGGGTGATCAGCCTCCAGAGGCCAGTGTGAAGTATGAGAGGCGCGTATCGATCGTCGATACGCGCCTCTCTTGCTCATACTGAACTCTGATGGCTGGGCGCCCCCGGAGGACCGCCCGGCCGTTCGCTACTTCACTTCTTTTCCCCGTTGATCAGCAGTGTCAGATGCTCCTGCACTTGCTGCAATCCGCCTTCGCCCTTATCCCAACCGATTTTACCGTCGGCGTTCGAATCGGCACCGGCGAGAAGTTGATCGCAGAGCGACTGCATTTCGCCGACCAGCGACGCCGCGTCTTTGACGGCGGTGGCCGCGCGAATCTTCTTGGCCAGCGCGATCACCTGATCGGCTCGAGCCGAGGTGCCATTCGCGGCGCCGATGATGTGCGTGGTGTGCATCTTCACATTCGCTGACGCGCCTGCGTCTTTGGCGGCCGCGTCGGCGTACGCCACGATGCCTTCAAGTGCGTGCTTCAAGCCGTAGCCTTTGCCTGGCGCTGTGGCGGTGGGCATGAGCGAAGGATCGAGCGCGTGAAGGATGTGACCGGCATGCATCTGCAGCGTGGCCAGATTGTCGACGGCGCGCGGCATGAAGCCGGCATGCTGGGCGGCGATGCGCGCTTCGGCCTGCGCGAGAGGAAGCAGACCGGCTTTATCCGGCGTGTCGAGATAGTTGGTGGAGATGTAACCGATCTCGATACCGACGATGCCCGGCAGCGACGGCACTACCGCGACTCCGTTCACCACGGTGCCCGGCAACGCTTGTCCTGTCAGTCGCGCGACTTCGGCATCAAACATCGCGCGCATCGTGGGGTTGGTGCTGACGAGGAAACGGCGGCGATCGTACTCTGCCTCAGTCAGCCCCTTCTTGGTCAGCGCTTCGGCGACCAGCGCCTTCTTTCGCTGCGCGAGCTCCTTTTGCGCATCGACCGTCTTGTTCTTGACCTGCGCCATCAGCACGCTGGTGGAGTCGTTGACGATACCGACCGCAACCTGCGCTTCGGCCAGCGTCTTGATATCAGCGGCGGAGAGAGTGGGAGGCTGAGCGGCGGGAGGCGTTGCGCCCTGCGCCGCGGCCGCGGCGATTGGCCACGACGACGCTGTACAGAACGCAGCAACTACGAGAGAGGCGGCCGGGAGCCGGCGTACCAGGCGAGGGAGGGAAGCCATGGTCTTGAACGGGAAGGAGACGCGCACCAGCAGCGCCGGTAATCCGGCGTTGGCACATATAGAGAAAACGCTTCACAACAGTCGTGCGTTGGGCGCGGAAGCGCAAATTTCGCGCGTGAGCGCAATTCGGACTGGCGGCGATGGGATTCTCTCCTCAACGTCTCCGGGTCACAGGTATTTCCCCGCCCCTAGCTGAGGATTCTTCAGGATGTCTACTCGCGACTCCCTCGCACCGCGCTCTCGCCGTACCACCGGTCGTCTCGCAGCGGTCGCTCTGGCGTTCTCCGCGTTCACGGTGTCGCTGCTTCCCGTCGTGTCCGCGCGCGCGCAGGGCGCACCGCCGACCGGACAAAACATGGGTGGCGGTAATTGTGCCAGCAACGCTTACAACTGCGCCGACGCGGTCAATCCAATTCCGGCACCGAACACGGTGTGGCTGGAAGAAATGACCTGGATGGACGTGCGCGACGCCATGAAGGCTGGAAAAACCACGGCGATCATCGCGACTGGCGGCATTGAGCCCAACGGTCCGTGGATCGCGCTCGGCAAGCACAACTTCGTGCTGCATCAAAACTGCGAAGCGATAGCGCGGAAACTGGGCAACGCACTCTGTGCACCGATCGTCAAGTTCGTACCGGAAGGGGGCACCGAGCCGCCGACCGGACACATGACGACGCGCGGCACCATTACGATGCGCGAGCCCACGTTTCGCGCGCTGCTGACCGATCTGGTGGTGAGCCTCAAGGTTCACGGCTTCGAAAAGATCTTTTTGATCGGCGACAGCGGTGGCAATCAGGCCGGACAGCGCTATGTCGCCGATTCGCTGAACAAGCTGTGGGGCGCGTCGCCGCTGGTCGCGCACATCCAGGAGTACTACGACTACGCCGGTGTAGCGGCGTACATGAAGGACCACGGCATTGTCGATGGCACGGCGGAGAATCTGCACGACGATCCGATCATCTCGCTTAACATCTTCGCCGACGATCCGAACGCGATTCGCCTCGATTCGCGCATCAAGGCAGGTAAGGCGTCGATCAACGGCGTTTCGCTCGCAGACAAAAAGAAGAACGCAGATCTGGCGAAACAGATCATTGACTTCCGGGCGAAAACGACGATCGAGGCGATGAACAAAGCGATCGCCAATAAGGGCACGTTGCCGGCGCCCGCGCGAAATCGCCCGGGGAACGGCCAATAACTACGGCTTGAGCACGGCCAGCGCGGCGGCGAGCGTGGATTCGTACGCCGCACGCGCTGGCGCGACGTCGTTCGTGGTGTTGAACACCGCGATCACTCCAGCAGTCGTTGCCGGATTGAAGAAGAAGTACGAGCGAAAGCCGGCCTGCGAGCCCGTGTGGCCGATAACGCGCTGCGCTCCCGAGCCCCGTACAAAGTACGACAACCCCATCCACTGCTCAGCGTTGGCTTCGTAGCCGTCGGTCATGGGCACCACGGGCTTCCACATCTCTTCGAGACTCGCGCGCGACAGCACGACATCGTAGTTCGCGCGCGAGCCGCCGGGTGGCACCGTGTTGGTGAGAAACGCCACATATGTGGCAAGGTCGCCGAGCGGCGCGTTCCATCCACCGTTTGGCGTGGTGATGCCGGGATCGAATTCGGCGCCATTGTCCACGGTATGTGCAGCCGACGCGCCACTGTCGCGCACTACGTTGTAGTTGTGAGAACGGTGCGACGCGAGGTAGTAGGGCGTGCTGCGGAAAGAACTGCGCGTCATTCCCAGCGGTGCGAAAATATTCTTCTGCACATACGCATCCCACGGGTCACCGGTGAGCTGTTCAATGACCCGCGCCAGATAAATGAACGCTGGGTTTGAATAGCTGTACTTCGTTCCCGGTTTAAACAGCAGTTCCTGATACGGCATCATCGCGACCAGCTGATTCCACGTCGAGGGTTCAAACGGTTCCCACGACTTCCCGCTGCTGTATGGCCACGTGCCGTTGCGGAAGCCGGCGGAGTGCGACATGAGCTGGCGAATGGTGATGCTGTCGATCATGCCGAACGGATCGTGCAGCGCGCGCAACTCCGGCACGTAGCGCACGATTTTGTCATCGAGCGACAGTTTGCCGCGATCACGCAATTGCATGATGCTGATCGCGGTCAGTGCCTTCGTGATCGAACCCCAGTGGTAGATCGTCTGATCGTCGACCGCGACGTGTCCGGCACGATTCTGGTCGCCGACGTTGAGACGGGCCACGATCTGTCCATTCTTCATCACGAGCGCGCTTGCGCCCACGATCCGGTCAGCTGCAACGTAGGCGCGGAACTCGCGGGCAAACGCGTCCCATGCGGCGGAGGGCGCTGGCGATTGGGCGGGCTGAGCAGCAAGCGTGGTCATGGGCGCGACGAATAAGGCGAGAGATGCAACGATCGCGGTGCGCATAAGCGAAAATTCACGGAAGAACGGGGAGTCGATGGCGATAGTCGCAAACATACGCCGAATTCTGGCCGATGGTGCGTTTGGTCCATAGCTTCGCGCCCATGCGCTCACACTCCCGTCTCCTCACCGTCGCGCTTGGTGCGACGGCGCTGCTCGGCTTACCCGCGCTGCTGCGCGCGCAGATTGCCGTGCTTGGCCCACGCGACGCCGACTTGGTCACCGTCGCGGATCGCGCGCTCGCACCGTGGAACAACACCCACGGACCTGGTTGCGCCGTCGGCATCGCGCGTGGCGGACGCGTGGTGCTCGAACGGGGCTACGGTATGGCGGACATTCAGGGTGAGCGTCCGATCACACCACAGACGACTCTCGAGTCTGGCTCGGTCGCCAAGCAGTTCACGGCAACGGCCATTCTGCTGCTGATGCAGGACGGCAAGCTGTCCCTCGATGATGATGCGCGAAAGTACATCCCCGAGTTGCCGGTCTACGCCAGACCGATCACGGTGCGGAATCTGCTCACGCACACCAGTGGGTTGCGCGAATGGAGCAATCTGTTCGCCTGGCAAGGTTGGCCGCGCGGAACGCGGGTGCACACCCAGAGCGATTTTCTCGACATCATCACGCGGCAGAAGGCCATCAATTATCCGGTGGGCGAATTCTACTCGTACACGAATTCCGGCTTCTTGCTGCTCCGCACGATTGTCGAGCGCGTGAGTGGCATGAATTTCGAAGCGTTCACGGCGTCGCGTATTTTTGCGCCGCTGGGCATGACGCACACGCGATGGCGCGGCGACTACACTCGCTTGGTGCCCGGACTCGCACAGGCTTACGAACGCCAAGCCGACGGTTGGCATCTCGACATGCCATTCGACAACATCATCGGCGCCGGCGGGCTGCTTACTACCGTAGGCGACTGGCTGATCTGGAACGAGGCGCTGACCAAGAAAAGTTTGGGTGCGGCGGTCGGCGATTCGATCACGCGACAGATGAAGCTCAACAGCGGTCTCGAAATTCAGTATGCGATGGGGCTCGTGGTGTCGCGCTATCGCGGCACGCGTGAAATCGCGCACTCGGGAAGCACGGCCGGCTACAGCACCTATCTCGCGCGATATCCGGAGCTGGACAATCTCTCGATCGCGGTGATGTGCAATGCGGCCGGCGCCAATGCCACAAGCTACACGCGCAGTATTGTCGACGCGTTTCTGCCCGTCGCGATGCGTGCTGCGATCGATTCGATCACCCTGACGGCGGCGCAACTCAGCGACTGGCGCGGGATCTACCGTGACGCGCGCAACAACACCGTCGTGCGCATCGACACGTCGCGCGGTCAATTGCGGCGTGGCGCCGCCGCGCTCACACCACTGCGCGACGGCAGCTTTTTACAGGGTGCCATACGCGTGCGCTTTGTCGCCGCCACAGCGGCAACGCCCGTGACGTTGCGCGTGCCGACGGCCGATGGTGATACGGTGGTCTATGTACGCATGGCCACGTCGGCGTGGACGCCGACGGCCACCGAACTCGCAACGCTCGCCGGGCGGTATCGCAGCGACGAAATCGGCACAACGTTCACTGTTACGGCGCTCGACGGACGCTTGTCGATCAGCCCGCGGGTCGGCGTGGTCGATACGCTGACGCCCAGCTATCGCGATGCATTCGAACGCGACGGCGGCGCAGTGTGGTTTACGCGCGACGCGAAGGGCAAGGTGACCGCGATGCACTTCGGCGAAGCGCGCGTGTGGGATTTTGTGTCGACGCGCGTGCCGTAGCGCGACGGCGACCGACGCGCTGGTGCGCGGAACACGTTCGCGCCGGACATTGCGCTATACGACCGCGCCCGTCTTACCGCCCACGTGCGCCCAAAGCGCGCGCTCAACCATCACCGGTGTCCAGTCAGCGCCGAGCGCCGTCGCGCGATCACGGAGCGCCTGCGCGTACTTGCCGTAGTAGCCCATCGTCCACGCCACCTTGCCGAGTGATGGAATCTGTGCGGCCACGAGTTCGTCGAAAAATGGATAGAGCGACGGTTTATGTGCCGCCGCGACGGCTGAGGCCGTGGCGGGCCCGACACCGGCCAGCGTCGCCAGTGTGGCAATCGGCTTCGTGGGGTGCGGCATGAGCGCCAACGCATCGGCGCTTACCCGCGCGACTTCGTCGGCGTCGTTGCCTTTCACCAAGACGAGATTAGGTGCGCGCCACACGCCACGCGCCATCTTCCATTCGGTAAGTCGCACGAGCTCGTCGTGCACGATGTGTGCGGGCGAGCGCGACGCGATGCGCGCCGGGAGCTCGTCGCGATACCATGCGTCATGCGCGGGAAGCTTGGCTACTTCTTGTCGCTCAATCACGCTCACGTAGCGATCGAGCGCTGCCTCCCAGTCACTCAGCGCCGCAGAAGCGAAGAGATCGGTCATCAGAATTCCCCGATAAAGCCAACTTCCGGTTCCAATTCGTAGCCGAACTTCTCGCGCACCGCCTGCTGTGCGTGCGCAATGACGGCGCGCACATCAGCCGCCGTCGCGCGGCCGAGGTTTACCATGATGTTCGCGTGAATGTGCGAGATCTGCGCGTCGCCAATGCGAAAGCCCTTGAGCCCGCACTGATCGATCAACCGCCCAGCGCCGACGCCGTCGATCTTCTTGAAGATCGAACCCGCACTCGGGTGCACCGCCAGCCAGGGATGTCGCGAACCGCGCCACGACAAATTCTCCTGCAAGATGCGATGCAGTGTGGCGGAATCTCCCGCCGTCAAACGAAAGCGGGCCGACAACACGACGTCGCGCCGATGATGAAAGACCGAGTCGTCGTATCCGAAATTGATGTACGATGCATCAACGGTGCGCCGCTCGTCGTTCTCCGTCAGAATGTCGCACGACGCGAAGACGTCGGCGATGAACATCGTGCGCTCGCGCTCCGGTGCGGGCGACAGAAAGTGCAGGTTCTGCCAGAGTGCGCCGCCGACGGTGCTTGGAATGCCAACATAATGTTCGAGCCCCGACCAGCCTCGCCGAACCGACTCCAGAACCAGATCCTGCACGATCGCGCCGCTCTCGGCCCACAACTCACCGTTGGCGTCGAAAGAGAAGGCGTTGGCGCGATTACGAATCACCAAACCGCGTACGCCTTTGTCACCGACGAGAATGTTGGCGCCCAGGCCAAGCACAAACCACGGAATCTCGAGCGTTCGTGCCAAGGAGACGCCGGCTGCCAGTTCGTCGGCCGACGTGGCCTCGAAGAGCACGTCGGCCGCACCGCCAATGCGAAACGTGGTCAGTGACGCCAATGGCGAACGCACCGCAATGCGCTCGGCCGGCAGCACTCGGGCGAGTGACTCCGCGATCTCTTCTGGCACCATGCGCTATTTCTTCTTGTTGACCGTGATCACTTCAATCGCGCCGAGTTCGTGACCCGGACCGCGCATCTGCACCGCTCGATTCTGATCGAGAAATCGCAACTCGACAACTTGATTGGCTTTGACCGTCTTGAGGTCTTCAAGTGACTGCTGACGCACGTCGTCGATGTAGACCACGACTTCCTTCGCCCCGCCACCATCGCCGGTGTAACTCGCCGAGGCCGTGCGGCTCATGGGCGGATTGAGCCACTGACTGCGCATGAGACGGATTGCATCGTATGCCGTATTCACACTGGCCGGCGCCTCGGCGAGGTCGTCCTGAGTGATTCGATTGCGATCGCCGCGCTGCTTCTTTTGCGCCTGCGCGCTGTCCGGTAACAGGATCGTGAAACACACGAGCATGAGCGATACCATCCAGGCGCGTCGCATACGGTCTCCTCCGTGAGGGGCGAAAGGCGATGAACGGACGATCGACAACCCGACTACGGGTGCAACTCAGTTCGCGTGGGCGGCCGCAACGGGATGCGCCTGTAAGAACTCCAAAATGCGCGCATGTACTTTGGCCGACTGCTCGATGTGCGGCAGGTGGCCCGAGGAATCGACGGGGAAAAACTCGGCGTCGGGAATCCCACCACGGATCACCGTTGAACGCGCAATCGGTACCGTGTGATCCTGCTCGCCCCACACGAGCAACGTCGGTACGTGCGTTGCTCCCGCCGCGGCGTACAGGGCGTTGAAGTCGGTGCGCGATGACGTGATTGCACTGCGGAGCAGCGCCCGTCCGAATCCGCGATAGCGCATCTGCGGACGATAGCGATCGGCCCAGGTTGGAAAGTGCTCGGGGTGCAAGAAATCGGACGCCTGATTGTCCGCCATCCCCGGCACCTGCGTCGTTTGCCAGATCAGCTCACCCACAACTGGCGTCGTGAGGAAACTCGGCAGCTTTCGGCTATCGGCCACCGGATCGATCAGCGTGAGCGTGTTGACACGCGATCGGTGCGACGCGACGTAGTGCGCCGTGACAAATCCGCCGAAGGAAAGCCCCATCAGATCCACCGGCATGTCAATCTTGAGCGAATCCAGCAGACCGTTCAGCTGCTCGTCGAACACGGCACCGTCATACGCCACGTCGGGACGATCGGACCAGCCCCGCCCCAATACGTCGTAACGGAGCACCTGGAAGCCGGCAGCGGTCAGTGCCTTGAACGTCGAGTCCCAGATGTACGCCGGAACCGAGAAGCCATGCACCAGCACGACGGTGCGCGCACCTGGCGGGCCGCCGAGTTCGTAATGCGTAATGCCATCGCGCAGCATCTTGAACTGGCCGCTCACTGTATCGCGGGCCGCTGCGTCCATGGCGTGGCGCTCGGGGTTGCGAACGATGGTAAACACGGCGAGCGCCGCCAGCACCACGGCGAGCAAGGCGAGGATAACGCGGAAGATCCGAGGCATTTCGGCGGGGTTGAGGCGACGGGGCAGACCGTAAGCTCAGTCTCGCGTCTCGCCGACGCAATTGGCCGACGCAATTGGCCGACGCGACAAGTGGAGACGGCCGATGGCTGGCCACTGGCCGGAAGGCGCTGGCGTGCGACCTCTGCGCGGTGTCATCGTTCTCCAACTCGATCTGACCAACGCACCGGGCCGGACCCCTCCCCAACGGCCCGGGGTAGAGCGAGACGCCGTGGTTCAGCGGTTGTCGTGCGACGCGTCGAACGAGTGACGCCACTTACCCGGACTCGAATACCCGTGACATCAAGAACATTTTCGCGTGTCTTGCGCCAGCGTCTGTTGGCTTCCGCCTTGTTGGGCGTCGGGATGTTGGCCGTCTCGCCACGCCTCACGCCGTCGTTGCGTGCGCAATCGCGCGCCGAGCTGGACAAAGTGCTGCGACGTAAACTGCTCGCGAACGGACTTGAGGTGGTCGTGGTAGAAAACCACGGTGTTCCGATTGCGACGTTGGAAATCGACGTGCGAAACGGCGCGTTTACACAGTCGCCGGAATACGCCGGATTGGCGCACATGTATGAACACATGTTCTTCAAAGCCAACGCCGATCTGCCGCAGCCGGACATGTTCACCGACCGCGCGGCCGAGTTAGGCGCGGTGTTCAACGGCAGCACGCGCGAGGAAGTGGTGAACTACTACCTCACGCTGCCGGCCGATTCGCTCGAAGGAGGTTTGCAATTCCTCGCCAGCGCGTTGCGCAAGCCGCTCTTCCGCGAGGATGAACTCAAGCGCGAAAAGGAAGTCGTGCTGGGCGAGTACGATCGCAATCAGGCGGAGCCCGGATTCGAGTTCACGCAGAAGTCGACCGAGTATCTCTATCCGGGGCAGTCCAGTCGCAAAAACACCATCGGCGACCGCGACGTGATTGGGAAAGTCACGCCCGAGCAGATGCGTTTCATTCAGACGAAGTACTATGTGCCGAACAACAGCGTGCTCATTGTCACGGGCGACGTGAATCCCGACAAAGTGTTTGCGCTCGCGGAAAAGATTTACGGCGACTGGCCGCGTGGCGCCGATCCGTTTGTGGCCGATCCGATTCCGCCGATTCCGCCGCTCGAAGGCAACAAGGCCCTCATCGTTGAGCAACCCATCAACGCCGTGGCGGTGCTCATTCAGTGGCAAGGGCCGAGTGTGGGGAAAGACCCGGCCGCGACCTATGCGGCCGACGTCTTCTCCGACGCGCTCAATACGCCCGGCTCCACGTTTCAGAAGAACTTGGTCGATAGTGGACTGTGGCAAGGAGTCGGCGTGAACTACTACACGCTCAATCAGGTCGGTCCCATTTCCGTGAGCGGTCAAACGACACCGGACAAGTTGCGACCGGCGCTCGCGGCGCTTGAGCGTGAAATCGCGCGCTTCACCGATCCCACGTACGTCACGCCGCGCGAACTTGAAGCGGTGAAAGCGCAGCGGACCACATCGAGCGCGTTTGGCATCGAGAAAGCGTCGGAGATCGCACACACCATCGGCTTCTGGTGGAGCGTCGCCAACCTCGACTACTTCATGGGCTACACCGATCAAATGGCGCAGCAGCGCATCACCGATCTGATGCGCTACACCACGACATACATCAAGGGCAAGCCGCGCGTCACCACCGTTCTCATGTCGCCCGATGCGCGAAAGGCGATCAAACTCACGGAGCAGGAATTGCTCACACCGGCCGCGCGCCCGACGGTGCGCCCCTAATGCTCACTCGTCTCTGCTCACGCGCGTTGTTGGGTCTTCTCGTTCCCACGCTTCTAAGCGCGCAAGTCACCAAGCGGCCGCCGGCCAAACCCGCCACGGCACCGAAACCGATTGCGGCGAAACCGGCGACAAGCGAGGACGATCCACCGGGCGATTCGCTCACCGTCAAGTTTGATGTGGCGGGTATTCCGGTCATTCTCCGCCGCGTTGCGGCGAATAACGTCGTCGCCGCAAATCTCTATCTCTTGGGCGGCGTGCGTCAGCTCACGCCCGAAACGCAGGGAATCGAAAACTTTCTGCTCGAAGCCACCGAGCACGGCACGGCCAAGTACCCGCGCGATGTGCTGCGTACAAAAATGGCGCATCTCGGGAGCGCAATCGGCGTGAGCCCGGGCATCGATTGGACCACCATCGGCATGCGCTCCACGGTCGCCAACTTCGACTCCACGTGGGCGATTCTCGCCGACCGGTTGCTGGCGCCTGCACTCGATCCGGCCGAAATCGAACTCGCGCGCGAACAGTTCGTGACCGCCGTCCGCCAACGCAAAGACAGCCCTGACGCGCTGCTCGACTATCTCTCCGACAGCATCGCCTTCGCGGGGCATCCGTACGCCTTAAGCACCTTTGGCACCGAGGCGTCACTCACAAAAATCAGTGTCGCGCAGCTCAAGCAATACCGCCAGGAGCAGCTGGTCACGTCGCGTATGATGCTGGTGGTCGTCGGCAACGTCTCGCGCACGCGCATTGAGCGCCTGGTCAAAGAGAGCATTGGCAAGTTGCCACGAGGTTCGTACGCGTGGTCGCTGCCCTCAGCGCCAACCGATCTTCCCACGGCGTACGTGACCGAAAAGCGCACGCTGCCGACCAACTATCTGCAGGGCTATTTCCTGGGCCCGCCGGCCAACAGCAAAGATCACGCGGCGTTGCGACTCGCCTGCGCCGTGCTGTCGGGGCGACTCTTTTCCGAGGTGCGCTCCAAGCGCAACCTGACCTACTCCGTTAACGCGCCATTCGTGGAACGCGCCATCTCCATGGGTGGGCTGTACGTCACCACCACGTCGCCCGACGAAGT
The DNA here is from genome assembly GCA_966096095.1 of uncultured Gemmatimonadaceae bacterium. Classification (GTDB taxonomy): domain Bacteria; phylum Gemmatimonadota; class Gemmatimonadetes; order Gemmatimonadales; family Gemmatimonadaceae; genus Gemmatimonas. The sequence goes on along the minus strand of CBHTUR010000004.1, from coordinate 257,962 downwards.
GCTGAGCATCATGCTCGACCAGATTCGCGCGTTGCGCGAAGGGGAAATCACCCCCGACGGTCTCGAACGGCTCGTGCAGCAGTTCATCGTGACGTACTTCCTCGACAACGAAACAAACGCCGATCAAGCCAACATGCTGGCTCGCGCGGAGTTGTATCAGGGCGATTTCCGTCGCGCGGGGAAATTCGTCGAAGAGCTGCGCGCGGTCACGCCCACCGATATCCGGAACGCGGCGACCAAGTACATGACCCGGGTGCGCTGGGCCTACGTGGGCGATCCGTCCCGCGTGACGCCCGCACGATTGCTGCGCTTCTGAGCGCGTGCTAGCATAGAGCAGCCTCCACCCTCCTTCCTCCAAGCGCCCCATGTCGACTCCGTTCTCCCGTCGCGATTTCGTGGCGACGTCCTCCACTCTTGCCGCCGGCGCGATGATCATTCCGCGCCACGTACTCGGCGGGCCCGGATATCGGGCACCCAGCAGCAAGCTCAACATCGCTATGTGCGGTATTGGCGGCATGGGTATGAGCAACATGTCGCAGGTGCTGTCGGAGAACATCGTCGCGATTTGCGATGTCGACTTTGCGTACGTAGAGCGTTCGCTCAACGGTCGTCTCAAGCCAAACAACGGCAATCCGCCCTCGCCGCAAAACGTGGCACTCGGCGAAGCGTACACGAAGGCCGCCAAGTATGACGATTTCCGCAAGATGCTCGAGCAGCAGAAAGACATCGACGCGGTGATGATTGCGACACCCGATCACATGCACGCGACCATCGCGCTCGCGGCCATGTCGCTCGGCAAGAGTGTGTATGTCCAGAAACCGCTCGCGTACTCCGTGCACGAAACGCGCCTGCTTGCCAAGGCGGCAGCCGCGAACCCGAAGATTGCCACACAGATGGGCAATCAGGGGCACTCGGGCGAAGGCTCACATCGCATCAGCGAAATCATCAACTCGGGCATTTTGGGCAAAGTGCACGAAGTGCACGTCTGGACCGATCGGCCGGTTCGCTATTGGGCGCAGGGCATTCCGCGTCCGCGAGCGGCGAACGCGGCCGCACCGACGGCGGCTCCCAATCCGCGCCCGCAGTGGAACATGGGCACGGTCGACAACGCGGTACGCGCGATGATGGCCTCGCAGGAGCAGTCGCCGCCACCGGGAATGAACTGGGATCTGTTCCTCGGCGCGGCGCCGGAAATTCCGTATCATCCGGCGTACCATCCGTTCGCGTGGCGCGGTTGGATCGACTTCGGCGTCGGCGCTATCGGCGACATGGGGGCACACCTCATCGACCAGCCGTACACGTCGCTCGGTCTCACCTGGCCCACGAGCATTGTTGCGTCGTCCAGCCCATGGGGCGGCGGCGCGCAGAATCCCGCGACGTATCCAATGGCAACCACCGTGCAGTACGACTACCCCGCCGTCGGCAAGCGTGGCCCGGTCAAGTTGTTCTGGTACGACGGTGGACTCATGCCGCCGCGTCCGGCCATGCTCCCCGATGAAGAGCCGATGGCTAACCCGGGCAGCGACGGTGGCGGCGGCGTGTTCATCGGAGAGAAGGGCATTCTCTTCTACGAGACATACGGCAACAAGCCGCGCATTTATCCGGAGTCCGTGGCGAAGAAGGCCGAGAAGCTGCCCATCACGCTGCCGCGCGTTACGACGTCGCACGAAATGAATTTCGTTGCGGCGGCAAAGGGTGAAGCGAAGTCGAGTTCACCGTTCTCGCTCGCCGCGCCGCTCACCGAAACGATGTTGCTCGGCATCGCCGCGCTGCGCGCCGGTCAAGGCAAGAAGATTTTGTACGACGGGCCGAACATGAAGATCACCAACGCCCCCGACGCGAACCAGTTCCTGACGCGCCAGTATCGCAAGGGTTGGGAATTGTAGTTCGCGCTGCTACCGCTTTTCGAGTTTTGTCACGCGCGCTTCGAGAGCCTCGAGGCGCGCGTTGACATTTGTCGGCGTCGCGGCGGGCGCGATCGCCATCGTTGATGGACCTGATGTCGCGCGCGCGCTCGCATTGCGCGCCCCAAGTCCGAGTACAACCCGGCCAATCGGACCAAGCCAAACCCGGCGCATGAACTTATCGTCGGCCGTAATCGCCATTGGATTGCGAACCAGCAACACCATGCCGAGACCGAAGGCGATCATCGACGACATGACGAGGACGATGCCGTAGGGCGGTGTGACATCGTGTCCGTTCAGCGAATAGCGCGAGCGAAATCCGATGACAAACATCGTTGCCGCAATCGCCAGAAGAATGCGCGCGGTGCGCACCGTGCGCCGTCGTGCCTCGACAACCTTTGGATTCGCTCGAAGCTGCGCCCGTCGTGCGTCACGCTCAGCCAGCACCGCCAGCAAGCCTTGACGGATTTCGCCATCGGAGAAGCCGTCAACACGCATGCGCCGCAGCTCACTTCGGGTTTGCAGCAGGCGCCCAACAAAAACGGCACCCACAACCATCACGGGCAACAGACCGCTGAGGTTCCGCTGGTTCGATGAGAGTGAGTTGCCGAAGGTCAACGCGATTATCATCGCGAAAATCATGACCATGAGCAGCGCATTGAGCTCGTTCGCCAGCAGTCGGACAACCAACGGTATCTCCGGCGCGGCCGCCTGCGCGGTGTCCAACGCCTCGATCATCGCGCCAGCATCGGCGTAACGTTCGTCGCGCTCCTTGGCGAGGCAGCGGTCAATCACGGCGGCCACTGGAGCGGGCAGATCGCTGCGGACCGTCGTGACCGAGGGAAGTGTTTCAGTAAGCTGGCGCACCAAAATACGTGCGGCGCTTTCGCCGCCGAACGCGACCGTTCCTGTGACGGCGAAGTGGGCGACCAACCCGAGCGAATACAGATCGCTGCGCCCGTCGATCGCTTCACCCGTCGCCTGCTCGGGACTCATGTATTCCGGAGTCCCGACGACTTCACCCACGCGCGTCATTCCCGGCGCCGCCTCGGGACTCGCAGTTATCGCGCGCGCCACGCCAAAATCCATGAGCAATGCGCGGCCCGTTGCCCGCTCGATCATGATGTTGTCCGGCTTGATGTCGCGGTGCACCACGCCGCGACCGTGCGCATAGGCGAGAGCATAGGTCACATCAAGCAGCAAACGCACGATCTCGCGCGCCGAAAGCGGACCCGCGCGTCGCACGCGATCGGCCAAGCTTTCGCCTTCCACAAATCCCATCACGAAGGCCAGCGATTCGCCTTGCTCTTCGACGGCGTACACCGGCACAATGTTCGGGTGTGAAAACCCCGCGGCCATACGTACTTCGCGCAAGAATCGTTCGCGCAAGGTCGGGTCAGCGGCGAACTCATCGGGCAGTTCTTTGATCGCGACCAATCGATCGAGTTGCAGATCGCGCGCCAAGTGCACGGCGCCCATGCCGCCCCGCCCCAGCAGTCGCTCTACTCGATATCGAGCGCCGAGGCGCGTCGGCAAATCCTTGGACAACGAATCGCTCATGCGCACTATCTTACGGATGCGTATCGTAACTCGCGAGCGCGCTTGTACCTCGACCCACGTCGTATGATTCCCCAGGAATTTCCCGCCCTGCACCTGCGCGCCGCCGACGGCGCCAGTGCCGAAATCGCGATTGACGGTGCGCACATCACGTCGTGGATCCCTGCGGGAACGCAGGACGATCTGATGTTCGTGAGCGCGCAATCGCACTTTGGACCGGGCGCGTCAATCCGTGGTGGCGTGCCGGTCATCTTCCCGCAATTCGGCTCATTTGGCGCGTTGCCGCAGCACGGACTGGTGCGTACACGCCGCTGGCAGGTCATAGCGCAACACGCGGGAGAGGCGCGCCTCCGCATCGCCGATGATGAGACGACGCGAGCCATCTGGCCCCATGCGTTTACGCTGGAACTGGTTGTCGGCGTCGCAGGACACGAGTTGTCGATCTCCTTGATCGCCACGAATACCGACGTGGCCGCGTGGGAGTTTACGGCGGCGTTGCATCCGTACTTTCGTGTGCGCGAAGCGTTCGCGGCGCACGTGATCGGGCTGCGTGGGCTGCGTTATCGTGACGCGCTCGAAGCGGGTGCGGTCTTCACCGAAACGGGAGAGACGCTGCCGATTACGGGGCCGCTCGATCGGATCTACTACGATGCGCCGTCAGTGATTCACCTTCGCGACGGCGCGCGCACCATCGCCATCGAAAAGCAGGGGTTCACCGACGCCGTGGTGTGGAATCCCGGCGAGGTCGGCACGCGCTCACGCACCGATTTCGTTGTCGGCGAAGAGCACCAGATGTTGTGCGTCGAATCAGCGACGATTGGCGAGCCGGTGGTACTGGCGCCCGGTGCCACGTGGACCGGCGTGCAGCGACTTGCCGCCACGCTGCACGCCGGCTGACGCGCGACTACTGCTTAGGAGCAACTTTGCGCGGAAACAGCCCCGGACGATTGGCCGCGTTGTAGACGAACGATGCGATAACCGCCGAGTTCAACTTCATGTCGGCGTCCTGCACCCGCTCGTAGGTATCCATGTTGGAGTGGTGCGTGCGCGTGCCGTACTCCACCTCATCCTGAATGAACTGAAAGCCGGGTAAGCCCACCGCGTCAAATGACAGGTGGTCGGTGCCGCCCGTGTTCGATAGCGTAAGGGTCTGCACACCTTTGTCTTCGAACGGCTTCATCCACGCGTTGAAAATCGGCGCGGCGGCGGCGTTGCCCTGCTCATACACTCCGCGAATCGCGCCCGTGCCGTTGTCGAGATTGAAGTACACGGAAAATTTTGCGGCGTCCGCTTTAAGCGTGTCTCTCACGCCGAAGTGATCGCGCACAAACGCACGCGATCCGATGATACCTTGCTCCTCTCCCGTCCACAGGCCAATTCGCACCGTGCGCTTGGGCTTAAGACCTGTGGCCTTGAGAATTCGCACCGCTTCAAGCATCACCGCCGACCCCGCGGCGTTGTCGGTCGCGCCCGTGCCAGCGTGCCAAGAGTCAAAGTGGGCGCCGAGCATCACCACTTCGTCTTTGAGCTTCGGATCACTGCCTGGAATTTCGGCAATGATGTTGAATGAATTGAGATCGGCATCGTAGAAGGTGTTCTTCACGTCGAGCTCGATCGACACGGGGATATTCTTTTCCAACGTGCGCAGAATACGTCCATAGTGTTCGATGGCCACCGTAATCACTGGCGTCGTGGCAGGACGCTGCGGATCACGTGACGCGCCGTTGGGCGTAAACACGGTGCCACCGTCGCCTCGCCCGGGCTCCAAAATGGCCGCGACCTTTTCGTCCGCCACAAACGACGCGCGACGGACTGCCACCGCCTGCTGTGCCTGCAACTGTCGCTGTGCGTTGCTGTCGGCCGCTGTACGCGGGCCCGATTGGCGCGGCCCCGTTGCCGCCGGCGTCGGCATCGGCGCAGCAGCCATGCGCGCGAGATCCTCGTAACTGCGTCGCGTCGCGAGCGGCGTGTAGCGCGGATCGACCGGACGCATCGGCGCAAACATGACCACTTTGCCGGTGAGCTGACCGCGATACTTGGCGAAGTCGGCTTCACTATCAATGCGCACGTACACGATCTCGCCTTTCACGAGTCCGTTGGTGCCGGGAGTCCACGCCTGCGGATACCCAATGACCGCGAACGGTACAGGCGCCGTCACCTGCGCGTAGAACTTGTCGTTGGTCCAGCCTCGCCCGAAAGGAAAGGTCTCGAGGTGCACGTTGCTCATGCCCCAACCTTTGAGCTGCGACATGGTGTAGTCTGCCGCGCGGCGAGTCACTGGCGAGCCAGTCAATCGCGGGCCGTGCACGTCGGTGAGGTAGGACATCAGCGTCATGACCTGCGAGCGATTGAACGCTTCGTCGCGGATCTTGCCCACCGCCGCCAGATCGACTGCTTCATCCTGCGCGATCAAAGGCGCGGCAACGATCGTTGACAGCAACAGGCTGGCCATCAACCTCCGTGAGGCAGCAAAGGCAAAGCGCGACATAGGTCTACTCCGCAACAACGAGGTGAACAACACTTCGGCAAGTGGATGGCTCATGAATCCGCCGCCGCTCTGGCCACGAATTGAGCGCGCTGACGCATCGTCTGCGAAGTTAACGCCGCGGCGCGTCCACTCGCTGCGCGAGGACCTGTCGAACATCGTTCAGCGACACGCCCGTGGCCCGCAAGGCGACGAGTGTGTGATAGATGAGGTCGGCCGCTTCATCGGCTGCCCGCGCTCGATCGCCGTCGACGCAGGCCACGGCCAGTTCCACCGCCTCCTCCCCTAACTTTTTGAGGCGCAGATTCCGGTCGCTCAACAATTTGTGCGTATAACTGCCGCTTGGAGCTTCTATCGCCCGCTCGGCGATCGTCGCATCGAGCGCTGCAAGCGCATCGGACGCGAGCGCACGGTCTCGAAAGCACGATGTGGTGCCGGTGTGACACGCCGGCCCGGCCGGTCGTACGCGCGCCAATACGGCATCGGCATCGCAGTCGGCTGTAAGCGATACCACGCGCTGCACGTTCCCGCTCGTGGCTCCCTTGTGCCATAGACCGCGCGTGCGCGACGTGTAGTGCATCTCACCACTCTCGATGGTGCGCATCAGCGCCTCGCGATTGGCGTGCGCCACCATCAGCACCACGCCCGTATCGGCGTCCTGCGCCACCACGGTGACGAGACCATTGCTCTTGCCGAAATCGAGCGCATCGAGATCCAACGATACGGACATGATCAACCTCGAGTATCGAGTAACTGCGCGCGAACCACGTCCGAAAGCGCGGCGTTTGTCGCGATCAGGTCGCCGCCGAACACCGTCGGCTCGCCGCGCCACGACGACAGAACGCCGCCCGCTTCGGTGATGATTGGTGCAAACGCCGCGACATCCCACGCGTTCACGATGTCGTCAACCATCACTTCCGCGCGCCCGCTCGCGACCAGCAAATAGCCGTAGCAGTCGCCCCACGTACGCACGACTCCGCTCTGTGCCGCCAGCGTGCGCCATCGCTCGCCGCGAAGACTCCGCTCCGGAAACCGATCGTCCGTGGTGAGTACCGTCGCCTCGCCAATCGCCGCGACCGCCGAAACCTTCGCGCGTGAGCCGTTCCACCAGCATCCGTCTCCCGGCGCCGCCGCAATGGTCTCTTGCACGGCCGGAAAACAGGCGGCACCGGCCAGCACGGTATCGCCTTCACAACACGCCACGAGTGAACCCCAGAAGGGCACGCCGCGCACAAACGCCTTGGTGCCATCGATCGGATCGATGATCCATCGGCGCGCCGCCTGGGCGCGTTCCAAACCGAACTCCTCACCGTGAATACCATCCGCCGGAAACCGCTCCGCCAGCCATGCTCGCGCCGTGCGTTCCGATTCGCGGTCGGCAATCGTCACCGGCGATCCGTCGCCTTTGATGTCCACCGGAATTGACTGGCGATACCATCGCATCGCGGTCGCGGCGGTGAGCTCCGCCAACTCCGCTGCGGCGTGCAGCAACATCGTCACGCGGCCTCCGCACCGACACGGGGCACGTCGCGCACCGCCAAACCTGCGACGCGCATCGTACGCTTGAGTTCGTGCACCGTCGTTACGCCATCGTGCAGGATTCCCGCCACCAACACCGCATCGGCGTGTCCATCGCGCACAGCATCCACCAGGTGAGAAGCCTGACCCGCGCCACCGCTCGCAATCACCGGCACCGACACCGCGTCGGCCACCGCCCGTGTGAGGGCCAGATCATATCCGGTGCGCGCGCCGTCCTGATTGATCGATGTCAGCAGAATTTCGCCCGCCCCCCGCTCCACGCACTCCTGCGCCCACGCAACTGCATCGAGCGGCGTTGCCTCGCGGCCGCCTTTCACCCACACGCGCCACGCCCCCGTCTCGTCGCGTTTCGCGTCGATGCTCGCCACCACGCATTGCGCGCCAAAGCGATGCGCGGCCTCCGTCAGCACCTCCGGACGCGCGACCGCTGCGGAATTGAGCGATACTTTGTCCGCGCCCGCGCGCAATGCGCGCGCGACGTCGTCGGCGGTTCGCACACCGCCGCCGAGCGTCAACGGAATAAACAACCGTTCCGCCGTGCGTTGTGCGACGTCCAGCAGCGTCGCTCGCTCTTCGGCGCTCGCCGAAATATCGAGAAACGTGATTTCGTCGGCGCCCTCCAGTTCATAGCGCGTCGACAGTTCCACCGGATCGCCGACATCGCGCAGCCCAATAAATTGGACTCCCTTCACCACGCGCGATCCGCGCACGTCGAGACAGACGATGACTCGTCGAGTCAGCACGTCACGCCTCGACCGAAAGCTTGACGGAACCCTTCGTGCTGAACACGGCACCGGTTTCCGTCAACGCATCGCGAAGACCAAGGCCGAGCGCCTTGATCGCTGCCTCGACAATGTGGTGCTTGTCAAAGCCGCGCAGCACGCGCACGTGAATCGTAGCCCGCGCGTTATCGGCGAACGAGCGAAGGAAGTGGTCGTACAACGACGACGGCAGGGGTCCGCGATAATACGGTCGACCGCCGAGATCGAGCACGACCTGCACGAGCGCGTCGTCCATCGGTATCGTGCGCTCGCCGTAACGCGCGCAGCCGGCCGGTGCAAACGCGGCAACCGCCTGCCCAAGCACGATCGCGACATCTTCTATCAGATGGTGCTTGAGATCGCCCGTCGCCTGCACATCGAGATCGACTCCTGCGTAGCGCGCAAACGTCACCAGCATGTGATCGAGAAATGGCTCGCCGGTACTGACCTGAGCGAGCCCCGTCCCGGCCCGAATTGCCAAGGTGATTTGCGTTTCTTTCGACTCACGTGTCACGACGGTCATGCGGCAAACTCCTCAGCGATTCGGCGCGCGTCGAGCGCGCCAGTGTAAAGGGCCATACCGAGCACAGCACCATGAATTCCGCGGTGCTCCAGGGCACGCATTTCCTCGGCCGTTGTCACGCCACCCGATGCGAGCACGGGCCACGACGATGCCTCAACCACATCGTCCATCAGCGGCAAGTCCGTTCCCGCCAGCTGCCCTTCTTTGTGCACCGCGGTCACCAGCACGCCGCCCAACGGCACCGCATTGAGTGTCTCGACAAACTCAACGACATCGAGGCGAGAAGTGTTCGACCATCCTTTGGTTACGACGTGCCGTCCGCGCACGTCGGCCGCCACAATCAGGCGTCCCGGAAAGAGCGCGGCCATCTCTTCGCGCCAATCCTGGTCTTCCACCGCGCGCGTGCCCACCACAACCCACGTGGCACCGGCGTCGATCAGTCGCCCGATCTGGGCCTCGGTGCGAACGCCGCCGCCGACCTGCACAGGCACCAGCGTTTCGTGTAGAATCTGCCGAATCACGTCGGTGTTCGCGCCACGTCCGGTCGCGGCATCGAGATCGACAATGTGCAATCGCGAGAATCCGGTTCGCGTCCAGTCGCGCGCCACCGCTGGGGGATCATCCAGTCGGATGCGTTCGTTGGCGTAGTCACCGCCCACCAGCTGCACGCAGTGACCACCGCGCAAATCGACGGCAGGAATGGCAATCATCGGGTCTCCAGCGCTTGCCGCGCTTCATCTAGAAAGGCGTGTACGAAACGCACGCCGGCCGCAGACGACTTCTCCGGGTGAAACTGCGTGCCGATCGTGCGTCCCGCCCGAACGGCCGCCGGAAAGCGATCGCCTTCATGTTCGCTCCACGCAACTACCTGCGCTAACGATGCCGTCGACGGTGCCGCGACAAAACTGTTCGCATAGTACGCCATCGAGAGACCGCTCGCTGTGAGCAACGGCTCCGTCACGTCATCCACCGCGTTCCACCCAATCTGCGGAATACGCGCAGCGGTCAACTTGCGCACGCGTCCCGACAATACGCCAAGGCCGACACCCGAGCCTTCATCGCTCGCCTCGAACAGCAGCTGCATACCGAGACAAATGCCGAGGCACGGCAATCCTCCCTGCAGCGCCGCGCGCATGGCGTCGCCACCGGAGGCGAGTCGCGTTGCCGCTGGCGTGAAGGCGCCAACGCCGGGCAGGATGAGCGCATCGCACTCGCGAACCGCTGACTCCGCATCGGTGTCAACGCGTACCAGCGTATCGTCACGCTCCAGCGTCTTGATCAACGAGTGCAGGTTACCGGCCCCGTAATCGAACACGGAGACACGCAATCGATCTGAAGCGTTCGCGCGACTCATGAGTTATTTCCCTCAAGCGTGGCCCGGCGTACGTCGTCAAGCGCTGCAAGAAACTCCGCCAAGAGTGGCCATGGACCCACACTGATGCGGAGCGCGTCGCCAACATGAGGTAAGGCGGGAAACGGCCGCGCCGCGACACCGCGAGCGCGAAGTGCGGCGCCGAGAGTGACGACGTCGTGCATCGGTACGCAGACAAAATTCGCCGCCGACGGCATCGGCGCGAACCCACGGTTTCGCAGTTCCGACGCCAGTCGTTCGCGATTAGTGACGGCCAGCGCCACGTGCTCGCGAACCCATGACAAATCATCGCGCAGCGCGGCCAGCGCCATCTGCTCGGCCATCGCGCTCAGTTTGTACGGACCGCGCGATTTTTCAACTTCCTGAACCAGCGCCGGATTGCCGATTGCATAACCCACTCGCAATCCGGCAAGTCCGAATGCCTTCGACAGCGTGCGGATGACCAACACGCGATCCGATTTTCGCGTCAGCTCGACCGACGACACGCCGGCAAACTCGGCGTACGCTTCGTCGATAAACACCACTCCGCGCGATTCGCGCACCACGCGCTCAATGTGTTCGCGCGCTATCAGCGCTCCCGTCGGATTGTTGGGCGAGCACAGGTATACAATCCGTCCGTCTGCCGCGAGAATCGCGTCGACATCGGGCTGCGGCATGGCATCGGTTGCGCCCGGCAACTCCACCACGCCCCGATACGCCAGCGCATTCATTTGCGCGAAAATCGGAATCATGGCGAACGACGGCTCGGTGCTCACCACCAGATCGCCCGGTTCACCAAAGGCACGCATAGCCGAATCGAGAATGTCGTCCGAACCACATCCGGTAACGACCATATCGGCCGTCACGCCGACATACGACGCAATCGCTGCCTTGAGTTCTGCCGCGTAGAGCGATGGATAGCGCGTCAGCACGCTCGCCGGCAACTCGCGCATCACGCGCTCGGCCGACGGTGGCAGTCCCCACAAATTCGTGTTGTCGGTCAAATCGAGCGCGACCGGTGCACGTTTCGGATCGTAGAGAGGCACGGCGTTGTAGGCGGCACGCGCAATCGCGAGACGATCACTCATTGCGCGATCTCCGCGTCACTCCGCCACGCGCGCGCCGCCGCAGCGTGGGCCGGCAACGACTCTGCGTCGGCAAACCGACCGACGTCGTCCGCCAAGGCTGCGGCGCCGTCACGCGAGACTTCCTGCCAGGTCGTCCAGCGAATGAAGTCGAGCGTCGACAATCCTGAATAACAGCGGGCGGCGCCGGCGGTCGGCAGAACGTGATTAGCGCCCGTCATGTAATCGCCGAACGCCACCGAACTGCTCTCGCCGACGAAGATCGTGCCCGCGTTACGCAGCGCGGCGAGCGTGTCTACCCGTACCGACTCGTCGACGACCAGCAACAGATGCTCGGCCGCCCAGTTATTCGCCAGTTCAACGCCGTCGGCGAGCGAGGACACCGTCAACACCGCACCGCGTGCCGCGAGCGAAGCCCGCGCGATCTCCGCGCGCGGTGCGTCGACAAGCAACGCACTCAACGCACCTGCAACATCGCCCGCGAGACGAGCAGCATTCGGTCCGCACACAACGGCCATCACGGCCGCATCGGGATCGTGCTCGGCTTGGGCGAGCATCTCGCGCGCTATCGTGTCTGCGTCGGCCGATTCATCAGCCAGTACCAGCAATTCGCTCGGACCCGCCGGCGCATCGATCGTGACCTGCGAAACGAGCTGCAGTTTTGCCTCGGCGACATACGCGTTTCCCGGTCCCACAATGCGATCAACGCGAGGAACGCTCTTCGTTCCCATCGCCATCGCCGCGATCGCACCCGCGCCGCCAATCGCAAACACGCGATCCACGTTCGCCAACGCCGCGGCCGCCAGGACCACGTCGGAGGGAGCGCCGTTCGAGCTTGGCGGTGAACACACCACCACTTCTCGTACGCCGGCGACGCGCGCCGGAATAGCTCCCATCAATAACGAGCTCGGATACGCGGCCCGTCCGCCGGGAGCGTACACCCCCACGCGCGCCAGCGCGTCTGGCCGACGTGCCACGACAATTCCCGGTTCCGGCGACACGCGCGTTTCGCTCGGCAAAAACGCTGAATGCACAGCGGCGATGTTGCGCGCCGTTCGCTCCATCGCACGGCGGAGCGCCGGATCGAGTGCCGCGAGGGCACTGTTCCATCGTTCGCGCGGCACTTCGAGTGCTTCGAGACGCACGCCGTCAAACGACTCGGCCAGTTCGAACAGTGCTGTGTCGCCGTCGCGCCGCACCCGCGCGATGATCTCGCGAGTTCGCTCAGCGATACGCGGGTCCAGCGTCGATGAGCGATCCATCAGCGCCGTGCGCTCCGGCGTCGAAAGCGATTCGAAGGCACCGAGCGCACGCAGCGTCACCGCGTCGCGTGGTGAAGTATCCTGTGCGTTCATGGCACGAGGCGCTCGATACGCGTGACGAGAATGCCTTCGCCGCCCAGCGCGCGTAGATCGGCGATGGTGCGATAGATACTGTCGGCCCGAACCACCGCGTGCACCGCGACGAATGCGCTGTTTTCGGCGATGTCGATGACCGTCGGTCCGTTCAGCCCCGGCAAGACATTGCGCACCGCCGTTAACGAGGCGCGCGGCACATTGGCCATGAGATAGCGTTGACCGCGGGCTCGAATCACCGAGCTGAGCGCGGTCACGAGTTCTGCAAATTCGTTGACGCGCGAGCTGTTGCCGTTGCGTGGCCCGCCCGGTGCGGTGATGAGATGCGCGCTCGATTGCATCACTGTTTCGATTTCGCGCAGTCCGTTCACCCGCAGCGTCGATCCGGTCGACGTCAAGTCGACGACGATATCGGCGATGCCAAGATGTGGCGCGATTTCGGCGGCGCCGGAAACCGGTACGATTTCAACCGAACGACCACGCTCCGCGAAAAACCGCGCCGCGATGCGCGGGAAAACCGTCGCCACTCGTGCAGGCTTGCCCGGGGTCCCGATCTGATCGACGCTGGTGATACCCGCGTCGTCTCGCGCCGCGACGACCAGGCGGCAGCGGCCAAATCCGAGATCGATGTGCGACGTCAGCTCGCGTTGCGACTCCGAGACCAGATCCCAGCCGGTCACGCCGGCATCGGCCGCGCCATCGGCCACGAACTCCGGGATATCGGCCGCACGCACGAAAATGGCCTCGAACTCACCGCCCAACGAGGCGGTCAGTGCGCGGTCGCCCACCGTTCGCACCTCGAGGCCAGCGTCATTAAAGAGCTCCCGGGCGTCGGTACTGAGGCGGCCTTTGTTAGGTAAAGCTATACGTAGCATATGGTTATGATGTTTTATCAAGGGGGCGGCCAACAAAAAAGGCCCGTCCGAAAGGGACGGGCCTGAAGGTCTTTGGGGTGGCGATCAGCGCGTCAGCTACGCGCTCCGCCCAAGCCCAAAAGCCCCCGACCCGTCGGGCCGTGGCGATGATGAGCATGATGGTGGCGGTTCTGGGCCGCGAGGCGAGGCAATTGCATTTGTGGAGCGTAGTGGCTCACCGGAAGCCGGTCAAGTCGGGAACTGGCCGGCGCAATTGAATTCGGCCACCCTTGTGAATAACTTCACAAGACCTGCAGGGCCCTGCGGGCGCAGGCGGTCGCCTGTGTAAACAGCTACACAATTCGAAAAGGCTCTGGAGGCCTCTCGACATGCGGTTTCTCGGTCTGGCAGTGGTGACGGGCGCGGCGATCGTGCTCGGCGCGTGCGGCGGTGGTGATAAGGCGAAGACGGATTCGGCGACGGCGGCTCCGGCGGCTGGTGCCTCGGCGGCGGCTCCGGCGGCAGCGGCTCCGGCAGCGGCCGGCGCGATGATGCCGATCACCGGCCAAACGGTTGAAGTCAAGATGATTGGCGACGGCACGGGCTATAAGTTCGAGCCGGCTGACATCACGATTAAGGCCGGCGACGGCATCAAGTTCGTCATGGTTTCGGGCGGCCCGCACAACGTGGCGTTCGATCCCGCCACGGTTGGCGCGGCCAAGGCGCAGCTCATGGCCAACATGACGGAGCAGGTCGGCGAACTCTCGGGCAAGATGCTCCTCACGGCGGGCGAGAGCTACACGATCTCGTTCGCGGGCGTTGCCCCGGGCACGTACGAGTTCCATTGCACGCCGCACCTCGCGATGAACATGAAGGGCAAGGTCACGGTTCAGTAAGCTGAATCACTGGCAGCAGGACGTGGGGGCTGGCGCGCTGCGCTGGCCCCCACGTTTTTTTCGCGCATGATCCGCGACGCGCTACCACCTCAGTCCCGTAGTGCGTGGACGGCGGCGCGGGCCCGCAATGCAGCGCGACGCATCGGATGGATCGCCTTCGCGGGCACACTCGCCGTTGTGGCGACCATGGCGGCACTGATTCTGGTGCCGCGCGCCGCCGACGAGCGGGTGCAACAACGCGTGGCAGCGATCGCGAAAGCCCCGGATTCGCTGCCCATTGTGCGACGAATCGACAGTCTACGCGCCGTCCTCGCCGCGTTGTCGGCGCCGTCCGACACCACAAGAGATACCACAACGGATACCACGAGGGATACCGCGAGGGATACTGCGAGCGACAGCAAGCGGGATACCGCGTCGTTGGATGCCGTCGCAACACGCCGGGCGTCGGCATCCGCTGACAGCCTCGCTCCCGAAAGCCGCGCCGACCTGCAGCGACGTATCACCCAAGCGCGCAACGTGCCGTTGGTGGAAAGCTTCCGCGCGCTCGCTTCACATCCGCTGCTGCGGCGCAACGCACGCGTTGCTGCGCTTCGCGATTCCATCGATCGTTTCGACCGCGAACGAGAAGCGCACGCCGCGCTCGGCGGACCCGGCGCGCGATACGCCATGCTCACGAACACGCTGCTGCGGTTGGGTCGTGCGCTGACCGCGCTGGCCGATTCGCTCGCGATGGTGGCGCCGTCGCGAGGCACGGGCGGGATCGACACGACATCGGCGTTGTCCGACAGCGCGCGCGCCATCATCGCGCTGGCCACGGCGCACGCTGACAGCTTGCGAGCATTGGCGCGAACGATGGCCATCCAACGATTGCAGCTCGATACGGCGCTGCTCGGTGCGGTGCGTATCGAGCACGCGCGCTCGGATCGCGAGCGTCAGCAGCTCGAGTCCGCTCGGGTGCCCGCTCTGGCGCTGCCGGCTATTCTCGCGGCGGCGCTCGTCATCGGGCTGTCGTTCGGATTTCTACTTGTCTTCCTCAATGAACTCCGCGTGCCGACGGTCGGCGACATCGACGAGTTGCGCGCGCGTTTCGAGGCCCCGGTGCTCTTGCACCACACGCCTTCGCGTATGGACGCACTCATCGATCGGCGCAGTGACACGTTTGCCGTGATCCATCTCGCGCTGAGTGCCGTTGGCGATGTTGTCTCCCAGGTTGAAGTCTGCGCCGAACTCGATGTGCTTGCCGCGAGCGTCGCTTTCAGCACCGCCGCCGTGGCAGCAACCGAGTCGCGCGCCACGCTGGTCTTCAACGCGCGCACTGGCGCGAAACGCAACGCGATTCTCGACGCCGTAACGCGTGCCGCCCGGCGCTCACGGCGCGACGCGGCGCACGAAACCGACGCGGCGGACGCACCGCGTGAACTCTTGCTCGACGGCGATACCCGACTCGACGTTCTGCTCACGGAGCCGTCGGTGACGGTCGATCGCGTTCGCCTGTTTGCCCCATACGATTTGCGTCTCGGTCTGCCCGAGAGTGATGGCGCCTCGTGGGCGCCGGCGTCGAACCTCGTGCTGGTCGCGCGCCGCGGGCGCACCTCGATGGCCTGGCTCACGTCGAACATGGCACGTGCGCGCGCGCGCGATCAACACGTGCGCGCACTGGTCGTGTGGGACGCTGCGGTTCCGCGCGTGGCCGTCGGTCGCTAGTCTCCGAGCGATGTGGGCAGATTCTCTGTTGATCCTCGAACGCGGGCATTTGGCGCGACTGGCAATTTGGGGTGGGGCCAGCGTGTTGATTGGCGCGTTCGTGCTGGGCGTTCTAAGCTGGCGCCGGACACGCGCGCCGCTCGTGCGTCATTTCGCCGTGCAGACCGCGATCTGGGGCGCGGTCGATCTCGCCATCTGCTGGTGGGGCTACCGCGGACTGGCGCTGCGCGACTACGCCTCGGCGCAGCGGCTGCTCAGTTTTCTGTGGCTCAACATCGGCCTCGATGCCGGATACGTCATGCTTGGCATGACGCTCGCCGTTTGCTGCTGGCGACTGGGGCCACGCCCCGGCGGTATTGGCGCCGGCATCGGCATCATTCTCCAAGGCGCGGTCCTCTGGCTGCTCGACGTGCGTCTCGTCGCACTGATCGGGCCGTTGCAATGACGGCGCGCGCCATTCACCTGTCGGTCCTGCGTCGCAGGAGATTCTGATGGAACCAGTGATCCCCGATCTGCGCGACGTATCGCGTCACGAGGCGTACGCGCAGCTCCGCGATATTCAGCAGCTCGTGCTCGAAGGTTCAACCGATATCATCGCCGGCATGGCCACGACGAGTGCGTTGCTGCATCACGCATTCGGACATCTGTGGACAGGTTTCTATCGTGTGGTGCAACCCGGTGCGCTGTTGCGAGTAGGACCGTATCAGGGCTCGCTCGGTTGTCAGGATATCGCCTTCGGCCGTGGCGTCTGCGGCGTCGCTGCCGCGGAGCAGCGGACGGTCGTGGTGGCAGATGTACACGCGTTTCCCGGTCACATCACGTGTGATCCCCGATCGCGCAGCGAAATCGTCGTGCCGGTCTTCGATTCCCGTCGCGAACTGATGGCCGTGCTCGACATCGACTCGGCAGTACCCAACGCGTTCAGTGAAGCCGATCAGGCGGGTTTGGAGCAATTGGTGGCTTGGTTCGCGGGGACGACGTATGTTCCGGTCCCTGCCTGAGGAGGCTTCCGATGCCGACACCGGTAATGACCGGCTATTCTGATCGCATCAATCACGCGTTCGCGTTTGCGGCCAAGCACCACGACCAGCAAGTGCGGAAGGGCACACGGCTGCCGTATCTTACGCATCCGGCTAACGTGGCGATCATCCTCACGCGCTACGGTTGTTCGGAAGACACAATCGTCGCCGGTATTTTGCACGACGTGATCGAAGACTGCGTCCGCGACGGATGGACGCGTGAGATGCTTGAGGAACGCATCGGTCGAAAGTTTGGCGCGTCGGTGCTTGAGACGGTGTTGGCGGTGACCCATCGTCGCGTCGACGATGACGGTGTCGAGCTTTCGCACGAAGATCGCAAGAGCGACTATCTCGATCGACTTGCACTGGCCGGTGAAGACGCGCTGTGGGTCTGCGCCGCCGACAAGGTGCACAACGCCAACTCCATTCTCTCCGATCTGCGCCGCACCTCATTTCCGGAAACGGTGTGGGGACGCTTTTCGGTTGGTCGCGAGGGCACCATTCGTTGGTATCAGCGCGTCGCTGACCGATTGCGCGAACTGAAATTCAATGCGCCCATCGTCGACGAACTCGCCGCAGCCGCCGACGAGCTCAGTCGACGCTGAGGAATTGCTTCGACACCTCGAGCACGCCACTCACGACGCGGTCGCGTAGGTGCGCTCCACGTAGTCGCTCAAAATCACCAGAAATTCGCTGACAATCTGATCGCCCTTCAGTGTCGTCAGCAGTTTGCCGTCGACGTACACCGGCGCCTTGGGTTCTTCGAACGTACCTGGCAGCGAAATGCCGATGTTGGCGTGCTTCGACTCGCCAGGACCGTTCACCACGCATCCCATCACGGCAACCTTCATGTCCACCACACCCGGACGTGATTCTCGCCAGACGGGCATCTGCTCGCGCAGGTAGCCCTGAATGTCCTCAGCCATGTGCTGGAAGAACGTGCTCGTTGTGCGACCACAGCCGGGGCAAGCCGTTACTTGTGGTGCAAACGAGCGCAGGCCGAGCGACTGCAAGATCTGTTGGGCGACGAACACTTCCTCGCGGCGATCGCCGTTGGGTTTTGGCGTCAGCGAAACGCGAATCGTGTCGCCAATGCCTTCGCTCAGCAGAATCGCGAGCGCTGCACTCGAGGCCACCACGCCCTTCGTGCCCATGCCGGCTTCCGTGAGACCGAGATGCAGCGGGTAGTCGCAACGTGCCGCGAGCCGACGATAACACTCGACCAGGTCCGGTACGACGGAAATCTTGGCGCTGACAATGATCTTGTCGTGAGCGAGTCCAACTTCTTCTGCCAAGGCGGCTGAACGCAGCGCGCTTTCGAGCATGGCGTCCATGTACACGTCTTTCGCGTCGCGCGGCGCGGCGGATGACGCATTGTCATCCATCATTTGCGTCAGCAGGTCTTGATCCAGCGATCCCCAGTTCACGCCGATGCGCACCGGCTTGTTGTGATCGATCGCGGCCTGCACGATCGTCGTGAAGTTCGCGTCGCGATGCTTGCTTCCGACATTGCCCGGATTAATGCGATACTTGTCGAGCGCCGCCGCGCACGCCGGGTGTTTGGTGAGCAGCAAGTGCCCGTTGTAGTGGAAGTCGCCGATGAGCGGCACATCGAGGCCGCGATCGGCCAGACGCTGACGAATTTCCGGCACCGCCTGTGCGGCTTCGTCGTTGTTGACCGTGATGCGGACCTTTTGCGAGCCGGCCTCAAACAACTCGGCCACCTGATTCGCTGTCGACGCGGCATCGGCCGTGTCGGTGTTGGTCATCGACTGCACGACGACCGGATGACCGGACCCTACCGGAACGCCACGCACGACGGTGGTGACGGAAGTACGACGAGCGACAAACGACACGGCTTGACCTTGGGCTAGTGACCCCGATAAGGTAGCGCGACACGCCGCCCGACCCCAAGTTCCCGGACATGGCAGACTCGAATTCATCGTCGTCCGGCAGCGCGGCCGACCCCGAGAATACCGATCCCACACCGCCGGCCGCCGCGCCGTCAGGCCGCGCGCCCCAGCGCTCGTTTGCGCGCCGCCACTGGGGCAAGCTCACGCTGCTCGTACTCTTCGCCGGCCCCGCGCTGGTCTTCGCGCTCTGGTCGGTCATCGCGCTGTCGTGGAGTTATTCCACTGGTCAGCGCGCCGGATTTGTGCAGAAGATCTCGCGCAAGGGTTACGTGTGCAAAACGTGGGAAGGCACGCTGTATACGGACATCGCGAAAGGGTTCCGCGCCGACAGCTTTGCGTTTACCGTGCGCAACGATTCACTGGCCCACGTGATTGAGTCGCTGGGTGGAAAGAAAGTTGATGTGCACTATGAGCAACACATCGGGGTACCAACATCGTGCTTCGGAGATACGGAGTATTTCGTGACTGCGGTCACGCCGATCCCCGAGTAGTCGATGCATCCCACTTCTCGAGAGGTGTTCCCATGACCTTCAGTTCATTGCGCGTAACTCGCGCGCTGGCTCTTGCCGGACTCGTGCTCGCGGCCTCACCGCTCGCCGCGCAGCGCAACAAAAGCACCTTTATCGGCATCAGTCTTGGTGCGTCGGTCCCGACGGGCGACCTCGCGAATACCGCGAGCACCGGGTACGACGTGACGGGTCATTTCTATTGGAATCCCAGCAAGACCAGCCGCCTCGGCACGCGGTTTGATCTGGGCTACGACAATTGGTCGCCCAGCAATTCGTCGGATGCTACCCTGCGCAGTCTGTCTTTTGCCGGAAACGTGATCGCGAAGGGAGGGAACAATACGTCAACGTATCGGCCATATGGTTTGGCTGGCGTCGGACTCTTCAAGACGAAAGTCGAATTTCGCGGATCCGCTGCGATCGCGCTCGACGAGAGCAGCGACGCGGGTTTCCAATTCGGTGGCGGTGTTGACATCCCACTCGCCGGATTCTCCACGTTCATCGAAGCGCGCTATGTCATCGTGACTCGCAATTCTTCGTGGAGCTACATCCCGATCACGGCCGGCATTCACTTCTGATGCTGTGACGTCCGGATCACCATCTGACCTCTCGCCAGATTCGGTGATTGTCGTCGGTGCAGGCATCGCCGGATTGATCTGCGCGATTGACCTGCACCGCGCCGGCAAGTCCGTCGTCGTGCTTGAGCGCGACGACGATGTCGGTGGTCGCGTGCGAAGCATGCACGTCAACGGCGTGACGATCGATCACGGGTTCCAGGTGCTGTTCACCGCGTATCCGGTGCTAAACAGCTATCTCGATCGCGCCGCGCTCGCGTTGCGCGAGTTCACGCCAGCGGCGCATATCGTGCGAGACGGCGCAGTGTCGCTCATTGGTGATGCGTGGCGTGAGCCATCGCTGTTGCTCGACACTATGACCGCCAGCGCGGTGCCACTGGGAGATAAGTTGCGGTTGCTGGCGCTGCGTCGCTTTGTCATGCAGCGCAGCATCGACGAGTGTCTGAGTGCGCACTTTGATCGTCTCTCGACGCGCGATTTTCTCGCTGCGCGTGGTTTCAGTCGGGCCACGATCGACGGCTTCTTCGCGCCGTTCTATGGCGGCATCCTGCTCGACCGGTCGCTGGCGACAAGCGCCTCGGTGTTGCTCTTCACCTTCAAGATGTTGTCCGAGGGCACCACGGCTGTACCCGCGAAAGGCATGGGAGCGATCGCCGCACAACTCGCCGCGCAGCTGCCGCGCGGTGCGGTCCGCGTTGGAGTTCCTGTGCAATCCGTGCTCACGCTCAACGGTCGGGCATCGGGTGTCGCCTTAGCCGATGGCAGTCGATTTGAGGCGCAGCACGTCGTACTCGCCACCGATGCGGCGGCCGCCGCGTCGCTCGCTGAGACCGCTGGTGTGTCGCTGGCCCGACCGGTGGGCGCGCGTGGATGCACGACGCTCTACTATCGCGCCGATCAAACTGCGCTGCGTGGCAAGGCGCTCTGGCTCAACGCCAATGCCGATGCTGTCGTCAGTCACGCAATTGCCATTTCCGACGTCGCGCCCGAATACGCGGAGAATGGGGGCGTGGTGCTCGCCGCCACGGCATTGGGGAATGCCGCAGATCTCGATGACGATACGCTTGATCGGGCTGTTCGTCGCGACCTCATCGCGATGTCCGCAGCTGTCGAAGGCGCCGCGCCGTCATCTGCCGCAGCTGAGGCAATGAACCGAATCGCGACTTGGCGAGTACCATATGCACAGTTCGCGCAGCCCCCGGGGTGGCGGGAGAAACGACCCACGATCGCGTGCGGGCTTCCCGGGCTGTGGCGGGCAAGTGAGTTCTTGCACTCCAGTTCCCTCGAGGGTGCTGCACGCGGTGGTCAAAGCGCCGCCCAAGCCATTCTCGGCACTCCATAACACAACGCGCGCCGTTCGACCGAGACGGTTCAACGCGTGACGCGTTTCGTCCTTCGATTCCGATGTCGAACCTGATGGCGAACCTGATGTCTCAACAAACGCCGCCTTCGCACAGCCGCGTCTTGTCCGCCGAATCACACCTCAAGACACTGCGCTGGCTCGTTCTCGCGGTGGTCATCAGCGCATTTACACTGCTGGCACGTCCGGTTCATGCGCAATCGCTTGCCCAACAGACGCGCCGCTTAAGCGGCAACGCCTACGGGGCAGGTCCGGCGCACATTGTCAGCGTCAACCCGTTCTTGCCGCTGTTCGGCTACTTCTCTGGCGAGTATGAGCAACGCGTCGCGCCGAACGTCAGCCTCGCCATCGCGGGCTCGCACACCAAGTTTGACGACACGCAGCGAACGAATCTCGATGCGAAAGTACGCCTCTATCCTCAGGAACGCGGACTGCAGGGACTGGGCGTTGCCGCATCGCTTGGTTTCGGGCACATCAAGGATGACAACGCGTTTTACTGTGCCTCGATCGATAACTTCGAGCCCATCTGCCCCGATCTCAACAAGCCGTTCAATACGGCGAGCTTCGGCATCGAAGCGTCGTACCAGTGGATGCTCGGACCGTCGCGTGCAACTGCGATTACCGTCGGCGGCGGCGCCAAGCGGTATCTGGGAAGCGAGTCGCACTACAACAACGGCAACGGATCAATCGAGCGCGTTATTCCCACCGTGCGTCTGAGTATCGGTTACGCGTTCTGACAACCACCGACCGGTAAACGAAAGCGGGGACGATGCTGAGCGTCGTCCCCGCTTTTACTCTACCGCTGGATCAGCCTACTTCAGCTTGAACGTGAGGCCAACGTTAATGGTCGCCGCACCAGCGCCCGCATCGGCGTAGATCGCCATGTTGGGCTTGTAGAAGTAGCGTCCACCGGCCCGTCCGATGAAGTACAGCGCGCTGTTGCTGCAATAATCGATGTGATTGCCTGAGGGGCCCGTGTACGAGCAGCTGATGATCTGATAGCCCAATCCCGCGCCAAGGAATGCGTCCCACTTCTTGTTGTCGAGCTTGAAGTGATAGTTCGCCGTCGCGCCGATCGGGATGTACTTCCAATCGAAGTACGTAAAGTTGCTGTACGAGTAGTAGTCGGCGCTCACGCCAATGCCCAACAGGCCGTTGCCGAGGTCAGGCAGCTCCTTGAAGATCTTCTCGAATCGGCCACCGAACGAGATTCCGGCATCTCCGATATTGCCGAGACCCACGGTCACGCCCACGTCGGTGTACGTCTTGCTAATCTGCGCGGCGGCCTGCTGCACCGGCGCTGCCAGGATTGCCGCTACGGCCATCGTACCAATGAGCTTTTTCAGCATCTTCGCGTTCCTCGAACCGCGGGTGAACAACAGGCGACTGCAGCCACGGCGCTGCACCATCGCGTGAGACAATCTCGTCGTGATCCGACCATCCATGGTCTCGCGAGACGATATCCCACGCGCCATGGCATAGCAAGGAATTGACAGGGGCAATTACGCGCCAGTTGCCCGTGTGTTTCGGTCAGGTGACACCAAGGAGTTCGTGCAGCTCGCGCAACGCATGAACGACCGTATGAGCTCCTGCATTTCGCAGTCGTTGCGCGGGCATCAAATCCGCGTACCCGATCACGGACATCCCGGCCGCGCACGCACCCGAGACCCCGAGCGGGCTATCCTCGATTACCACGCACCGCGATGCGGGCACATCCATTCGTCCCGCAGCGTGAAGAAAGAGATCGGGCGCGGGTTTGGGACGAGCCACATCAGTGGCCGAGAAGCGACGGCCGTCAAAACGTGGCAGCAAGCCGGTGACACCGAGCGTGGTTTGCATCTTCGCATGCTCGCCATTCGAGGCCACCGCATATGGCACGCCGTGCGCGTCCAGTGCATCAAGCAGATCGCTGATGCCGTCGACAGCGGTCAATTCGCGCTCGAGCGCTACACGCATATTCGCGTGATAGCGCTCAAGCAAATCGGACGGCGGCGTCGCTCCGAGCATCTCGGTCACGATCTCCATGCATCGCGCCATCGAGTTGCCCATGAATGTTTCGAACATCTGCGGCATCGAGAGCTCAAGGCCGATCTCCTTCAGCAATGAGGAAAACTCTCGGCTCGAAATGCGCTCGCTGTCGACCAACACGCCATCGCAGTCGAAGATGACGGCGTCGTACGTCTCGATCATGTTCGCGCAGTGTCGTGAACGACGAGGCTCTCCCGCGCCTGCACCAATTGTTGGGCGACGGCACCGGGGCCAGTTCCACCTGCGATATCGCGCGCGGCCAGCGACGCATCGGCACCCAGCGCGTCTCTCGCATCGCTGCCGAACAGCGCGTGCGCGGCGCTAAACCGCTCGCTCGGCAACGCATCGAGTTCGATTCCCGCCTCTTCGGCCTGACGCACCAGCGAACCGACCGCGCCGTGCGCCTCACGAAACGTTGCACCACGCTTCACAAGGTAGTCCGCGAGGTCCGTCGCCATCATCGCACTCGACACCGCCGCGCGCATGCGCGCGCGATCAAAGCGCAACTCCGCAATCGCGCCCGCCATCGCCGGCAACACCAGCAGCAACAAGTCGACTGCGTTGAACAACGCCCGCTTGTCATCCTGCAAATCCTTGCTGTATCCGCTGGGCAGCCCCTTGATCGTTCCCAGCAACGAGACGAGATCACCAATCAGCCGGGCACCGGACCCACGCGCCAACTCAAACACATCGGGATTCCGCTTCTGCGGCATCATGCTCGACCCAGTCGAAAAGCCGTCGCCGAATTTCACGAAGCCGAATTCGCTCGAGCCGTAGATGATCAGATCTTCGGCGATGCGGGAGCAGTGAACCGCCGTCATCGTGCATGCGAACAACGTTTCGGCCACGAAGTCTCGGTCGCCCGTGGCATCAATGCTGTTCGGCGAAATCGATGCGAATCCGAGCGTGTCGCTGATGAGCTGACGCGGTACCGGAAATGCGCTTCCCGCGATCGCGCCGGAACCGAGCGGCAGTACCGCCGTACCACGCGCGGCGTTCGTGAGCCGTGCGCGGTCGCGACCAAGCGGCCAGAAATGCGAGAGCAGCCAATGCGCGCCGCTAACGGGCTGTGCGCGCTGCAAGTGTGTATACGCGGGCAGAATGGCGTCGCGCAGCGACTCGGCCTGCACCAGCAGTGATTCCTGCAGTTCGCGGATCGCGGCGTCCAAACGCCGGCAGGCGTCCATCGTCCACAGCCGCGAGGCGGTCGCCACCTGGTCGTTGCGCGAACGGCCGGTGTGCAGCTTTGAGGCAACGGTCCCGGCTTCTTCGTGGAGCAGCCGGTCGATCATGGTGTGAATGTCTTCGTCCGTGCCAATCGGCTGCGCGCCGTCTGCTAACCGTTGCCCCACCCGGTCCAGTCCCTCCTGCAACGCCGTCGCTTCTTCACGCGAGAGCACCCCAGCCTCGCCGAGTCCGTGCGCCCAGGCTTTCGAAAGCCGGATATCGTGAGGCCAGAGCCGAAAATCGGTGCCGATGGACCGGTTGATGGCATCGAGGAGCGGCGACGGGCCGCCGGCAAACCGGCCGCCCCAAAGTTTGTGCGTCGAGCTTTCAGGCGTAGTCACGAGCGAACCAGAAAATGGGAAAGTATGCAGCGATGATGCATGTTCAGTCGCGCAGGTATTCTGTGAGACGTTTGACCACGCGCTCGCGGCCGCTCAGTGAGCGGCAGATAATGAGCACGGTGTCGTCGCCAGCGATGGTGCCGGCAATGTCAGGCCAATCGAGTTGATCGAGTGCTTCGGCCACCGGTTGCGCACCCGAGCGCTTGGTGCGCGCAACGACCAACACCTGCACTCCCTCGACGCCCACCAGGAGTTGCGGCAGCATCGCTTCGAGCTGACGCAGCTCTTCTCCGTCGGCTGCGCCATTCTCGGGAAAGGCGTAGCGCACATGTCCGGTGTCGTCGGGAATACGCGCCAATCGCAGTTCACGCAGGTCACGAGAAAGTGTCGATTGCGTCACGTCCCAGCCGCGCCGCGCGAGCTGCTTTCGCAACTCCTCCTGACTCGCCACCGCCTTGGCGGTGACGATTTCGCGGATTGCGTGATGACGGTCGGATTTATCGGCCACGAAGATGCCCCAGCGAACGGATTGACAGGCCCCGGATGCAAAATTATGCATTCGGTGTGCATAATCTGCATTCTATCCGCGTCGGGGTCCTCGGCGCCAGCGGCTACTCCGGACGGGAGTTGTGCACGCTGATCGCGGGCCACCCCAACTTCTCACTGGCGTTCGCCACGGCCAACGCGCAGCGCGGCACTACGCTGCGCGTGCGCGCCGCTGGCCGGGTGCATGATATCCCACTGGTTGGCACCGACGATGTCGACCTCGCCTCGGCCGATCTCGTGTTCGCCGCGTTGCCGCATGGAGCCTCGGCCGAATGGGTGGCCAAGGTCATCGCTGCCGGCAGCCGGGTGGTCGATCTGTCCAGCGATTTGCGTCCCGGCCACGGCGGGGTCGACCACGGGTTGCCGGCCGGGGTTCCGACCGACGCACCGTATGGCATGCCCGAGCTCTTTCGCGACGAGTTGCGCAATGCGCGCGTGGTCGCCAATCCGGGCTGCTATGCCACGAGCATTCTCGTCGCGCTCGCGCCCCTGGCACGCGCCGGACTGATTGCGCCGGGCGCGACAATCAACGTGTCGGCCGCGAGCGGCGTGAGCGGGGCCGGTGCTTCGCCCAAGTTGGAGTTGCTCTTCGCCGAAGTGACCGAAGACTTCCGCGCGTATGGCGTGGGCAATTCACACCGGCACCTGCACGAGATGCGCGCGTCCATGCGGCGGCTCGGCGTTGACTGCGATCTGCTCTTCACGCCGCATCTCTTGCCGGTCGATCGCGGCATTCTGTCCACGATATCCGTTCCGCTCAGTCGTCCAATCGACGACGCACTCGCGCCCTACCGCGAGTGGTACGCGAACGAGCCGTTTGTTGAGCTCACGCGCGATCTGCCGTCGCTCGCCGATGTGCAGCATCGCAACGTGGTGCGCATCGGGGCGCGCATTCCCACCGGGATGCGTACGCCGACGCTGCTCGTGTTCAGTGCGATCGACAATCTCGTGAAGGGCGCCGCCGGACAAGCGATTCAGAACGCCAACCTGATGTTCGGGCTCGACGAGTCGGCGGGACTGCAGCGGTGAGCGCGAACGGATTGATCGTGGTCAAGCTGGGTGGTCGCACGCAGGGTGATCCGGCGTTGCCGGCCGCGCTGGCAGCGTTGTGGCACGCGACGAACGGCAATCTCGTGATTGTGCATGGCGGGGGCGATCAGATCAGCGCGTTGCAGCGGCTGCGTGGCGAAGAGCCGGTGTTTGTTGGCGGTCGTCGCGTAACCACTCCCATTGCACTCGAACTCGTGCGCATGGTGTTGTCGGGGCTCGCCAATAAGCAGCTCGTGTCCGCGCTCACCGCGGCGGGTGTGCCCGCCGTCGGGATTTCCGGAGAAGACGCGTCGTTGCTTCGCGCGACCGTTGTCGATCTTGAGTCGTTCGGATACACCGGAACGCCGTCGATGGTCAATCCGGCGCCCGTTCAGGCGCTGCTCAATGCGCGATTGCTGCCGGTCATCTCGCCGGTCGCCACGTCAGACGATGTTGACATCGCCAGTGCGCTCAACGTGAACGGTGACGACGCGGCGGCCGCGATCGCGGCCGCACTTGGCGCGACGGAGTTGTATTTGATGATCGATGTCCCCGCCGTGCTCGATGCCGACAAGCGTCCGATCGCGTCGCTCTCACTCGACGAGGCGCGCACCATGGTCGCCAACGGAGTTGCCGGCGGCGGGATGGCGGCCAAGCTCGACGCCTGCGCGGTGGCACTCACCGGCGGCGTGTCCCACGTGCGGATCGGCGATCTCGCCGCACTGTCGGTGCCCGGAAGCGGCACCACCATCAACGCCGTCGAGGTCCATTCGACGCGCGGTACGTCCAACCCGTCGGTCGATGCCGAGCGGGCTGTATCAACCGCAGTTTCGGCTGCAGTCTCTCACTGAGTGTTGCCATGACGCCCTCGACCATGACAAAGCCTGTTGCACCGGTTTCGTTTTCGCCCACACCATCGTCGGCCGCGCCAGCGGCGGCGACGGCCCCGACTACGGATATTCTGGGCACGTATAAACGACAGGCGCCGGTGTTCGTGCGCGGTGAAGGCGTCTACATGTACGACGAGAGCGGAAAGCGGTATCTCGATCTCGTGGCCGGTATTGCGGTGACGTCGCTTGGTCACGCGGATGCGGGCGTCATGAACGCAATGCAGGAAGCGATGGCCACCGGGTTGCTGCACACCAGCAATCTCTATCGCACTACGCCGGGCGAAGCGTTGGCGTCGTGGCTGGTGGGTCATTCGTTCGCGGACAAGGTGTTCTTCTGCAACTCAGGCGCGGAGGCGAACGAGGGCGCGTTCAAGTTTGCGCGTCGCTGGGCCCGCACGCAGCAGGATCAGGGCAAGCACGAAATCATTGCGGTTCGCGGATCGTTTCATGGTCGCATGCCAGGCACGCTCGCGGCGACGGACCGCCCCGCTTACCGGCTGCCGTTTCGTCCGCTGATGGGCGGCGTCACGATTGTCGAGCGCGACCTCGAAGAGTTGAAGCTGGTCCTCAACTCCGAAACGGCGGCCGCCGTCATCGTCGAGCCCATTCAAGGGGAAGGCGGCGTGCGCGTGGTCGATCCCGAGTTCCTGCGTGGACTTCGCGCGCTGACGAAGGAACGCAACGTGCTGCTGATTCTCGATGAGATTCAGTGTGGATTGGGACGCACCGGCTCTCTATTTGCGTACGAGCAAATCGGCATCACCCCCGACATTCTCACGCTGGCGAAGCCGTTGGCGGGCGGCCTGCCCATGGGCGCGATTCTGGTGACCAACGATGTCGCGCGGACGATTCAGCCGGGCGATCACGGCACCACCTTCGGCGGCGGACCGCTCCTCGCACACGTCGCGCACCACGTGGTGCAGCGCTTGGCCGATCCGGCGTTGCTCGCGCATGTGCGCGAAACGGGAGAATGGTTTGGCCAGCAGTTGCAGGCGCTCGCCGAGCGCACCAACCGCATTCGCGCAATTCGCGGCACCGGATTGATGTGGGGCGTCGACGTCCATGAGTCCGCCGGCGCAATCATCGCGCGCGCATTTGAACGCGGACTGTTGCTGGTCAGCGCCGGCGAGCACACCCTGCGTTTCCTGCCACCGCTCGTCATCACGCGCGAACAGCTCAGCGCCGCCCTTGAGATTCTAGAGCAAGCGCTCGTCGCCTGAGTAGCGCCCTACCAGCGCATGGTGCCGCAAACGCGGCACCATGCGCTGGTGAGTCACAGGTACTCGTACCTGTACCTGTACCTGTACCTGTACCACTACCCCGTACCCAGTACCCGCAGCTAATACCCGTACCAAGTACCGGTACCAAGTACCAAGTACTGCCACTCCGCCGTCCAGTGTATCTCCCCGCGCCATTCAAGCAGTCCGACGTTGCCGTCCTGCACGAATTCATGACCGCGCATCCGCTGGCGACTCTCGTAACCGGATCGCCGAGCCACGGCCTGTACGCGACACATCTGCCGTTGGTCCTCGATCGCACGCGCGGCCCGTATGGCGTACTGCAGGGTCACATCGCGCGGGCAAATCCGCATCACGTGCGCGCCGCCGACACGCAGAACGCACTGGTGATGTTCACCGGCGTCTCGTCGTACATCACCCCGGGGTGGTATCCGTCCAAGGCCGAGCACGGGAAAGCCGTGCCGACCTGGAACTACGTGGCGGTGCACGCGACCGGAATCGTCCGCTTCGTGGATGACCGCGAATTTCTGATGCCGCATCTCGATCGGCTCACGACCGAGCACGAGGCGTCGCAGGCACATCCGTGGGCAATGCACGACGCGCCGGAGACGTTTCTCGAGCAAATGGTGCGCGCCATCGTCGGCGTTGAAATCGAGATTACCGCGCTCGAAGGAAAGTGGAAGTTGAGTCAAAATCGCGCCGACGCCGACATCGATGGTGTCATCCAAGGACTGCGCGAATCGTCGGCGGTGACGGCGCACGCGATGGCGGATGCAGTGTCCGCGCACCGACCCTCGCGCAGTTAAGATTTTCGCCACAACGCGCGCGCGCCGAAATTCGCGAAACATTTGCACTAGTGCGCGGACCCGAAACGCGCAATATTGTCGGAACCTTCGCGTGCCTCCGTGAACGGTGCGGGTTGTAACAGGACGATGTCGCGTGCTTCGGCCGCGAATGTCGTCGTCCCCGAGCAGGATGCACACCGGCATTGCAGCACCTGTCCTGGCGCGTCGATCCGGCGACGTGCACGAGGCCGGACGGGTGCGCCGGTGCTGCCCGCACCACTCGGTGCCCGCGTAACGTCTCGCCGCCGTTCCTCCGCTGTGCACTCGCGCCTCGTGGCGGCGCGTTAGCTTCCCCTCATGCGTATTCGTCTGCCACTTCACGCGCGTCCGTATCGCGCGAGTTCGTCCGCGCGCTCGTTCCGGCTCTCGCGTTCGCTCCTGCTCTCGCTGCCGCTAGTGTTCACCGCGAGCGCCCAACGCCTCGGCGCGCAGGCTGGCAGTACGCCCGCCGCGCTACCGCCGACGCTCGTCGTGCAAATCACGATCGATCAGCTCAAGCCGGACTACCTCGATATGTTCGGCGCGCAACTCACCGGCGGCTTGGCACGGCTGCGGAAGCAGGGTGCGTTCTTCACGAACGCGATGCACGACCACGCCACCACCGAAACGGCGCCAGGACACGCCACCCTTTGGTCGGGACGCTATCCGGCGCACACCGGTGTCGTGCTCAACGAGATCGGCGTCGCCGATCCGCAGTCGCCGCTGCTCTTCGGACGCGGGGGCGGCGCTTCGCCGTATCGCTATCGCGGCTCGTCCTTCTTTGACTGGGTACGCACCCGCGACCAGTTCAGTCGCGCGCTCTCCGTGTCGCGCAAAGATCGTGGCGCCATTCTGCCGTTGGGACGCGCCAAGCAGAATGTCTTCTGGTATTCGCTCGACGGTCGCTTCACGACCAGCTCGTATTACGGCGACACCGTGCCAACGTGGGTGAAAAACTTCAATGCCACCGATTTCACGGCGAAGTATCTCGGCACCATGTGGACGCCGTTGTTGCCCGCGGCGGCGTACACCGAAAAGGACTCCGTCCCGATTGAGAATTCCGGGAAAGACTTTGTCTTCCCGCACATGCTCCCGGCCGACAAGCGCACCGGTACCTACGACTTCACGGAGTTCCCGTGGATGGACGATGTCACGGTCGACTTCGCGCTCGCCGGCGTCAATGCGCTCAATCTGGGCAAGGGGCCCACGCTGGACGTGCTCGCGGTTTCGCTGTCCACCACCGATGCCGTCGGTCACCGCTATGGTCCCGAATCACGCGAGCAGCACGACCAGATCTTGCGCGTCGATCGCGCGCTCGGTCGACTGATCGACTCGTTGTACAAGCTGCGCGATTCCACCCGCATCGTGTTCGCGCTTGGCGCAGATCACGGCGTCGCCCCGTTTCCCGAACTGCACTTTCCTGGCACCGATCCTGATCGCGGTCGCGTCGACCCACGCCCGGTCATGGATTCCGCGAAGAGTCGACTCGCCGCGCGGGGCGTTAGTACCGACGCGTTGTTGTTGCAGTCCGGAATTATCTCAGTCGACCGTCGCCAACTGGCGGCCAAGGGCGTCAACGCAGATTCCGTCATTATCGCCCTCCGCTCGGCGCTGCTCAAAATTCCTGGCATGATGCGGGTCGATCGCGTAAACACGCTTGCCGCCGCCGCCGCGAAGGGCGACAAGATCGCCCGGCGTTGGCTGCATTCGGTGCCGACCGATCTCAACGCGGAACTCACCCTCACGCTGCAGCCGTACTACTACTGGTACACGACGCGATACGCCACGCACGGCACACCGCACGACTACGACGCCCACATCCCCATCATCTTCATGGGTCCGATGTTCAAGCCGGGGCGCTATGCGCAGCCGGTGCGATCGGTCGATATCGCGCCGACGCTCGCTTTCGTGACCGACGTGCAGCCCATCGAACAGGTTGACGGGCGCGTGCTGACCGAGGCATTGGTCTCGTCGATGGCGCGCCCCCGTCACTAACCGACGCTCACCGTGTCCGCCGATTCGTCCGCGTTGGCGCGCGCTTTCGACGAACTGCGCTTTGGGCCAACGCGCACCCTGAATCTCCGGGCGCAACAGCCCACTGCCTCGCAAGCGGCATCGCAAGTCGAGGCGTGGCTTCGTACGCTGCAGGTGCAGGGTACCGACGAAGCGCTGATCATCACAGGGCGGGGTAAAGGTAGCGCGGACGGCTACTCGCCGGTGCGAGAGGCCATCGTTCGCCTGCTGCCGTCGTTGCGACGACGGAATGTGATTGCCGGATTCGAGGAGCACACGGCGGGCTCGTTTGTCGTTACGTTCGCGCCGGTGAGGGCATTGTTCGAAGCGCCCGATCGCCGGCGTGAGCGATCGCCGCGCACGCCGGCCGCCGTCCCGAGCTCGCTAAAGGCACTCGATCCAGAAACGGTGCAGCAGTTGCGCGAACTCGCGCTGCTGTCGTTGGCCGTGCTGGGTGTCCGATCGCCAACGCGTTCGCAGATCGACGACGAGATGTTGCGTCACTTCGGCGTGCTCTCGGCCGCGCTTCCGGACGACGGCGATCGTGAAGCCTTGCTCCAGCAGGCCGTGCTGCGCGCAGCCGAAGAGTACGAAGCGGATCGGTAAGATCCCTTGCTTCGGCGCGGATCAGGCTTCAGTGTGCGACATCTTTGGGAAGGCGGGCCCGAACTGAGCGCGCCTCCACTCTTCGACCTGGATCCGGGATTCCATCTCGTGCCTTTCACTGCCCGCTCGTCGGCTGCGCGTGTCTTGCCCGCGCCGCTACTCCTTCTGACACTTGCGACGTCGACGGCGTCCGCGCAGCCTGTGCGCGCGACACCTGGCTACTCGCCGTCGGCCGCCGCCTCGCAACGCAAGCTCGAAGCGGATGCCATTCAAGCGCCGGTTCCAACGCGCGCCAAGTCGCACTCGGCGGCGTTGTCAAAAGAACCGCACGTCGCCGGAACGCCGGCACAGAAGCGCACCGCTGACTACGTCATCGCGCAAATGAAAGCGATGGGGCTCGAAACGGAGCTGCGTCAGTACGATGTGTGGCTACCGCATGCCACCAGCGTCAAGATCACCCGACTCGGCGCTACGCCGCTGGTGCTCGATCTGAGTGAGCCGCCAATTCCGGGCGATCCGGCCACCGCGTTGCCGCAGTATCCGACCGTCAACGGATCAAGTGGCGCCGGAGTGTCAGAAGGCGAGTTGGTGTTCGTCAACTACGGGCTCATCGAAGACTACGCGGTGCTCGATTCGCTCGGCGTGTCGGTGAAGGGCAAGATCGTTCTCGCGCGATATGGTCGGAGCTTTCGCGGTATCAAGGCGCGTGAAGCCGAGAAGCGCGGCGCAATTGCCACGCTGATCTACACCGATCCGGCCGACGATGGATTCGCGCGCGGTGACATGTACCCCGAAGGTCCGATGCGTCCCAATCGCGGCGTGCAGCGTGGCAGCGTTTTCAACGGCGCCGGCGATCCGCTCACGCCGGGCTACGCGAGCAAGCCGGGCGCTCCACGCATCGCTCTCGAACAAGCGGTGTTGCCGAAGTATCCGGTGGTGCCGATCAGTGCTGCCAACGCGCAACTGTTGTCGCAGAGCGTTCGGGGCACGGACATTCCGCAGAGCTGGCAAGGCGGCATGCCGATGCGCTATCACGTTGGTCCCGGCCCCACGAAGGTGCGCGTTGAAGTCACGACCGACGCGAAAACGAAGGGCACGAAAGCCATTTACAACACCCTCGGTTATCTCCGCGGTTCGGAATTCCCCGATGAGTACGTGTACATCGGCGGTCATCGTGATGGATGGGGTCCGGGAGCGGCCGACAATATCAGTGGCACAGTCAGCGTGCTGGAGGCGGCCAACGCGCTAAGCGATCTCGCCAAGAAAGGCATCCGTCCCAAACGCACTGTCGTCTTTGCAACGTGGGACGCCGAAGAGTGGGGCCTTGTCGGCAGCTCGGAGTACGTGGAAGACGATTCACTTCGCCTGCAGCGTGGCGCGGTCGCTTACTTCAATCAGGACGTCGCCGCCCAGGGGTCATCCTTCGGTGGTGGCGGTACACCATCCCTGCGTGCCGTTCTGCGCGATGTGGTGAAAAGTGTGCCCGAACCGAAGGGCAAAGGTTCCGTCTACGACGCGTGGCGCGCCGCAAGCGGCATCAAGTCCGACACGCTTGAACCGGCCATGGGCGACCCGGGAGGCGGCAGCGATTTCGCCGGCTTCTACAATCACCTCGGAATTCCGATTGCGGAGTGGGGCTTTGGTGGACCGGCCGGTACATACCACTCGGCGTACGACACGCACGCGTGGATGAACAAGTTCGGCGATCCAGGTTTTCTCTATCACGCCACAGCCGCGCGCATCGGTGCGGCGATGGCGCTGCGTATGGCCAACGCGGAAGTACTGCCGTACGACTACGTCGAGTTTGCGCGCACGATGCGGCCATATCTCCGTCCGCTCACGCGCAGCTTCGCTGCCAAAGGATGGGATACCACGGCGATCGCGCCGCTCGCCGGTGCTATCACCCGACTTGAACAGGCCGCGCAGGCCTTTGCCGGCGCGCGCGACGCGCAACTCGCGCGCGGTATTTCCAAGTCGGCACAAACCGCGACGAATGCGCAGCTCATGAAGGTCGAACGGGCGTTCGCGCGACCGAGCGGACTGAAAGATCGCCCGTGGTATCGCTCGCTCATCTATGTCGCAGACATCGACAACGGCTACGCGAACATGAATTTCCCGGGCGTGAACGAAGCGGTGCGGGCGGGCGATCGCAGTCGGGCGCTCACGGAGCTCACGGATCTGGTGGCGCGTTTCGGTACGGCCGCCGACGATCTCTCGGCCGCGCAGCGCGCGCTCGGCACGCCGTAGTTCCTACCGAGTGACTGCCGCCGGTTTGTCGCGCGCCCAGCAACAATTCGAGGCGGCTCACGCCGCGCGCTTCCCAACGGATGCGCGCGGCGTTGTGCGTGGCGCGGAAACGATGCGCTTGATGCGCGAAGGATCACGCGCTGCGCTCGTTCTCCACGGCTTCAACGATACACCGCAATCGATGGCCTATCTGGCGCACACGCTGCACGACGCGGGATGGTCAGTATTGGTGCCCCGGTTACCGGGACACGGCGTGCGGCTCGACATCATGGTGCGCGAATCGCGCATGGCTCTTTGGCGCGCGGCGGTTGAGGAAGCATACGCGTCGCTGCGCGCGCAATACGAAACGGTGGTCGTGTGCGGTCAATCGATGGGCGGCGCGCTGGGCGTGCTGCTCGCGCGTGAACACGCGGAGATTCCGGCTCTGGTGTTGCTCGCGCCGTACCTCGGCATGCCGTGGTCGTTGCGCGCTCAACTGTTTCTCGCGCGACTCACGCAACCGGCCACGGCGTATCGCGCCGGCCGCGGCGGCGAGCGATCGATGCACGATCCGGACGCGCGCGCGCAATCGCTGGGTCCGGGCACAATCACGGTCAGCACGATGTTGGCGCTACGCGACGTCGCGACAGCGGCACAGCGCGCGCTTCCGCAATTGCAGACGCCAACACTGTACGTGCAATCGCGCGAGGATAATCGCATCAACGCCGAGCACGCCACACGACAATTCGCCGCGATTGCCAGCGCCAAGAAACAACAAGTCTGGCTCTCAGGCTGCGGCCACATCATTTCCAATGATTATTGCCGCGCCGACGTCGCGCGTCTTACACTCGACTGGTTCAACGCGCACTCGGCCGCAATGCGCTGATACGTCGTGCGTCATTCTGGTGACGCACTCGGCGAGGTGTTCGCTACCGTTCGCGGTATGCCGCTCTCGACACACCACCTCGCGCTCGCCCACTCCGCCATCACCCACCAAATCATCGGCGCCTTCTACGACGTCTACAACGCGCTCGGCTACGGCTTCCTCGAGTCCGTGTATGCGTCCGCAATGCCAATCGCGCTCCGCCGACGCGGACTTTCCTGTACCTCGGAGACCGAGTTTACCGTGCTGTATCAAGGCGAGGCGGTTGGACGATTTCGTGCCGATCTGATCGTCGAGGGCGTCGTCGTGGTCGAACTCAAATCCGTGCGTGCGTTCGAAGCCTCCCACGACTCACAGGTGCTCAATTACCTGAGGGCGTCAAAGCTGACGGTCGGACTACTCTTCAATTTCGGCGCAAAGCCTGCCTTCAAACGATTCATCTGGACTGGAGATCAACTCGTGCGCGGATAACTGCCCACCACGGATGAAACGGATTTCGCGGATGACGCGGATCAAGCGGCTCGGAACGATCGATCCGCCTGTATCCGCCGAATCCGTTCAATCCGTGGTATGCTGTTTTGGGACGATTGTACCAGTTCAAGTCGACCACTTGGTCTGAAACACGGCAGGCACCGCCCAGTGATGGTAGACCCGGCGGTCTGCGGTTGGCGGCGCTCTGGGGGCGGACTAGTTTTCGTGGCTGCGGCGCGGCAGATCGTCGACCGCCGGATACCGTTTGGAGTACACGACATGCCCGAGTTTGGAAGCTGGGGAACCGACTGGTGGAAGCCGGTTCTTTTCGTCGCCATCGCAGGTCATCTGACGAACATCTGCGTCACGCTCTTTTTGCATCGCGCGCAAACCCATCGCGGTGTGCAGTTCCACTGGTTGGTGGAAATGCCGATGCGCGTGTGGCTGTGGTTGACCACCGCCATTCGCACGAAGGAGTGGGTCGCGTGTCATCGGAAGCATCACGCATTCGCCGACCGTGAAGGCGACCCGCATAGCCCGGTTGTCGATGGGCTGCGCAATATTCTGCTCAAGGGCGCCTTTTACTATCGCAAGGCCGTGCGTCAGCCCGGCGTGTTGGAAAAGTACGGCAAGGGTACGCCGGAAGACTGGATGGAGCGCCACCTGCTCGATAAGCGCAGCAGCATTGGCATCGTCTTCATGCTCGCCATCGATATCTGGCTCTTCGGCTTCTTCATCGGCCCCATCGTCTGGGGTATTCAGATGATCTGGATTCCGTTCTGGGCCGCCGGCGTCATCAACGGTATCGGGCATGCGCTCGGCTACCGCAATCACGACGTCAAGGACGAGAGCCGGAACATCTCGCCGATCGGCATCATCATCGCCGGCGAAGAACTCCACAACAATCACCACGCCGATCCGCACTCAGCCAAGTTCGCCCATCGGTGGTTTGAGTTCGATATCGGCTGGATGTACATCAAGCTGCTGTCGTTCGTCGGACTCGCCGAAGTGAAGTACGCGCGCGAAGGCGCGCACGTGCGGATTGCCGAGTAGATCGTGGCTGACGTGACTTGTACCCGATGCGGGCAGACACGCGAAGGCTTCGAACGCCCGCCATTTCCTGGTGCGATCGGCGCGCGCATCGTGACCGAGATCTGCAAGGATTGCTGGGGGCAGTGGCTCAAGCAGCAAACCATGCTCATTAACCACTATGGTTTGAACGTGATGGAACCGCAGGCGCGCACCTTCCTCACGCGCAACATGGAAGCGTACCTGTTCAAAGCCGGGCAGTCGGATGATGTCGACACCAGCAAACAGGGCACCATCACGTACTAAGCGCGGCCGTCGAACGCGGGACCCAAACAAAACGCCCCGATCATCTGATGATCGGGGCGTTTTGGGTTTTGACGGTGAAGTTCGGCCGCGTTTGACGCACGGCGAACGAGTCGGGCCTGCTACGTCAGTTGACGCCGGCGATGTAGCGCGCGAGACGACCGCAGCCGGTGCATTTGAGCGTCACGTGCGAGTTCGCCGGGGGCGGGCTCGAAACGGGATCGCGATCGATCTGTCCTGAGCAGGACGGACAGCTGAGTGGGAGGCCCGTGCGGTCGGCGGCAATCAAGTGAAGCGCCTGCGCCGGGTTGTACGTATTTGGGCGTGGCTTACGCATACGGCAGACTCCTCGCGTAAAGGGCGTCGGCCATGTTCCAGCGGCCGGCTCGCGAAAACTATACAAGCCGGCTCTGAATGGGAGTCGTGGGCCGAAAAATAATCCAATCGACACTAACTACTAAATCGCATTTTGTCGGTTTTTCCGACTGAAAAAGGCGCGCGAAACCGACTAGTCCCAGGCCGTCGGACGCCGCCAGAGGCGCCGTCCAAGCTTCCAGGATCGCTTCGCCGAGAGCTCGTTGGCGCCAGTCGGCGGGAACAGCTCCGGATCGGCAAATTCGTCGACCATATCCGTGGCCTTCGCCGAGGCCTCGTCGGCCCAGTGAACGATTTCGGCTTCCGTGGTCATCGGCACCACCGGGCTGCCGAACTCGAGCGCGCCGTGGTGGGAAAGAATGAAGTGCAGCAGTTCATCCCGCTGCGCCGTCGAGAACGGAATTCCTGACGCGACGAGGCGCCGATCAAACATCAGCGCGCCGAGCGTGACGTGCCCGAGCAGCATTCCCGTAGAGGTGTGCGCAAAGCCTTCCGGAGCCACGGAGTACGCTTCCACCTTGCCGATATCGTGCAGCATGGCGCCGGCGACTACCAGATCGGCGTTGGCCTGGCGTACGGTGCGCGCGATATGTCGGGCAATCGAGGTGACCTCGACCACATGGAGCAGCAGCCCGCCAATTTGCGCGTGATGACCGTTCACGCTTCCCGGCGATCGCTCGAAGGCGAGCCGGAATTCGTCGTCGGCGAAGAACAGATCGACTGCGCGTCGGATGGAGGGCGTCGAAATTCCGAGACGAAGTTTGTCAAACGACTCCCAGAGCCGCTCCATCGACAGGTCGACCGTGGCCAGAAATTCCGTGGGATCGAACTCGTCGGCCGGTAAGACCCGAAGCGGTGCCGTCAGGGTGAGCTGTCGCTTGCGCGCCCCTTCGTCGCCGTACGCGCCGATCTCTCCGATGACCTGAACGACCTTCCCCTTTTCGGCCCCGGCCGCCCACTCGAGCTTGTCGGACCAGATTGGCGATGTGTCGATGGCGCCAGTCCGATTGGCCAGAGTCAGCACGGCAAACGGCTGGCCCGCCCGCGTGTTGCGCTCGACCCGCTCCCGGACCAGGAATTCGTGTTCGACCCGGTCACCAAGGCCAGCTCGACGGAGATCAAAAGGCGGCATACCCGCAACTTCTCGGGTTCGGAGCGTTTCCAGCAAGGCCTGAACCGCGCGGGGTGTATCAAAATGCAGCAGCCAACCCTTGCGAAGATGGGTCAGTCCTGAGAGGCTTGATCTCATGACAAATTCACACAATGCGGAACTCCGGTCCGCTCGCCACACTGACGACGAGTCCGATTTACCGCACGGTGCACACGAACTCCGTACGTCGCCCGAAGAGACGACGGCGCTTCGGCTGTGGGTGATTCTTTCTCGGGCCCACGCGGCGATCGCCGAGCATGCGGGCGAAGACGTGGCTCGGCATGGCCTCACGCTGGCCGAGTTCGCGATTGTTGAGGCCCTGTACCACCGGGGACCGATGCTGTTGGGCGAGGTGCAGCGACGCATTCTCGTCTCGAGTGGAGGCATCACCTTTCTCGTCGATCGGTT
Source organism: uncultured Gemmatimonadaceae bacterium (assembly GCA_966096095.1). Classification (GTDB taxonomy): domain Bacteria; phylum Gemmatimonadota; class Gemmatimonadetes; order Gemmatimonadales; family Gemmatimonadaceae; genus Gemmatimonas. The sequence goes on along the minus strand of CBHTUR010000004.1, from coordinate 218,988 downwards.
GACCGCCAAGGGGCTGGTCGAGCGTCGCTCGTGCGCCTCTGACCGTCGGGCGCGCTACGCCGCTTTGACCACCAAAGGCGAGGAGCTGGTGGCCGAGATCTTCCCCTCGCACGCCGCCGCGCTGACGCGGGCCGTGAGCGGCCTCACGATCACCGAGCAGGTGCAGGTGGCCGACGCGCTGCGCACCCTGGGTCGCCACGCCGCGGATCTGCCCACCACAGCCGACGAGCCGGAGCGCACTCCGGCCTAAAAATCTCCCACTTGACAGGCGCTTCGTGGCGCCTATATTCCTCACTAGTGAGAAACACGCCGAGCAAGTATCTCGGCGACAATACACGACCAAGGCCCGTTGAGGGCAGGAGCGGCACCATGCAGTGGGCAATCGATGCGGCGCACAGCCAGATCCAGTTCGCAGTCAAGCACATGGCCATTTCGACGGTCCGCGGCACGTTCGGCACCTTCGAAGGCACGATCGACGAAGAGAACGGCAGCGTGAAGGGCGTCTCGGTGGAAATCGATATGAACTCTCTGACCACCGGCAACGAACAGCGCGATGGACACCTGCGCAGCGCAGACTTCTTCGATGTCGCGAACTTCCCGAAAGCCACCTTTAGCCTGACCAAGTTCACGCGCGATGGCGACGACATCTCGGCTGAGGGCGACCTGACGATTCGTGGCATCACGAAACCCGTGACGCTGAGGGGCGAGGTTGGTGGACCGGCGCGCGATCCGTGGGGCAATGAGAAAGTCTCGGCCTCAATCAGCACGAAGATCTCGCGCAAGGAGTGGGGGCTCGTGTGGAACGTGGCGCTCGAAGCGGGTGGCGTGCTGGTGAGCGACGACGTGAAGCTGAGCGTTGAAGTGCAGGCGGCGCCGGTGTTGGCCGCAGTCTGAACCCCGACGATACAAAAGAGCCCGCGACAGCATCGCTGTCGCGGGCTCTTTGTGCTTCACCACCAAACCGCTACTTCCAATCCGCGATAAACAGGTTCGTTTCGGTCGCGATCTTGTCGTGTCGGTTGGACGCCCACAGCAGCTTCTTGCCGTCGGGGCTGAACATGGGAAATCCGTCGAACACCGGATTCGTGGTCACCTGTTCGAGTCCCGAACCGTCGGCATTCACGAGATACAAATCGAAGTTGCCGCTCCGCGGATTCTTGTGATTGCTCGAAAAAATGATCTGGCGCCCGTCAGGCGTCCACGACGGGCCGAAGTTGGCGCCACCGAGATTGGTGATCTGCTTCTGCTCCGATCCATCGGCCTTCATGGTGAACAACTCCATGCGATTTGGCCGGATCATGTGTTGTTTCAACAGATCGCGATACGCCTTCAGTGAATCCGCGTTGGTTGGATGCCACGCGCGATAAACAATCTTCTTGCCGTCGGGCGACCACCACGGACCGCCATCGTAACCAGGCGTGTTGGTGAGTTGCTTCAGATCGGAGCCATCGACATTCATTGTGTAGATGTCGAGGTCACCGTTCTTCAACGACGTGAACACAATGCGCTTGCCGTCGGGCGACAGCACACCTTCGGCGGTGTAGACACCGAAGTTCGTTAACCGCTTGAGATTCTTTCCATCGCGATCGACGGTGTAAATGTCGAACGGATCGATGCCCCACACGTAGCCCTTGCTCGGATCAGGCTTTTGCGGGCACGCGGTGTCGGCGGCATGCGTGCTGCCAAAGAAGAGGCGCTTGGCTCCCGGCAAGAACCAGCCGCACGTTGTCTTGCCGCCCACCGACACTTTGGTGATTTGTGTTCCGTCCGCGCGCATCGTGTACTGCTGATCGCATGTACGGCCGTCGCGCGTGGATTGAAAAGTGATCCACTTTCCATCGGCGCTCCAATACGCTTCCGCGTTTTCGCCGCCGTTGGTGATTTGACGAATATTCGAGAGGTGCGACTCGCCGGCATCGGCGGCAACAGTGGCGCGCTGATCGCTCTGCGCCGCCTGGGTACCGCGCGCCGCGCCAACCGATCGCGAGCACCCGGCGCTCACGGCCAGAACCAGGCTGCAGGCCGACAACACAAACGCCGCGAAGTCGCGGCGTTGCGGGGAAAGGGGGGCGGATTTGTGCATGTCCCAACGCTATGGGACCAAACCGCACGCGGCAATCCGGAGGATTACGAAGATCTCGTCGTCTTCGTGCCGACGGCCGCGTGCGGTAGTGCCTACGATGAGGTCAGTTGGCGCCGCGTGAGCTCTTGGCGAGCCCGGGCTTGCTCGACGATGGTTCCGCCGCGGCGGCCGCGAAGATCTCCTTCTGCGTCACTCCTTTGTGCAAGAGCTCCATGGCCCGACGCAACTGATTGTCGTCCTTGAGTTCGTGCAGCTTGGCCGCGGCCTCACCGAAGGACACCTTGGCCACCCGGCCCTCGATGTAGCGATCGATGAACGGCGCACCCGCGTCGTAGAGCGCCTTATCGAGCTTGACGCTATCCGCGGTCATGCGACGATAGACATCTTCGCGCCACGCCGGATTCACAGTGAAGTCGCTCTTGACCTTACCCTTCTGCTCTTCCGCCACCTGCTGCAGGGCCGTGAAAAATTTCGGGAAGAATGGCGCCATGGCGCGAGCGAGCTGCTGCTCCTTCGTGGAAATCGTGTCGCCTGGCACGATGAGATCGGGGGTAATCGCGCCGCCGCCGTAGAGCGTACGTGCAGCCGTCAGTGACTTGTAGACGGGACGCGCTTTGCGCACCGAATCGGTCTCCAACGAATCGGGGAGCACTTCCACGTACTGACCATCGGCGTTGAACTTGCGCTCCTTCTGAATAGACCGACCGGACGGCGTGTACCACTTACCCGTCGTGATCTTAAGCGCGTAGCCGCCGTCGAGATTGTACACGCTCTGCACGAGACCTTTACCGAACGACGTCGTGCCCAATACGAGCGCGCGATCGTAGTCTTGCAGCGCGCCGGCGACGATTTCCGATGCCGAGGCCGAACCACCGTCTACCAGCACCACCAATGGGATCTCGGGCGCGAGCGGTTCACGCTCGGCTACGTACTTCTCATACGAACCGCGACCGCGAACGCTCAACAGCTCCTTGCCTTTCGGAAGGAAGAGATTGGAAGTCGCGAACGCTTCGTCGAGAATGCCGCCGGGATTGCCGCGCAGATCAAGCACGATGCCCTTTGCTCCCTTCTTCTTGAGCTCGAGCACCGACTCCGTGATGTCCTGCGTGGTCTGCTCACTGAATCGCGTCAGCGGGATGTAGCCAACCCGGTCATCGAGCATCGTGCGGTACGCGACCGCGGGCACGTGAATTTCAGCGCGCTTGAAGTCGAGGCGAATCGGTGACGGAACTCCCGGTCGATTGAACGTGACCGAAACCGCCGTGCCGACTTCACCCAGCAACTTGTTCTGCGCCTGCTGCGTGCTCCATCCACGCGCCTGGAACGTGTCGATCGCGACGATCCGATCACCTTCCTGCACGCCACGAGACTCAGCGGGAGTGTTCGGAAAAACCTTGTCGACTGTGACATACCCGCCAACGCTCGTGATCTGCATGCCGAGACCGGCGTAGCGACCGTTCGTGTTGCGGGAGAACTCTTCCATTTGCTTCGGCGTGAAGAGTTCGGTGTAGGGATCGCCGAGCTCTTTCACCAATCCGCGGGCCGCCTTCTCGTAAAGCTGCGGGGCATCGAGCGTATCGACGTAGCGCAGCGCGACGAAGGTGAGGACCTGATCCAGCAGTTGGGCGCCGCCGCGCGTTGCGCGCGCCTGCAGCGCGAAGCCGCCGGCAAAGAGCGGAATGAGGAAGGCACCGGCAACAGCGGCCTTACGGGATCGTGTCATGCGGCAGCTCGGAAGAGAGAAGAACGCGGGCAACGTTTACAACAGTTGCTGATAAAAAGAGACACCCGCCCTACCCGTCAGGTTTCATCCCGCGGTCGGGTGCCAAGCACGTAGTCGACATGCCAGATCCGGTCATATTGACGGATCCCGATGTCTCGCACTAGGCCGGCGCTTTGTAACATCTCGTGCGCCGGCTGCAGAACGCGCTGCAGGTGTGAGGGATAACGCTGAGTGAGCGGTAACTGTTCGGCCAATCGTTCGAGTGGGACACGCCACGACAGTCGACCGTCGGCCCGCGCGACTTCCAGAATCCGGTAGAGCCGCCGAGCGACCGGTGAGGACAGGGCGTGGTAGCGAGACGAGGAGAGCGTCACGGTGTGGCGCCCGACGAGGTTGGCGCGCAGGGTCGGTGAAATGACAACCCGCGCATCGCCCGGCTCCCCAGCTGCGAGATTGCCGAAAAGGTGGAGTTGCTCACGATCGGCCACGCGTCGCCGCTGGACCGCCACCGTACTTAAGACGGTGAAGCTGATATCGCCGAAGCCCGAGGTGGCCGACCAGTAGGCGCCGTTCGATTCGAGGGTGGTGCGTTCGAGCCGGGCGAGTGCCGCCCGAAGCTGCTCGTAGGTCCGACCGTCGGCACGTCGCCCCATCGACCGCAGAAACGCGTGCAGCGTGAAGGAGACGGCACCGTCGGCGGGTGAGCCCGACTCGTGATACCGGTGCAGCAGCTCGACGTAGACGTCCTGATCGAACGTGCCCGGGAGGCGATCGCCGGGCGCGGGAATGACGCGCCAGCGGCCGCCATTGTCGGCCGAAAACGAAACGGGAGTGTCGTCCGCCGAATCGCTGAGACGGAAGAGTGGCAGCTCCTCGAGCGAACGATCGAGGATTACGCCGCGAACGGCTGGCCGACGACGGGCAGCGAGAGTCATCAACCCGTAAAGGTGGACAGTCGGGCTCAGATACGCCAGCTACGCGGCCAACGGACTACATCCGCAGCCGGTCGATCATGGCCTGGGTGATCAGCACCCGGCCTTTTTCAGTTCGTCGGAAGCGCTTCGCGTCGAGGGCCGCATCCTCGCCGACCGCCAACCCGGCCGGGATGACGACGCCACGATCGACCACGACGTTGCGCAGACGGACCGAACGGCCGATTTCGACATACGGCTGAATGACGCAGCCGTCGAGATACGCGTATGAATGCACTTTGACGCCGGTAAACAGCAGTGTCTTGTGCAAGCGCGCGCCTGACACAATGCAGCCGCCGGACACGAGCGAGTTAAGCGCGAGGCCGCGGCGACCATCTTCGTTGTGCACGAACTTGGCGGGCGGCGAAATCTCGCTATACGTCCAGATCGGCCACGTGTGATCGAACAAGTCGAGTTGCGGCACGACACTGGTCAGGTCGATGTTCGCTTCCCAGTACGCGTCGATCGTGCCGGCGTCGCGCCAATACGCTTCGCTCTCTTCGTTAGATCGCACGCACGATTTGCTGAAGCGATGCGCGACCGCTTTGCCGTTGGTCACGATGTACGGAATGATGTCCTTGCCGAAGTCGCGCGACGAATTCTTGTCGGCGGCATCACGTCGCAAGATGTCGAACAAGAAGTTCGTGTTGAACACGTAGATGCCCATGCTCGCGAGCGACATCGTCTCGTTGCCCGGTATGCCCGGTGGATCGGCGGGCTTCTCCAGAAACGACACGATGCGATCAACCTCGTCGACATGCATCACGCCAAAGCCGGTGGCCTCGGCGCGTGGCACTTCCAGACAGCCAACGGTTACATCGGCGCCGGAGTCAACGTGCTGCTGCAACATCAACTCGTAGTCCATCTTGTAGATGTGATCACCGGCGAGGATGACCATGAACTCCGGATGATAGGCTTCGATGATGTCGATGTTCTGGTAGACGGCGTCGGCAGTGCCCTCGTACCATTGTGATTCAGAGACGCGCTGACTGGCCGGCAGAATATCAAAGCTTTCGTTGCGCTCGGGACGAAAGAAGTCCCAGCCGCGCTGGAGATGTCGAATGAGGCTGTGCGCCTTGTATTGCGTGGCCACGCCGATGCGGCGAATGCCGGAGTTCAGCGCGTTCGACAGGGCGAAGTCGATGATGCGCGTTTTGCCGCCGAAGTAGACCGCCGGCTTAGCCCGGCGGTCGGTCAATTCGAACAGGCGTGAGCCGCGTCCGCCGGCCAGGACATAGGCCATGGCAGAGCGTGCCAGCGTTCCGGCGCGATGCGATTGGGTCATGTTGCGTCAAACTGACGATCGGGCCGCACGAAGATCAAGGTGGTAAGTTCTTCGTCATGAACGTCCTTTTTGTGGCTGCCGAGGTGGCCCCGTACATCAAGACCGGCGGACTGGCCGATGTGGCCGGAGCGTTGCCCGAGGCGCTACGTGCGCTCGGGCACGACGTGCGGGTTGTCATGCCTCGCTATCAGGCCATGCGCGAACGGGGCGTACCTGTTCGCGGACCGGTTGGGGCGACGTTTCTGCCGGCCGGGGAGCGCCAGGAAGAGCAGCGCGTGTGGCAGCTCGACGACGCGGCCGTAAGCGTTCCAACCTATTTGCTGGACATCCCGTCGGCGTTTGAACGCGCCTCGACCTACGGTGATCGCGACGACGACCGCCGGTTCATGCTCTTTGCCCGCGGAACGCTGGCGCTGATTCAGCAACTGCGAGAAGTCGAGGGATGGCAGCCCGATGTACTGCATCTGAACGACTGGCACGCGGCGCTGGTCGCGAACTATCTGAAGACATACTACGCCTACACGTTTGGGCACATCGCGACGGTGCTGACGATCCACAACCTCGCGTATCAGGGGCAATTTGGTCCGGCGACGTTATCGATGGCGGGACTCGCCGAAGGCGGACTGGTGGAGAACGCCCTCGGACCGCGGTATGCGAATTCGTTCTGCTTTATGGCGCGCGGCATCGTCTTCAGCGATCTGATCACGACCGTCAGTCCGACGTACGCGCAGGAGATCATGACCAGCGAGTACGGCGAGCGACTGGATGGGCTATTGCGCTCTCGTCGTGACCGCGTGGCCGGTGTTTTGAACGGCATCGATACAACGACCAACGATCCGTCGACTGATCGACACGTGGCCGCGAATTATTCGGCCGACGACATGACGGGAAAGCGTGCCTGCAAAGCGGCGCTGCAGCGCGACATGGGTCTGCCCGAAGATGCCGATGTTCCCCTCCTCGGCATCGTTTCGCGATTGGTCGAACAGAAGGGATTGGATTTGTTGTTGCAGGTGCTGCCTTGGCTGCTATCGCAGACCAATGCACAGTTGGTGTTGCTGGGCAGCGGCGAGACGCGCCTCGAACAGGCGTTTCGTCACATTGCCGCTTCCAATCCGACGCGATTTTCGGCGCGCATCGGTTTCGATGCATCGCTCGCGCAGCGCGTCTACGCCGGCAGCGACATGTTCCTGATGCCGTCGCGATTTGAACCGTGTGGCTTGGGTCAGATGATCGCACTGCGCTATGGCAGTGTGCCCATCGTGCGCGCCACCGGCGGTTTGGTGGACACGGTTAACGAGGGGTTGGACGGTAACGGCTTTCGCTTTCATCCGTACGATGCGCAGCATTTCGGCGACGCGATTGCGCGCGCATTGCAGGCGTATCGTGACACGACCGGCTGGGCGATGCTGCGCGAACGCGGAATGCGCGAGGACCACTCGTGGGCGCATTCGGCGAGACAGTACGAAGGCGCCTATCGCTGGGCGCTCGAAACGATTGGGCGGCGAGATCCGTCGGCTACGCGAGCTTGATGACTTCGCCGCTGATGTTGCGCGCGAGCGGGCTGGACAAAAAGGCGACCACGTCGGCCACTGATTCGCGTTCGACGTAGCGCACATCGGTTCCCATGCTGCTCACGTTGGCAGCCGTCCGAATTTGCGTCGGCGCAACGGCGTTTGCTCTGACGCCATTTGCGCGTTCATCGGCGGCCACGGCGCGCATCAGCGTGAGGACACCGCTCTTGGCGGCCGCATAGGCGGCGAGTCCAGCGGGATTTCCACCTGGAAGTGACGCGACGCTGCCGAAGTACACGAAGGCACCGTGCACGGCTCGCACCGCCGGCAACAACGCCCGGGTTGCGTTGTACGCGGTATCGAGATTGATCATGAACTGTCGTTGCCAGAGCGACACGTCACTGCTGTCCAACGCGCCCGTGGCCCCGAACCCGCCTGCCACACAGATGACGGCGTGTATGCCACCATAGGTTGAGTGCGTGTCCTGAGCAATGCGTGCCGCGACGTCCGCCGCCGCGGCGGCGTCGCCCAGGTTGGCCGCGTAGCCCCACACAGTGCGTCCTTGCTCACGCAGCGTCGCGCAGCGGGCATCGACTTCGCTTTGCTGCAGGTCGAGGAGCGCCAACGCCGCACCGCGATCGGCGAAGCCCTGAGCAATGCCTTCGCCAACCTGACCCGCGCGACCAACGCCGGTGATAACGACGAGCTGTCCCGAGAAATCGAGTGCGTTCATGTGCGGGGCCCGGTCTGAGTGAGCAGCGAGTCGATGGCATCTCGCGTGACCTGCAAGCATGACGAGAGACCGTGAACGGTATGATCGCCCATGTGGCCAATGCGAAAGGTGCGCTGTTTGAGCAATCCATAACCACCACCGATCACATAGCCGCGTGCGGCGACGGCTTTCACGATCGCATCACCCGTCAGCATTTCTGGTAGCGCGATGGCCGAAACGGTGTGTGATCGTTCGCCGGCTGCGGCAACGATCTGAAATGGCAAGCCGGTGTCACTGGCGAGATCGGCCACCCACTGATGCGTGGTGCTGGCCATCTCGGCATGTCGTTGCCACCGACGCTCGACCGTTTCTTGCGCGATGTGCGCGCACTGCGCGGCCGCCGCGTACAACAGCGAGATGGCCGGCGTGTTCGGCGTCTGGTTTCGGTGGATATACTGCTCGAACTCGACCAAATCGAAGTACAGGCCGCGCGAGACACCCCGCGCGGCCTGCGCGATGAACTGTTCGCTGGCCACGCCAAAGGCGAGTCCTGGCGGGAGGGCGAGCGCTTTTTGCGAGCCCGTGAGCACGAAATCGAGTTGCCAGGCGTCGGTCTCGACCGGCGTTCCACCGAGCCCCGTCACTGAGTCGACGAGAATGGCGGCGCCGTATCGGTGCGCGAGAACGCTGAGTTCCGGCAGCGATGTCAACGCGCCGGTTGACGTTTCCGAGTGAACCACGGTGACGGCGGCGTACGTGCGTGCCTTCAGCGCCGACTCGACTTCGTTCAGATCGGCAATCGCTCCCCAGGCCGTTGACAGCACATTGACTTCGCGGTCGCACGCGCGCGCGATATGCGCAAACCGCTCGCTGAACGCGCCGTTGACGAGCGAGAGAATCGGACCCGGCGGCGTGCAGCGCACAGCGGCCTCCATGAGTCCGGTGGCGGATGAGCTGGAGACATAGACCGGCCGCGTTGTCCGAAAAATCGGTTGCAATCCGCGCTGCAGTTCGGCGAACAACGACTCGAAGGCCGCGCCGCGGTGCGGGAGCATGGGCGCCAGCATCGCTTCGAGAATGGGACGACGGACCTCGGTCGGCCCCGGCAGAAAGAACGTCCCGAATTCACCAGTGGCGGTCATGCAGGTACCTGAAAAAGCAGCGGCAAGAGCGCGACGAAATCGCGCGCCTCGGCATCCGCGACGGCAATCACCGATTCGCGACGCGCGACGCCCGTGTATGCAAAGAACCGATCGACGACGCCGCGCGTTGCGGCATCAGTGGAGCCATCTCCGATCATCACGCTCGGGCGGGCCAGCGACAGCTGCGCAATGACCAGTGGCTTGCCGCGCTGCGTGGCCAACGGCTGATCGCCGCGCAGTTGGGTGAACCGCCCCTCGCTGTCTTCCTGCAGTTCGACCGCGTGCACGTTGTTGAGCGGCACTCCGAGTTCAATCGCCAATGGCACGAGCGCTTCACGCAAGCCGCCGCTCAGCAAATGTACCTGTGCACCGCCGTCGCGAAGCGCAAGAATCACTTCGGCCGCTCCCGGCTGCACGGCATCCAGATACGCGTGCGACAGCGCGTCGATATCCGCGCGCCTCGGCGCAATGGTCGCGAGTCGCTGGGTATACACCGCTTCAAGGGGTACTTCGCCCGCCATCGCGCGCGCCGTGAGCGCTTCGCAGTCTCGCGCGACTTGCGCACCGCGTTGCGCGGCAAGCCAATCGATGCCTTCAATGCCGGCGACGGTCGAGTCGACGTCGAAGACCACGCTGGCAAATCGCGGACGCGTAACCGCCATCGGAATCATCGCGGCCTCGGTGGCATCACAGCACGTTACCCGGCGCCAGAATGCCGAGCGGATCAAGCTCACGCTTAATTGTGCGCATCATGCGCAACTGTAGCTCGCTCGCTTGCATCGGTAACCATCGCCGTTTGAGTTTGCCGATTCCGTGCTCCGCCGCGACCGTACCGCCCATGGCGAGCACGTTGCGCAGAGTTTCCTGCACCAGCAGTTCAATGCGACGGAGTTCATCGCCGTCGTGCGCGATGAAGTTCTGATGCGGATGCCCGTTGCCCGCGTGACCATACGCCACTGCCTGCGGAACGCCGTGCGCATCTGCGAGTGAACGCGCCATCTGCAGCGCCTCAGCGAGTCGTGGGTACGGTACGGCCCAATCGGTGGAAACTTTTCGACCGCCAAACGGCCGACGCGCGGCGCCACGTTCGTTCATGGTTGCCGGAATAGCATGCCGAATACGACGCGCTTCGAGCAGGGCCGACGGCGAATCGTACACTCGAATGTCATCCGCAGCGGCGCGATGCGCCTCGGCCAGCGAGAGCCAGCTGTCGAGCGGCAGGTCCGTCGGTGTTTCGTTCTCGCGACCCGTCTCTTCCACATAGACGAGCGTCTGAGCGTGCATCGCCCACTGCGCGTCGTTGCTGGCCGCTCGCGCAATCGCGAACGCCAGCTGGTCGAAGTACTCAAGGCAGCGCGGTGACAACGCGGGGTCCTGTCGCGCCGCGACGACGAACGCGAGCGCGCTCGTCTCGTCGGGAAACGGCACGGCGAGTCCGAGCACCTGCGATGGCAGTGGCTGCAACGCGAATTCCGCCGCCACGACCACGCCCAACGTGCCCTCGCTGCCGATGAACCACTCGACCGGATCGTGCGTGATTGGATAGCCGACGGTGTTCTTCTCGAGTGCCGGTCGACGCAATTCGTGCGTTTCACCGTTCGCCAACACCACGGTCAGCGCGCGGACGTGAGGTCCGGTCGCGCCATAGCGTAATGAGCGCGCTCCCGATGCGTTGCAGGCAATCGCGCCGCCGATTGTGCACTCTTCCTCGCTTGTCGGATCGGGCGTGAACAACAGTCCCTCCGTCTCAGCGGCGCGGCGCACGTCGGCCACCAGAACGCCCGCCTGCACGCGGATGGAACGAGACGCACGATCGAGATCGACGATCTGGTCGAGTTGACGGAGCGAGAGCAGCAGGCCGTGATCGACAATCGAGGCGGCGGTCGTACTCGTTTGCGCGCCTGCCGGTGTGACGCTGGTGCGAGTCGATGAGGCATCGCGCAACAACTCGGCAACTTCGATCGCGTCGACGGGACGCGCGACGGCCTCGGGCACCAATTCGAGCCCGGAGGCGTCGCGCGCGTAGGCGCGACGCACATCCACGTCAGTTGAGAGCTGTCCAGTCACTCGGTGCGAAAATGCACGATGCTCGCCGACAGAACATCGGGCAATCCTAACAGGGCCTGCCGCGTAGCCTCATCGACGTTGCCATCGACGGAGATAGCGGCCAATGCCTCGCCTCCCTGCGCGAGTCGTGCCTGGTGGTACTCGGCGATGTTGACTTTGCGTTCACCGAGTAACGTGCCAACGCGTCCGATGACACCGGGCACGTCGTGGTTTGTGAGAATCAGCAACGTCTGTCGAGGATTCACATCGACATGAAACGACCCAATGCGGGTCAGTCGCGGCGTGCTGCCTTCAGCGGCCACGCCCGTGACGGCGAGTTGCTGCATGCCACCGCTGAGCGACACCTCAACTGCGCGCGCGTGTCCAAGCTCTCCCGATTCGCCGACAGAGAGTTCGAGGCCTCGCGCTTCGGCGAGACTCCGCGCGTTGATCAGATTCAGTCGATCGGTTTCCACCACGCCCTCCAGCACGCCGGTGGCGGCCGCGGCCAGCAGCGCCGCCGATCCGTGTGCGAGGTCCGGTCCGACGCGCAGCGCGAGGCGTCGTACGGCGCGCATGCCCTGATCCGCCAATACTGCACGCGCAACCGCGGCCGCCCGACGCGCAACGAGTAACGCGCCCTGCAGATCTCCCCAGCCCGCGGCGCCGCCCGCCACGTTGATCGAACGCGAAAGATCTTTGCTGAGCAGCGCATCACGCACGGCGATACACGCGTCGCGCGAGACGTTGCGTTGCGCCTCGACGGTGTTTGCGCCGAGGTGAGGCGTCAAGACGAGATTCGGCAGTGCACGCAGCGGCGAATCGGCGGCCAGCGGCTCGGCGCTGAACACGTCGAGCACGGCGCCACGCAATTGGTCAGTTTCGAGCGCGACCTGCAGCGCCGCTTCATCGATCACGCCACCTCGCGCGAGATTCACGACGACGGACCGCGCCGGAAGACGGCCGAGCTCACGCTTGCCAATCATGCCGCGCGTTTCGTCGTTGAGCGGAACGTGCACGGTCAACACGTTGGATTCGGCTATCAACGCGTCGAGTGTTGCCGAGCGTCGCACTCGCAATGCGGTGAACCGCTCATCGGCAACGTAGGGATCGAACGCGATCACGTGCATGCCAAAGGCCAGTGCGCGAGTTGCGACTTCGCCACCGATGCGGCCGAGGCCAACGATACCCAGCGTTTTGCCTTTGAGTTCGCGGCCCATAAACGTGGCGCGATCCCACTTGCCGTTGGCCATCGTGCTGGCGGCTTGCGGCAATTGACGCAGCAGTGCGAGCACGGAGCCGAAAAAGAGTTCGGCCACGGCAACCGTGTTGCCGGCGGGCGCGTTGATGACGGCGATCCCCAGCGATGTCGCGACATCGAGATCGACATTGTCGACGCCGACGCCCGCGCGACCTACCACCTTGAGCCGCGTCCCGCTCTGCAACAATTCCGCCGAGATACGCGTGGCCGATCGTCCGACGATCGCATCGTAGTCGGGAATGCGTCGCAGCAACTCATCGCGCGGGAGTGTCGGTACTTCGTCGACGATCAGTTCGGGTTCAGCAGTAAGCAGCTGAACTCCTTCCGGATCGACGTCATCCGTCACCAGAACTCGAAATGCCATGATTGCAGAACGGAAAAAGGGCGAAGCGACGGAAGAAATATCGCAGCGACGCACCGCAGTCCGGTCGCGCGCGCCTAGTGATATGTAACGCGTGCGACGATGAATCTGCTCCCGGCGTCAGTTGCCGAGATCGTGCCGTCCGAGTGCGTTACGAACTGCCTCGCGAATGCTCACCAAGACGTCGTCGCGCGCAGCGGGTGAGTCGTCGCGTACATGGAATTCCACGCCGTCCGCGATACTGAGCCGTCGCCAGGTGGCAATGCCGCCTTCCCGTGGCGCGGACGCGTTCATTTGCAGCGTGAGGGCCGGAGCCAGCGACGCCGCGACGCGGCGCTCCAGGGCGTCACCCGTTGTTTCGCGCATTTCCGCTTTGATGGCGTCGAGCGTTTGCCCTTCACGCTGGCGGATCTTGATGGCGAGTAACTGCAACAGATGGCGATAGCCGTACGTGGCGGCGGTGCCGGCGCCTTCAGGGCGATCCAACAACCCATTCGACACATAGAAGCGGATCGCGCGGGCGCTCGGAACGGCGCGTGCCGACGCGTTCGTTGGCTTCACACCAGCGGAATCCACGAGCGAGGCCGCGTGCGCAGCGAGTCCACGGGCGTTCCACGGAGCAAGACGCGCGTGCGCGCGGAGGAGCGGGACAGGGGATTCAGCCATGGGACGCAGAATATACGGGCAAACCGACGCCCGCGCCGCCGGAACTGAATCATCCGAAACGGTGGTCGCTACTCGTTCCCGGAGCTCGCGAGTGCGGTACGCACGCCGGCGTGTTCAGCATGCTGCGCGATGGTCGCGAGGTCGACGGGCTTCTCGAGAAAGTGCAGCGCGCCGAGTCGAAATGAAGCCTGTCGATTCGAGTCGTCTGGATATGCCGTCAACACCAGTACCGTGGCGTCAGGGGAGAGCATCCCCGCGAGCGCCATTACCTGCAGACCACCGTCGCGCTTTCCGCCCAATCGCAGGTCGGTAACGACAAGGTCGAATCGCTGACTGCGGAGCTTCTCGAGCGCATCGGGGAGCAGTTCAGCCGAGACCACGAGGTTGGTCTCGACATCGAAGAACTCCACGAGAATGTCGCGGATGGACTGTTCATCCTCGACGACGAGGACGGTCTTTTTGAGCGTTGCTGGTGCGGTCATGCCCCGGCGGGAGGCGAAAAGTGTGCCACCGGTGTGAGACTGTATAACATATTGTATTTAAATGATTTAGCACCAAAAATCGCTGATGATCTCAACCTGTCGAATGACCGGAAATCGGTCATTCGATTGGTATCCGGTCACTCGAGTGAGCGGTTTTCAGGCATCAGTCTAAAGCTGATATCGCTTGATCTTTTCGAGCAACGTTGAGCGCGCGATACCGAGCTGTCGCGCGGCACGCGAGCGATTGCCACCCGTGGCATCGAGCGCCCGTCGGATCGTGTCGATTTCGCTCGCCCGGATGGACGGAGCGGCAGTCGACGTCGGTCGAGGCGCCAGCGCGCTTTGGTGCTCGCTGAGTCCGAGATGCGCGGCGCGAATGGTCGTGCTGTCCGCGAGAATCGACGCCCGCCAGATCGTGTTCTTCAACTCGCGCACGTTGCCCGGCCACGAATACGACGCGAGAGCGTGCTCGGCGTCGACGCTGAGCGACGCGCCCCGCGGCAAGAAGGTGCGTGCCAGTGGCACGATTTCATCAACGCGCGCGCGTAGTGGCGCGAGTGTGATGGTCAGCACCTGCAAGCGGTAATAGAGATCCGCGCGCAACCGCTGACTGGCCAACGCATCGGCGAGTGGAACATGCGTTGCGACGATTACGCGCGCCGCCGATCGCAGAGTGGTGGTGCCACCCAAACGCCGAAACGAACGGTCTTCGAGAACTTTGAGAAAGCGTGGTTGAACATCGGCGGCCATTTCCGCGATTTCATCGAGGAAGACCGTGCCCGCTCCCGCAACCTCAAGCAGACCGCGTTTCGCCTGCCGCGCATCGGTAAACGCGCCGCGCTCGTGACCGAACAATTCACTTTCGAAAAACGTCGTGGAGAGTGACGCGCAGTTGATCTCCACGAACGGCGCGTCGTGACGCGACGAGCGGTCATGGATCAGGCGCGCCACGAATCCTTTGCCCGTTCCGGTCTCGCCCTGCAGCAGCACGGGCGCGTCGGCGTTCCGCGCCGCGAGATGAATCAGTTGGTCGAGCGAGGGATTCACTGCCGGTGTCGATTCACGCTCGCCCTCGACCCGCGCACGCGCGCGCAGCACAGCGACTTCCTGGCGCAGACGTCCGCGCTCGGCCGCGCGTACCACCGTTGCGCGAAGAGAGTCCAGATCTACCGGCTTCTCCAGCACGTCCGCGGCGCCGCGATGCATTGCGTTGACCGCGGTGCGCACGTCGGCGAATCCGGTCAGCACCACGACCGCGAGATCCGCGTCTTCGGCGAGTAGCGCGTCGAGTGTCGCGAGACTGGTGTCGTCGGGAAGGCGCAGATCCAACAACACCACATCGGGCGCGTGCTCGCGCGCGAGCCGACGGCCTTCCGCCGCCGACGCGGCGCCGCGTGCCGTGAAGCCAATCGTGGCGAAGTACTCGACCAGTGTGTCGCGAATGGATTCGTCGTCGTCGACCACCAGTACCGAGAGTGTCACCGTCGCGCGCTCGTTCGTGTCGTTCACGTTGCCGGCATCGGTGGCAATGTGACGACCACGGTGGTGCCGTGATCCGGATTGCTGTCGATCGCGATGGTGCCACCGTGCTCGTCGACGATGCGCTGACACAAGGCGAGGCCAATACCCGTGCCGCCGCTCTTCGTGGAGTAAAAGAACTCGAAGACATGCGGCAGCACGTCGGGAGGAATCGCTGGGCCGCCGTTATTGAGACGGCACCGCCATCCGCCGACGGGCGACAGCTGCGAATGCAGGGTCAGTTCGGAGCCCGCCGGCGCGGCATCGCACGCGTTCACCAGAATGTTGCGGAAGACTTGACCTAGCTGCTCGTCATCGAGCAGGCAACGCACGGCATGTTCGGGGCGCGTGCGAACGAGCGTCAACTGTTTGCCGCTCAGTCGTGCGTTTTCGCCCTCGAGAATATCGTCCCAGACGAGTTCGGGGTCGCCCGGTGACAAATGTGCGGCGTTGGGCCGTCCGAACTCCAAGAGCGAGGTCACCATTTTGTTGAGTCGCTCGACCTCGCGCAAAATGCGTCCCACGTTCTTCTCGACAACCGGATCTTCGCGCGCGCGAAAGCGCAGCAGTTGCGCGGCAGAGGAGATGCCGAAGAGCGGATTCCGCAATTCATGCGCGACGCCAGCGGCCACTTCGCCGATGGCCTCGAGCCGGCGTTTCTGCTCAACGCGTCGCACGAGCCAGGCGCGTTCGATGGCCACGGCGGTTTGGGCCGCGATGACCGACAGTACGCGCTCGGCCTCCTCAAGCTTTTGCTCCGACTCTATCGGCTCCGCGCACAGCGTGATGGCACCAAGCACGCCTTCCGCGCTGATCAATGGCGCGGTGATCTCGAGCCCCGCTTCGGAGTACTCGCGCACCACGTGACCGGTGGCGAGTGCCTCAAGCCACGTGCGCGTCAGGCGCTTTTCGAGCGGCTGCGCATCGTGATCGGCACCAGCGTAACCGCGCTGGTGGTTAATGCGAAACTCCGCGGTGTCGTCGTCGGCGATGCCAATGACGAAACCGGTCGACGGCACGGCGCGTCCGAGTTGCAACGCCACCTCTTCGTATACGCGCTCGAGCGCAATCGCTTCGGCGAGCGCGATGCCTGTGTTGATCAGTGCTTCACGCGAGCGATGACTGGGCGTAATGTCGACCGTGGAGAACACAAAGCCCGTCACGCCAGACGCATCGCGCAGCGCGGTGACTTGCATGAGAAACACCCGCTCTTCGTCTGGCGAATTGCAGGGAAATTCCCAACGCACGACGTTCACCTTGCCGTTGCGGAGCAACGCCATGGCGCGTTCGACCTGATCGCGCGACGGATCGTCGACAACGCTGTCGAAGATCGAGCACCCCATCACCGATGTTTCGGGCGCAATCGCGGGCGCGCCATTGTCTTCGGCGAATTCCGACCACGAGCGATTGGCCGCCGTGATCTTTCCCTCGAGATCGGTCGACCAGATCGTGATCGGCAGCGCGTCGAGTATCCGACGCGCGAACGGCGCCCGCTCGAGTGTGATTGTGGTGGCCCCCGGCATGTCAGTCACCAAACCAAGTTACGCCGTCGGGTGAATGCAGACAGGGGCGCGGAATTCCGCGCCCCTGTCGATTGCCTACCACGCTTGATCGGTACTCGTGCGTTTATCGCTTGCCGCCCTTCTTCGCTGGCTTCTTTGGCGCGGCCTTCTTTGCGGCCGGCTTCTTGGCCGCGGCCTTTTTCGGAGCGGCCTTCTTCGGAGCGGGCTTCTTCGCCACTGGCTTCTTGGCGACCGGCTTTTTGGCGACCGGTTTCTTGGCGGCCGGCTTTTTCGCCGCCGGCTTCTTGGCGGCGGCCTTCTTGGCCGGCGCCTTCTTGGCCGGAGCCTTGGCTGCCTTGGCCGGAGCTTTGGCCGGTGCCTTGGCCGGGGCAGGTTTCGCCGGCGCCTTGGCTGGGGCCTTGGCCGGAGCCTTGGCCGCCTTCGGCGCGTCAACCTTCGGCGCCTCGACCACCGGCTTCTCGACTTTAGGCTTTTCCGCCTTCGGGGCGGCGGGCTTCTTCGGTGCCGGAGCTGGCGCGGGAGTGGGCTCGGGGGCCGGCGCGTCGTCTTCTTCGTCCATCTCCTCGGCCTTCGGCGCGGGCGGCGCTTTGGGCTTCGGCGCCGGCTTGGGCGCGCCCGGATTCTTCGGGGGACGGCCAGGACCACGACGCAGCGTTGGACGTCCGCCGAAGATGTCGTCCTCGTCGTCCTCTTCGTCCATCAAATCGTCGTCGAAGCCGTCGATATCATCGTCGTCTTCGTCTTCCTCATCGTCATCGTCCGCGCTGTCCCAGAGGCTGTCGCTGTCGTCCGATGGCAGTCCGTAGCCGTCGTCTTCCTCGTCGTCGTCGTACGACGCGCCACCGTAGCCGCCCAGGTCATCCATTTCTTCCTCGCGATCGATGAACCGCAGCTCTTCGGGTGCTTCGTCTTCACGCGGCATGACTGCCTCCTCCCTGGATTGATCTGGACTCCACAGCCGATCGCCGCGGATGGCACGCGTCGCGCAACCCGCGGAGGGTTGCAGCGACGTCGGCCGATATTGACACCGGTTGCCGACGGCGGTGGCCGTTGGTGCAACTGCTACGGCTACACCTAGTACACGGAGTTGACGCCCGCGTCAAGCGCGGGAACGCCGATCCCACGGGTCGATCTGGCGGAGCGTGATGGGCCGACGTCTCAGGTCAGGCGTGGCAGCCCCGGCACCGAACCCCGACGCACGACCGCGGCTAGCGCCTCGTACGCGGCGGGCTCCAACAGTCGCCCAACCTGCATACGGAGATAGTCCAGCGTCGTCGCGGCGGACATGGGGTCGCGATAGGCGCGCTTCGACGTCAGTGCGTCGAAGGCGTCGGCCGCGGTCAAAATGCGCCCGCCGATCGAAATGTCTTCGTAGGCCAGCCCGCGCGGATAGCCGCTTCCGTCCCAGTGCTCGTGATGGTCCCAAATGAACCGGAGCGCATCACCCAGATGCGCCAGCGGCGAGAGAATATCGATGCCGATTCGCACGTGATCCTTGATGTGTGCGAATTCTTCTTCGGTCAGCGGGCCGGCCTTATTCAGCACCGCTTCGCGGATGCCGATTTTTCCGACATCGTGCAAGCGCCCGGCGAGTCGAACGCATTCGACCATCGCTTCCGAGAGACCGAGTTCCTCGGCGATCGCCGCGCCAAGCTCGGCGACGCGATGGGAATGACCGCGCAGATACACGTCCTTCGCTTCCATCGCGTTGATGAGCGTTTCCGCGATGCTGACGGTCATCGCGCGCAGTGCCAGCTTCTCACGCTCCAATTCGATAGTGCGCGCCGCGACCGCTTCACGGATCAGGCGGTCGAGCGCCCGGCGTTCCATCGCTTCGGTGCGACGCGTGAGCGCGCGCTCGACGGCCGCCTGCAGGTCCGGCAACTCGACGGGCTTCGTCAGATAGTCGAAAGCACCATTCGAGAGGGCATCGGTCGCCGAGGACGCGTCGTTGACGGCGGTGAGCATGATGATGCCGAGGTCCGCATCGACTTCGAGGGCGCGTGGCACGACCTCGAGTCCAGAGAGCCCGGGCATGCGCAGGTCGCAGAGCATCAGAGCAAAGCGTTGCGCGCGCAGCGATTCGAGCGCCGCCGGGCCGGAGTCGGCGACGTCGACCTCGTAACCACGGGCGCGGAGAAAACGACTCAGGGCGAGACGTATCGTCGTTTCGTCGTCAACGACGAGCACCCGTCGGATCGCGTCGTCGGCGGCAGCAGCAGCTTCCTGGCCGAGCGCGTGGAGTGGATCGCGAATGGCAGTCGGGTTCATGCAGATTGGCTCGACACGGAACTCATCTTCGCAATGATGCCAGAAGTTGGCGCGGCAGCAAGAGGGATCGGCGACGATGGCATCGGCAATCGCACTGAGACCGTGGTCCCCACGCCGGGTTCCGACGTGACGTCAATACGTCCGTGGTGCGCTTGAATGATGCCGTAACTCACGCTGAGTCCAAGTCCAGTGCTGAGGCCGGACTGCTTTGTGCTGAAGAACGGCTCAAAAATCCGACGACGAATATCGGGGGTCATACCACGTCCGGTATCCTGCACGTCAATGCGCATCATGTCCCCATCTTGGGCGAGGCGCACGGTGAGCAGTTTGGTTGGGCATTCGTGCATCGCGTGCTCGGCATTCGAGACCAAGTTGACGAAGACCTGCTGCAGCTTTTGCGGGTCACCGGACACCGACGGTGCTAACTCATCGAGCTCCAAGGCAATATCGATGCCTGCATGGCGCAGCGGGTACGCGCGCAAGCGCAGCGCATGTCGGAGCAGTTCATTGAGCGACACGGGACCGATGACGGGTTCATCGCGACGCGCAAATGTGAGCAGATCGTGGATGACCGACTTGGCACGATCACACTCCTGTTTGATGAGTGTGACTGACTCTCGCTGATCGCCGACGAGCGGCTCTTCCAACAACAACTGCGCAAACGCCGAGATACCGGTAAGCGGATTGTTGATCTCATGGGCAACTCCCGCCACGAGCTCGCCGAGGGCGACCAGTTTCTCGGTGTGTCGGAGCTGTTCTTCCACCCGTCGCTCGGCGCTCACGTTGCGCACACTCACCACCTGTCCAAGGACATCGCCGTCCTGCGACAGCAGCGGACTGGTGGTCACGACGGCCGGGAACTCTGACTGATCGCGACGGTGATGCACGTGTTCATTCAGACTTATGCCGGTCGCCGGCGCATCATCGGCGATGGCGGGCGAAGCGGAGGGCACGCGCTCGGCAATCAGCTGCTCGAACTGCATTTCCATCAATTCGTGCTGCGACCATCCGTACTCGCGCGACGCGGACGGATTGGCGTAGCGCACACCCGAGCGGTCCAGAATGAAGATCGGGTGATCGATTGTCGTGAGTGCGGTGGCGAGCAAGTGTTCGCGCTCGCGCGCGAGGCGTTCTTCTTCATCGAGCAACAGGGCGTCGAGCGCGATGGCGAGCGAGGTAGACAGCCGCTCCAGCGTGACCCGATCGCGACGTGGCAGCGGCACGGTGGGCGGCGCGCTCACGACCAGAAAGCCGAGGGAACGTTCACGCGCCGACAGCGGCACGATGAAGGCCCACTCATCGGGGAGCTCCGACGCCAAGCCAAAGGCCGATGAAAGCTCCGACAAATGCGGCACGATGCGTGTGCGTTGATCGGGAGCGATGCCGGTGACGCCGTTCGGCAACTGCAATCGCTTTTCCTTGAGGATGTCGAGCGTTCCGCTGGTGGCGATGTACTCCACGGTGCCATCACGACCACGCATGATACCGATGGCCTTGCCGATCGAAGGCACGAGACGATCGAGCGTGCTGATCAGATCACGCGCCGCGACGTGCAGCGACACCGTGTGCAGCGCCACGCGCGCCAACTCGGCCGCGCCTTCCGCGCGCTGACGCTGGTTGTCCTGCAGTGTGAAAAGTCGTGTCGTTTCGACCGAGGCACCGGCCTGTCGTCCGAGGATCGCCAGCAAGTCGAGATCCTGAAGATCAAACGCGTCGGGCGAAGGCGATGTGAGGCGCAACACGCCTGAGTTGCGATTGGCGTAGCGTACGACGGCGCAGATCTCGGCCGTCCCGCGCGGCGCGGCCTCGGAGTCACCAACGTGAATTGCCAGTCGCGCGACACCCGTGCGCAACGTCTCCTGCGCGAGCGTTAGTTCCTCGGGAGGAATCGGCGCCGGAACAACGACCTGACCACCTGCCGTTTGCAGCACGCGCGTCAGTCCGTCGGGCGTCAGCGCCAGCACATCGCACTGCGCGCACGGGATGACGCGATGCACGGCGTCGGCGATCGCGGCGGGCAGCGCGTCGGCGTTGGTAACGTGCGTGAGCTGTTGCTGCGCCGTGGCCATGGCGCCAAGTCGATCGGCCCGGCGCTCGAGTTCTGCCAAGTGTCGGAGATTCCGATAGGCGATGGCAACGTGAGTGGCGATATCCGTGAGCAGGCGACGATCTTCCGCGTCGAACGGACGAGTACCGAGAAAGCGCACGCTCAACACGCCGCGGGTTACTCCATCGAGCAGCAGCGGCAGCAGCGCGATTGCGCCGACGCCCTCGTCGAGCTGCGATTGCGCGCCCAGCATCTCAACCATTTCGAGACGCTCGCGCAAGTTCCCGATATACTGCGGATCGCCGCTACGCAGAACGTCGCCGAGTACCGACTGAAAGAACACGGCCGTCACCCGTGCACCATCAATCCGGCCCGCGCCGACTTGGTACGCGAGGCGCACCGTGCGCAGGCGCGCATCGGCTTCGTAGACGGCAAATCCGGCCGCGCCGAGTTCGCTGCGGAGTACGCTCGCAACGGATTCGAAGACGCTTTCGCGCGTCATGGCATCGGCGAACATGCGCGACGTGCGCGCGAGCACCGCGTTGTGCTGCGCCGCTCGCGCCGCGTCTTCGGCGCGCGAGCGCGCATCACGAACAGCCGACGCGGCGCGCTGCGTCAATCGTTGGGTACGCAAGACGAGCGCGCCGACATCGGCGAGTTGTGAGAGCTGCTCGCAATCTTCCGCGGAAAATCGGCCACGCAGCGCGTTAACACAGAGCAGCAGTCCCGACCGCACACCGTCGACCATGATGGGCACGACCGCGGCCTGACGTACGTTGAGCGCCTCGCGAAACAGCGGATCGACCGGCAGATCGTGGATGTCATTGACGCACCACGGTTCGCGCGAGGCTATCAGATCGCCGAAGAGCGACGAACTCTGACGCAACGTGTGGGTGAGCGCGTGATAGTCGCGCGTCTCGCCAGCCGAAGCGACCGGGTGCAGTTGATCGCCCGCGAGTTCGAACACGCAGGCACTTTCGGCGGCGACCAGTTGCGCGGCGCCCTGCGCGAGCCGCTGCAACAGTTCGGCCTCGTCCGAGGTGTTGTTGGCGAGATCGCGCACAATTTGCCGGAGTGCGAGGTCGCTCTCCGGCATGGCCCACGGACGCGACACACCGGGGTGCGCGGACGAGGCCGATCGGCCGCGATTGTCGGACACGGGAATCACTATGGCTCACCAAGGCGGAGAACCCGCCGGCTCGACCCGTCGGTCGCGTGGTGAATGCCGCGCGCCCCGTTCCGAGCGGGAAAATGCGCGGGTGGCTTCGCGGCCTCGCTTGCCCAGTCCCTCAGTCGTCAACAGCATCGCACGACGCTTGTACTCAACCAACGCTCGGCGCGTGGACAAGGCAAGCGGCGTGGGCTTACCCGCCACGATAATCAACATGTTACGTGGAAATCGTGGATGCAGCCGCGATTTCCCTTACGTCGGTTCTAAGGGGACCGACGGGCGTCTTTTACGGCCTGGTCGATTTCGGCCCGGTGATTCTCGTAGTCGATATCGGCCGTAGCGAGTTCGGCCGTGAGATTCGCCAGGAAGCGCTGGTCGAACCGACGGGCGTCGGCGTCGCGATGGGTGGCGCGCGCGGCCCGTGCGGCCAAGAGCAGGCCGAGGAGCGACTTTGGCCGTTGGGCCAGAATGGTATCGGCCTGCGCCGTGCTGATGTCGAGGGCGCCGATGACTTCGGCCGCGCGGCCAAAGTGGTAGCGCTCGTCGATCGAAGGTGCGAGGAGCATTTCGTGCGCCGCGATCACCATCGGGGCAAAGGTGTCGATCGAGTCTTTCTTTCCTGCCTCGGCATACTGCATCACCCGCACGTACAGTCGGCTCGCCCGGTCGGAGGGACTCATCGCCTCGATGGACGGCGGTACTGGCGCCGAGGCGTCGGCGGACGTCAGGGGCGTTACCGGCGAGTCCACTGCGGAGGGTCGCCGCGTCACAACGAAAGCGATCAGCGCCAGAGCCGCGGCGCCCGCGACCACCCAGGGCCACCTCGCGCCACGCACGGGGGGCTCGCCGGACGTCGAACTCCTCCGCCCGGTGTCCGCGCCGAGCGAGGCGATGCTCGCGCCGCACTCGCTGCAAAAGCGGGCGTTCGGTGGAATCGATGCGTGGCACGCCGGGCACTCGCCGATTGGGGCTTCGCGCGCCGACTTCTTTGGCCGATGAGCAGACATATCGCGCAAGCTAGGGTGGCGCGTGGCGGTTGGGGTACCCATCGTGGGAGACTCGTTCTCGCGTCGCTACAATTCGGCACTGTTCACTTCCTCACCCCGGATCCCGTGCCCGCACCAAGCCGATCACTCGTTCCCACCGACCTGAGCGGCGCCTCGGCCAGCGACATTCTGGAACTGGCTGAAGCGCAGCAAGTGCGCTTCTTGCGGTTGCAGTTCACGGACATTCTGGGCGTCATCAAGAACGTCGAGATCCCGTCGTCGCAATTTCGAAAAGCGTTGCACGGCGACATGATGTTCGACGGCTCGAGCATCGAAGGATTTGTCCGCGTCGAAGAGTCGGACATGTTGCTCGTTCCGGATCTGACGACCTTCCAGATTTTTCCGTGGGGCGATCCGGCCGCGCGCGTGGCGCGCGTGATCTGTGACGTAACGACGCCAACGGGCGCGCCCTTTGCGGGAGATCCGCGTGGCGTGCTCAAACGGCAGGTCGCGAAGGCAGCCGAGCAAGGGCTCGTGATGAACGCGGGAATGGAAGCGGAGTTCTTTCTGTTCAAACCCGCGGCCGACGGCCGTCCGGCCACCGATACGCACGATGTCGGCAGTTACTTCGATCTCGCGCCGATGGATTTGGGTGAAGATGCGCGACGTGCGATCGTCGATGCGCTTGAGCAACTCGGCTTCGAAGTGGAGGCCGCGCATCACGAAGTCGCGCACGGTCAGCACGAGATCGACTTTCGCTACGCCGATGCGCTGCGCACGGCGGACAACATTGCGACCTTTCGCTTTGTGGTGAAACAGGTGGCGCGTCAGTTCGGATTGATTGCGTCCTTCATGCCCAAGCCGGTGTTCGGACAGAACGGCAGCGGCATGCACACGCATCAGTCGCTGTTCAAGAACGGGCAGAACGCGTTCTGGGATCCGCAGCGCGAGTGGGAGCTCTCGAAGACGGCGCTGCACTACATCGGTGGGCTGCTGAAGCACGCACGCGCGATGTGCGCCGTCACGAACCCGCTGGTGAATTCGTACAAGCGGCTCGTCCCCGGCTTTGAAGCGCCCGTGAACGTGGCCTGGAGCATGCGCAACCGCTCGCCGATGATTCGCGTGCCGGATCGACGCGGTGCCGGGACGCGTCTCGAATTGCGCACGCCCGATCCAAGCGCGAATCCGTATCTCGCATTAACCGTCATGCTGGCGGCGGGGCTCGACGGACTGGCGACTGAGGCCGATTGGCGCGAGCCCATCAACACGAACATCTGGGAGATGTCGTATCGTGAACGTCGTCGACTTCGGGTGGACGATCTGCCCCAGAATCTGAGCGAGGCATGTGATGAGCTTGAGCGCGACGATGTGCTGACCGCCGCCTTGGGCGAACATGTGGCGCAGCACTTCCTCGCCGCGAAGCGTACCGAGTGGCGGACGTACAATCAGCAGGTAACGCCGTGGGAACTCGAACGGTATCTTGCGCGGTACTGATGGTGCGTTGCACGCGGAAGTGGTTGGCGGACTCTCACACAGGATGTGCAGCATGGATCGTCGTGGATTTCTGAAGACGTCAGCAGGGGCCGCTGCGGGCGCTGCTGCCGGACTGGCGGCGCTGACAACGCTCGATGCGAACACGGCGCTGGCGTCGCCGACGCCGGTGCGTCCGAGCAGTCTGAGCACGCTCGCCGATGACGTGTTGTCACAGCACTATCCGTTCGCGCTTCCCGCGCTTGGGTACGCCGAGAACGCTGTCGAACCCGCGGTTGATGCGCAGACGATGTCAATTCATCACGACAAGCATCACGCGACGTATGTGACGAATCTCAATAAGGCACTGGAGTCACAGAGCGCATTGCAGGGCAAAACCTTGCGTGAGTTGCTGACCGGCCTGGCGACGTTGCCGGACGGCGTGCGCAACGCGGTGCGTAACAACGGCGGTGGTCACGCCAACCATGCGCTCTACTGGACGTTACTCGCACCGAGCGGCGCCAAGGCACCGGCAGGCGCACTCGGAGCGGCGGTGATGCGCGACTTTGGATCGGTCGCGGCCTGTGTCGCGGCGCTCAAGGCGGCCGGTTTGGGACAGTTTGGCTCTGGCTGGACATGGCTTGTGCGCGATGGCGGCGGGAAGCTGACTGTGCGCGCCAGCGCCAATCAAGACACGCCACTTACGGATGGAATGCGACCCGTCATCGGCGTCGACGTGTGGGAGCACGCATACTATCTCAAGTACCAGAACCGCCGCGCGGACTATCTCGACGCGGTGCTCGGTGCGCTGAACTGGGATGCGGCCGCCGCCGCATACGGCGCGTGATCATGTCCGTACCTCGGCGCGTGCTGATCGCGGCACTGTTGAGTGCGATGCCGTTTCTGCCGCGCGTCGTATCAGCGCAGCCGTCGCTCGTGATTCTCGTACGCCACGCCGAGAAGGCTGCCGTGCCCGGTGACGATCCACCGTTGAGCGAAATCGGACAGCAGCGTGCGCGCGATTTGGCGGCCGCGTTGGTTGCGTCGCCGCCGAATGCGATTGTCGTGTCGTCGCGTCAGCGCACGGCGTTGACCGCTGAGCCCGTGGCGAAGGCCACGGGTGTGACGCCAACCGTGATTTCGCTCGAAGGTGGCGGCGCGGCGCACATCGCCGCCGTGGCGGCTGCGGTCAAAGCGCAAAAAGGCGTGGTGCTCGTTGTTGGTCACAGCAACACGGTGCCTGCGGTCATCAAAGCGCTCGGCGGCCCGTCGCTGCCTGACATATGCGATGCGACTTACACGCATTTCTTCGTGTTGCAACCGGCATCGCCGACGCACGCGGCATCGCTGGTGATGTCGCGCTTTGGAGCGGCGGAAGCGCCACCACCGGCGACCTGCGCGGGCATGACTCCGAAATGAGCGACGGCGCGTCGGTGGGCCCGCACAAGGTCGTCGAACACTTCTCCAACGTCGCGTCGGGATACGCATCGTTTCGGCCGCGCTATCCCGACGCGCTGTTTGCGGCTCTCGCATCGCTCGCTCCCGACACGTCTGTGGCCTGGGATTGCGGAGCCGGCAGCGGGCAAGCCAGCGTGGCGCTGGCTGGATACTTCGAGCGCGTGATCGCCACTGACGCGAGTGCCTCGCAACTCGCGCAGGCGACGCCGCACGAGCGCGTGTCGTATCAGACAGCTCCCGCTGAAGCCAGCGGACTCGACGATGCGAGCGTGTCGCTCGTCACGGTCGCTCAGGCGCTGCACTGGTTCAACGTCGAAGCATTTCATCGCGAAGTGCGGCGCGTCGTGCGGACCAACGGTATTGTGGCCGAATGGACGTATGCCCTGCTTGATTCGCCGTCGCATCCAGAAGTGGCTGCCGTGGTGAACGCGTTGGATGCGCGCGTCCGCACCTATTGGCCAGCGGAACGGGCGCACGTGGATGCGCACTACGAAACGCTCCCGTTTCCGTTTGAACGTGTGAGTGTTCCACCCATGGCGATGACGGCCGAGTGGACGCGCGATCAACTCATGGGCTATCTCGCGACGTGGTCTGCCGTGCCGCGAGCGCGAGCAGCGACTGGCGTTGACCCACTCATCGAAGTGGCGTCGCAACTCGATCGCGCGTGGTCTGATGGTTCGCGGGCGACGATTTCCTGGCCGCTTACGGTTCGCGTTGGTCGCGTGGGATAAGATCGCAATACTGAAAGCGCTCGTCGCGGAGCACGCGCTCGCCTATCGACACGTCGATCGCGCGGCCGAAGATGGGTCCATCCAGAACGCAGGTGTGGAACTCGCCGTTTTCGCCGCAGGGATCGATCGAAGAAGGCAGCGCATCCAACAGCGCGTCGTCATACCAGCGCCCCGCGAACGCCGCGTCCAGTTGCTGAGTATCGACGCAACTCAGAATGGCGCGAAATCCGCGTGCCACGAAATCGCGCGCCAGGGCGCTGGTCGGTTCGCCCCAAATCGGATAGGAGCCGCGCCATCCCAATGTCGCCAGCATCGCATCGCGATACGCGCGCACATCTTCGAGATAGAGATCACCAAAGGCGATGGTGTCGACGTCCGGTACGGCGTGTCGTACTCGTGCCAGCCCGGCGGCAAAGGCGTCCGCGTATTGCGTGTTTGTGGCATCCGCACCCAGCTGAACTTCAAAGAGCGGCAGCCGGAGTGCTTCGGCCTGCTGTTGCAGAATCGATCGACGCACGCCGTGGATGCTGATGCGATCATAGACCGTCGAAACGGTCGTCAATAGGCCGGCGACGCGCACGGTCGGATCGGCCAACAGTCGTTCCAGGGCGAGGGTGCTGTCCTTTCCGCCACTCCACGACATCATCACGGGTCGTGGAGTGCCGGTTCGCAATGCGATCTCGCTGTTCATCGCAGTTCGACTTCGCCGCGCGGCGTATCGAGAATCGCAATCAGCGCCGGTGCTAACGCGTGATCGATGCGCAACGGAAGTTCAAGCTCCTGCATCATGGCACGGATCGGCGCCGGATCCGGATGCTCGGCCCGAAACGCACGCAGTCGAACGCCGGGTATCGCGGAGAACGACGGGTGAGGTGAACTGCCCCAGTCGATCAGGAACGGCACGATGCCGCCCGCGATCAGCGGCTCGGGCTCCGTGAGCTCCCAATGCAGCAACACGCCATCTCCGCGCAGTCTACGACCGCTACTGACGGGGCCAAGAGGAACGCCATGCGCCAGCGCCCGTTGGCGCCGCGCCGCGAGATCGTGTCCACTGGCCGCCCAAGTGAGGAGGCGCGGCGTGTCGAGCGCGTCGACCGACATCCAGCGTGGGCCCGTGTGATCGGACTGGTCTGGATCGGGCGCGATGATCTCTAGATAGGAGCCTGGCCCGAGTGCGAGCAGCGCGTTGCGCGTGCCTTTGCCCGGGTGTTGGCCGCCCGATTGCGCGCGAACGCCCAGCAAATCGGCGAGGGCGGCGACGGCGGAATCGAGATCCGGACTGGCGTATACCAGATGATCAATCACGAGAGCGTGGAGCGAAACGGAGGGAGTCAGCCCATGACCGCGGGTGGTCGGCGCTGTAGCTTGAGTCACATGACAGCAGACGCGACCAAACGTTCTGACGACGGACCACGCGATGGGGAACGGCCAGCGTATCCTATCGGGATCGTGACGGTGTCGGATCGTGCGAGTGCTGGAATCTACGAGGATCGCTCGGGTCCAGCGATTGTCGACGTGCTGACGCGGTGGATCGCCACGCCGTGGCAACCGATTGTGCGTGTGATCGCCGATGAACAACCAATCATTGAAGCGACGTTGCGTGAGTTGGCTGACGCGCAACGCTGTCCATTGATCGTGACAACGGGTGGGACGGGACCGGCGCCGCGCGATGTGACGCCAGAGGCGACGGTGGCGGTGTGTGATCGCGTGCTGCCGGGTTTTGGCGAGCATATGCGTGCGGTCTCGGTGCGAACCGTACCGACCGCGATACTTTCGCGGCAGTTGGCGGGCACTCGAGGGAGTTCGCTCATCATCAACTTGCCCGGCAAGCCCGCCGCAATCGAGGAGTGTCTTGGCGCCGTTTTCGCCGCCATTCCCTACTGCATCGACTTGATCGGTGGTCCGCGGTTTGAGTCGCACCCCGAAGCGCCGCGGGCCTTTCGTCCAACTTCCAGCTGAGTCTGCGTTATGCCTCTCGCTCCTGCGTTGCTCAACATCCTCGTCTGCCCGAAGTGCAAGGGCGCGCTGGATTATCAGACGTCACCAACGGAAGTATTGATTTGTCGTGCGTGCAAACTGGTGTACGCTGTGCAAGACGGTATTCCCGTCATGCTGATCGATGAAGCGACACCGCTCGACATCACGCCATAAAAGTTCGCGCATCGTGCGCGCTCATCGCCGTTTGACGATCTGAGGAGACTATGAGTTCAGAGAGCGAGTTGTTGGCGACCATCGGCCGGCTGTTGGATCGCGATCTGCAAGCGCTGCAGCAAGAGATCGCAGCATTCCCCAGCGATGAGGCGCTGTGGCTCACTCCGCCGGGCATTTCCAACTCGGCGGGCAATCTGGCGATGCACATCGTCGGCAATTTGCGCCACTTCGTGGGCGTCATGCTCGGAACGTCGACCTACACGCGCAATCGCGAGCGCGAATTTGCGACGCGTGAGGGAACGCGCGATTCCTTGGTTCGCGACCTGGCGCTCACGCAGCACGAGGTGATGCGAACACTTTCCGCGCTTGATGTCGCGCGACTTGCCGATCCGTTTCCGATGCTGGTGATGGATACGCAACTCACCACGGGCGTCTTTCTGCTGCATCTGTGCACGCATCTCTCGTATCATCTCGGCCAGGTTGACTACCATCGTCGGATTACCGTGGGCGATCGCACAACGGTCAAGACCGTTTTCATTCCGGCGCTCAGTGCACCTTGGCCGACGAGCGCAATGGCATGAGTGAGGACACCAACTCCCGGTCGACGTGGTTTGATGCCACGCTCGTCGTTCACGCGGGGTTGCCGCCGAGAGTGAATGGCACGCCGTATCTGCCGGGCCCCACCTTCGCGGCGCCGTATCACGCGTCGGGCGATCCGGCGGATTCCGCATTTACCTACGGTCGCTTTCACAACCCCACGTGGACGGCGTACGAGTCGGCGCTGGAAGCGCTTGAGGGCGGCCCGTCGGTGTTGTTTCCCTCGGGCATGGCCGCGAGCGCCGCCGTCATTGCTACCGTGATGCGACCGGGTCAGACGCTCGTGATGCCGGCCGAGAGCTACTACACAACGCGACTGATTGCGTCGGACTACTTCGCCGCGCACGGCGTGAACGTGGTAACCGCACCGACGCGCGACAGCGCGCAGCGCGCGTTGCTCGAGGGTGCGAGAATGTTGTGGCTGGAGTCGCCCACCAACCCCGAACTCGATGTGTGCGATATCGCCGCGCTCAGTGCGGCGGCGCGCGAAGCGGGCGTGTTGGTGGCGGTCGACAACACGACCGCCACCGTCCTCGGCCAGCGTCCGCTGGCACTCGGCGCGGACTTCGCGGTTGTGAGTGATACCAAAGCAATGACCGGTCACGCCGACATCGTACTGGGTCACGTGGCCTGTCGCGATGCCACGTGGGCAGAAACTATTCGCACGTATCGCACGCGAATGGGCGCCATCCCGGGGCCGATGGAAGTGTGGCTAGCGCATCGCTCGCTTGGTACGCTGTCGGTCCGCCTCACCCGACAGTGCGAGTCTGCGCTCGCGGTGGCTGAGTATCTCTCAACGCATCCGGCCATCAAGCGCGTGCGCTATCCGGGACTGCGGACAGATGCCGCCTATCCAATTGCGTCAAAGCAGATGCAACTGTTCGGACCGGTGATTGGCTTCGAGCTGACCGATCGCGCTGCGGCGGAGCGATTCTTCGCGGCGTCGCGATTAGTGTCGGAAGCGACGAGCTTTGGCGGCATTCACACGAGCGCTGAGCGGCGGCTGCGTTGGGGAGCTGATGCAGTTGGTGAAGGGTTTATTCGCTTGTCGATCGGCATCGAAGATGTGCGAGACCTGCTGGCCGACTTCTCGGTCGCACTCGACGCGACGCTTACGGCGAACACGGGCAACTGATGTCTGATCCGGTCAACCGTCGCGACTTCGTCGCGCATTCGGCGGCACTGGCGATGGCTGCCGCAATTCCAATTGCGGACGGCGCCGCGACAACGCCGACGTCATCATCCGATGGTCACGATCTGATCGACGCGCCACAGCCCGGTCGTCCGACACCGTTCGCGTACGCTGAACTCTCGGTTGTAGAACTGCAGCGTCGGATGCGCACGGGCGCGCTCACATCACACACGCTCACGGCGGCGTATCTCGCACGCATTGCGGCAATTGACGTGCGCGGCCCGGCACTGCGTTCAGTAATCGAGGTGAATCCCGACGCGCTCACAATTGCTGCGGCGATGGACGCTGAACGACGCGCCGGAAAAGTGCGCGGTCCGCTGCACGGAATTCCCGTGTTGATCAAGGACAACATCGATACGGGCGACAAGATGCAAACCACCGCCGGATCACTGGCGCTTGTTGGCCAGCCGGCACCGCGTGACGCCTTCCTCGTAGAACGTCTGCGCGCGGCCGGTGCCGTCTTGCTTGGCAAAACCAACCTGAGCGAGTGGGCCAATTTTCGCTCGACGCGATCGACCAGCGGCTGGAGCGGGCGCGGCGGACAAACACGCATGCCGTACGTGCTCGATCGTAATCCGTGCGGATCGAGCTCGGGCACCGGCAGTGCAATTTCGGCCAATCTCGCCGCAGTCGGCATCGGTACGGAGACCGACGGCTCGATCATCTGCCCGTCGTCGATTTGTGGCCTCGTGGGAATTAAGCCGACCGTCGGGCTTGTGAGTCGCAGCGGCATCATCCCCATTTCGGCGTCGCAGGACACCGCGGGCCCGATGACGCGCACCGTCGCCGACGCGGCGGCACTGCTGACGGCGATCGCCGGATCTGATCCGCGCGACGCCGCAACCAGTGGGTTGAATGGCCGCGCACCCGTTGATTACACGGCGCATCTCGACGCGTCCGCACTCAAGGGCGCGCGCATCGGCGTCGCGCGCAACATGGCGGGCTTTCACCCGCTCGTCGACGAGGTGTTTGAGCGGGCAATCGCCGCGCTCCGAGCGGCCGGTGCCGAAATTGTCGATAACGCCGACGTACCGACGGTGAACAAGACGGACGACGCGGAGAGCGAAGTCCTGTTTTACGAGTTCAAGGATGGCATCAACGCTTATCTCGCGGCTCGCGGTGCGACTTCGAAGATGAAGACGCTCGAGGACTTGATTGCCTTCAACCGTGCCAACGCCTCGCGCGAGATGCCATGGTTTGCGCAGGAGCAGTTTGAGAAGGCGCAAGCGAAGGGTGCCCTCAGCGACACGAATTATCTCGCCGCGCGCGACACCTGCCGCCGCCTCTCGCGCGATCAGGGCGTCGACGCGACGCTGGCAAAGCATCGCATCGACGCCATCATTGCACCAAGCAACGGTCCGTCGTGGCCGATCGATCTCGTTAACGGCGACCGCTACACCGGTGGCAATTCGAGCGTGGCTGCGGTGGCCGGCTACCCGAGCGTGACCGTGCCGATGGGTTTTGCCGGACCGCTGCCGCTGGGACTGTCGTTCATCGGCACGGCGTGGAGCGAAGCGCGACTCATCGCCCTCGCGTTCGCGTTTGAACAGGCGACGAAGGCGCGGCGAGAGCCACGGTTTCTCGCAACCGCATCATTCTCGGCTCCGTAAGCGCCGCACATGTCAGAAGCAGAAGAGCAGTCCGCCTATCGCCTCAAGGCGCTCATCGCGCTCGGGGTAACGATTGCCGTCGGCATTGTGGCGTGGATCGGTCTGTCCACCGCCACGCAACGTGGCGTGGAGCGCGTCGCCAAGATCGATCGAGGGCGCGCCGCCTGCGAAGTTGCATGGCGGGCGGCACGCAATCACACCGACACGCTGCGCGTTGACGAGATCGCGTTGGCCGATACAATCGATCCGCTCTCAGATCAGGCGTTGGATCAGTGCGGCGACCTGCGCGACAAATCGGCGGCGGCTTCACAGCCGCCCAACGCGCGCGAAATGAACGGGCAACCGATGCCGAAGGGACTTCGCTGATGTCCGCTCCCATCTCGCCCGCGACGCGCCGGCCGCGTCTGCTTCGGAATGCGTTGCTGCTCGTTCCGCTGCTCATGGGCATCATCCTCGTGGTGCCGGGAGTCGTTGACAGCCGCATGAACAAAGTGCTGACGACCTCGCCGCCCGTGGCATCTGCCGACGCGCAGGCCGTGCATCGCCGGCTCTTTGTGGCCGATCTCCACGCCGACGAACTACTCTGGGATCGCGATCCACTCGCGCGCAGCGCTCGCGGTCACGTGGATGTTCCGCGACTGCAAGACGGCAACGTTGCCTTGCAGGTCTTTTCGGTGGTGACCAAAACCCCGCGCGGTATCAACTACGATCGCAACACGGGCGAAACCGACAACATCACGTTGCTTTCCATCGTGCAACGTTGGCCGATCGCCGCCTGGAGCTCGCTGCGTGCACGCGCGCTCTATCAGGCCAAACGATTGTATGAGGCCGCCCTACGATCGCACGGCACTCTGCGAGTTATTACGTCTGCCGCTGACCTTGATTCGCTGCAGGCGCAGCGCGCAACGACGCCGACCCTGGTCGGTGGACTGCTGGCTATCGAAGGTCTGCACGCGCTCGAAGGCAATCTGGCCAACGTCGATACGCTCTACGACGCCGGATTTCGAATGATGGGCCTGACGCACTTCTTCGACAACGAATTGGGCGGGAGTGCGCACGGCGTGAGCCACGGTGGACTGACGCCGTTCGGCCGCGAAGTGGTGCAACGGATGGAGCAGCGCCGTATCATCGTCGATCTCGCACACACTTCGCCGCAGATGAAACGCGATGTGCTCGCCATGGCGACGCGTCCGGTCGTGGTGTCGCACGGCGGTGTGGCCGCCACCTGTCCGGGGCCACGAAATCTGACCGACGACGAACTCCGCGCGATTGCCGCCAACGGCGGGTTGATCGGCATCGGCTATTGGGACGCCGCAGTCTGTCAGCTCACGGTGGAGGCCATCGTGAAAGCGATACGCCACGCGGTCGACATCATGGGCGTTGACCACGTGGCACTCGGCTCAGACTTCGACGGTGCAACGACGGAACCCTGGGACACGCGCGCGCTCGCGTTGATCACCGAAGGACTCATGCGCGCTGGATTTTCACCAGACGAAACGGCCAAAGTGATGGGCGGCAACGTGCTGGCCTTTATGCGTCAGCAATTACCACCCACGTCATCCAACCGCTAGGCCAGCGCCGCGGCGGGTTCGACGTCCACCACACGTCCGTCGAACAAGCTCACCTCACGATCGGCGTGCTTTGCATAACGTGAATCGTGCGTGACCATGCAGATGGTCGAGCCGTGCTGGTTGAGTTCGCGCAGCAACTCCATCACGGCTTCACCGTTCTTGGAATCGAGATTACCGGTGGGTTCATCGGCCAGCAGGATGGCCGGGTCACCAGCCACGGCGCGCGCTACGGCGACACGCTGCTGTTGGCCGCCCGACAACTGCGGCGGATAGTGCTTGGCACGATGCGTCATCCCTACGCGTTCGAGTGCCCGCTGCACGCGGTCTTTGCGCTCGGACGCGTTCATATCGCGATAGGTAAGCGGCAACTCGACGTTCTCGAACACTGTCAAATCGCCGATCAGGTTGAACGCCTGGAAGATGAATCCGATTTCACGATTGCGAACACGTGCCCGATCGATCGGCGCAAGGCGCGCGACCGACGTGCCATTGATATGGTACTCGCCGTCTGATGGCGAATCGAGCAGCCCGAGAATCGACAACAGGGTAGTCTTGCCGCATCCGGAAGGACCGGAGATAGCCACATACTCTCCTTTGCGAATCTCGAAGTGTACGTCGGAGAGTGCGTGCGTTTCGACTTCGTCGGTGTAAAACACCTTCTTGATGCCGGCCATCCGGATCAACGGTTCAGACGCAGTGGGCATGCCAGGATCCGTCCTAGGGTGAAAATGGTGTCAGTCGAAACGACGTGTCTTACTTGATGCGGACGCGATCGACCGCAGCGTAGGTCGTCATGTCCGAGAGGATGATGCGATCGCCTACGGAGAGCCCGCGCAAAATTTCGATCGTGTTCACCGAGCTGCGTCCGAGCACAACGGGAACACGAATCGCGCCGTCGCCATCATCGGACACCTTGAACAACATCGTGTTGCCAGTGCCAACCGACATCGCCGGCCGGCCGGTGTACACGATGTTGGTGAGCTTCTCGATTTGAATCGTGCCGTCGACATTGAGGTCCGGTACGGCTCCTGCCGGCAGTGGTCCATCGAGCGCGACGTCGACGGTAACGGTGCCGCCGGTCGAGCCAGGATCCTTGCGTGCCACGTGCCCCTTCACGACGCCGTTATGCGTGTCGATCGACGCCGGCTGGCCGAGCTGCACGTCCTTGGCCTGTGATTCCGGAATGCGCAGCACCGCCTTGAGCTTTCCGGGCTGCACCACTTTCGCCAGGGCGGTACCTTCGGGCACCCACTGACCGAGTTGCAACGTCAGATCCTGCAGCACGCCGGCTTCCGGGGCTTTCACGTGGAGCGACGCGAGACGCGCCTGTTGGCTTTCGGCGATCGCTTGCAGTTGCGTCACGCGTGACGCTTGCACCGCGAGCTGAGAATCGATGGACTGCGCCATGATCTGCAGACGATCACGTTCGACCCGGTAGCGCGTGGTGAACTCTTCCGCGGACGCACGTCGATTGGCTGCCTCAAACGGCGGCACGAGTCCGAGCTTCACGAGCGAATCGGCGGCGCGCGCTTCCTGCGTGGCGGCGATCCATGACGTCTTCATTGTCGCCACGAGCCCTTCCTGCGACAACACACCGCCGCGCAGCGAAGTCCGCAAATTCAGCAGATCGATTTGTGCCTGTCGCACTTGCTGCTCGGCCTGCATGGTCTGGATCTGGAGATCCGGATTAGACAACTCGAGCAACAATTCGTTCGCTCCCACCGATCGTCCCGACTCGCTGGTGAGTCGCTCCACGCGCGCCGACGCCTGCGCCGTGATCCACCGAATGCGCTCGGGCGCCAGCGAGCCGTTGCCGCGCACCTCGCGCACGACATCGCCTCGCCGAACCGTGTCGATCAGTACGGCCGCGCGTTCAATGGTTTGCGACGCGGGATCGAGTCGCGACAACGCGAGCGTCACCACGGCCACCAGCGCGAGGCCGCCGCCAATCAGCAGGTAACGTGGGCGAGACGACTTTTGAGGACGAGCGATATCCATGACGAAGAGTTGAGCGAAGACGAAAAATCAGCGTGACGTGCGCGCTCAGTCGTAGCGGAGCGCCTGCATCGGATCGACCTGTGCGGCTCGACGCGCCGGCATGTAGCCAGCGAACAGCGCAATGAACGCGAGCAACACCACGGCGAGCGAAAACACAATCGGATCATGTCCCTCGAGTCCGAAGAGGAGCGAGCGCGCCGCACGACCGAGACCGATCGCGGCGGCCACGCCAACGATGCCTCCAGCCAGCAGCATGACGCCGAGTTGCCGCATTACCAGCAGCCGCACACGCCGGCCATCCGCGCCGAGTGCCATGCGCACGCCAATCTCTCTCGTGCGCTGAGCAACCGAGTACGACAGCACGCCGTACAGGCCGACGCCCGCCAATAGCGTGGCCAGCACCGCAAACGCCGCCGACAAGATGCTGATCATGCGATCGAGAAAAATATTCTCGCGAACCTGCTGCGGCATCGTCTTCAACTCCTCGACGGGCAGCATCGGGTCGATCTGCTTCAGCGTTGCCGGAATTGTCTTGAGTAACTGCTCCGGGGCGAGCGACGACTTCACGTAGAAGTAGAGCGTGCCCGCACGCGCATCCTGTCGCCACGGTCGGAAGAAGATTGGCGGCACGACCTGCTTCACTTCGGAGTACTTGGCGTCCTGCACCAGCCCGACGATTTGAATGTTGAGCGAATCGGGAGAGTTATCCGAAATGAACTTGCCTACGGCGTCCTTGCCGAGATTGAACTTTCTGGCGAACGCCTCATTCACCATCGCCACGCGCGTGCTGCCCAAGCGATCCGATTCGGTGAACTCACGGCCTGATAACACGCGTACGCCAAGCGTAGCCATGTAGCCCGCACCGACTTCGTTCACTCGCGAATTGTTGTCGACGTCCGGACCATGCGGAAAGCCTTGCACGTATACGTCGTTGCCCCAATTACTTCCCGCCAGCAACGGGACCATCGACGACGTCACTGCGGTCACGCCAGGCAAGGCCAGCATCTCGCGCTCGATGCGCTCGAAGAGCGCGGCCGAGCGCGTGCTGTCATACGCACTGCGTTCGGGCGACACAGAAAACGTCGCCAGTTGATCAACCCGAACACCCAGATCGACGGTGCTGACGTTCACAAGGCTCTTGAGAAAAAGGCCAGCCGAAATCAACAGCGTCATCGAGAGCGCGATTTGCACGGTCACCAGCGCAGCACGGAAGCGCGTCGCCGATTTTCCGCCGGCAATCTGGCCCGCCCCCGCCCGAATGACGGTAATGAGATCGTCGCGCGTGCTGTGCAGCGCCGGGAACATGCCGAAGACGACGCCGGTGGCGATCGACAGCAGCGCCGAGAACGCAACCACCGGCCAGCGAATGCTCAGCGTAAAGGTGGCGGCCGCTTCGGGCGGCAACAGCGCTCCGATGCCGCGCAGGGTCCATTGCGCGACAATCAGGCTCGCCGCACCGCCAATTAATGCCAGCAGCACGGACTCGGTCAGCAGCTGCACCAGCAACTGTCGCCGCGACGCACCAAGCGCAAGACGAACCCCCATTTCCATCGCGCGTCCGGCGCCGCGAGCAAGCAGGAGATTCGCAATGTTCGCGCAGGCGATCAGCAGAACGATACCGGTGATGCCGAAGAGCATCATGAGCGGAGTCTTGGCTTCACGATGCACTGAGCTCTGACCGCGCTGTCCGGGCTCCATCGTGATCTTCTTGGCCTTGAAGAGCACCATCGTCTTGTCGCTCATTCCTTCCTGCAAGGACGCTTCGGTTCCGCTCAACAGACGGCTGTACTGCGTGTTGAGCGCCGTGCTCGCTTGCTCAATCGACACGCCGGGCTTCAAGCGTGCGAACAGATACAAAAAGTACGAGCGACGATTCTGAAACGCGGCCCGCCGCTTTTGCACCACTTCGCGCATCGTCAGCGGGACATAAAGCTTCGGGCGCGATCCGAGCGTCGTACTCTGAAATCCGCGCGGCGTCACACCGATGACCGTCAGATTCTTCCCATTGACGATGATTGACTGACCAATCGCCGATCGGTCGCCGCCGAATCGCTCCTGCCAAAAATCGTAGCTCAGCACCGCGACGAAGTGCGCTCCGATCACATCATCATCGGCAGGGCTGATGAGTCGACCGGCCGCCGGCTGAATGCCAAGCACCGGGAAATACGAACCGGAGACGAAGAGTCCGTCACCACTCGAGGGTTCGTTATGCACTGCGATGCTGGCGCCGAAGCTCGTGTGCGCAGCTAAACCGGTGAAGACGGTCTGCGACGACTCGAGATCACGAAACATCGGATAGCTGAACACTTCCTCACAGCTGCCCGCCTGATTGCAATTCGTCGAACCCGGCTTCGGACCGGGTGCGCCGAGATTCACCAAGCGACTCGGCTCTACGACCGGTAGTGGCTGCAGCAAAATCTCGTTGAAGAGCGAGAAGATGGCCGCGTTCGCGCCGATGCCGAGCGCCAACGAGGCAACCGCGATGCCCGTGACGAACGGCGTTTTGAGCAGCATACGGGCTGCGAGCTTCAGATCTCTCATGTGGCGACGCGATCGGAAGGGGAAGAGACACACTTCGGGTGGTCTCTCTCTGACAGGGCTCGCGTCCAAATGGTTTGAACCGCGCCCGTTCCTAACGGCTTCGCCTTACCGGAGTTTCAGCGGTCGCCCGTTTTGGGCTCGCCGTGTCTTATCGCGACACCGGTGCCGGTGGGATGAGCGCACTCACAATGAGCATTGTGACCACATTCAACACGAGTGCCACCACTCCGATGTTCAGATCGGTGAGACTGGACGGCCACGATGGCAGCAGTACAGGCAGCTTCACGTTCCATAGGGTAATGGCCGCGACGGCAAATTCGCCCACCACAATGCCGGAAATGGCGCCTGCCGCACTGACGCGCGGCACTCGCAACATCGAGGCGAGCAACGCGGGAAAGAGCTGCGTGACCATGGAATAGGCCATCAGCAGCAGTGTCACCAGCGTGTCCCCGCCACGAAAGGTGAAGAACAGCGCCACGGCAGCCACGGCCGGTACGAACAAGCGCGCGAGCCGCGGTGACTCGGCGTTCACGGACTCGACCACGCCTTCCCGCACAACTCGATTCGCGGGACGCACGAGACGCGACACGGTCGTGGCCGTCGCCATCATGATCAGTGATCCGGGCACCAGCGCGGTGAGCACACCGGCCGCACCCACCAGTCCAACGATCCACGGACCGTACGTCTGCTTCGTTACGCGCAACAACGAGAGATCGACATCGCTGCCCTTTAACCCTGGCACACTCAGCAACGCCGCAAATCCGACGAAGAACACAAACAGCAGGATGAGCTGATAGAGAGGCATCAAGATCGCGTTGCGGCGAAACACGTTCACATTCTTAGCCGCGAACAAGCTGCCAAAAGTATGTGGCCACATGTAGAAGCCACCAACGGTCAGCAACACCGTACTCGCAAACCACGCCGGCGACATGCCGGTCGCCGGCAGCGTCAAAAACCCCGGACGTTCGGCGGCAATACGCGCAAACATCGGCTCCAGCCCGCCGTGCAACTGAGCAGGCAGCGCGAGCCCCAACGCGATAACAACAATGAGCACCAACACATCTTTCAACGCGGCCGTCGTGGCCGAGCCCTTGATGCCGGACAGCATCACGTAGACGACCGTTGAGAGCACGCCAATCCAGATCGCTACGGAGCCGCTTAGCACGCCGTACGACGACTCGGCGACGATAATGCCGAGTCCTTTGAATTGGAGCACGAGATACGGCATCAGTGCCGCAACACTGACCACCGCGACCACGCGCCCCACCGCCACACTGTTGTAGGCCCGTTCGAAGTACTCGGCTTGCGACACAACTTTCCATGCGGTCGCGCGGCGCCAGATCGCTGGCAACAACCAGTACGACATGACATACGCGACGGATCCATACGCCACGATGTAGAACGCGGGGGCACCACGCCCGTACGCCCAACCGCTCGCTCCCAAAAACGTGAACGTGGTGTAGAGCTCGCCCGCGAGAAGCAGAAAGACGAGCAGACTGCCGAAGCCGCGACTGCCAATGCTCCATTGCTCGAGACTCATCGAACGGCTCGCCCCGCGCAAACTGAGCGCGAAGGCGGCCAGCAGCGTGAGCCCGAGAATCGCGAGCGCGATCGTCGCGCCACCCGGCAGCGAATCACTCATCGGTGTCGCCGTCGTGAAGTCGATCGTCGAGCCGATTGATCAGGTACATGCACCCCGACGTGGCGACGATCCATCCGACGATCCACGCCAGCAGAAACGGCATGCCGAAGATGTACGGCTCTACGCGATTGGCCAGCCACGGTGCGCCAACCAGCGCGACGACCGGAACAAGCGCAATGAGGTGATAGCGGCGAAACGGCACGTCAGCCCAGCAGCTCGAGCGTGGCCGCCGTCAGATAGCGCAGTCCGATGTCGAGCGACGCTTCGTCGACGTTGAAACGTGGGTGATGGTGCG
Source organism: uncultured Gemmatimonadaceae bacterium (assembly GCA_966096095.1). Taxonomy (GTDB): domain Bacteria; phylum Gemmatimonadota; class Gemmatimonadetes; order Gemmatimonadales; family Gemmatimonadaceae; genus Gemmatimonas. The sequence goes on along the minus strand of CBHTUR010000004.1, from coordinate 177,973 downwards.
GATAGCGAATATCAGCGAACGCATTTCCCGCCCCGACGAACGCAAAGACGCCGGGCGCCTTCTGCAGGAAGGCTGAGAAATCTTCGCCGCCCATCGTTGGTCGAGTTGGAAGCAGGACATCCGGACCAAACGTGCGTTCAACGACCTGCTCCAGTCGAGCCGCAATCTTCGGATCGTTGATGACCGGTCGATATCCCGGTTCGACCGCGAATTCGTAAGTCGCCCCGTGCGCGTCGCACACCCCCTTGATGATGCGTTCCATTACTTCGGGGATGCGGCGCCGCAGTTCTGCATCAAAGCTGCGGAAGGTGCCAGCGAGATTCGCGCTGTTCGGAATGACGTTGAATGCCGTGCCCGCATGAAACTGCGTGACCGTGACGACCGCCGGATCGAGCGGATCGACGGATCGTGAAACCACCGTCTGCAGCGCGGTCACCACGTGAGCCGCCACAACAATCGGGTCGACCGCTTGCTGCGGTATGGCGGCGTGACCACCCTGTCCGATGATGGTGCAGGTGAAGTTGTCAGGCGCTGCCATGGCCGGCCCCGACACGATACCGATGCGCCCCACGGGCATCGGCGCCCAAAGATGCAGTCCGATGACCGCATCCACGCCGCTCATCACGCCTTTGTGCACCATCTCTTCGGCGCCGCCTGGAGCGAGTTCCTCCGCGTGCTGGAAGAAGAAGCGCACTTCGCCATGCAACTGTTCGCGATGCTGGGCGAGAATCGTGGCCAACGCCAAGACGATCGACGTATGCCCATCGTGTCCGCACGCATGCATCGATCCATCGACGAGCGAGCGGTACGGCACATCGTTTTCTTCGTGAATTGGCAGCGCGTCGATATCCGCGCGCACCGCAATCGTTTTGCCTGGCTGTCCGCCAACAAGGCGGGCCATCACACTGGTTTCGGTCGGGCGTGAAACCACCAGCCCCGGAATGCCATCCAGCACGGCACGGATGTAACGCGCCGTCTCGTGTTCCTGAAACGCGACCTCGGGGTGTTGGTGAAGATGACGTCGCCAGGCGATGGTCTGCGAGCCAAGCGCTCGGGCTTGGTTAAGCAACGTCTCTAGGTCCGGCATCGGCGCAATCGTAGTCATGAGCGGGCTGCCTGCGAGAATCGTGTCCGAAAGGCGCGAACGGGTCCGGTCAGGACGGTTCACCTGAGAAGAAGTCTACTTTGTCGGTAGACTTCTCGCCGCGCGAAGCCCTATAGTGAAGTCACGGCCATCGGTCTGCACCGGGATCGCGACGGCCGTCGTCGAATCCTGCAGCGTCCTTGTCCCGTACGAAACGCTATGCTTTCCAACGCGATGGCTGGACTCGAGACCCAAGTTCCCACGCCGCCGAACCCGCCCGCCGCGCCTCAGGCGCCGGTGGTGGTCGGTACATCAGCGCTTCCGGCGACGACGGATATGAGTGCACTCCGAGCGCGCCGAAATGAACTCTCAAACCAACTCTCCTCCGTTCGGGGCCGCCGTGAGGAGACGCGGAAAGATCTGATCAATACGCCCGAGGGTCCGGCGCGACTCGCCGTGGAGCGTCGACTGACGACGCTCGACGATCGCATCAACTCGCTGGAGCAGGATATCGCCGAAAACGGCCGCATGATGGCGAATGCGCCGCTACTCAATGCCGAAGTGCAGCAAAGCCATCGCTACGGCCCGTTTTCGTCCGGACAACTCACCGGAATTTCGATTGTTTCGATTGTACTTGTCTGGGCGCCGCTCGCGTTCGCGGCAGCTCGCACCATGCTTCGTCGATGGGCTCATCCCAAGCCGGCGCCGCAGATCCTGGAAAGCGCCGCGCGGCTTGAACGCATGGAGCAGGCAATCGACGCGGTGGCGATCGAAGTCGAGCGTATTTCTGAAGGTCAGCGCTTCGTGACCCAAACGATGGCAAAGCGCGAAGGCGCGATGGCGCTCGGAGTTGGCCAAGCGCCGGCCGAGCCGATTCCCGTCGCTGCCGCGCAGCAGGTCGCTCGCTAGCGCCGCGCGGTAGTTACGCGCACAACAGCACGAACAACAGCACGAAACGATGCCCGGCTACGCGGGCATGTCGTCACCGTCGTGATCGCTCACCATGGTGAGCGTGCCAAGGAGCGGTAACGGCGCCGTACGCGCAGCGGTACCAATGAGACGTTCGTAGTTCAAGCGCAGCAGCGCGAGCGCCGACGGCACGTCGTGCTCCGTGCGAATCCGAAACGTGACCCATCCCGTGTTCGGCAGCATGTGATGCGCCACCGCTCGGCCGGCGGCTACGAGCTCGCGACGAATGCGCATCGGGAACGGCAGGTCGAGCGTCCCGTTCGGGTGCAAATGGCCGATCTCTCGCCGACCGACTCGGTACTCAACACCACCAAACCGATGCGGCGAAATCTCAACGCCGTTCCACTCGCGCACGACGTGCTCAAGGCGCGTCGAAAAGTTGAGTTGTCCCATCGCTGACCTCGCGCGCCGGAAGATCCGTGGTGCCGTACGCCGACGTTCGTCCGAGCGTACGCAGATCCTGCAATTAGAGCATGCAGCACGCGATCACGGCGCGCCAGACTTTCGGGACGGTTTGCTGTGCGCCTTGTCACGACGTTCGCCGGCCTTCTCCGCGCGCTCCTCGCGTTCTTCGCGCTCGTCATCCTCAATGTCGACTGCCAGTGGAAAGAAGAGCGAGCGTTTGACACTGGGATACGGGACGTTCCATCCCTTCGCATCGTTCCAGAGAATTCGATTGAGTCGTTCCGTCGGCGCGGCATCGGGTTCACGGAAGTTCATGCGCGCGCTGGCCACGGCGGCTGATCGTCGCGCGGCCGCGTTCGGCCCATTCAGCTCGCTGACTTTGCGGTTCGTCTCGTACAGCGATTGGGCGGGAATGCGCGCCGTATATGGTGTGAAATCGGGACGCTCGATCGGACCAATGAAGCTGGCGCGCATATCGGTCGCAACCAGGTCGAACATGCTCAACGCCGGCAGGCCGAGCATGAGCTCAATGGTTTTCACCATGCTCGGCTGACTGTAAAATGTCGAGTCGATGGCACCGCGCCGCGCGTACGGACTGGCCACCATCGCGACTGTACGGTGGCCGTCGATGTGGTCCACTCCGTTCTGCGCGTCGTCTTCTACGACCAGTACTGCCATCGACTTCCAGAACGACGAGTGGCTCAGCGACTCGACCATCTTGCCCAACGCGTAGTCGTTGTCGGCGACACACGATCGCGGCGCGCACCACCCGGCCGAGGTGCCTTGGGTGTGATCGTTCGGCAAAATCACCAATGTCAGAGCGGGCATCTGCTTGGCGGTTTCCCACTCCTTCACGTGCTCAATGAACACATCGGCCTTGATTACGTCGGGCACTTCCTGTGTCCAGCCCGGATACTCGCGCACGAGAATCTTGTCGAGACTCGGAATTTCACTGCGCGTGTTGTAGATGCCCTTCAGCGCGGTGCGCGCGCGAGCACCGCTATACGTGGTACTGTCGCGCCACATGGCCATGAACTTTGCGCGCGCATTCGGCACGGAATCGCTCGGCGCCGGGGCATACTCACCAAAGCTCACCACGCGATGCCCCTTGGCCTGCGCCGCCTCCCAGAGAAAGCCACCCGACGAGTACGTCAGTGGATCGTTGCCTTCGCTGGGATAGCTGCGACCGTAGTACAACGGCCACATGGGGTACGCCGTTTCGTTGGCTTGCGTAAGCCAGTTGTGTCCATCCGCGGAATTGCCGCCCGACGCGAAGAAGTGATCGAGCAAAACGAACTGCTCGCTGAGTGCGTGCGTGTTGGGCGTCACGTCACGGCCGTACATCACCAGACTCGGATCGCTCGCGCCTTTGCCGATGTCGCCGAGTACCTGATCGTACGTGCGGTTCTCTTTGATGATGTACACCACGTGCTGGATCACGCTCGCTTCGCCCGGACGCTCGGGCACCGCGCGGGCGGCGACGTTGGTGCGCGGCGTGATTGACGGCGCTTGCGGGCCCGTGGCCAAATGCAGGCGATTGTTCTCGGCGACGCTCACGGTGAATGCAGAGAGTTCCGCCTCGCCCGGCACCGGAATCACGTTTACCGATCCGCGCTCCGCGAACACATAGCGCCCTTCCTGGCCATTGGTCTTGCCGGTGCCGGCGCCGACCCCGAAGAGCGTACCCACGGCAATCGTGCTGCCATCGCCGCTCACGTCGACACTGCTTGGATACCAGCCGGTTGGAATGAGGCCGCGCAGCGTCCCACCAGTCGGTGAGAGCTGATAAATCGCCACGGCATTCACCCCGCCCAACGTTACGTACAACACGTCGCCACGCGGCGAGAGTGCCAGCGCCGTCGGCGTCAGTCCGATGCGGCGTTCGCGAAAGGGCGTCAGCGCGATGGTGTGCAGCACGACGTTGTTGCGCGTGTCGATGACGCTGATGTTGTCGCTGTTGCCGTTGGCCACATACAAACGCTGCGCCGGTTCGTTCCAGACAAGGCCCGTTGGGTGCGCACCGACGGTGAGATGATGCGTGACGGTGCCTCGTGCGAGATCGACGCGATCCACGGTGCCCGACAGGGCAATGCCGCGGGCGTTGATGCGCACCGGTTCGGCGGCCGGATCACAGCACTGCGATGCACGGCGTTGCGCGCTTGTTGGCTTCGCGCCCCCGAAAACGGTGACCCAGGCAACAGCGCCGTCGGCCGACACGGCGGAGGCAATAGGCAGCACACCGAGATCGATTTTGGCGACCACGCTTCCGCGATCTGCATCGAGAACCGCGAGCTTGTCGTCAGCGGGAAGTGGCACCACCATACGACGGACACCATCCGCGCTTGCGCGCGAGGCGACGGCCGGACCTCCCGCCATGAACGTGCCGAGCGAACCGGATTCGCGCGCAATGCGTGCCGCCGAATCGGTGGAGTACGACACGAGCTGCGAAACTGATTTCGCGCGCGAGAGCGGAGGGCCGCCCGGCGTGCGACTCGCCTCCACATCGGCCGGCAGTTTGCCGACACTCGACACAACCGGCCGACTGGTGACCGGATCAATGACGACACCGTGCACTCCCGGACGACCGTTGAAAGCGGCGTGCGACAGCACACGATTCTCGCGCCACGCGAGACGCCACACGTTGCCCGGCGCGATTGTCCACACCTCATTGGCATCGCGGCCAAATCGTACCCCTGCCACACGCCCGTTGACGATGCTCTGCACACCGGCGGGCGTGACGCGTTGTCCAACAGCCATCACGCCAGGATCGGCGACGGACCGTTGTGGTGGCTGAGCGACTTGCAGCAGAGCGGCGATGGCAACGAGCACGGGCGGGTCCAGAGTGGAGGTACGCCCACGTTACGCCTCGGCGCGAGCCACGGTCAAGCAACGAACGTGCAACGGGCCGATACCGCAGCGCGGTACCGGCCCGTTGTGTCAGCCCTGAGCAGTGCGAAGCCTTACACGGGGAAGAGCATTTCCCGGTAACGCGGCAGCGGCCAGTACTCGTCACCAACACTGAGTTCGAGTGCATCGACGGCTTCGCGGACCGCGCCCATCGTGTCGCAGCCTGTACCCGTGAGGTACGTGGCCTGACCCGCGAGGTCGTCATGCATTCCTTCAGCCTTCGCAATCACCTTCGCGAGTTCGCTGCGCTTCTTCTGCAACGTCGCCACCAGCTTCGTCGTTGCATTCGCCGCATCGACCAGCGGCTGCATGTTGATGCCCGACGACGCGCCGTGCCCGGCAGCTTGGGCAATGCTGCCCACGTAGGCGTAGGCAGCCGGCAAGATCTGCGTATCAACCAGCTGCTGCAACGTGTGCAACTCGATCAGGATGTCCTTGATGTAGCGCTCCATGCGCACATGGTAGCGGCTCTCGAGTTCAACATCCGTCAGAATGTGCGTGCTCTTAAAGAGCGCTTTCGCGTCCTTGGTGTTGAGCTGCGCCAATGCGTCCGGCGTCCGACGGAGGTTGAGCAGGCCGCGCTTCTTGGCTTCCACCACCCATTCGTCCGAGTAGTTGTTGCCTTCAAAGCGCACAGCGGCCGTCCGCTTGAACGACGCGCGTACCACCTTCAGCACCGCATCATCCACGCTCTTGGCGCTCTTGATCTCCTTCCGCAACGCGTCAGTCATCTCGCCCAGCGCTTCAGCCACGGCCGCCTGCAGCAGCATTACCGGAAACGCGATGCTCTGACCACCGCCCACCGCGCGGAACTCGAACTTCGCACCCGTGAACGCGAACGGTGATGTGCGATTGCGATCGGTGTTGTCCTGTTCCACTTCGGGCAGCTTCGCCACGCCGAGTTTGAGCATCGCCTGCTCAGCGTTTGTCGGCGACGTCTTGCCGGCGGCGATGTCTTCGACGACTTGCGTGAGGCCCTTGCCCAAAAACGCGGAGATGATCGCCGGCGGCGCTTCGTTGGCACCAAGGCGATGTTCGTTGCCGCTGGTGGCGATACCGGCGCGCAGCAAACCGGCGTGCTTGTGCACCCCTTCGAGCACCGCGGCCAAGAAGAGCAAGAAGCGCAGGTTTTGGTGCGGCGTCTTGCCCGGCTTGAGCAGGTTCGTGCCATCGAGCGCGTTGTCGGCCGTGATGGAAAGCGACCAGTTGCAGTGCTTGCCCGAGCCGTTGATGCCGGCAAACGGCTTTTCGTGTACGATCGCCGACAGCCCGTGACGGAGCGCCACCTTGCGGAGCACGCTCATAACGAGATGGTTGTGATCGACCGCGATGTCAGAGTCTTCGAAGATCGGCGCCATTTCAAACTGCGACGGCGCGACTTCGTTGTGCCGCGTGACGATGGGCACTCCGAGTTTGTACAGCTCCGTTTCCACTTCCGTGATGCACGCCTGCACGCGCTCAGGAATGCCACCGAAGTAGTGGTCTTCGAGCTGCTGGCCGCGTGGCGGCGGCGAGCCGACGAGCGTACGATTGCCCATCACGAGATCCGGGCGCAGCGCGAAGTGCGCGCGGTCGATCAGGAAGAATTCCTGTTCGACTCCAAGCGTCGTGGTGACGCGCAACACGCCCTTATCACCGATGAGCTCAAGCAACTCCATCGACCGCTGCGAGAGCACGTCGGAGCTGCGGAGCAGCGGCGTCATTTCGTCGAGCGCTTCGCCGTTGTATCCGATGAAAACCGACGGAATGCAGAGATACTTCGTGCCGCCCGTTTCGCTGATGAACACCGGCGACGCGGGATTCCACGCCGTGTAGCCGCGCGCTTCCCACGTCGCGCGCAGTCCGCCCGACGGAAAGCTCGACGCATCCGGCTCCGACTGAATGAGTTGCTCGCCAGTGAACGATTCGATGGGGAGTTTGCTCTCATCGAAGTTCAAGAACGCGTCATGCTTTTCGGCCGTCAGACCGGTCTGCGGCTGAAACCAGTGCGTGAAGTGCGTGACGCCACGCGAAATCGCCCATTCCTTGATGACCTGCGCGACCGTCGGCGCGATATCGGTGTCGAGCTTTTTTCCGAGTCGAATCGAGGCCGCCAACTTCTGGTAAACCGATTTCGGAAGCTTGGCGCGCATCGCGCGCAGTCCAAACGTGTTCGAGCCGTACCAGCTGCTGGTGGGCGACTGGACGCCATTCTCTTCCGGACGCGTGGTAATGCGTACTGGGCGTTGCGTGATCTCGCGCAAAGCGACGGTGCGCGGATTGATCGGTGAAGCCATGCCGCAAGTCTCCGAGTGACGGTTTTATAGTCGTGTTCGCTTGAACTGCAAGCGAAGCACAAATCTCGCTGGTTCGGACTGGAATTCCAAGCGAAAAGTCACCGAATGTCTCTGAAAAATTGCAAAATTCGCAAAAACTCGAGTGCAACACCACGAAAATGCCTTTAGCGCGAACAAATACCGAACATAAATGGGACGAGTAGAGCCGCTTCCGACGTCTCGATACTCAGCGGGCGTGGTTGCGTCGAATTCGTTTCATCGGGAGATCTCCCGAGATCGCCACCACGTTACGAGACATCCTGCCAGCAGCGGCAATTACTTGGCGGGCGTCGCGGGGGTCTTTGATGGCGCCGGCGGCGCGGGCGCGCCCGCGGTAATCGCAAGTCGTACGCGCTCGATGTGCTGCTCTGTCTTCGGAAAGTAGAGCGCCAGCAAGTTGCCTGAGCGAATGACTTCAGGGCGCGAGGGCCACGGCAGCGCGGTGTCATTGACCGGCGCGATACGCACCGTATCCAGCGGCGCGAGCGCCTTTTGCAGGGCGAGCGAGTCCGCAAAGTAGAACACCAACATCGTATCGGTCATGGCGATTCGATAACGCACCGCCGGCGTTTTGATGAACGGCACACGCACCGAGTCGCCGGTTGCCTTGAAGGCGAGACCTGCGTGCACAATGCGATCGACCAATGCGCACGCCGCCCATTTGCCAGTGCGCGGACACGACGGATCGCCGGGACCTGGATCGCGCACGCCGATCGGAGGCGACATGGTGACGGTGCCCGCAGGTGGTTGCTTGTCGCCACCACACGAGATCAACCCGATTGTCGCGGCCACGACAGTCCACGCCGCCCGTGACAAAGCCATCGGCAGAAAGAAAGAGCGCACGACGGAGATTAGCAGTTCCGTCGTGCGCTCGTCAGTACTTGCAATGCGTCCGCTCGGCGTCGCTCAGCGTCCGGCGCGCACCGCGCTCGGCGGCGGCGCTTCGAGCAACGTACCGAGCGCTTCGTTAGTCCACGACAAGGCGTTCGTGTAAAGATCGCCGAGCTTGGCTGGATCAACTCCCATTTCCTTGGCCAACTCGCCGGCATTCTCGAACATGCCGAGTTCGTACGACTCGGCAAACGCGAGGGCATCGGCGTAAGGGCCGGAACGATCCAGCAACGCCGAGTTGGCCTCGTCACTCAGCGCCACACGCTCGAGAATTTCCGGCAGTGACATCCGGAACACGGCGTCGAGCAGCGAGAACAGGCCGACCAGGAAGAGCGTGCCAGCATCGCGACCGCTGCCGCCGAGCTGCTCGAGCAGTCGTCCACGTTCAACAGCCTGTCGCACGAGTTCCTGATCAACACCAGTCTGCGATTTGCGCGAGGCGGCCACCGCTACGGCGAGCCACCGCTGGAATGCGTTGCGTCCGATCAGTCGGAGCGCTTGCCCGAGAGAGCTGACGCCACGCATACCGACGGCAGCAGAGTTCACCAATCGGAGCAACTGAAAGGTGAGCACTGGATCGGTGGCCAGCACATCTTCCAGCTTGCGATCATTCACGTTTGGATCGCGCGCCAACCCCATCAGGCGCATTGCCGCCACAGTGCTCGTTGGCAGATCGGCGGCCGGCACCGGTTCCGGGCTGCTGAAGAACGTTCCCTGAAAGGCGTCGACGCCGAGTTGCAGCGCAGCTTCGTACTGCGACAACTCGTCGATGTGATGCGCCATTAATTTCAACGAACGTCCGGCCGAGAGGCGATCGCAGACGCGACCGATGACCGCCGGATCATCGACGCGTGCGTCAACGCGTGCCCAATCCACGTGCGCCAACAGCGTTTCTGACGGCGCCTCTGCCTCGTTCATCTCATCGAGGGCAACCGCGCCGCCGGCGTCGCGATAGCGGGCGATGGCATCGAGCACCTCGACATCGGCGGCGACCGTACGCGGCAACAGTAGAATGACTGTGGCCGGGTCGATGACCTGGAACGCATTCTCGACCAACTGTGCACGACTGCAGAGCACGAACGCCGGCTTGCTGGCCCGCACCAGATCAAAGGTGCCGTTCAAAAAGCTCTGAATCAGTGTCGCTCGTCCATCGTCGGAGTCGCTGTAACGGACTTCATAGCCCAGCAGTGTGCCGGTAGTGCCAAAGACGGGCTGACGGACAAGACAGGTGTCGGACATGGATGGGGTGCGAGCAACGAAGGATGAATCCGGTCATCAGCACCGCCGTATAAGGGGGTGGCGCAGACGGCATCCGGGTAGCCACTCTACGACGATTCAGGGCCTCCGAACGGCACGGCCCGTCCCTTCTCGTACTCGTCACGACCTTCATGAGTCTTGCCACGCTCGACGGCTCCCTCCACCGCGGCTGCGGTGGGCGCTACGCCCTGCAGTCGGAAACCGTAACCCTCCGCCTGAGCGGCATGGCAGCCGAGGTCGCGCGGGAGTTTTATCGCTGCGAGAAGTGCGGTCACGAAAACCGCACCATCGATCAGCGCGACGCGGCTGAAAAAGCGGCGATCGAGCAGATACGGGCGGAATTCGAGCTCCTCACGCCCAAAGCCATCAGGCAGCTTCGTGAGTCGCTTGGCCTCACCGTGCCCCAGTGGGCCGAGCTGTGCTACGGCACGCCCAAGGGCATCGTCGAAGGCTGGGAGAAGGGCAAGTACCTCCAGAATCGTGAAGCGGACGCGTTGCTGCGTAGTCTGGCAGACCGTGAGGTTCTCGAGCGCCGCGCCGCCAAAGCCGGAGTGGTGCTTCCCGTGCCGGCCGATACGCCAACGTGAGTGAACGGGCCGTCATTGAAACGAATGGGCTGACACGGCGCTACGGCGGCGTGCTTGCGCTCGATGCACTGACGGTCCGCATTGAACGGGGCATCACGGGGCTCGTCGGCGCGAACGGCGCGGGCAAGAGTACTCTGATCAAAATCCTGCTGGGGTTGGTCGATCCAAGCGACGGGACCGCGTCGGTGCTTGGACATCCAATCGGCGCCGGCCGTGATGCCATCAGTCGGCTCGTGGGATACATGCCCGAGCACGATTGTTTGCCACCGGAGATGAGCGCCACGGAGTTCGTGACCTGGTTGGCGCGCTGTTCCGGATTTCCGCCTGCCTCTGCGCGCGAACGTGCAGCCGAAGTGCTCCGTCACGTCGGGCTCTTCGAAGAGCGGTATCGCCCGATGGGCGGCTACTCCACGGGCATGGCGCAACGCGTAAAACTGGCGCAAGCCCTGGTGCACGATCCCGAGTTGCTCATCCTCGATGAGCCAACCAACGGGCTCGATCCAGCGGGTCGCGACGACATGCTCTCACTGATCGAGCGCACGGGACGCGAGTTCGGCATCTCCGTACTGGTTTCCTCGCATCTGCTGGGCGAGCTCGAACGGATTTGCGACGGCGTGGTGCTGCTCGAGCACGGACGACTCATTCGCGCTGCGCATGTGAATGCGCTCACTGAAGTGACCGCCACACTCGTCGTCGAAATCGACGGGGACGTCTCCGCACTGATCAACGAACTCGCGGCGCGCGCTGTGCACGGTGTGGCCGAGCGGCAGCGCGTGCTGATCACGTTGCCCGAGACTGATGATGTGCAGCAACAACGGCAGACGTACGATGCGGTACGCGACGCGATTGCATCCAGTCAGGCCCTGCTGCTGCGACTCGAACGGCGACGCGGTCATTTGGAAGATTTGTTTGCTGAGGCGGGGAGTTCAACGACCACAACGGAGCAGCGCGCGTGAGCCTCGACGACGCGTCGGTCGCGACAACGGCGAACGATTCCGCGATCCACGATCTCGGCTATCGTCGCTACACCGGGGCCCGGGTGGGTGCGCGCGGCGCATGGAGCGCGCTGTACGTCCAAAGCCTGCGAACAATGTTTGGACTCGGGCGCCCGGCGAAGGCGAAGGCCATTCCGTTGTTTGTTCTGGCTGTGACCATGCTGCCGGCGCTCGCCATGGTGACCACCTCCTCCGCCACCAACGGTCAACTGCAAATCAAGTACGCGCAGGTCGTCGGACCGCAGCTGTTGCTGTTTGTGCTGTTCATGGCCGCGCAGGCGCCCGAAGTCATGAGTCGCGACCAACAGCATCGCTTGTTGCCGCTGCTCTTCACGCGCGATGTCACTCGCACGTCGTATGCGATGGCTCGCGTCACGGCCGTGTTCACGGCGGTCTTTCTCGTCGCGCTGGCACCGATGCTGCTGCTCTATCTGGGTGAGCTTGGCATAGCGAAAGATCCCGCCGCGACAATGCGCATGATGGGCTCGCGCGCCGGACCGGTGCTGGCACAAGCGTCGCTCAGCGCGTTGGCGATGTCGGGCATCGGGTGTGCGCTGGCGGCGATGACACCACGTCGCGCATACGCGACGGCCGCCATCTTCGGCACGTTTCTGTTGCTGGCGGCGATCGCGACGGGGCTCGATGATCTGACGAGCATGAGTATGCGGAGCGCCGAGCTGCTCGATCCGATTCGCGCGATGCAAACGATGGCGTTTCTTCTCTTCGGCGAAACGAACCGCGCCATCGAACTCAACCCGCCGTCTTCGATTGGCGTGTATATCGCGCTCACGGTGGGTTGGAGTATCGCCGGAGTGGCACTTCTGCTCTGGCGCATGCAGCGAGTGCGCCCCTGATGACATCGACCGTGACCGCTGCGACATCGACGGGACTCTCAGCATCCGCGGCAGCCGGGGCGGTTCAGATTCCGCTGGTCTTTGACGGCGTATCGCACTGGTACGGCGATGTTGTTGCGGTCAACGATATCTCCTGCACTGTGTCGGCCGGGATCACGGGCCTGCTTGGCCCGAACGGCGCCGGCAAGAGTACACTGTTGCAGTTGGCGGCCGGCGTGATGACACCGTCAAATGGCGTCGTGCGCGTGTATGGAGAGACGCCCGCCGAACGGCCGGCGATCTATCAGCGACTGGCGCTGGTGCCGGAGCGTGAGGCGTTGCCGGGCATGATGACGCCACGCGCGTTCGTATCCGCCCGGGCTGACATGCTCGGCTTGGTTGACGTGCCGACGGCGGTTGCGCGCGCGCTCGAGTCGGTCGAACTCGACACCGTGGCCACTCGTCGGATCGACACGTTCAGCAAAGGCATGAAGCAACGAGTGAAGTTGGCGGCGGCATTGGTACACGAGCCGAAATTGGTGCTGCTCGACGAACCGTTTAACGGCCTCGATCCGCGTCAGCGGCTGCATATGATGCGACTGCTGCAGTCACGTGCCGACCACGGCACGGCGGTCTTGCTCAGCTCGCACATACTCGAAGAGATCGCCGGCGTTGCGTCGCACATTCTCGTGGTGCTTGCCGGGCGCCTCGCGGCCAGCGGCGACTATCGCACGCTGCGCCGCCTGATGACCGACCGTCCGCACACCGTGCGCGTGCGTTCGAGTGACGATCGGGCGCTGGCGTCGGCGCTCTTGCGCGAGCCCGCGGTGATCGGGGCCGACATTGAAAGCGATGGACTCATCGTGCGCGCAAGTGATTACACCACGCTCGCGCGCGCGCTGGCGCCGATCGCCTCGCAATTGCGCTGCACGTTGTTTGAAGTGCAGGTGCTCGACGAGTCGTTGGAACATGTATTTGCTTATCTGGTGGCCCGATGACGAACGCGTCGCTTGGCTCGGTTCACGCACCACCGGCGATGCGTCGCGCGCCGTCGCTGTTTCGCAGCGCGCGCGCCGTTCTGCAGTTCTCATTCGTGCGCACGCTCACCCCGGTGTTGATGCTGACGATGTCAGCGCTCGTCCTGCTGCCGATGATCTTCGGCGTGGCCTATGCGTCGCGCGGATTTCTGGCAGGCGATCCAGTGGCGTTCCTCGTGCAGCGCTACGATCAACTCGTTTCCGCGCTCGCGACGCCAGTCATTGCGCTCCTCCTGGCCACCAGTGCGTTCGCGGCGGAATCCGAAGATGGCACACTGCTGTACCTCGTGACCACCATGACGCCGCGTTGGTGGATTGTGCTGGTGCGAGTCTGCTTTGCGATGTTCGGCACGGCGGTGGCATCGGCGATTGCGGTGTTCGGCACGGGATACATCGTGAGTGGCGCACACGATCCGGATCACATTACGCGGGCGTTCGGTATCGCCGCCGCATTCGGTGGTGCGGCCTACGGCTCGTTGTTCACACTGCTCGCGCTCACCACGCGTCGTTCGCTCGTCAGTGGGCTCTTGTATGTCGTGTTCTGGGAAGGTGTACTCAGCTCCACGTTTCCCGCGCTGCACTATCTGAGCGTGCGCAAATGGATGCTCGCGGTCGCGAACGCGCTGACGGTATCAACCGACAGCGCATTAAACAGCGGTCCGTCGGTGGCGGCGTCGGTCATCGGGGCGAGCGCCATCGCGATGCTTGCCATCGTCGTCGGCAGTCGTCGACTGGGCGCCGGGCTGCGACAGAAGACGTAAGCTGACGGGCGCCTCAGGGCCGCTCGTGTTTGAGCGCCGCACGGAGTTCGAGGTCTGGCAATACGCGCCGCAGCACCCGATCGACGGTGGTCAGGCGTGAACCGGGTGATCGATCGGACAGGAGCGCCTGCTGCACATCGAGCGGCAAGTCGATCATCGACGCAATAGTCCAGGCGAGCGTACGCGGATCGTCGGACACGGTCGGCGCGCTGGTGTCGTCACCGTTCAGTGTGTGGACGGCCTTCGCTACGCGCTGAAAGCTCGCCGCGACTTCGCCGGCAAGCAGCGTCAACGCAACTGGCGACGATGGCTCGAGCGCATCTTCAAACGATTCAACCTGCGCGACGTGATACGGTGCATCATGCGCGACGAATGCCGTGAGCGAGAAGCGCTCTCGACCAACGACCACGATGTTGCTGCGGCCGTCGGCGAGCATGTCGACGTGAGTGACTTCGGCCACGCAGCCAACGCGCCCGGGCGGGAGTTCGCGCTCTGGCGTATCCGGTAACGAGCAGAGCATACCAAATCGCTGGTCGCCGGACCGCACGTCGGCCAACATTTGGCGGTAACGAGGCTCAAAGAGGTGGAGCGGTGCCGCGATGCCGGGAAAGAGCACCATGCCGAGCGGGAAGATGGGGAGGAGTGTCACGGCGGGAATGTAAACAAGGGCGCAATTGAGAACAGTATAAGAACATTAACAAAACAGTATCGTATCACTAAGCGCGATCGACATGTCCGTGATCCACCAGCTCGTCGCTCCGGTAAAGCCGAGAACCTGGCAGGAGGTCGGCTCGCTTCGACTCCGACGAGCGAAGTGGGGTCGGTCGATGTTCAATCGCTTCGATTCCGTCGCTTCGCTACCGATGGCCTTGGTGCCGGGATAGATTGCGCGACCCAAGCCGCAGCGCGACCGCCTGCGGACTGATTCGGCGCCGTCGCCAAGTGGTAAGGCAGGAGACTGCAAATCTCCCACCGTCGGTTCGATTCCGACCGGCGCCTCTGAGTAGGACAACAGTGCGAAGCATCGGGCAGAAGCGCTCCGTTCCCTCTGAACGGAGCGCTTTTGCGTGTCGGAAACTTGATCGGTATGATCTCGTCGCGACGGCGCCAATTGCGGCCGTGAAGGCATCCGGTAACAACTCCGGTAACAAGCCATACGCGTCAATGCGTTCATCAGGAGCCGCAGAGGCCACATTGTTGACTGATCAGGAAGCCGCCGCGATCCGCGAAAACCTGTTCGACGCTGCGCATTACCTCGTTGAGGAACTGCCGGCCAATCTCTGGCATCGGGACCTGTCAGGCGCGATCACCGCGATGCGACCGCATTCATCGCAAGCGCTCGCACTCGATGTACTGGGCACGATTCGGGCGCTCCAGTCGCTGCAATCCGTGGCGGCCGCTTGGGCGGATCACCTGAAACTGCCCAGCTTCGGCGAGGTTTCGATTCAGCCCGAATTTATGATCGAGCGAGCGCTCCTTGGCGAACCGAAATCCACTCAGGTTGACGCCCTCATACATGGCGCCGCCGCCGCCGCGCTCGTCGAATGCAAGTTCACCGAGCGGGATGGTGGCTCTTGCAGCCAAACGGCGAAGCGCAAGCTGCCGGATGGACGCATGGTCGCGCAGTGCAACGGCAGCTACGGTCCGCAGCACAATCCGCACTCGACGAGGAGACCGCTACGGGAAGATTCGTGCGCTCTGACAGCCAAGGGCGTTCGCTATTGGGACCACATCCCGGACGTGCTCGGCGTTCGTGCAGACGTCGTCCATCCAGTGTGTCCGTTCGCCGGTGGTGCGTACCAGTGGATGCGCAACTTGGTCGCGGCGCATGCGCTCACGCTATCGCTGGGTCGGCCACACGCGTTCGTGATCGCGTACGCCGACGGGCCGTTCGCCATGCCCCGCAAAGTGAAGAGCAAAGCGTGGCGCGAGTTCACGGCGGGCCTCGCCGGAGCCGTTGAGCTCCGCGAGGTATCGTTTCAATCGCTCATCGACCTCGCACGACATGCCAGCACGCCGAGCGACACGGTAATTCTGGATCGACTTGCCCAGTGGGTAGAAGGCAAGGTACGAAAGGCAGCCCTTTAAGCTCGCGTTCGGCCAAGCGCATTTACACACATATCTTCCGGCGACAGCTCGCACGCGCTGATGGCATCCGCTGGACACCTCAGTCATGCCGCCTCCGAAGTGTGGCGAACCTCATCTCGGACTGCACTTGTCCTACCCAATCGAGTCGAAGCTGGTCATCGCCGTCGCATCAAGCGCACTCTTCGATCTGCGTGAGAGCGACGCCGTTTTTCAAGGCCAGGGTGAAGAGCCTTATCGAGCATACCAGCGCGCACATCGGGACGACGTTCTGCAGCCGGGCGTGGCATTCCCGTTCATACGTCGACTGCTGAGCCTCAATGGGTCAGAAACGTCGGATCAGCCAGTAGAAGTGATTCTCCTGTCGCGAAATGATCCAGATACCGGCCTTCGCGTGTTCAACTCGATTCAGTCTCACGGACTCGCGATCAGCCGCGGCGCGTTTGTGACGGGTAAGGCGGCGTATCGGTACGCCCCGGCGTTCAATGCGAGCTTATTTCTCTCCGCGAACGAAAATGATGTTCGTGCTGCCATGCTTGAGGGACAGCCTTCGGGTTTGGTCCTTCACTCCACGTACGAGGATGATATGGCAGACGAAGAACTGCGAGTTGCGTTCGACTTCGATGGCGTGATCGCGGATGACGAAGCCGAGGTCGTCTTTCACACGACCGGCGACCTTAACGCATTTCATCAAGCGGAGCAGGAGAACGTGCTCCGAGCGCACAACGCCGGGCCGCTAAAGGAGCTGCTCATCAAAATCGCTGCGCTACAGCAACGCGAGCGCGCGCGAGCTTCCGAAGACAAGTCCTATGAGTCGAAGATTCGCATTGCCATCGTCACCGCCCGCAATGCACCGTCGCACAAGCGCATGATCACCTCGCTGCGCGAGTGGGGGATCCAAGTGGACGAGACCTTCTTTCTTGGCGGAATCGAGAAGCGACGCATCCTAGAGGTGTTCGCGCCGCACATCTTCTTTGACGATCAACGCATTCACCTTGATCCCGCCTCAGGCCTGGTACCATCGGTGCACGTACCGTTTGGGATCAAGAACGCAGACAGTGAACCACATCCCGCATCTGCACGCCTGCCTGATGATTTGTCGCGAAACCTTGGCTAGCATGATGCGACCATTCTCCGCATTTTTCAGCGCTCGTCAACTTCACGGATGGGAAACTCTGTAGCGCGACGAATCAACTGCGAGGCGAGTGTTTCGCGAGAGCCTAAACCCGAAGAGAAATGGCAGCAACTCTCAAAACAAAGATTCTAGTGTGGGGTCGTGCGGGGGCGCACTGCGCGTTCCCGGCGTGCAATCGAAATTTGGTTATGGATGCAAGCGAGACCGACGACGAATCGCTAGTCGGCGACGTAGCACACATCGTGGCGGAGAGCTCCGATGGGCCGCGCGGGAATAGCCAACTGAGTCTCGCTGAACGCGATCTGTACGCGAATCTCGTACTTCTCTGCAAGATCCATCACAAGCTTGTCGATGATCAAGAGGACACATATCCGGTGGCGCTCTTACATCAATTCAAAAGCGAGCACGAAGGTCGTGTGCGCGCGGCGCTCACGCCAGCAGACATGGATCTGCTCAGGGATCGACAGGCAATCGCGTCGATTGTGCAAGAGTGGATGAGACTCGCCGAAATCGACAACTGGCTCGCATGGACGTCGTTCATGCTAGGAGCTAACGGACCGGCGCTAAGAGCGGAACAAGAGGCCGAACTACAGTTTGCCGTGACGTGGATACTCAATCGCGTGTGGCCGCAAGGCTTCCCGTCGCTACGTGCGGCGCTCGAAAACTTTGGTCGCATTCTCAACGACACGCTTCTACAGTTCAACAAGCACTCAGAGCGGCGGGGCAATGATCTCCACACCACGAGATTCTATCAGATTGGCGAATGGGATCCCGAAAGATACGATGAGTTGGCAGAGCAGTACGAGGAGCACTGCGATTTTGTTCGTGATCTGACACTTGAACTCACTCGATCTGCGAACCTTGTGTGCGACTCGGTTCGTCGATCTCTCGATCCCAGTTTTCGCGTGACAGAGGGAGTTCTGCTCGTTCAGTCCGGGCCGCATGAGGATTTCACTTTCCGCACTCGTCGCATCGAGTACCGACCTAGTGAGCGAACTGAACGCCCGTATCCTGGAATTTCCGAATTTCGACACGTTCGATTCTCACGAGATTTTGCATTTGGTCGCCAGGATAAAGCATGAACCGGTCTCTCCGACGATGTCGTCGTCGCCTATCACCAAACCGATATGTCATTCTGAAGCGGCCCAAAGCGCATCTCGTTAGCGAATCTCTCCGTTACGAGTTTTCGGAGGCCGCGTTTGAGTTCGGCCATGTTCGTAGTTACGGCTCGTGTACCCAGAGCAGCGAGATGACCTGATTAAGACGCGGAATCGCGTGAGTACTCTCGAACAAACGCAGATCCTCTGATGCCACCCATCTGCCGTCGGCGGAGCTAAGCCACGTAAGCGGATCTAAAGCTTCAGCCCGACTGATAGGCCGCTCTCCTCGCAAAACGGCGGCTGCCATCGTGCCCACCGGCACCGGACGACCCATTTCCGGGAGCGGCAGTCGCCACGAATTCGAACGTACGCTCCACGCAACCTTTCCGTCGATGCTGACGATCAGCGCGCACACCTCACGACACGTCTCTACCAGCCGCCAAGCAGCGGCAGTCAAAGAGACATTGTACATGTCTGACGACGAGAGCATTGCAACTGTCTGGAAGCTTACGTCTCGCCGCTCAACATCACGCGAAAACAGTCGAAAAGGCATCAGTAGCTCTGTCGCGAAGTCATTTGCCTCCCATTCTATGCGCGCCGCGTCACTGGAACGCGTGCGAAGCGCCGAATCGGCGCACATCAATGTCGAACCAACTGCCCGATGCGACGGAATGTGAAAGTGGCCAAGTTCGTGTGCGAGCGAGAATCGCCGGCGCCCGGGATCTTGATTGCCGGCGATCATGATGCCGCTCAGCGCCGGCGTCCGAATCAAGCACGCGGCGTAGCCCGTTTCTTCGAACTCTGACTCGCAAACGACGAGATTGTCCTCGGCGAGAATCTCGTCAAGATCGAACGTACGCGCATCCATTGCATGGCTTAACCGAAATTGACGAAAGAGCTGGGCGATCCGACGCCCCTCTCGGTTTGGTGTGGTTGCGCCTCGACCCGCCGAGGCCTGCGAGAAGGCACCTGACATCGATCAGCCGCTCGGCTTCTTCTGTTGCTTCATCTGAAGAAACGCCGCGAACTGCTGCAGCTCTTGCTGAGCTTCTGGGGCCAACGTGCGTAGCAACCGAAAATGCGCCAGCTCGTGCGCTTCTAGCTGCTCCACGTCAGCGCCGACCAAAAGCGCGGGTGTGACACTTAGCGCCTTCGCGATCTGGCGCAGCGTCTCGAACGACGGGTTGCGCTCGCCAGACTCGATCTGAGAGATCGCTGACTGCGAAGTGCCCATCTGTTTCGCGAGGGCAGACTGACTAAATCCCCGCTCTTCGCGAAACTGGGCGATGCGGCGCCCGAGGTCTATCTCGTCAGGGTTCATATACCGAACAAATGACGAAGCTTGTGTAACGATATCGAGAACATCTTGTCTGGTATCACTGTTTTTTCTAGTATGAGGCCATACCGAATCGTGATATACGCTAACTCTTGTTGAGTTGAGAGGCAAGCAGCGACGCGATGTCAGAGTCGGCAAAGCGAGAAACGGTGATCGCACAGACGTCTGAACACAGGACACGTTCTCAACTGGAGACAGGATGTCGGCTAGCAAGAAATCAGGCGTGCACACCACGCCCAATCCAAACGGAAAGGGGTGGGTCAACCAACAGGGCGGCGAAGTACTGAGCAGCCACCGGCTCAAGGAGCGCGCCGTCGAGCAGGGACGAAGCGATGCGCAGAAGGCCAAGGTCGAGCACACCATCCACAACAAGGACGGGAAGATCGGGACGAAGAACAGCTACGGTGGCGACCCCAACCCACCGAAGGACCGTAACCGGTAGCCCCTGGCGGATTCTCGGCTTATGCGATGATCGGAAATCACGACCTACAACAGCGCGAGGTGGACATTGGGTCAGAGCACTGAGGTGAACGAGGCCATGCCGGCGGGCGACGAACGGGAAGGAGTCGACGCGGGGGAGCCCGGCGCGGCGGCAAAGGCACCGAAGCAGATCACGATCTACGTGAATGCGGAGCCACAGATCGTATTGGACAAGGATATCTCGTTCGAGGAGGTAGTAGCTCTCGCCCGAGGGCTGCCAACCGGTCCGAACATTCTGTACGGCATCACTTACCAGCGAGGTCACGGCAATAAGCCAATGGGCACCCTGGTCGCCGGACAGACCACGAAGGTCAAAGACGAGATGATTTTTAGTGTCACGGCCACAGATCGATCCTAGGATTGCCGCGAGCCCAGACCTCCAGCGCGCAGCAGCCGAAGGCTACGTGCTGGAGATCCGCGGCGGACATCTCGTGCTCCACGAAGTGCCATATGTATCCGAACAGCGAGAAGTGCAATTCGGAAAGCTTGTCATGCCGATCACTTTCGCTGGTGATGTCGCTGTGACTCCCAATGACCACGTTGCGATGTGGGTGGGCACCCATCCTGCGCATCAAGACGGTAGGCGGATGACTGAGATCGCACACGGTTCGGATCGACGGGCGGTCGAAGTGGATCTGATCGTCGATCACTCCTTTTCAGCGAAACCCAAACCGGCCGACCGCTATATCGACTTCTACGACAAGCTGACTGAGTACGTGAGCCGGATTTCCGGTCCGGCGGAGGCACTGGAGCCTACCGCCACGGCGCGTACGTTCGGTGTCGTCGAAGTGCGCGATGACAGTTCAGTCTTTCGTTACACCGAAAACGCATCGGCGCTCGCCGGAATTGCGGCGCTCACACCCGCTTTAGCGGTGCGGAAAGTCGCTATCGTAGGAACAGGTGGGACGGGCGCGTACGTTCTCGACTTTCTCGCAAAGACTCCCGTCGAGGAGATTCATCTCTATGACGGGGACGAGTTTCTTCAACACAATGCCTTCCGAGCGCCCGGTGCTGCTTCGCTTGTTGATTTGCGCCGACGACCCACAAAAGTCGCCTATTTTCAATCCATGTACGATCCGATGCGGCGTGGAATTATTCCGCATCCTGAGTACATCGACCACATGAACGTCGGCGAGTTGCTGGACATGCACACAGTATTTGTGTGCGTAGACTCGGGACCTGCACGCAAACTAATCGTGGACGCACTCAGAACGTCCGCCGTGCACTGCATTATCGTCGGCATGGGTCTCCAGCAGACGTCCAACGGACTCGTCGGACAAATCGCAACAACGACGGCCTGCCCAGGGCGATGGGAGCACGTCGACCATCGCGTATCGTTCGGCACTCGTGACGGTGCGGCAGGAGGTGAGTACGAGAAGAACATTCAGATCGCAGAACTCAATGCTCTGAATGCGGTCATGGCGGTCATCAAGTGGAAGAAGCTCTGCGGCTTTTACGTCGATCTTGAGCACGAAGGGCATACGGCTTACATCATCGAAGGGAACGGGCTCGTGAGCGACGATCAACGCGAGTCCCAATGACCAAGTCCACCGAGCTTGAGCACCGCTTTGTCGATGTTCTGCCGCCAACTCTCGAAGATGATGTACTGTACGTGTCGCTAGCATTCAACACGGTCGTGCATCACTGTTGCTGCGGTTGCGGAAATCGCGTCGTCACTCCACTCTCTCCCGCCGGTTGGCAGTTGCAATACGACGGTCGCTCCGTGACGCTCTACCCCTCCATCGGCAACCACCAGTACGGCTGTCGCTCGCACTACTGGATTCGCCAGAATCGAGTGGTCTGGAGTTACGAGTTCACGAGTACAGAAATCGATGAGAGTCGCGCGGCAACACGTGAGGCACAGATCGCGATTTACGGCGGCCTCGAGTCGAGCACGCAAGTTTATGAGCAGTCAGCTCCACCTAGTCCGGTGTCCAGACGTACGTGGTGGAATCGGCTGAAAGGTATGTGGCGTTGATCAGAACGAACGTGGTGCAGAAGCCGATAGCCGACATTACGGTGAAACGGTGCGGCTAGAACGAGTGCCAGGTTTCGAGAAAGCGTTGCACGGCCCCTTGGGCATCGCGTGCAAGGCGCAACACATCGGCTGGTGCTTCATTCGCGCCGACTCCGCCCAATTCGAAGATCGCGTACTGTTGGCAACCATGCTGAGCGGGATCCTTGAACGCACGGTCGAGGATCGTAATCGCGTCCGCTACGTGCGGACTACATGCGACCGGACTTCCCTTTGCGTCGCGCGCAGCTTGAGTTGGACCGCCCTGCCATCGAGTTAGCATCCATACGATGTCGAACGCGTCTTTGTGCTTCGTGCGACGTTTGAGTGCGAAACTCTTGAGTACGAGCATCGGCAAAAGATTCGCCACCCACACTGTCACCTCGGCCATTCCCACTGATCGCTCACCCGGTGGCCCGAGCAGATCGACATTGAGCTGTCGGGAGCCCGCATCTCGAAATGCGAGCTCGCCGCCGGGGAGTCGAAGCGCGCCGATCTCGTCACCCGGCCGTGTTAGCGTCGCCTCGCCAATGCGTCCCACAGTGGGAGCGCCGCTCTGAGAAACGACTCCGTCGGAGGGCGATAGAAACTCGACCGCGATGTTCGCTCCGTCTATTTCTCGTACCCACTGCCAGGTGCTTTCCCCGAATCCGTCGTTCCTTTGCATCGGCTCGAAGCCGAGATCCTGAAGAATCCTGAGTAACGACGAGTAGAGGTTCGCGTCGTTCGTGAGGTCGACCTGAACACAGAAGTCAACATCGCTTGTTCCTGGATGAGGGTCATCTTTGAATAGCGCGTCAAGATGGTCGTCGTCGAGCAGAAGCGTGGGCGCGAGTCCGCCGATCAACACGAGACGTGGGAACTGCTGACCGTCGACCGCTTTGACAATCGTTGCGAGCGCGCGGTAGCACGCATCGAGGATGCCGCGATTGTAGTCCTGGCGCGTTGGGTTGACTGGTGGCTGATCCGGCGGCATTGCTGGTCGAGATAGGTAGTGAGACGATCTTTCCGAATGCTTGTACTGGTTACGCTACGGCGCTTGTCAGAGACATCGAATCTCGAAGCGCGATTGCGATCTCCTCGTATCGCCCACGTCCGTCACGCAATGTTTCGATGACGGCGCGAGGTCGCGATACCAGCGACAGGCCATCCCACAGTTTTGCCGCAGGTGGTCGCCGTTGTTGGTCATGAAGCGCAAGCCGAAGGCGCGTGCTGTCGTCGCCCTCAGCGTCATCGCTCCCGTTCACTGCGGTGATCGTCGGAAGTGACAGCCGATGGAGCGCCCACGGGTCCTTGGCGGTCTGTTGCACCGTGATGGAGCCACCCTCAGAAACCACTTGCCCGCCGAGTGCGGTCGCCGCGGCCTCGACCGGTGTCGCGTTGGGAATCCAAACGGTCGCCACCGGGAAGGTCGTTAGCGTGGGCGCGTACAGATTTGCCGCTGCGGCTCCGCCAAGAGCCCAGGCGTCGACCGTGTCGTTGAGTCGAGCGAGACTTTGCAGGAGTTCCTGCGGCGCGCGAGACCACACGTAGATTTGGGTTTCTTGGACGGGGGCGGTGTCCTCGGCGCCCCAAAGGTCGAGCAGACCGGCAGGATCGACAATCTCCCAGCTCCTCGTTCGTCCACCGCTGCGGGTCGGCTTGAGCACCTCCTCGCGTTCCAAGCGATGCAGCACATACGTCGCCTGAGGCTGAGTTACCCCGGCCAGTGCCGCGAGCCGCGTCGTCGTGATTTCGCTTTCCACGCGGCCGGCCGCGGTCGCCAACAGGAGCAGCGTCTCCGCGCAACGGCCGGAGAGGCCAACGAGGCGGGTCGGCCGCGCGCCGGCCTCGGTCGGCGCTGGCTGCTCCACCGACTGTCCTCTCCCCTCCACGTGTATGAAGAGTGGCGCGGCCTGGAGATGCAGGTGTCCAGTCAATTGTTCTGCCCAAGAGATACCTGCTTCGGCGAGCTTGTCGCGGATCGCGCTCGGCAGGCTCCGAACCGCTAACAGCGCGTGCGTCGGACCGACCCTCTTGGATAGCTCTTTAGCCCGCCGTGTCGCTTCGGTTCCCGATATTCCCGAAGCGGAGATCGTCCGGTAGACTACCGGCCTCGTTCCAGGGCTGTGCAGCGTAATGCGTCCGCCGAGCGGGTCGATGTTGACCCGCACTCCCGGTAGGGTGCGGAGCCTGCGGGCGAGCCAGTCTGGCGTGCGCGTCATGATAACTGGAATGTGCTTAATAAACGGTCTGTTTATTATACGACTTTTGTTTATTATAGCAACCTTGGCATTGACGCCCCGCTTGAATCCAGAACGAGCGGGGCGTAGCGGGGCAGGGCCCCGCGCCGAACCGCCTACGCCGCCACGAGTGCGGATCTTTCCAACAGTGACACCGCCTCCAATAATCCTGGGAAGTCTCGGCGCTTCTGAATGGCCCAATCCCGGGCGCTCTGAAGGTCGGTGAGCGGAACGTCGCGCAGTGTAATGCCGCGATGCTTGCCAAACGGCATGAGCATCAGAGCCGCCGACTCTATCGTGGGTGACACAGGCGCTGACAGTGTCGTCGATGCGTCGTGACGACGAGCGTTGCGCGACGTCAGTCGGGCGTCTTTCGCGGTCATCTCGTGTGGGCTCACCGGAGCCTTGCTCGCGATTGACGGCGCGTCCCATCGATACGTCGCACCGTCAATCTGAACGCGATGCACACCGGCGTCGGTGAAGATGGCCCACGACTCACCGACGTCGTACAGGTGCTCGCCGATGCCCCAAACGGCGCATGCGCGCTTAAAAGCACCAGACAGTGCTCCCTTCACCGGCTCGCGCTCCGGCGCGTCCGCGCCGTCTTCCTTGGAAATCCACTCGCTGTCGATGCGTAGCGACAGGGATGCCAGGACACCACCGCTCGGGCCGGCGGAATAAGAGACACGCCAATTGGACGGGCCCAGTACCGCGTTAAGTCGTGCGCGCGCCGCGCGTGCGTTGATGTACGCGAGCACTTGCGCCCATGGGCGACCGTGCTTGACGCCAGCGCGAGCGACGCGCCATTCGATTTCGTGATCCGCGAATGGTTGGGCGAGACGTGAGAAGATATCTCCGACGACAGGTGCAACTTCGCTCATTGTCCGGGCTCCTGAGGCTCAAAGGTCTGTCGAACAACTTCCGTGTCCAACCGAGTCTTTCGCACGGTCGTCGCGCGCGCGCATCAGCCGCACTCACCGATAGCCCACTCCTCGGGGTAGTCGCAATAAACGAGTGTCCAAATTCTCAGAGCACATAATTTCTATTATCTGCGCTGGGCCTTGGTTGAAGCGGCGAGAGATCGGCGAAGACGTCACTTATCAGTGACAGAGTGACTGGGTTGTGGTCGTCGCGAATAGGCCCGACAGTGCACGTTGTGCGGTGATTTGAGGCTCAAAGTCAACGACGGCGCCGGGAATGAGCCTCGGAATTCTTGT
This sequence comes from uncultured Gemmatimonadaceae bacterium, assembly GCA_966096095.1. GTDB lineage: Bacteria > Gemmatimonadota > Gemmatimonadetes > Gemmatimonadales > Gemmatimonadaceae > Gemmatimonas. The sequence continues at coordinate 152,343 of CBHTUR010000004.1, read as the reverse complement.
CGCATCTTGTCGCTCACTGGAAGTCTCTACCGCTCTTATGGTATTGCCGTCCGCCGAACGCGACAGGCGTTGGTAGGACCTTTGGCCGCCCGCGATGTCGAGACGCTGTCGCGAGGCGATCACCATTCCAAAGGAGGCGCAATGACACCGTCGTTGGCCGTTTCAACCGTTGGTGGAAGCATCGACATGTCCGCAGCCCTTCGCTCGAAGTTCGCCGTCGCCATAGCGCGCACGGGCGAAGCAGCGGACTGGGCATTTTGGCAGGCCAACACGGATGCTGGAATCGCTGGTGGCCTGCGCTGGGGGGAGGCGTAACGCTGGGATTCGGTTGATGCAGTCGGTTGAACCGCAGGTCGACGTCGGCGCCCTCCTGCACCGACGTCGAACTGCGTGCCACTTCCGCCACAAGTGCTATGCAATTGCTTCTCGTACTTCACCCCGTTGATCGCTGCAACCTCCGCTGCACGTACTGCTGGTGGGGGTCCGCAGTCGGGCCGGTGCGGACTATGTCGCTTGATGATGTTGAACTTGCCGCGCGACAGGCAGCCCAGAACCCCGCGCTAACGCGGCTCGCCGTCCTCTGGCTGACGGGCGAACCTTTGCTGGTCGGGCTGCCGTACATGCAGGAAGCCGTTCAGCGAATTCGCGCAGTCGTTCCCAAAACGTTGCCCGTCAAATTCGTCGTCCAAACCAACGGCGTTTTGCTCAATGATGCCTGGGTTCAATTCTTCGCCAAAGAACGGTTCACTGTTGGTGTCAGCCTCGACGGTCCTGAAGAAATTCACGGCGTTCAGCGTGTGGGCGCGACTGGTCGATCCTTCTATTCGCACACCATGGAGGGCATAAACGCGCTTCGCGCCGCGAACATAGAAGGTGGCGCACTCTGCGTCATCACGCGGCGAACGCTCGAGATCCCACCCGCCGAGTTGTTTGATTTCTTTCACTCGCGCGGTATTGCGTGGTCGTTTCTTCTAGAAGCAAAGATCGGTGAGCACGCTCAGGCATCGGACTGCTTGACGCTCGCCGACAAGCCCCGGGTTGCCTCGTATCTCAGTGAGCTACTCGCCCTGTGGGCGACGCATCCTCGGTCGTACGTCAAGGAGTTCGAGACCGTTGCGCGAAAGCTACAACGTGGCATTGACGAAAACGATTTCCAGAGTCTCGGTTGTCTAGACATCGTAAACGTCACGCCGACCGGCAAAGCATTTTGGGGCAACCCGGAGTTAATGAGCGCCGTTCGGAGCACTCTCTCGCACCTACTTTTCGATCCGGCGACCACCGACTTGTGGGCGGCACGCAGCACCGAACCGTATCGGAAATTTGAGCAGGAGACCTACGCTGGCATAGAACGATGCCGCACCGAATGCAGCTATTTCGCAAGCTGCCGCGGAGGTAATCCCGCCCACAAGTTTTACGACAGCGGCCGGTTCGACATCAGCACGCATCAGTCATGTGAACTGAACGACATGGTGGTCGCGGATGCGATGCGTACACTACTCGCGCAGTAAGAAATCGCGCACGTCGTCGAGTTGTGCTGCGCAAGCAGTTCGAGCGGCAGGCCGTCGCATCGGATGTTCCGAACTCGCTATTGACGAGGCGAACGGGGTCGCCCGCTGAAATCCATCCCTCCGCCTACTCGGCGTTTCAGCGAGCGGGCGCCAAGGTTCGGAAACAGCCTGTCAGAGGGGCCCTTGTGACAACTGATTTTCCCACATTGCGATTCACCGTGCGTGCGCAAACGATAACGTAGCGCTGGTGGAACGCATTCGTTCTCGCGGCCAGTGTTCACACAAATATCTCACTTCGCGGACACGAGCGTGATGCGGACGGACGCGAGGCTCGGCACGGCGTGCACACGCAGCATCTCGTGGAGCGCACTCGGCTGGTGAACTGAACGTACTCTCGCGGTCATCTCGGCGAATCCGATATTCGATGACCTCGACGCCGGAGTTCTCTCGAAATGGGCCGAGCCTGCGACAGCCCGACAGCTAGTCGGTGTTCATGAAAGAATTGAATGGCGTTCGTGAGCGTCTGCACTGCACCGTCGCCGTCCTCGTTGTCGAGCGCCAACGCAGAGACCCCAAGATTCACGTGAGCCAAACCTCGTTCGTCTTCAGCTCCCGAGAATACTCGACGAGCCGCAGAGTAGGCGATGCGTGCCGATGCTAGGTCTCCTGCCCGTCGCTGGATATCACCCATCGCTTTCCACGCATAGCCCAAGCCCACAGCGAACTCGGCCGCGGTGAACAGCCGGATCGCTTCGGATGCGTGTTCAATGGCGATGGCGCGGTCGCCTTGGAGTGCAGCGCACTCTGCGTGACACTTTAAAGCGTATGCGAGACCACGAATATCATTGCTCGCGACTGCGACTCGACGTGCTTTGTCGAAGTGCCTACGCGCAGCAGGCACGTTCCCAACATGCTTCAGAATCTGCCCAACGCCTTCGAGTGCCCAGACAATTCCTCGCTTGTCATCAATCGAGATGAAGGTCGTCGCTACCTCAAGATGAAGGCGATAAGCAACCCGTAAGTCTCCGTGAAGGCGCGTGGTTTCTGCAATTCCCGCGAGACTGTACGCCTCTAACATCCGATCTCTTGCAGCGCGCGCTGCACGTACAGCGTCTGCAAGGAGTCCGTGCGCAAGTAGAAAATCCGACTGCTGACGTGCGAGGCTAGCCGCCGCCATGAGCGTCCAACCAAGACCCTGAGAATCATCGAAGGCACGAAACGTCGCCGCGGCCCTGTTGTACGCCACCGCTGCGGCGGCCGGTTGACCGAGTCTACGAAGACACTCCGCTACACCACGCGCGGCATGCGCCGCAGCTCGCAGGTCGCCATCGGCCAAAGCGTGGGCCTCCTCGTCCAAGCACCTAGACAGATTCTCCGCGAACGACTGCTCGTTTGTTGGAGGCGCACGCATTCCAACGAACTCACGGAGAGCGATAGATTGGCCGCGGACGGGCATCAGATGATGATCTTCGAGTTCACGGCAGGTCTTCCCACAGGCGGCCCGTCGGGATCGAGTCTCCGTTGGAGAAGTGATTCCAGAGTTCTCGATCCACACCCTCCAACTTCGATGAATCGAAATTCGCCGTCGCGTGATTCGATTGCTCTGCCATCGCCGCAGTTAGGCGAAGCCCGATGGTGGCGCGCACGATGCCCCATGGGCTCCCCGTCCGTCGGTAGGCTGTAAGCGCGTTATCAAACGCCGCATGCGCACGCGCCAGTGCGGGCTTGCGTCGTCGATGAAGCTCGCCTTCGATGAGCATAGCGTGACCGTATTCAAGCGTCGCATAGTCGAGGCGAAGCCGCCCGTAAGCAATCGCCTGCCGCAGCAGGCGTGTAGACGTGTCGGGAGTGGCACCCCGCAGTGTCGCGCGTTGAAGCAACGCGTAAATACCGACGAGTCGATATTCGTTGGGTCGATTCAAAACAATCCGCTCGGCCTCGTCGAGCGCGGCCTTCATTGAGCCGTCTTCTCCTTGGCGCTGATAGATTCTCGCGAGGCGAAGTAAGACCGATCCAATGCGACCTTCAGCTCTCTGCGAAACGTAGCGTGCGTCGTTCAAGAGCCGATTCAGACGTTGCTCCGCCGCATCACCGAGCCTGCCATCTCGCAAGCGAAGCGCATCGGCTTCACCGAGCCCGCCCCACCATTTCTCCTCAGCCATCGACTCAGGGTATTCTGCAATCACGCTCGCACTTAGGGCGCAAGCTTCGGCGTATCTCCCAGAGTGACGGACGATTTCCGCCTGCTGTCGTTTCAGATGCAGTATCCCAATCTCAAGCTTCTTCGCCAAGACGTCAAACTCCGGACCCTTCTGAAGGCCTCGCAAATGCGTCTCGGTTTCATCCTGTAGCGCGCTGTACGCCGTAGCAGCGGCATCGAAGTCGGCGCGAATAAGATATTGCTCGACGAGAATGCTCCCAAAGCGAATGCTACCGTCCAGTACAATCAAGTCGAGATCATTGGGACTGGAGCGCCTGAGCGGCTGGATCGCATCTTTGGCTGCGCTGTACTGATCCCTCGCAACCTCAAGATCTCCGCTTACCCGTGCGGCGCTAGCAAGATGTTTGCACCAACGAGCAATCAGCAGAGAGTTCTTACCTTCGCGTGCACGTTCGACGCAGGACGCCGCGAGTTTCAAGCTCTCATCGTGTAGGCCGCCGAGTTGCAACTGTTCAAACACGCGTTCAGACGAACGGCTCTCGTGATCGCTTAACGGTTTAACCGCTCTCGGGCCTTGGCCATCCAGAAGCTCCGAAAGTTCTTGGGAAGTGACTTTCAGTTTGCTCCGCAGCAATACGCAAAACCGTTCTGAAAGCAGACCAGACCCGTCCGGTTGCGTCGAGCGCTGGAGGTTCCTCTGAAACGTACGGAGGCTGATGCTCGGCTCAGTTTCGCAAAAGTCCTTCATTGAGCGGCAACGCCAGAAGATGGCCGCCTCGAGATTGGCTCGCCACCCTTTCGGAGCTTCATACTTGGGGGAAGCGGGCCGACCGACTGGCATAGTTGGCAGGATTCGAGGAACTGTGGTCCCAGCAATTAATGTCGCCGATTGTCGCTGGGGGCACTTCGCCTACTAACTCAGTTTCTGAGTCCGGAAGGGCGAACTTCCAATCACATACGAAGAGTAGCGACGGCAACAACGTCGGCGAAGGCATTAACGAAAGAAGCGCTCGGGTCTCTCATCGGGGCGCTTCCTCGACGGCGCCGTCGAGGAACGGTCGCAAGATGCCGGTTGCCGACGACTTCGAGGTGATTGGGACAAGTCTAATGAGGTCTCCATTTGAAGCGAGGATCGCAACATGCGCGGCATCACCGCGTTACTGACCCGCCTTGTGCGAAGCGTTTTCCGCATTGGCATCAACAGACGTGCAACAGATTCTGTTGCCAAGTTATCGAGCGGCGCGGCCGAATCAGAGTGCGATCCACTCGGGTGGTCCAGCCGAGAATCTCGGATTCGCAAAAAGCCGGATTGGCATGATTCCTTCACTCCGCAAACTTACCGCGATGAATACCGAGGCGATTTCGATGGCGGATACTGAACGCTCGGGACGTACACCGATCCAGATGTCGCTCCACTCGTCGACCAAGAGGTTCTCCGCAGATCCTACTCGAACAAACCGGGGGCTTGATGCTTGAGACTATCGACTCGTTGGACCTCGATCCCATAAAGTTCAAACTTATGGATTCGCTCGATGGTGAAGGCTGGTCACGCGAAAAGGCAGACGCAGTCGAACGCGAGTACCGCCGTTTCCTCTGCTTGAATCACATCCATGCATCTGCGCCGAAAGCGATTGTCCCTTCCAAAGACGTCGACGAGTTTTGGCACTATCACATCCTCGATACGATGAAGTACCAGCGTGACTGCATTAGCGTGTTTGGTCGATTCCTTCACCGCTTTCCATACTTCGGGCTTCGCGGGGATGAGGATGCCAAGAAGCTGGCAGATGCGACCAATTCGACCTTGGAGTTGTACCGCCAAGCGTTCGGCGAGAACCCACCACGGAGAGAATCAGCAGATTGTCAGTCGGCAGGCTGCGGCTCGGTGGTATGTCAGCCCGGCACCTGCAATTCCTACATGGACACAGAGGTTCGCCCGCAGCTTGCTGCTGTGTAGTCACAAACCTGCCGAAATTCGAAGAGGCGGCACGCAGATGAATTCTGCGTGCCGCCTTTTCATAGTCGAGGGGGACTGGGGTGCCGGCGCCCTCTCAGGTCGGCCGCGCAGGCTAGCGCGGTTTGATCGAGCTGCTACGCCGGGGCTGGCTTCGAGCGTTCGTGGCGATACGCTGAGCAAGTCCTCTTCGCAATGAATAGCCAGCGGTAACGAGGTCGCCACGAGCAATTCGACGCTCGCCGAATAACCTCGATCTCGCGTCCCTAGTTCAATAATACTGGTAAGATGGGTAGGCGCGCGGGCACCCCTTGCCGAATCCCGGGCGTGTATCCGAGACTCGTGTGTGGTCGATAAACACCCTACACCTGCTGCCGACTCCCTGCTAACGCGGCATGAAGAAAGGTGTCGCGTCGACCACATTCACCGTGAATGGGGACGCGACAATGGAAGACCTCCGGCTGTCCAGCGATGGAAAACGGCTCTTTAGCCGTGAGTTCAAGCGCCACCAGATTGCCCGCTTTGCGCCAGGAAGCGCACGAGTGTAGCACGCAGTCCCGGCCACATTTCGAGCTTTCGAGCGTGCGACTTACGCTTCAGCTTTCGATACGCGTTCTCTCGCACGTGCACCATGCCGTTCACGAATTCGGGATCTCGTACCAAGAGACCCAAGAGCTCCTCGTGACGCATGCCGGTGTAGAGGAAGAGCGAGACGGCCGTCTCCATGATGCATTCGACGGTTCCGTGGATATGCGCTAGTCGAGCGGCGAGAAAAAAAGACCCTGCAACTCGCACTTCACCAGGCGAGCGCTTGCGTGGTCGCCGCCGTCGCGAAGCGCGCGTTTTCGACGTTGCAGCTCGCGAATCTGGCTGGCAACGCGCGCCTCTTGATCCAAATCTGCGGCCGCGTCGAGCAAGCAGGCGCACTCGTCACGCTCCAAGAACTCGGTGCGTGACGGCGGCGGCGCGGGCTTGTCGACGCTGCCCGTAATCACGTTCTCGGACACGTGACGCAGTGAATGCGCACGCTTCAGCAGGTTCGACAGCGCGTGAATGTCGTTGCGCACGGTGGCGTTGCTGAGCGTAGTAACAGGGCGACGGCCAGGCTGCGCGCGGCGCTTGTCGATGAACGCCTGGATGCGAAGCGGCGTGATGTCTTTCAGCTCGCAGTTGCCGAGGAAATCGAGCGACAAGCGCAGCGGGATCTCATCGCGGCGCAAAGTCCCGCGCGAGGAATTTCCCTTAGGTTGACTTGCGCCTCAAGTGGTCCTCGAAAACGGTCCAAACCGCGGCGCGCGAGGCGTCGGCGTCGCAACGCGGCGCCCCGCCTCCGCGAGCTCCATCTGTTGGTGCTGGCGCTGCGCGAAGAGGGCGGCGGCTACCGACCGGTCGCACGTGGCCTGACCTTCGCCGTCCGGTACGAGGGCGGACTGCTTGCCGCCCCATGCCGCGAAGGCGCGGAAGTCGACGTAGAAGGCGCCGCCAGGCGCCTTCTGATAGACGCCACAGCGATTGGCTCGCGCAATGACGGCCGGCGAAAACCTAGCGATCTCTTTGACGCTCATGCGGCGACCCTCCAACCCGCGAACCGCGAGGTGTCGAACGGCTCGATCTCGGATGGCTCAGCCGCACCGCCGCTCGTTTCCGGGTCGGTCGGTGGATCGGTCACCGCCAGCACGGCCAGTAGCGGCACACGCCAACCGGCGCGCCCAAAATTGATGGCGCTAGGGAAACGTCCCTCGCGGCACCACTGGCTGACGGTGTCACCGGCCAGCACCAACAGCGTGCTGACCTCCCGACCCGTCAGCACAAGCGCGGAGAACACCCGCTGTGCGAGGTCGCGCTGGAGGTCCTCATGCGCTTTGGCCGAGAGTCCGCACAGCGCGGCTGTGTCGTCGAGATTCGACTTCAGCCGCTGGACGACATCGTCGAACACCTCGCGACGGGCGGCGGCGGAGGACGTGATTGCTGACGGGACGACGGCCGGCGACGGCGCCGGACTTCTGGGGATCGAGCGACGGCGATGCGGGAGGTGTGACGAACGATAGGTCATGGCGCGAGGGGCTCGGGGAAGGTCCGGGACCCACAGGGGTCCAAGCCCGCTGGTCGGGCTCTCGCGCAGCCTCCGGTAACTTTTGGGCGCGCCACAACGCCGCTCGCTCACCTCAATTCGGTATTCATTCGGAATCTCGCATTATTTCACAGATGCGTTCGACGAGTGCGGCGTTCGGGAGTCTGCCGGGCGCGCCGTTCGCGCGGCAACGTCGGCGCCGGCCGCTCACAGGTCGTGTGCATCAGTAGAAGGAGGTCCTCTTCGCCTCGTCGCGCAATCAGTCTCGAGATGCCTCGATGGGTTCCGGCAACAGAACCGGTAACAAACGGTACCAGAAATCGCCCTTGATGCCGGTCAAGCAATTTTTCGTTGACGTTGTAAACCAACGACTTACGAGAGTTCTTCCTGACGGGGTGAGGTCTGCAAATCTCCCACCGTCGGTTCGATTCCGACCGGCGCCTCTGCAATCGTCGCAACACGAACGCCCCGACCACAGTGGCCGGGGCGTTCGTTGTTTCCGACGACTTACTCTATCCCTTCACGACTGCCGGTCCCGCAGGTGCGCTAGTACCAGCGCAGATCGAAATCGTAGGTGCCATATCCTGCGCGTCGGTCGATGACGCGAATGATCGCGGAGTAGCCATTGCTGCGGCTCGGTTGCTGCACCACCTCAACGATGCCACGACCACGATCCACGTTGAGTTCCAGCGACACCGGATGCATCGGCAGGCCCGCGCCGCGGACATCGTAGCGCACATCGCGCAGCAACTGGCCACTGCGACTGCGGAACTCCACGCGACGCCCCTGCAAGCGGATTTCGGCTACGTCATCCACGTCGCCGCGCCACGAGAGGCGACCAGCGTCGCGATTGCGTCCATCGTAGCGTCCATCGTAGCGATCGTCGTAGCGCCCGTCGGAGCGATCATCGTAGCGATCATCGTCGCGGTCGTTGCCGCGACCATTGCCGCGACCGTACGCGTGTCCACGGCCAGGATTGCGATCCTCGTCACCGCGTCCGCGCGGATCGATCACGAGAATCGGATTCCACGACGCGACCAGTTGATAACGATCGGCGCCTGCGCGTTGGTCCATCACGCGTACGATCGCCGTGAAGTCGTTGCGCGGTGTGGGCTGTTGCACGACTTCCACTTCGCCACGGCCGTTGGCGAGATGCACCTGCAAGTCCCCGGCTTCACGCGGGAGTTCATCACGTTGATCGACCCGCGCGGGAAAGGACGCATCCAGACCGCTGGCGCGCGTTTCGACGTTACGGCCGCGAATAACCAGCAACACTTCGCGGTCCACCGTGCCGTTCCACGTAAAGAGCGTACGAGCGCTGGGCGCCACGCGGACGGCAGGTTCGGCAAACGAGGTCGCCGCCGTGCAGAACATCGTGGCGGCAGCGGCAGCGGGCACAAGGAGCGAAGACGAACGACGCAGCGACATAAATCCTCCCGATCGATTGCGGAACACCAACCCGTGTCAGGCACGGGATACGGTGGCTTCTTAGTGCATCGGGAGTGCCAGCAGACGAAATGGTCGTGCGGGTGTGCCGAAAGTCCTTGCCGTCAGAAGGGTTGCGACCTTTGGGCGTGCTCGATGGCAACGCTTCGCGCCCCTTGTGGCGTCTCACATTCAGGACACATTGGCGTATGTTGCGGGGGACGCCGGTTGCCGACTCACTCCCGCACACTCGTGAGCTCTCCAACGATCGATTGGGCCACCGTCCCTGCGCGTTGGTATGCACACGGACCTCGATCGTCTATCTGAGGTACAGCAGTCGCACGATGCCCACTTCCTTCCTCCTCTCGTCGCGCGCGCGCCGGTACGGGCGCGGCTTGCTGCCGGTACTCGCCGGCACGGCGGCGGTCGTGGGGGTCATTGCGGGCGCATTTGCGCTCGGCGCGAAGTGGGGCGGCGATCGGGTGCGCGCGCGCGACGTGTGGGCAGACGGTCGCTTGCTTTCGACCGCCATCGACTCCGTGCGCGCCAACGCACTCGACTCCTTGCCGAACGACGAACTCATTCGTCGAGCCGTCGCCGGAATGCTGCGTGAACTGCATGATCCCTACGCGGCGCTGCTGCGATCGGATGGCTATCGCTCGTATCGCGGCTCGTTGATGGGCGAAAGTCAGGGGCTCGGTATGAACCTGCGACTGCAGGGTGGGCTACTGACCGTGCGCACCGTTGCAGTCGGATCGCCCGCCGCCATCGCTGGTGTGAAACGCGGCGACCGCATCCTCATGTGGAATGGCGTGCCGGTAGACGAATGGCGACGTCGCACGACTGGCGACAGCGCACGAACGCAGGCGGCGATGACGCAGCTTGTGCTCGCTCGAGCGCCAACAGGCGATTCGGTCCGCGTGAACGTCCGTCGTGCGACGTGGCACATGCCGGCGGTGACGCTGAGTGGACTGATTACCGATTCCGTCGGCTACGTGCGCATTGGCGCGATCTCGCAAGGCACCACGGACGAGGTGGAGCGCACAACCGACCAAATGATTCGGCGCGGCGCGCGAGCGCTGGTGCTCGATTTACGCGGCAACGGCGGTGGTCTCTTTGAAGAAGGCGTGCGAACAGCCGCGCTCTTTCTTCCCAAGAACGTTGTCGTGTCGTCGCTCTCCGGCCGACCCGGCGTGCCGCCGCAGGTGTATCTCGCGGAGCATTCGCGGTGGCCCGCGTTACCGATCACCGTGCTGGTAGATGCGGGCACCGCAAGCGCGAGCGAAGTGATTGCCGCTGCGCTGCGCGAGCACGGGCGTGCGCTGCTGGTTGGCGCACCGACCTATGGCAAAGGCGTGGTGCAGCGCGTGGTGCGATTGACGCCAGACTTGTCGCTGCGACTGACAACGGCACGTTGGCTCACGCCGTCAGGCGCGTCGCTGCAACGGCGCCAAGGCACTGCGGAGTCGGGCAGTGGCGGCTTGACCCCGGACGTGTTGCTCGACGACGCCTCATATCGAGATGCCTCGACGGTGCCGCGCGACTGGTCGCCGTCGCTGGTGGCGCAAGCCGTGCGGCGCGCCGACACGGTGGCCACCATCGTGATGCGCGATTCTGTTCAAGGGTTGCCGCTGGCCGTGCTGGAGTCGCGCGTGCGTCAGCGCGTGCTGCAAGCGGTACCGACAACCGTTCGCGATGCACGGCAACGCGCGCAATGGATCGGCACGGTTACTCAACTATCCGTGGTGCGCGCGCTGGAAGTGTTAGGTGCGGACCAGTCGCTACTGCGCTACACGGTACGCGAGGACGGCGCATTGCGCGCCGGTCTCGATGTTGTGGCGCCCGGTTGGATGAGCCTCGGCTTCTTGCCCACCGATCTGGCTGCACCGCGACCGAACTAGGCGTTTGCCGATGCATCGTTGGCTTCGCCGTGCGCAGTGTCTCTCGCGTCGCCTGCCTATTCGCCTCTCACTGCACGCGGGTAGCGCGCTCGCGCTGACGATGCTGCTGCGACCGATCGCGGCGCACGCGCAGCGCGCGGCCCTCGATACGTGGATTGCGCTCCGATTCCGCGATGCCCAGTTGCTCGCGGATTCCGCGATGCCAACCCGAAGCACGCGGGAATACGCGCAGTGGCCGCGGATTGAGACGACGCGCGACGGCGAGTTCGTCGATACGCTGCTCGCCATACAATTCGATCCTCGTCCCGCCGCCTCACTGTTTCGCGTGGGTGCACGCGTCCGACTGGGTGCCTCATCGGGCGCGATCGCTGCGCTGTCGGCCGACGTGCGAGCTCGACGCGCCTTTCGCGCGCCGGCCAAACCGATCATGGCGGGCACTGACACAACGTGGCGCTACGGCTGGGGTTATGTGCTGACCACCGCGCATGTGCGCGCGAAAGGTGGTGCCGCGGTGTATCAGGGCTGGCTACTGATAGCTCTGCCCGACAGCGCTCAGCAGCGTGAGCGCGGCAAGCCTCCTGCACGATCTCTGCCAACACCGCGCTAAGTTCACCCGGTGCAAATCTTCTGTCCGATGCGTAGCAACCCTTCCATCACGACGGCGCGAGTCCGCTGGAGTCGTGTTGGACGATTCGTACTCGCGTGCGCGCTGGTGGCGGCCTCATCGGCCCGCGCGCAGTCGACCGCAGGCGGTCGCTGGCACGATGCAACGGCCGACTCACTGGTGCTGCGCGCCACGCAGCGTCGGAGTTTGCAGCTCGCCGACAGCACGCTCCTGAGCTACCGCGCCGACGCGCACGGATTTCTGGCGTTTCTCGCGCAACTGGGCGAGGGTGTAATCATCCCGCCGAAAGTCGTGCAAAGTGAAGAGCTCGCGCTCTCCATTGCCTGGTGGCAGCCCAACCGCAGTGCCCAGCAGTTGGTGGGTCGACGTGATACAACCCTGTTGCCGGCCAACGTGGGTTACTATCGCGATCGATACGGCGTCGTGCTCGACAACTTGCCGGATCGCATCCGACTCGGTGACGGACAGGATGTGCGCGATGTGCCACACCCGCTCGCGCCCGGTGCGCAATCGCTCTACGAATACCAGCGAGGGGAGCCACTCAAAATCCGGATTCCCGGTCGCGAGATTCTCGTTGACGAAGTGCGCTTCCGCCCCGTTAACGCGAACATGGCGGCGGCGATTGGTTCGGTGTATCTGGATCGCGAAACGGCCGCGGTCGTCCGGCTCTCGATGACGTTCACTCGCGCTGCGATCATCGACAAGCGCATCGAGACACTGGTTGTGACGCTCGAGAACAGCCTGGTTCGAGAGCGCTACTGGTTACCGCGTCGCCAAGAGGTAGAGGTCGCGCGCGGATCGACCTGGCTCGACATACCGGTGCGCGGAATCGTGCGCGGCCACTGGGAAGTTGGCAACTACGATGTGAATGAGCGCATTCCGGCGAATGTGCAGATGCTGCCGCGCTGGAGTTCGGTGTCAGCCGATTCGCTCAAACGACATCACTTCGCCGATCGCATCGTCGATGTATTGCCGCCGGAAATTCAGATCGCCACCAGCGAGGACGTCGCGCAAGCGCGGGTGCAGGCGGAAGCGGCAGTCCGCGCCGCGATGCTCGCACGGCCGACGCGCAGCGCAGTTTCTGGTCGCGGAATCAGCGATGCAATTCGGGTCACGCGCACGGAGGGCATCGCACTCGGCGTTGGTGCTACGCAGCGCTGGGGCGATGGTTGGATGCTCTCGGCACGCGGTCGTTTCGGTCTGAGTGATCATCAGGCGAAAGGACAGGTGGCGCTCGGTCGCGCGCCGGCGTTTGGACGCATTCCGCTATGGCAGTTATTCGCGGAACGAGATACGCGCGATCTCGCGATCGCCGAGCGTGGCGGTGTCACAAATTCCGGCGCAGCGCTGTTCTTTGGGAGCGACTACTCACTGCAGGTCGATACGCGCGCTGCCGGGGTGAGCTTTCGCCGAGGTCCGCTCGACCCATTTACGTTGCGGCTCGCCTACGAGCGCGAGTCGCCGCTCGCGGTCACTGCGCGACCGCTGAGTGGAAGTTATGAGCCTCCCGTGTCCGCATGGCGACTGCGCGGTGTGCGGGCGGAACTGCGCGGAACCGGCGCGTGGATTCCCGGTTCCGCGAGCGACAATGCGAGTGCGACGCGCGGTGTCTGGACGCTGAGTGCATCGGCCGGCGGCTATTCGGGATTCGATCTCGCCGGCGTTCCGGTGAGACCGCTGGTAGCGCGCGCGATGGCCACGCTGCTGGTTCAGCGGCCGCTCGCGCACGACCGTGCGTTCGTGTCGCTGTCCCAAGTGGGTGCCGCCGCCGGACGTGATCTTCCGCCGCAATGGCTGGTGTTTGCGGGCGGCCCGTGGTCGGCGCCCGGCTACGATCTCGCGACGTTCGCGACCCGCGCGCTGATCTCTCAGCGTCTGGAGTTTCGCCAGCCAATTGCGGGACCATCGATTCCGCTTGGACGCTATGGTAAGGCCCCGGGGCGCATTGTGCTGGCGCCGTTTGTTCAAGCGGCCGGAACGGCCGCTGGCATCGCGGGGATGACGAGCCGCGTGTCCGGTGTGTATCCCTCAGCTGGCGTCGGCGCGTTGTTCTTCTTCGACCTGCTGCGCGTCGATGCGTCGCGCGGCCTGCGCGACGGCGTGTGGCGATTCGCGATCGATATCGACCGCGGGTTCTGGGGCGTCATGTGATGACGCGGTACGATCGAGCGTACTTCGACAAATGGTATCGACACCCGACGCATCGCGTGAAGTCACACGCCGAATTGCGTCGTCAGGTGGAGTTCGTCGTGCGTCAGGCTGAGTGGGTGCTGGCGCGGCCCGTACGCTCGGTGTTGGATGTTGGCTGTGGTGAAGGACAGTGGCGCGCGGAATTGCGTCGACTGCGCCCTGGTGTGCACTACGACGGCGTTGACCCCAGCGAGTACGCGATTGCGCGCTTTGGAGTGCGTCGCGGATTGCAGCGTGGCAGCATCGATTCGCTGGACGAGCTGTCATTGCGCGAGGAATACGATCTCGTCGTTTGTTGTGGGATGCTCAACTATCTGACGCCCGCGGTATTGCGTCGTGGCCTGGCGCAGGTAAGTCGGCGGGTGTCGGGATTGGCGCATCTCGAGCTCTTTACCAGCGCCGATGCCTTCGAGGGCGACACCACCTGGCCCCGTCCCAAATCGCCCGCGTGGTATCGCCGACAAATCGCGGACGCCGGCCTGCATGCGGTTGGCCTGCACGGTTATATCCCACGCGCGCATCTTGATCGCGTCGCGGCTCTGGAGCGCGCCTGAACGGCTGATGTGACGCACATCGCTGCGGCGGCGCACTCCGTTTGTCAGAATGACGTGGGAAATGTTACTGACCGACTCTCGGCAAAGGGCAGAATTGCCAGTATTTTTCAGGACTCCGCCCTGGTAGCCGCATTGCGGCCGCCCCTGCCGCCATTCGACCGCGTGAGTATTTCGACGTGTCGCATCACGACGCCGACGACACCGACCGAGTAATCTCGCAATACGCGCATCATCAGCGCGTACTCGGCGCGATGGCGTTGCGGCGTCCGTTAACCGAGGTGCTGACGCATATCGTCGACGCGATTGAGAGTGCCGCGATCGATGTGCTGGGCTCCGTGTTGCTGCTCGACGAGCGCGGTACCCATCTGCTGCGCGGCGCTGCGCCGTCGCTGCCGACATCGTATACCGATGCCTTGCACGGTCTGGTCATCGGTCCCAAAACGGGTTGTTGCGGTACGGCCGCGTTCACACGCTGCAGTGTGATCGCCGAGGATGTCCTGATCGATCCGCTGTGGGACGACTATCGGCATCTTGTGGCGCCGATCGGGCTGCGTTCCTGCTGGTCGACGCCAATTCTCAATCGCGACGGCGCAGTGCTTGGCACCTTCGCGGTGTATTCGCGACAGCCGCGTCGTCCATCGACCGAGGAGCTCAAGGTCATCGATGAGCTCACCTCGCTAGCGAGTGTGGCGATTCAACAGGCTCGGGCAGAATCCAGCCTGACGCGTCGCGAAGCGTATTTTCGCGCGGTGGTCGACTCGGCGCCGACCGCCATCATCGCGATGGATGGCACCGGTCGTATCGCCGACGTCAACGCCGCGGGACTGCAGCTGTTGCAGCGTACGCGCGAGGAGGTCGTGGGTACGTCGCTGCTCAATAGCTGCGCGACCGAGGCACGCGAGCGGGTCGCGGCGTGGATTGTCACCGCCATGCGGACGTCGCACCCGATTGCGTGCGACGTTCCGTTGCGTATGCCCGACGGCGGCACACGATGGTTGATGATGAGTTTGGCGTGCGTCACACGCGGCGATTCGTCACCGATGGCTGAGCTATTGGCGGTCGGACAAGACATCACCGCGCGCATCAACACCGAAACCGAAGCGCGCCGCAACGAGCGCCAGCTTCGCGATGCACAGAAGACCGAAGCGGTCAGCCGACTTGCCGGCGGCGTGGCGCACGACTTCAACAATTTGCTGACCGTCATTCAAGGCAATACGGCGCTCGTGTTGCAACGTCCGTCTACCGATGCCGAATCGCGCGTCGCGTTGGGCGAAGTTCAGTCCGCAGCGCAACGCGCGGCCGCGCTGACGCGCCAGTTACTGGCGTTCAGCCATCGCGACACGATGCCAAGCGAAGTTGTCGATCTCGGGGCGCTGCTCTCGGCCGTTCAACAGAGTGCGACGCCGCTCCTGAGTGATCGGGTGGCGCTTCGCGTTACCCGAACCGACCTCGCACTCCCGGTGCGGGTCATGCGTGCGGCCGTCGAGGATGCCCTGTCGAGCGTGTTGTTGAGTGCACGCGAGTCGATGCCCGATGGCGGATTGCTCGATATCCAGCTCGATCTGACGACGATCGATGCGGAGACCGCGATCAGTCACAATCTCGTTGCCGGCTCGTTCGCTCGGTTGCGAATTCGCGACACTGGTCCAGCGATGGACGCGGACGCGCGTTCGCGAGCGTTCGAACCGTTTCCGGCGCCTGCGGCGACCGGTCGCCACGGTGGCATGGGGTTGGCCACGTTATTTGCATTGGCCACGAGAGCGCGTGGGACGTTGCTCCTCGAGAGCGAGGGCGCGTTTGGCACCACTGTCACGTTGCTCCTTCCACTCGCTATCGACGGTGCGCAAGCGCGCCCGATCACGGGTGAACACGCGATCGTGCAGGCCGGCGTAACCGTGCTGGTCGTTGAGGATGAAGACGCCGTGCGGCAGCTCATTCGTCGCGTGCTCACTGGGGCAGGCTATCGGGTCATCACCGCCACCGACGGCGAGGACGCGCTGGCTGTGTGGCACCGGCATGGGGACGAAATCGACGTCTTGGTCACCGACATGGTGATGCCACGTATGATGGGGGGCGAGCTGATTGCGCGTCTGCGCAACGAACGCTCGTCGCTGCCCATCGTGGTTTGTTCAGGGTACTCGGACTCGCTCACCACCGAATTGCCACTTTCCGATGCACGCAGCGCGTACCTCAGTAAACCGTTCAGTCTGCAGTCGCTGATTGACGCGGTAGCGAATGTGAACGCGGCGGCACGCGCGACCGCTGGACTTTAGCGCGTCAGTGCGACATGGTCCGCAGATGTCTGCCGATGACTTCTCCGGATCTCCCGCCGCCTCACAGGCCGGCGCGGTAACGCCCACCGCGAACGAATCTTGGTCCGCGTTCGTGGATCGGTTGGCGCAGGAACGAAAGCGTGAGGGGCTGCCTCGGGCGACGCGCGCGTTCGGCGAAGACTTTGTGCGACGCGCGTTACCGCTGCTGTTTCCACAGTTCGCCAAGGTCGATGCCGATTGCGGCTTTGACATGCATCTCGATGCGTCAAAGCTGGAACAATCGCTGCGTCGAGCGCTCGGCACCCTGGTCAACGATGTCGACGCGACAGCCGCGGCCTTTCTCGATCGACTGCCGCACCATCAGGCTATGCTGCTGCTCGACGCCGAAGCCATTCACACCGGCGATCCCGCGTCGGAAAGCCTCGACGAAGTCATTCTTGCGTATCCGGGATTTCTGGCCATTGCCGTGCACCGGATGTCGCATGAGCTGTATCGCCTGAAGGTTCCGTTGCTGCCACGGCTGATGTCGGAGTGGGCGCATCGCGAAACGGGAATCGACATCCATCCGGGCGCGGAGATCGGCGCCTCGTTTGCCATCGATCACGGCACCGGCATCGTGATTGGGGAGACGAGCGTGATCGGCGATCGCGTGCGCATCTATCAGGGCGTCACGCTCGGCGCCCTGGCGGTCAGCAAGCAACTGGCCAACCGGAAGCGACATCCTACCATTGGCAACGATGTGGTGCTGTACGCCAACGCCACGATTCTCGGCGGAAACACGGTTGTCGGCGACGGATCAGTTGTGGGGGGAAACGTCTGGCTGACCTCGTCGGTGCCTCCGCGCTCGGTGGTACAATTCACGAGCACCGTCGCCAAACGCGCGAGCGACGACGGACTTGAGTTTCACATTTGATCGGGCGTCTGTCCGCGACACTTCGCCGCGGCGCGATGGCGACGAGTTCCTGCATGGCGATGAGGTCGCATGCGCGTAGACAACATTCTTGAGACGATCGGACGAACCCCGCATGTGCGCCTTCGACGCCTGTTTGATCCGCGCGTTGAAGTGTGGATGAAGCTGGAGCGGGCGAATCCCGGCGGCAGCATCAAGGATCGAATTGCGCTCTCGATGATCGACGACGCGGAAGCGCGCGGACTCCTGACGAAAGGCAGCACGATCATCGAGCCGACCAGCGGCAACACCGGAATCGGACTCGCGATGGTCGCGGCAGTGAAAGGGTACCGTCTGATTCTTGTCATGCCGGAGTCGATGTCGATCGAACGTCGGCGAGTGATGGCGGCGTACGGCGCGACGTTTGCGCTGACGCCGCGAGAGCTCGGCATGCGAGGGGCCATCGAGCACGCGCGTACGCTGGTCGCCGAGACCCCGGGCGCGTGGATGCCGCAGCAATTTGACAACGCCGCCAACATTCGCGCTCACGCGCTCACCACGGCGCGCGAAATTCTTGAAGATTTTCCCGAAGGGCTCGACTACCTGATAACGGGCGTCGGAACGGGCGGCCACATCACCGCCTGCGGTACCGCTCTGCGCGCGCAATTTCCGAACTTGAAAACACTCGCGGTCGAGCCTGCGAAATCGCCGGTGCTTTCAGGCGGCGCGCCGGGGCCGCACCGCATTCAAGGAATCGGAGCGGGATTTATTCCGGGCAACCTGCACCCAAACGTCATCGACGGCACGATCCAGGTCACCGAGGAAGCGGCATTCGACTATGCGCAGCGTGCCGCCAAGCTGGAAGGCATTTTTGTGGGTATCTCCAGCGGTGCATCACTCGCGGCGGTGGCGCAGATGGTGGAAGCGATGCCCGACGGCGCGCGCGTACTGACATTCTGCTATGACACGGGAGAACGTTACCTGTCGATTGACGGTTTGTTTCCCGTGTGATGACTGTGCGATGACTGTGCGATGACTTCGTCATGACCGCGCGATGACCACTGCCACGATTCTGATTTTTGCCGCCGGCGTGCTGCTTGGCGCGTGCTGCATGTGGTTGGCCTACCGACAAGTTGCACGGTCGGAATTGGCGCGTTCACGCTTAGAAGTCGATGCGGCGGCGCGCGCCGAGATACTCCCGTTGCGCGAAGCGCTGGCCCGCCATGAAGCCGAGTCGTCGTTGTCGCAGCGGCACGGCGATGTAGCCGCGATGTTGGCACCGATTCGTGAGACGTTGGCGCGATACGATGAAGTGTTGGCGCATCTCGGCCGCGCGCAGGCACAGACCTCAGGCGCGATCGGCGAGCGCCTTGATGCGGTGAGCAGCGCGGGCGAACTGCTTCGCCTTGAGACGCAGCGACTGTCGCAGGCGCTGCGCGCGCCATCGGTGCGCGGACAGTGGGGAGAACTTCAGCTCAAGCGTGTCTGCGAACTGGCGGGCATGCTAGCCTACTGCGACTTCGACACGCAGGTCACCGTCCGTGGCGACGATGGCGCGCAGCGTCCGGATCTCGTCGTGCGACTACCGGGCGAACGACAACTGGTAGTCGACGCGAAAGCGCCAGTGACCGCGTACCTCGAAGCGCTCGCCGCGACCGACGAACGTACGAGAACGGAGCAGCTCGCAGCTCACGCGAGCCACGTGCGCGCGCACGTCATGAAGCTTGCCGCCAAGAAGTACTGGTCGCGTTTCGACGCATCGCCGGAGTTTGTGGTGCTCTTCTTGCCCGGAGAGTCTTTCTTTGCGGCCGCACTCGAAACGGATCCATCGCTGCTGGAGTTGGCGCTTTCGGAGCGCGTGCTGCTGGCCAGTCCGATTACGCTGATCGCCCTGCTGAAAGCCGCGGCGTTCGGGTGGCGCCAGGAACGCGTACACGCCGATGCGGCGGCGGTCGCCGCACTTGGCCAGGAATTGCACGAACGCCTCAGCGCTTTCGGCGATCAACTGGGTGAGATCGGCAAAGGCCTTGAGCGCGCCGTCTCGTCGTACAATCGTGCGGTCGGAAGTCTTGAGAAGCGCGTGCTCGTGACCGCGCGACGGTTGTCCGAACTTCACGACGCCGACGCGACGATGGAGCCGCCGGCTGAGGTGGAGCTGGCGATTCGCGCTCCGGTCGAGTGACCGCCCAATCCCGATTGATGCTTCCACTGCGACACGCGAGCCGAGTGCTTCGACGAGAACGATCCGGGTCTTCGCTGCCGGTGGTCGTCGAGACCGATGGGCCGCCGTTATTCGTGAAGCTCCGGGGATCGGCGCAAGGCATCACCGCGCTGGTGGCTGAGATGATTGTCGCTTCGCTCGCCCAACAACTCGGACTCGCAGTGCCTGCGCGTGCGCTCGTCGAGCTGCCGGCGGCCGTCGATTCAGATGATCAGAATGACGAACTACGCGATCTGCTCAACGCGAGCGTGGGGCTCAACCTCGGCTTCGAGTTGCTTGAGGGCGCGCGCAATTTGACGAAAGCGGAGTACGAAACGGTGCCACTCGATGTGGCCGCGTCCGTGCTGTGGCTCGATACGTTTACGCAAAACCTCGACCGATCGCCGGCGAATCCGAACGTGATGGTGCGGCGAAACACCTACTGGCTGATCGATCACGGCGCGGCCCTGCCGTTCCAGCATGATTGGAGCCGGGTCACGGAGCAGTCGCCGAGCCGACCTTACGATCGATCGCGGCACGTCTTCAGCTGGGCGTCGCCCGTTTTGAGCGACGTACATACGCAGCTCGCCCCGCGGTTAACGCGCGACGCGATAACCGCTGCGGTGGCCGAAGTGCCGGACGATTTTGTGCGCGCGCTGGACGAAGACGTCAGTCGTCGCCGCGCG
The DNA here is from genome assembly GCA_966096095.1 of uncultured Gemmatimonadaceae bacterium. Classification (GTDB taxonomy): domain Bacteria; phylum Gemmatimonadota; class Gemmatimonadetes; order Gemmatimonadales; family Gemmatimonadaceae; genus Gemmatimonas. The sequence continues at coordinate 131,909 of CBHTUR010000004.1, read as the reverse complement.
ATGTACGAGGCGTATCTCTGGAAGCGCGCGCACGCGATGGAGCAACTCGCGCGCGCGGAGTGAGGCGCATCCGCGCCGCGACCTAGAGTGATCCGAGCAGATCGTCGATCGCTTTGCGATCGGCGTCTTCGAGCGACTCGGCGCCGTGAATGATGCGTTGCAGAATGTCGACGGCTTCGGAGACAAGGTTGTCCGGATGGCGACGGTCTTTCGCGAAGCGTACGATGTGTCCGAGCAGAATGTGCTCGAACGGCGTCATGTCTTCGTCGTCGTCGTCAACATCGTCGTCATCGTCATCGTCCGCGTCGTTCTCGTCGTCGTCGAGTTCATCGTCGTCGTCATCGTCGTCACGCGACGACTCATAGCTTGGCACGCTGGCTTTCCACGGCTCCGCGTCGTGCGCACCCGCCTCCAACGCCTCGCGCGGCACCAGCGCAAAGAGACGGCATTGCAGCCCGGGCTCTTCTTCAAACGCAAAGAGCCCCAGGCGCACCGGTGCTTCGAACAACTGTAACTCCAATAACCGCGCGATCGCTTCGGCTGGCATCGCGCTGCGCGCGATGAGTCGCCCGTCGATGTACGCCGCCAGGGCAGACGAATCGGGCGCGCGCGGATCGTCGAGTTGCGATACAGTGATCTGCACAGGCTCGCGCGTGTTCACGAACACCGCGGGGCGCGCGTCGCCTGGGGAAAACTCTTCGGATGATTCGTCTTCCGACGGATCGAATTCTTCGGACGACATGAGACGGGAGAGCGGAAATCGGGAAACGGTGGGCGAGGAACCGCACACCGGCGCTGCTATCGTACAGTAAGACGTTGCGGGTCGTGACTCTAGGTGTGGCGTTGGCCACTGCGCGCCGCTTAAGCGGCCCCGGCAGCGGTTTCCGCGACGTCCAGCTGTTCGAACAGATCACCCAGCCAGTAAATCAACGGCCAGAGTTCGGCAATCAACACCGCACCGCCAACGAGCGTGGCGGCGGGCCACGACCACGAACCGAGCCCCCGACCAAAGAACACCACCAGGAGCGCGAGTCCGACGGGAAACACCAACGCTACGGCCGCCACCAACGAGGTGGCGCCCATGGTGAGCATGTTTTGCCCCATCGTTTCGAAGCCGCGCGCTTCGGTACCGAGCCGCACCCACGCGGGAAAGAGTAGCGCGGTGGCGTTTTGCACCGTGAACATCAGCGCGTTGAGCAGTGGGATCGCGAGCGCGACTGCGAGAATCGCCGGTATTCGATGAATACTTTCGGTGAGCAGATTCGGGTCCATCAGCAACATCACCACCGGCACCGTCATTAGCGACCAGATGGTGATCGAGTGCAACAACGTCACAGCCGCAATCTCCGCCGCCACGATTTGTCGTCCCGGCAGCGGCCATGTTTTCAAAATCGTCAGGCGCGGTAAGTCGAGGCGCAAATCGAACCGCATCCAGAGTGGCCCCAGAAAGACCAACATCGCGCCCCAGCCGATGGTCACGCCGGCGAACAAATCGGCCGCGTCTTCAGACGCTGTGCGTATGACAATCGCCATCACGACGAGGCCGACGGTGAACGACACCAGCTGTGATCGCCAGGCTCCGCCGCGCATCGCGGCCACCATATTCTTCCAGGCGATCGCAACCGCCGGCATGCCACGCACGCTCAGCCTCGGTACCCGAACAAGTTTGCCGCGTTTGGATCGCGTTTTCGCCATCTGCGAGGTGCGAAATCGCTGAATGCGCTCGGCGCGATGCAGCGTCGCTTCAATCGCGGCTTCCTCAAACGCGCCGTCCAGACGAATGACCCAGATGTAGTGCGCGAGCAAAATGAGCGCCGCCGGCGGGAACGCCGTCCACCAGGCTCGAGCGTCGAGCGCGAAGGCTGGTGCCAGCACCGTGCGCACGGGCCACAACGCTGTCCACGGAATAGGCTGATGCAGCGCATCGAGCACGGCGCGCAACACGCCGCGCGGCCCGTCAACAAACGAGGCGCGAATGGCCGCGGTTTGCGACAACAGCCCCCACGCGACCGCACCGAGCAGTGCGCCGAAAATCAAAATGGGCAAGGCACTGCGTCGTCGTCCCGCATGCTCGTGTTCGAGCGCATTGGCGCGAACCAGCGCGGCGCCCAGGCGATGCAGGGCCAACACGGAAAAGCCGATCCACAGCGCGATGCCGCGTCGCCACCCTTCGGCAGAACCACCGCCGCCGCGCAAGAGCACCGAAAAAATCACGGTGTTGAAGAGAATCGCCAATTGAATGCGCAGCAGTTTGGAGTGCACCAGAAACCGACGCGTGACGGGCGCCGAGAACAAGAACTGCACTTCCGCTGCACTAAAGGCGAGTGTTGAGCGATCGGCGCCGAAAATCCACCAGCGCGCCGACGCGATCAACAGAAAGGCGGCCATGATGGGTTGCACCAGCTCCGTGCGTAACACGGGCGACAGCGGTCCGCCGCCAAACCGCGAGTTACGGAACAGCACCCACCAGAGGTAAAACATGCCCATGACAACGGCGAGCAAGTAGCGCGGACTGCGCGCACGACGAAGCTGCGCACGCAGGCGGTTTCTTGCGCTGCTTACGTAGGCAAACGCGAGCGCCGAAACCGGTCCGCTCATAGGCACGCTCGCGCCTGAGGCGCGACTCGCATTGCCTCACGCACCGGTCAACTCGATGAACATTTCTTCCAGCGAACGTCCGCGCAGCTCAGGTCGCGCCGTCACGATCTCCTCGATTGTGCCAAAGGCCACGGCCTCGCCGCGCCGGATTACCAGCAGGCGCGTGCACAATTCTTCGACGAGATGCAACAGGTGCGAGCTCAACACCACTGACGCGCCGTCGCGTGCGCGCGCGGTGATGGTTTCCTTCATACGGCGAATGCCCACCGGATCGAGACCCGTCAGCGGCTCGTCGAGCAACAGCGCGGAGGGTCGATGCAGCAATCCGCACGCGATCGCGAGCTTCTGCTTCATGCCCCGAGAGAGTTCGGGCGGCAGCGCGTCACTTTTCGCCGTCAATTCCAACTCGTCGAGGAGCACCGGGATTTGCTGCGTGGCATCCACTACGCCGTACAGCCGGGCCACGAACTGCAAATGCTCGGTGACCGTGAGATAGTCGAACAGCTGCGGTTCGTCGGGAATGAACGCGAGGCGCGCCTTTGCCTTAACTGGCTCGGCTTTGAGGTCGATGCCGGCAATTCGGATCGTGCCCGATGTCGGCTGCAGTATGCCGGCGAGCGCTCGCAGTGTCGTGGTCTTGCCGGCGCCGTTGGGCCCGACCAGTCCCAGCACCTCGCCCGGCTGGACCGCAAACGACAACGCGTTCACCGCGACGGTCTCACCGTACAGTTTTGTATATCGATCAACTTCGATCACAGCGCTCCCCGGATCATCGCATTCCTTCAGGGCACAACATGGATGCAGAAATCTACCGATCGGGGCGCCGCCGGTCGCTATCGTGGCAAACCCAAGTTCCAATCGTCTGGTACCGATACTAGCAATGGCACGCCGGGTTCGACGAAAGTCGGGTGTCGGCCTCCCTGACACGCTCGCCCGGATCGCATTCCGTTCGCATGGTTCTCCCGCACATTACCGATTCTCACACCGCGCAGACGGTTTACATCGCGCGCCAGCCGATCTTCGACACTGGCAACCGCCGCGTGGCGTACGAGCTGCTCTATCGGGCGCATGCCGCCGCGACGGATTCGGGATCGGTCTCGCAGGACGTCATGTGCAGCGATACCGCACTGCATGCCGTGGTCTCCATCGGATTGGACCGGCTCACCGGTGGCGTAGCCGCTTTCGTGAACGTGACGCGCGATCATCTGGTGGCCGAGCTCTACAAGATCTTTGATCCGTCAACGGTGGTGCTGGAGCTGCTGGAATCGGTAGACGGCGACGAGGAAGTGCTGGCCGCCTGCCAGCGAGCAGTCGACGCGGGATACACCCTCGCGCTCGATGACTACGATGGACGACCCTCGCTGGCGCCACTGCTTCCGTTGGCCAGCATCATCAAGCTGGACGTGCTCGGTCGATCGCCCGAAGAACTTGCCGAAGCAATTGCCGCGCTCAAGCCGTTGGACAAAACGCTGCTGGCCGAACGCGTGGAGACGGGCGCCATGCGAGCGCTTTGTCAGCAGCTCGGCTGCACGCTCTTTCAGGGATACGTCTTCAGTCGCCCGGAGACGCTGACTGGACGCGCCATCAACGTGCAGCAGACCACCATGATCAACATCATGGGCATGCTGGGCGACGCGACTGTGACCGATAGCGCCCTGGAAGAAGCGTTTCGTTCGCATCCATCGCTGTCGTTTGCGTTGTTGCGCATTGTCAACTCGGCCTCGTTCGGCCTGCGATCGGTCGAGTCTATTCCACACGCGATTCGCCTCATCGGGCGCGATGCGCTCTCGCGTTGGTTGCTCGTCATGCTCGTCGCATCGGTCGCGCACGAAAGCCCCGTCGCGACGGAAGCCGTGCTGCAGGCGATGACGCGGGGACGATTTTGCGAACTGCTCACCGTGCACGGAGCGAGCGGCGATCCGTCCGCGCGCTTTCTCGTTGGCCTGCTCTCCTGTATCGACTCACTGCTCGGTCAGGCGATGGATCGCGTACTGGAACGTCTGCCGGTAAACGGCGAGGTGCGCGATGCGCTGCTGCACGGCGTCGGCCCGCACGCGTCGGTGCTCGCGATTGCAGTTTCGTACGAGACGGGCAACTGGCAAGACGTGGACGCGCAGATGGACGACCCGTCGAGCAACGGACTGCTTTTCGCTTCGATCTACGCCGAGGCGGCGAAATGGGCGTCCGACCGACTATCGAGTACCCGGGCCGACTGATCGGCCGCCGCGCGGCAACGCGGTGACTACGGAACGCGTGGCGCTGGCGCGTTGGGATTGGTGGGCGTCTGCGGCATTGGCTTGGCGATATTCGAAATCAACGAATCGCGCTTGTTCACGGCCAAATCGTCCGCGTTGCCGTCGCCGGCCGAGACACGGCTAAACGGAAGCAGAATCGAGATGCGGCGATTGGCTGCCGCCATCGGATCCTCCGGCACGCGCGGTTTCGTATCCGCGAGCCCGCGCACTTCCACAATGCGTTTGCCGGTCACGCCCACCGCTTCCAATACTCGCCGCGCCGCGTTCGCGCGATCGGCGGAGAGCTCCCAATTGCCGTATGCGCCGTCGGTTCCGAACTTCGCGCCGTCGGTGTGTCCTTCGAGCACCACCGGATGATCGAGCTCCGCCAGCGACGAGCCGATGAGTTGCAACGCGAGCATCGTGGCCGGCTTCATGCGCGCTGAGCCAAGTGGGAAGTACACATCGCCCTTTCCCGTCTCGACGAGTTCGATTCGCAGACCGTCCGGGGTGACCTGCACATCGACGAGGGCGTTGAGTCGCTTCAGCGAATCGTTGGCGGCCAGCTTCTGCAGAATCTGGGTCTTGAGCGTTTCGAACGAACGTTGCTCGGTCGAACGCACGATCATACGCAACTGGGTCTTCTGCACATTTGATGGCGTCGTGCCAATGGACAGCGGGCTGTTGCCCGAGCCAAAGCCCTTTTTGTAGCCGACCGGATTGGCGAAGTAGCCCTCGATGGCCTGCTTCGTCTTGTCGTCCATGCCCAGAATCCACATCACCATGAAGAACGCCATCATGGCGGTGACGAAGTCGGCGTACGCGACTTTCCAGGAGCCGCCGTGGTGGCCACCGCCACCCTGCACGACTTTCTTGACAATGACGACCTTCTTACCGGCGCGAGCAGTCATCGTTACGCCGCTTTCTTACGCGTCATGTCTTCGAGCTCGGAGAAGCTCGGACGCTCATGCGGTTCAATGTTGCGGCGCGAGAATTCCACCGCCGTCATCGGCGCATCGCCGCGGGCGAACGACAACAGCGCGGTGCGAATGCAGAGCATGTAGTCGTGTTCCGCGTGGATCCGCATCTCCATGGCTTTGGCGAGCGGACCAAACACACCGTAGGCCAGAAGAATGCCGAGAAACGTTCCCACGAGCGCGGCGGCGACTTTTTCGCCGATCTCTGACGCGGCACCGCCAATCGATCCCATCGTGATGATGACGCCAAGTACGGCGGCCACAATGCCGAAGCCGGGCATCGCATCGCCCACGGTCGTGATTGCGTGCGGAACCAACATGGCCTCGTGATGGTGCTTCTCGAGGTCAACGTCCAGGATGTCTGCCAAGTTGTGGTCTTCGACGGTTCCCGTCAGCAGCACCTTGAGCGTGTCACACAGTAGCGAAACCGCGTGATGATTGTGCGTGAACGACGGATACTTTTGGAAGATGTCGCTGCTTTCGGGATTTTCGATGTGCGCTTCGAGACCGACCAATCCGTCCTTGCGCGCCTTCTGGAAGATCTCGTAGAGTACCTGCAGCAGTTCCGCGTAGGCTTTCGCACCATACGGGTTCGGCTTCAACAATCCCAGCGTCTGCGCGATACACGCCTTCAGCACCGCCGGCGGATTGGCGATAATCAGCGTTCCGAGCGCAGCACCACCGAGAATGATGAACTCGTTGGGCTGGATCAGAACAGCCAGCTGCCCGTGGTGCATGACGTAGCCACCAATCACGGCGCCGAACACGACGACCAGGCCAATGATGACGAACACGCAGGTGATCCTGAGGTGTGAGTGGGGGAGTCAGTGAGCGGCGAAACGCACGTCGCCCGCGCCGAAACACCCGTAACCGGGGTTCTTCGCTGGCTCTCCGTGCATGACGATTTGCTTCGCGGCTTGACACATACGCTCAGCAACCGGCTGGGTACGATTTTCGCGACCGCCTATCTGGTCGAATTGCAGCCCGCGGCCCATCAAACGACAGCCGCCACGCTGCGCGCCGAGAGCGACAAGCTCGAGGCGCTGCTTCAGCTGATGCGCGTCCTGCCGCGTCGTGCCGAAGCGAGCGCCGAACCGGTCATTCCGACGGATATTCTGCAACAAGCGATCGCCATCGCCGCCCATCATCCCGACGCCCGTGAGGTGCGCGTCACGGTCAGCACTGAGGGCGATCTGCAACCCGCCTACGTGGAACCGGGACATCTGGCGATGGCGCTGTGTGTCGCGTTGGTTCACGCGCAGGGCATCACGCAGCGCGCGGCGGCGGGCGACGCCGAAATTGCGGTGCGGGTGTTCAGTGACACCGACATCGTCTCGCTGGAGTGCTGCGCCACGGGCGTCGCGAATGGCGCGCGCCATGTTTTGTCCGACGAGACCACGACCAACGAGGTCGATGTGGCGGCCGTGCGCTGGCTGCTCGCGCCCTTCGGCGGCGGCGGCGACGTGGTAGCGGGCGGCATTCGCGTCTTTGCGAGCACGTTGCAGGCGGCCAGGCGCGCGCAACGCGAAGCGGCCGCGCGCGGGTAGCTCCGGGCTCACGCGTCGGGCTTCGCCGGCGCCTTGAGCGACGCCAGCATGGGCGACGAAAGCGGCACTGCGGTAGCGCGCTGATTTTCGAGCGCCACCTTCTCCGCGATCTCTCCCCGCAGAATTTTGACATCCGCCGGCGCTTCGATTCCGATGCGCACGCTGCCGCGCTCGCACGAGACGACGACGATACGGATGCCGCCTTCAATCAGAATGGAATCGCCTTCTTTTCGGCCAAGAATCAGCATGAGATGGTCAAATCAGCGAAATCAGTGTTTGCAACATCTCATCGGCCGTCTTGATCAACTTGGTGGCCGCCGTGTACGACTGCTGCACGCGCAACATGGAGACGAGCTCTTCATCCGTGTTGACGCCGCTCACCGACTGACGACGAGCATCGGCCTGATCGGCCAATGAGGTGAAGACCGTGGCGTTGTCTTCCGCCGACTTGGTCTGCATGCCGAGCGTCGTGACGGTGTTGCGGAAGAACCCGAGCAGGCTGCCCGTTTCCGAAGCGCCGGACGGCGACGTGTAGCTGACGGTCGCATTCGCGGTGCGCAGCGCGCTCATGGCGAGCGCGGTCGTGTTGTCGCTCGGGGCGTTCGCGTTGCCGCTGGCGGCGATTTTCGACGGATCGACCGCAATGGCCGCGTCCAACTTGATGGTGCTCGCGCGCACAGGATTGAGCACCGTGCCCGCGTCGAAGAAATTACCGGCCGCCGTACCGGGAATCGTGGTGCCGGTAAACGTGTAGCCGGCCGTGTGCGCCGTGTTCACCGCCGTCACGAGCGACGACGCCATCGCGTCGAGGCGGCCGCGCAGCGTCGGAATATCGGTGTTGATGAAATCGACGCCGGCCTTCAATTCGCCGCCCAACGGCGCCAGTCGATCGGTCGAATCGCCCAACGTGATCCGCACGGGGATATCGGCCGGTGTCACGGCGGGCGGCGGATTCGGCGTATCAAAGCGCATTTGGAGCGGACGCGCCGTCGACCCGTCGACCAAGGTAGAGTTGCCAATCACGACCGACACGCTGCCATCGATCTGACCAAACACTTTCGTGCCGGCAATCGAGGCCAGCTTGTCGAGCACCATATCGCGCTGATCGCGCAAGTCGTTGGCCGAGTTGCCGCCCGATTCGGACGTGACAATCTGCCCGTTCAAATCGGCCACCTGCTGCGCGTACGCGTTCACTTGCGCGACGGTGTTCGACAGTCGTTCCACTGCCGACGTCCGTTGCTGCGTTAACTGCGTGTCGTAGTCGTTGAACAGCTGCGTGAGCTGCGCGCCACGCTGTTGCACCACGGCACGCGCCGTCGAGCTGGTTGGCGTGGACGCCAGATCACTCCAGGCGCCCCAGAACTGGTCGAGCGCGTTGGACATGCCGGCATCCGTGGGTTCGCCAAAGATGCCTTCCACCTGTGACAACTGATCCTGACGCAGCGTCGCTTCGCCGGATTGCCCCGCGGCCGAGCGATAGCTGTCGTCGAGCATGATGTCGCGCTTGCGAATGATGTTCTCGACGTGAACGCCCGTACCGACGTTACCGTACGGCATCCGAACCGGGGTGTTCGCAACCAACACTGCTTCCTGACGCGAATAGCCCGGCGTCTCCGCGTTCGCGATGTTCTGCGAAATCGTCTGGAGTGCGGTTTGATGCGTGAGAAGCGCGCTACGCGCGATGCTAAACAACCCGGAGGACATAGTTAGGCGGTCCGGTTGACGAGAACGCCGCGCGGGGCGCCGCTATTCGGCGGCGTCGTCCCTTCGAGGGCATACGTGGAGCTGGTGGACGGACCACCGACCAGCGTGCGGACATACTGATCGTTGCTTGAGAGCGCTTCGCGCAGGAGCTTGCGATTCATGCCCACTTCGCGAGCCAGCACATCGGCCGCCTGCTGCAGGCGCATGCGCGCGTCGCGGAGACGTCCGTCGATCTGATCGCCGAGTTGTTCTTCGAGATCGCGCAGGGTGCAGTCTTCACGACCCGCCAGTAGCACGTTGAGCTGACGACGACGCTGGCGCGCCTGACCCAGCGTCGCGAGCACGCGGTGCGTGGCGAACGTCGAATCGTCGACGCCCTGAATGTCATCGGCGCTGACAGCCGCCCGCTGACGACGCATCTGCGCGATCAGTTCATCGAGCAGTCGACGCTCACTGATCAACGCATCTTGCAGCGCTTCCAGCAGCGCCGCGATCGGCGGACCGAAATGCGGCGTCACATCGGTGGAGAGCATGGTCGTCGACATCACGGAAGAGTCGTGTCTGAGTTGGGCGCGACAGCAGTCTGGGGCAACGCGTTACGGCTCAGCTGACGGTACAACGCGTCGGCCAGTCCGCCGCCCCAATGCTTGGGAGTTTCGGCAGCAAGGTGCTGATCCATCAGTCCGGTGAACATGTCTTCACCGGCCCCTCCTGAAACGATTCCTTCCTGCTGTGGAACGGTGTCGCGCATGGCCTTGTAGAGTTGCTGCACAAACATGCCTTCCAGCTGTTGCGCGGCCTTTTTGAGTTTGGCCGGTTGGTTGTCCGGCGCCGGCTTGCCAGCGCCGCCGATCGCATCGATCATCGGACGATCACCTCGGCGGTCAGGGCGCCAACCTCGCGCAGTGACGCGAAGATCGCCGCGATTTCGCTCGGCGGTGTGCGCACGGCATGCAACGCGGCTGCTACCCGCTGTACCGAGATATTCGCCGGCAATCGCACGCTGCCGGGAATCGCGGACGTATCGCTCATGACATCCTGGCCCAGCGTCAGTGTAATCGCGCCGTGACTCACCGTGGCAATGCCGACGGTCATGTCACCGCCAGCCACCACCGTGCCATCCTTGCCATCGATCACGATGCGCGGACGCGCCTCGGGCTTGATGCTCAGCTCGCGGATCTTGGCGTACGCGGTGGGCTTCACCACGCTGTCGGCTAAGGTCACCTGCACCGAACCTTCGTCTTCAACCACCGCTGTCTTCGCTCCCATCGCGGCGTTGATGACATCGGCAATACGCGTGGCGGTGCCCAGATCGGGTTCGCGCAGCAGCAAGCGGCTGGTCGCCGCGACCGTCGGACGCGGCAAGTCGGCTTCAAGAATGCCGCCCGTTGGAATGCGCGCCGATGTTTCGATGGTGGTGGCGTATCGCGTGGTTGCACCGCCTTCGCTCACCATGAGTGGACCTTGCGCGGTCGCCAACGCCGGACCATTCGGATCGGCCACGAGCGGTGTCATGTACAGCACACCGCCCTTGAGCGAGCGCGCATCACCCATCGATGACACTTGCACCTCAAAGCGGCCACTCGAACGTAGAAACGGAGAGACTTCAGCCGTGACGAGCACCGCCGCCACGTTACGCATGCGCAAGAGGTCGGCCGGCACTTCGACATTGAAGCGTCGCAGGATGTTGATGACACTCTGCACCGTTTGCCCGCCGCTCTGACCACCGATGGCGCGATCGCCTGTACCATCGAGACCGACCACCAGCCCGTAGCCAACCAAGCGCACCGGCAACGCCCCTTCCGGCGACGTCAGGTCGCGAATTTTCACTTCGCCTTGCGCGTGAGCCACAGCGGGCAGCAACAGCAGGGCGAGCGTCAGCAGCGTCAGTCGCAACAACTGCGTAGCGCGATAACGAACAATGACGCTCACGGCCACAACCCTCCAAGCACCTTGCTGATGATGCCTTGCTTCGGTTTACCGAGCGGACCCGGTGAGAGATATCCGAGCTTCGCATCCGCGACGCGATTGGACTCCACCATGTTCGTGGCCGAGATGTCCTGCGGACGCACCCATCCGGTGAATTCGATATTCTGTCCAGACTTGTCGACGTCGATGTTCTTCGTGCCTTTGAGTTGCAGCAAACCGTTTGGCGCGACGGCCACGATTCGCACGCTCATTTCGTTCTGGAAGCGATTTTCACGACGCGCCGAGCCGCGCTGCGATTGATCGGCTGAGTTCCGTGTGTCGAGTCCGACGTTCTTCGAGTTCGTTGGCAATTGTGCGTTGAGCCCGAGCCCACGCGTGCGTGAATCGGTGGCGGTGTTCTCTTTCACGGCGGTCGACACCGTATAGTCGTCGATAAGCACTGTGATCAGGTCACCGACTACGAAGTCGCGCCGATCCGATGTCCACGACACGCGCGGTCGCGGCGCGTTGGCCGGTGCGGTAGCCGGTGCGGTGGCGGAAGCCGCCGACGTGGTGGGAGCAGCGGCGGCGCCGGTCGGTGGCGTCTGCGCACGCAGAGCTGTGGTCGAGAGCGCAATTCCCGCAACCGACACGGGAAGCAAGCGGCTGGCGAAACGAATTCCTTCTACGACGCGACGCATAGCAGTCGGCCTCAGCGGAGTCGAACAGTGTTGGGCGCGACGGCGATTCCGTCGAGCCGGCGAGTTGCATCGATGCGCACACCCACAGGGGCGCCGAGCGCGGCGGTGTTCGTGGCCACGCCCGACAACCGGAGTCGCACCGGTCCATCTTGATAGAGCACCGCAACCGTGGCGCCGGCATTCACTACCGGAGGCGCACCAACGCCAGGTGCCCGCAGTACTTCTCCTGCGGCAATCGGACGACGCGTGACCCAACCGGGCTGCGCCAGCACCGTATCCGGTGCAATCGTCGTCCAACGCCACACGATCGTGGTGTCGACAATCGCGATGTCTTCTGCCGTCAGCGTCGCGCCGCGTTGCAGTGCGTGTGTCGCCACGGCGACACGCACTCGCGCCGTACCCGACGTTGACTGCGCCGCTGCGTACGTCGCGGGCAACGCCAGCGACGCGGCGGCCACGCACGCGAGGAAGACAGAAGCGCGTGACATCAGCGCGTGATGTTGTTCGCGATCTGACCCATCTCATCGGCCGTCTTGATGGCCTTCGAGTTGATCTCGTACGCGCGCATCGCCGCGATCATTTCCACCATTTCCTGCACGATCTCGACGTTGCTGCCTTCGAGGCTGCCTTGCTGCAAGCGACCCATACCGTCGTCTGACGGGAAGCCCACGACGGCCGTGCCTGATGCTGACGACGGCGAATACATGTTCTCGCCGAGCGACAGCAGTCCTGACGGATTGGCGAAACGCGCGAGTTCGATCTTGCCGATCTCAGTCGGTTGCAGATCCTGGCCGCGCTTCACCGTGACGACACCGGTGGCGCTGATGGTCAGCTCCGCGCTGTCGTTCGGTACACGAATCGGCGGCTGCAGCGGATAGCCGTTGCTCGCCGTCAGCACACCCTGATCGGAGATCTGAAAGCTGCCGTCTCGCGTGTAGACGGTCTCGCCACTCGGCTTCTGCAACTGAAAGAAGCCTTCGCCTTCAACGGCAATGTCGAGGTTTCGTCCGGTCTGCTCGATCGGCCCCTGCTCGTGCATTCGATCGACGCCGGCGAGACGCGTACCGCGTCCGACCTGAATGGCCGGCGCCGTTTCCGCGCTCGGATCACCGAGGATCTGCTCACCCTGAATGGTTTGATACAGCAGATCTTCGAAATGCGCGCGGCTGCGTTTGAAGCCCGGCGTATTCACGTTCGCCAGGTTGTTGGAAATGACTTCTGTGCGTTTCTGCTGCGCCATCATGCCGGTCGCAGCGGCGCGGAGTGCCGGATCCATAGGTCGTCGGTCCTGTTAGACGGGTTTGGCGAGATCGGTCACGGCGATGCCGCGGACGGCGTCGATCGTCGAGAGCGTTTTCTGTGCGGCGCCATAGCGATGCAGCGTTTCGAGCATCGCCGTCATGGCTTCCATCGGATTCACATTCGATTCTTCGACAAAGCCCTGTCGAACGACGCGCTGCTCCAGCGCCATCGGCTGACGCGACTTGTCCGGCTTGAATTGCGTACCGCCCTCGTGCTCGAGCTGCGTGCCCGGCGCCACCTTCTCCATGCGCAGTCGCTGCAGCGGGCGTCCGTTCACCTTGAGCATGCCCGTCGCGTCGACTTCCACGAGACCGGTGGGCACAGTGATCGGTCCACTGTCTCCCAACACCGCGTTGCCATGGTCGTCGACGAGTTTGTGTTCGGCGTCGAGATGGAAGCTGCCGTTGCGCACCAGACGCTCACCCTGCGGGGTCTGCGTCACGAAGAATCCCTCACCCTGGATGGCGAGATCGAGCGGATTGTTCGTTTCGGTCAACGTGCCTTGCGACAGGTTGAGCGAGGTGTCGGTGACGGCCAGCGCATTGCCCATCATCCGGGCAAACGCGGTCTCCGCCTTGAAGCCTCGGGTCGACGCGTTCGCGAGGTTGTTGGTGAGCACCTGCTGACGCCGCTCCAGCATCTGGAGCGCCGCGGCGGCGCTGGACATTCCGTTGGGTCGAACTGAATCGGGCATGAGGTGCGGGGTTTGGGTGCACTGACTCAGGGCCCGAAAATGCATAGGTCGGGCCACCAGGGCCCGACCTATGTAGAAAAGCGTAAGTTGTTTATTAGTAACTGTTTAGAACATCAACGACGGGGAGGGATTCGGCGCGTCGACTGTCACCGACTAGGCAATTCATGCCGTGGGTGGATGGAGTTGCCGTGACCCGGTCGAAATGGACAAAAGCAGCTGGACAGCGTCGATCGGTAGTCCGGTGCGGCGAGCGATATCAGACTTCGAGGCGCCCGAGGCCGCGAGCGCTTCGATCGCCTGCGGCGTCCGCGCATCCCGTCCCCGGCTGGAATGGCTCCGCGAATCGCGAACCGTCACCTTGGCGGCCGCGGACGAGCCACTGGTCGTCGGAACCAGCGACAGCACCGCGGTGCGCGCCGATGCGCGGCGTCGAGCCACGATCAACGACAAGCCGGCCGCCAGCGACAACAGCGCGAGCCCCGGCACCGCGAAGCGACCAACCTGCTCGGACGACCGCGCGGCCACGGCGTCAGACAATTCACGCGACCGCGTCGCGGCAATCTGCGACGCTTCATGTAGAGCGCTCGCGGTCGTGCCCGAGATCGTGCTCCACACAACCGAGGCGGTCGAACGCCACGCGCTCGTGACTGCGGGCTGCGAGACTTTGGCCACGGTCGGTGCGACGATCAGCGCGCCGGCCAACACACCACCAACGGTGACACTCGCAGCGAGTGCCGTCCACAACACACCCCGTACGACGCGCGAGCGTGCCGCCGACGCGCGCACGGCCGACAGCGCGCGCGAGGTCATCGACGGTGGCGCGAGCAGTTCTGAGGTCCTCATGCAATGCGCTCCCGCAGCGGCTTGAGATCGACGCGCAGCTTGCTCAACGCCTTGGACCGGATTTGCGACACACGCGACTCAGTGAGTTCGAGCACCTTGGCGATTTCGTGCAACTTCAGCTCTTCGAAGTAGTAGAGCGAGAGCACCACGCGCTCCTGCTCTTTCAATCGCAGGATCGCATCCTTGAGATGCGAGACTTCCTGCTCGTGCGTCAACTGGTCTTCGACTTCCGAGTCTTCACTGCTCGGCAACATCTCGGCCGGCGCTGGCGTGTTGTTCTCGCGCTCACCAGGTGCACGATCGAGAGGAATGTGGTGCGCACCCTCAACGTCGGCCTGCCAGCGCCAGAGCGTGTCCATGTCGACGTTCAGTTGGGCGGCCAACTCGCGATCTTCCGGCGCACGACCATGGGCGCGCATGTAGGCTTCGCGCGCGGCGCTGATCTCGCGGGTCTTGCGGCGAATCGAGCGCGGCACGTGATCTTGTTTGCGCAGCTCGTCGAGAATCGCGCCACGAATGCGCGGTGCGGCAAACGTGCTGAACGCGAGGCCGCGCGACGCATCGAAGCCTTCGAGCGCGGTCATGAGTCCGATCGTGCCGGCGCTGACCAGCTCATCGAAGTCCGCGCGAACGGCGAGCGTTCGCGACACCTGCCGCGCGACGTGATGCACCAATCCAAGATGTTCTTGTAACAGCCGATCACGGGCCGCATCGCTTCCCGCATGGTACGACTGCCAGAGCTTGGTGTTCATGGCGACAGATCCTTGAGGTGTTGCGTATGACACGTTCAGACACCGGGTCGGGTGGGTGACGTCCCGGACAGCGTTCGCAACACGGCGTCGTGCGCGGCGATAGCAGCGGGAGAGCCGGCAGCAGCGTCAGGAAATGGCATTCCTGCACGCAGCGCCGTTTCGAGCGTCGAATCGGTGGGAATCGCTCCGGCAAAGCGCAGCGACTGTCCGAGGAATTGACGGGCACCGGCATCGATGGCGTCGAAGCAACGTGCGGCTTCGCTCCCCTCATGCCGATTGACGAGTACATCCATGGGAAGGGCACCGTGCCGAGCGTTGACCGCCTTGCACAGCGCATAGGTCGACGCGAGACCGATCGGATCGGCGCCCGCATTGACCGCAACGAGACGTTCATCGGCGTGCGGCGTGATGGCCGCGACGACCGTTTCAAAGCGGGAGCCACAATCCACGACGACGAGATCCATTCCCGTCGCGAGCGATTGCAAGCGACGGAGGCAAGCGCGCCGTTCGGCCGCAGTGAGTGCCGGCAGCGCTGCGTTCGCACCGTGCGCCGCGCCGCCAGGAATGAGCGACAACGTGGTACTGAGGCGAACGACAACCTGCTCGGGTGCGATACGGCCGCCGCGCAGATCCGACCACGCGACGTTTGCGCGAACACCCAGCATCAACGAGAGCGCACCGACATGCTCGTCGGCGTCGATCAACAACACACGAAACCCATCGCCAGCGGCAGCCATGGCCAGCAGCGCCGACACCAAGGTCGTGCCGCTGCCACCGCGACCGCTCGCGCACAGCAATGTCGGTACGCCGCGATCGCCACCACGCTCGGTGCCACGCGACATCCGGCGGTCCGCGTCAGCGGCCCGACCGTTCAGCAGCGTATCGAGCTGCGTGTTATTCGACGGTGTCGTACGCGACAGCAGTGACGTCGTCACGCGGGCATCCACTCGGGTTCAGCATCCATGGCGAGCCCGTATGCACGCATCACGCGTGCCACACCCGGCTTCAGGTCCGTTGGCACGTCCTGGCCGTCGGTGATCCAACGCGTCGGCAATTCCAGCGACAGGGCCAGATCCGCGACGCCAGTCTCACGCGGCACTTCATCCACTTTGCTCAGCAAGAGATGCGTTGCGCCGACATGCGCCGTGCCGTTCGGCAGGCGGACCGCGCGGTAATTGCGCGCGACGTCGACGGCCAGATCATGGCGAAGTGACGCCGGCATCACGAGATGCACCTCGTTGGGCGCCAACGCGTCCAGCAGCGAACGCCACCGTTCGGTGAGTTCGGCCGACGCGGGGCTGCGACCCGGTGTGTCGATGATGACAACATCGCACGATGACAAGCGCTTCATCGCCGCGGCGATTTCGCGCTCATCATAGACGACTTCAAAGGGCACATCCGCGAGTTCTGCGTAGGTGGCCAGCTGCTCCATACCGCCGACGCGATACGTATCGATCGTCAGCAATCCCGTGCGCGCCGATCCAAACATGCCGCGACGCACGGCCAGTTTTGCCGCCGTGGTAGTCTTGCCGGCGCCGGTAGGCCCGACGAGCGCAATGCGATACGGTGTGCCGTCCGCATTGCGGAACTGTCGCGGAAACGGATCGGGCTCGAGTCGCGCCCGGACACGATCGATGCTCGTCGAGGACGCCGCGAGCACTTCTACCATCGGCAGTCCGCCTTCGCGAACCGTGCGCGTGTGCAGAATCATCACATCGTCACCCATCACGCGACGCGCGCGATCGGCCACTTGAGAGAGATCAGCACCGCGGAAGCGTTCAGGAGCCATATGGCATCTCCCAGGTGGCAACACTGCTCAGCGTGATAGCCGCTGGCAGTTCGGCGAGCGACACAACCGGAAGGCTGGGTAGCACCGGTTCGATCAGGCGACGCACACCCACGCGAAGCGACGGCGGCGTGATCAGCGGCAACGGACGTCCATCGACGGCGTACGTCGTCGCGAGGTGATTGAGATCGCGGAGCATGCCCGCGAGTGATTCTGGTGTGAGCAGCGGCGCGTTCCCCTGCGCAGCGCGCGGAGAGAAGAGGCCCACCAGTGCCGATTCGAGGCGCGAACCGATCGTGATACCGCGCACGACGCCAGTGCCATCGGCGAAGAGACGCGCGATGACGTTGGTGAGCGACTTGCGCACGACCTCGGTGAGCGCTTCCGGATCTTTCGTGGTTTCGGCGCCGTCGCCGACCGCTTCGAGAATCGTGACGAGATCGCGAATCGGCACACGCTCGCGCAACAGGCGTTGCAGTACACGGTGCAACACGCTGAGCGACACCTTGCCGGGAATGATTTCTTCCACCAGCGCGGGATGCGACTTCTTGAGCGTCTCGACCATCTCCTGCACTTCCTGACGACCCAGCAAATCCGCGGCGCTGCCCTTGAGCGTTTCGAGCAGATGGGTGGCCACGACGGTCGTCGGTTCAACCACGACGTAGCCCAACGCTTCCGCTTCCGTACGACGCGAACCCGCAATCCATTTGGCCGGCATACCGAACGACGGATCGATCGATTCCATGCCATCGATCTCTGACACCACACCGCCGGTATTGAGCGCCATCATGAAGCGCGGGAGGACTTCCGCGCGCGCGACTTCGGAGCCGCGCAGTTTGATGACATACTCGTTGGCCGGCAGGCGAATGTCGTCGCGAATGCGGACCGGCGGCACGAGAATGCCGAGTTCGAGCGCGGCTTGTTTGCGCAGCAGCGAAATGCGTTCCAACAGATCGCCGCCCTGCCGTTCGTCGACGAGCGGAATGAGCGCGTAGCCCACTTCCAATTCGATCGGATCGATTTGCAGCAGATCGCGCATCGGATCTGTTGGCTCGGGCGTCTCGACGGGCGCGGTGGGCTCGAGCACGTTGGACAGTTCGTTGCGCCGCGTTTCCGCTTTGCCGGACATCCGCGCGAGTGCAGCCGCGCCGGCGGCCAAAGCCATGAACGGAAACATCGGCAAGCCTGGCACGAGGCCGAATGCCGCCATCACCGCGGCGGCCATCCACATCGCACGCGGATGCGAACCAAGCTGCTTGCTCAGCACGACACCCATGCGATCCGTGCCGGTCGCGCTGGTGACCATGAGGCCCGCTGCCGTACTGATGATCAGCGCCGGCACCTGCGAGACCAGGCCGTCACCCACCGTGAGAATGGTGTACGTGCTGCCGGCCTTGCCGATGTCCATGCCTTTCTGCACGACACCGATGAAGATGCCGCCGAGGATGTTGACGGCGACGACGAGGATGCCGAGGATCGCATCGCCTTTCACGTACTTGGACGCACCGTCCATCGCGCCGTAGAAGTCGGCGGTGCGCGCGATTTCATCGCGACGCTTGCGGGCTTCCTTTTCGTCAATGAGTCCGGCCGACAGATCGGCGTCGATCGCCATCTGCTTGCCGGGCATGGCATCAAGGGTGAAGCGAGCCGCGACTTCGGCAATACGACCGGCACCCTTCGTGATGACGATGAAGTTGATGCCGATCAGGATCAGGAAGATGACGACGCCGACGGCATAGTTGCCGCCGATGACGAACTGCCCGAATGCTTCAATGACCTTGCCCGCATGCGCCTGCGTCAGAATGAGGCGCGTCGACGAAACGTTCAGACCAATGCGGAACAGCGTCAACAACAGCAGCAGCGCAGGGAAGCTGCTGAAGTCGAGCGGATTGGTGGTGTACAACGAGACGAGCAGCACGACGAGCGACGTGCCAATGCTCGCGGCGAGGCAGAGATCGAGCAGGACGGGCGGCAACGGAACAACGATCAACGCAATGACCAACACGACCGCGAGCGCCAAGGCAACTTCGGCGCGCTTCTTCGTGTCCGGTGCGTCCATCGCCATCGGCATGGCGGCGGCGGTCATTTACCGATCCTCATCTGGAGCGACATCATGCGGCCACCGTGCCTTTCCAGCCTTGGCCGTAACGCTCACGCTGACGCATGACGAAGGCGAGGACTTCCGCCACCGCCAGGTACATCTCAACAGGAATCATGGTGCCGACTTTTGCCGTCGCGATGAGGGCACGGGCGAGCGGGACATTCTCGATGACCGGCACGCCGTGTTGGAATGCAAGCTCCTTGATGCGGAGCGCGATTTTGCGTTGGCCGAGCGCGACGATCATCGGCGCTGGCGCCACGTTGGGGTCGTACTTGATCGCCACCGCGATGTGCACGGGGTTCACGATGACGACATCGGCCTTCGGAACGGCCGCGAACATGCTGCGACGAATACGCTCACGCGCCATCTGGCGACGACGGCCTTTCACTTCCGCGTTGCCTTCCTGCGCTTTGCTTTCTTCCTTCACTTCCTGCTTCGTCATCTTCAGATCTTCGTGCGTCTTGAATCGCTGCCAACCGTAGTCGGCTACCGCGAGCGCGACGAACATCATGCCGGCGTTCTTCAGCAATCCGAAACCGTACTTGCGCACGATGTCGAGCAACGCCATCGGCGAGGCAAGCGCGAGATTCTGAACATCGGGCCAGGCATCGCTCAGCGTGGCGTAAACCGCCCAGCTCACGATGATCATCTTGAGCATCGCCTTCGCGAGCTCGATCCATCCCTGGGTGCCAATGATTCTCGACACGTTGCGCATCGGATTGATGCGCTGAAAGTCGGGCGCCATCGCCTTGGTGGTGATCACGCCTCCCGCCTGCGCGGCCTGCACGGCAATCGCGATGACCGCCATCGCGCCCATAAATCCGACCAGTGCAACGAGCGTGCGGAACCCAAGCGTCTGCAACCACGGAATTGCCGACGGACCGGCATGCTCGGCGTTGAAGGACGTCGCGAGTCCGGTGCCCATCATGTCGAGCATGAAGTGCCACAACGGTGGGCCGGCCACGCCCATGGTAACCATCGATCCCAGCAGAAAGGCCGCCGTCGTGAGCTCAGGACTCTTGGCGATCTGGCCCTTTTCGCGTGCGTCTTCGAGTCGTTTCCCTGTAGGTTCTTCGGTCTTTTCGCCAGACTCGTTCTCAGCCATCTCATCGCCCTCCAGTCGCGGGGAGCGCCACGCGCGACGCGCGTGCAAAGCTCTCGAGGGTGGAGACGAATCCCGGCGTCCAATCGGTCATGGCGTGCACCACAATCGCGAGTGAGCCGGCGAATGTGAGCAAACCCAATCCGATTTGCAGCGGAAACGCGAGACTCATGATGTTGAGCTGCGGCGCGGCGCGACCCAAAACGGCCAGCGCCAGATTCATCAGCAGCACCGCGGCGATCACCGGCGACGCGAACTGCACGCCAGTAAAGAAGATTGAGCGAGCCGCGAGAACGACCGCGTGAAAGCCGCCGCCCAGATCAATCGGTGCGCCCAAGGGCATTGAGGAAAAACTTTGCGCGACCGCTTGCAGCATGATCAGGTGTCCGCCGCCAATCAGCACCAGCACGAGCGCCAGCAACTGCATGAACTGCTGCAGAATCGCGCCCTGCGTGTTGTTGATCGGATCGAAGATTGCGGCACCGGACAAGCCGATCGTGACCGTCATCAACTCGCCGGCAAACTCGGCGGCGCCGATCACGAGCGCGGCCGACATACCGATAACAAATCCCACCGCCGTTTCGGACAGAAACGTCGCGGGCGTGATGCGCAGCGATTCGAGCTGCACGTTGGCCTTGGCCGCCGGCAGCAGCAGCACGGCGAAAATGACGAGCAATGCGGTGCGCAAACGCATCGGCACCGACTGCGCCGACCAGGCCGGAGCGATCAGCAACAAGCCGCCCACGCGAAGCGCGGTCAGCACGAGAGCCGCCGCGACGCCGGGCGCGAAGAAATCGGGGAAGCCGAAGTCAGCCACGCTCGACTCAGGCCACCATGGCGGGGATGCCGCGGATCAGCTGGGTGGTGTACCGGATCAGGATCTGCAGCAGCCACGGCATGCCAACGATGAAGGCGCCGCCCACGAGGATGAGTTTGGGGACGAAGGCGAGCGTCTGTTCCTGGATCTGCGTGACCGACTGGATGATCGAAACCAGCAGGCCGACCCCGAGCGCGATCAGCAGCATCGGCGCGGCAATCATGAGCGCTGTCATGATCGCGTCGCGCGAAAGGTCGATCACCATCTGATGAGACATGAGTTCGGTCTGGCCTCTGGCTATGAATCGGTGTCGCCCACGGGGGCGTTCGCTCGACCGGTAGAAGCAGGAGCCGTACCAGCTATTTTCCGTTTCCCGTAAAATTGTAAAGTATTATTTGGCAACATATTGCCAGAATGATCGCTCAGTTTACATAAAATGGAAAATAACGAGAGGGAAGAAAGTGCCGCGTGTCACATAGGTCGAGATTGCCGGAATAGTTTGCCGCCTCGCGGAGTGGGTCCTGCGGGCGGCCCTCAACAAACGCTGTTCACTTTTTATTCAAGTTTGTATTCCGCCGGCCGACATTAGCACACGAGTCGACGGTTCTTCGGGACACACGGTCCCGGAAGCCCGACCCGAGAGACGGTAATTCCGCGCTCTCCAGCCGCATCGCGACGTCGCGTGCGTATCCGCGCCGTACTCTGATCGGCCACCAAACCATGACGTTCCACATAGCTCGCGCCGTCACATCAATGGATGTGACTGCACACGGGCATGCCCGCGGACACCGGCGAATTGCCGTCGCCGTCGCCTCGGCGCTCGCTGCATCACTTGCATTCGTTCACACGATGCAGGCGCAAGCGACGGCCAAGCCCGCTCGTACCGTGCTCGCCTCGCACGTGGTCTCTCGAACGGCGCCGACACCGATGTCGCCCGCCGATTCCATGCGGGCGATTCTGCGCCAACGCGCCCTCGCTGCTGCCGGCTCAATACCGTCCGTCGCCAGCGCTCCCAAGGCGCTTCCTCATGCTGCCGCTGTCGCCTCGTCTGTCACGAAGACAGCAGCCAAGACGACGCTGAAAGCGTCGGTCAAAACTGAGCGATCGCCGGCGGAAGCAACGCCACCGTCGAAGACTCGCGATTCGAACGCGCCGACGAAGCTCACTGATAGCACAGTGCACACCCCGCCAGCGCCGAACGACAGCGCCGCGCCGGCAGCGCCGAAGCCGAGAGCCGATAGCGCGCAAGCGTCCGTAACTGCGACCGCAACACATTCAGCGCCGGTCGCCGCACCCGTTGCGGCACCCGTTGCGGCACCCGCTGCGACACCCGCTGCGACACCCGCTGCGACACCCGCTGCGACACCCGCTGCGACACCAGCCACAACGACCAAAGCTCCGGCGCCCGCTGCTGCCGCACGCATTGCCGAAGTTGGATTCGGGACGCTGCGCTTCGACGGGCTTCTGCAACTCTGGTACGCCGCGAGCAATACGCCAACGCCGAGCACATTCCGTATTCGTCGCGCCGAAATGAAGATTGCAGGCAAGATTTCGCCGATCGTTTCGTGGCTCATGATGTTCGACGTGTCGAAGGCGCTCTCCCTCAATGCGTCGACGAGCACGGTCAGTGGCAAGCAGGTGGTCACGGACGCGAGCGTGAATCAGAGCAGCCGTCTCTTGCAAGACGCCATGCTGACGTTGGATCCCGCGCGCAATCTGCACATCGACGCGGGTCAGTTTCGCCTACCACTCGGCGGCATCGGATCGACCGGTTCCTCCGGTCTCGAAACGGTTGAACGACCGATGTTCCAGTCAGATCGCGCGCGAGGCGGCAGCCTGGGCGATGTGCGCGACATTGGCGTGATGGTGCGTGGTTCCGCCCGCACGTTTGCCGACTACTGGGTTGGCGCATTCAATGGCAGTGGCGAATCGATGAACACGGTCGACGCGAACAATCAAAAGTCGCTCGTGGGTCGCTTCACGATGCGGACACCAGTGAACGGCCTCCGTGTTGGCGCGTCGGGTCTGCGCAGCGGTTTTCACGCCGGGAATCCCACGCGCAAAGACCGACTCGGTGCAGAAGCGGTGTACAGTCGCGCAGCGTGGATCGTGCGCGCCGAAGTTCAGGACGGAAAAGACGGCAGCGTGAATCGACTGGGATCGTTCGTGCAGCTCGGATATCGCGCGACGTCACGCGTGCAACTGGTGACGCGCTTCGATTCGTGGGACCCGGATACAAAGAAGGACGCCGATCTCGCGTCGGCGCGTACGAAGGACGCGATGGGCGGCGCCACCTGGCTCCTCGCCGGAGACAACGCGCGTCTACAGTTCAACGTGTCGCATCGGTGGTTCGCCCACAGCATTGCCAAGCCGATCAATCAGCTGCTCGTCAACCTTCAGGCGTCCTGGTAATCAGGCGCGTCATACTCTAGATGAATCGAACCATGAAATCCCTGACGTTTGCCCAGCGCATTACTCTCATCGTTGGCGTATCAATTGGTGCGGGTGTCGCGCTCACTACCACCGCGCTCGTTCGGCAGAAGCAGATCACCGACCGTTACAGTGCCTTGCTTTCGCAAGAAGTCCGCGCGCGCCGATTGGCCTTGACGACGCAAGTGGCGTTCAAGACGCAGGTGCAGGAATGGAAGAACGTGTTGCTGCGCGGATACCAGCCGGAGAACTTGTCGAAGTACAGTGCCTCGTTTCACGAAGAAGAAGCGAAGGTGCGTGGCAAGGCCGACACCCTTGCGCAACTCGTCGCCGGCGACTCGCTTGCCGAGCGTCTCGCCAAGGATTTTGTGGCAGCACACACGGCCATGGGCGAGAAGTATGCCGCTGCGCTGACCACGTTTGCGAACGGCAAAGGTCTCGATCCGGTCAGCGCCGATGCCGAGGTGAAAGGACAGGATCGCGCGCCGACGGATCTGTTGTCAGCCTTGAGCGATCGCTTGTCACAGCGCGCCGACTCGGTGGTGCTGAGCGCGGAGCACGATGCCGAGTCCGATCGCACGTGGCTCGCCGGCATCGCGCTGCTGGTGCTCGGCTGCGCTGTGGCATTCACGGTGTACATGGTTCGGGTCGTGCGTGCGTCGGTGCGTGCCATTGGCACGCGCGTGGAGCAGGTGCGTGAGGACGCGATCGTGGCCATGGGGCGCGCCTCCGAAGCGTTAGCGCGCGGCGAACTGACCGACTCGATCTCATTCAATGTGCCGTTGATGGAAATTCAGGCCGACGACGAAATCGGTTCGCTGGCCCGTAGCGTCAACGGCATTATCGAGCAGACTACGTCATCTGCGGAATCGTTCGATCGCGCGCGATTGTCGCTGCGTTCGCTGCTGAGCGAAACGTCGCAGCTGGTTCGCGCGGCAGAACGTGGCGATCTGGCTCGCCGTGGCGATGCGGCGCAGTTCGATGGCGGGTACCGTGAGCTGCTGAGCGGATTCAACGCGACGTTGGACGCTGTGATTGCACCAATTTCCGAAGCGTCGGCCGTACTCGAGCGCGTGGCCGATCGCGACCTGACGGTCCGCGTGAAGGGTACGTATGCCGGCGATCACGAAACCGTGAAGCGGGCCCTCAACACCGCGGTCGATCGTCTCGAAACCGCGTTGACCGAAATCAACGCCTCAACCGATCAGGTGGCGGCGGCGGGCGAACAAATCGCGGCGGGCAGCAGCTCACTGGCCCGCGTCACGGGTGAGCAGGCGAGTTCGATTGAAGAAGTGTCGGCCAGCCTGCAGGAGCTCACGGCGATGTCGCGGAAGAGTGCAGCGTCCGCGCGTGAGGCGTCAGCGATTGTTGATGAAGCGCGTGTGTGCGCCGTGTCCGGCGTCGAATCGACGCAGGCAATGTCCGCGGCGATGGGAGAACTCAAGGCCAGCGCAGATGCAACGGCCAAGATTGTGCGCACGATCGATGAGATCGCGTTTCAGACCAACCTGCTTGCGCTCAACGCGGCCGTGGAAGCCGCGCGTGCCGGCGATGCGGGTCGTGGCTTCGCTGTCGTGGCAGAGGAGGTGCGAAACCTTGCGATTCGTAGCGCGGAAGCGGCGAAAAACACAGAAACGCTGATCGCCGATTCAGTGGCGCGCGCTCACCGTGGTGGCGAGATGAGCGAAGATGTGCTGGCCAAGCTTCGCGTCATCGAGCAACAGGTGTCCAAGATGAGCGGCATGATGGTCGAGATCGATACGTCGAGCCGTCAGCAGGAAAGTGGCGTGTCGCAAATCGCCACAGCGGTCGAGCAGATGAGCCGCTCGACGCAGGAGATCGCGTCGAACTCCGAGGAGTCGGCGGCGGCAGCGCACGAGCTGGCGGCCCAGGCGTCCAGCACGCGCGAACGTGTGGCGGCGTTCCAGTTGTCGGGCGCTTCACGCGCCGAATCGTCGGCGGGACCGGCTCGCAATGCGAGTACATCGCGCGACGGACGTACGCGGACCACGCGTGCCGCGGCACCGGTGCCTCGTGCGATGGCCAGCGTGGGCGCCGACGACGATATCGACTGGAGCGGTTTCTAGGCAGCGCTCGCGAAACGCTGAAAGCGCATCCACAACGTGAAAGGCCGACCGCAGCGATGCGGTCGGCCTTTCTTTCGTCGCGTTGCGCCAGGCGGTGAACGCCGTTTACGCGGTGCGACGCCAGCAACTCGAGAGCCCTTACTTGAAGCTTTGCACCAGGCTGGAAATCGTGAGGCTCCAGCCGTCCACCAGGACGAAGAGCAGCAGCTTGAATGGCAGTGAGATCATCGCTGGAGGGAGCATGAACATACCCATGCTCATGAGCACTGACGCGACGACGGCGTCGATGATGATGAATGGCAGATAGATGGCGAAGCCAATCTGAAACGCCGTCCGCAGTTCGCTCGCGACGAACGCCGACATCAAGACATGCAACGGGACGTCATCGACCGTGGCCGGGCGCGGCAAACGACTCATTTCGATAAACGTCTTCAGGTCCGACTCTCGCGTTTGCCGCAGCATGAACTCGCGCATCGGCATCACACCCGTCTTCATCATTTCCACTTGGGTAATCTTGCCATCGAGCCACGGCGTGATGGCCTTGTTGTTCACGTCCTTGAGCGTCGGCGCCATCACGAAACCAGTGAGCAACAACGCCATTCCCGCGAGGAGTTGCGCGGGTGGCGCGCTCTGGGTGCCCATTGCCTGCTTGAGGAAATGCAACACGATAAGAATGCGCGTGAAGCCGGTCATCATGAGCAGGAGCGTGGGCAACAGGGTCAACAACCCCATCATCACCACAATCCCAACCGTACCGTTCAAGCGCAGTCCGCCGTCTTTCTCGTCACCCAGCTTCACATCCATTTGCGGCATGAGCTTCATCAGTGCTTCGTCGGCGCCCACCGGTGCGGTCTGCGCCGGCGTCGCCCGCTGATTACGCGATGCGGCGGCCGAGTCGAGAACCATCTTCGTGGTCGGACGCGTCGCGCTTGCGCCGTTCGGGCCGACCGACGCGCCGTTTCCGACCTTGGCTTTAGTAGCGCCAACGCCCGCCGGAAGCGCCGGCTTGGGCACCGTTGGTGCTTTCGGCGCGGGCGCTTGCAGTTGCTGCGTGCCGTTCGGCAAACCAACAATGTTTGGCGTATTCGTCGTTGCCGGCGTCGCCGCATTCACCTGCGGAGCGGCGGTCGGGATGGCCGCATTCTGCGACGTCGTTCCGGCCGTCGTGGTCGCTTGCGTGCTCGGCGGTTGTATCGCCGGCGGTTGCACCACCGGTGGCTGCGTGACCGGCGGCGCGGCTTGTGCGCGCAACGGCGTGACACTCGCAGCCGCGAGTACGATGGCACCAACGAACACCGCCAGACGTGTAGCGGCGCTGAGCGCGCCACCGAGCATGGCGCGGAATTCACGCTCAGAATTGCTCGCGGGTGCTGCGACTGAACGCGTCGGTTTCACCGAGGCGGTGAGAAAGGACGGGATTTCTTTCGGTTCGTGCGGGCTGAACGCAGCCGGCGCGAAAGCCGACGCGCTGCTCGATGATATCGACGACCCGCTGACCGGTGTTGTTGCGGCGGTTTCGAGACTCGCACTAACACGTGGCAAGTCCGCGTTCGGCGTGAGCGGCGACGACTGTGACAGCGCCTGAGCCATGTTCTTCCCAAACGCATGCTTGCTGAAGGCGGTGGGGAGAAACTGTGCAAAGCTCGCCGTGGCCTGTGCGCTCGACTCCATCGGAGTGGGCACGGAGCTCGTGGCGATCACGCGCTGGCGATCAGCTTCTTCGAGTTCGAACAACGGACGCACGCCGCCGTCGCCGACCGACACCGCCATGACCTTGTCACCAACACGAATGACCGCGAGCCCGGTTTTCGGACCCAGCGGAACGCGCTGCACCACTTCTACCGCGACTCGCGTACGCGACGTGAGCGACATCTTGCCCCAGCGCTTAAGTGCCCAGAGGCACAGCGCGCCGAGTCCAAGAACAAACGCGAGGGCGGCAACCACACCGAGTGCAGCAATCAACATGAAATCGATGATCTCAGGTTGTTGGCGGAACGTAGTCGGACATCTGTCGGGTCATCATCAGGCAACCTGCTGGTTGGCGGCACCGCTCGTGACGATGCGCGTGATGCGCACGCCGAAGTGTTCGCCGAGGACAACCACTTCACCTTCGGCGAAGCGGCGATCACCGACGTAGATGTCAATCGGCTCACCGGCGAGGCGGTCGAGTTGAATCACCGATCCACGACCGAGGCGCAGGAGTTCCTGTACGGTCATGGAAGTGCGACCCAGCTCGATGGAGATAGGCAGCGACAAGTCGAGCAGCATGCCGATGGGCACTTCCGTGCTGCCCAACATCGTCTGTTCGAAGTCGGCGAATTGCGGAGTGCGCGCGGCCGGCGCTTCTGCGACCGCTTCCGGAGCCAGCGATGACAACGGTTGTCCAGCGGCTTTGGCCGCCTGTGCACTCGCGACGAGGGCGTCGATTTCAGCGGGGTTCATTCGTGCGTTGCCTCAGGTCCGTGAATCGGTAGGCGACGCGGAAGGCACCGCGTCGAGAATGCGAATGGCGAGGTTGCCGTTCACCCGGCCCGCGTGGCCGATGAAGCGTTCCTGCGAGCCCGCGCGCAACACCACGCGGGCGTCTTTGGGAATTCCGGTGGGAATCACACTGCCCACTTCCAGTTGCGCGATGTCGCGCATCGAAAGTTGAAAATCAGGCAAGCGTGCAGTGAGCGGCACACGCGTCTGCCGCAACGCGGCCTCGCTGCGCTGACGCGATGCTTCACGCTCGGCATCCGTGGTATGCAAGAGGGCGGTGCGCTGTTGCCCGCTCGACGTAAAGAATTTGTCGAGCACGGAGAAGGGCAGGCAGATCAGGACGAGGCTGCTGACGTTGCCCGTCGAGAACTCCACGTTCGCCACGAGCACCGGATCTTCGCGGTTCACCACTTGGAGAATTTCCGGCGACGATTCAAATCCGCTGATGCCAATGTCCATCGGCACGTGATCGGTCCAGATCTCCTGCAGCAGTGAAGCCACACGATCAGCAACCGAACGTACGGCCATCCGCTCAATGGGCGTCAACGCGCGCGTCAGCGGAATGCCGCTGCCCTCGCCGCCGAAGAGCCGATCGATGATGTACGTCGAGAATTCGGGGCCGATATCGATGACACCCTTCTGTCCGGTGCCCGTGATATCAAAAATGAAAGACGAGCAGGGCATCGGCAGCGAGAGCGTAAACTCGCCGAAGGAAAACTGCTCCACGCTTTGCAGCCGCATCTCCATCTGGCCGCGGACGCGCGAAACGAGCCAGGCCTCGAGGCCTTTGACGAGTCGTTCGTACATGGCTTCGAGTGTGCGCAAACGCTCCTTGGAAACGCGGTGCGGACGACGCCAATCGTACACTTGCACGTCGAGCGCGGCGCCGGAAAGCGGCGTGAGCCGCGGTCCACCACCACCGCCGCCAAGCAGGCGATCGATGTCGTTTTGGCTAAGAGTTTCAGAGGCCATGAGGTCGCGAGCTCGATGCGAGTGCTTACTGCACGACGAACTGCGGGAAGTACAAACGCTTCACCGTGCCTTTGCCGAATCGCTTCACAATCGCCACTTGGACTTCGCTCTTGATGCCATCGCGCAGCGACATATCGGTGAGTTGATCGACTGTCTTGCCACCAAGCGCGGTGAGGATGATGTCGCGCAGTTCCGCGTCGTGGGCGGTCATCTCGGTGCCGGCAACGGCCGTGCTGGTTTCGATGGCCACGGAGAACAACAAGAACCGACTGCCACCGCTACCGGCCGGATTTAAGACCAGGTTCTCGAGCAGATGAACGTTCGATTCCGCGGCGCCACCTTCTTTGCCTTTCTCGCCTTCGGCTTTGGCTTCGCCACCACCTTCAGCGGCGGTGCTATCGGCGTGCGGCGCGACCACCTTGCCCATCTTCTTGGCGACCATCGGACCGACCACCACCGCGCCGGTACCGCCGCCAACGGCCAGACCAGCAACGATCATGGCGATCATTGGAAGCTTGGCTTTCATGCCGGAGGGGGCGGCTTCGCCTTCTTCTGGAGCTGGGGCAGCGGGTTGTTCTTGGGCAGCCATAATTGGTTGAGTCGAGGGTAGACTTCGCGGCTCCACTAGAAGCACACCGGGTGCCAAACCGACGGCACCGTATTTACAATATCCGGAAACTTGTAAGTGATTTATTTATAACAATTTACAATTGTCGAACTAGTTTCCATAAAATAGAACATCAACTCGAGACGTCACCGCGCATCGGCAAACTCGGCATGCTTCGGCAAGAATTGCCGATGGGAACGACGAAGACGGCGGCTGGGGCCGAATCGACCCCAACCTCCGTCTCCTCCCCGCGGACGTGCCGCGAGACTATCGGACGGCCTCGCCGGCGGCGCTCGAGCTAGTCGAGCGCCGTCACGCGATTACCGCTTGATGGTCATCAGCTCCTGCAGCATGTCGTCGGAGGTCGAGACGACCTTGCCGTTCGCCTGGAAGGCGCGTTGGGCGACGATCATGTTCGTGAACTCCTGCGCCAGATCGACGTTCGACATTTCGAGCGCACCGCTGGTGAGCTGTGCCTGCGAGCCTTCGAGCGCGAATCCGAGCACGGCGGAGCCAGAGTTGGCCGACTCCTGGAGCATGTTGTCACCGATGCGAAGCAAACCGCTCGGGTTGTTGAAATCGGCCAGCGCGATGCGCGCCAACGGCGACGTGGTGCCGTTCGTGAAGAAGCCGGTGATGAGACCGAAGCGATCGATGCTGAAGTTCTGCAGCGTGCCGGCGGTGTAGCCGTTTTGATCGCGCAGCACGGCGGTCGACGCGGTGGACGCGAACTGCGTCAGACCGTTCACGCCACCATTGAGCTTGAGGTTGATCTGCACCGGGTTCGCAC
Organism: uncultured Gemmatimonadaceae bacterium; assembly: GCA_966096095.1. Lineage (GTDB taxonomy): Bacteria > Gemmatimonadota > Gemmatimonadetes > Gemmatimonadales > Gemmatimonadaceae > Gemmatimonas. Next base: position 101,476 of record CBHTUR010000004.1, on the reverse strand, counting down.
CCGGCACGGCGAAGTCGAGTGCGGCCGTGATGTTGGTGTTCATGATGCCGGCCTGATCGAACGTAAACGTGCCGCTATTGATGCTCGGCGTCGCCGTGGTCGGGCTCATGAAGTACGAGATCTTCACTTCCGAGTTCGACGGCATCGTGTTCGTGAACTGCACGGCTGGTGGCGGTCCAGCGCTGAAGGACCAATCGGCCGGCGTCGCGTATTCGGTACCAGTGGAGCTCGTGACCTTCACGTTGGCCGGAAGAATCTCATAGCCCGACGGAGGAGTCGGCAGCTGAATGTCCGACGGCGGCGAGGCGCCATCCGTCTGGAAATTCTCGGTGAGTGCCGACGCGATGGGATCAATGCGCCAATCCCACGTGTTCGGGCCCGTCTTCCACATCTGAATCTTGATGTCGTGCTTGGTGCCCTGCGAATCGAACACGGCAATCTGCGATTCCGTCCACGCCTTTTCGTTGATCGGCAGTGCGCGATCGTTCGGATCGGTGAACGTGCCTTGGAAGATCGGCGCTGACGCGTTCAGATTGCCGGCGAGAATCGCTTCCGTGGTCGGCTTGGCCGACACCTTCTGACCGAACGGCAAGCGAATGTCCTGAATGCCGTCCTGAGCGACGCCGTTTTCATACATGCGGCCCTGTACGATGAATCCGTTCGCTGGCGACACGAGCTGACCGAGTGCGTCAACCTGGAAGTTACCAGCGCGCGTGTAGAAGCTCTGATTGCCCTTTCGCACGACGAAGAACGAATCACCCTGAATCGCGACGTCCGTATTCAGACCGGTCGTTTCGAGGTTACCCTGATTGAAGATCTGGTCGATCGAGCCAACCTGCATGCCCAAACCAATCTGAATCGGGTTGATACCACCTTGATCGCCAGGCGGACGGCTCGCACCCTGCAGCAGCTGCGCGAAACCTTCTTTGAAGGTCACGCGGCCAGCCTTGAAGGCAACCGTGTTGACGTTGGCGATGTTGTTGCCGATGACGTCCATGCGCACCTGATTGTTGCGCAGGCCGGAGACACCAGCATAGAGAGAGCGAAGCATATCGGATGGTCCTCGTGGAGGTTCGCGGTCAGCCGCGGATCTGAATGAGCTGTGACATCGGCAGCGAGAAGGAATCGCCGATGATCAGGATTGGGTTGCCCTGATCGTACTTCAGACCGGTAATCCGTCCGGTCGAGTACGTCTTTACTGCTTGCCACTGCTGCTGGCCGCCATCCGTTGCGACCTCGAACTTGTACGTGTACTTCCCGGCGGGGAGCGGTGGATCGAAGCCGAGATCGCGCGTATCAAACGACGACTGGCCCGCATTCACCTGACTGACCGACTTGGTCCCGACGATGTTGCCGTTGGCATCAGTAACCGTGACGCGGCCACCGCCGCTCACCGTGCCGGTATCGATGAGAATCGTGCCGCTGCCACTCTTGTCGACGAGCATCGTGTTGCCGCTGGTGACGCCGATCTTGCCCACCGTCGACACGGCCATCTGGCCTTCGATGAGCTGCGAGATGGCATCGGACGAATCGGTTTGCGCTTGCTTCAGATCTTCGAGCGCCTTCGTCGTCGCGTCCGCCGACGCCGCCTGTGCGGTCAGACTCTTGTTCATCGTGACGAGTTGCTCAACCGTCGAGAACTGCGCGAGCTGCGCCGCCATGTCCTTGCTGTCCATCGGATTCATGGGATCCTGATTCTTCAGCTGCGCCACGAGCATCTTCAAGAACTCGTCACGCCCCATGCCCTGCGGATTCGTTGGCAGCGTGCGCGGTTGCGACGGTTCAGCCGGACCAACTGGTGGCTCCACTGCTCCGGTACCGCTCGTGCCGGTGGTTGAACCCGTGGTCGAGCTGCCCGTCGTCGTATCGAACAGCGGGTTGCTGAACAACGAATTGCGTACTGCTGTGATCATGACGCGCTCCCATATGCAGTGCCAAACGCACCGCCGTTGGACGACTCACGCTGGCCGCGCTGGCTGGCGTTCTCTCGTGATGACTGCCGCTCCTCGCGCGCCTGCCGCGATTCGGGACGATCCCATTCACGACCATTGGACGCGCGTTCGCGCTGCCCTTGATTCATCGCACCGTCGCCGGCGCCGGCCTGTTGTGACGCATTCAAACGGAGGCCTTCGCGCTCAGTTGCACCAACGCGCGAGGCGTCGGAGAGTTCGTTGCGCAGCTGACCGGAGATGCGCACGCTGTCGCTCTCCAGGCCGTGACGGCCGAGAGCGTCCTGCAAATCGGCGGTGCGCATGCGCAGTCGATCGGCGTTCGCAGCATCCGTGTTGATCTGTGTGCCCACGCTGTTGCCGCGCAAATCAACGGTGATGCGATCCTGTCCGCCGTTCGGTGCATCGACGTCGAGCGTCATGCGCGATACGGAACCGGCGGGCGCACTGTCGCGCAGATCCTGAATGTCGGCAGCCCGTTCGGCCGCCCGCGCACCAGCGGCGGGTGCTGGCGCTTCAACTGCAGTGGGCGCGTTCGTCGGCAGCGTGCTGGATGGTGAGCCAAACGCTGGCGCATCGCTGCCCGCGTTCGCTTCGCGCTTGCTCTGCCCGAGTTTGCGGCCGTCGTTCAGCGGACGTCCCTGATCGTCGCGCTCGCCGCGTCCAAAGGCATTTCCTTGGCCGTTCACGCTGGCCGGCCCGTTGGTTGGCAGCGTTGCGCTCGCCGCGACGGACGAGTTCTCGGTCTTCGCGGTATAGCGACGATCGAATCCGCTCTCGCCGATGCGCGCGACGCCGGCAACGCCAGCCACACCCGCGACACGCGCAACACCCGCCTGCGAGGCTGATGACGCGATGAGCGGCGTCGCCTCGACGGTACGACGAGCGACGGGCGCGGTGCCTTCAGCGTTGGCGTTGACGATTCGTTCGCCGAGCGTATCGATGGCTGACAACTCCAAGTGTCCGGGGTCGCGCACGCCGAGCGTGCGAAGCCCTTCTTCCTTGGCAATGCGCTGCAAGCGGGCAAACCCCTCGGCGTTCGAGTACGAACCATCAACGATCACGTCGACCGCTTCCCCGCGCGTGTGCGCCGAGTTTTGCGTCCACGTGACGATGTTGCCCGGGCGCGTGCGGCCCTGTTCATACAACCAGTCCTGGCGGTCCTGCGATCGCGCGGTTTCGACAACCTGTACGTCATTGCCGTACTCGTTCTTCATCCGCTCGATGACACGATCGAGCTTGGCGCGCAGCTGCGGGTGCAGCGCGTCCACGTCTTTGACCGGCGACGTCACATCGGCCGCCGAGGTGGCATTCGCTTTGGCGAGGGCAGCGGCCGCAGCGGCCATCGTCGCATTGTCCGGCGTGTTCACCAAGTCGGTCGCGGCCGGAGTTCCCGCGCGCGCGAGCAGGGCATCGAGCGCTTCGCGCACTTCGGCGGCACGATCATCACCGCGCGCCTTGAGCTGATCGACCGACATGCCTTTGCGAGAGAGAATGCGTCCAACGATTTCATTGAAGCGGGCATGCTCATCGCCCTTGCCACCGCGCGTATGCGTGGTGGCGTCCGACTTCACGCTGTCGAGCGCCGATTGCAATACATCCAGATCGCTTTCCTGACTCGACTGCGTGCTGTCCTTGAGCAGGCCGTAGCGCAGCGCGTCCGAGGCGGCTTGCGCCGACGGCGACGAGCCCGACGCCAGCATCGAGAGCACGCTGTCGGCTTTACCACTGGCGTTCGCGGAACCGATCGCGCTGTCGCTCGACTCGCCATTCATCAATGCGGCGCCGTCGAGGAGCGAGTCAAGCAGCGACGCGCCCTCGGGAGGAATCTGTTTCAGCAGATCGGTGCGCACCTTTGGACCGGCGCCACTCAGCAACGCCATCAGCGCCGAAAACTCGGCGCGGCTGGCGGCGCGGCGCGACGATGTCTCGCGCGATTCCGGTGTCGCGTCCGCGTCGTCTGCGCGAGACGGCGACTCGGCCCGCGGTGCCGGTTCCGGGCGCGGCGGAGCAGTAAAGACTGAATTGATGTTCACGGTGTGTTCCCAGAGGGATGCACAGAGCCCTTCGTGATCGACGCCGCGCGCGGCGCCGGGAAGAGCGCGAGAATGCCAGCAGCCGTCTTGTCGTTCATGAGGCTGAGAATCGTGCGCACATCATTGTCTGGCATCTGCTCCATAACTTTGGCGGCGTCCTTGGCCGACATCGCGGAGAAGATTTTGGCAAGTCGTTGTTCGGGAAGCGGCGTGTTCAGCGCTTCATTCCGCGCATCGCGAACGGCATTCGCAACTGACGCCGTGGAGTTTGTCTTTGGTGTGGCTGCCTTCGCATCGACTGCTTTGCTGTCGACCGGTTTCGTCGCCGTGGCTTTCGATTCCGGAGCTTTCGGATCGACCGCTTTGGTATCGGGTGCCTTGTGATCGGCGGCAAGCGCGATGGATTTGGCGCTCTGCGATTTGAGATCGCCCGCCTTCTCCGGTGCCGCTTTGGACGCCGCGCTCGCGTCGGTGTGCGGGGCTTCGTTGTGCGCTGGCTCGCCACTCTTCGCTTCACCAGTCTTCGCTTCGCCAGTCTTCGCTTCACCGCGCGCCGCTTCCAGTGCGCGAATGCTGTCGGCCGGCGTCATTGGAGGTGGCTCAACGACCGGCGCCGACTCGGCGTGCGCGGTGGCCTCGCCCTCGTGTGCCGTCGCCGAATCCGCTTTCGGCGGGTGCGCCTTCAAACTGTCGGCCAAATGCGAGCTGTCCGCCACGAACTTCTTCGACGCCCGCATATAGGCAAAGCCGGAACCGCCACCGACACCGGCGAGCACCGCGATGATGACTGGGATGAGCAACTTCTTCATTGCGCTGAACCGTCGTTCCTGGTGAGCTCGCGAGACTGATCCGATGTCTGCGAGGTGCTACCGCTATTCACTGATGCCGATGTGGAATCGGCGGCCAAGTCGGCCTGGCGGGCGAAGCGCGTAATTGCGATTTCGTCCATCCCGACACGATCTCGGTGCGCCTCTTCCGCACGCCATTGATCGGTGTGCCGACCTTTCAAGCGATCGAGCACGCGGCGATCTCTGGCAGCATCCTCAAGCAATTTCTGGGCCCCGGCGACGACTTCGTCGGCCGCACGCACGGAATCGCCCGCGGAGGCGAGTCGTTCGTCGAGCGATTTGAGGACAAATCCGAGCTGCTGCAGGTGGCCAATGCGACGTTCAGATGTCGTCGCTGCGTCGAGCTCCGCGCGCGACGTTTGATGCAGACTTGCGAGGGCATCTCGCTCGCGGCGCGCTACTTCCGCGGCGTCTTGCGCCGACGCCAACGCGCGCGCTTTGGCCTGCTCGGCCTGCTCACGAAGTTCGAGGATGCGCTGCAGTCGAAACTTGAACATCAGCGTCTCACCACCGCCGACTCAATGGCCTCGGCGATCGACGCCAACGCCATGTACGTATCGCCGTAGTGTGAAATTTCGTCCGGGCGCTGCTGCAGAAATTGCAGGGCACGATGCCGGTACTGGATAGCCGCGTCGACGTAGGGATCGCTCCCCTTCTGGTACGCGCCGACCATGATCAGGTCTTCTTTCTCACGATAGGCCGCTTCGAGGCGAAGCATCGCGCTGCCAGCATTGCGCTGAACATCGTTGACGATGTGATCGCGCACGCGGCTCTTCGACTCGAGCACATCGATCGCCGGAAAGTGGTTTTGCGAGGCGAGGCGTCGAGTCAGGACGATGTGACCGTCGAGAATCGAACGAGCGGCGTCTGCCACTGGTTCGTTAAAGTCGTCGCCGTCAACCAGCACCGTATAGATGCCGGTGATGCCGCCGCGCGAGCCATTGCCGGCGCGTTCGAGCAACCGCGGCAACGACGCAAAGACTGACGGCGGATAACCCTTCGTGGTCGGCGGTTCACCGGTCGCGAGACCGATCTCGCGCCACGCCATTGCCACGCGCGTGACGGAGTCGACCATCAGCATGACTTGCTTGCCCTGATCGCGGAAATACTCCGCAATCGCCGTGGCAACGAGCGCACCACGCGCGCGCACAAGCGCGGCCTGGTCGCCGGTGGCGACAATGACGACCGATCGCGCGAGTCCTTCCTCGCCGAGCGAATTCTCAATGAAATCGCGCACTTCGCGACCGCGTTCACCGAGCAACGCGATCACGTTCACGTCGGCCTGCGCATGGCGCGCGATCATGCCGAGCATGGTGCTCTTGCCGACGCCGGAACCTGCGAAGATTCCGACGCGCTGTCCGCGACCGATGGTTAAGAGCCCGTCGATCGCGCGCACTCCGGTTTCGAGCGGGCGATCGATCGTTTCGCGCTCGAGCGGGTTGGGCGGTTCGGCCGCGAGTGGCACGCGCTCGATGACATCCAACTTGCCTTTGCCATCGATCGGATGCCCCAGTCCGTTCAAGACACGACCGAGCAATCCCGGACCCACATCAACGCCAAACGTGCGACCCAACGGCTGAACGGAGCTGCCCGGATGCAGCCCGTCCAACTCGCCGAGTGGCATCAGCAACACGCCGCGCTCATGAAATCCAACCACTTCGGCGAGCACGGAACGCTCGCGTGAATGACTGGTAATGCGACAAAGCGCACCGAGACCCACTTCGAGTCCGGTCGCTTCCAGCACGAGTCCGACCACGCGCGTCACGCGTCCGTACGCTGCGAAGCGATCGTTCGGATCGAGTCGCTCGACCATGTCGGCCACGGCGGGCGTGAACGGCATACCGAACGTGCTGTCCGCAGTGATGCGCAAGTCGTTCGCGCTCATGCCTGAATCTGTGCGATGGCGCGATACGCGCGTTCGAGCGACGTATCTACGCGTCCGTCGATGATGCGCTCGCGGCCTTCAACCAAGCAGCCACCGCGCGTGATGTGCGCATCGGGAATGACACGAATATCTTGCAGTCGTCCCGCAGCATCCGGTGTCGCCAGGCTGTTGCACGTCACCGCGTCGTCCGGATGCAAGCGCACCGTGACCGCGTGATCCATCGGGATTTGTGCCAGCGCCCGCTGTACGAGATCGCGCACGATCGTAGGATCGGCGATGACTTCGCGTTGCACGATATGCCGCGCGACCGCGACGGCGAGCGCGGCGAGATTCTCTTCCGTATTCGAAGTCCACCGCGCTGAGTGTACCTGCACCGAAGCAATCGCCTCGGACAGCGCACTCATCGCGGATGCGACCTGTCCTTCAGCGGCCGCAAGGGCGTTGCGCTGCGCATCGGCGTAGCCGCGTTCATACGCATCGGCTTCCAGCCGCGTACGCTCAGCCGCGAGATGCGCGTACGCATCGGCGGTCGGCTCGCCCTGCGCGCCGATGAGTCGTGAATCGTCGGACATCGCGAAGATGTCCGGCATTGAGAGCTCATCGAGCGCCCACGGTGTGGCTTGCATTGGTTTCGCGGCTCCGTCAGACGATGACATCGTCGGATCCGGCGCTCAACACGATCTCGCCAGTCTCTTCGAGCGCGCGCACCTTCGAAACGATATCCGTCTGCGCGGCTTCGACGTCGCGCATCTTGACCGGGCCGAGGAATTCCATCTCTTCCTTGAGGCCGGCCACCGCGCGCTGCGACATGGTGCCCATGATTTTCGTCTTGAGATCGGGGCTGGCGGCCTTGAGGGCGAGCGCCAACTGTTTGACGTCCACTTCGCGCAGCAGCCGCTGCAGCGACTTGTCGTCGAGACCCGACAAATCTTCGAAGACGAACATGAGGTTCTTGATCTGATCGCTGAGCTGCGGATCGCGCTCGGAGACCAGGTCGAGGACTTCCTTCTCGAGCGACGTGCTGACGAGGTTGAGGACGGCGGCGACCGCGGCCGGTCCACCCACCGAACTCATGCCCTGCGAGAACGCGAGGTCTGCTTCGTTGCCAATCGCGCGCTCAACGAGCGAGATCATTTCCGGCGACACCTTCTCCATCTTGGCGATGCGGAACATCACGTCACCGCCCAACGCCGGATCGATTTCGCGAATGATGGCCGCGACGTGCCCGGGGTCGAGGTGCGCGAGAATCAACGCGATCGTTTGCGGATGCTCACCGCGGAGCGTGTTGCCCAACTGCTGCGGATCGGCGCGACGCAAACGACCAAAGCGATCGCTGTCGGCGAGCTGTCCCTGAATACGCTTGAGAATCTGACTGGCCTTCGCCGCGCCGAACGCCTTTTCGAGCACGTCTTTCGCGAACTCGACACCACCGGCGCTCAGCGAATCGACGCCCAGCGTCAACTCCAACCACTCACTCAACACCGCATCAACGGAGGACGGCGGCACGGAGCTGAGTTGGGCCACTTCAAGCGCGATGATTTCCGCCTCTTCCGGATGAAGACTGGCGGTGATCTTAGCGGCGTGTTCGGTACCGAGCGCCATGCAGACGATGGCAGCCTTCTGTCGTCCAGTCAGACGTTCAGGCGCGTATCGGTCGGCGCTGTTGCGGGCGAGAGCAATCACGAGTGTCTACCGTCGGTCAGGTGCGAAGCCAATTGCGCGTTACGCGGAGCGCCGCGTCGGGGCGCTGATCGACAGTCGCAATCGCCTGCTCCCGTTCAGGAGTCGTCACGGGTGGCGGCAGCACCACCGGTCGACGTTCGTCGAGCATCATCTGATTCATGTCATCGCTGGACTGCATCATCGCCGACTGCATTTGGCTCGAGGCCGGCAGTTCCGGATATCCGTGCGGACCGGCATGCAGCGCCGGCGCCTGGTTGGCGGCGGCGTTCGTCGCACCCTTCTTCGGCTTCAACGCACTCAGCGTCAGCACGCCAACGACGAGTACCACGACGAGCGACGCGATGGCGACGATCGGCTTCGGATTGTTCTGCACGCGCGCCATCAGATCGGGCGGCGTAACGCTATCCTTTTTCACGGCCACGGGAGCCGGCAGATCGAACGGTGCGCTCACGACCGAAATCATGTCGCCGCGCGTGGAGTCGACACCGAGCGCGTTGCGAACAAGCGTTTCGATTCGCGTGAGCTCTTCGGGCGTACGCGCGGTCACCACGGGCGGCGTCGCGGCCTGGGCGCCAGTGTCGTTCGCGGCGCGCGGTGCAACCTTGTCAGCGACGAGCACCGCCACCGTGAGGCGCTTCACGTTGCCGATAGCGCCGCTAAACGTTTCGACGCTCTTGGTGTTTTCGTACGATGTGGCGGTCGACGTGTAGCCGGCACCCTGTTGCGGCGAACTCGGCGTCACTTCCGCCTTCTGTTCCGTCGTCGCTGCCTGCTTTTCCGGATCGATGGCCTGCACGGTGCGATCGACCTTGTCGAAATTGATCGCCGCCGACACCTGCACACTCGCATTGCCGTTGCCAACGAGACTCAGCAACAACTTGTTGGCCTTCTGCTCCATGTACGATTCAACTTCGCGCTGCACGGCCAACTGACGGCTGGTCAGTCCGGTGAGCGAGCCGTCGTCCTGCATCGTGAGCGCCTGTCCACGCGAGTCGACGATCGTGACCTGATCGGGATTCAGCCCGCCAACCGCACCTGCCACGAGGCGCGCGATACCGTCGACCATGTCGGGTTTCGGAACTTCGCCGCTGGCCAGTCCCAACGTCACCGATGCTTTCGACTTCCGTTCGCTCTCTTTGAACAGCTTGTCGTCTTCCAGCGCAAGATGCACTTGCACGGACTGCACATTCTGCAACTTGCTGATGTTGCGCTCCAACTCGCCTTCCATTGCGCGACGATAATTCACCTTCTGCGTGTAGTCCGTCATGCCCCACGTGGCCTTATCAAACAACTCAAGGCCGGGGCGACCAGTGCCCGGCATCGCTTCCGCGGCCATGTCGACGCGGGCCCGGACAAGATCATTGCTTGAGACGAGGATCGAAGTGCCCGCACCCTGGTCGAGCTCATACGGAATGCTCAACTCCGTGAGCTTGTCGGTCATGTGCTTGACCTGATCGACTGGCACATTCGCGTAGAGCGGCACCATCGTGGGCTTCACCGCCCAGGTGGAAACGCCGTAGACGAGAGCCGTCACAATGACGCCGACCGCGATGATGGCGATCTGGCGTCCAGCGCCCATGCGGCCGAACAATGAATCTGCGAAGGATGACATGTGTAGATCGGGTGGTTCAGGACTGCATGGCAATCACGGATCGATACGCTTCGACAACCTTGTTGCGAAGTTCGATCACCATGTCGAGTGCGAGGCCCGCTTCTTCGGTCGCGGCCATGACCTGATGCAGTTCAACGTTCTCGCCGTTGGCGAAACGCTGCGTCAGATCGGCTGCTGCATCTCGTGAATCCGAGACTTCGTTGAGCGCGCGCGTCAGCGTGCCGGCAAACGTGTTGGTGTCACCGCCTTCGTTGATGATTGGCAGTGACTTTGCACCCGTATCACGTCCCGGAAATTCCGGGAGCGAGCGAGTGAGCAAATCGATGCGCGTAGACATGGTCGGTTCTCTGGCGATCAGGCGCGGACGTCGAGGCGCACACCGCGTGCAGCGGGTGCCTGCGGATTGGCGGCGGCTTTGATGCGGCTGTACGTGAGCGGACCGAGAGCGGCGGTCTTCGCGAAGAAGTTCCGTTCATCCGTCGTGAGCACACTCCACAGCGCGGGGTCCGTGCCCGGTGGCGCCTCGGCCGGCACCGCGTGCCGCGTGGCGTTTTGACCAGCGATGGGCGTCTGCGGCTTTAGCGCAGTGCGCGCCGGAGTCCCGATCGCGTTGCTGGCCGTGCCCGCGTTGTTGTTCGCGCGGTCCGTGTTCGGACGTGCGACCTCAGGGCGACCAATCGTGCCGAGGTTGGCGACAAGCGGGTTCGTGATGCCGTTGATGCTCATGATAGACAGAGAGAGAGAAGCGTTGCGGGCCGGGAACCGATGTGGATTCGGAGAGGAGGAGGAGGACTCACACCGATCCCCGGACCCGCAGCGCGTCGATCAGTCGAGAGTGTGAGCGAGAAGTGCAGAAATCATCGATGCGTCCGCGAGAGCAGCGCGCATCAGATATCGAGGGAAGCGCGAAGCATCGACTTCGCGGTTTGAAAGACGGAGACGTTGGCTTCATAGATGCGCTTCGCATCGAGGAGCTTCACGAGTTCCTGCGTGGTGTCGATGTTCGGGTATCGCACGAAGCCCGACTCGTTGGCATCGGGATGATTCGGGTCGTACACGAGGTTGCCTTCGCCCTGATCTTCGGCGATGCCAACAACGCGTGCGCCAAATTCTCCCTGCAGTGGTCCGCCAACCGGCGCGCCATTGGCAGCGCCATTTTCCGGCAACACGGGCACCACGATGGGCTTCACACCGTCTTCGTTCACGGTGGGCGATCGAAACGGATCAGCGCCGACAACACCGCCAACGCCCGCGCCGGCAATACCGCCACCGATCTCGGGATACATCGCGTTGGTGGAATTCGCGGCTTCGCTCACGACCTCGAGACGCTTGAACGGTTGGCCGTCGGCGCCGCGCGAGACTTCGGCATTGGCGATGTTCTGCGCGAACGTTTCTATGCGCTGGCGCTGCACAGAGAGTCCGCTGCTGGCGATGCCGAGCGTTTTGAACATCGGACGGGTCGGCGACTGACCCGGAATCGGCAGCATGGCCGGGCGACGAATCGGATCGATCGGCATCAGACCGAGCTACCCTTGATGGCGCCGCGGAGGCTGGCGTAGGTCTTTTCGAGCAACCGGGACGTGGCGAGGAAACGGATCTGCTCGTCGGCGAGCGCGACCATTTCGTCTTCGACGTTGACCGGATTGGCGTTCTGGGTGGACGCCTTTCCATTGGCCTCGAGCGCGAAGCCGTCGCCGTTATTGAGCGTGGCTTTGCTGACCCGATCAGCGATGCCGCGCGAACGCTCGACACTGCGGTCGAGCGACGTCTTGAGCGACGAGGCTGAGGTAACGCGATCGATGAGTCCGAAGAGCATCGGCGGAATCCGGGGTGAAAGGGCGAACGATCTCACCCCCGGAAAAGCAATGGCCGGGCCATGACGATGGTTCGGCCGCATCCGCGCTCGGAATTCCGATCAATAAGACTGACTAAATTGTTTTATTGCAATAGTTTACGGAATTTTAAAATGATTCACTTAACGCCGGTAATCGGCGACATTTTCCCGGCGTCCACCCTGGCAAAACTGGTAGGAAGGAAATTCCTGCCGCCCAAAACCGGGCGTTCCTTGCCGCCTATTCCTCTTCGCCGTTCTCTTCGCGGCCGGGGCCATTGAGCTTGTTGCGCAACGTACGAACGCTGATCCCCAACAGGTCTGCCGCTTTCGTACGATTGTTATCGGCAGCAGTGAGCGCATGCTGAATAAGAATTCGCTCGGCTTCGGCGACATTTAGCGTCGAGAGGTTAATCGAGCCCGCCGAGCCGCCGTTGGCGACGGCCGGAACACTGCCTGGGGTCGGGATCGCGCGCGGTCTCATGGTGGGCGCGCCCAGCGAGTGCGCCAGCCCGAAGCGCGTGCCTTCAAGGCAGTGCGGCTGAATCATCGGGTCGGGCGTCAGAATGACTGCGCGCTCGATCACGTGCTGCAGCTCGCGGATATTTCCCGGCCACGGGTAGTTCTGCAATGCTTCGAGCGCTTCCGGCGCGATGCCTTCAATCTTCTTGCCCATCTCGGCCGCGTTGCGCATGGCAAATCGCAGAGCCAATACCGGTATGTCTTCGATCCGCTCACGAAGCGGTGGAATCATGACCGGGATGGTTGACAGTCTATAGTAGAGGTCCTGCCGGAAGAGCCCCTGGTCGGCCTCCGCCGCGAGATCGCGGTTGGTGGTGGCCACGATGCGGACATCGACCTTGATGGGGGACGTGCCGCCCACTCGTTCGAACTCCTGCTCCTGCAGCACGCGAAGGAGCTTGGCCTGCAGGTCGAGCCGCATTTCCGAGATTTCGTCGAGCAGAAGCGTTCCGCGATTGGCGCGTTCGAAGGCACCTTCGACTCGCTTGATGGCGCCCGTGAAGGCACCCTTCTCGTGGCCAAAGAGCGCGGACTCCACCAGACCTTCGGGGAGCGCCGCGCAATTGAGCTTGATGAACGGTCGCTCCCGACGCTCGCTCTGATCATGGATGGCCCGGGCGAACAACTCCTTTCCCGTGCCCGATTCGCCTTGGAGCAGCACCGTGGCGCGCGTGGGCGCGGCCATCGATACCGTCTGAAGAATTCGGCGGATTGCCGGCGAGTCTCCGATGATCTGGCGCTCGTTCCGGAACTGCATGACCTCCTTCCGCAGCGATTCGTTCTCGCGACGGAGCCGCACGAACTCGAGGGCCTGATCGACCGCGAGCTCCAGCTGCTGGGGGCGGACCGGCTTGGTGATGTAGTCGATCGCGCCCGCTTTAATAGAAGCGACCGCGTGCTCGATGCTGGCATAACCGGTCAACATGATGAGCGGGACGTCGTACCCCTCGCGCGTGAGCAGCTGGATGAACTCCAATCCAGTCAGCCCTGGCATCCGGTAGTCGGAGATGATGAGGTCTACCCCACCACGTTCCAGAATCTGTAAGGCTTCCGGCACACTGCGCGCGCCGACCGGCGAATGACCGGCCTGACTGAGCGTATCCTCGAGGATCAGGCCGACACTGGGCTCGTCGTCGACGTACAGGATGGTGGCCATAGGGCTGCGGAGGGTCAGAAAAGTGCGAGTGACGCACCGCACAGTGACGCCGTGCGGAAGCGTGCGTCCTCAAGTATGGGGACAACGAGGCCACCCGGCAAATTTCGCCGCCTATCGCCCGAATGCGAAGTGGGGCTAAAGGACGGCGGGGCGGCACCGATACTCTCTAACTAGCATGCCGGCTTTGTGTTGCCATCCTACCGGGTGGTGATACCGGACGGCCCTCGCCAGATCCGATGCGCGTCACCAATCAGCTGATCACGCGAAACAGTAAAGCGCGCCTGCAGAGCAGTCTGCAGGGCATCGATCGTTTACGCGAAGACATTTCTTCCGGCTTGCGCGTGCGGAAGATGTCGGACGATCCGACAGCTGCCGGCGAAGTGGTTCGCGTCGGCAGTTCGATGCGTGCGATCGACAGCTTCCGTCGCAACATCGATATCGGCGTTGCACGCGCGAGCTCGGAAGAAACGATCCTCAATCAATTGACCGACAACCTCGGTCGCGCGATTGAACTTGGTGTCGCACAAGCGTCAGCGACCGCGAGCGCACAAACGCGCTCAATTGTGAAATCCGAAGTCGATCAGCTCATCAACAACGCGGTGCAGTTGGGCAACACGCGTTTCGGTGATGACTATCTGTTTGGTGGCACCCGCTCGGGCGAAGCGCCGCTGCGCCTGCCTCCCACCGCGGCCGATGGTTTCTCTGCGCTGACCGACACCAGCGGACCGGTGAATCCGAGCGGCGCGATTGCGCTGGAAACCGGCGACAACCGATTTGTCACACCGAATCACAATGCCACTGACGTGTTCCTCACTTCGGACGCGTTGGAATCTCTGCGAGCACTCTCAACGGCACTCGGCAACAACGACGTGGCGGGAATCCGAACGGCGACGGATCGCCTGACGGCCGCCAGCAGTCAGGTGCAGAACTTGTTGGGCGTGCAGGGAACGCGGATCAATGAGCTGGAGAACTCCAAGTCGAACTTGGACGCGATGGAATTGACGTTGAAAACATTCCGCTCCGATCTGCGAGACACGGAAGTCGACAAGGCGATGGCGGATCTTGTAGGAAAGCAGACGATGTACCAGGCCGCGATGAGCGCGACGTCGCGCATCCTCGGGCTGAGCCTCGCCAACTACCTGTGACCCTTCCATGATTTCCGTGGCACACGAAGAACCGCAGTCCGCCTTCGATACAACGCAAACAATTTCCTCGCTGGTGCTGGGCGAAGTGCACGTGACACACGATGTGGTAATGCACTTCTCGACGCCGCTGTGGGGCTTCCCCAGTCACACGGCTTTCGCCCTCTTGCCGGCCGCCCGCTCGGGTCTGTGGTGGCTGCAATCGATGACCGGCGAAGGCGTCACCTTCTTGCTCGCCGATCCGTTCGTGCTCGATCAGGCATACGAAATCGATTTGGGCGAGACCGAGCGTCAGTCGTTGCACATCGAAACGCCAGCGGACGCGTTGAGTCTCGTCATGGTGTCGCTTCCGCAGCAGGAGAACGAGGGCGCCACGGCGAACTTCCGCGCGCCGCTCGTGTTCAACGTCGCTCGTCGCGCGGGCCTGCAGGTGGTGAGCCGCGACGAAGCGCATGAACTGCGTCGCCCGATTTCGCTGGACGTTTTTCCGGCGCAAGCGAACGGATTGCGCATGCAGTAACCGGCTTAAGGTCGGCCGAAAACCGGCACGACGGCAGCATTTTCCGCTCGATAACCGCAGTCCAATGCGCGCGCTCCGAAACGGGGGCGCGCGCTTTGTTTAAGTGATTGTCGTACAAGCAGTTAATACGCCACGTGCGCGCGCGCCACCGTGGCACTATTTGTGCTTTGATGTCATTGATTCACGCTGCGCCGACAAGAGGTTGGCGCGCGTTCCATTGCACCAACCAGCACATGTGCGGCATCACCGGAATTCTCGATTACGTACACGGCGTTCCAGGCGATCAGATCGATCGCTTTACCGACGCATTGGCACATCGGGGACCTGACGGACGCGGAACCTACAGCGACGGACCGATTTCGCTCGGACACCGTCGATTGGCCATTCTCGATCGAACAGACGCCGGCGCGTGTCCGATGCCGGTGTCGTGCCCCGATGGCACGACGCTCTACATCACGTTCAACGGCGAGGTCTACAACTTTCTCGAGTTGCGCGCCGAACTGATGGCCAAGGGCTACCGCTTTCGAACGGAGACGGACACGGAGGTCGTCGCCGCGGCGTTTCACTGCTGGGGCGAAGACTGTCAGTTCCGCTTCAACGGCATGTGGGCATTTGGCATCTGGACGCCCTCGACGAAGACGCTGTTTCTGTCGCGTGATCGATTTGGCGTGAAGCCGCTGTATGTGAATGTGCATGGAACGCGCATCGCGTTCGCTTCAGAACTCAAGGCGTTTCTGCAGCTCCCGGGATTCTCCGCGTCACTGAACGCCGACGCAGCGAACGCATTCTTCACGAATCCCGTGGCGTACGATGGCGAGATGCTGGTAACGGCGCTTGACGGGGTATTCCGCGTACCGCCCGGACACTCCGTCACGATCACGCCGCAGGGCGCGAAGGGATTCAAGCGGTGGTGGGTGACCCGCGATCATCTCGTGGCCGTGCCGTCGCGGTACGAAGAACAAGTTGAAGAATTCCGCGCGCGATTCCTGAATGCCGTCCGTCTGCGGATGCGCAGCGATGTGCGCATTGGCACGTCATTGAGTGGCGGGCTCGATTCGAGTGCCGTTGCCTCGAGCATGGCGCATATTGCGCGGGGCAATGCGCAGCTCGATCTCACCCGATGCGCCGATGACTGGCAGCGCACGTTTATCGCGACGTTTCCCGGGTTCGCCGTTGACGAGCGCGAATTCGCCGACGCGGTGGTAACGCATACCGGTGCCACGCCAACCTACTGGACCTTTGACGGCGACCATGCGGTGCACGACATCGCCGCAAGCGTGTGGGCGCTGGACGATCTGAGCGCCGCGCCAGCGGTTCCTGTGTTCAACGTTTACCGCACCATGCGCGAGCACGGCGTTGTCGTGACGCTTGATGGCCACGGTGGCGATGAATTGCTGGCCGGCTATCGCTGGTATCAGCAACTGCCCGCCGCGTCTCTCAACGACGCATTGTACAACGACTTTCATCGAACGCACTTGCCGGGCGTACTACGGAATTTCGACGGATGCTCGATGGCCAACGGCGTTGAAATTCGTTCGCCCTTTCTCGATTGGGAGCTGGCGAGCTTTGCCTTCGCGTTGCCGGCCGAAACGAAGTACGACGGCACGTGGAGCAAGCGCATCCTGCGAGATGCACTGGCGGGAATTCTCCCCGACGTGATTCGCACGCGCACTTCGAAGCTTGGCTTTGAGTCTCCGTTGGTGGGCTGGGCGAACGGCGCGCTCGGTCCACTGCTGTTGAAGGCCGCGCGTAGCGACGCGTGGCGCACCGCCCCTACAACCGCCAACGCGGAACTGCTCGGGGCATTGGTTGAACAGCGGACCCTCACCCGATCCTGGTCGGCGGCGGACAGTGTGCAAATGTCGGAAGCGTGGCGCGTGTTCGTGTACGTCTTCTGGCGCGAGCTGTTTCTCGGCGAGCGTACCGGTTTGGCGAACTCGGTCACCACGGCCGCTGCCTGAACGCCGGCGTATGCGCACTGTTCTGGTTCTCTACGACATTCACAGCGAGGCGCAGAAGCGCGTCGCGATTCTCGACCACATTCGCTTTCTGGATCACGCGCCGGCCGATCGCGTGCGCGTGCGATACGTGAACATGGCGGAAGTCGCCACGCCGGATCCGTCATGGCGAGAACACGATGTGATCGTCTTGCACACGACCCTCTTGTGCTGGCGATGGCAGGGCACCTTCTCGCAATCGGCCCAGCGGCTGTCGTGGATGCGAGACTACACCGGTCTGATCGTCGCGATGCCTCAGGACGAGTACGATCATGCGCACACGCTCGACGACTGGATGGCTAGTCTGGGCGTGCACATCGTGCTCACATGCTTCGGCGAAACTGATCGCGCACTGCTGTATCCGCGCATGCACCGCCGCGCATTCTTTGTCGAAACACTCACCGGCTATCTCCATCCGGAGCGTGTTGCGAATGCGCGGCGACATGGCGTTCCCAATCATGAACGGCGCACAGACATCGTCTATCGCGCCAATCATTTACCGTTTTGGTTTGGGTGGCTCGGGCATATCAAAGCGCAGCTTGGGCTCGTGGCGCCGCGCCTGTTGTCGACCACCAATCTCTCGACTGACATTTCCGTTCGCCCCGAAGACACGATCCTCGGCGATCACTGGCTCAGCTTTCTCGGTTCGGCGCGGGCAATTCTCGGCAGCGAGAGCGGCTCGAGCGTGCTGGACAAGCGAGGCGAAGTGGCCATGCACGTGCGCGCGCTCCTGGCCGACGCTCCGGGGTTGAGCTTTGAGGACACAGACGCGCTCTGTCGAGGCGAACTCACGCGCCATCACTTCGCAGCGATCGGCCCGCGGCATCTGGAGTCGATCATGACCGGAACGCTGCAGGTGCTGGTGGAGGGTTCGTACAGCAACCTGTTTCGCCCGTGGGAGCACTATCTCCCAGTGAAGCGCGATCTTTCAGATCTGGCGGAAGTGGCCGGCGCGCTGCGTGACGAGCATCTCGTTACCCGAATCACGACCAAGGCTTACGAAGATTTTGTCGGCTCCGGCGCATACGGCTACGATCGATTGGCCCAGCACGTGCTCAACGTGATCGATTTGTTCGCCTCGGTGCGAAGCGGTACGACCAGCTGATCTAGCCCTGTGCGACTAGCGCCGACATGTGCGCGTCGTGTTGTGCCATGCAGCGTTCGATCAGGTCACGGTTTGCTCGCGTCCATTCGACGGTGCGTCGGATGCCCTCGGAGTGACTGATTCGAGCCTCGAATCCGAGTTCGACGCGAGCCTTGGTCGGATCGCCGAAGCGTCGACCCGAGCGGTCCCACGTGCGTCGGGGCAGCTGCGCCACGGGCGTCGCGTTGGCGGTCGCTTCGTTGATGCGCGCCGCCAGCTCTCGAATCGTGATCTCGTGACCGGTTGCCAGATTATAGACATCGCCAGGTGCGCCACGGAGCGCACACGCAATCAAGCCCTCGACGATATCGTCGACGTAAATGAAATCCCGACCGGCGTCGCCCTCGCCTTCAATCGGGAGAGCCTCGCCGCTAAGTGATTTGTAGACAAACGTCGGAGTGACATTGCGCCACACCGTTGCTGGCGTTCCTCGCCACTGTCCGGCGCCAAGAATTTCACGAGGTCCGTACACGTTTTGAAAGCGCGCACGCACCGTTGGTAACTGGTGTCGCTCAAAGTAGTAGCGCGCGTAGAATTCGCCGACCAGCTTGGAAATGCTGTACGGACTGTCCATCGACAGCGAGATCGGTGCGTTCTCGTCGGTCGGTGTCGGATCGTCGAACGTTTTCGCGGCAACGGCGCAGCCTGCGCCTGAGTACACGATTTTTCGCGGACGCGTAAAGTGCTTGAGCCGCTCAAACAGCATGAGCGTTGTCAGCAGGTTGTTGTCATGATCCGCAATCGGGTCGTGAATGGAACTCTGATTGCCGTGGTACGTGGCGAGATGAAAGACGAAATCGTACTCGTCGTCGAACGATTGCAGCACACGCTCATCGGCAATCGACCCTTCGGTGAAGCGCACCCGGTCGTCGGCCGGAATATTCTCACGAGTCGCCGACATGAGATTGTCGACCACGTGCACGTGCGCGGCCTGCTCGCGAAGCAGGCGCGCGACAAGATTACTGCCAACGAAACCCGCGCCGCCGGTAACGAGAATTCTCGTGCCGGCGAGCGCGTGAGGGTGCGTCACTTGGTTCATGTGGCGACGAGACGCAGATGCGTAAACGTTTCCTCGATACCGTATTCGCGATAATATGCGATTGCGCGGGCAACGCCGTCGGTGAGCGAGGTCTTGGTGCTCCACTGAAATTCCTGCTGCGTGCGCGCCGGATCGAGCAGGATCGAGAAGACGTCATCGGGATTGCGCTCCCGCTCTTCCACCGGCGACTCAAGCGTGATGTCCATGGCGGCCACCGTTGCGTCGAACAATTCCTTGATCGAGTAGTCCGATCCCGACGAGATGTGATAGAAGCCGCCCGTGCCCATGCCGTTCACGGCCTTTTCAACCACGTCGATCAGATCGTCGATGAATACGAAATCGCGGCGTGTCTTCATCGCGAAGCATTTCTTGCCCGCGCTCAACCGCTGGAAGAACGTCGGCAGTGGGCCGCTCAGATTGCGCGGTCCGTACGCGTTGGCAAGTCGGAACGACAGGAACGGCACACCGGAGAGCGCAACGTATCCCTCGCCGGCGGTCTTGCTGATTGCGTAGCTCGACCCGTACGGCACGAGCGGATGCGTGAGCGTAATGGGCTGCTCAATCGGCTTCAGGCCGTAGCAGAGCGCGGTCTGGAAGTAAATCAGCCGGGAGGCCTTCACGCGCGCAGTTGCCTGCGCGACGAGCGCACTGCCGAGCGCGTTGGTCGCACTGTCTTCCGCCCAATCGTCCGGGTTCTTGTAGGCGGCTGCGGCGTGCACTACGACGTCGGGGCGAAAGTCGTCAAACGTTGCGTCGACGAGCTCACGGTCGGCGATGCTGCCTTCGACCACGCTCAAACCAGGCTGCGGCGTGAGATTGTCGCGCCGACCAGTGGCAAAATTGTCGATGACGAGCACGTCGTCGCCACGCGCCAGCAGGCGATCGGCGAGATGTGAACCCACGAATCCGGCGCCGCCGGTGATTAGAACGCGCATTGAAGAGAAGAGTTGAGGTCCGGTGACGAGGCTGCGATGAGCGGGAATACGATGAGAGAGACTGCGTTTGACATCAGGAAGCGAGCGCTTGAGGCGCGTTGGACGAACGAACTGCGCGGAGCGCGTACGACGCGAGCAGCCGTGCCGATGCACGCCAATCGCGCTCTGCCATGCGAGGAACGGCGGCCGCTGCGCGCTCGCGTGCGGCGCGGCGATCGTGGTAAATCGATTCCAATACGCTGACGATTTCGTCGACCGACGATTCGCCCCACCCGTCGTATCCCTGCGTTGACGGTTTCGCGGCGCGTTGTTCGTTGAGCGACCAGACCCACGGTTCGGCGGTGAGGTCCAGATGCCCGGAGTTCTGCGACAACACCGTCGGGATGCCACAGGCCAACGTTTGGAGTGCGTCAGGATTGCTATCGGACTCGGCGCGACTCGGAAACAGCGCCACGTCTACTTCACTGAGCACATGAGCGAGAATCGAAGGCGGCACGTACCCAACATCGACTACCGATCCGGCGACCAGTCCTTCTCGCGCTGCCCACTCGCCGATCTGCAAGCTGGTACCGAGCACACGCGGCGCGGTGCTCACGTGGTCGCCACCGATGATGTCGGTAGACAACTCAGTGAGGGGATTCTGCCACGAGGTCACCAACACTGTTTCGGGATGCAGCGACCGAAATGCCTTGACGGCCGCCAGCACGATGTCCTGACCTTTGCGATAGCACAGCGCGCCGCCGGAATAGATCACGAACTGGTCGTCGCGCGACGTCTCGCGAGCGCGAGGTCGGAACACCGTGGTGTCTACCGCGCTTGGGAGCAACTCTACGCCATCGATACCGTTGGCACGCAGCAGCTGCTGTGCCCAGACGGAACCAGCGAGAATGAGTTCGCAGTGGCTCGCGGCCACACGCTGCGACGACTCGATGTACGACCGAGTGCCGACGAACCATCCGAGTTCGACGCGCGCGCGCGACAAAAGCGGCGATGGCAGCCCGTACAATCCATCGCCAAGCAGACGAACGGCTACCGCGTCCGGCGTTGTCGTGGCGGTAAGCAAGCGCAGCATTCGCTCGCGCGCACTGCTCAGCGCGTCACGGAATTGCGACACCGCGAGATCGCCAGCCAACGCGAGCGAACCCTCGGCCGTGGCGCTCACCGGCACCACGCGACCCGGCCCGTTACGCAGTTGAATCGTCCAGTGCAGCGCGGCCTGCTCAACATAGGAGAGCGCACCGGCCGGCCAATCGAAGACCATTGGCAAAGGCATCACCGATGACGTCGCGGCGATCGTCACGCAGCCACCCGGACGGCGCCGGTGGTCGAGCGAGCCGGACGCGCGGCGCGCTCGGCGCAGGCGCGCTCGATAATGGCGGGCCACCGCTCGCCCTCGACTTCAAAGGCATAACGCGGCGCGACAACTCGAACTCGTTCGCGAAGCGTTGGCAAATCCAGCGAGAAGAACGCGTCGATAGCGCGTGCAAACTCCGCTGGCGTATTCATCGCGGCGTTCAGGCCCACACCCTGATCGCCAATCAGGCGGCGAAGTTCGGTGCCGTGCGAGGCCAGTATCGGAAGGCCGGCCGACAAAAACTCGAACAGCTTGTTCGGCGTGCAGAGCACGGTGTTGAGATCGACTGGCGGATATGGAATGATGCCGGCATCTGCACCGGCCGTCCAACGCAGCAAGTCGGAAGCAGGCTGCTCAGGAACCAGAAAGACGCGCGATCCGAGCAGCGCCAGTTCGCGCGCGCGCGCCTCGAGTTGATCGCCGAGCGCGCTGCGTCCGCCCATTAAGACCAATGCGACGTCGCTACGCTGCACGAGCGCCATGCCCTCCACCATCTCCATCAGATTACGATGGGCCGACATTGCACCTTGGTAGAGCAGGATGCGGGTCGATGCGGGGAGTCCAGTTGCAGCGCGCAGCAAACCAGCGTCGTTCACCGCATCACCATACTGGGCGACCCGTGGGCAGTTGAGCACGACGTCTGGGCGCGGGCATCGATAGAGCAAGGCCATCATGTCGGCGATGCTATCGTTGACGGTCACGATACCATCGCAATGCTGCACGAGCGCGCGTTCCGCTTGCTCCAATTCGACGCGGCGCGCGCTGACGCTCGCCTGCTGCGGATAGAGTTCGTGCGCGTCATACACGACGGTGCTGTTGTGCGGTGCGGCGGCGATCAGAGCCGCCGGCAACTGCGGCAGGTCGTTCGCAACGATGACTTCGGGCGCCATGGCGAGTGCGGCGTGCGCGAGTCGGCGTTGCCAGGGAAACAGACGCTCAAACTCCAAGAAGCGCGCGTCGTTCAGGGCGGCGATGCCCGGCGGCACGAAAGCACCAGCCAGGCGAAAGATGCCGACCTCGGGATAGCTGCACTCGTCGGCGAGATCGTCGTTCGGCGCAGGAGGAGCGATGACCGTGGTCGACCAGCCGTGCTGCACGAATCGCTGCGCAGCGTCGAGAATGCGCCGATCAATGCGATGATCGGTGCAAAGCGAAACGATGCGAGGGCGGAAGGTCGACGACACGTGCGATGCTCAGGCCGCGATGGCGAGTGACGACGCCGGCGTGAATGTCTGATGCGCGTCGTGGAACTGTTGCTGCCACAATTCGAGCGAGAGCAGAGCCCACAAACCGCGACCGAACCGTGGCTCGGTCTCGAGGAGATTGCGCGCGCGTCGATTGTCCACGAAATCTCGCGTCAGCGCCGCGCGCGAGCCGAGCGTATCGAAGACGAAATCGCGCGCGGGTCCGGCAGCCCACTCGTTCAATGGCGTGGGGAAGCCCATTTTGTCGGTGCGCGCGAGAATCGAGGGCGGCAGGTGGTGTTCGGCCACGCGACGAAGCACGCGCTTCAGTTCACCGTTGGCAAACTTGACGTCCGGCGGAATGGTGGCGGCGAATTCGACCAGCGGATGATCCAGCATTGGGACGCGTGATTCCAGTCCGTGCGCCATCGATACGCGGTCTTCCACATGCAAGAGCGCGGGCAGCAACGTCTTCGAATCGAAGCGAGTCATGCGATCGAAGTACGACGTATGACCGACGTTGGCCCCGTTGAAGACATCGGAAAATTCTTCGAATGCTGTATTTCCGCCGAGCGCATCCCAGCGAACAACGTCACCCAGGTCGAGCGAACGATTGACCAAGCGGAAGTAGCGTTCGTCCATCGGGGCGAACAGGCCGTCCTTCCAGAACTGCTGCAACAGCGGCTTATACGGACGCAGAGCGGTCAGATTCGGAATGATCGATTCGTACGTGACGATAAACTGTCCGTTTTGCATCGTGCCATCGATCGCCGCCTTGATGCACTGTTCGAAGTACGCGATGAGGTAACGCGCGTAGCCGCCAAAGATTTCGTCGCCACCTTGTCCGCCCAGCACCACTTTACGGTGCTGCGCCGCGAGCTCGGATACCATGAACTGTGAGAAGGCACCGGGGCCCGCGGTGGGATAGTCAAGATGCCAGGCGACGCGCGGCATGTGGTCGATAAAATCGCGCACCGTAATCGTGCGTTCGATCAATTCGATGCCTGCGTGCTGCGCTGCGGCACGGGCGTGTTGGCTTTCGTCGTAGGCTGCGCCTTCATCGAAGCGGCCCGTAAAGGCCATGAGACTCTGGTCGCGCTTCGCAGCCATGCTCGCAATCAGGCTGGAATCAATGCCGCCGGAGACGTACGCGCCGATTGGGACATCGGCGCGCATGTGCATCGCCACGGAATCTTCCAACAGCTCGTGCACGCGCGTGTCCATCCACGCGGAGCGGCGCGAGAAGTCGTGCGAAAATTGAACTTCCCAGTAGCACCGCGTGCGCACTGTGCCATGCTGCACGGTCAGGACATGTCCCGGCTGCAGCATGTGAATGCCCTTAAACAGCGTGCGCCCGCGCAGACAGAACTGAAACGCGAGGTAGTCGCGCAGGCCGTCGATATCAGTGTCGATGGACGGCACGAACGGCAGCAAAGCCTTGGCTTCGCTGGCGAAGTACAAGACTCCTTTGTGCTCGGCGAAGTGGAACGGCTTAATGCCGAAGCGGTCGCGCGCGCAGAGCAGGAGCGAGGTGCGAGGATCCCAGATGGCGAACGCAAACATGCCGCGGAGCTTCGACAGGCACTCCTCACCCCAGGTGAGATAGGCGCGAAGCAGTACTTCGGTGTCGGAGCGGGTGCGGAAGCTGTTTGCTCCGAGTTGATCGCGGAGCTCGCGGTAGTTGTAGATCTCGCCGTTGAAAACGATCGTCACGCCCGTCGCCGGATCCCGCATGGGTTGCTGCCCGTGCTCGACGTCCACGATCGCGAGGCGGGTGTGGGCGAAGCCGACCGTTCCTGTCGCGTCGATCCAGGTGCCAGCGCCATCAGGCCCACGATGCGCCTGGAGACGATTCATCGTCGCCAAGCGCGATGCAGGCTCCTGAACGGGCGAACCCGCAAGGCTTACCAAACCACCGATGCCGCACATGAGCAGTGTCTCCGACGCCGAAACCACGGGAACGATCGCGGGCGATCGGACGCGCACGGCCGCGCGCACCCGATCGATATCGGAGGCGACTATATCATGAAACGTGCCAAGATCTAAGTGATTGATTTATAACATTTTAGATAAATAATTGACGCGATTTTTCGGTCGGTGACCGGACGATCCCACCGAACGGTCGGCACATTATGCCGATTACCATCGATAGTTGTTTTGCTCGGAATTTACTGCCGCCAAGAGCGCCATTCTTGCTCTCCTCGGCCGGATTCCCGCCGGGAGCAAGTTTATAAGTATTTGAAAAATAACAACTTAAAAGATGGCACAGATCATGATATGCAACTCGGTGGGAAACCAGGCTTTTTCACCTCTGCATCTGCTTCCGTCATGACGGCCACCAGCTCCAACGCCATCCCCAGCATCCAAACCATCGCACAAGGGGTCCCACGCTTTCACATCCCCGCGTCTGACGACCCGACCTGGGCAGTCGCGGCCGAGCTGGAAGCCGATGGCGGCGTCGAAGCCGAGGTCCGGACGTTCCTCGATGCGCAGCTCGAGACCGGGGATGTGGTACTCGATCTCAATCCAGGATTTGGGTTCGTAGCACTCAGTGCGACGACCGCGCCGGGCGGAATGCCAACGGTCTTCGTGGCGGGTCTTTCTCCCGATCGGATTCAGCAGCTGCAAGATGCCGCCGCCGATGCCGGTGGTTGGCTTGATGCGCTCACCGACGAAGACCTGGTGGCGATTGCTGCGGCGATCGACGCCCGGCTCGAGCCGACCGGTCGTGTGTTCGTTCACACCATTGCCGCCAACGTGCCCTGGGTCTGCGAAACGCTGCGCGGCTTCATCGACTCCGGCCGACTGCTGGCGATCTGCGTCAGCGACGCCTTCGAGGCGAACGAATGGCCGGCGGCGAGTGCATCGCTTGTATCGGCAGGAATGACGCCCTGCACCATGGTGGAGAAAGATGGTGAGGCGATGCTGCTGCCATTGCGCGGCACGCCCACAGTGCCTGTTATCGCATTGCCGGCGTCCGTCGCCGGACACGAAGGTGACGCGGACGCGGGCAACGAAAATGACCCGGCACCGGACATCTTCGGCTCAACGATAATTACCGATACGGCCGACGACCTGAGCGACGACCACGCAGCGATTGCCATGAGTGAATCGTCGTCGGCGACGTCGCAGGCGGCGACGCAGGCGATACCACTCGCGGCCGATACCCGCTGGAGTGCGACGCGCGATGGATTGACCTTCATCGCCCCGTACTCGCGCACGGGGTACGGCATCGCTGGTGCGCACTTGCTGCGCGCCATGCAACAGAAGCAAATCCCGGTTGCCTTCTTTCCGATCGGACCGGTCGATCGATCGTTGATCGAGAATGCCCTGTTCGATCAGGGACTTCGCTTGCAGGGCGCGTTTCGCCCGGACGTGCCGAGTGTGCGCATGTCGCAGCAATTCGATCTCGCGTTGCACGCCGGACGCGGTCGGCACGTGGCGTATACCACGTTCGAGTTGGATCGATTTACCACGAGCGAACTCCACCATCTGCGCCAACAGGACGCGATTTGCGTCGCGTCAGAATGGGGCCGACAGGTATGTCTCGATAGCGGACTTACCGACGTCCCACTTCACGTCGTGCCACACGGCGTAGATCGCGCGGTCTTCCACGAGCAAGTGAAGCCGAGCACGACGTGGACCGACACCGTTTTCATGAACGTTGGCAAGCTGGAAGCCCGTAAGGGACAGTTGGAAATGCTGCGCGCATTCGAGGCGGCCTTCTCGCCTCGCGACAACGTGCGGCTGGTCCTGTCGTGCCGGAATCCGTTTGTCTCTCGGGCCGATTTCGATGCGCAGTTGGCGCCGTTCCGTTCGTCGCCGATGGCATCGCGCGTCACGATCATCTTCGATGAACTGCCAACGCTCTCCGATGTCGCCGCTCTGATGGCAGCGGCCGACTGCGGTGTATTTCCGTCGCGCGCCGAGGGTTGGAATCTTGAGGCGCTCGAAATGCTGTCGATGGGCAAACCGGTGATTGCGACCAGCTATTCCGCCCACACGGAGTATCTCACGCGCGACAATGCCCGACTGATTATGATCGACTCATTTGAAACGGCGATGGTGAACGGTGCTGCGTTGCCGGGTCAGTGGGCGGCGTGGGGTGCGTCGCAGCATGAGCAGCTGGTGGCGCATATGCGCGACGTGCATGCGCGCAAACAGGCCAGTGGCGTGGCTCGCAACGACGCCGGCATTCGCACGGCGCAGCGTTACAGCTGGGAGCACGCGGCCGACTGCATGCTCCGCGCGCTTGACGCGATCGTGTGATGCGACCGACCGCGTCGCGATGAAACTGTTGCATCTGGCCTTCGCCGGCACAGACCAGACCGGTGTACACCGCAAACTTGCCGAGCAAGTCACCGCCATGCGGAGCGCCGGCGCGACTGTCGAATCACTGGTTTTCGCCGACAGCCGCGTAGCTCCGGCGCCGCTCGACTCGCCGTATCGCGTGGTGGACTTACCGGGCGGCGGGTTCGATCAGGCCAGTCGCGTTGCGGCGATCAACATCTCGCTCGAAGCGGCCCGAGCGCTGAACGCGGATGTCGTGTACATGCGCTACCCCGTGTACGAGTCGGAGGTGCTGCGCTTTGTGCAATCGGCGCCGCCGGTGGTATTTGAACTGCAAACGATTTACGCGCATGAAGCACCGCCGGACCTCGCGGCTACTGAAGCGCAGTGGGCGGCAAGAGTCCTGCCGCACACCGCGGGCGTTGTCGGTGTGACAGGCGAAATCGTGGATGACGAGCGCGCGCGCGCGGGCGTCGCGCTGCGCGGGCATATCATGCCGAACGGGGCTGATCCCGCGCGGATTCCGTTTGTGTCGCCAACGCTCGCGGCCGATCGCGTGGATATGCTCTGCGTGGCCAACTTTCATCCGTGGCACGGCATTGACCGGCTCATTGTCGGCATGGCCTCGGAACCCGACGTGACCGACATGCATCTGCATTTGGTCGGTGATGGTCCCGCGCTTTCGTCGTTGCGCGAATTGGCCGCTTTCGCGCAGCTCAGCGACCGCGTTCACTTTCACGGCCCAGTACCGGCGCGCGAACTCGGCCCGTGGTACGCGCGTGCGCATCTCGCTATCGGCTGTCTTGCCGCGCATCGCAAAGGTCTCCGCGAAGTGTCCGCGCTTAAACATCGCGAATACGCGCTGAGCGGTCTTCCTATGATTCTTGGCGGCGAAGACAACGACTTTGTGTCGTCGCTCCCATGGTTGCGTCAATTCCCCGCCGATGACAGTCCAATCTCTCCGCGTGCGTTACGGGCGCTGGCGCTCGGCTGGACATCGGAAGCGCGTCGTCGCCAAATTCGTCGCTGGGCGGAACAACAGCTGTCGTGGTCAGCCAAGATGCCACCGCTGCTGACCTTCCTCGAATCGTGCGCGGCGGCCCGCCCACGAACCGCCGCTGCGATCGGCCAATGAAGATCACCACCATTCTAGGCGCGCGTCCGCAATTCATTAAGGCCGCTCCGGTATCGCGCGCGCTTCGTCGTACGCACGACGAGCGGCTGATTCACACCGGACAGCACTACGACGCGCAGATGTCGGCTGTCTTCTTCGACGAGCTGGGCATCCCGGCGCCGGACGTGACGCTCCACGTGGGCTCGGCCAGTCATGGCGCACAGACCGGTCGCATGCTCGAAGCCGTCGAGGCCGACCTGCTGCAGCATCGCCCCGACGCAGTACTGGTGTATGGCGACACGAATTCCACGCTCGCCGGTGCGCTCGCCGCGGCCAAGCTCGGAATCCCGTTGGTTCACGTCGAAGCGGGACTTCGCAGCTACGTCACGGCGATGCCGGAGGAGATCAATCGTGTGGTTACCGATCGATTGAGCCAGTTGTGTTGTTGCCCCAGCGAACTCGCCAAAGCGAATCTGGCTCGGGAGGGAATCGTTGACGGTGTCGTTGTCGTAGGCGATGTCATGCTTGATGCGCTGTTGGACGCCGCGACGCGCGTCGAAGGCGAACGCGATCGCGTGGAGCGCCTTGGCGTGACGCCCGAGGAGTACGTGCTCGCGACTGTGCATCGCGCGGCGAACACCGACGACACCGCGCGGCTCGGTGCCATTGTCGCCGCGCTTGGTGCAATCGATCGTCCGGTGCTTTGGCCCGTGCATCCGCGCACCCGTCGAGCAATGACGCAACAGCAGCTGTCGATGCCCGCCAACGTGCGCGTGGTTGAACCGCTTGGCTATCTCGATCTGGTTGCGGCATTGCGACATGCGACGACGGCCGTCACCGACTCCGGTGGACTGCAGAAAGAGGCGTACTGGCTGGGGGTTCCTTGCGTCACCCTGCGCAACGAAACCGAATGGACGGAAACGGTCAGCAGTGGATGGAACGTGCTAGCCGACGCCAACCGTGAGCGGATCGTGGAGGCAACGCGTGCGTCAACGGTGCCGCATACGCCGCGCGACGCTTATGGAGAGCCCGGCGCATCGCAGCGCGTTGTCAACGCGCTACAGACGCTGATCGCCTAGATCGCGAGGCGCTGAGCGTTAGCGCGCGCCGTTGGCGTGCGAGTGGTGACGATCACCACGCCGATTGCATCTGATCGCCCACTGTCGTCGGGCAGAACGCCGCCAAAGAGGGGCTCCAGTCCTGCGGCGTCGAGCCCAGCCTGCAACTCCGGGAAATTCCATTCGCGCGCGAACGCGGCGTCGCGCGGTGGTCCGAGATCGTCGCTATCGCGCAGCATCGGACGCAGCGGGACGGCAATCACGGCGACGACGGCCTGCGCCAACGCACTCACGAGCCAGGCGAGAATTGGCGCCGGATCTTCGACGCGCTGAAGCACATCAACGCAGAGCAGAACCGCATCGCTGATATTATCGACGCTCAGCTGCGTCGGCGTTGCAGAGGAAATCGAAGGCACCAACGGCGCGATATCGACCACGGTCGCCGGCGATAGCGCGCGAGCCAGTCGCTCGGCGAGGCGTTGAACCTCCGGGCGCCCCTCTGGCGCGAGTGACGCAATGGGCGACTGCGCGCGATACTCGCGACGTATGCCGAACGTTTCCATGGTGCCGACCGTAAACGGTCGCGCCGGGGGCGTGAATGGTAAAATCGTTTGGAAATCGATCGCGGACGCTATCGCGTCGAGTTGTGCACTCGTGAGTAGCGGTGCTGACGCGAGATCGCGTGTCATGATGTCGCCGCAACCTTGCAGGTAAAAAGCAAACGTCCGAAAACGCGCGCGCCGTCAATCAGCAGCAGATCCGGCTTGCGCGCGTCGAGCGTGTCGAGATCAGTCGCGGCCAACAGCGTATCGTCGCTGAGCGCCGGATCTGGCAAATCGACCGCCGAGAGTCCGAGGGTGGCGAGCCACGGGGTTAACCGCGCGAGATTATCCAACGCGCGCGCGTCCGGCGGGCCCGCGAGTCGTACGAGCACACTCGAGACGATGAGCGCGCCCTCGCGCAAATGCGGCTGCGCCGTTCGCAACAGCGCGACCTGCTCGGCCACCGTGGGCAGCCCTGACCACGGAAGTATTACGGCGGCCGTGGCTTGTACCGACGGAATACGTCCAAGGAGTGCATGAAGTGATGCGGCCGCAACGCGATCCGCCGGGAGCTCGCGCAATGCGTAGCGCTGCGGCTGCTCGAGCCAGTCCGCGTCGGGCGGAGCGCCGTACTTTTCCAATAAATCGGCGACGATTACCGATCCGACGTCGCTGGCGACTCCCCACACGACATGACGCCGCAAGTCCCCGATCATGAGCACGCGCGCGTCGGCTGAGAGCGCACCGTGATGCGCGAGCGCGCGCGCCGCCTGCGTTTCTTCCCACACCGACGCCGTGCGATCGTACCATTGCATGCGCCCGCGACCGTCACCGGCATAACGAAGCGCACTGGCGTACCACACATCGTTGTCCCACTCAGCGACGTCAGCGAACTTGCTAACGGCGAGCGATGTGTCGGGTGTGGTCAGCGGCAAGCGCGTCATACGCCGCCGCTGCTCGCGTAAAGCGAGCACGGCGTCGCGCAGGGAGATGCGATCAGCGCGCGACGGATCGTTGACCACGAGTTCCTCAAGGAGTGCAAGCGCCGGCGCTGAGGCGTAGCGTCGCCGGGCGTCGATCGCGCCATGATTCGTCAGCGCCTCCGCCAGCTGCAGGACGTCGAGGCGCGCGCGTTCGTACTCGCTGCGTCGGATCGCGCTCGCGCGATGCAGCCGCGGCGCGAGTGCGTCGCCCAGCGCATCGTGATCGAACGGTTGTCCGTAACGCAGTCGACCGTCGTTCTGTACAAGGCCACGTTCGCGCCACTTGCGAACGAGATACGTCTGCTTGCTCAGCGAACCAAGATGGGCGATGGCGGGATTTGCCGTGCCAGACTTATGCCCATGATGCACGACCGCGGGGTTCGGCACCGCATATGTTTGCCAGCCCGCGGCGCGAGTACGCACGGTGATGTCGTCGTCTTCGTGCCAGAATGGATTGAGTTGCTCGTCGTACTCGCCCACGGCTCGAAACACTGCGGGGCGCACGAAGCAGGCGTAGCCGCCCGAGCATACCTCGACCGGCATCGGAATGAGTCCGGGATATGACAGCAATTCGCGGTGGCGCTCGTGCACCAGCATTTCGAATCCGCTGCACGACGCCATCCCCGCGTGCTGATCGTGCGCAAACAGCTGCTCGAACGGCTCGAGCCAGTGCGGGAAGAATTCGAGATCGTTATCGATGAAGACAATCCAGCCGTCGTCCGGAACACGCTCGTGAATGAGCTCAACGAGTCGATTGCGACCGCCGGCCACGCCGCGATTGCTCGTGCCCAGTTCGACCGTAATGCGCGGATCGTCAATTGCCGCCAGCCAGTTGCGCGTGCCGTCAACCGACCCGTTGTCGAGAATCACCGCGTGCCACGGTTGCGAAGTGAATCGATCGAGGCTCAGCAGGCACCGCTTGGTGTACGCCAGCGCGTTGTAGGTGAGGATAGCGAACCAGAGCTTCGGCGGTTCGCCACCGACGACCGACGTGGTCGGCGGCGCAAACAACCGCAGGCGATTCGGGTGCACGCTGGCGCTCACGGTGCCCCCGTTCGGGCGCGCGACCGTACTAACGCCAATCGCTCGGCCACGCGCTCGGCCAATCGCTCGGCACTCGCATCCGGGGAAATCGTCTGCGCGGCGGCGCGACGCATTGCCTCGCGACAGGCGACGAGCGCGTCCGTCGTGCACAGCCGTTTCAGCGCTTCGCCAAGTGCACTTCCCGACATTGTGCCTGCGGGACCGAGTGGAACGCGAGTGACCGCGTCGTCGGGCCAGCGCGAGGTGTGCGCATGCAGCGGCGCAATGACCGCGAGTTCGAGGTCGCGAGCCGACGTCCACCACGCCAACGAGACCGCCGAGTTGCTGGGAAGCAACAGAATGTCGGCCGTGCGCAGAACCGCCGCGCGAGCCATTGGCGCGAAATCTTCCGACCACACCGAGATCGACTCAAGGCCACGTGTTGTGTGAAGGCGCTGAATGAGCGACTCGGCCCACGCAAACACGGCGGAATCCGCCTGGCGACGAATCCGTATGGCGAGCTCGGCATCGTCGCCGCGTACGCGCGGCCAGAGACGCACCACGAGTTCGGCCACGGCAACATCGACCAGTGACGCGACCGGGAGCAACACCGTACGGCGTGTGCGAAGTGCGCGTCCCGCACCGCTTCGCAATGCGGCGACGCTTTCGGCGTCGATGACCCGCATCTCCGGCAATTCATAGATGCGCGTCGCATCAACGCCGACTGACTTGATCGCCGCGGCCGCCGAAGCGTGAGGCACCCACACGTCGTCGGCGCGAGCGCGTATGAGCGCGGCGAACGAGTCTGGCAGCTCATCAATCACGCACTCGTCCGTACACACGATCCACGCGCCAGTCGATGGCGCGACGATCGACGTCAACGCCTCGGGCGTGCACCAGGTGATTGTCACGCCGTTGGTCGACGACGCTGGTGAGTCTTCACCGAGCATTCGGTCGTGCCAGAACGGTTCGCGTGCCGAGCCAAGTGGCGGTCGTGGGTCCGCGACAGAGCCGTCGAAGCGGAGGGCAACGCCGTGCGTCACGAGTGCACGCTGTAGCGGCGTCGCGAGCCGCTCGAGGGTTATCGGCGCGGTGAGTTCGTCGAATATGGGCGCGACGACACGCACCGTCGGTTGAAGACGACGTTCCAGCAATTCCTGCTGTTGCTTCTGCGAATCGGCAAGCGCGACGTTGATGGCGCGGATTCCTTCAACCACCGCGTCTGCGGCGCGCGACCAGCTCCAGCGTGCGGACATGTCGTCACGCGCGCGCGCGCCGAGCGTTCGTGCGGCCGCCGGATCTGCGACGATTGAGCGCAGCAGCGTCACCAGATGCGCGACACTGGGCTCGGCCCACGACGTGCCGCGATACACCGTGAGCTCCGGATCGATCGCTGGCACGAGGCCCTCGATATCGATGAGCAAGCTGTTCGCATCGTTCATGTAGTCGAGATGGGCGCTCCACCGCGTTGTGATCACCGGCAGGGCGGTGGCCATCGCCTCCATGAACGGACGACCCCATCCTTCGCCACGCGTCGGAGAGACGTAGGCGTGCGCGGC
Source organism: uncultured Gemmatimonadaceae bacterium (assembly GCA_966096095.1). Taxonomy (GTDB): domain Bacteria; phylum Gemmatimonadota; class Gemmatimonadetes; order Gemmatimonadales; family Gemmatimonadaceae; genus Gemmatimonas. The sequence goes on along the minus strand of CBHTUR010000004.1, from coordinate 68,070 downwards.
GCGGTACAGCGCGGGCATCGACGACTCGGGCACGAGATCGGGATAGACGACGATCGGCGCAATTTGCTCACGCGAGGTACCGCACTCGGTGGCTAGAAAATCGTTGATCGTGCGGTCGATGTTGCTGGCGGAGTTGGTCGTTGCTGACTGACCGGGAACAAACGTGCGCAGTACAAGGCTGACATCGTCAGTAGCGGAAAACGCCTTCGACCACGCGCGCAACAAGACATCCCATCCCTTTCGGCGTCGCCACTCAAACACCGATAAGAACACCGTGCCACGCGCGCCCGGTATTGCCAACGCCGGACCATCGGGCGTGTACTGCGTACAGTCGATGCCGCCGGGTACGATGTGTATCGGCACTCGCACGCCGGCCCGACGAAAGCTCTCGACGTTGAACCGACTGGGTACCCAAAGCGCGTCGAGCGTGTTGCACCGTGCCACCCACCCGGTCGGCAGTGCATCCGTTTCGAACATTGTTCGACCCACGACGGCCGCTGCGCCTGGGGCGCTCACAAAACCGTCGGCGAGAAAATGTTCGACCAGAAGATAGGGCGACGTTGGTGCGCGTTGCTCCTGCGCACTGAGTGCGGCGGCCACCGCCGGCGAAAGTTGTTCTCGAAATCCGGGAATCTGACGTTCGAGTACCGGACGCAGCACCACCGGCAGGTGCTGCAACTCCAACGCCGTCAGTAATCCGCGCGCTTCGTCGGCGTAGCCCGAGGCTTCATAGATCGGTGCGCACCAGACGAGACTCAGCGGAGCAGTCATATCGCGCTGTCGCTTAAGAGCGACCGGAGCGTTTCAACCACGCTGCGCCAATCTCCGGGCGACGGTTGTCGCACCAGCGTCATGGTGGGATACCACACGCTGTGCGCGCCGGTCAGACCCCAGCGCCAATCGGGCACATGTTGAAGCATGACCCAGGTGCGGACGCCCATCGCGCCCGCCAGATGCGCAATGCCGGTATCGGTTGTAACGAGTCCGTCCAACTGCGTGAGCACGTGTGCGGTGACCGACCAATCGGTCGAGAGCGGAATGCGCGTGAGTTGTCGATCGTCGATCGCACTCGTGTCACCGTGTTGCAGTGAAATCCATTCGATGTGCGGGGCTGCCAGCAGCGACGGCAGCAGCGCTCCATCGAGGTCGCGGGTAACGCGCCCGGGAAACGCGGGATTGCCCGCCCACACAATCCCAAGTCGGCGCACAGCGGGATTGGTGCGCACCGGCAGATCGATGCGCGCAGTCACATCGGCGCGAATGTACGGCACGCGGTCGGCTTCGACGACGTCGTTGAGTCCGAGTCGATGCGGTAGCGACATCATTGGCACGTGCCAATCGGTTGACGGCGATGTGCCGCGCGCGACCGCTTCGAAACCGGACGCGGCGAAGAGCGATACCGCGTCGGCATGACACTCCACGATCACGCGGCTCGCACCGCGTTCGTGCAGATGATGAATGAAGCGTGCGAATTGAAATTGATCGCCCACGCCCTGTTCCGCCGTGACCGCGATGGACGCCCGGTGCAGCGACTCGCCGTTCCACGCCCGAGCGCCCGTCGCCGGAACAGGCAGCGGACGCGATTCGAAGTCTGACCAACCGCTCGCGTTCGCGCCGCGCAACAGCGATGTGTATGCGCGCTGCACCATCGTTGGCCCGTGATTGGGCCGGATCGCGCTGGCTTGCGCGAGCCACGCTTCAGCGCCGTCGAGATCACCGAGATCGTGGCGGACCTGAGCGGCGGTGAGCAAAAACGCCGGATTCTCCGGCATCTGGGCGACCGCCGCTTCTATGATAGGCCAGGCGCTGGACGGGTCGCCCGCGGCGCGGCGAGCGCCCGCCAGCGCCGCGAGCGGAGCTGGGTCGGACGACCGGGCTCGCGAGACGCGGCTAAAGCTGGCGGCCGCCTCGCGTGGTGCGCCGACCTCCAGGAGCGCGGCCCCTAACTGGTAATCCACGGCCGGGTCTTTCGAGGGGCGTTGCCGGTGCGCCGTTAGCAGCGTCTCTCTGGCAGCGACCGTGTTTCCGGCCAGTTGCCAGGCACGCGCCAGCATGAGGGCCACCGGAACCGCGAGGGGGTGATCGCGCGGGATCAGGTCTCGAGCGGCGGTGAAGGCGTGGACCGCGTCGGCAAATTGGCCGGCGTCGACGGCCGATTGACCGAGTGCCAGCTGCTCTGAAAGGGCGTCAGACACCGGGCAAGGACAGTGAGCGTGCGCGTGGCATGACCCAATCTGCCCGCGGCGTGACGATCGGCAAAGCCGAGTGCTCACTCTGTGAGAGCAACGGCCCGGGACGAATCGGGTCGCTCAAGTTCTTTCGATGACGGACGACACTGTGAACTGACCGCGATACGGTCGTCGAATCGCGGGCGAGGCACGGATGCCTCAATCAAACGTCATGGAGGATACACCAGATGCGTATTAACACGAACGTCGGCGCTCTTACGGCCTCGAAGAACATCTTCGTCAACAACATGGCCGTTGAGAACAGCATGCGGAAGCTCAGCTCGGGCCTTCGCATCAGCCGCGCGGCCGATGACGCCGCGGGTCTCTCGATCGCCAACAAGCTTCGCACGCAGAGCCGTGCGTTGACGCAGGCGGCCGCGAACGCCGAGCAGGGCAATGCGATGTTGCAGATCGCTGAAGGTGCGGCGCAGACGATCCAGAAGATCATCGAGCGTCAGAAGGAACTGTTGGTGCAGTCGGCCAGCGCCAGCAACTCCACGGTCACCGGCACGATCGGCACCGAAATCAGCTCGCTGCAGACGGAAGCCGCGCGTATCCTCGCGGACGCGAACTTCCAGGGCACGAGCGTGTTCGGCAGCCAGACGTTCCAGGTCTCTGACAACAGCACGAACGGTACGGTGACGGTTGCCGCGTCGCTCACGCTGACGACGCTCTCCGGCTCGTCGACCCTCGCCAACGCTGACACGGCGTTGTCGGCGGTGAACACGACGCTGGCCGCGATCGGTGCAGGCCAGAACGTGCTTGACTACACGGTCACCAACTTGAAGTCGGCGGTCGTGAACGTGCAGGCTGCAGAATCGACGATTCGCGACGTGGATATGGCGTCAGAAATGGCGACGTTCACGAAGAACAACATCCTGAAGCAGGCCGCGGAAGCGATGCTCGGCCAGGCGAACCAGGGTAGCCAGAGCATCCTGCAGCTCCTCCGCTAATAGCGAAGTAGTCGCAGGTAGGTGAACGACCCCGGAGTCGGCCTCGGCCGGCTCCGGGGTATGGCCTTAGCCAGTCGGAACGGAGTGAGTCATGTCCAGCACGAGCAGCACGTCGTCAACATCGACGACCGTCAATATCCCCGGGTTGTCCAGCGCGATTAACTGGGGCGATATCGTCGACGCGACGGTCAAGGCTTCAGAAGCGCGTATTCTGAAACCGGTGACCGACGAAATCGATCTCCGCGCGAAGCAGAAGGACGCGTGGAATCAATTCAACACGCTGGTCAACACCCTCAATGATCAGGCGCGCCTGGTGCGGAGCGCGGGCTTTGGTGGATTCACCGCCAACGTGCCCGTCAGCCCCAGCACGGGTCGTGCACTTTTGACCGCCGCGCCCACGTCGAGTGCGACCCCGGGTCGCTATCGCGTGGAAGTATTGCAACTCGCCGATACCAGCAAGATCGCTGGTGGCTCGGTTGCCAACACCTCGACGGCGCTCAACCTGTCCGGTGATTTTTCAGTCAACGGCACCTCGATTTCTGTCTTGGCGACGGATTCGCTCGAAGCGATTCGCGACAAGCTCAACGCGGCCAACACCGGTGCATCAGCGACCGGTGTCACCGCGACGATTGTGAAGGACGGCACCACCTCAGGTCGTTTGGTGCTGACGCGCGACGCCTCGGGTTCATCGGGAGTGACCATCACCGATGGCACCGGCGGCATGGCGCGCGAGTTGGGATTCATTGATTCGCGCTCGAAGCCTGTCTCGTCCGCCGTGACGGCAGCCGCTGCGGCGCTCGGGCTCGCGACTTCGCCGGCGCCCGCGCAGATCCGCGTGGGCAACGTCACGATCACGGCCGATCTTGCCGTCGAATCGATTGCGTCAATCGCGGCCAAGATCAACGCGGCCGGCGGTTCTGCCTCGGTGGAGTCGGAAGACTTCGGCGGTGAAACGCGCTATCGCCTGGTGACCGACGGAAACGTGGCCGCGGTGAGCGGCGACGCGAATAGTCAGGCCGTGATCGACGCACTCGGCATGGCCGCCGGCACGACCGGCACCATCAAGCAAACGGTGCAATCGGGAGCGTATACCGATAGCTCCGATGCGACGGCCACGACCGCGACGTTGCTCGCCGGTCTCAAAGTCGATGGCTCGTCGACTGGGCTGGCGGTCGGTGACGCGATCAACATTCGCGGCATGCGCGGCGATGGTACGGCGGTCACGATCGGCTTGGTTGTCGGCGCGAGCGACACGATGCAGACGCTGCTCGACAAGATCAACGATGCGACGTCGGGCTTTGGTGCGGGCAGCCGCACGGCCGTGGCATCACTCGGCGCAGACGGACGCTTGCGACTGTCCGACAGCACCGGGGGCGCGTCGCGGTTGTCGTTGACGCTCGGGGTTACCCACGCGGACGGCACGGCCGGTTCGCTGGGCGCGACAAGTGTGAGCGTGACGGGACGCAGCCGGGAACTGCAGGCTGGCAAGGACGCCATCATTCGCGTCGACGGTCAGCAGTACACGCGCAGCAGTAACTCCATCACCGACGCGATTCCAGGCACGAACATCAATCTGCTGACGGCGGAAGCCGGCACCACGATTGACGTCTCCATTGATCGCGACATCAATGGTGGGGTGGCGGCCGTCCAGAAGTTTGTCGACGCCTACAACGCGGTGCGCTCCTTCTACGACACGCAGAAGACCGTTGGCAGTCCGTTGTACACCGACTCGATGCTCAGCAACATCATCGACACGTTCACGTCGTCGCTGCGCACGGAAGTCACGACCAACGGCACGTATACGCGCCTCGCGATTGCGGGCGTCGCACTCGATCGATTCGGCAAGCTGCAGGTTGACTCGAACACGCTCAAGACGGCGATGGCCGCCAAGCCAACTGAAATCGAAGCACTCTTCGGGTTCAGCGGTGTAGGCGCAGCCTTCGTCACCGCGGCGGATAACGCCACGAAGTACGGCAGCGGCCCGATCAGCGCGTCAATCCTGAACATCGATTCGCGCACCGTGCGCCTGAGACAGCGACAGGTCGATGCGCAAAAACGCCTCGACGATCAGCGCGCGGCGCTCGTGAAGCAGTTCTCCGATATGGAAGTGGCTATCACACGGTTGAATCAGCAAAAATCTTCGCTCGCGGCGATCACTTCTACGCTTCAGAATTCGAACAACTGATGCCGATACTGTTCAGTGAGAAGACGTTGCACAGTATCCGACTTCAGCCCTGAACGAGATGTCATACGCCAGTCAGTCAGCAAGCTATCGCGAGATGGAATTTCACGCGGCGTCGCCCGAGCGACTCGTCGTGATGGTCTTCGATCAGCTGGTGATTCATCTGGAGCGGGCGCGTATCGCGATGGAACGCAAAGAGCTCAAGGAGATCAAGGACATCGAGTTGCGCGTGGCGTCACTGCGGCGGGCGCGCAACCTGGTCGGCGAACTGTTGGGCACGCTCGATTTCGAGAAAGGCGGACGCATCGCGCGTCAGTTGGCCGATCTCTATCAGTACATGCTGTATGAACTGGTCGACATCGGCCAGCGCGGCGACGTCGAGACGCTGCGGAAGTTGGTGGGCATCGCGACGTCGCTGCGAGATGGTTTCGCCGGCGCCGCCGAGCAGTTGGTTGGGATGAAGAAGTCGGCGTGATCGCCGACACCGCTGGTTTCTGATGAACGCGCTTTCAGGATTTCGTATGCCCCGTTTTGGTCGTCGTCCGTCGCCCGTCCGCGAAGCCGCGGCTCGCAACGCGCTCGCGCTCTGCGCCAGTGCCGATGCGGCCGCGCGCGAAGCGGAGCATGCGGTCGGCGTCGACGATCATCGGTTGTTCAGTCTGCTCGAACAGCGCGATGAAATTCTGCGCGATCTGGCGGAACAGTTGATCGTGTTGCGGCTGGAACGACCGACGGCCGATAGTCCGTTGTTTGCGGCGACTGAACGGGCGGTGGACGAGGCGGACGAGTTGATCTCGGACGTCTGCGCCGCGCTCACCACGTCGCAGCGGGTCACGATGGAGTTGGCGGCGCGGGTCGAGCGGCGTTCGGCCGAGATCCGGGCGGAGCTCAACGCAGTACAACGGGCTGGCAGTGCCCGAATCGGATACGGCACGCCAACGCACGTACACGTGGTGGATGGATTTCGGTGAGCGCGGTCTCATGAACGAGCGCACCGATTCCGTCTTTGGTGTCCTGCTTCGCGAGAAACTCGCGGAGCTCGATGCCGACGAGGTGGCCACGGCCGAGTTGGCGGACGATCCGGTGGAGCGTCTCCGACTGGATGCCCAGCGCGTGGTGCAGGCGGACCATCACGGTCCCCTGCCGCGAGCGGGGCATCAGGCGTATGCCGTGCCGGCTGCACCTGCCGCAGCCGAACCGGGACAACGGCATTTGAACATTCTGCATTAAGGTCGGCGGGCGGCGCTCAAGTTGCTGCCCTGCGGTGCCGATAGTCCCTTCTGAGGAGGAGGAACCCTATGCGCATTAACGGTAGCATTTTCGATCCGCTTCGCCCTGACCGGGCCACGCCGGCAAGTTCGCCGAACGTGCGCCAGGTCGACCCGAACGCTCAAGGGACGGCTAGTGGCCTTCCCAAGTCCGATTCGGTCAGTCTGTCCGATGCCGGCCGTTCGTTGGCGGCTCGGATGGATCAGCAGAACAAGGACGCGTTTGACCCTGAGCGAGTCGCTGAACTCCGGACGAAGGTCCTGAACGGCGCCTACAACACGCTCGATGTGGTGGACCAGGTAGCGCGTCGCATTCTGTCGCGCGGCGATATCTGAGCAACTCTGCGAACCGTTCCGTCGTGCTGATGCGACGGAACCGCTTTTCACTTTGACCGGAAGCTCCGGGAGATTGGTGGCATGAAGTTCCTTGTGGTGGACGACTCAGCGACCATGCGACGGATTGTGATCAATTCGCTGCAGCGCATCGGGTACAACGACACGGTGGAAGCTGGCGACGGTCAGGAAGCACTGGCCAAGTTTGACCCGTCGATCAAGTTCGTCATCACCGACTGGAACATGCCGAACATGAGTGGCACCGAATTCACCAAGGTGCTTCGCTCACGTCCCGACGGTGCGTCGGTGCCGATTCTCATGGTGACCGCGCGCTCGGTGCGTGAGGACATCCTCACCGCGATGGAAGCGGGCGTCAACAATTACATTGTCAAACCGTTCACGCCGCAGGTATTGAAGGAGAAGATCGACGCGCTCCTTCCGGCAGTGGCGGCCTGAGGATGAGTGTAATGACATCGAAGAGTCGGGCCGAAGAGGTCCTCTATGAATCGGAAGCCGCACTGCGGCTGGTGGATCAGGGGATCGACGAATTTCGCGAGGCGTCACGCGTCGAGCAGTCGCGCGGCGATCGTCCGGCACCAGGACCGGTAAGCCTCGGTGATTTGCCGTTCATCCTCGAGCGCGCCAACCAGCAGATCCTGAATGTGCTGGCGCACCTGCGCGAGACCCGCGCGGCGTTGCAGAGCACCGCGTTCGAAAAGCTGCAGGCCACTCACGACAAGATCCGTGAAGTGACGTCGGCGACGGAAGACGCGGCAATCAACATCATGGATGCGTGCGATCGCGCGAACTCCATCGTGGATGAACTCGATACGATCGACCAGCAGGAAGCGCCCGACCGCGAACGCTCGCAGTCGCTGCGCTCCACGCTGCGCGACGAGATCTTCCTGATGATGGGTGCACTGCAGTTCCAGGACATCACGTCTCAGCAGCTGAGCCATGCGTCGGCTGTGTTGGTCGAAATGGAGAGCCGGCTGATCGAAGTCGCCAAGCTGTTCGATACCAACATCTCGCTCGAGAAGAGCGTGGTGCAGGTGCCGCTGCCGCCGAGCGAACAGACGTACGATCCGAACGCGACGACGAAGAACGCCGAGGGCCGTCAGGCACTGGCCGACTCGATCTTCACGACGATCAAGGCACCGGCGGCCTGACCCCCCGCAGCCCCGATGCCAAACGCGGCCCGCGCTTCTGCGCGGGCCGCGCGTCGTTTGGGCACTCCCGCGGTCGAACGGTGGCCGCCGCGAATTCGCGCTAAACCCCGCGTCCCTGTCTACCGATACTCGACAGTGCGAATCGTCCCGACGATCAGGGACGCCTCTCCAATTATTCCACGTCCGCGCACGCTTTTGTGTCACACTTGACGCTCGACGATGCCGCCACGCTGCTGCTGCAGCTGGAGGCGACTGATACGGCGGACTTGAGTCGCCTGCGAGATACGCTGACTGATCTCGCGTTTGAAAATCGCGTTCCGCACGCGGCGCAGCCGATGGTTGCGCGCGCCGCGCGTTTGCTTGGCACCATTGTCGGTGGCACCGCCCCCGACGCCCAGGCCGCGTTCGCCGAAGTCAGCGTCGCCATTGAAGAAGCGATGCGCATTTGCGATGCGCACGCGCGCGCGAACCCGGCTCCGGTCGAAAAGCCGCGTCGTCGCACGCCACGCTCATCGACCCCGGTGCGCGACATGGCCGCGATCGCCGAACCGGCGATGATGGAGACGCCGTTTGCGTCGATGGCGGCGATTCCCGAACCTGCACCAGTTGTTGAAGCCGTTGCTCCCGCAGCGCCGGCACCGACGCCAACGCCCGCACCGGTCGTCAACACGTCGTCGCAACACAACGTTGGCAGTGATCGGCTCCCCGACGATGCGGATCGTGAGCTGCTCCCGGACTTCATTACCGAGAGTGGCGAGTGCGTGACGAATTCAGAAATCGCGCTGCTGCAGCTCGAAGAGAATCCGAGCGACGAAGAGGCCGTCAATACCGTGTTCCGCGCCTTCCACACGGTGAAAGGCACGTCGGCGTTCCTAGGTCTGTCGCGCGTCGCGGCGTTTGCCCACGAAGCCGAGTCGCTGTTGAGCCGTGTGCGCGACAAGGAAATTCAGTACACGCAGGGGTGCGCCGACCTGTCACTGCGTTCGGTTGACATGCTCAAGGCGCTGCTCGGCTCGGTGGAAACAGCGCTGGCGGGCGACGGACGTTTGCCATTGCCGGCAGGCTACCACGAGCTGCTCGACGCACTGGCGGGCTACGATCCCTCGCGCGACGCGGCGGGTGTGCGTCTCGCGGTAGTGCGTGACGAGAAGGAAGCGGACGAAGCAGCAGCCGCGCCGAGTGTCGCCACGGCAGCGCCCGAAGCGGCGATTGCGCGCAATACGCGTTCCGAAGACGCCACCATTCGTGTGCGCACGGATCGCCTGGATCGGCTGATCGATATGGTCGGTGAGTTGGTCATTGCGCAGTCGATGATTGCCGGCGACGACACGTTCGGCACGGGTAAGCAGTACGAGTTGCTCCGCAAAGTGACGCACGCCGGCAAGATCGTGCGTGAGTTGCAGGACCTGAGCATGTCGATGCGCATGGTGCCGTTGCGCGCCACCTTCCAGAAGTTGGCGCGCGTAGTACGCGACACGTCGGTGAAGGCTGGTAAGACAGTGCAGTTCATCACCGAGGGCGATGACGTCGAAATCGATCGCACGCTGGTCGATATCCTCGGCGATCCGCTGGTGCACATGGTGCGCAACGCCGTCGATCACGGCACGGAGCCACCCGATGAGCGCGAGCGCATCGGGAAGCCGCGCGCGGGTCGCGTGCGCCTGTCGGCCTATCATGCGTCGGGCAACGTGGTCGTGGAATTGCGCGACGACGGTCGTGGCCTCTACCGCGAGAAGCTGGTCGCGAAGGCAATCGAAAAGGGACTCATCGAGTCCGACAAGGGCATGAGCGACAGCGACGTGTTCGCGTTGATCTTCGCGCCCGGCTTTTCGACCGCCGAGAAGGTGACCGACATCTCCGGTCGTGGCGTGGGCATGGATGTGGTGCGACGCAACCTGGAAGCCATTCGGGGTCGCATCGACATCACGTCGACGCCAGGTCAGGGCACAACGTTCGCGATTCGTTTGCCGCTCACTCTGGCGGTCACGGACGGCATGTTGGTTCGCGTTGGTGAGGAGCGGTTCATCATTCCGCTCACGCACATCCACATGAGCTTCCGCCCCGAGCCGTCGATGTTGAGCACGGTCGTAGGCAAGGGAGAGGTGGTGCTGCTGCGCGGCGAACTGATGCCGATCATTCGCCTGCACCAGCTGTTCGACGTACCCAGCGCGGTGCAGAGTCCGTTGGACGGACTGTTGATGATCGTCGGCGACGGCGATCGCCGCACGGCGCTGTTGGTTGATGACCTGTTGGGACAACAGCAGGTCGTGGCAAAGACGCTCGGCTCTGCCCTCGGCAAGGTGCCTGGTGTCAGTGGTGGTGCGATCCTCGGCGACGGACGCGTCGGATTGATTCTCGACGTGAACGAGACCGTGGCCCTCGCCCAAAGTCAGGAGGTCGCGCCGCTCCGGCGTGACCGGGATCGTCAGCGCGACGTCGCGGCCTGATTCCCACCAATCATTTCTATTCTGAGTCCGACATGAGCACGCAAGCTGCGTCTTCGTCTGCGGTCGCCACCGTTTCGCGCGCTGGCAAGTATTTGACGTTCTTCCTCGCCGGTGAAGAGTACGGCCTCGAGATTCTGAAGGTCAGCGAGATCATCGGCATGCAGCCGATCACGCGCGTTCCGCGGATGCCGGAATTCGTGCGCGGCGTCATCAACCTGCGCGGCAAAGTCATTCCGATCACCGATCTGCGTCGCAAGTTCGGCATGGATGCGGACGGTCAGGAAGACAGCTGCATCATCGTGGTGCAGATGAAGGGCGTACAGACGGGTATCGTGGTGGATCGCGTGAGCGAAGTTGTCGCGATTGCCGAAGCCGATATCGAAGACGCGCCGAGCTTCGGCGCGGGCATTCGCACAGAGTTTCTGCTTGGCATCGGCAAGGCCGGTGGCCGCGTGAAGCTGCTGCTCGATATCGACAAGGTGCTCGTGACGACCGAACTGGCCGCGCTGCAGTCGATCAATACGCCCGCTGCCTGATTTCAGGCAACGGACCGCTATCATGGCCACGGCTCCCCTGTCGGCAGGGTTCGCAGAATGCGAACTGACTGCGACACAGTTCACGCGCATCACCAGCTTGCTGTACGACCATGCGGGTATTCGCATGCGCGAGGGCAAGGAAGGGTTGGTGCGGGCGCGGCTCGCCAAGCGGCTCCGTCGGCTCGGCCTGCCCGACTTCGACGCGTATTTGTCGTTTGTCGAGTCGGAGCCGGATCGTCGCGAGTTCGCGGAGATGATTGACGCGCTCACCACGAACAAAACCAGCTTCCTGCGCGAGGCGACGCATTTCGATTTTCTGCGCGAGCAGATCTTTCCGACGCTGACCGGATCGATTCGGATCTGGAGCGCCGGCTGCTCGAGCGGTGAGGAACCCTACACGCTGGCGATGCTGCTGAACGAATCGTTCGACGCGAACGCACTTCGGGATGCACGCATTCTCGCGACCGATATCAGTCACCGCGTACTGGCGACCGCGAAAGCGGGCGCGTATCCGGTTGAGTCGATGAGCGATGTGCCGGCGCCCTGGCTACAGCGATACTGGACGAGAAAGCGCGACGGCGCGCGGGACGTCTATGAGGCGCAACCGTCGCTCAAGCGAATGGTGCACTTCGCCAAACTGAATCTGATGGAGAAGTGGCCGATGCAAGGCCCCTTCGACGCGATTCTCTGTCGCAATGTGATGATTTACTTCGATAAAGGCACACAACAGCGGCTGGTCGAACGCTATCACGCACTGTTGAAACCCGGCGGACATCTGTTTGTCGGACATTCGGAAAGTCTCACCGGTCTCGCGCACCGATTCCGGTACGTGCAGCCCGCGGTCTACGTGAAGTAGCATGGCGGTCATCACGTCTTCCAAGTCGGCAGAGCGCGTCGTGGGCGTTGCAGATCTGAAGGTCTCCTCGACTCCAGGTGAGCGACTCATCACTTATGCGCTCGGCAGCTGTCTCGGCATTGTGATCTACGATCCGGCGGTTTCGGTGGCGGGCATGCTGCACGTCATGCTCCCGACCGGGACCATCGATCCGTCGAAGATGCAAGAGAAGCCGGCCATGTTCGTTGACAGCGGCATCCCGCTGCTCTTCAAAGAGTGCTACAAGCTCGGCGCAAAGAAGGAACGCATGCAGGTCAAGGTAGCCGGTGGGGCACATGCCGGCGCCTGTGAAGAGGACGATCGTTTTCAGATTGGCAAGCGCAACATGATTGCGTTGCGCAAACTGTTGTGGAAGAACGGCGTGATGATTCACGCCAACGATACAGGCGGGGTGCAAACCTCGCGCACGATGTGGGTCGATGTCGCAACCGGCGATGTCACCCTGAAGATCAACGGCACTGAACGCCCGCTCTGACCGCGCACACCGGATATATCCATGGCCTTCAACGTTCTCGTGGTCGACGACAGCGCTGTCATGCGACAGATGGTCGTCCGCACCCTCAAGATGAGCGGCCTTCCGCTGGGCACGGTCCTCGAGGCCGGCAATGGTGAGGAAGGGCTCTTCGTTCTCCAAGATGAGTGGGTCGATCTGCTTCTGCTCGACGTCAACATGCCCGTGATGAACGGGGAAGAAATGTTGCGTCGTATTCGCGGCAACCCGGAAACTGAAAACTTGCCGGTGATTGTCGTGTCCACAGAAGGCAGTGAAACCCGTCTCGCGGCGCTGCATGAGTTGGGCGCGTCGATCGTTCGTAAACCGTTCGCGCCGGAAACGCTGCGCGACACCATCCTGCGTGTCACTGGAGTCACTGATGTCGAATACTATGGTTCGGTCCCTGTCCCAGACGACGGCGGCGACTTTTGAGGATCTCGCGCTGCTCTTCCCGGATGCCGAACCATCCGCAGAGCAGCTTGCGATGCCGCTCGACGTGACCGTCTCGGTGGACTTTCGTGGTCCACTGACCGGGCGGCTGGTGCTGCGCGCCAGTCATGTCGTGTTGCCAACGATCGCGGCGAATATGCTGGGTGAAGATGAGTCACGTCAGGCGCCGTTGCAGCGCGATGCGCTGGGCGAGCTCGCCAACGTGATTTGCGGCAATGTGCTGCCCGCTATTGCCGGCGCCGAAGCCGTGTTTCATCTCGCGGCGCCGCGCGTGCACACGGCCAGTGAATCGTTGTCGCGCGAGGAAGACGCGCCGCAGGCACACGTCACGTTTGGCGTGGAGAACGGCCGCATCGAATCGTTGCTGTTCTTCTTTGGCGATGCGTCCGTGCTGGCTCACGGTGGCGTGACCGCGAGCGCTGCGTGACCTTGCCGTCCCGTCCTGCCGCGTTTGGCGCGGGCGCTCCGGCGGCGGCTGGCCGCAAGCCGGGCGCCGTACGCGTGCTCATCGTTGACGATTCGGCGCTCGTGCGTCGCATCCTCTCCGATGCGCTGTCGCGGCACGACGATATTGAGGTCGTGGGCACGGCCACCGATCCGTACGTTGCGCGTGAACGCATCGTGCAGCTACGCCCGGACGTGATCACTCTGGATATCGAAATGCCGCGCATGGATGGCCTGTCGTTTCTGGCCAAACTCATGAAGCACTTTCCGATTCCAGTGGTGGTGGTGAGTTCGCTCACACCGCAAAACAGTGAAACGGCGTTTCGGGCGTTGTCGCTGGGAGCGGTTGGCGTGATCGCCAAACCCGGCTCCTCGATGGCGGCTGCCGACATCGTCGACGAGCTGGCCGACGCGGTCCGCGAAGCTTCACACGCGCGCGTCGTCAAACGCGTCGATCTCGCCGAACCCGTTTCGGTGCGACCCACGATCGCGACCTTGGAGTCGACCCATAAACTCATTGCTCTCGGCGCATCGACAGGTGGTACGCAGGCGCTTGAACGCGTTTTGCGCAGCTTCCCCGTCGACGCGCCGGCAACGGTGATTGTGCAGCACATGCCGGAGCACTTTACCGCGAGCTTCGCCAAGCGTCTCGATACGATGTGCAGCATGAGCGTGCGCGAAGCCAAGGACGGAGACTATCTCGCACCTGGGCTCGCGCTCGTGGCGCCGGGTGGCAAACACCTCATTGTGCAGGCGAGTGGTGCACGCTGGGTAGCGCGCGTCAAGGACGGACCGAAGGTCCATCACCAGCGCCCCGCCGTCGACGTCACCTTCCAGAGCGTCGCTCGCGCCGCCGGAAGGAATGCCGTCGCCGCGTTGCTCACCGGAATGGGAGCGGACGGAGCCAAGGGGATGCTTTCCATGCGCGAGGCCGGTGCCTACACCGTGGCCCAGGATGAAGCGACCTGCGTGGTGTATGGCATGCCGCGCGAGGCCGTGAAGGCGGGTGCGGCGGTTGACGTATTGCCGCTCGATGAAATCGCGGGCGCGCTGTTGAACGCGCTTCGTCCGGCCATTTCGCACGCGTAGTTGGTTCTGCTGGCGCCGCGCACGCGCGGCGCCACTACGCGGTCGCGCGCAATCTTAGTCGGTCGGCACCGGGATCCACAACGCGACGCGCGTCAAATCCGCGTCGCGTGTGCGCATGAGTCGTCCACCGCTCGCCTCGGCGAACGCCGACGCCAGCGTCAGACCAAAACCGGCTCCTCGGACGCCATCCTTGGTCGTCACGAACGGCTCTTCGGCATGAGCGGCGATGGCCGACGAAAACCCCGGTCCGTGATCGCGCACTTCGACAATTACCCAGTCGCGGTCGTTCGCGCTCGCGTGCTCCAGCACGGCCACGACAATCGTCGACGACGAGGGCGCCGCTTCGCGTGCGTTGACGACGAGTTCGCGGATCACGTCGCGCAGCCAAGTCGGATCAACCTTCACGAGCTGGTCGCTTTGCCCTTCCATCCGGAGTCGCGCGAATTCGTCCGTGTCTGGAAATTCGGCCACGACATCGGCGACAATCGGCGTCACGTGGCGTGGTGTTGGCCGCAGTCCGGAGGTCCGGGCAAAACGCGCGACGCGCTGAAGGTACGCGACCATTGCATCGGCGGCGCGATGGATCTCTTCCACGTCCTCGCGCGCAGCTCCGGCCGGTAGGTCGGCGAGCAACAATTCGCTGTACGTGCGTACCACGGTCGCGAAGTTGTTCAGGTCGTGCGCCAGCTTGCGCGCGAACGAGGCCAGGACCGGTGAAGGGCCCCGCCCGACGTCGTGCATCGTCGGCGATCCCGCCTGACCATCGTCTGCACTTCCCGCGGCGCGCATAGCACAAAGAAACGCCCGGCGGGTCGCCATGACAACCTCCACGCGCTAACGTTTCTGCATCCGTTGTTCCCGTCCTGCGAAATTTCCGGAGAAAAACATGCGTCGCTCCTTCGCTGCGGTCGCGCTTTCAGCGTCCGTTGTCTCGGCTTCCCTGGCGGCGCAGTCTGCGCCGGTCATTCCCCCGGCCGCGCAGCAAATCACCGCCGCCACTCTTCCGCTGCCGGCGTCGATGCGCGACGGCGCGGGGGTCATGGGCTACAAGGTGGCCGGCAAACTCGAAACGCTGCGTCCGTCGAAGAACGGCATGATTTGTCTCGCCGATGATCCGGCCGAAGAGAAGTTTCACGTCTCGTGTTATCACGATGGCATGGAGCCGTTCATGGCGCGTGGACGTGAGTTGCGCGCGTCCGGTGTCACCGGCGCGAAGGTCGACACGGCGCGCTTTGCCGAAGTGAAGTCAGGGAAACTCAAGATGCCCACGGCCCCGGCGTCGCTCTATCAGATCTTCGCGGAGTCGTATGATCCCGCGACGCAGAAAGTGACGAAGGGCACGAACCTCTTCGTGGTGTACGTGCCGTTCGCGACCGAGAAGAGCACGGGACTCTCCACTGCGCCGAGTGACTCAAAGCCATGGTTGATGCTGCCGGGCACGCCAAAGGCGCATATCATGTTCTCCTCCAGCATGTAAGGCCTGGGTTACTGTGGTGAGCAGCATTCGCACGTTGACGCCGCGCAGCATCGCTGCCGGCGTCAACGCCCTGCGTGACGCCGATCCAAAACTCGCGCGCGCGATCGATACCGTCGGACCCTGCACGATGCTCCCGCGCCGCGACGGTACGCACTTTGACCACCTCGCGCGCGCCATCGTGTACCAACAACTCTCGGGCTCGGCGGCCGCCACGATCTACGGCCGCTTCCTGACGCAGTGCGGTGGTGGTGAAGCGCCGACGGCCGAGCAGGTGTTGTCGCACGAGGAACCGACATTGCGCGCCTGTGGGCTTTCAACGGCCAAGACCCTCGCAGTCCGCGACCTGGCTCGTCACGTGGTCGACGGTCGCCTCCCGCTCGATCGCGTCGATTCACTCGACGACGAGGCCATCATCGACGCACTGGTTCAGGTGCGCGGAGTCGGGCGCTGGACGGCGCAGATGTTTTTGATGTTTCGGCTCGGACGCCCCGACGTGTTACCCGTGCTCGATCTCGGCGTGCGCAAAGGCGCTCAGCGCATCTACAACACGCGCGCGCTCCCCGACGCCGAGCGACTCGAGAAGATTGCTCGGAACTGGCGCCCGTACTCAAGCATTGCCAGTTGGTACTGCTGGCGCATCCTCGATGTGAACGACGCCGGCGGCTGGTAGCACACCGCTTCGTCTTATCCGCGTCGGTGTGGCCATCTCTATCCCGATGTCGATGACACGCCACCAATTCGTTCGCCGCGTACGGGTTCCGGTTCCCGTCGAGACTCTCTTTGCGTGGCACGAGCGAGCCGGCGCTTTCACGCGGCTCTCGCCGCCGTGGGACGTACCCCGAGTTTTCGAGCACACGGGCGGCATTCGCAATGGCGCACGCATCACGTTGGAGACGCATGTCGGACCAGTGCGTCGAACGTGGAAGATCGAGCATCGCGACTACATCGAGAACACCCAGTTTGTTGACGTAATGCGTGAGGGCCCGTTTGCGCACTGGGTTCACACTCACAGTTTCTCCGCCGACGGGCCGGACGCGAGCGTGCTGGAAGACGCCATCGAGTACGAGCTGCCTGCGGGAGCCATCGGCGAAGCCTTTGGCGCATCGATGGCCCGCGACACAATCGAGCGCGTGTTTGCGTATCGACACGCGCTCATGACCGGCGATTTGGCGCGACACGCACAGTTCGCAGCGCAACCGCGCAAGCGAATCGCAATCACGGGCGCGACGGGTTACATCGGCACGCAGCTCGCGGCGTTTCTGAGTACGGGCGGCCACACCGTGTTGCGCATTGGACGCGGGCCCGTGTCCCCCGGTCGCACCGACATCACGTGGAATCCTGAGCGCGGCGAGCTCGACCCTCGTCAACTGGAAGGTGTTGACGCGGTCATCCATCTGGCTGGCGCGAGCATCGCCGATCGATGGACGCCATCACACCGCGCGGCGATTAAGAGTTCGCGGGTCGAGGGAACATCGCTGCTCGCGCATACGCTCGCGCAGCTCACCAACAAGCCGCGTGTGCTGGTGAGCGGATCGGCCGTCGGGATTTATGGCAGTCGCGGCGATGAGGTGCTCGATGAGACAAGCACCTTGGGAAGCGACTACCTCGGCGAAGTTGCGCGTGCGTGGGAAGCGGCCACGGCGCCCGCCGAACGCGCGGGCATTCGCGTTGTACATGCGCGCACGGGCATTGTGCAGGGCGCGGCGGGGGGAGCGCTCGCCAAGATGCTGCCACTCTTTCGCCTGTGCCTTGGTGGTACGCTCGGCACCGGAACGCAGTGGGTAAGTCCGATTGCATTCGACGATGAGATCGGCGCGTTGCATTTCTGCCTGATGCGCGAAGACGTGCGAGGTGCGGTCAACCTGTGTGCCCCTGACGCGGTTACCAACGCGGAACTTACGCGCGTGCTTGGGCAGGTTGTCGGCCGCCCGGCGTTCGCGGCGGTACCAGCGTTCGTATTGCGCGCCGTACTCGGCGGTGAGATGGCCGACGCAACCGTACTGGCGAGTCAACGCGTGCGGCCGGGTGCGCTGCTACGGGCCGGGTTTGACTTCCGTCATCCGACGCTCGAATCGATGCTGCGCTTTGAGCTTGGAAGTACGTGATACGAGAGAGGATAGCACGCAGTTGAAAACGTCGCATCAGTAAGACGACAGCGTGAATCCGGGCAACACGCGTGAGGTTGACACCAACCGACCGATCGAGACGTAGTATTAAGAAACATATGAACGCAGCCTTTCTCGAAAGCGCCCTCTTCATCGCCCTGCTGGCGGTGGTCGGCGCTTTATTCGTCTCTGCACTTGGCATCTCGCCGATCGGAAAGCGATTGAAGCAAACCGCCAACCGAAAACGGATCGATCGTCAAGCTGAACTCACCTGTCCCATCCACGGGCTGCAGCGCGAGGAGTCTCTCGTGCGGTTGCCCACAGGCGAAACTCTCTGTCCTCACTGCTACCAGGAAGCCGTCCATGGTCACGTCGATTGATTCGACACTCGAAGGGCTGCGCAATTCCACCAATAACGGCGGCGGAATATTTCGTCGGCTCCTTCTTGCCGCTGCCGTGTTGTTCGTTGCTCTGTTTCTCATCAAGCCGACCTTCACCTACATCGAGCCGGGTCACGTGGGCATCGTGATTCACCGTGGCGGTGGCGGTGTCGATCCGCAGCCGTTGGGTCCGGGGTTCCATATGCGCAACCCAGCGCTGACGGCAATCCAGGAATATCCCACGTATATGCAAACGCTGGTCCTCACGCAGTCCAGCACGGAAGGCTCGCAGAACAACGACGAAATCAACGTCAACTCGGTAGAGGGTCAGCCGTTGTCGCTCGACGTCTCGATGTCTTTTGAGCTGAACGCGGCGAAGGTGCCGCAGTTGTATCAAACGTTTCGCACGGACGTGTTGACGATTTCGCACGGCTTCATCAAGCAGGCGATTCGTCAGTCACTGCAGGAGGTGGTGGGGCAAGAAGAAATTGCCGCGATTCTCGGCCCCAAGAAAGCCGAGGTGGTAACGCGCACGCAGGCGCTGCTGCAGAAGAAGCTGGATGTTTACGGCATTGAGGTGAAGCAGTTCACGCTCAACGAATTCCGCGCTCCGAAAGCGGTGATGGACGCGATCTCGTTAAAGAACGTGATGCAGCAGCAGGCGCTCACGGCGCAGAACGAGCTCCAGAAAAACACGTTCCAGGCGCAGGGTGATAGCATCAAGGCGGCCGGCCGCGCGAAGGCCATTTTGACGGAGGCCGAAGCGCAGGCAAAGGCCAACGAACTACTGTCGCGCAGCATCACCGGTTCGCTCGTGCAGTATGAGATGGCCAAGCGTTGGAACGGTCAGATGCCGCAAGTTCCCGGCGGCGCGATGCCGATGTTTCAGTTGCCGGGCGTCCCGAAGCAGTAGGCTGTGATGCACGTTGTGGCACGCGGGCCCCGAGGTGATCTCGGAGCCCGCGTTTCATTTCACGGGCGCGAGCGGGAATGTCTCCGCTTCCAAGAGCGCGAGTTCGATGCCGTGATAGTGGGGCGACAAGCGCGGGTCGGCGGGCATGCGCTTGGTGCCGATCATCGTGAAGCCGCGACTCGTGTAGTAGCGCAGCAAGGTCTCGTTCGTGGCCCACGTATCCATGCGCAAGCCGCTACGTCCGCGACGGCGCGCTTCGGCGTGCGCCCATCGCACCAGCGCATCGAACAATCCGCGTCCTGCAAAGTGGGGAGCGCGCGTAATGCGATGGAGATAGAGATGCTGGTCGAGCTCGCGCGTATCCCAGATGGCGGCGTCGTTCTCAACCATCGAGAAAATGCCTGTCAACGTCGCGCCGTCGCGAATGCAATAGAGTTCACCGCGCGACATTTCGCCGAGTACTTGCTCGTCGGTGAAACCGGGCCACGCGGAATCGCTGAGCGCGAGCTGCATGGTGCGGCCGTGGGTGTACGCGGCTTGAATGTCGGCCAAGTCGGACGGCGTTGCGCGATCGATATGCAGCGACGTTGTCGGCGCAGGCACATCAAGGGATTTGTGCATCACCTCGAAATGCGCCGGCATCTTGAGGAGCTCGGGCTGCGCAAACTCGCGCGTGCCGATGTTCGTATAGCCGCACGACGCGTAGAACGGCGGCAGGTCGGCGCGAAGGTTAAACGCTTCGAGTTCCACCGTGTGGCAACCGAGCTCCGTCGCGTACGCTTCCACGGCGGCCACCAGAAAACGACCGAGACCGCGGCCCTGTGCCGATGGATGGACGGACAGCAGCGAGAGGTGGGCTGCTCCGTGTTCGACATCGACGCGGACGGCGCCGGTCAACGCGTCTGCTGTTTCCACGAGGAGAAATCTTCCGGTGCGCTGATTGAACTTTTCACGCACTTCGGCTTCCGTGGTGCGATCGCCGTGGACGAAAAATGCCTCCGCGACGTACGCCGCGTTGATGAGGGCAACAAGCGGCGTGATGTCGGCGATGGTAGCGAAGCGCAGGTGCATCGCGCGCTACGGCTTCATGGTCGAGTCGCCGCGAATGGTGCGAATGATCTTCAGCCACCGCGGGTCGCTGTACAGCGGCTCGAACTCGGGCGATGCAATGTTGACGAGCAGATTGTCGTCGTGCTCGTCGACGGCGCGCCGCAGCATGGTGAGTGCACCGTCCATGTCGCCGAGACGTGCAAGCATGGTCGCTCGAATTGACGAGGAGAAGGCGGCCGACGGAGTGTGGAGTCCGGCAATCGTCTCCGCGCGAAAGGTGGTGTCGCCGTTGAGCGCGCGCAGCGAGTGTTCGCAAATCTTGATCGATGGAGCTCCGGCACACAGGCGAAGCGCGTCATCCAGCCGTCCGGCGCTCAGGTACGCGCCCTGAAGATTACGCGTCCAGATTCCTTCACCCGGCGCGAGCGCATAGGCGCGCTCTGCGCTCACCACCGCGCTATCGTGCAGTTTCACGGCGTCGAAGTATCTGAAGCGCGAGTTGTGCAGCAACGGCGAAAGTCGATCGTAGGTCAACGCCGTTCGGTACGCTTCGCCGGCGGCCGGCAAGTTCCCGAGTGCCAGGAGCACTTCGCCCTTGAGCACCCACGACGTTAGTAACGTCGAGTCGCTCGCAATCACCCCGTCCAGGTAGCGCAGCGATTCGTTCAGCCTGAACGCGCCCGCAAGAATGCGGGCTTTCGCGAGCCGCACCTCGACGCGCGCGCTGTCCAGTTGCATGGCGCGATCAACGGCGCGGGCAGCGTCAGTCGACACGACGGCGGGCGAGCGGGAATTGTCGCCGTAGTCCGGTAACAGATAGATGGTCTCGCCGAGTCCCGCCCACGCGAGCGCGTAATTCGAGTCGAGCGCGACGGCCTTGTTGAACAGCGCGTAGGCCTGCTGAAGGTTTTGCAGCCCGCGCTTACGCAACAGATCCCGTGCGCGAATCTGCGCATCGCGCGCTGCCGGCGAGGCGTTGTCGTGTTTCTCAAGCGCCGCGCGCTGCGCCGGACTGAGCGTGACCGACAATTTGTCGGCGACGCGCACGGCCACACTCGCCTGCAAACGAAACACATCGCGCAGCGGTTCTTCGAACGATTCGCTCCAGACGCGCTCGCCCATCGACGACTCGGTAAGCACCGGCACGATCTTGACGCGCGCGTTACCATCGACCGAGTCGCCTGCCGTGCGCGACCACTGCACGGTGCCGCTCAACACGTACTGCGCGCCCAGCGTGGTGGCGAGTTCTTGCGGCCGCATCTGGGCCACGGTGGCCCCACGTACGCCTTCGCGGCCGATCACTTTCACGCCCGGCAGCTGCGCCAGCTGATTCGCGATTTCATCGCTGATACCGTCAGCGAAGTACTTGTTCGACGCGTCGCCAAGGTTCTCGAACGGCATGACAACGACCGTGCGATTGCTCACGTCGATCGAGGGGCGCACCAACACGCGAAGAATGATCACGCCGGTGATGACTACGAGCGCCGAGCCGAACACCAGCAGCGGGGTGCGCCAACGACCACGGGAAATCGGCGCCGCGCGCGGCGCGGCGGGCGTCGCGCCCGAGGTGAGCGCATCGAGGCTCTCGAGCAGCACGCGGGTGTTGGCCGGTCGCGCACTGGGAGACTTGGCGAGACAGGACTGCACCAACTGCGCAAGCGCGACGGGCACGTCGGATCGCGTCACCAGCGACGGTACTTCCGTCATATGCGCCGCGAGCAACGTTTGTGGTGTTGTGTGCGCGGCAAATGGATGCGTCCCGCTCAGGAGCTCGTGTGCCACTACGCCCCACGCATAGATATCGACGTGGGCGTCCGCGTTGGGGTCGCCCGCGGCCT
Organism: uncultured Gemmatimonadaceae bacterium; assembly: GCA_966096095.1. Lineage (GTDB taxonomy): Bacteria > Gemmatimonadota > Gemmatimonadetes > Gemmatimonadales > Gemmatimonadaceae > Gemmatimonas. The sequence continues at coordinate 45,820 of CBHTUR010000004.1, read as the reverse complement.
GTTCAGGGGCCATGTACGCCGGCGTACCAATGGCCATGCCGACTTGCGTGAGCGAACCATCGGGCGACTGCGTGCGTGACGCATTCACGGCTTTGGCGATCCCGAAATCGGTGACCATCGCCGTGCCGTTGGAGAGCAAGATGTTTTCCGGTTTGATGTCGCGGTGCACCACGCCGGCTTCATGGGCATGCGCGAGCGCTTGCGCCACGTTGCGAAGGATGCCGATCGCTTCGCGTACGGGCACTGCTTCACGCGCCATTCTTGCCCGCAACGTTTCGCCGCGGATGAGTGGCATGGTGTACCACGGCGTGCCGTCCGCCGTGGTGCCGGCGGTAAGCACCGGCACGATGTGCGCCTCTTGCAGCGCCGCGGCCGTCCGGATCTCTCGGGTGAAGCGCTCGGCAGAGAGCGCCGACGCGAGGTCGGGCGAAAGCAGTTTGACCACCACTTCGCGCGCCAACGCGATCTCGCGCGCCACGAAAACGCGCGACATACCGCCGCCGCCGAGCTCACGCTCGATGGTGTAGTGCGGTTCGAGGGCGGAGGTGAGCTGGGAAAGCACGTCGGCCATGGGGCGAAGCTATCGCGTCTTGGCGGCGGCGTCGACCTCTGGGTCTTTCCGGGGGTATGCTCGATTTGCGTCGCGGAGCCTTGCCGTCGACTGTCCTCTCGGCAAGCTTCGAGAGTCCAACGTTTCACTCACTTCGCCTCGCCGCTGCCATGACCCGCCGCCTGCTTCAGTTCGTGACCCTTGCCGGTTTCGCCGGCATGATTGCCTCCGCTTCGGTTGTCGCGCAGTCGGCGCCGGATAACACGCTCAGCGCGGCCGAAAAGAAGGCCGGGTGGAAGCTCTTATTCGACGGCAAGACCATCGATGCCTGGCGCGGCTATCAGCAGACCGAGATGCCGCCGGAATGGATGGTGGTGGACGGCACGATTACGAAGGCCAAGACCACGAACGACATCGTCACGAAGGAACAGTTCGGCGACTTCGAACTCAGCATCGATTGGAAGATCGCGCTGCGTGGGAACTCCGGCATCTTTTATCGCGCCACCGAGAAGGAAACCAAAGTCTATTGGAGTGCGCCCGAGTATCAGTTGGCCGAGGACTCCCTCACGCCGGATAGCCGCAACATCATGACGTCGGTGGCGGCCGTGTACGGTTTCTATCCGTCCAAGCGCGGTGTCGTAAAGCCGGCTGGCGAGTGGAACACCACGCGTATCGTGGCGAAAGGTGCGCACGTCGAGCATTGGCTCAACGGACAGCTGATTGCGCAGTACGAGCAGGGGTCGCCAGAGTGGAATCTCAAACTCCACGGCGATCCGAGTGATTCCACCAAGAAGCCGCTCAAATTTGCGCCGTACAAAGATTTCGCGCTGGCGCGCACCGGATACATCGCTATTCAGGGCGATCACAACGGCACGCTGTCGCTCAAGAACATCAAGATTCGCGTGCTGAAGTAGTTCACGCACGGAGTACCGGCATGCCACAGGTGGAGTTTGAGGCGCTGCCGCCAAGTGCGCGCGTGTGGGTGTTTGGCGCTGCCGCACCGATTACCGGTGCGGCGCGCGACGCGCTGCTGAGAGCCGTCGACGAACATCTCGGTCAGTGGCGGGCGCACGGCACGCCGCTGGTGTGTGCACGCGATTGGCGTGATGATCGCTTTCTGGCGGTCGCGGTGGACGAGGCCGCGACGGGGGCGTCGGGGTGTTCGATCGACGGCCTGTATCGTGCGCTCGTGCGTTTGGAGCCGACGCTTGGCACGACACTCGTGCAGAGCGGCCGCGTGTACTATCAGAATGCTGACGGCGCGATTGCGTGCGTGGAACGCGCCGAGTTTACTCAGTCGTCACGCGCCGCCGCAGTGACCGCGCAAACCATCGTGTACGACACGACCGTGGCGACTGTGCGCGGCTGGCGCGATGCATTTGCAGTTCCGGCTTCAATCAGCTGGCACGCGCGCCTGATGAAATAGCGAGTGGCCGTGTTCTCAACGCGAGAACACGGCGCCGTGCGGATACGCCACACCGGTCCATCCGTGCGGCCAGTTGCGACCGGAGAAAGCGATGCCCGGTGTGCTGTCGTTCTTGTCGCGAAAGCGCCGATCGATGCTGAGCGCGCCGCTCGACGGATCGAAATTGAGCACGAAGAGCCGATTCGCCTTGCTGCCACCGGAGTTGAGCACCAGTCGTCGCCCCGACGGATCCATGGCGAGCCAGTGCGGAGTTTCGTCTTTCGACACACTGATGGAAGAGACCTGCTTCGGATGAGCAGGATCGGCGACGTCGAGCACGACGACCTCGGGGCCCTCCGGTACCGTCTGAATCCAGTAGTGACCGGTGAGAATGGGCACGCCACAGTACTTGCCCTTGAAGCCCCAAACGAACGTTGCCGTGGGCGTTTCGGATTGCGCACCGTTCACGAGGTACAGCCCGCACATGAACGTGTGGATGTAGACACTCTTGCCGTCAGCAAGGAGGTGCGGCTCGCCGGTGAGACGGTGTTCATCCCCGCGCGGACCCGGTGGCAGCGCGATGCTCTTGAGCAGCGTCAGATCGCTCAAGCGCCAGAATTGCACCCATTCGGATGTAGCCTTGAGGTTCTTGTCGTCCATGTCGGTCGTGGTGGACACCGCGCGATCGGCCGCAGCGAGTTCAAGCACGCTGTACGGGAAGAGCTGCGTATCGCTGATGTGCGTGTCCATCGCGCTGGCCGCGCGAATGACCGTGCCGCGTTCATCCATTTCAACCAGACCGCCCGTGCGATGCGGCGTGGATTTCGCTTTGCCGGTGTCGGCTGACGCCTTGGAGCCGTCATGATGATGCTCCGGCGCCGCGGCGCTGGAGTCGGCCGTGTACTGAAACGTGGCTAGCACGTGTCCGTTGGTGAGGCGAACGAACGTGTGCGGGTGACTGAAGCCATTTCGATCGCCAAAGCTGGTGAGCAACTTCGGCGACGTGGGCGTGGTCAGGTCAAACAGATACGTGCGTCCGGCGCCAAAGCCATTCGCCAACAAGTGTCCGTCCGCGGGCATCTCGGCTTCTGTGTGATGCGGATTGGTGCCGATCTCGCCGGTGGGGAGTGTGGTGACCACCGTGCCATACTCCGGCGACGCCGTATCGGCGTTGATGACGGCCAGAAAATCGCTGGCCTTGGCCGCCGAGTCACCGGCCCATACAAAGAGATAGGACGACGAACTCGTCGAGACGGGCGCCTGATCTTTGCTGCAGGCGAAGGCGATGGCCGCCGCACCCAACACGAGTCCGTGCCGGACGAGTGCGTCCCGCCGCGCGATCAATCGACGCATCTGGTTGTTCCCGCGAGCGAGCTCGCTTGAAAGGGAGAGAGTCTGAAGCCCTGCGCGGTTGGAATGGCGCGTTTGGAGTCGAACGCGGCGCGGATTGCGTGCAGGTCGGTCGCCGTAGCGGGGCGGATGTTCACGACAGAAGAGTGAACATCCGCCCGCCATCGCTCAAGTCCGCTTCGGTCGTTCGGGCACGTTGTAGCGCACGTCGACGATTTCCATGCGCACATAGGGGAACGCGCCGGCCGGATCGTGCCATACCGCCTCGCCGTACCCAGCGAGCATCACCGGCCCGAAATGGCGATAGTCGCGCAGCGGGGTGGACCAGCGCGTGCGGGCAAACGATTTCCCGTTCGGCGATGCGCGGAGACGGTCGTCGGACACAAAATCCACCAAGCGACCGTGATCGTCGAAGAGCAGGATTGCAGAGACGGTCTGCTCGTAGTGCGTGAAGCGCGCCCGCACGTGGTGATGATCGATGGGTGTCCACTCGATTCGCGCATCCATGAGCGCGGCGGGGGCGAACACGACGAGGTCATTCAGCAGCGTAACGGTCTCGCTCTGGTTCATCTCGTCCCCACGGGCGTCGATGAGCGAGAAGAGCGACGCGAGTTTGACTTTCATCGTGGCGTTCGGGCCTTCAAAAACGTGGCGCGCCCTCACCGGCAGGCCGAACATGCGCGCGTCCATCACGAAGACTCGCGACATGGGGTGAATCGTGCTCCACTGCGTGGCGACGAAGGGCATCCACGGCGCGTGCGGACCGGAGCGGATATCGCCTTTCATGTGGACGACGAAATTGTCGATGTGCGCATCGTCGGTGACGCCGCAGACGTCGAGATATCGTTGCACCGGCGCGGGTACCGACGACGGCGTCAAGACGCCGCTCGCTCTTCCGGATCCGGTAACTTCGCTCTCATCTTTCATTGCTCCTCCCTGCGCGCTGACCTCTCAGGCTACGGTGTTATGGCTCCCGTTACGCTCCGTTTCACGATCGCCGCACTCCTGCTGGCATTGCCGATCGTCTCTCCCCGTCTATCCGAGGCGCAGTCTGCCATGAACAGCGCGAGCGATGTGGTAATTCCGCCGGGCGCCAACTTTGACAAAGCCATATTCCGCGTCTGGATTCCATCGGGGATTTCCTCCGTGCGGGCAGTGCTTGTGCTGACGCCCGGCTCCAACGGCGATGGGCGTGACGCGGTGAGCGACACCGTGTGGCAGGCGTTCGCGACGTCGCATCAATTGGCGCTCGTTGCGTCGCAGCTAACGGACAAGCCGCACGAGCAGAATTTCATCGAGTCGTATGTCGAAGTCGCGAAAGGCAGCGGGCAAGCACTGCTCGACGCATTGGCCCAGTTCGCAACGACCACGAAGCATCCGGAGTTGGCCACTGCGCCACTGCTTTTGTGGGGGATGTCGGCCGGTGGCCAGTTCAACTACGAGTTCACGGCCTGGAAGCCGGAGCGGGTCATGGCGTTCGTGGTGAACAAGGGCGGCATTTACTACAGCGCACTGGTGCCGGCCGCCGCACGCCGCGTACCCGGCATGCTGTTTGTCGGCGGCAAAGACCTCGAGTTCCGCACCAACACAATCGTCGGACTCTTTGCGGTCAACCGCCGTGCGGGAGCGCTGTGGGCGCTCGCCGAGGAGCCGTCGGCGGCGCACACCGTCGGGCGCTCGCGTGATGTCGCACTCGTGTTCTTCGACGAGGTGTTGCGCCTGCGTGGTGCGGCGATGAGCGCGCTGACCGAAAGCAGCGGCTATCTGGGTGACCTCAAAGCGCACACCGTTGCGCCGCTGGGCGCGAACAAGGTCCCCGGCTATCCAACGGCGTGGCTACCGTCGGAACGGGTGGCCAACATGTGGCGCGCGATGGTTACGGAGTCGCCGTTTGGCGGAGCGCCGTAACCTCGATTTCGATGCGCATGCGCGGGTCGGCGAGGCCGGCGGATATCATCATGGCTGCCGGCCGAATCTCGCCAAAGTACCGTCGCAAGACCGGCCAGCACTGCGGAAAATCGGCGCCGTTCGGCAGCACGTAGGTCACGCGAACCACGTCCTGCAACGATGCGCCGGCCTGGGTGAGTGCGAACACGATGTTACGCAGACACTGTTCGGTTTGCTCGGCGAGATCATCGCTGATCGTCATGGTTTTGTAGTCGAAGCCGGTGGTGCCCGAAACGAACACCCAGTCGCCCTGGACGACCGCGCGGCTATAGCCGATCTCGGCTTCAAAGCTGGAACCGGAGCTGATAAGCGTCCGTACCATGAGATATTCAGGTTAAGGGAGTTGGCAGCACTCACGAGACAGCGAGCGGAACATGAATCAGGACGTCTTAAGCTTCGCGCAGGTGATGGCGATTGTCGTTGCCTCGACGGGGTCATTCATCGCGATCGGACTGGCCACGCGCTATTTGTGGCGACTCACGTCGCCGCGCAACCGTGAGTTGAGCTCGGCGCAGAACGACCGACTCGACCGGCTTGAGCAGTCGATTGACGCGATCGCGATCGAAGTGGAGCGCATTTCTGAAGCGCAGCGGTATACGGTGGCGGTACTCAGTGAGCGGCTTCCTGCGCGTGCCGACGAGCGCGTGGGCCTCAACGCCCCCCGCGTGGTGTCGCCAAAGTTCGATACGCCGCACTGACGCGGCCTGGCCGCTACGGCTGCCTGACCCAGCGCTCTCGTTTTGGCACGACGAGCATCAGGTAGGCGCCGAACGCCATCAGGCCGGCCGCGAGCAAGAATCGATCGATCATGAATGCGAAGCCGCCGAGTACCACGAAACTGAGTGCGGCTAAGCGGCGCAGAATTCCAGCGCGCGGCCGAACTCGCACTTTCCGTGCGCCGCACGACGGGCACGTGTCAACGCTGGCGTTCAGCATCGTGCCGCACAGAGCGCACTGAGTCATCGCATCATGGTTGAGGAGAGGGACGAGCAGGAATAATTCGCGCTGGCGGAATAGCGAGACAAATTAATCTTGCACGAATGACTGGTAGGAGAGCACGCGGAGGGAGATACTTCGCGCCATGGAGCATTCTCCAATCTTGTTGGCGTGCGCAGCCGATCACCATTTTGCGCAGCCGTTGGCCGTAATGTTGGCATCCGTCGGCGCGAATCTCAGTAATGATATTCCGGCGGTGGCGTACGTCATCGACCTCGGCATTTCGCGCGAGGAACGTGCGCGAATAGAGGCATCGGTATCGCGCTCGCCACTGCGAATCGAGTGGATTCAGGAGCGCATGTCGCGTTACGCTGGGCTTCCGCTGTGGGGGCGCATGACCGCGGCTACCTACGCCAAGCTCGACTTGCCGGATCTGCTTCCGGCCGATGCTGAGAAAGCCATTTGGCTCGATGCCGACCTGGTGGTCACGTCCGATCTTGCGCGGCTCTGGCGCGAACCGATTGGCGACGAACTCCTGCGAGCGGTACCCGATGAGCTGGTGACGACGTTTGCCTCAACGGGCGGCGTAACGGCGTATCGATCGCTGGGGCTTACCGGGAGCGAGCCGTACTTCAATGCCGGTGTGATGTTGTTCAATCCGAAGGCCTGGAAATTTGCCGAGGTTCGACTTCACGCGCTCGAGTATCTGCACGCCCACGCCGACGAGATCTATTTTTGGGATCAGGAAGCGCTGAATGTCGCCGCAGTTGGACGGTGGCGCGTGCTCGATAGTCGGTGGAATCTCAATGCGAGCGTTCCGGTATTCGGCCGCGATCTATCGCTCATGGGCACGGAGCGCGAGCCTTGGGTGGTGCATTACACTGGCCAACTCAAGCCGTGGACGCATCGGTGCCGCGGTAATTCACTGCGGCAGCTGTACTATCGCTATCTCGACCAGACGCCGTGGGCGGGATGGCGTCCGAGTCACACCGCGTCGACGCGCATGGTCGGATGGTACGAAGACCTCGGACTTCGCACGCTCATGTATCCGGTGGAGAAGATAGCGATGCGCCTATCGCGTCGTCTCTCGCGACATCTCGCCTCCGCGACATCGGGCGAATGAGCGACGAGAAAGCGACGTCCGCGCTCGCGTTGTCGGTGGTGTTGATCACCGATCGCTTCGCGACTGTTCGCCGCGTGCTGACGCATCTCGCGGCGCAGACCCATGCTCGCGCGATCGAAGTGGTGATTGCGCACCCCATCGACGCGCCGTTTGAGCTGGATGATGAGCCCATCCGTACGACTGTCGCGAGCCTTGGGGCCGTGCGAACCGTGCCTGTTACCGCGGTCGTGCCGATGGCCATTGCGCGGGCCGCTGCAGTGCGTGCGACAACCGCGCCACTGGTCTTTCTCGGCGAGACGCATTCATTCGCGCATCCCAACTTTGCGGCGGAACTGCTCGACGCGTTTGACGGTTCGTGCGACGTGCTCGTGCCGGGAATCGGCAACGCGAATCCGGGCAGTGTGCTCAGCTGGGCAGCGTTTCTGGCCGACTACGGCGCGTGGCTACATGTGCAATCGCCGGCGATGATCGGTCCGGGACCAACGTGGAATTCAGCGTACTCGCGCGAGACGCTCAACTCGGTCAGCGACGTGCTGGACGAGGCGCTGGGACATGGCACGATTTTCAGTGAGCGAATTCGAGCCGCGCACCGTCGCGTGCGCTTTGTGCCCAGCGCGCGCCTTGATCACGCGAATGTCGCGACAACGCGCGATTGGGTGTACGAGCGGTATCTGTCGGGGCTCTTGGTTGCGACACACCGGCGTCGCGATTGGTCGATGGCCCGTCGACTGATCTATGTTGCACTCTCACCGTTGATTCCGGTCGTAACGCTTTGGCGAATTCGCCCCGCTGTTGCCGCGGCGCTCCAGCACCGTTTGCTGCCGCGCGGTGCGCTGATGGCACTCGCAGCGGGCGCGATTGTGCGGACGGTGGGTGAAGTGGTGGGGTACCTCGTGACGCCCGCTGCGCAACGAGAGGTGGACATGGAGCAGGATTACGAACTGCACAAACTGCAGTATGTGGGCGAGGCGCTCGCGTGACGCATCCCGTAGCGCGTCCGATGGCACGTCCGGTTGCGCGTCCTCCGGCGCGTGGCGACGCGCTGCGCGTCGGCATCGTCGGCTGCGGCACCGTAACGTATCACTGTCATCTGCCGGCGCTCGCCTCGAACTCGGCGTGCCGCGTCGTGGCGCTGGCCGACGATGATCCGGAAGCGATTGCACGTTGTCGCCAGCGCGCGCCGCAGAGCGACGTCGTTACGTGGCCCGCGATGCTGACTCGCGATGACATCGATGTGGTGCTCGTGGCTACGCCGACAGCAACGCACGCCGCACTCGCGCTCGAAGTTCTCGCCACGCCAAAGCATCTCTACCTCGAGAAGCCGATCGGCATATCGACACAAGAGTCAACGCAACTGATGCGCGCGAGTGCAGAACGAGATGAGAGGCAACCGGCCGCCACGGCCGTCGTTGGGTTCAATCGTCGGCACCATCCGATATTTCGTCGTGCAAAGGCGGTGCTGGAACAGGGTGAGCTGGGGGCAATTCACACGGTGCAGGCGGTGTTCGCCGAACCGGTGAATGTCGCTGCCATGCCGGCCTGGAAACGGAGTCGCAGTACCGGCGGCGGCGCGCTGTTGGACCTCGCCTCGCACCATATCGACTTGGTGCGCTGGCTGCTGCAGAGCGACGTAGACGAGGTGGTCGCAAGCATCGACTCACGCGCGTCCCAGCACGACGAAGCTGTTATCACCTTGTCGATGCGCGTTGGCGTGCGAGTGCAGCTCATTATTTCGCTGCGCGCGGCACCGACGGACACCGTCGAAATTCACGGTGAGCGTGGCGTGCTGCGCATGGATCGTCACCGGCAGCACGTGATGCTCACCACACCGCGCACGGTTGGCTACGGAACGCGCAGCCGTTCGCTTCCCGTGCTGGATCAGTTGACAGCGCAGTGGCGTTTCGCGTTGGCGCGTCGACTGCGCCCGGGCGCGGATCCGTCATACGCCGAAGCGTGGCGCGCCATGGTCGATCGGATTGCGGGTCGCCCATCCGCGTCGGCGCGGCTGCATGATGGCGCGGCCTCGCTTGCCGTGGTGCTGGCGGCCGAAGCGGCATCGAGCAGTGGTGAAGCGGTCGTGCCCATCGGCGTCTGAGGATCTACGCCGCATGCGTGTGGCAATCTTATCGGACTGGATGGAACCGGCTGGTGGCGCGGAGACATACATCCGCACGTTGCATTCGGCGCTGTGCGATGCCGGTCACACGGTCGCAACGGTGTTGTGCGGACCGGCGCTGAACGGCGTTCCGCAAGGCGCGAAGCACTATCCAGTGGAGTCGAGCAACAGCCAGTTCGTACTGGCCGGTCGACAAATCTTCAACACACACGCGCGCGCTGCGGTCCAGCAGATGATGCGCGAGTTCCTCCCGGACGTCGCGATCGTTGGGCACTTTGCCTATCACCTGTCGCCCGCCGCCGTACTCGCGTTGGAAACAACGCCGCACGCGATCTACCTCATGGACTACAAGTCCATCTGCCCGCTCGGAAGCAAGCTCTTGCCAACCGCGCGTGATTGTACCGTGCACAGCGGAATCGTCTGCGTTGGTCAGGGCTGTGTTTCGCTGCCGCACTGGCTGCGCGATCGGCCGCGCTACGCGCTCATGACTCGCGCTCGGCAACGTGCATCCGTGCTGATTTCGCCAAGTACGCACGTGCAGTCAACGTTGGCCGCTGAAGGCGTGCTCACGCGGTGTCTGGCGCAGCCGGTGATGTTGCCGTCGACGAGCTTTGCGCGCACACCGTCAGCGACGCCGCGATTTGTATACGCTGGACGCCTCTCCGCGGAGAAGGGCGTGCAGATCCTCCTCGAGGCGTTCGCTCGACTGCGCGAACGACTGTCGGCGACCGGCCGCGATGTGACGCCGGAATTGCGGATCGCCGGCGACGGGTCACAGCGCGGAGCGCTCGAGCGCGAGGCGCTGCGTATCGGCGGGGTGACGATGCTCGGTACGTGCTCGGCGAGTACCGTCGAGCAGGAGTTGGCGCACGCGTGGGCCGTTGTGGTGCCGTCGATCTGGAATGAGCCCTATGGACTAATCGCGCTCGAAGCGATGGTGCGCGGCGTGCCGGTGGTCGCGAGTGCGTCCGGCGGATTGCGCGAGAATGTCCGGGAGAATGTCACTGGTTTGCTTTGCGAACCGGGCGACGCGAACGCGATCACCAATGCGTTGTGGCGCCTGATCGCCGATTCGCCGTTTCCTTCCGGAAGCTTGTCTGTCGATGCGGTGTCGGCGGCGCAGCGTGCATGGAGTCCGGCGAAACACGTTGAACAGCTCCTCGCGATGATCGAAGCGGGCGACGTGACACACGGCAAAGAAGCAGCGCCATCGCGAAGCCCTCTCTCGTGAATCCCCGATAGCCTAAGGACAGCGAGGTGAGAATTCCTCTCGCGTAAATGGCGCGCCGGATGCACTGTCTAGCTCTCCTTTCATTTGCCACGCCGACTATTCGATGACGTTTTTCTACATCAATCTGATGTGGTCGATCGTGCTCTTCGGCATCCTGCTGTGGACCACGGCCTGCATTGTCCTTAATGCGGCGTTGCGTCGCGGAATGGGAATCATGGGGCTGGCGTTGAGTTACGCGGTGCTGGCCTGGATGTTTTTCGATCTGCCATGGCGTGAGACTGTAGTGACGTGGAGCGTGTTCGCCGTTTTCGGCGGGCTCCTCACCTCGGTGTACGAGCTGTGGGCGCGGCGGAAATACGCCGGCACAGAGCGCGTTCCGCGAAGCATCATTCGGATCGAGGGCATCTTTATGTGGCCCGCGATGGTGCCTGATGCCGTGGGACTGATGCTCAACGATGCCGGAATCATTCCCGCGGATGAGCGCAGCGAAACGCATCAGGAAGACACGCGACGCATTACGGGTGAAATGCCCGCGGTGCCGTCCACAGGTCAGCCCGCGCGCCAATCGGACCTCAAATCTCGCTTTACAGCGCCTTAACGGCGCAAATGCTGGCTCCGGCGCGCTGGGCGGCGCATGTTCGGGTGAGAGAACTGATGTACGGCTGCCGTACGCTCGGCGAATCACCTGACTGGATTGGCCATCGTGACGATCACTTCACTCCGCTGGGCGGCCGCTTTCACGGCTGCCTTCCTGGTTAGCGCGCCGGCGAGCGCGATTCAGGCGCCCGTGGCGTCGCCGCCGACGAAAGCGCTGCCAGCGCTCGAGGCGAATGACCTGCGCCGTGTTACCGGCGCCCTCAAGAACGGGCGGCGCGAGATCGCGCTCGACATCGTTGATGCGAAATGGCGAATTCCGGGCGGAGATCGAGATGTCGTGGCGTTCGCCGAGCGGGGCGGCGCAGCGCAAATGCCCGGGCCGTTTGTTCGACTGCGAGTGGGCGAGCCGGTACACATCACGCTTCGCAACACGCTCGCCAAAGCAGTGCAGGTGCGCGGGCTCGGCGATCGCGTTCGAGGCGATACGGCAGTGCGCGGCGAACCGGCTTTCATGAGTCGTCCGCCGATTGAAATCGCGCCGGGTGCCACGCGCGAGGTGGAGTTCACGCCGACGACCGCGGTGACGTCGTTCTACTTTGGTCGCGTCGTTACCGATTCAACCACCGCGCCAATCGGGCCGTTCGAAACGCTTGCCGGTGCATTCGTCGTCGATGAAAAGCATGCGGTTGTCGATCCGAACGAGCGCATCTTCATGGTGGGCATCGGCGCGCAGGCAACAATCAACGGCGCGTCGTGGCCATACACGGAGCGTCTGAAATACACCGTCGGGGAGACACAGCATTGGCGGGTGATCAACATCAGCAACGAATATCACCCAATGCATTTGCACGGTTTCTACTTCACGGTAACGTCCCGCGGAGATGGACAGGCTGACACGCTGCTCGCCTCGCCGCGCGAGCTGCAGGTGACCGAGGCGGTGCGCCCTTACACGAACATGCGCCTCACGTGGACCCCAACGCGATTGGGGAACTGGCTCTTCCATTGTCACCTGATCGTCCATTCGCAGGGATCGCCGCCCGATTCGGCAACGCTGGCGCAGCGCGCAGCATCAGCTGGAGGCGGAATGGACGCGATGCACGACGGCATGCCGATGGACGATGCAATGGCTGGCCTCATCATGGGGATCACGGTCAGCGCACCTCGTAAGGGTGCTGGAGTGGCAAGCGCGAAGTCCGCGCCCAGTGCACCGACGCGCGCGGCACGTCGGATTGATGTTTGGACCGGCACGCGTCCGCGGGTGATTGACGATTCGGCCGGACTCGGATTTGTGGTACAGCAGGGCGCGACGATTCCGAAACCGGATTCGATCACGATGCCGAGTTCACCGCTGATGTTACGACGGGGTGAGCGTACTGAAATAGTCGTTCATAACCGGCTTACGGTGCCGCTGTCGCTCCATTGGCACGGCATCGAACTCGAGAGCTACTACGATGGTGTCGGCAACTGGAGTGGTGCGCCGGGAAACATTCGCGCACCGATTGCCGCCGGCGACTCAATGCACGTGTTCATCACGCCGCCCCGCGCCGGAACGTTCATGTATCACATTCACGGCGAGCTCGGCGCGGAGCTGCAGCAGGGACTCTACGGTGCCTTCGTAGTGGTCGAACCCGACGCGCCAATGAACAACCCGCGCGATCGCCTCTTTCTGCTCGCGTCGCGCGGGGCCGCGCAAAACGCCGATGCCGCAATCAATGGACGAAGCATTGCTCCACCGGAGCGATTCACTGCAGGTGTGCCATATCGCCTGCGCTTCATGCACATCAGTACCAACGATGTCAAAAAGGTTCGACTGCTGAAGGACGGTAAGCCGGTGCGTTGGCGGCCGTTGGCGCACGACGGTGCAGTGTTGCCTACGACATTGCGTGTGATGCGCGAGGCGTCGATGTCGACCGACGTCGGACAAACATTCGACTACGAGTGGACGCCAACGGAAAACGGCATCTACATCCTCGAGGTCGCGACGTCCTATCTCACGTTCGATGGACCACCGCTGCAACGCGTAGCGTTCGGCGTTGGGCCCGTGTCGGATGAGGCGCTACGCGTGGCGGCGCACGGCACGGCGCTGCCGAGAGCGGAAGTCAGTCAGGCGTCGCTCGAGAAGTTCTACGGCGCTTACGGCGGCTCGGCGGACGACTTTATCAGCGTCGGACCGGGTGCGAGCGGCTTATCGGCCACTCGCACGGTGAGCGGCTTGGAGTCGGATCCAGTGAGATTGCTGCTGCTCACCGACGGCACCTTTGTGGTGGCTGACGCCGATTCGCTCGCAGCAACACGCGCCGGAATGGCGCGGCGCTACTCGATGTCGACCGCGGCGCTAACGGCGGTGGGGGGAAGCTCACCGTCCCGCGCGCGTCTTAAGTCGTTGACGCCACCCGACTCACTCGTGCGTCGCGTGGTCGGCGCCTATGACGGCGGAATTCAGGTCGACTCGAACGCCGACGGACTCGTGCTGAAATTTCCTGGCGCGCCGCCATTTCCGCTCATCCCGATTTCGCTGACGCGCTTCGCGTTCGATGGCGGCGGCGGATTGGTCCGGACGGAGTTCATTGTCGAAAAGGGCAAGATGATGCTCCACATCGCGGGCAACGATCTGGTCGCTGGCCGTATCGACGGACGCTAGCCGACGGCGCGTTCGTCCTACTTGTAGAGAATCATCTGGGTGCACCGAAACACCGCGATGACCTTGCCAGTCTCGCAGTGGGTGACCGTAGCGTCCCACACCTGCGTATTACGCCCGCGATGGACGACGGTGGCGACGCTTTCGATTGTGCCGCTCAATGCGGTGCCGAGAAAGTTTGATTTCAATTCGATGGTTGTGAAGCCGGAAGCGCCCGGCGGCAAAGAGGACAGACAACCGAATCCGGCCGTGGTATCGGCCAACGTGACCACGGTACCGGCGTGCAGATAGCCGTTGGCGGCCATGAGTTCACGCCGCAGTGGGAGCTCGGCGCGTAACTCGCCGTCGGCCACGTGCGTAAAGACGATGCCCAGATATCCGGGCAGCAGTCCGTCGCCCCGTCGATTGAGTTCCTCAAGAGTCATGGCGCGGATAGTATCGCGCGGGCACCCGCATGCAACCATTTGGCGGTCCACGCATGTCATACCCGCGACTTCCCACTCTCTCCCGACATGCTGCGAACTGCCACAATCCGCTCCCATTGCCTTCGCGTACTGACGTTGAGCTGCCTCGCGTTGCCGTTGGTCCCAACAACGGCCCATGCGCAGGCGGAAACGATTCGCGGTCGGATTACCTCGGATAGTGGTAAAGTGCTGGCGGGCGCGACCGTGTTTGTCACGCGTGGGCCCGACCGTCTGATGCAGCAAGTCGTCACGAACGACAGCGGCACGTATCGTGTGACGTTCGATCCGGGCACCGGCGACTACCTGGTGGCAGTCACGGCAACCGGATACAAGTCGGCGCGCCGACGCATTACACGGCTGACCAACGAGCGCGAGTTCAACGCCGACTTTGTCATGTCGAGCAATGTGATCTCGCTCGATGCCGTTCGCATTGCCGCGAGCAAGCCGGTGCGTGCGAGCACGGCTACCTCTCCGTCGACACAGGAGACGGGAACGGCCGAATCGTGGCGCGAAGGGGTGAGTGCGGGACTCCCGCCGAGTGTCGCGGGCGATATCAACACCACGGTCTCCACCATTCCCGGGTTCGTGATGGGGGCAGGTGGTCCGTCGATGCTTGGAGCCTCGTCCTCCAGTAACCTCACCACGCTGAACGGTATGTCGATGGGCGCAGCCAGCGTACCACGCGCGGCGCGAGTTGATACCCGTGTGACCGGCGCCACGTACGATGCGACGCGCGGCGGATTTTCTGGCGCAAACATCGACATGCGGTTGAGCGCCGGTTCGAAATTTCAGAACCGTGGCGTGTACTTCACCGGCGATCCGCGAGCGCTGCAGGCCACCGACGCGGTTGGGCGCGCAATGGGCGCAACGAACTCGCTGATCCGACTCTCCGGCGGTATGGACGGCGAGGCAATTCGCGGCGTACTGACGTATAACGTGGCGCTCGACTGGTCGCGCAACACGCGCGATTTGGTGGACCTGATGAGCGCGGACGATCTGGCGTATCGCCTCTCGGGCGTCAGCGTTGACAGCGTGCAGCGAGCGCGGCAGGTGGCGCAGGGCGTGAGCTTGCCGCTGCGCCGAGCCGGCTCACCACTCGGCGTACAGCGCGACGCCGTCAGCTTCCTCTCCCGCTTTGATGACACGCGCGACTCGACGTGGCAGCGATCGCTGACGTTGTACGCCAATACGGCAACTGGCGACAACGAAGGCATCTCGACGTTGTCGGCACCGAGTGCCGGTGCACAACGTCGCGACAACGCGTTGGGCGGAATTGTCGCGCTGTCACATTGGTCGGGCCCCGGCTTCAGCACGCTGCGCTCGACGCGTTTCAGCTTTGGCGTGACGCAAGCCAAGAGCACGCCGTATTTCGACGTGCCAGCGGTCGATGTGTTGGTGCGTACCACGGCGGTTGCGACCGCCAACGATGCCGGCATCGCCTCACTTGGTGTCGGCGGCCGCGGTCTCGATGCCAGCGATGCCACGCGATGGACGGCCGAAGCCAATCACGACTTCTCGCGCAACATCCGCGGACGCAAACATCAAGTGCGCGCCGTTGCGTGGGGACGCGTCGATGGAATGAGTGCAGCGGGCGGTGTCAACACGTTCGGCCGCTATTCATTTGCCTCGCTCGATGATTTGGCCAATCGTCGCGCCTCGTCGTATTCGCGCACCCTCAGCGCTCCCGATCGCGAGGGGCGCGTGTGGAACGGCGCACTGTCGGCGACACACACGTGGAATCCGAGTCGCTTCGCTTCCGTGATTTACGGAGCTCGCGTTGAAGGCAACGGATTCCTCGACGCCCCGGCTGAGAATACAGCGCTGGAACAGACGCTGGGTGTGCGCACCGGTGGCGTGTCTCCACGCGTTCATGTGAGTCCGCGCGTCGGATTCACCTACTACTTCAATAAGTCGAGTCGCAATGGCACCGGCTCGTCGTTCAATAACTACGGTACCTGGTTCCGGTACCCGACGGGTGTACTGCGCGGTGGGATTGGTGAATTCCGCGACCTGTGGCGGCCGGATGTTGTGGCCGAAGCGGCGGCGCGCACTGGTCTCACCGGCAGTACGCTCTCGTTAACGTGCATCGGCGCTGCAGTGCCGACGCCTGATTTCTCGGCAGCATCGTCGGTGCCGCTGCCATCGCAATGCGCCGACGGCAGCGGCGCACTCGGCGTGCGTGCGCCGAGCGTTACGCTGTTGGACAAACAGTGGGATGCGCCGCGCAGTTGGCGAGCCTCGCTCGACTATAACACCACGCAATACGGTTTCATGCTGCGCGCCAGCGCATTGGGAACCTACGATCTGAATCAACCGTCAACGTTCGACGCAAATTTCGCCGGCACGCCACGATTCACGCTCGCGAGCGAAGGTGGTCGACAGGTATTTGTGTCGCCGAGTTCCATCGACGCCGCCAGTGGTGGTGTTTCGGCGCTCGAATCGCGTCGCAGCGCCGACTACGGGTCGGTCGGCGTCATGAAGAGCGATCTGCATGGTCGTGGCGGTCAGGTGACGATGGTCTTCGGACTCGATCGCTTCGATCGTCGTTGGCGCGGCTGGCCCTTCATGACGGCAACGTATGTGCTGCAGCGCGTCGATCGTCAGGCGCGCGGATTTGACGGTGCCGCGTGGAGTGACCCGCGCACCGTCGAGTGGGCACCCGCCGCCAGCGACGCGCGCCACGTGTGGCTGCTGCAGATGGGACACAGTTTTGCGAAGGCCGGTACACTGACAGCGTTCGCACGGCTGCAGTCGGGGCTCCCGTTCACGCCAATTGTGCAGGGCGACGTGAACGGCGACGGCCGCGGCGGCGATCGCGCATTTCTGCCCGACCCGTCGAATACCACCGACGCAAATCTGGCGGCGGGCATTCGGTCACTGCAGGCGAACGGTAGTGGCGTTGCGCAGGCGTGCATCGCGACAACGATCGCGCATCCAGGTGAGCGAAACGCCTGTCGTGGTTCGTGGACGCGCACCATGAGTGCCAGCTGGACACCGCCGCAGAACTTCTCGAACAAGAGCTGGTGGAATCGCGTCTCGATGACGTTGTTTGCGAATAACGTACTCGCGGGCGTCGATCAACTGGTTCACGGCAGCGACAATATGCGCGGCTGGGGCGGCGTGTCGTCGCCCGACCCGGTGCTGTTGGTGCCGCGCTCGTTCGACGCGGCCAACGGTCGCTTTCGTTACGACGTGAATCCGCGCTTCGCGGAAACGCGGCCGTCGCGGCTCAATCTGCGCGACCCGTTCCGCCTCACGCTCGATGTGACGGTGAGGTTGCACACCGACTTCGATCTGCAGAGCTTGCGCCGCGCCATCGAACCGGTGCGCACCGCGAACGGCTGGCAGCGTCGCAGTATCGACTCGCTCGAGACGTATTACCTCGCGCAAACGAGCAGCATTCATCGCGCGCTGGTGTCTGAGGGCGATACCCTGTTCCTGTCGCCGCCGCAGATCGAGCAATTACGTCAGCGTGACTCCGTGTTCAGCGATCAGGTGCGCAAACTCTACCGTCCGCTCGCCGAGTACTTGGCCGCGCAACCAGATGGCGTGGCGAGCAAAGCCGCACTCGATTCCGTGAAGACCACCACGACCAAGTACTGGGAGCTCTTCTGGAAGCAGCCCGAGATCGCGGCCGAGGTGTTGATGCCGCAACAGATCGACGTGATGACGATGCTCAAGGACATGATCACGATTCCGCAGGATAAGCGGAAAGGCAGTCAGTGGTTCTTTGGCTCAAGCGTGACGTTGAATCACACCGTGGCGCAGGTGCGGAAAGAGTAACTTCGGGCAACCGCGAGCGACTACTTGAGTCGCTCGAGCTTTCCTTTCCGCTTCACGATGTTCTTGTAATCCCACTGCACGTCGCGCGATTCGGCGAGCCATTGCGCGAGCTGCGCGACATCGACGTCGGTCTTCTTGAGATATCGCGCCTCGGCAGCCTTGAAGGTGCCTTCTTTTGCGAGCCCCGGCGTGCTGAACGACTGGCCGCTCCAGAAGAGCAGTCTTACGCTGTCCTTCAGTTTGCTGTACCCGACAATGGGATTGCCGTCGAGAAACCACACCGGATGACGGTGCCAGACTTTGTTCTCAGCCTCCGGCAACCGCTTGCAAATCTCGTCGGCTAGGAGTTTGCAGATCGCGCGATCGGCGGGCTCCTGTGCAGCGTTGTACGCGCGTATATCGGCGTGAAGTGGCACGAGGGTTACGGCTCCTTTCGGGGTGTCTTCAACGTCTTTGCCAATTGCGAAGTGGCACTGACCAGTGCAAGCAAGTCACGTCCATGCAACTTCGTATATAGCGTGTCTACTCGGCTCGAGTCCCGATCGGCGATGGTCGCGACCATTCCGTTCTTCTCGCTCTTTCGGAGATTGACGTTGCGATCACTCAGGGGAATGCGCCGCGCGCCGCGCGCAGAGCGGCGTACGACGACGCCTTTGCTGGTCAGGAGCGTTGCGTCGATCTCGGTCAGTCCGCCGGGAATGAACGCGTAAATCACGGTGTCTGAAGGCAGCAATGCGCCCTCGGCGCGCGCTGCCTCGATTAGCGCGGTCGGTACGTTCTTATCAAAGGCGTTGAGAGTTGGCTCGACGCCCGCGTCAGAAAAAAGAAATGTGAGTGTGCTGATCAGACCGCGAAACACCAGATACAGCGCGATCATAACCGGCAGGCAGCCCAGCCCAGTAAGCAGCACCCGCTTTCGCCATTTCGCGCGTCGCACCTGCGACGGTGAGCGCAACGCATCGGGAACGAGCGCGTCTCCCAACAACTTCACCGCGTCATGCGCCGATGGTCGCTCGTCGCGACTCTTATTGAGCATTCGCGCAACGAGCGTCACCAATGGCGTCGGCGTCGCCGGTACAAACTCGGCGACCGTTGGTGCCGGCGACGCGATGACTTTCGCCAGCAACTCGGGCGTCGACTTCCCGTCGAATGGCAACCGCCCGGTGAGCATCTCGAAGAGCACCACACCCAGCGAATAGACGTCGGCGCGACCGTCCACGTCCTCGCCCAGCGCCTGTTCAGGGCTCATGTACTGCGGTGTGCCGAGCGTCATACCGCGTTCGCCTTCAGCCGGCCGCGCGACGACGCGCGAAATGCCGAAGTCGGTAACGGTCGCGTTACCGCTGTTGTCGAGCAGAATGTTGTCGGGCTTGATATCGCGATGAATGACGCCGCGCTCGTGTGCCGAGTCGAGCGCCATCGCCACCTGCAACGCGAGCCGCGCCGCCCGAGCGGCCGGCAACGTCTTCGCTTCGCGGAGTAGATCGGCCAACGACTGTCCGGGCAGCAGTCGCATGACGAGATAGAGCAGACCGTCGCGTGAGGCGGCGTCGTAGAGCGGCACAATGTGCGGATGCTCGACGCCGGCCACGATGCGGGCCTCGCGCAGAAACTGCTCTTCGAGCTCGTCGGCGATCGCGAGCGATGGATCGAGCACCTTGATGGCAACATCGCGCTGCAGGAACGGATCGTGCGCTCGGAAAACGGCCGCGAAGCCGCCAGTGCCGAGCAACTGTCCGACCTGCAGCGCATCACCGACTGCTGCCTGCAGGCGTGGTCGAAGCGCGTCCGTATCGATCGCCATGGGGCGAAGGTAACGCACCAACGGACGAACGGCCACGCAACTAGGCGCGGCCGTTCGCGTGTACCTCGAGGCGGGAGTGGTTTAGGCCACGCCCATCTGTTCGAGCATGCCGATGCGATCCCAGTAGGTCTCTTCGACCACGATCTGTCCGTCACGCGACTCGACGACCGAAATACCGTCAACGTGGATGCGTCGCCCCGTTGCTGGAAACGTGCCGGCGGGGGTGACGAGTGGACCGTCATGCGTTCCGCGACCGGTGAGTTTCACGACGGTGCGGTTTCCGTCAATCATGAGAAAGTGGTACTGGAAGTGCAGATCGGAAAAGGCCGCGAGAAACGGTGCATTGTACGCGAGCGCCGCGTCTCGATTGGTGGCGCGGAAGCCGGGATAATTGAACTCGGCGTTCGGTGCAACGACGCTGACCCAGGCGTTGAGGTCGCGATTGTTGAAGCTGTCGAAGAGGGCCGTAGCGAGGGCGCGTTGCGACGTTGCGGGCGCGGCGGTGGCGGTCATGGCAGGAGTCCGGGAGTGGTGTGGCGGTGAGGTGACTGACCCTGTGATGTCAGGGCACACCGACACGCTACCGTCAATTGAAAATCCGCTCCATCGGGAAAACTCCCCAGCGCCGAGCGCTCAGACGAGCCGCTGCTTCATGGCAAACAGTGTGGCCGCCGCGCGCGTGTTGACGCCGATCTTGGCATAGAGATTCTGGATGTGCCGATCGGCGGTCTTATACGCGATCTGCAATTCCGCCGCGATTTGTTTGGTCGCGCAGCCACGCGCGAGCAAGGTCAGGACCTGACGTTCGCGATCGCTGAGCGGTGAGGCGGCGCCAGATGCGTCATGGTCCGACGATGCTGCAGCGGCGATGACCGCGCGGACGGCGTCGCTGTCCATGCGCCCCGCTTGCGCTTCTCGCGTGAGGAACGCCGCGGCGGCGTCCGGCGCGATGGCCGCACGATGAGGACGATCTTCGACACGTGACTGATACGCGTTGGCCGCGATCAGCAAGCGGGCAGCAGGCGACAACATGTCGGCGCCGAGCTGTCGGTGATAGCCACTGCCATCAAGCGTTTCGTGATGCAATGACGCAAGAGCGCCAATCGCGCCGAGCGATTCGGATCGCCCAAAAATGCGGCCGGTTTGATATGGGTGCGTTCGCACAAGCGCCCGCTCGGCATCAGTAAGCGGACCCGCCTTTGCCCAGATGCCGCTGGAGATGCCAACCTTGCCGATATCGTGCACGAGCGCCGCGCGTCGTACCATGCGCTGCGTACTCGCCGACATGCCCGCAATTTGCGCGGCGCGCGCGACGAGCTGGGCCACGCGCTGCGAGTGATTCAGAAACCATGGCGATTTGATGTCACCGTAGTCGGCCATCACTTCGCATGCGTTGTCGAGCGCCTGTTCGTCGAGAACGCGCGGCGAACCGGGCTCCAGGCGGAGCACTGTGTCCCACGCGGGTTCGCGCTCAAGGCCGGCCAGCAAGATCGACGCATTGGCCGCAAAACACTCCACCATGTGCGGCGCGTGGGCGCTGCCACTACGTGTGCGGGCCATCGACACGCTGGCATCGACACCGCCCAAGCGGTGAAAGACGACGGCATCCTGCGCGAGCGCGGTGCAGAGGAACGCCGGCGAAATGGCCTCGCCCGCGAGCTGCGGTACGCCGTGTCCGTCCCAGCGGGCATAGAGCTGACCAACGGTCTCGACAAACCGCGGCGAAAAATCGAGTCGGGAGGCCAGCGTACGCGCGACCTCGCAATGTCCCGGAAAAAAGCTGGTCGGGATGGCTGGCAACTCCTGCATCATGTGGGCGATCGCGGCGTCCGTGCGAGCCGCTCCGTCGGCGGCGTGAAATGCGCGCAGCACGCCAATCACGGTCTCCACGACCGCCTGCGGATTGCCGGAGTCCACTGCGGCGAACGCTGTGCGCAGCGCGATTTCATCGCCGACCACCGACGCCGCCCACGCCGTGTCGGCGTTGCAGCCGATGTAGCGCAACAGCGATTCGTAGTACACGTCGTGCAACGTCGCGTCGTCGAAGCCGAGTGCGTCGCCCAAACGCATGGCCACGATGCAGGTGCGCATCGCGTGGTCGACCGGTTGGCCCATGCTGAGGTCGGTCGCGATGGAGAGCGCGGCCATGACGTCGGCGAGGCGAACGGAGTCTCCGGACGGCATCGACATGTGTCGCTTAGGCGATCAAGACGGCTTGTACAACGTCGGCCCCGGCAACGCCGTGTGCTTGCTCCCCGCGCGCTTCCACGCGTCATACCGCAGGCGGAGCGTTTTCACCGGGTTCGCGCTCTCGCCCTTCTTGATGTTGTCGTCGGTGACACTCAAGTAAGCGAAGTACTTGCCGTCGTTGTGCGTCACACCCACCTCGTCTTCTTTGTTCGCGATTGCGATATACGCGACGTGCGCGGTTTTGTTGTCACATGGCAAATCGAGCAGCGGATTGTTGCCGCAGTTGCAGCGTTTGTCGCCACCGTTGGCGTCGGCCGCCTCCATGGCCGCCATGACGTGATCGGCCAGCGTACCCGTGGCGCGCGTGAAGGCGAGTGCCGCTTTCTGCACCACATCGTACCCGAGCAGTGTGTTGCCCTGCACCTGGTAGAAAAAGTCGCCGACTTGACCGCCAAAGAACAACGACGACTGCGAATTGCCGGTGCCATTAAAGCCCGTCATGTTGTTCGTCGCCGTGATCGTGCCACCGTTCGGAATCATGAGAATGCCGAACTGTCGCCGCTCAATGTCGGGGTCTTGCTTGAGTAGTTCGAGAATTTGCGCCGGTGTGGTGCCTTTCCGCATCTCAGCGTACACGAGCATCTGATTGCGTCGGGTATTATCCGCACCGGCCTGACACGCGGCAACGCCGATGCCGGGTAGAATGACGGCCTGCACATCCATCAGATCGCGCGCCGGATTTGGATTGCGCTGCGGAAACGCGGACTGTCGTACGCAAGTCGCGGAGGCAATGATGACCTGCCCCGTTTTAGCGTTGATGGCGATGACAGACCACGTGGCCCACGCGCGCACCGGCGCGAGGAGCACGAGCAGAGCAAGGAGAACACGCATGAGAGGCTCGCGGAGGGAAACCGAAGGCGGGAACGCTCGAACTTGGGGCGCGCCCCCGTCGACGGCAACACCGCCGTCGTGCGCCGCGGTCATTGCTGAGTCACGATCGCGCGAGACTTGGTCGGCGTTCCCAACGGCGTCACTTCGCGACTTTCTCACGCAGTGAATGGCTCTCCCGCCGTTCGGGCCGCATATTTGCCAGACTGTTGCCATCCTAGCGCCACTCCTATTTCGCGCGCCCATGCCCGAGCCATCGCTCCAACCCGGCACCGTTCTCGCCGAGCGCTATCGCATCGAACGTCAGTTGGGGCAGGGTGGCATGGCCACCGTGTTTCTGGCCGAAGACTTGAAGCTGGAGCGCCAAGTCGCGCTCAAAGTGCTGCGGCCAGAGTTGGGGCTCGTCCTCGGCAGCGAGCGGTTCCTCGCCGAGGTGAAAATCACGGCACGGCTCGATCACCCGCACATTCTGACGCTGATCGATTCGGGCAACGTGGACGGACTGTTGTACTACGTGCTGCCGTACGTGCGCGGCGAGTCGTTGCGTGATCTGCTCGATCGCGAGTCGCAGTTAAGTGTGGAGCAGTCGCTCACGATCGCGAAACATGTGGCGAGCGCGCTCGACTATGCGCACCGCAACGGCATTGTGCATCGCGATATCAAACCGGAAAACATCCTGCTGCAGGAAGGCGAAGCGATGCTCGCCGACTTCGGCATTGCGTTGGCGGTGCAAGAGTCGGGTGGCGGACGACTCACCGAAACCGGGCTGTCGTTGGGCACGCCGTTCTACATGAGTCCCGAACAGGCCACAGGCGAGCGCAATCTCGACGCGCGCAGCGATCTGTACTCGCTCGCGTCGGTGCTGTACGAGATGCTGGTGGGCGAACCGCCGATGACGGGTAAGACCACGCAAGCGGTGATCGCGAAGTTGCTGGCCGAACCCGCGATGCACATTCGCACGGTGCGTCCCAATGTGCCGGAAGCGGTTGACGCGGCAGTGGCGCGCGCGTTGAGCAAAGTGCCAGCCGACCGGTTTGCCTCGGTGACGGAATTCGTGCGCGCCCTCGATGCGAAGCCGATGGCCTCGACCGCGTCGACTGCGGCCGCCATGGCCGCCCCGCCAACTGTCAACCGCAATCGCAAACCGATGGTGATCGGCGCCGCGACTGCGGTCGTCGTGATTGGCGTGGTTGGATCACTCGCTGCACGGGGGACGTTCTCACCAAAGGATACGTCCGCGACGTTGCGCGATCGCGCACAACTCACGTTCTCAGGCAATGTGTCGGGCCCAGCCTTGTCGTACGACGGCAAACAACTGGCGTTCGCGACGCGCAGCTGCAAAGCGGCCGACTGTCGCTATGCGATCGAAGTGCAGGATGTCGGCAGCACGAATTCGCGCAAAGTCCTCGAAGGTGCGAACTCGGTATATGGACTCACGTGGAGCGAAGATCGGCGTAACCTGCTCATGGCCGGTACAATCTCCGGACGATATGGCAGCTATCTCGTGTCCACGCTCGGCGGCACCGCGCGGTTTGTTGCGCCGAGTGCAGCGTCGTTTTACGCCGGCGGCGATTCGCTGCTGATCGGATCGACGGAAGCCAACGTAAACGAGTTTGTGGTGCGCGTGGCTGGGCTGGATGGCACCGTGCGCGATAGCGTGCGCGTACCAGGGCCAGGCACTTCGCTAGCGTCATTGGTACCGATTCCCGGATCGACGCGCTTTGTCGCGCTGGTGATTCAGGGCGCGCACGGACTGTGGCAGGTGGTCTCGCGCGACGGCAAAGTGTCGGACAAACTGCTTAACTCGTGCACGTGCGGTGCGGTGGCATCACGAGATGCGTTGTGGATGACACGCGCGGGCCCGACGGCCGCGGAGGCGGTGGTGCGTGTGGCGCTTGATCCGCCAAGTGGGAAGTTCGCGGCGCACCAGGATACGATTTACAGCGGTCGCTTCACGAACTTGTCCGTGACTGACGACGGCGCGAAGATGGCCGTCGATGATGGCAGCTACAGCTACACGGTGTTTGCGGCCACGGTGAGTGATCTGCTCAAAGGCACAGGTGGTGGCCTCACGACGCCGCTGATGCAAGCGTCGAACAACGTCAACGCGATCGTGTCGCCCGACGGATCTCGCCTGTTGTTGCGCCGCAGTGTGCCGCAAGCGAAGGGAAGCGACGAGTTGCGTTTTTCGATCATGCCGTTTGGCGGAGGAGCCGAGGCGCCGTTAAGCCTCGAAGGCAACGTTCGCGGCGTCCTCTGGGTCGATTCCGTAACCGTTGGCGTGCACTCGCTGACGCCGACCGGTTCACGATTCGCGCGTGTCGATATTCGCACGGGCGCGCTCACGAATGCGCTCGCGGTGAAGGACAGTGTCTTCAACGGCGTGGCGCCGATTGCCGACGGGTGGGCGTACATCCCGTCGAGTGGCGATCGGATCGTGATCGAGCAGAAGGGACAACGCCGCGAAATCAAGAAACCGGCGTGGTATCTCGGATTGACCGGTCTGAGCGCGTCGCTCGATGGATCGCAGTTGCTGATGCAGGGGTGGAACGCGTCGACCGCTGACACAATGCGCATCTCGGTGGTTTCCACGAGCGGCGAGACGCCAGTGGCGTGGTGGCAGTCGTTCGCTGAAACGGGCGCGTCACGCTGGCTGTCCGACGGGAGCGTGCTCTTCTTCGTGTGGAGTGGCACCGACGCAGTCACGCTGCACAAGGTGCGCGGGCCCGGACAGGAGACATCGCTCGGCCAAGTGGCGCACATCGCCACTACGGTTTCAACGTCGGCCGACGCACAGCGCGCGACGATCATGTCGCGTGAGTCGCGTGGTGACGCGTGGATCTACACGGTGGTGAAGCCGCAGAAGTGACGTATTAGTCCGCGCTACTTCTTCGCTTTCTTTTTTGGCGTGTCAGGTTCGAGTGCTGTCCAGATCACGATGCTGCCGCACGGTGTTTGCGCAGCGAACTCGGTCGGCACGAGTACCGGATTGTCGTAGATCTCGACCCCGATGATGCCGGGCGCGTTGACGTACATCTCGAGGGTGTTGAAGCCGCCTACCGGCACGCCGTTGACGTAAAACGTCGGTTCGCACATGCCGCGTAGCGATGAGCGGAACACCACGCGATCGCCGTACGGGCCGGGCACTACACGCACGCTTGGAATCTGTCGGAAGTAGTCCGTTGGCGTGATCGCGTTGATCCGCGCGAGCTGCGTGGCATCGAGAAACCGACCGATCGCGCCTTTGCGGCGCTGCTCGAAGCCGCGCATGTCGGGGCCCAGCATGCGGCCGCGCGCGGCGCGAATCTGGATCGGTGTGAGATCGACCGGCTTGTCGAGCGCAGCGATAACGACCGTTGGTTCGTTGTCCGCGATCACCACGACTCGGCGCACCGACTGATAGCCGATGGCGCGCACGTCCAAAATGCGCGAACCCGACGGCAGGTCAACGAGACTGAAGCGTCCGTCGACGCCCGTGGTGGCGTCGATTCCCGTGCCCCACACGCTGATGTGCGCGTTGGCGATTGGCGCGCCCGCTACCGTCTGCGCGACACCCCGGATCGCGCCGCTGCCGCGCAAGAGCGTGAGTGTGTTGGTGGTGCGCGCGGAGTCTCGTTCGAACACGGCCAGCGAATCACTCGCGCGAACCGAGTCGGCCAGCGGTACGGTGCGGGCGACGCCCAATGTGAGATCGAGCCGACCGATGCCGTGTGGTGGGACGTCGGTCAGTAGCACACCGGTGGAGTCGGCGCCGCTCCATGCCTGTATTCGCAGTAAGCCGTCAGGCGGCACGCCGCACGCCGAGTACTCGCCCGTCGGCGTCGTGGGAATTCTGAGTTCGCGCACGCGTCGTCGAAATGTACCGTTGACGATCTCCGACTCGGGCCACTCGAGCCGCACCGTACCAGCCGTTGGCGCGTGTGGGGCCGTCGCGCCGCGCACCGTGCCGAAGAGATACCCACTCGAATCGTTGACCACGCCCGCGCCGCATTCTTGCGCGATGAGCGCTCGGGCCGATGGTACGGCAACGACGGCGTGCGTCGTGCCGCGCGCTTTCACATCAACGCCGATCGTGAGCTGCACGATCGCCAGCGAATCGAGCCACGGATGCGACGCGCCGACGATCCATTGTCCGGGCGTTAGGCTGTCAAAGGCAAAGCGGCCATGATCATCGGCCGTGACTGTGCGAGTCACAGACACATTCGCGGCGAATGCGATCTGAATGCTCGCCCGCGCGAGTGGTCTTGCGTAGACGCTGTCGTACGCGACGCCGTCGAGTCGACCCGTGGGTGGCGGCGCGGCGGACTGCGCGTGCGCGGATGAGGCGGAGAGCGCCGCGCAGCACAAGAGCAGTGTATAAGCGAGTCGCCGAAGCGCGACACTGGCGTCGCGCATGCGTGGGCTGCAATGCGGACTGAATTCAATATTATTTCGCATCGGCACAACGATACGCGTGGTATCGTGCGCCGCTAGACTTGCATCGGATTCGCCGTGGCGGCGTAGTGGGCGAAATGGAGCGCGGCGGTGGCCTTGTCAGGCACCGATGCGCGCGATCGTGCTCGCGCGATCGTGCTCACGTGATCGAATCCGGTGTCGAAGCTCATGATCTCGTCAATGCCGTAGCGTTGCATAATCTCCTGACGCACTTCGGCGTCCGGAGCGCCTGACGAACCCATTCGACGACCGTCATACGATGCCGCCTGGCGACGTCCCAGGCTAATCCACCAACTCCGGCCACTGCGCCGCCAGCCGCGCAATCGCTTCCGCCTGCCCCGGCGACAGCTGTTCGTCGATATCAAACGTCCACACGCCGCGCACGAGCCCCTGCAAGCGCAGCACCTCGAGAATGCCCGGCAGGCACCCGCGATAGCCGTTCGCCGCATCGAAGATCACCGCGTTCGCCGACGTGAGCGCGGCGGCGCGCGTGAGCCACTCACGCGGAATCACACTACTCCCACTCGCGCGCCACGCGCGGATCTCGTCGAGCATCTCCACCGCTCGGCGCGTCCACACGGCCCACTGCCCTAACAGCCCGCCAACGAAGTGCCGAGTGTACTCGCGGCCGCCGCAGGTGACCGGGAAATCGGTGAGCAGGTCCGCGACAATCGCATCGTCGTTGCCCGTGTAGAGCGCAATGTCGTCACGCCCGGCTTCGGCCACTGCGCGCACCACATCCAGCGTCGCGTAGCGATCGAATGGCGCGACTTTGATCGCGACCACGTTTGCGATCTCGGCGAACTCTCGCCAGAACGCGAACGACAGACGCCGACCGCCGACTGCGGGCTGCAAATAGAATCCAAACAACGGAATCGTTTCCGCCACGTGGCGACAGTGCGCGAGAATCTGCGCGTCCGTCGCATCGCGCCATGCGCCCAAACTCAACAGCCCGCAGTGATAGCCGAGCACTTTGGCGATCTCGGCTTCCTTCACGGCGTTGTGCGTGTCACCGATAAGACCCGCAACCTTCACGAAAGGCCGCGACATCGAGCCGCTCAAGCAACGATTCGCCGTCTCCGCCGCCAGCTCCAAGACCGGTCGATAGAGTCCGATCTTCGGATCGTGAATCGGAAATCCCGTCGTGTGCACGCCCACCGCGATGCCGCCCGCGCCCGCGTTCACGTAGTACTCCGTGAGTCCGCGCTGCGACAATTCATCCATCGTGCGCTGCGGCGTGAGTGCCAACGGATGCGCGGGAATCACGTGACCGTACTGCAGGTGTGCACGCACGTTAAAGGAGTCGGTGAACGACGCCGAATCAGAACTTGCCATCGCGCACCTCGAACTTGGTGGGCTTGTTGAGCAAACGTCCGTCGGCGCGAATCCACGACACCGCCCACGCGCACAACGTCTCGAGTGGCAGCCCTGTGTACGGTAGCGACGCGTCGAGCGCGCGCACGTTGGCGACGAGCGCACGATCACTCTCCTCATCGGCAAACGCCGGTTCCACGCCAGCCGCGCGTCCAATCATCGTCGCCAGCTCGCGCACATGAATCATGGGCCCGGTGACGTTTAGCGCCATCGCGGGTGCGCTCGCCTGCGTGAACGCGCGCAACGCAAGCCGGTTGGCGTCGCCCTGCCAGATCACGTTCACGTATGGTGTCGCGAGCGAGATCGGCGCGCCGTTCATCAGCTTGAGCGCGAGCTCCGTGACGACGCCATAGCGCAAGTCACACGCATAGAACAGGCGATACAACAACAACGGCGATCCCGTTCGACGGGCGACAGACTCCCACACGCGCTCACGCCCAACGCAGCTCGCCGCATATTCGCCGTCGGGCACCAGAGCGTCGCCTTCACGCGAGCCGCCGTGAGATACGAGCGACGGACCATACACATTGCCCGTGGAAAAACACACCACGCGCGAACCTGCATAGCGCTCCGCCGCATGCACGCTCGCCACGACGTTCTGCGTCCACGTGCCGACCGGATCACCTGTGGTGCCGAACTTTTGCCCCGCCATCCATACCACGTTGGGTGCATCGGGCAACGCCGATACGGCGCGCGGATCACTCAGCTCCGCGCGCACAATCTCCACACCGTCAGCACGCAACGCATCGGCGACCGACGCATCAGAGAAGCGCGACACCGCGATCACACGACGCGATCGATCGGCAACGGCGCGTCGCGCCATGCGCGCCAAACTCGGCCCCATCTTGCCACCGGCACCGAGCACAATGATGTCACCATCAAGCGACTCGAGCGCGTGCACCGTTTCTTCGTCGGGTGCAGCCAGCCTGGCTTCGAGCGAGGCTTCCGTGAGCGGCGCGCTGTTGAGCGGGTTCATGATGCAGTCAAAATGCACACCGCCGCGCGCCGCGCGCGAGTCTAGGCGTCGTCTGCGTCGGCGATGGCCGGTGCGCCTGCCTCAATCGGAATCCCCAACTCGGCCGCCAGCGCGCGGCGCCCCGCTTCAATCCGCTGACGGGCTATCTCTTTCACCGACGGGATGTCCTTCAGCGTAAGTCCGGTCGTGTCGATCGGTTCAAGCACCTGCGCGATCGCCTTGGCCGGCAGAAACTGAAACGTCCCCTTGGCCATCGCGCGACGCGTCCCGGCGACCGCGATGGGCAGAATGGGCGCGCCCGCCTCGATAGCCAACCGGAACGCGCCGTCCTTGAACGGCAACATCTCCCACGTACGCGAACGCGTGCCCTCAGGAAAGATCATGATCGAGACGCGCTTCTTCAGGCGATCGCGGCACTTGTTGATGGCGTCGATCGCACTCTCGCGTTTGCCGCGAATGAGTTTGATGTCGCCGGCCATCTGCATCATCCATCCCATGCACGGAATCTTGAACATCGTGTCCTTACTCAGCCACTTCATTTCCCACGGAAAGCAGCTGATGAGGAAGATGTCGGCGTAGCTCTCGTGATTGGCCACCACAACGTACGGGCGACGCGGATCGCTGAGCTGACCACGTGTTTTGAATCGCCACAATGGATTGAGACGCAGCGCCGTGACGCCCACAATACGAAACATCCGGCCCGCGTGATAACGCCCCGGATCAAACGGCGCGGTGAAGAGCCAGACCACCGCGACGATTGGCGTGCCGATGATGACCACCAGCACGGTCTCAACCCACGCCCAGGCGTTGAACAGAAAGCCCATCAGCCTGCGGCAGGAGGCGCGTCGGGCGCTGCGGCGTCAGGTGCCGGCGCATCTGGCGGATCGACGAAGCCAAACTCCTTGTGCGACGAATCGCAGAACGGCTTCACCTTGGAGTGTCCGCAGCGACACAACGACATCGGCTTCCCGGCTGCCGCACGCGGCGGAATGACATTGCCGAGGTGGTCGACCAGACGAACGTTCGGTACGTCGTCGGCCGAAATGCCGAGGGAGCCGTTCTTGCGGACCGTGATGGTAATCATGTGGGGAAAGCAGGGGATCGGGCGAGAGCGAGGAAATTCGTCTTTCCGCCGCTGGAGGCAACCTAACCGTCGGGAAGTGGGGACGGAGTCCTTGCCGACGATGTGACGGAGCCGCAACGTCTCCGCGGCCAAGGTGCCCGCGGCCGGCGACACCTGGGGTTAGCTCAAAACGACTCTCCATGACCAAACCGTGACCGCCCGACCTGCCGGACGCCTGCTGCAAGTGTTGGGAGTGTGGTTTGGTATCGCGGCGATCATCGGAAACAGCATCGGCATCGGTATCATGCGCACGCCTAGCGACGTTGCGCACAACTTGCCCTCAACCGGCGCGTATCTCGCGGCCTGGATCATCGGTGGCATCTACGCGGCACTTGGCGCAGCCAGCATGGCTGAGTTAGGGGTGATGATGCCGCGCTCGGGCGGTCAGTACGTGTTCGCTGCCGAGGTGTTTGGTCCGTACGCTGGTTTCGTTTTTGGCTGGACCGATTGGCTCTCGACAGCCGCGTCGATTGCTGCGGTGTCGATGGCCATGAGCGAGTACGCCGCGCCCTTTGTCGCGATATCGACGGAGCACGCCTGGACGCTGGCCGTGCTGACATTGATCGTGATCACGGCGTTGTTGTGGCGCGGCACCAAATCGAGCGACCGGCTGGTGCAAATCATGACTTTGGTGAAAGTCATTGCGCTTGTGTTGGTGCCGCTGGTCGCGTTCGCAATGCGCGTTCACGCGCCGAGTGCGGTTTCGCCGGCCGCCGAAGCGGCGCGGGCAACGCCAGCGTTCGGAATCGGTGCCGTGGTGCTGGCTATGCAGGCCGTGATCTATTCGTACGATGGCTGGAACGGCGTCTTGTATTTCTCTGGTGAAGTCACCGATCCGGCGCGTGATATTCCGCGCTCGATGCTTGGCGGTGTGGGCTCGGTGATGGCGATTTATCTGCTCTTGACCGGCAGCTTTGTGTACGTGCTCGGTGTGGATGGTGTTGCTGCGACGAATTTCCCTGCGGGCGCAGTGGCGAGCGCGCTGTTTGGCGCGCGCGGCGACACCGTCATTCGTGTTGTCGTCGTGTTGTCGGCGCTCAGCGCCCTGCCACCCCTGTTGTTGATGGGGTCGCGCGTTCCGCATGCGATGAGCGGCGACGGCCTCTTTCCCCGTTCAGCGACACGCGTGAGTGAGCGCGGTACACCGACCGTGACGCTCGCCATCACATTGGCCGTGTCGATCGCGTTCGTGGTGAGCGGTACGTTCAATCAGGCGATCGCCATCGCGGCTTTCTTCTTTGTACTGCAGTACGCGATGTCCTTCACCGCCGTATTCGTGCTTCGGCGCCGCGCCCCCGACCGCGCGCGTCCATATCGAGCCATTGGGTATCCTATTACGACCGCGTTGTCATTGGTCGGTGCGCTGGCCTTTCTGGTTGGCGCGGTGGTGCAGGATCAGCGTAACAGCGCGGTGTCGCTGGCGCTGCTCGCCGTGAGTTATCCGGTGTATCGGCTTATTCGCCGAGCGATGGCGGCGTAGGAGCCGGCGGCTCCCGGCCCGACGCCGCGTAGCGCGAGAAATCGCCAATAGCCGGGCAAATCCGACGGTCGACCGGTCAAATCCGGCTCGAACGGCGTCCAGTTTGCATCCGACTCTAAAGCTGGGCTAGGGACAAGCCGATATATCCTACTGTCCAGTCTTGCCTGTGAGCGACGATGCCCAGTGAGGACTACCTGTGGTTCTTCATCGTTCTGCTCAACCCTGGCGCCAACGGCGCTAGGTGATGGACCGAGTGCGCCTGTCGCATCCGCGACGCGTGCTCCGCAGTCCCGCGACTCGTCAACGCCCTCGAGTGTTGACGCTCAACGGATCGCAATGACGCCGGGAGCGACGACGTTCTCCGTCAAAATCGGGCGCGCCTTGTCGGCACGCTCATTCTTTTGGCATTCGCAGGCTTACAACCCATGCACTTCCGCAAGGCTCACTCTGCCGTTGCCCTGCTCGCTCTTGCGCTCGCCGCTGCGCCGCTTCGTGCGCAGGACGACAAGCTGACCGTTCATGGATCGGCAAACCTTGGCTACGGCAAGACCGACGGTCTGCCGTACTTCGGCATGACCAAAGATGGCACGTCGGACTACCGCGCATTGGCGCTGCAGTTCGGCTACAAGATCGACGATAAAGACCGCGTGGTGATGCAGCTCCTGCATCGCAACTTCGGCAACAGCCCGCTTAAGACGGTGCAGCCTGTCATCGAACCGATCTGGGCGTTCTACGAGCACAAGTTCGACAACGGCGTGTCGGTGAAGGCGGGACGCAATCCGCTGCCGCGCGGCCTGTTCAACGAAATTCGCTTCATCGGCTCGCTGCTTCCGTTCTTCCGCGTGGGTAATGCGGTGTACGGCGAGACGCTTGAGTACATCGATGGTGTGGTGGCCGGCAAGTCGTTCGACCTGGGCGGCGGCTGGAAGCTCGACGGCTACGCGTTTGCCGGTGGTTACGATCTGCGTTATCAGATCGCGACGAGCAGCGGCTCAACCGTTGGCAAGATTCGCAACGAAAATTCGGCGGGCACGCAGCTGTGGCTCAAGACGCCGGTGAAGGGTGTGAAGGTCGGCTCGTTCATTCAGAGCTATCAGTCGACGCCGGCGGCCACGGTGCCGAAGGCGCAGCGTTCGCCGCGCACGATTACGGCGATGTACTCCGCCGATGCCACATTCGACAAAGCGTTCGCCCGTGCTGAATACGCGACCTTCGACACGAAGGCGCCGAGCTATTTGAAGTTCCGTTCGTACTATGTGCAGGGTGGCTTGACGCCCAATGAACACTGGACGCTCGCGGCCGAATACGAAAACGGCTACAACGACATCTCGTTCTCGCCGGCTCCGATCGCCAATCTGCATCTTCCGCTGAACGAAGATGTGTTTGCCGGCGTGACGTACAAGCCCTCGGCGCTCGTGGCCATCAAGTTCGAAGCGCATCAGGTGCAGGGCTACGCCTTTGACCAGCCGGTGGCGTCGATCATTCCGCCGACCGCGCCACCCCTCGTGGCCCGTCTCGCGCCGAAGTCGAAGGTGGTGTACGGTCTGGCGTCCATCGCATTCAGCTTCTAACCAACGAGAACTGACATGCGCATTTCATTCCGTACGGCCGTCAAGGCCATTGGCGCCGTGGGCGCCTCGCTTCTCCTCGCGGCGACGTCCGCGTCGGCGCAGGAATACAAAGTGATCGTCAACAGTGCCAACGCGACGTCCGATTTGTCGGCCGCCGTCGTGAGCAAGATCTTCCTGAAGGAAACCACCAAGTTCCCGAACGGTTCGGCGGCGACGCCGGTCGATCAGGGAAAGACCAGCGCTGTGCGTGCCGCATTCAGCAAAGCGGTGGTGGGTCGTCCGGTGGCCGCAGTTGAAACGTTCTGGCAGCAGCAGATTTTCTCGGGCAAAGAAGTGCCGCCCGCGACCAAGCCGTCAGACGAAGAAGTGGTGGCGTTCGTGAAAGCGAATCCCGGCGCCATTGGTTATGTGTCGGCTGGCGCGAGCACGGCCGGCGTCAAAGTCGTCGACGTGAAGTAACGCTAGTCCGAGGTAGCGCTGCACCGTGATCGGTGCGGCGCTACCGCGGAAACGCGTGGATGAGAGCCATCGCGACGGGGGAGCGTTCAATTGCCGCTTCGTCCAGTCGCGTCGGCCACTGCAGACCATCGCTGTTCGCGAGGAGAATGAGCGTCAGATTGTCCTCGCGACGCGCGCCGAACACTTTGAGATACAATGCGGAGTATTGTCCTTCCCACAACCCCGTGTGCCACGCCACGCGGCGACCGTTGAGCGCACCGAGAAACCAGCCCAACCCGTAGGGCAACGTGCGTCCGTCGGAGGTGCGCGCGCCAGCAAAGAGTTGCGCACGATGCGACTGATCGAGCAGCCGATCATTGCTCAACGCGATATCGAACGCGACCAGATCCCGCACGCTAGCGATGACACCACCTGCCGCGCCGTCTCCCTGTGGCAGGGGCGGTGAAGACCGCACAATGCGTCCCGACGAATCGCGGTGGTACGGCAGTGCCAGACGCTCAGCGAGTTCGCGACGCAGCGGCAGATTGCGATGTGTGCGTGCGGCATCGCGCATGTCGGCCACGCGAAACACCAACGAGTCGACCAGATGCGAAAAGCTGGTGCCCGCAACTTCCGCCATTGGACGTGACGCCCACGAGTACGAGGGCGGATTATACCAGAAGCGTGTGCCCGCGTTACCGTTCGCGGTCATCGACAGCACATGACGCAATGTGAGACGCGCGTCGGCGCAGGCATAATCGCCAAAGAACACGCCGCCCGATTCACGTGCCGACGCGCAGAACTCGGCGAAGCCGCTGTAGCGCTGCATCGGGCGCTCAAGATCGAGGAGGCCGTCTTGTGACATGCGCAACGCGACTACCGCCGAAATCGGTTTGGTCACCGACGCGATGTTGAATGGCGTTTCAGGCGTGACGGCGATCTGACGCTCGACGTCGGCCAAGCCAAAGCCACGCGCGACGAGCACGGTGGTATCGCGCATCACGGCGAACGCGAGCCCGGGAATGTGCCGCGCCATTCGAATGGAGTCGACGCGCGCGGCCAGCGTGCTCGCCCGTTCGGCGTCGGTGGCGACTGGTCGATGTGTGTGCAGCGCGCACGCGTCGAGAAGCAGGAGCGCGAGTGGCGCGCACATGCGTACAACACGCGGTCGGATCGGCGAGGCCATACAATTCATCCGAGACTACACCCGGAAAGTTTCAAGCGGGTGGCTTGGCCTCCACCAGTCGCGCGTGAATCGCGTCGATGCGACGGTAAGCATTCCGCCTCTCACCGAATCGCCTCCGACCGCTCTACATTTCCAGCTCGGACTGGGCAGGTCCTCGCTCCCGGGCAGACTGACCGCCGCAACGTCCAATCTCACCTCCGAAACGCTGAGTCAAACGTCATGAGCGCGTCGAATCTCGAACCCGTGCAGCGTCGTTCGTTTCTCTCCCGATTGGCCGCCGCCGGTGCTGCGTTTGCCGGCACGCTCGCGCTGCCCGCGGTCGCCGATGCGCAAGGAGCCTCGACACGCGCCGCCGTGCAGCCGCCAACTCATCCCGCTGACGCGTGGCTCGATGAGCTCAAGGGGCAGCACAAGAACATCTACGACTGCCTGAGCATCGAGCACGGGCCCGATGGGTGGTCGTTTGCGCGCAACTTCCTGACGGCGAATACCGGACCGATTTACAATCTCACGGATGCCGACATCAACGTCATCGTTTGCGTACGCCACCAATCGTCGGTGTTCGGCTTTAACGACGCGATGTGGGCCAAGTACAAGCTGGGCGAGTCGCAGAAGGTGAACGACGGCAACGCGCCGGCAGTGCGTAATCCGCAGGCAAACACGGCGAACACGCTCGCCAAGCGTGGTGTAATCGTTGCCATTTGCGGATTGGCGACAGGCCGTATCGCGCGCGCTGTCGCCGCCGAGGCCGGGATGTCGGCGGCCGACGTCGAAGCCGACTTGCGCGCGAATCTCGTGACGCCAACGGCGCGCGTGGTAGCGGCTGGCGTGATCGTCACCAACCGCGCGCAGGAAAAGGGCTTCGCATACACCTACGTGGGGTGAGACGAGCGGTGCGATCGCCGCTGCAGTGCGCGCGCGGCGTGACGGTCACCGACCCGCGCGCTCTACCGTCCACTCCTGCGCGGCAACGGCAGCGTACGACTTCCCGTCAGTCGACGCATCGAAAACGGCGCGTAAGCACGTCGTGGTGACCGCATCGAAAGTAACGCGATTAAACCCGTTCACCTGTGTCGTGTACGCCGACGTGACGCGCACGGGCGTCCACGTCGATCCGCTGCATGTTTCGAGATGCCATGCGCGCGGCGGTGCGACCCCAACACCGCTGCCGCTTGGGTGATCGCTCCAGAAGTACATCGCGCTCGCGTTGACGGTGACCGGCGCGCGCCAGGTGTATTGCACCCACTGTTGCGATGGATTGTTGGGCGTCCATGTGGCCCACATGTCCGGCGGCAACGGATTCTCTCGAACACGTCCGTCGTTGAGAGCGCGCATCCAATATTGCACCGGCACGGGTTCATTCGACGCAGTCACGCGCGCGTCTGGCGCGATGTTGTTGTGTGGCGTGCGCGGGATCACCACGACGCCGGTGCGTGACAGCGGCCTGATACTCGGCGGGTTCGTCGCGTCGTTCCATGACAGCCGGTCGATGGCCACCGAGCGACGAAAATGTCCGCCGCCAGGTGCGTCGGCCGTGTGATACACCAGCCACCACGCGTCGCGAAACTGCACGATGCCCGGATGCGACGTGGTTGAGGAAACGGGGGGAAGAATCACCCCGCGAAAGGTCCAAGGTCCGAGCGGCGACGGTGCGGTGCCGTATGCAATACACGCGTAGTAGACCGCCTCGGTGCACGCGGACGTTGGCCCTGCGTTGTTTGCGGCATACGCGAGATAGTAAGTGTCGCCACGTTTGAAGAGCCATGGCGCCTCGAAGAAGCCGGTGAGTGTGGTGACATCGACCGGTGCACCAACCACACTCACCATATCTGATGCGAGCTCGGCGCCTTTCAGCTTGCCGAAGGTACCCCAATAGAGAAACACACGCCGTCCGTCGACGAGTACGGTGGGATCGATATTCTGTATGGTGTTGGCCACCGGCACGCGCTGCGAGACAATCGGTCCACTCGGATGCGCATCGCGCCACGGCCCCGCTGGCGTTGGCGCCACCGCGACGCCAATGGCAAACTTGTCGCGACTCGTGCTCGCCGCTTCGATTACCGGCGCATAGAGATAGAACTGTCCGTCGACACCGCGCACGATTTGCGCCGCGTACGCACGCCCCGGCGTTGCCCACGCAAATACACGCTCCGGCTGCAAGAAGTGTGGTGTATGCGTCCACGTTGAACGCAGTGGCTCTCCACGCGTGCTGAGCAGTTGCCACTCCGGCATGACAAAGTCGTTCTGATTGCTGCGCGCCACGTCGCGGCCGGTGATGATGTACAACTGCTTATCCACCACCAACGGCGCCGGATCGGCGGTGAAATTCAGACTATCGGGGAGCAGCGGATTGTGTGTCACGCGAATCGCGCGCGTGGCGCTCGCCGCCGCGATCGCAGCCGCGTTCGCCGGAGTAGTGCGCGGTGCGCGTCCGCAGCCGGACAGCGCGAGCACCAGCGCGGGCGCGGGTAATGCGATCGCGAATAATGCGCGCGCGCGTCGCCTCGGCGAATCGAGGCGCATCATGCTCCGAACACGCGCGCTACCGGGCGTGCATAAGCCGACGGCTCGACCATCGCACCTGGGAGAAAGTTGAGCCCCGGCGCCGACGCGTCCACGCCGTGGGCCTGCATTGTCCACGACTGCCAGGCGAATAACAGCAGGCCGCCGGTAATCCAGATCCGTCTGAGCCAGCGACGCATGGGCCGTTCGGGCAAAGGGTCAACGCAGGATAGTCAGCGGTGGAGAAGGCGCCAATTGTGCTGGTCGGCGCGGTCGTCGTTTTTCGCGCATTTCTCTCCGAGGGCCGAACGCATTTGCCCTCAGCCCGCGACGGCAGCAACATTAGGGACTCCACCACGCCGCATCGGGTCCGCGTGGTCGGTGTTGCTGCTCGACCCCCTCTACTTCTCCATCGGCGGCCACCTCCACGGCCGTTTCCCGGGAGCCTTTCGTGAGAGCGTTTCGTTTCCTCCTCGGCATCGCGGCGTTGGCCGCGAGCTCGCTCGGGGCCCAGCAATCGTCCCGCACGCAGCCCGTCACGGGTCTGCGTGATAATAGCACGGGTTATCACGCCCTGGTCGGTGCGCGCGTGGTCACCGGGCCCGGTCAGGTCCTCGCCAACGCGACCGTCGTCGTGCGCAACGGCGTAATCACCGCCGTCGGCGCCGGCATGGCCCCGCCCGCCGGTGCACGCGTGTGGGACATGAAAGGCCTGACCATCTATCCGGGCTTTATCGATGCGTCCGCCGATCTCGGCGGCGACGCGCCCGCGCAGGGCGGTGATGTCGGTCCGACGCACTGGAATCCGCAGGTGCGCGCATGGTTCAGCACCACGTCAAACGCGAAAGACGACTCTACGCGACGCACGGCATTGCGCTCACTCGGCTTCGGCACCGCACTCGCCGTACCGCGTCAGGGCATTTTCCGCGGCACTGCCTCGGTTGTGAATCTGAGCGACGCGAGTGTCCGTGATCGCGTGTTGCGTCCCGACATCGTGCAGTCGGTGGGCTTCCAGCGCTCGTTCGCCCTCGGCGGCATGTATCCCAACTCGAGCATGGGCACCATCGCGCTCATGAAGCAGACGTTGATGGACGCCGAGTGGTACATC
Organism: uncultured Gemmatimonadaceae bacterium; assembly: GCA_966096095.1. GTDB lineage: Bacteria > Gemmatimonadota > Gemmatimonadetes > Gemmatimonadales > Gemmatimonadaceae > Gemmatimonas. The sequence continues at coordinate 6,606 of CBHTUR010000004.1, read as the reverse complement.
CGCGCGTGGGGTGCGTATGAAACGAGCGGTCGTTCGATTCTGCCGCCGGAAACGAGCGACGCGCTCGCGGCACTCGGCAAGTCGGTGAAGGGAACGCAGCCCGTCATGTTTGAAACCACGAGCGAAGAAGAGTACTTGCGCGCTTACAAGCTCGCGCAGGACTACAAGCTCGTGCCGTGGTTCCGCGGCAGCGGTCAGGAGTACAAGCTCATCGACGTGCTCAAGGGACGCGCACAGCCGCTCGTCGTGCCGCTCACCTTCCCCGACGCGCCGAATGTGTCGAGCCCCGAAGCCGCGGCCAACGTGACGCTCGCCGATTTGCGTCATTGGTATCTCGCGCCGACCAATCCAGCGCAGCTTGCCGCCGCCGGCGTGCCGTTCGCGATCACGGCGGATGGTCTTTCATCGCTGCAGCAGTTTCTGCCGAATCTGCGCACGGCGGTCGCGCGTGGTCTTGCGCCCGACAAAGCGCTCGCTGCGCTCACCACGGTGCCCGCCTCGATGCTCGGCATCGATAAGACGCACGGCACGATCGCGGTAGGTAAGGCTGCCAATCTCGTCGTTGCTGAAGGCGATCTTTTCACTGAGGAAGGCGCGATTCGCGATGTCTGGGTGCAAGGCGCACGCTACGGCGTAAGCCGTCCGCCGCAAGTCGATCCGCGTGGCACCTGGGCCATCACCTCGGATGACGCCGGCACGTTCAAGAACGCGGTGTTGCATCTCGATGGTCCGCTCAATCGTATTCGCGGCTCAATCGAGATGGGCAATCGCAAGCCGGTGAATCTCTCCGGCGTGCGCATCGTTGCTGAAACGGGTCGCCTCGAAGCGTCATTCCCCGGCGAGCCGTTGGGTCAGGAAGGCGCGATGTTGCTCTCGGGTTCCGTGACCGACTCGGCATTCTTCGGCTGGCTCTCGCTGCCAAACGGCACCGACGCGAAGTATCGCGGCACGCGCACGGAAGCGTATGCCGGTCCGGCGCGTGGCGCCGTAGCCAGCAAGGTGCCGAAGATCGATCTGCCGTTCCTGCGTCCGTCGATGGAATTCGGACGCAGCGCGCCGCCGGTGCAACCGGCTGCAGTGCTGGTCAAGAATGCGACCGTCTGGACGTCGGGCCCGCAGGGCAAACTTGAGGGCGCTGATCTCCTAGTGCAGGCCGGCAAGGTCACACGAGTTGGCAAAGGTCTCACTGCACCCGCGGGCGCCGTTGTCATCGACGGTACGGGCAAGCACGTCACGCCCGGCCTTATCGATCCGCACTCGCACAGCGGTGTGAGCTCGGTCAACGAATCGGGCTTCGCCATCGTGCCCGAAGTGCAGATGGGTGATGTGCTCACGCACAACAACATTTGGTTCTACCGTCAGCTCGCCGGCGGTCTCACGGCCAGCATGGTGCTCCATGGCTCAGCCAACCCGATTGGCGGTGAGAACGTCTTCGTGAAGACACGTTGGGGTGGACTGCCCGATGACTACAAGATCAGCGGCGCGCCGCGCACGGTGAAGTTCGCCCTCGGTGAAAATCCCAAGCGCAGCCCGAATCGCTATCCGAATACACGCGAAGGCGTGAACGAAATCATTCGCGACCATTTCGCGGCCGCGCGTGATTACGAAAAGGAATGGCAGGCGTGGGAGAAAACGAAGACGGGCATTCCGCCGCGCAAAGATCTGCGTATGGAAGCCATCCTCGACATGCTGCATCAGAAATTGTTGGTCACCTCGCACGGCTATCGCGCCGACGAGTTCCTCGCTCTTGTGCGGCTGGCCGAAGAATACGGATTCCGCATTCAGGCGCTGCAGCACGGCGTGGAAGCGTACAAGATTGCCAGTGAGCTCAAGAAGTCGAACGTTGCGGCTATCGTGTGGAGCGACTGGGGTGCCTTCAAGCTCGAGGCGTACGACGCCACGTCGTACAACGCGAAGCTCTTGATGGATGCCGGCGTGCTCACGTCGCTGCACTCCGACGACGCTGAAATTTCGACGCGCATGAACTGGGAAGCCGGCAAGCTCCTGCGCACCGGCGTAAACGAGATCGACGCGCTCAACACGGTGACGATCAACCCGGCGAAGGCGATTGCGATTGACAGCAAGATCGGTTCACTGGAGCCGGGCAAGGATGCTGACTTCGTGATTTGGAACGGCAACCCGCTGTCGCAGTTCACCAAGGCCGAGCAGACGTGGGTGGATGGCCGCAAGTACTTCTCGCTGGACGAAGACAAAGTGCTGCGTGAAGAGATCGCCAAGCAGCGCGCGCAACTCATTCAGGCTGTGATTACCGCTGGCCCGTCTGACGCGCCCGCGGGTCCTGCTCGTGGTGGCCGTGGTGGCCCGGGAGCGCGCAAGTGACCAGCCCATTCCTTTCGAGAAATCACTCCATGCGAAGCATGATCTCAACGTCGCGTCGCGCGCTGGTCGCCGTTGCAACCGTACTTGCCGTGTTGCCGGCGATGCGTAGCGCGAACGCACAGGTCACGATGCCCGTGGCCGCGCAAGAGAATCCGGTTGTGCTCAAAGGCGCGACGATTCACACGGTCACGAAAGGTGTCATCACCAACGGCACGATCGTGATCGATAAGGGCAAGATCACCGCGATTGGCGGGCCCGAAGTGGCGACGCCCCGCGCGGCGAAAGTGGTGGATGTCACAGGCAAGCACATCTACCCCGGACTGATCGACGCGTACACGACGGTGGGTCTCACCGAAATCGGCGCCGTTGATGTGTCGAACGACATCGCTGAGATCGGCGACTTCAACCCGAACATTCGCGCCGAGATTGCGGTAAATGCGGAAAGCCGTCACATCGGCACGACGCGTTCGGCCGGTGTGCTGGTTGCGTTTCCCACTCCCGAAGGCGGCGTGATTCCAGGACTCTCGAGCGCGATGTCGCTCGAAGGTTGGACGTGGGAAGAGATGTCGATGAAAGGCGCGGCCGCGCTCAACGTGAAGTGGCCCGATCCGAACGAGCGTGTCGGCGGACGTTTTGGCGGCGGTGGTGGACCCCCGGGTGGACGCGGTGGACGCGGTGGCGACGCTGCCCCGCCGCCGAAGACCTACGCCGAGAAGGTGCAACAGATCAAAGACTGGTTTGGCGAAGCGCGCGCGTATCGTGATGCCATCAAGTCCGGTCAGACGATTCGCACGGACATTCGCTATGCGGCGATGATCCCGGCACTTGATAAGAAGATTCCCGTCGTGGTGGCGGCCGAGGGCGCCGCGCAGATCAACGATGCCATCACGTGGGCCAAGTCTGAAGACGTTCGGCTTGTCATTCGCGGTGGACGCGACGCGCTCTTTGTCGCCGATCGTCTCAAGGCGGAAAACGTGCCGGTAATTCTGACGCAGACCATGCAGGCGCCCGATCGCCAGTATGAAGGCTACGATCAGGAGTACTCGACGCCCGCGAAGCTGTATCAGGCCGGTGTGAAGTTCGCGATCGCGGGCGGATCGGGTGGTCTCTACAGCAATCGTCTGCCGTGGGAAGCGGGCGTGGCCGTCGCGTTTGGACTGCCGGAAGAAGAAGCGATGAAGGCCGTGACGATCAACGCCGCTGAGTTCCTGGGTGTCGCGGACAAAGTCGGATCACTGGAAGTGGGCAAGGAAGGCACGCTCCTCATCACCACCGGTACGCCGTTGGACATGACGAGCAACATCATCCAGGCTTACATCCAGGGCAAAGAGATCAACATGATGGACATCCAGAAATGGTTCTATCAGAAGTACGAAGAGAAGATCAAGCAACAGGCGCCGAAGAAGATCACGCCGTAAGGCGCGCCTGAAACTGAGCGAGGGCCGCGTCCGGAGTCGGGCGCGGCCCTCAGGTTCAACATCGAAATGTAAGGTGCTCTTATGACGAATCGTGTCGCGTTACGTGTTGTGCGTGCCTTCGCGCTGGTTGGTGCGCACTCGGCGACCGCCGCATTGCTGGCGGCGCAGGTGCCTGTTCGACAGTTGCCGCCGATTGCGGTGCAGTCGACGATAACCGTGGGCACGCTTAGTTCGCTTCGCGTGCTGTCAGATGGCAGCGTGCTCGTCAGTGACGGAACGGTACGTCGCGTCACCAAGCTTGATCATGAGCTGGCGAATGCGCGCGTCGGCATGGACACGGCCGGCGGTACAACCCTCGTCCTTCACGGGATGGTCCCGTTTTTCGGCGATTCGAGCCTCTACGCCGAGTCGCCGGTTTCGACGACGCCGACGCTGCGCGTGCTGGACGCGAACGGTGTGCCGAGGCGCGAGATATCATCGTCCGCACGTCGCCAGATCTCGGCGCTGGCAACGAGCACCAATGGTCGCGCCCGTCTCGATCCGCGAGGGCGTTTGGTTTTTGGTGCGACGCCATCAACGCCGCTGCCGCCGAGGCCGCAGCCAGGTGAGCCGTATCCGTTCCCATTCCCATCGCGTCCCGACTCGAACGTCGTCGTTCGCTGGGACTTCTCAACGGGTGCTGTCGACACCGTGGCAAAGTTCAAAGCGTTGATCGCGTCGAAAATGGTGGACGACGGAGACGGACAGGGGACCCTTAAGGTCAAGACGATCTACAATCCGCTCGCGGCCGGTGATGACTGGGTAATGTTGAGCGACGGGACCATCGCGATCGTGCGCGAGCGCGACTATCACATCGATTGGATCGATCCCAACGGACAGCGACACGCGACGGCAAAACTCCCGATCGAGTGGAGACAATTGTCCACACGCGACAAACAACAAGCCATCGACTCGTCGCGGGCGTTGCAGGAACGATTGGATTCTATCGGCAACGCGCGCGCGAAGGCGACGGGTACACCGCCACGTCCCAGGTTGTACGGATTTCCGCCGCTCGACAGTTTGCGCGACTATGATCCGCCGTTCCGCGTATCGGCTACTCGAGTCGATTACGACGACAACATCTGGATTCAGTCGTATCGCCCAGGCATCCGCACGGGACTGCTGTACGACGTGGTCAATCGCCAGGGCGTGCTGATGTACCGCATGCAACTGCCCGCCGACTATTCGCTGTTCGGCTTTGGCCCGCGCGGCGATGTCTACCTCATCCACTTCGTGGGCAACACGGGCTACCTCGCGCGCACGACGTTGACGCAACGCTGAGACCTGCAAACCCTCAGTGCGGCGTCACCGCGCGCATTGGCAGCACATGGTCGCGCCGCTCGCTCAAGCGCTGCGTGGTGAAGCGCTGGCCTTCGGCAATGCGTTCGACGTCCAGCGCGATGGCTTCGAGTTCAGGAGAATAGTCGCGCGGAGCCGATGTGCCGACGGCGCCGCGCGCCGCTGATGCGAGCGCAATCTGATGAATGATCGCCTCCGCGCGTCGCGCACGTTCGCGCGCTGATAGCCAGAGCACGGTCAGTGATACGCTGACCGGAATGAAGGCGAGTCCGAGGTTGAGGAAGAGTTCGCGCACCGCGACTCCGATCGTTGGGGGGAGGGTACGTCGTGCATCTGGCGGGGATGTTTTTCCGTACGACGCACCGCCGCACGGGTTTCCTGAGTGTTCCCACGACGGGCGTTGCTCAGGGCCGCTGGCGGAAGATGGGCGCGGACCGCTCGGAACGAGCGTCAAGGGAGGGGCGCACGCTGTGAGGTCTACGCGTTAATCTAAGACACCGCGCTGCGTGAACGTTGCTGTTGGAACGGAGCTCCGTCTTCGCTGGATCTGCCTCGACGACCGTGTATCTCGCTTGCGTCAGCAACGCCTACCTCTGACACTGCCATGTGCCGAAACATCAAAGTCCTCGCCAATTTTGAACCGCCCGCGACCGACGGCGAAATCCACGCGTCGGCGTTGCAGTTCGTGCGTAAGCTGAGCGGCACCACACGGCCGTCGCGCGCCAACGCCGCAGCGTTTGATCGCGCCGTGCACGAGGTAACTGCCGCGGCGCGAACGCTGCTGGCGTCGCTCGAAATCCACGCACCACCGCGCAATCGCGATGTGGAACGCGTCAAAGCCAAGGCGCGCTCGGCCAAACGTTTCGGCAAACCCGACACGCTCGAAGCCTGAACGAACCCGTCTCGTGCGCCTCGCTACGCGAGACCGTTAACGACTCACTTAGCGGCTCGATTAGCGATTCGCGATGACTGCCAGCGCATGGTGGCAACGGTGGCCGCGGCCGGGATGAGCACAAATCCAACGATCGCCGAAAGCACGCCGGCCATCATGCTACCGGCCAACGAATCCAGCGCGACGTAAATCACGAATGCGAGAACGCCGCACTGCGCGCAGGTCGCGAAGCGCACGGTGCCAGGCGTCCAGCGCTCGCGGAAGAGTCTCAGCACGAAGACGTGAGACAGGTACGCCGCGACACCGATGCCGGAATACAGGGCGGTCAGTATCGGTACCGCCGCGCCGGGCCGATCCGCGCCTGCTCCAGCGCCGGGCACGAGCGTAAGCGCTGCGGCAAAGAGCGTAGTGCAGAGCACCCACGCGCCGAGAAATGCCAGCGTGACAAGGAATCGCACTGGATGCGCCTCAGGAGCGGTCGTCATCGGACAGTCGGTACGAGGAGAATCGATTGTTGTCGAAATGGCGATACAGCTCGGTTGCACTTCGGTCGAGCCTCGGCCGCATCTCGGCTGCATCTCGGCTGCATCTCGGCTGCATCTCGGCTGCATCTCGGCT
>CBHTUR010000003.1:0-273968 GCA_966096095.1 uncultured Gemmatimonadaceae bacterium | reverse complement strand
TGATGGTTCGCGAGGGATACTTCTGGAACTCGGGAATTTTCGCGTGGCGCGTCGGAGACCTGCTTGACGAGATCCGCTCGTTGACGCCTGAGGTTGCGCCAGCGCTCGCCGAGGCGCACGGCGATCTTGCGAAGTTCTTTGGTGAGGTCAAGTCGATTGCGATCGACGTTGGGGTCCTCGAGCGCAGTGCGCGGGTACTCGTGGTGCCCGGCGATTTCGGTTGGGATGACGTAGGCACGTGGGCGGCGCTGCACCGCGTGCGCTCGCTCGACGTCGACGGTAATGCGTTGCACGGACGAACCTTCACGCACTCGGCGCACAACAACGTGGTCCACGCCGATGGTCCGGCGGTGGTGATGTACGGGGTCGATGACCTCGTCGTGGTGGCACGCGAGGGGTTGGTGATGGTGACAACGCGCGATCGCGCGACAGATTTGAAAACGTTGCTCGACGCCTTGCCACCGGAATTCCGCGAGTCATGATCGTTCTGTACGACGACGCTCAGGCGCGAACCTTTGAACCGTTTGCGACCTCGCGCCCGCTCGGTGAGGTGCGCGCCGGTGCGTTGCTTGGCCGCGAGCGGTGGGCGATGTGGTTCGGACAAGCCATCGATGCGTTTGCGTCGTCGTCGCATCTCGCCGAATTCACGGAATTCGACGCGCCGCCGTTCCTTTCCGCACATTGCCCTGCTGGCACGTGGATCGTGAACAGTCGTGCTTTGCCATTGCCGCAGCACCCCGCGCGCGCTGCGCAAGCCGATGGCGCGGCGCTGCGGGACGTGGATGTTGTCCGACTGCACGGTCGTGTCGCGGCGGTGCGACTTCGCGACGCGCTCGATGCGGCCGACGCGCGTGCACTATCCAGCGGTTCGTTGACGCTGGACTCGCTGGTGTATGAAACCGCGAGCGATCTGGCCGTCGAAGGTGTGTGGCTCAACGCGCCTTGGGATATCGTTCGTCATCTCGGCACGATGCTCGCTGGTGACATTGCGGTCTTGTCGAATGGACTCTCGGCCAGACGGGTGACCCCGTCGCCGGAGTTTGCGCAGGTGCACCTCGTGGGCACGCACGCGGTGTGGGTGGAGGAAGGCGCGACAATCGAACCGTTTACCGTGTTCGACACGACCGCCGGGCCGGTCCTCGTGCGAGTTGGCGCGACGGTCCAGAGCTTCACTCGAATCATCGGGCCGTGTTACATCGGACCGCACTCCACCGTCGTTGGCGATCGAATCGCGTCTTCTTCGATCGGTGAGCACTGTCGTGTGCACGGCGAATTGTCCACGACGGTCTTCATCGGCTACGCCAACAAGGGGCACGACGGATTTGTTGGGCACTCGATTGTCGGCCGATGGGTTAACCTGGGCGCGGGTACCATTACGAGTAACCTCAAGAACACCTACGGCTCCGTGGCGATGTGGAGCACGGACGGCGTACGCGATACCGGCCTCCAGTTTGCGGGCACGTTCTTTGGCGATCACGTCAAAACCGGAATTGGCGTGCGACTCACGACAGGATGCGTGCTCGGCGCGGGCACCAACGTGTTCGACGCCATGCCGCCGAAAGCGCTCGCTCCGTTCTCGTGGGGCGCGCACGCACCGTATGCGGTGTTCGAGGCGGATAAATTCGAGGAGACGGCAACACGCATGATGCAGCGCCGCGCCGTATCGTTCGACGACGCGCAACGCCGGCACTGGCAGTCAGTTCGCGCGTACGCGCTGGCAGACTCGCGCTGGCCGACGCGTTAGATCGCGCAGTCGTTCGATGTTACGCGTCACGGTCCTCGGTAGCGGCAGTCGCGGCAATGCTATTCTGATCGATGGCTCGCGCGGCAGCGTGCTGATCGATGCCGGTTTCGGTGTGCGCTCATTGGCGCGTCGCTTTGCGGCGGTTGATCGTCGGCCCGAGCAAGTCGGTGCGCTACTTCTGACTCACGAGCACGTAGATCATGCGAGCGGCGCGACGGCTTCATCGAGCCGCTGGCGCTGGCCGGTGTATGCTCCAGCCGAGTCGCTCGACGCCATGCAGCAAATGCCGGGCGGAGTGCCGGCGAGCGCGGTCGCGCTTACGATTGGAACGCCGTTGCCGGACGTCGCGGGATTTGAAGTCGCGACGGTTACCGTTCCGCACGATGCGGCCGCCTGCGTCGCGTACGTGCTGACCGACATCGCGAGCGGCGCGCGCGTCGGCGTGACGCTCGACAGCGGCCATGTGACCGAAGCGCTGCCGGTCGCACTCGCCCGTTGTGACCTGCTCGTGCTGGAATCGAACCACGACGAGCGCATGCTGGCTGAAGGGCCGTATCCCTGGCCACTCAAGCAGCGCATCGCCGGCAAGTCAGGACATCTCTCCAATGGCGCCTGTGCGGCGCTCCTCGCGGACGTTGCACATGTGGGACTACGTGGTGTCATGCTCGCGCACTTGAGCGAAACCAACAACACTCCCGCGATCGCGATTGCGCGAACGCGCGAGGCGCTCCGTCGAGCGGGGTGGCGGCGCGACGCATTGTGGGCCGCGGCACAGTCCGTCCCTAGCGGCCCTGTGGGATTGAGTGGAGCGACCGAGCACGGTGTCGCGGCGCAGCTCAGCTTGGGCTTCTAGCGACGGTCTGAGTTGCCCTCGCCGATGATGGCGGCGAGACTTCGGCATGCAGAATTACCTCCAGCTTTTCGCGAAGAACAAGTCGTGGGCCGATCGCATGCGCGCGGCCGACGAGGATTATTTCGAGCGGCGTGCGCAGAATCAGGCGCCGCATTTTTTCTTTATTGGCTGCTGCGATTCACGCGTGCCTGCGGAGCTGCTCACCGGCACGCATCCGGGCGAGCTGTTTGTGCATCGGAACGTGGCGAATCAGGCTAATCCGACGGACATGAACATGTTGTCGGCGCTGGAGTACGCCGTTGAAGTGCTCGATGTCGAACACGTGCTGGTGTGCGGTCACTACCAGTGCGGTGGCGTGCGTGCCGCGATGTCACCGCCGGGCCATCAACTCTTCGATCACTGGTTGCAGTCGATACGCAACGTGCAGTCTGCGCATCGTGTCGAGCTGGATACGCAGACCGACGATACCGCGCGGTTCAATCGTTTGGTGGAGCTCAATGTGTTGGAGCAAGTGTTCGCGCTGACCCGGACACCGATTGTGCGTCACGCGTGGGCTAAGGGCCGTCGTCCGATTCTGCACGGGCTTGTCTACGACCTACACGACGGGCAATTGAAGGAAGTCGTGAGCGGCGTGGATGGCGAGGATAAGGCGATGGAGCTGCGCTCGGCGGTGAGTGCGCCGACGGTGCGGGTGCCGGCGAGTTTGCATGTGGCGGGCGCCGAGCCGAACGGTCGTTAAGCGCACTAGGGGTTCGACACCACCTGATACGCGATGACAGGCGACAGTTGTGCGCTTGTCGGTTGGACGCCTGAGTTGCCGCTGCCCTTGCGCGCGTTGAACATGATACCGATCGACGTTGATGCCGTCGCCCCGGTCCCGGTCGCGACCGTGAGCCAAGTGCTCGTCGACAGCAATGTTGCAACGCCACTATTCACAGCCTGCGCACTCGCCGGTACCGTCGTCTGCACGTAGTACACCGAGAACGCGCCGGGATTGCTGGCAAGTTTGACCTGAAGCTTCCACGAACTGTTGGCGCGCGCGCTGATCGTTCCCACATAGCAGGCTCCCGGCGAACACAGATTGCCGGTCTGAGAATTCTGCGTCAGCGCGATGGTTGTCGGTGAAAACGAAAAGGCGCCACCGATCGTGACCACATTTGACGTCTGAATGCGCGCGGGAAACGGCGGTGCGGCGACGGCCGTGGTTTGCGCCTCAGCCGTCACACTTCCCATCGCGACGAGAGCGCCAACGACGATGAAAAACATGCAGGTCGCCTTGAGTGATCGCAATGAACTCCTCATGGCGACGACACCTGAAACCACAGCGTCGGTGCGATTGTGGACGTCGCTTGATCGCCCGTCCACGAAAGTGCCGTTCGAATGCAGACGAAAACCGACTGCCCGGCGTTGGTCGTATTCGCTGCGGTTCCGGGAACGCCGTTCGCCGCGGTCGCGGTACCGCTCAGCGTCACGTACGCTGCAGCCGACGGACACGAGTTCGCCGACGTGCCCGCAAACGAGAAGTCACCAACCGATTTTGGGCTCGACGAGCCCGACGCCTTGAGCGTCCACGGCGCCGTCGACCAGACCGTCAGAGCGACGGCGTTGGAGGTCGCGAATCCTGTCTGATAGTCCGTCGATCGAACGGCGGATGCGGCATTGCTCAATTGCAACGACGTCGACCCGACAGTCATGTGGGTGAATCGACCCACGCTCAGCGTGGTCGAGGCCGAAAGAGTGATGGAGCACGACCCACCGCTCACGTTGCAGCTCTGTGCCTGCAACAGGCGCCGAGACGGCGCCAATACAAGCGCTGCCGAGCAGACTAGCATCCGGAACGCGCGCCCGCGCATCGAAAGCGTTCGTCGTGTCATTCGCTGCGTTTGTTGGAGGTGATCGTTTGATTCGCGCGGCCGCCCGATGCGCCAGACGCCGACGGCGTAATGACGCGCACCTTGGTTTCGCGTCCGCGCAGCACCAGCACGATCGGTTCGGCCTTGTGTTCGGCGCGCACGACCAGTTTGGGGTTGGCGGTCACAAGGCGAAGCGGTTCAGAAACGGTCGACGCGTCAACGTCAAGCGTGTATGTGCCGGGCGGTAACGCGTCGAAAATCGCGGCGCCTGCCGTCCAACTCCGGGCGAGCCACGCCTGCCCAAGTGAATCACGCGCAATGACCTGCACCGACTGTAACTCGGCGGCGGACACGCGGCTGCTGTCGAGTCCATCGAGCATCAACTGAACGCGAACGGCTTCGACGCTCACCAAGCCGATGTCGCGGGAACGCGTCACTCCCGATTTGAGCGGAGGCGCCAACCATCCCATGGGAAGCGAGCGCTGATCCAGTTCCGCGGCCATCCCACCACCACAGGAATAGCGTCCGCGCGAGTCGGTGATCGATGTCAGCGAGCCGCAACGAACGACAATGCCGGCAACTCCCACTTCGCTTTTCTGCTGACGGCCGTCGTTGTTCAGATCGCGAAACACCGTGCCACTGGTGGAACCGCTCAGGCGCGGCAACACGCTCGTGCGATCGATTCGAAGGCTCGTCATCCACGCCGAGTTGCGCGAGCCGCTCACAGCCAGAAAATACGGGTTGCGTTCGGCGGAGAGCGTCACGCGCAGTCCGGCGAACAATTGACTCGACGCAGAAATTCGCGCCGTCGTGACCGTGTTGGGCTGAGAAGACCCGACCCACGGCGCGTTCACGGTCTGAATTTCTCCCGACAACATCACTGGCCGAATTCGGAAGGGCATCGCGAGCGGTATGCGATCGATTCGCGTCCCGATCGCCGTTTGGCGCGGAATTGCGTTCGCCTCACCAGCAAATTGCTGCGACGATGCGCTGATCTCTACACTGCCGCCCAAGACACCCATGCCGAGTGCAAGGCGATGATCCGCGCGGACTCCCGTTGTCGTCGGGAGAGTCGTGCCGCCGAACTCCGTTGACTTTTCGAGTCGCGCGATCGAGCTTGCGCCGCTCACGTGGAAGGAGCCGTGACGGGTATCGATCATGACGCTGCCTTGTCGTTCCGTACTGCCGAAACCGCCTTGCGCGCTGGAGGCAGAGTAGTCGAATCCTCGTGCCGCGAGCGACATCGTTGCCCGGCCGTGAAGCGCGTTGAAACTGGGCCCGACGCTCCAGCCCGCGCTCGAGTTGCGCGAGATGGCGTTCGACTGATCGCCGCTGCTCCAGTACCCGCCCGAGATGTCCATGAAGCTCGTGAGTTTCTGCGAACCAAGCGCGTTGATCTCGTCGGTCGCGCGCGCGTAACCTCGCGTTCCTCCCGGAGCGTGAAGCAGTCGCAGTGAGAGCATGCCCGACGCGCCTTGTTTACGCAGTTCTCCCACATATCCGAGGCCTTCCGCAAAGTCCGAGCGACGATAGCCGGCTTCTGAGCGCAAATCCCCGAATACGCGCGAACGCAAACTGTATTCTCCACCGACGGCGTCCAACCGTCGCTGCGTCAACGCTTCATCCAGATGCGAGGCGGAGATGCCGAAGGTCGAAGATTCGCTTTGTCGTTGCACACGAGCACCGAGCATTCGACCAGATGCGGTGTCAGGACCGGAGAACGGTGTATAAGGACGCATCGCGAGGAACGACGTGCGCCACGTCTCACGACCGAGTTCCGCCGCAATACCAGTTCCCATGAGCGTCATGCCCGTCAGCTCCGATAGCGGCTGACCGGTAAGACCCAGCCCCAGACGCGCCCGTGGAGCCGAGAGTTCAAGCGTCGGAGCGGTGTTCGTCAATCCTGCTCGAGAAAACCCGGATTGGGCACCGGTGTTCGCATAGCTCGCAAAGAGCCGACTCGCACGCGCGCGCACATAAATCGAATCGGAGATCGGTCCGTCGAGCGTCGCTGCGAATCCGGTGGCGACAGGCTGACCGGGCACGTTGACGCTGACTGCGGACAGTGACATCGACGGCCCGGCAAGTAGACCGCCTGCTCGCCCACCGACTTGCACGTCTACAGTATTGGTTGATATCGGCGCTCCGTGCAGCATCGTCGACACGCGAATCACCGACATACCCACCGGTGTCTGCTGGGGAACCCAAAACCGCATCACCAGATCCTTGGACTCGCGCGGAGCGACGATCACGTGATAAAATGTCGCCCCACTCAGGTCGCGCCAGCCTTGCGGCAACATCGCCTCAACGCGCGCGGTGTCGGTCTGATTGCCGAAGTTCGTTACACGCCCGCGAACGACGAACGCGTCACCGGCCCTTGCGCCAACGAGCTGGTCGAGCAGCGCGAACTCGACGCGATGTGTCGCGGCAACGAGCAGATCGACCGGAACAACGACCGTCGGCAGGTCCGTGGCGCTAAACTCCGCCGTGGCAACGCGCATGCGCCCAGCCGACGACGCGGCCGGCGCGGAAACAGTGAAAAAGATATTGCGCGTCTCGCCGCTGCTCGCGCGCACGACGCCCTCGGTCTTCCCGATAATGCGGGAGCGGCCCTCTGGCGCGATGACAAACTTGACGTCGCTCGCCGACGAAAGTTCGGTCGGAACAGGAATGCCCACGACCTCAAGCGAGCCAGGCTTTCCACTCACCGAGAAGGCCGCCGCGACAATGCGAATAGCGGGCTTCACCGCCGTGGAATCGTTCGGCGCGCGCTTTCCGGTGATTATCGGACTCGCGGCGCGCGTGATCGGCGCACGCTTTCTCGCCGAAACATCAGCGACTGTCCGCGTGGCCGATGAACTCTTAGGTCCCGACTGCGCGACAAGCCGCGCGCCGAACGGCAGAGCAGCTACGAACGCAGCTGCGAGAGCAGCTGCGAGCGCCGTCGGGAGGCAGCGCGCGACGGGCCGCATCACGGTGACGAAAGCCGGAAACTGACGCCACTCGTGGCGTACGTGCCGAACGGCGTGCCTGTCCACGAGACCGGATACGAGAAACTGATCTGAATGCCGGTTTGGTCCTGATTGTTGCCGCCATTCCCAAGTGTGCATACCAAGACGGTGGTCGGCGTCGTGGTCAACGTCCCACTCTGCGGCGATGCGGGGGCGCAGGAAATGTTATTGCCCGAGGGTGAGCCTGCGTTGGTGAGCTGCCAATTGAGCGCGCCGACCGTCGGCACGGTCGACGCAGAAATCTTGAGCGTACAGGTGGTGTTTTTCTGGCACGACGTGATGTTGAGCGTTACGACACCGGCTGAGATCGTCGTTCCATTGTTCGTACCTCCCGAGCGAAAATCGGCGACGGTCGGCGTCACCGTGCTCGCGAGCGTGTTGCTCGTAATCGTCAGCGTCTGCGCGTACACGCGATCGGACGTAACGGCGAGCGTGACAGCGAACGCCAGAAACGCAAGGCGTGAGATGCGCGCGAATCGTCGCACGTTCAACGCGCCTCGTGCTCCAACTGCGCGGCAGCCAATTCTGCACCGCCGTAATCCATGACGGCGAGAATCAGATATTTGCCCTTGGGAAGCGCAGGCTGCTTTACACGCACACGACCAGTGGCGCCCGGCAACACATACGCTAACGGCAGGTCAACTGTCGCGGCTGTCGTATTGTCGGCTCGCCGAAACTCGAGACGTCCCTTCGCGACGACATGCAGCGTGCCGGTGTTCTCGAACGCGACTTCGATTTCTTCCTGACCAGCGCTCGCTTTGACGGCAACGTCGGCGACCTGACCATCCTTGGTCAATCCGCTCGGTTCGACATACACCTTGGCACCGGTGCGCAACGTGTAGTAGAGCGTTCGTCCATCAGTGGTAGGGCGCGGCAGCAGATGCTCGACCAGGACGACCGACCAACATTCCGACGGCGCGACGGCCCCGGCGACTCCGCCCGCTTTGGGGTCGTAGGCGATGCGGATCGACTGCGACTCGCCCGGCGCCAGCGTAACGGAGAGTGGGAAAACGCTCAGCCCTTTCGCGCACGACCGTGGATGCGAGCCCGCCGTATAAAAGCGGTTTGTGCCATCCTCCGCTCGGTCCCAATCTTCGATCTTGATCGTCGCTTGCGCGCGTTCGGCACCTTCGTTGCGCACCAGCAGTACGGCCGTGCGCGAGAGCGAGTCGCGCGGATTCAGCGAGATTTCCGTCTTGTCGATAGCAAACTGCGCGCGCGCAGCGTGCGGCACTATCAGGGAAACAGACGCCAGCACGAGGAAGACAGCGACGCGCGCGAAGTGAAATCGGATCTTCATGGCGAAACCAATGTGAAGACAAGTGGCAATGTCCACGTTCCAGGCACATCGGTCGTGAACGAGTACGTAACACGATACGTGATGTTCTTACTCAGCCCCGTCGTCGCCCCACCGGTGGCGAGCAAATCTGTCGCGGTCGTCACCGTAGTGAATGGAGCGCCACCAGTTGTCGACCACTGCAGTTCCGACGCAGGCTTCGCCGAGCTTACACCATTCTTGAGCCACGTCGTGACGGCGTTCGGCGACACTCGCACGCGGACCGCCGTGTTCGCGCTCACGGTGAGCAACGGGCCGTTCGAATCCTTGAATCCGGCCGAAAAGTCTGCCGCCTTTGGCGGCGTGAGCGTGGTGATGCCACCTGATGTCCCGCTCAACGACATTCGCGCAACACTACTCATGCCGAGCGTGCCACTAACGGTCACGCCGCACGGATTCGCGGGACACGGCGGGGGCGCCTGCGCCGGAACTCGGCGGAGGGGCGTCACCAGCAACGCAATCGTGAACAGTGCAGCGAGTCGGCAGGTCATCGCGAAAAGGGATTGAGATCATCCGCGAGCGTCATGCGGATTCGCATTCAGCGACGCGTCGAGCATCCGCACCGAGAAGTGACCGCGTGCGATTGCGCCGCGGTCCTCCTCGGCCTCGGACTACATCACGGAGAAGTCAGCGTGAACGTCAGCGCGAGCGTGTAGGTACCCGGCACGTCAACAGTCCAGTTGTACTTGTTGCCGAACGTCAATGCGTACGTGGAGAGGTTCGACGGCGAGCCGTCGCCACCAATCGTGCCAATCGCGCCGAAGGTTCCGGAATTGATCTTGATCTGCAGGTCCGTAGCCGGCTTGCTCGAGCCCGACGGGCCGCTCCACGTGGAGGGCGACGACGCAGTCACGGTATGGGCAACGTTCGACGACACGCTGATCGTCGGACCTGACGTCGTCACGAGGTTGCCACTTCCAGCGGTGCCGAAGTCGGCAGCGAGCGGCGCGGTCAGCGTCGTCGTGTTCGGACCCGTGATGGACATCCGGGCGACCGACGGCACGGCAGCCGACACCGTGTTCGACACGATGCAAGTCGCGCCGATGGCGGCCTCAGTCGCGCCGCCGCAGTTGATCGTTTGCTGCGCCTGCGCGGTTCCGGCAGCCGCGAGCGACATCGCCGCCGCCGCGAGAATCTTGGTGATCTTCATACGTTCTCCAAAGGGTGTGGGTGCACGAGCCGGACCTCCGGCAGCCCCACCGAATGGAAAAACCGTACCAGAAATTGCTTTTCGACTGAGATTCAGTAGGGCGCGTATCTACGCGTTCAATCGTTCGTCTCGGTTGAGATCGCTAAATCGTTCAGAAAGAACGGCTTGCCAAAATCGGGCAAATTGTCGCACGTCTTAACGTTTTCTTAGCGTAGCGTACACGCAACACCGCGAAGGTTTTTATTTTTATGTTGCCTTTCCGCAACAGTTTTGCGCTGCTCGTCACAACACATGGCGAAATCATCTGATAAACTGCTTCAACCTTTGGCGATCATGTTCGCCCTCGGCCTCTCCTCCTGTGTCGGAGCCACAGACACAGGCAAGACGGGCGCATCCGTTACGGGACGGTGGAGCTACGTAGCGAGTCAGAGTAGTCCATCGACCGCGTCGCTTCAGGGCGCCTTGACGATCACGAATCAGACGGGCAGCGGCGTCGGAGGATCTCTCGACTTCGTCGAGACCGACAGCCGTGGCGTTCAGCGGCGGTTGGCAGGCCCCGTCAACGGACACACCGTCGATTCGCTAACGCTCGATTTCGAGCAGATCGTCGATGGAATGACGCGACGACACGTTGGCTCAGTCAAGAAGGACTCGATTACCGGCACGTGGATCGAGCTTCCGACGGCGGGCGGTGCCATTTCAGCGTCGGGGTCGTTCCGCGCCAAGCGAGAACCCTAACCGGGTAGCTGCTCAAATAAACGGGGGCGCCGCATCGGCGCCCCCGTTCTGTTTCCTGCTCCCTGCAGCCTGGGTGGCTTAGTACATCCCGCCCATGCCGCCGGGGCCGCCCGCGGGTGCGGCCGGCTTGTCTTCCTTCTTCTCGACGATCAACGCTTCGGTCGTGAGCAACAGACCCGCGATGGAGGCCGAGTTCTGCAACGCGGTGCGCGTCACCTTGGTCGGGTCGATGACACCGGCCTGCACCAGATCTTCGTACACGTCGGTGAGGGCGTTGTAGCCGAAGTTCTTCTCCTTCGCCGTGCGGATCTTCTCGACAACGATCGAGCCTTCGCCACCCGCGTTCTGCACGATCATACGGAGCGGCTCTTCGATCGCGCGACGCACGATGTCGACGCCGATCTGCTCGTCGCGCTCGGACACCTTCACGTCCTTGAGCACGTGCTGCGCACGAATGAGCGCCACACCGCCGCCCGGGACGATGCCTTCTTCAACGGCCGCACGCGTGGCGTGCAACGCGTCTTCGACACGCGCCTTCTTTTCCTTCATTTCGGCTTCGGTCGCGGCGCCGACGTTGATGACGGCCACGCCACCGGCGAGCTTCGCGAGACGCTCCTGGAGCTTCTCACGATCGTAGTCCGACGTGGACTTGTCGATCGCCGCGCGGATTTCCTTCACGCGACCTTCGATGTCCTTACCTTCGCCGGCGCCGTCGATGATCGTCGTGTTGTCCTTGTCGATCACGATGCGCTTGGCCGAACCCAAGTCCGTGAGGACCGCGTTCTCGAGCTTGAAGCCGACTTCGTCGGAGATGACCTGACCCTTGGTCAACGTCGCGATGTCCTGCAGCATCGCCTTACGGCGATCGCCAAAGCCCGGCGCCTTCACGGCGCAGATGCGCAGCGTGCCACGCAGTTTGTTCACGACGAGCGTCGCGAGCGCTTCACCTTCGATGTCTTCCGCGATGATGAGGAGGGGCTTGCCGAGCTGCGCCACCTTCTCGAGCACCGGGAGGAGATCCTTCATCGCCGAAATCTTCTTGTCGTGGATGAGGATGAGCGCGTTCTCGAGAACGGCTTCCATCTTCTCCGGATCGGTGACGAAGTACGGCGAGAGATAGCCGCGATCGAACTGCATGCCGTCGACCGTGTCGAGCGTGGTCTCAAGGCCCTTCGCTTCTTCGACCGTGATGACGCCGTCCTTGCCGACCTTCTCCATCGCTTCCGCGATGAGGTTACCGATTTCGGCATCGTTGTTGGCCGAGATCGTGCCGACCTGCGCGATTTCCTTCCGGCCCGTGGTCGGGACCGAGATCTTCTTGAGCTCATCGACGATGCCCGCGACGGCCTTCTCGATGCCGCGCTTGAGCGCCATCGGGTTGGAGCCAGCGGTCACGTTCTTGAGGCCTTCACGGAAGATCGCCTGCGCGAGCACCGTGGCCGTCGTCGTGCCGTCGCCCGCGAGATCCGACGTCTTGGTCGCGACTTCCTTCACCATCTGCGCGCCCATGTTCTCGATCGGATCCGAGAGTTCGATTTCCTTCGCGACCGTGACACCGTCCTTCGTGACGGTCGGCGCGCCAAACTTCTTGTCGATGACGACGTTGCGACCCTTGGGACCCAACGTCACCTTCACCGCTTCTGCGAGCTGATCGACGCCACGCTTGAGTGCCGCGCGCGCGTCAACGTTAAAATGCAGTTCCTTAGCAGCCATGATTGCGTTCCGAGTTCGAGTGGTTCGACGTAGAGATCACTTAGTTGATGATCGCGAGCACATCCGACTCGCGGAGGATGAGCAGCTGCTCACCGTCGATCGTCACTTCGGTGCCGCTGTACTTTCCGTACAGCACCTTGTCGCCGACCTTCACGTCCATCGGGACGCGCGTTTCCTTTTCGAAGCGGCCCGGTCCAACCGCGACCACTGCACCCTGCTGCGGCTTTTCCTTCGCGGTATCGGGGATGTAGAGCCCACCACGCATCTGCTCGGTCTCTTCGAGCGGCTTAACAACGACGCGATCGGCGAGCGGCGCTACTTTCGCGGCACTCTGAGTGGCCATAGTTCTGGTCTCCTGCGTATTGGTCAGGGGATCGTACGAGTTACTAGCTCGGTGTTAGCACTCGACGTTAGTGAGTGCTAACGTGCCCACATTCTAAGCCGAGGCGCTCGCTTGGTCAAGGCACGCCAGCGCGTCGCAATGGTTCGCTAAGTCGTTCAACATTAAAGCTTTACGGCCTCATCCGTGCGCCGAATCGACAGCGCTTTACAGTCAACACTTGCCGTTTCGGCCGACGCCATGCCAGTCTGACTCACCGGGTCAGCGAAGCGCTCGCAATTACGCGAATCGCAAGGACCCGCTGAGTAGGGAGACGATCGGTCCCCCGCCCTTGGGCTCCACGAGCAAGGCGCCGTCGGTCGAGATGCCGCGAACGAGCCCAGGTAGTGGCTCAACGATCTCGCGATCAAGCGCGACGTCGCGCCGCGTCCACTCCGAAAGTTCGTCCGACGACAGCGCGCCGCGCAGCAGGGTGGTGGCGCGAATAGACGGAATCGTCGCACGCAGTACATCGGCGCGGGAGACATCGTCGTGCAACGCCGCGGCGTGCGCGTACTCGTCGGAGGCTCGCAGGTTGATGCCGATGCCGATCGCGATCCACTCGATGGCGCTCTGTCGCCACCGGGCTTCGACGAGAATGCCTGCGAGCTTTCCGCTCGCAGAGAGCACATCGTTCGGCCACTTGAGCTCGATCGGCGCCGGTGAAAACCGATCGAGCGACGCGGCGAGCGCCATCCCGAGGCGCAGTGCCAGGACACCAATCGCCTTCGCTTCATCGGGGCGTTCGATCAGCGTCATCCACACTCCGGATGGCTGTCCCGATTGCCACGTATTTCCGCCGCGTCCGCGGCCTCGTGTTTGGCGATCGGCGATCACCAGCGTGCCTGCCGGAGCGCCGCTCGCCGCCAATTCATGCGCGACGTCCATCGTCGAGTCGACTTCGCGATGGTGAATCAGTCGCGCGAGGCCGAGCGACTCCGCCGACGGCAGCTGTTCGTGGAGGGGCGTCACCCGCGCAAATACAGCGTGATGAACACGGCCGCGGTAAGGAGCAGTCGATACACCGCGAACACGCCGAACGAATGCTTGCTCACATAGCGCAACAGTACCGTGATCGAGAGCCAACTGCTGATTGCGGCGGCCGCGACTCCCGCGAGCAGCGGCATCGAGAAGCCTTCGGCGCGAATCGCCTTCGGTACTTCGAGCAGGACAGCGGCGAAGGTGATTGGCATGCTCATCAGGAAGCTGAATCGTGCCGCAGTCGGTCGATCCAACTGCAACGCGCGGCCGGCCGTGATAGTCGACCCTGACCGCGAGACACCGGGTACCAGCGCGAGCACTTGGGCGCAGCCGACGATGATCGCGTCGCGCATCGTGATTTCGTCCAGCATGCGCGCGCGCGGCGCGTAACGATCGACCGCCCAAAGCACGATACCCATTACGCCGAGCGTGGTGGCGATCAATACCGGCGAGCGGAACTCCGATTCAGCGAAGTTCTTCAACAGCAATCCGCCGATGCCACCGGGGATTGTAGCGACAACCAGATAGAGTGCGCGGCGCTGATGAATGGTTTCGATGCGACGCGTGCGAAGTACAGTGAACGTACTGGAAATCATCTCGACCCACTCGTGGCGAAAGTACCAAACGAGCGCGATCAACGTGCCAAAATGCAACGCCACGTCGATGGCAAGACCCGGGTCGTCGAACTTGAGGAAGTACGGAGCAAGGGCCAGGTGCGCCGAGCTTGAAATTGGCAGCAGCTCAGCAAAACCCTGAACAAGGCCGAGAATAATGGCTTGGGAAAGCGTCACGCCGAGAGCGGAGAAAGGGTTGGACGTTGCAGCGTTTCTTCGTAGAGCGCTTCGTACTGCGCCACGATCGCACTCTCCGAGAATCGTTTGCGCGCGTCGGCCGCCGCCGCGTCGCTCATGGACTGCCAGAGCGCAGGATCTCGCAGCAGCGCGATACCCGCATTGGCCATCGAGTCGACGTCGCCGACGCGGCACAACACACCAGTCACGCCGTCGGTGACCACCTCGGGAAGTCCACCGGCTCGTGCGCCAACGACCGGGACTCCGCTCGACAACGCCTCGAGCGCACTCAGACCGAATGATTCCTTGTCCGTTGTCATGAGAAACAAATCGGCGCCCGCCAGCAATGGCGCGATGGCGTCGATCTTGCCCAGAAAGAGTACAGAGTCGCTCACGCCTTGCAGTCGCGCTTCGTCTTCGGCCTCGACGCGATCAGGGCCGTCGCCAACCATGATCAACACCGACGGCACCTCCGCGTTGACGCGCGCATACACCTGCACGACATCGCGCACCCGCTTCACGGGCCGGAAGTTCGAGATGTGCATCACCACCTTTCGTCCTCCGATCACTTCGGCCGGGATTGGGAAGACGTGTCGACGGCGATCGTACAGATCAGGATTGATGAAGTTGTGCACGACGCGCACGTTGCAACCGATGCAGCCGAAGGCGCGATAGGTTTCGTCGCGCAGATATTCAGAGACGGCTGTCACGCTGTCGGAGCGTTCGATCGAGAAGCGCGTAATGCTGTAGAACGAGCGCTCTTGTCCAACGATGGTGATGTCCGTTCCGTGCAGCGTGGTCACGACTTTCACGTCACTCCCTTCGGCGCGCAGCATCTCGCGCGCAATCCACGCGCTGGTCGCGTGAGGGATTGCATAGTGGCAATGCAGCACATCGAGCTGGTGCTCGCGCACCACCTCGTGCATGCGAACGGCCAGTGCGAGGTCGTAGGGAGGGTACTCGAACAACGGGTAGCGGCCGACATCCACTTCGTGGAAGAACACGCGAGGCAGAAAATTCGGCAGCCGAAACGGTTGCTTGTACGTGATGAAGTGCACCTCGTGCCCGCGCGCGGCGAGTGCGATACCCAGCTCGGTTGCGACGGCGCCGGAACCGCCGTAGGTCGGATAACAGGTAATACCGATCTTCATCCATCGCTCCAGGCATTCGCATCCCACCAGCGCAGCGCTCGCTCAAGCGCATCGGCATCGTCGGGATTTATGACAGTGACTGCGTCCGGGCTCAGTTGGTGGCGATTCCAGGTGCGCTGTCGCTTGGCGTACTGACGCGTCTCGATCACGATTCGTTCACGCGCCGCGGCGAGCGACTGCTCACCTCGAACTGCGGCTCGCAGTTGTCCGTAGCCGCTGGCCTTCCACGCCGGAGCGTCAGGCGGCGCAGATTGCAGCAGGCGCTCGACTTCGTCGGGCCAACCGCTCACCAGCATCCGATCGACGCGATCCGCGATGCGCACAGCGAGCGGCGCCCCCGGATCCACGACAAGATAGCGGGCCGCCGTGGCATTGGTTCCCTCCTTGTCGCCCGGCCCGTTGAGCAGAAAGTCGCTGATCGGTGCACCGGCCAAGAGCGCCGTTTCAATGGCGCGTAAGCGCTGTGTACGACCGAGGTGTGCGCGAGACGGATCGAGCCGTTCGCACCAGCGCTTGACCGATTCCTGATCGAGCGACTCGAGCCACTGCGCGAGCCTTCGTCGCCGATCGAGGTCGAGTGGGGGTACCTGGTCGAGTGGATGCACCAGAGCGCGAACGTAGAAGCCCGTGCCGCCAACGATGACCGACTGGCGTCCAGTCGCTTCCGCCGCGCGTTCCCATCGTTCGACATCCGACGCCCATCGTGAGGCCGAGTACTGATCGGTCGCCTCACAGATATCCACCCCAAAATGCGGGACTCGTGCCTGCTCGGCCCGCGATGCTTTGGCGGTTCCGATATCGAAGCCGCGATAGATCTGGCGTGAGTCGGCGCTGATGATCGACAGATTGCGCCGGTCCGCGAGCTCCATCGCGATGGCCGATTTTCCGGCGCCCGTCGGACCGACGATAATCCGTCGTGGCGCACTCGACCGACCGACCTCGTTCACTTGCGGCCAAACCTCCGGTCGAGCTCATCCCACGAGAGTCGAACGATGGTCGATCGTCCATGCACGTCGTGCGCCGGTAGCGTGGTCGACGCGAGCTGCACAAACAGCGCGCGCATTTCCCCGGGCGACATTGCGTCGCCCGCCTTGATCGCGGCCTTGCAGGCAAAGGTGGCCGCCAATCGCTCGTGCCGCTTTGCGTCTCCCGAGGCGCGATCGCCGGTTAACGCGGCAAGCGTCTCGCGCAAACAGCGCTCGGCGTCGAATCGAGGATGCGGCATCGGGACCGAGTGCACGAGCAACGAATGTCCGCCGAATGGAGCAATCTCGAAGCCCAAGGCGTCGAAAGACGCGCGGTTTTCCTCGAACGCCTCGGCCTCATCGGGACTCAAATGCAACGTCATGGGAAAGAGCAATCGTTGCGATGGCGCCTCTCCACGGTGGAGGAGTCCCATGAACCCTTCGTAGAGCACGCGTTCATGCGCTGAGTGCTG
This sequence comes from uncultured Gemmatimonadaceae bacterium, assembly GCA_966096095.1. Classification (GTDB taxonomy): domain Bacteria; phylum Gemmatimonadota; class Gemmatimonadetes; order Gemmatimonadales; family Gemmatimonadaceae; genus Gemmatimonas. The sequence continues at coordinate 256,830 of CBHTUR010000003.1, read as the reverse complement.
ATCGATGAGCACGACGCCGTCTTCGTGTTCGAACATGAGATACGTGCGACGCAGCTGCACTAACGGCGGCACGGGAATATGCTCGACTGGCGCTTCAGTTGACGTGCTCAACGCCGACGCGTGCGCGTCCACTGCGGTCTCGAGCGAGCCGTCAGACAGCACTGCCGGCACCGGATCGCCTTCCCCAGGTCCGCGGGCGAAGAATCCAACGTCATGGGATGTTCGCCGCAGCTCGGAGGGATCCATCGCGTGCACATCGTGCCGCCAATCGGCCACCGGGTTCGGCGCGTAACTACGCCAGCCAATCCCCGCGCTCGCATCAAACAGACCAAGCGCGCGCCGCACGGCGCTTTCGACCGCGCGTTCGACTGGCCAGCGCTCGCGCAATCGCACTTCGGACTTCGCGGGATGCACGTTGACGTCAACGCTGTCACGCGGCACGTGCAACTGGAGAATCAGCGACGGGCGAAGTCCGGCGGGCAGCGTCGAGCGATAGGCCGCCTCGGCAGCGCGAATGAGTCCATGGTCGCGTACCGTTCGACCGTTGATCATGAGCAAGATGCGTCGCGTGCCCGTTCCGACGTCTGCCGGGCGTTCGACCAGCCCCGTGACATGCACCGGCCCCTGTACGTCGTCCACGCTGACCAATCGTTCGATTTCGCGCGATCCCCAGAGCGCCGCCAGACGTGCGCGCAAATCCGCGGCGGCCGGCAGATCGAGCGCAAGCTTGCCGTCGTGCCGAAGGGTGAAGTGCACGTCGCGTCGCAAGGTGGCGATTGCATGCATCGTCTCGACGATGCTCCGCCACTCCGATCGCGAGGAACGCAAGAATTTCTGACGCGCCGGCGTGTTGTAAAACAACCGAGTGACGGTGACCGTCGTGCCCTTGCGGCGAGTTGCGGGGCGTGCGTCAACGATCGCGCCGCCGGCCACTCTCACGTTCGTTCCGGACCCGTCGATCGTGGCCGTTTCGATCTCGAGCTCCGAAACGGACGCGATAGCCGGCAGCGCCTCGCCGCGGAAGCCGTAGCTGCGCACGCCCACCAGTTGTTCGGCCGCCGTGATCTTCGACGTTGCGTGTCGTTCGAGCGAGAGCAGCGCGTCGACGTGATCCATGCCGCAACCGTCGTCGGCAATGCGCATCAGCGCGCGACCACCCTCCTCAACCGTGATCGTGACCGTGGTGGCGCCCGCATCAAGCGCGTTCTCAACCAGCTCTTTGATTACCGACGCGGGTCGCTCGACCACCTCGCCGGCGGCGATTTGATCAGCGACGGCGCTTGGAAGGACGGCGATGCGGGGCATCTTCCAAGTTAGCGACGCGCCGGAGCGATCGCGACGAGACGCACATCGGGAAGCCAGCCCATGCGGCCATCGGCATGCTGCACATGTTGCCAGCCTTCACGCACATCCAGTACGCGCACGATGTCGCCAGTCGTAACGCCGCCCATCGCGTCTGAATCGGTGCCCGGCGTGACCCGCATTGTCTCCGGCCGTGCGACGACCGCCAAACCGGAAGGATCAAGTGTGCGCAGTGCCCACCACGTTGCGCCGCCCGCTAACGCGCCAATGCACGCGAGACTGAAGGCTGTAACGCGTGACCACCGGACCCAACGCACGATCTGAAGCGCGCTGTTTCGTCGGGTGATGTACGACAACCATGCGAGCGCGAGCCATGCGGCAACCCACGCGCTTACCGCCGTTGCTTGCAAGAGGTCGATTGGCAAGAGCGGCACGTCGGCAATGCCACCTCGGGCGCCGGCTGGTAGCAACGCGAGACGCTCTTGTACATCGGCGGCAAGTGGCGTGAGACGCGCCGCGCGCTGCCATCCCACAACCGCATGCACCGTGTCGCCAGCGGCCCACGCGGCGGTTGCCCAATCGAATTGCACATCAGGATCGTGCGGATTGGCGTCGGCAATCGCCTCAAACCGATCAGAGGCCTCACTGTACGCGCGCCGCTGATATGCCTCGCGCGCCACGGCCAGCGCGCCTCTTTCGTCGCTGGAGGCTTGCTGACTCAAGAGCGGACTCGACGCGAATGAGGCGCCAAGGGTGACGACCGCGATCATCGCCAGCAATCGCAATTGCGGGAGGCGCGCTCGCGGCACGGCCTCCGCATCAACCTTGGCAATCAGTGGCCCAACTCCGTCAAAAACAGTGCGCGCCGCGGGGCTTTCGGATACGCCGCCGGCTGCGGTCGACAACAGTTCGTTGTGACTGTCTGGCGCGTAGCCAAGTCGATCAAGCGAATCGAGTAACGCGAGCGCTTCACGCGTGGTGCTTCGACTCACCCCGGCCCGGCGAAGCACGCGGGAAACGGCCAATCGTGAAACCAAGTCCTGCGGCGAGACGCCCACTCGCGAACCCAGGGCAGCTAACATGTCGCGACGCACGTCGCGCGCCCGCGCTCGCGTCGAATGTGAATCTTCCGGCGCGGCGGCGTCTTTGCGCAACAACGAAGTCGGCGCGCCTGCAGATTTGCGCCGCGCCTTCGACACGCGCCGACGCATCAACACGAGAGCAGGCAGCGGCACGAGCACGAGCATTCCAAGCCATGGCCACCAAGCGACCGGCGGACGTCCCCGTCCGTTCCATCGTTCGATCTGTCGCGATGGTACGATCAGTGGGCGCAGTGGAAGCACCGTTCCCGGCTCGCTCTCATCCACCGTGGCCAGTGAGCCCGACTTGACCGTCAGCGAAAGCGGCGTCGACTCGGCCACCATGTAACGACGCTGATACGGATCGAAATACCAGTATTGCAGCACAGGAATAGCGACCGCGCCATCCTGCGCTGGCGTCAGAATCCAGTCGAATTCCTTGGTGCCGCGAACCAGTGGCCCGCTACTGTCGACGACGATGCGTTCGGTGCCGGCCACGGCGCTCGCCCACGTGAGCTCCAGCGGTGGACGCGGCAGAAGCTTGACGTTACCGGTGCCCTGTACGCGCAGCGTCAGTACGAGTGGATCTCCGACACGCGCCGTGGTGGTATCGAGACGCACGCTCGCTTTGAAGACACCAACCGCTCCACTGAAGTCGTCGGGCTTGCCTGCGGTTGGAAGCGCCTTCACCACTACCGATGCGCTCTCGGCGCGTACCACATAGCGCTCCTCTCGACTGAAATAGCTGGAGGATTGCGGCAACGAGTACGTGAGCTGCGGCGCGGGAACGACCAGCGCGCCACTCGCAACAGGAAAGAGCGCGCGCTGAAACACGTGCGCTTCGTACACCGATCCGTCATAACTCCGCGGCGCGACGCGCGTTGGAGAGCCGAGCTCATACGCCAAGAGTCCACGCAATTCCGGTGGCAGAAATTCCGGGTTTCGGCGCAAGCGTGAGCGAGCATCGGCGCTCAACATCACGGCCACCTGATACGTCGCTTGTTGTCCGACGAACACCGTCTCAGGTAGCACGGCTGCATGAAAGTCGATTGGCCGCGCGGCGTTGACCCGCACGCGATCGAGAATCGCCGTCGCGCTCACCTGCGCGCGAGCGGGCGCAGGCAACCACAGCACGGCGACACTCGCGAGCGTGAGGCCCAGCCACGAGATTCGCGCCCAACCGAGTTCTCGGCGCCGACTCACCAGTCTTTACCCACCGGAGGTACTTTACCCTTGTTCTGCTTGCGCCCCTGGACATCGCGCTCTTCGCGCGCAGCAGAATTCAACAGCGCCTCGGCCTGACGCTGATCGAGTTGATCCTGCGGCGGCGGCTCCTGCGGCTGCTGCGCGTCGTTACCGCCGCCACCACCGCCGCCACCATTCGGCGGCGGGTGACGCAGTGCCAGTTCGTAGTTCCACTTCGCATCGCCGTCGGTACTCCGATCCTGCAGTAGAGCGCGATATGCCGCGCGCGCCGCCGCAAACGCACGTTCAGCATCAGGATTGCCAGGCTCGCGAGCCAAACGAAGTTGCGCCAACCCTGCGTTGTACCGCGCGCGCATGCGAAGCTCGCCATCGCTGCTCCGGCGCACGCCTTCGAGCAGTTCGATGGCCTCGCTCAATGAATCGACACGAAGAAGCGCGGTGCCGAGGTTATAGCGCGTGACGGCTGTGGTGTCGCCGTGCACAATTTGATCCCGATACGCGGCGATGGCCGCGCGCACGTTTCCATCGGCGAAGAGGCGCGCCGGATCGGGTGGCCTGGCGCAACTGATCGCGCTGCCTGCACCGAGCAACAACAAGATCGACGCGAGACGCGCCGCCCCGGTTGAGATGCTATCGGTGGATAACGCGTCAACGGGGCGCCTATCGCCAGCAGCGCGACCGCGTCCGGACTCGACGTTCTTCCGCCAGGTATCGAATAGCAGCAGCAGCAGCGCGGGCGTTAGCGCCCAAAGAAAACGCGGTACGTGATCTTCCCGTGAATCAACCGACCGCCGTGCGCTCTTCAGCGAACGAAGCGCCGCGCGCACGCGCGTGGCTTTGTCCGATGCGTCAGCGCCAACAAACGTGCCGCCCGCCGCGTCAGCCACGCCCTTCAGCAGCTCAGGATGATAGCGCGTCACGACGACCTTTCCCTCTTCGTCGCGCTTCTCGCGAATCACGCTACCGTCGCGGATCGGGATTGTGCTGCCCTTCTCCGTTCCGAAGCCAACGGTAACGATACTGATGCCCTGTCCGCCGGCCTCGCGCGCAGCAGCAATCACGTCCGACTCGGGCTCGAACACTTCGCCGTCGCTCATGATGACGAGTGCGCGATCCGCGCTCCCGTCGGATGACAGCAGCAGTTCGGTGCCCTGTCGAATTGTGCGCGCGATCGAACTGCCCGCCTGACCGACCACGGACGGATCGAGATTCTCCAGAAACAGTTCAAGCGCCCCGTCATCGCTGGTGAGAGGCGTCAGGATATAGCTTCTCCCAGCGAACGCCATCAACGCCACGCGATCCGCGTGCGACATCGCGCGCAAACGGCGCACCTCCTGCTTCATGCGCTCCAGTCTCGTTGGACGCTCGTCAGTCGCCATCATCGAGAGCGACGCGTCGAGTGCGATGGCGATGTCGATGCCCTTGGCCGATACTGGCCCGCGCGTCAGTCCCCAGCGCGGGCCGGCGAGAGCGAGACCACTCAACAACGTCACCATCACAAGGCGCGCCGTGCGCGCGCCGGGCCGATAAACTCGGCCACCCAACAACCGAGACAGAGCCGACGGTTCGGCGAAGTGGCTTAGTCGCGACTCGCGGCGGCGCGTCCGCAGTCGACGCTGCAGCCACACTCCGAAGGGCAGTACCAGGGCCGCAATCAACAGCCATGGATAGTCGAATACGACGATCGGAAACTCACTCATGGCAGCAACCCACGCCGAGCGAGCACATAGAGTTCACCAAATAGCGCGAACAACCCGATTGCGAGGGGCCAGCGGTACTGCTCGGTATATCTCACGAACGCGCGCTGCTCGACGATCGACCGCTCGAGTCGATCGATCTGCTCGTAGATGCGCTGCAGTGCCTCGGCATCCTTCGCTCGGAAATAGCGCCCGCCAGTGCTGTTGGCGATTTCCGTGAGCAACGCTTCGTCGATCTTCACTGGCCGGTTTTCGTATCGCAGCCCGAACAGGCTGCGCCCGACCGGGACCGCGGCCATACCTTCACTACCCACACCAATGGTGTAGATGCGAACGCCAAACGCCGCAGCGGCCTGCGCCGCCGTGCGCGGATCGATCGCGCCGCGGTTGTTTTCGCCATCGGTCAACACCACCATCACACGCGAGCGCCCCGGCGCCGTGCGCAATCGGTTCGCGGCAGTCGCGATGGCAGTACCAATGGCGGTGCCATCTTCCAGCTGACCAACCTGCAGGTTGTCGATCGCCGCGAGCAGTACCGGGTAGTCGGTGGTGAGCGGTACCTGCGTGAGCGCCTCGCCAGAGAACGCAACCAGGCCGACGCGATCCGACTTCCGGCCAAGAACGAAGCGTTTGACTTTGTCCTTGGCGACTTCAATGCGATTCTGAGGCTGAAAGTCCTCGGCCAACATCGAACTCGAGATATCAACGGCGAGGGCAATGTCGATGCCTTCACTGGATACGCGTGTACTGCGCGCACCCGATCGCGGCTGCGCGACGGCAAGAATGAGCCCGACCAACGCAATCGCCCGCAGCCACGGCACGGCGCGCATCCACGTGAGACGAGGACGCGGCCCAGCGAGCAGCACGCCGGTGAGTGAAAACGGTATCGCGGTCTGGCGCTTGCGGACACGGCGTTGCCACCACGCTCCGAGAGGAAGCAGCAACAGCAGCAACAGCACGAACGGATGCGCGAAATTGAGACCGAAAATCGAAAACGACTCGGAAAATCGCGCGCCGAGGTCTACGCTGCTGATGGCCTGCCAGAGTTGCTTCACGACGCCCCCGCTTTAGGGCGTCGTGATTTGCGTCGCGCCGCGTCTTCTTCGTCCGCTCGCGCCGCACGCGCCTCGGCCTCCCGTGCTTCGCGCTCTTCATCGACCAATTTTCGGCGCGCCTGCTCTCGCGATTCAACCAACTCGACGATGGCCCGTGCCTCAGCGTGGAGCGCACGAGCCTCATCTGGCGAAACGATGCGGTGGGCAAATTTGACGTGATCTGTCACCGACAGGAGCGCGTCCAAGCGATCGTGAGGCACGCGCGAGTCGGATTCCACCACCGTCAGTAGCTCCTCGCTGGTTTTCGACAGGTCGGCGTTCGAAATTCGTCCCGCGAGGTAACTGCGCAACACTTCGGTGGCGAGCGCAACGGCTCGCCCACGCTCGCCACCATCGACCAGCGCCAGCCTCTGCAAACGGTCAAAGTCGTGCATGGCTCTTGCAAAGAGATCGAGCGCGACCACCGGCTTACGCACAACTCGACGACGCATACGTCGCCAGAGCCAGAAAAGCAGAGCAAGCGCGGCTACAACAGCGGCCGCCGGCCACCATTGCTCCCACCAGGGAACCACTCGTGGAAAAAGATCGCGCGCGGGCTTCGGCACATGCAATGCTGTGTCTCGAGGCAATACCGTTTCGACCGCGATGCGTGGCGCCGCGATCGCAACCTTCTCTACGGCCGTCGCGCCGCGCACCACGAGTTCGCCAATTCGTATCGGTTGCGCCCCAACATCCCACGCGGCGAAGGCGTACGTCGCAGTTTCGCGTCTCAACGCGCCGCGTACTTCCGAGCTGACGCGCGGTGCACCACGCATGGCGACCGGTGCGGTGCTATCGCTTGCCACTGGCCACTGCACCGTCGACGTCGCCGGAACGTCGACGGCCACAACAACCGAAAAGATCTCACCAACGGTTACGGTGTCGGCTCCGACGCGGACCGTCATGGGAAACGTCGGTGTCGGTGCGGTGTCGACCGGCGTCGCTAGCGCGGCCGGTTTCTGCACCGCCACTGCAGGACGCCGCGGGCGCGACGCGCGCTGCGCGAACGACGACTGTCTCGGCGCCGTGAGCAACACCGTTCCCAACACGACGAACGCCCACCACCGCGCGGACGTCGCATCGCACAAGCGCATGTCCATCCGCTCGCGCGTCATTTGCGCGCACCTTTCGCACCGAAGTACGTCGCGTGCGTTGCCGGACGCACCGCGACTTCCGCGCTGGCGGCGTCGCCGAGCGAGCCTCGCGGCCCGGTGCGAACCGCGCCGTGCGGACGTCGCGCGCGCGCCCGAAAGAACGCGAGCAGTGCGTCGACGTACCCGTGCTCCGTGTGAACGACAATCTCATCGAGACCCAATCGGCCAAACAGCCGACGCCGCGTCGCATCCTCCCGGGTAACCTGCGCCGCGAACGCCGCGCGCACGGCGGGGTGCGACGTGTCGACTTCGATTTGTCGGCCCGTCTCTGGATCTTCAAGACGCGCGGGGCCGATATCCGGCAGAATTCGCTCCGCCGGATCTTCGAGCGTCACGGCGATCACGTCGTGCCGTTGGGCCAATCGCGCGAGTGGCTTTTCAAGCTCCTCCGACACGAAATCCGAACACAGGAAGATCACCGAGCGATGCGGCAGCAGTCGCATGAGTCGGTCGACTGCGGCCGCGATCGACGTGCCGCGCGAACGCGGCGTGACCGTGAGCAGATCGCGAATGAGACGCAGCGCGTGCTTGCGACCTTTGCGCGTCGGCAGCGCGTGTTCGACCTGGTCGGAAAAGAGCAACGCACCGACACGATCGTTGTTCCGCACCGCCGTGAGCGCGAGCACCCCGGCGAGTTCGATCGCGAGCTCGTGTTTGAACTTCGCACGCGTTCCGAATCGCGATGAACCCGACACATCGAGCGCAAGCATAATGGTCAGTTCGCGCTCCTCGACATAGCGCTTGACGAACGGTCGACCCATGCGCGCCGAGACGTTCCAGTCGATGGAGCGCACTTCGTCACCAGGCTGATACTCGCGTACCTCCGAAAACTCCATGCCCTGCCCTTTGAACAACGAGCGGTACTCACCCGCGAACTGCGAGTCGACAAGGCGCCGCGTGCGCACTTCGATGCGACGCACCTGCCGCAGCACATCGGCGGGAACCGCCGTCGCGGGAGAAGTACCGGAGACGGACATGCTCGGCGGCGACGAAATCAGGGCGCGTCGACGACGGCGAGGATCCGGGCCACAATCGTGTCGCTCGTGACTCCTTCCGCGTCGGCTTCGAACGTGGTCAGCACGCGATGACGCAGCACGTCGGGCGCAATACTCTTCACGTCATCGGGCGTGACGAAGGCGCGACCGCGCAAAAATGCATGAGCGCGCGATGCCTGCGCGAGCGCGATGGTCGCGCGCGGACTGGCACCGAATTCGATCAGCGGAACGAGGTCGTTCGCACCCGCTTCTGCCGGGTGGCGCGTTGCGTTGACCAATTCGACGATGTAGTCCACGATACGCTCGTCCATATACAGCTCACTGATGCGACGTCGCGCATCAAGCAGTGCTTCGGGCGACGCTACTGGCTGCACGGCGATGTTGTCTCCACCGGCCATGCGGCGCAGAATTTCCTTCTCTTCGGCTCGCGTCGGATATCCGACCCGGAGCTTCATCATGAATCGATCGACCTGCGCCTCTGGCAGCGGATACGTGCCTTCCTGCTCGATCGGATTCTGCGTGGCGAGCACGAGGAAGGGTTCGGCCAACCGATAGGTGGTGCCGCCGATCGTGACTTGCTTCTCCTGCATCGCCTCGAGCAACGCCGCCTGCACCTTGGCCGGTGCGCGATTGATTTCGTCCGCCAAAATGATGTTGGCGAAGATCGGACCGTGCTTCACTCGAAACTCGCCCGATTGCTGATCAAAGATTTGGGTGCCGACGACGTCGGCGGGCAACAAGTCGGGTGTAAACTGAATGCGCTGAAAGGTGGTGCGCACCGTTTCGGCGAGCGTGCGCACCGTCATCGTCTTCGCAAGCCCCGGCACACCTTCGAGCAACACGTGACCGCCGGTGAGAAGACTGATGAGCAGTCGCTCAACCATGTATTCCTGTCCGACAATGCGTCGCGCGACTTCGCGCAAAACGCCCTGGACAAGAGCTGCATCCGCTGATGCTGTGGCGCTTCCGGTCACCGTGGAGTACTCCAGAATGTGGCTTGAGCCAGAGAATTGACGACGACGCGCCCCATGCGCGCGCCAGACCGTGCAGGACGCGCGCTACGCGTTGTGCAGGAGTGCCTCGAACACCGATCGCTCGTTCGTCGTCAGCGCACGCGTCTCACCGGAGGGCAATTCGCCCAAACGAACGGGACCAAAACGCGTACGCACCAAACGCTCGACCGTGAGCCCGAGCGCATCGCACAATCGCCGCACCTCGTGCGTTCGTCCTTCGGCGATGGTGATCTCGAACCCCCAGCGTCGGCCTCCGAGCGGATGCGCCTTCACCTCTCGTGGTACCACAACACCGTCTTCAAGTTCGACTCCGCGTCGCGCCTCGCGCGCGGCACCAACAGCGTCGCCCTGAACGGTGGCGACATACGTTCGCTCAATCTCGAAGCTGGGGTGCGTCAGCGTGTGCGCCGCCTTGCCATCGGTGGTGAGCAGCAACACACCTTCGGTCATGAAATCGAGGCGACCGACGTATACGAGGCCAGGCACCCGTTCGACCAGATCGAACACCGTTGGTCGGCCCTGAGGATCACTACGTGTAGTCATGACTGCGGCCGGCTTGTGCAACACGATCCATCGGTGTGTGCTGACCTTCGTGCTGACGGGTGTTCCATCAAGCACGATCAGATCGCGCGCCGGATCCACGACCTGGCCGATTTGCGCGACGCTGCCGTTTACCGTGACGCGCCCTTCGGCGACAGCTCGATCTGCTTCTCGGCGTGACGCCACGCCGGCCCGTGCTAACGCGCGCTGCACGCGCATTGGTCCTTCTTCTTCGGCGGCCATGTTGCCGCCTTTTCCGCCGGCGCCAGGATTGTCAGGGCCGCGACGCGACCGGGACGACGACGCTCCTCCAGCGGACGGTCGTGGAAGCGATTTCTTGGCGCCGCCGCCGAATCCGCGCGCGGGGCCGCGAGTTGACCTGCGTGACGACTCCGCGGCTTCATCGCGGACCGAATCGCGCCCTGGCGCCCGCCCTGACTTATGCGCCGAATCACGTGCCGAGTCGCGCGACGTCGGACGACGCGAATCCGAGTCGCCCGCGCGTGGAGGACGTCTTCCCGGTCGCTTCACTCCGCAGCGACGGTGCTGTCGACGACGGCGCTGCCCGCGCCGCGCAGCGCAATCGCCAGCTCGTCGGCGCGCGGAAGTTCTTCGAGATGCCGAAGCGCGAACTGCTCGAGAAACTGTGCGGTCGTGCCGTACAACAACGGTCGACCGATTCCTTCGCTGCGGCCGACGATGTCGATCAGTCCGCGTTCGTGCAGCGATTTGAGAACGCTGCCGACAGCGACGCCGCGGATTTCTTCCACTTCGGCGCGACCGATCGGTTGGCGATACGCGATGATCGCAAGCGTTTCGAGCGCCGCTGACGACAGCCGCTGCGGACGAACCGCCACCTGGGCGCGTTCAATCGCCTCAGCGTACTCCGCGCGCGTCAGAATCTGCCAGCCGCCACCCTGTTCGACTAACTCGACGCCGTGACCGTCGACATCGTAGTGCTCGCGCAGCTCGTCGAGCGCAGCGGCCACGGCCGCCGGACTCGCTTCCGGGTCGAGTGTTGCGAGGGATTCAAGCGGAATCGGCCGCGGTGCGGCAAACAACGCGGCTTCAAGCAGCTTCGCTAACGGCGTCACGACGAATCTCCACAGAGCCAAAGGGGTGCGGCTGCGCAATTCGCAGCTCGCCCGCCTTCGCCATTTCCAACAGCGCCAGCAGCACCGACAGAATCTGCCAGGGCTCGGCGTCGCGACCGATCAAATCCGACCAGCGCGCATCGCGCCGCATCGAAAGGACGATCCGAATCGTCGACATCGCGCCGGCCACATCGAGCGCGCGCGGCACCACGTCGTGCAGCACCGGCTCCTTGGCCGTGCGCAGGACGCGATCGACGGCCGACAAGAGGTCGTTCAGCGTGAGCGCGAGCGGAGCCGAAATCGGCATGATATCGGCGGCCTGCGGCACCCAACGACGCGCGAACTGGTGCCGACGCTCCTCACCACGATGCTCAAGCAAATCCACGATCTCGCGCATCTGTTGATACTCAAGCAATCGACGCACGAGTTCGGCGCGCGGATCTTCCCACGACTCTTCGCCGTCGGCGCGCGGCAAGAGCATCTGTGCCTTAATTCGCAGCAAGCGCGCAGCCATCTCGAGGTAGTCCGCAGCTTCGTCGAGGCCGAGCGAACCGATACGTGCCAGGAACTGCTCGGCAATGCGGGCGATCGGGATGTCGTAGATATCCACTTGCTCGTCGCGAATGAGCGACAGCAGCAGATCGAGCGGCCCCGTGAAGTGGCTTAGCTCGACGACAAACGTCGGCGAATCGGCGTCAGAGACGCGAAAGGAAGGAGCGATCACGCGGCGAAGGGGTTGGGCAGCAGGTACGGAAAATAGAACCGCTCGGCGAGCATACTGAGCACGTAGGCCGGTTGTAGCCAGGCGTTCACCAACGGACGGCCAAACGACAACAGTGCGAAGAGCAGCAGCAACCCCACGTTTGCCAGTCGCTGGTAGGCCAGCGACCAACTCGGTGGCTGCAAATACTTGAACACATGCGATCCGTCGAGCGGCGGAATCGGCATGAGGTTAAATGCCGCGAGAATCAAGTTGATGAAGATGCCCTGCACCAACATGATCTGCAGCACTCCCAACGGACGCACGAGCGCCGGAATACTGGCGCCGAGAATACCAACCAGTACCACGAGCGGAACGATCACGATCGCGATGAGAATATTCGTCGCGATGCCCGCCATGGATACGATGATGTCGCCACGCCGATAGTTGCGGTAATTCCTGGGATTGACCGGGACCGGCTTCGCCCCACCAAAGACCGCCCCCCCAAGAAAATACAGCAACGTGGGTAGAAGGATGGTCATAAACGGATCGATGTGCTTGACCGGATTCCACGTCAGCCGACCAAGCTGGTACGCCGTCATGTCACCCTGCCGATAGGCAGCGTATCCGTGGGCGTACTCGTGGGCGACCATCGAGAACAGCAGGATGGGCGCCAGCAGCAGAAAGCTTTGGAGCTTGTCCAAACGCGGCGGGGCGACTGGAGGAGACTGGTGATTCCGAGCAAATCGGACTGGCAAAGTAGTCCGACGCGCGAGGAGTGTCAAAAGCGAACCCGCGCTGATTTTCGCGGATTCCGGACAATTGTTAGTACTCGCCGACTTGACCCAAGTTCATTGGGCAGATACTTTTACCAGTCTGTCTCGTTCGCGGACCACGTCGGCCACGATGGCCGAGTTCGCGTACCCGATTTATCAGCCCCGATCAGAGGTTTTTCCGTGCCGAATATCAAGTCCGCAAAGAAAGATCTGCGGAAGTCGCGTGCGGCTGCAGTGCGTAATCGAGCCCAGCGTTCGGCACTGCGTACTGCCGTCAAGAAGGCCAAGAACGGTGGCAACGCCGATGAGCAGCTTAATGCCGTCTCGCTGTTGGATCGCGCGGCTCGCAAGGGGCTCATTCATCGCAACGCCGCCGCTCGCCAGAAGAGCAAGCTCGCCAAGCAGAAGGCTACCGCCTAAGCGACGGGCACTGCAGAACGAAGAGGGGCCGACCTCAGCTGATGTCGGCCCCGCTTGGTTCGGCGCTCAGCGAAAACCGGTTAGAACGCGGCCAGCTCTCCACCGCACCGCTCGCAGTACCACTCGGTGGGAAGATTCATCGTGCCGCATTCCGTGCAACGAAGCGTCTTCGCCTGATCTCCTGACGCCGAGGCACGCGGCACACCGCCCTGAGCGGTCGGATCTACGACCGAGCGCAGGAATGCAAGGTCGTCAAAACCGTCGCGAGCGGCCGGCTTCGCGTCGGCGGCGTTGCTCGAGTGCGGCGTAACCGTCGCCGTCGCCCGGCTTGGCGGAGACATCCGAAGGTCACCCAGCTCCGCGTCGTCGAACACGTCCAACCCATCGAGCCCCGGCGTCATGGTCGCTCCCGGCATCGGCACGTTGGCAGACGCGGCCGAATTCACAACGGGAGTCGGGGTCGATCCGAGCTGGCTCCCCGTCGACGGAGCGCGCGACAACACGTCTTCAGCCGGCGTGTCATTCGCGAAGAGCGCCAACGCGTTGTCCAGGTCCGCCATCTCTTCGTGCGTCGCCGCCACGGGCGCAATCTCGATCGTCTCCACAAACGTGTGCTCGATCGAGGTCGCGTCTGATACCGGCGCGACGGGCATCACGATGTCGATCAGCTCAGGCGCCGCAACGGGCGCTTCGGGCACCCAGTCGAGCGCCGCCGATTCGCTGACATCTCCGCCGAGGTCAGCGTCGATCGCGCCTTCGCTGTGAGCGGCGGAGAGCGGAGCGCCCGCATCAGCGGCCGAGGACAATTCGTCGGCCTCGGGGACTGCGGCCTCTGGAGCGGCGTCCGGTTCACTTCGGGCACTCGAGAGCAGTGTGCGCACCTCATCCACTTCGCCCAGCAGTAGCGCGCGCGACTGACCCAACTCCTCGATGTGCGCTTCAACCTGCTGGCGTACGTCCTCCCAGCGCGCATCGTCGAATTCCCCGACGGCGGTGCGCAGCAGCGCCTCGGCGCGCTCGTCCTCCAACGTCGCGAGTTGCGTCTCGAGAGCGGCCAACTTTCCGTCGAGCTCGTCGCCCATCGCCGAGAGCCCCGGCACGTGCTCGCGGAGCCGGGCCATGACTTCCGAGCGACGGGTGCGGTAGTCGCCGTGAACGCGATCGAATACGCGCGACGGCGTCTCAGCTCGTCGCGCCTCAAGTGCCGTGAGCCAATCGTCGTATCGCTGTCGCTCGTTGACGAGCGCACGCACCTCGTCGATCGATACGGGACCTGACTGCGTCATGGGAGGGCTTCGGAAAAAGGTGTCACGAAGAAACGTCTATCGATGCGCATACCCGCACACGCGCGGGCCGTTCGGCATTCCCGGATTGGGCATCTCCATCACCGACGACAGTCGGGCCCGAGTGTCACCCCACGATGTGTCCTACGACACACTTCTGCCACTGACGTTGTGACATTCGGGGCCGCCGGTGAAAGGATCGCGGTCGTCGTCGTCAGTCAGCAGCGCGAAAGACCACTCGACCGCCAACGACGGTAAGGCGAGCCTGACCAGAGAGCACGTGCCCGCCGTACGGAGTGTTCCGTCCTTTTGACTTGAACTTCGAGGCGTCCACCGTCCAGCTGCGCGTCGGGTCGAACACCGAGACATCGCCCACGGCACCGCGCGAAAGCGTACCGCCGGGAAGGTGGAAGACTTTGGCTGGGTTGCAGCTCATGGCGTCGATCATCTGCGTCAGCGAAATCACGCCACGATTGAGCAGATAGGTGCAGTTCACGCCGAGGGCGGTTTCGAGCCCAACGATGCCGTTCGGCGCGTCCGCGAACTCTCGCTCCTTCTCGTCGTAGTGGTGCGGCGCATGATCGGTGACCAACAGATCGATGGTGCCATCCGCGACGCCCTGCTGAAGCGCTTCAACATCGGCCGCCGTGCGCAGCGGCGGATTCATTTTCGCGTTGGTGTTGTAGCCTTCGACCGCGTCTTCGGTCAGGGAGATATGGTGCGAGCAAACTTCGGCGGTGACGTTGATACCGCGCTCTTTGCCCCACCGCACGAGTTCCACGGAACCCTTGGTGCTCAAGTGGCACAGGTGAATGTGCCCGCCCGTACGCCTGGCGAGGAGGATATCGCGAATGACGTAGATCTCTTCCGCTTCCGCCGGAATGCCTTTGAGACCCAGTCGCGCAGACACGATGCCTTCGTTCATCGCGCCGCCACGAGCGAGCGACATATCTTCGCAGTGCTCCGCGACGGGCACGTTGAACGCGCGCGCGTACTCGAGCGCCGTGCGCATCAGGTGCGCGCTCTCCACGGGCCGACCGTCGTCGCTGAACGCGACCGCACCTGCGCCAACCATCTCGCCGATCTCAGCCAGCGTTTCGCCTCTCTGTCCAACGCTGATCGCGCCGTAGGGGTACACGCGGGCGAAGCCGGCCGCCTCGCCTTGTCGCTTTACGAATCCGACGGTCGCCTGATTGTCAGTGACAGGCTTGGTGTTGGGCATCGCACACACGCCGGTAAAACCGCCGGCAACCGCCGAATGCGCGCCGGTCGCGACCGTCTCCACATCTTCGCGTCCCGGTTCACGCAGATGCACGTGCACGTCGATAAAGCCCGGAGCGACGACGAGTCCGGCGCAGTCTATCACGTTGGCACCGTCGACCTCGCCCAGCCGCGGACCACACGACTCGACGCGCCCATCTCGAATCAGCACGTCTCCGACCACGTCAAGACCCTGCGACGGATCGACGATCCGACCACCCTTCAACACCATCGACTGCTCTGCACTGCCTGACATCATGCCACTCCCTTCTTGGCGGCTTCAGCGAGTTCCGGCTTGCCGCCGGCGAGGAGATAAAGCACGGCCATCCGAACTGCGACGCCGTTTGTAACCTGATCAAGAATGACCGAGTGTGGTCCGTCGGCGACGTCACTATCGATTTCAACGCCGCGATTCATCGGGCCCGGATGCAAGATGACGAGGTCGCGCGGTGCTGCTTCGAGTCGAGCGCGCGTGACACCAAACACCCGGTTGTATTCGCGCAGCGAGGGAATGTAGCCGGCCTGCATGCGCTCCAACTGCAGGCGCAAAATATTGAGCGCGTCGGCCCACTCGATCGCCTCTTCGATCCGATCGAACACGGTCACGCCCATTTCGCCGATTGCGGTCGGCAAGAGTGAACGCGGTCCGCATACGGCGACTTCCGCGCCGAGTTTGGTTAGCCCCCAAATATTCGAGCGCGCCACGCGTGAGTGGAGTACGTCGCCGACGATGCAGATTCGCTTGCCAGCGAGATCACCGAAGCGATCGCGCAGCGTGAGCAAGTCGAGCAATCCCTGCGTCGGATGCTCGTGCGTGCCATCGCCCGCATTGATGACGTTGGACTCGATGCGCTCCGAGAGGAAGCGCGCCGCTCCGGAGGCGGGGTGGCGAATGACGACCATGTCGATCTTCATCGCTTCCAGATTGCGCGCCGTATCGACCAGCGTTTCACCCTTGGACACGCTGCTGCCTGCGCTCGCCACGTTGACCGTGTCGGCGCTGAGTCGCTTCTCCGCAAACTCGAACGAAATGCGCGTGCGTGTGGAAGCCTCGAAGAACAGATTGACGATGGTCATGCCGCGCAGCGTCGGCACTTTCTTGATTTGCCGTTCGGAGATCTCACGGAACGGCACGGCAGTATCGAGCACCAGACGAATCTGATCTGCCGTCAGCGGGGCCAGCCCGAGCAGGTCCTTGCCCAGTGAGCCGCTCATATCGCGTGCCTCATCCGTCAGGACTCTTCGTCACGCGACGCGATCACCACTTCGTCGCGTCCGTCGAGTTCTTCGATAAACACGTCGACCCGCTGTCCCGATTCGATCGTAACGGCGCGCCCAACGATATCGGCGTGAATCGGTAGTTCGCGCCCGCCGCGATCGATGAGGACTGCCAGCGCGATGCGCGCGGGGCGACCAAAATCGGCGAGTTCATCCAGCGCCGCCCGCACTGTGCGCCCGGTATAGAGCACGTCGTCTACGATCACGACCTTCTGTCCGTCGAGCGTCCACGGCAAGTGCGTCGCTCCGACGACTGGGCGAGGACCCACGGTTTGCAGGTCGTCTCGATAGAGTGTGATGTCGAGCGCGCCGCGAGCGACCGGGACACTTTCCTGCGCTTCGATGATCTTGCCAAGGCGTTCGGCGAGTTGCACGCCGCGTCGCTGGATTCCGACGAGAACCAGCGACTCCGTGCCGGCATTGAGCTCAATAATCTGGTCGGCCATGCGACGGAGCGTGCGATCAAGCGCGCGAGCGTCGAGAACCGTAGTGGGCTTTCGTGACATGATCGGAGAATATATCCGACCATGCGCATCGGTGCCGATCAACGTGCCAAGCAAAACGACCGACGCAGGCATTGCGTCGGTCGTCGGCCAAGCAGTACAGCGTTACGAGCGGCTTACCACTCGTGACGGCTACGCGGCGCCTCAGGCGTCGCGGGGCGCGCGGGCCACATTCCCGAGAGCGGTGAGAGATGACGTGCGGCGGTGCGTGCCGCGCGCAGACGATCTTTGTCCATCACCGGCAAAGTCTCCGTCGCGGCGTACAACGCAATGTCCGCGGCCGCGTCCATCGTGGACTGCGCAAACCCATGGCACCAGTCCGGCCCATACGGATGCGCGTCGGCACGCTCATCGACGCCGCGACCAAACGCCACACACTTGTCGGCCGCTTCGCGGAGCGAGCGCGAGGACGCCAAATGCGCCACCACGACGTGGTAGCCGTCGCGACGTCCCATTTGCCAGGCGGCGGAGCGGACCGGCTCTCCCGGGAGCGGTTCAACCACGCCCGAGGCGACCCCGGTGAGCAGCACGCAAAGCTGCGAGAAGTAGCTGCGAACCGGATCGACCGGCGGCTCTTCGAGGATTCTGGACATGGATCGTTCCGGAAGGCAGTCACCTGAGGCGCGCGGGCTGCGCACCTACTCGCCTCCCTTCAGGGCAAACGGCGTGCCGCGGCTGGCCGCCCTATTTGCCCGGGAACACGAGCCGCACACGCGCGGAAACGTGGTGCGAAGACCACTGGCGGTGCGGCTTTTGTGCTACAGTCGGGTTCGGCTGAACTGGCGCAACTCAGCTCGCGAACAGCTGCAAATCGGTGCCGACAAAGTCGGCCAGGTCCATCGTGGCCTGCCAGTCGGAGTGCCGAATGGTCACATACCCGTCCGACAGCAGGGTGCTCTTCCAGTCGCGCCGGGGAGACCCAATCGGCAGCAGATCGATGGCGCAGATCGCGTCGCCGCAGTGGCGTTGCAGTCGGTCCAACCCCTCGATGCGCGTGATGCGACCCTGACCGTGCGCGCGCTTGGTGATACAGGCGCAATTGTATTTGCGCTGTACGTCGAGCGAGAACGTGCCGAGCAGCTCTGCTTCGGCCCACCCACCAAAGAGATCGATGTCGGCCGCGAAGTTCATCAGATCGACGGTGCGAGCACCCGGTGGACGAGCGCCAATTTCGCCGAAAATCACCTCGCCATCCGACTTACGATACCACTCCATGTGCGTAAAGCCCGTGTCGTACTCGAGCACTTTGAGCACCTGTTCTCCCATCGCGCGCCCGCCGAGAACCCAGGGATCGTCCACGTGACGATAGCTGAGCGTCTGCGGGCTAATCCACTCGTTGGTCCGCGCAATCAACGGGCGAGGACGATAGTAGCCGATATGGAAGTATTTCATCTCGCCACCCGCGCAGATCGTGTCGAAGGTGAACTCTTCGCCGTCGATGAACTCTTCGACGTCGACCTCCGCGATATGTCCGAGTTTGGAGAGCGCATTGGTGACCGCCGCTTTGTCGTCGCAGCGAAACGTGTCCATGGATCCGGCACCGGCGATCGGCTTGATGATGAGCGGATAGCCGATGACTTCGGCCGCTTCCCACACCTCCTTCGCGGTGGTCGCGACTTGGTGGCGCGGTACACGAACACCGCCTGCCGCCAACGCTTGTTTCATCAGATCTTTGTTGCGGAATTTCTGCGCCTGGTCAAACGACTGACCGGGCACGCCGAGCGCTTCCCGAATCTGCGCCGCGAGCTCGACACCGGGTTCCCACAAACAGCAGACGCGGTCCAGCGTTCGCGATCCAAGCCACGCGCGAATTTGGGCAATCGCCGAATCGCTGTTGGTGAAGAGATCGGGAACTTGCAGGTAGTCGGAGAGATGCCGTCGCGCGAGGTCGGGCAACTCGTGGGCGGGACCGTTTGCCACACCAAGCACCGTCGCGCCGTGCACGGAGAGGCCGCGAGTGAAGAGCGGCATTTCACCAGGATATCCTGGCGTGATCATGAGCACGGTTTTCGGCATGCGAGGGACTCTCTAGGATAGTTTGACGCGCACAGTTGCAAGCACACGTTGTAACGCGCGACGCACTCTTTCAGTGTCCGGATCGCGCAGCATGATGAACCCCTCGCCTTCGTAGCTTCCACTCGGCGATTGCCCACGCGAGGGGAGTCGCACATCGCAGATCATCGCACCACATTCGCGCTGCACGACGTCCAGTCCGAGCACCTCCGAAACACGTCCCCCGCCCTGCCCGCGCAGATACACTGTGCCGACCGCGTATTTGCGCGGCGGTGGTGAAAAATCACCACCGACCATGATCGAGACCCACGCCTTGACGAAGTCGATGTCGTGCGCGCGTGAAATCATCGTAGTGATTTGGGCGCCAGGCGGCCGAGCGGCAATTTCACTGATGGCCACAGTTCCATCGGCGCGTCGGAACCATTCGCAATGCGAGACACCAGTCTGCATGCCGAGTGCGGTCAGCGCCCGATCGCCAACAGCTTTGATGTCGTCGTACTGCGGATCGTCGACCTCGCGCGGCAAGAGCACGCACCACTGAATCCACGGATTCTCGAGCACGTGTAGCGGCGTCGGATCGTAGTGCGTGAGGGAGTGCCAAAGCGCCTTGCCTCCGACCGAAACTGTTTCGAGGGAGTGCTCCGTGCCGCGCAAAAACTCTTCGGCGAGCATCGGGTCCCGCGGATCGGGGGGAAATCGCTCGAGAAACTGGGCGAGTGTTTCTGCGTCTTCAATGCGATGCGTTGCGCGCGCGCCGGCCCCGGCGGGCGGTTTGACGACAATCGGGAATCCCACTTCCCGCACGAATGTTTCGGCGTCGACACGCGCGGCGAGCAAGCGATGACGCGCGACCGGTACACCGGCAGCGCGAAGCACGTCTTTCATGCGCGCCTTGTCGCGGAAATTGCTAGCGGCCGCGACGGGGAGCCCGGGAATGCCAAACGTTTCTCGAACGATGGCGAGCGGTACCTGCAGCTGTTCAAACGCGCCGAAACAATAGTCAATCGGACCGTACCGGAGTCCGAGCGCGCGGACCGCGTCTTCAAGCTGCGCGACGTTGGTCACGTCATCGACGCGCCAATGCGCGAGGAGTCGACTCGCCACTTCAGGCGCCAAGCGCTCCAGCGGATCCTGCGAGACCACGGCGACTCGGAGTCCACGCAATGACACGGCCGCCTCGATCATCTGCGAGGCGGCCGGTGAAAACAACGGGGCAACGAAAACTACGAGCGACATCGAGGCCGGCTTACTGGCACACCCACGCACCGCCTTCAACGCGTGTCGTGGCCTTCACACCGGTGGCCGAATCGGCGGCGGTAAACGTTACCGATTCATTCTGCCCGTCTTCGGAGCGATTGGTGCTGCACGCGGCAACCTTGCTGCCTTTCAGCTCGCCCTTGTCGTCGGCCGAGAACATGCCAAAGTCCTGCAAGTTGTTCGACCCGGGGGCCCGAGTGGCGGTGATTTTGATACGCGCGCTGGGCATCCAGTTCTTGCCGCGGAACGTCAGCTTGGCCCCCTGCGGCGAGCGTTCAGCTTCGACGTTCAACTGCGGTTTCGGCTGCAGCCCCGTGACCGCGAGCGCGGCCTGCGTTGTGAGCGCGAGGGCGGCGATGGCAAGCGTTGGCACAACGAAGCGGCGCATGCGCGAGGCGGAAGCCTTGGGCGGGAAGTCCTGCATCACACTCCTCCATCAGTCAGGTGACGGGCCGGAGCAGTGAGGGACTGAGCGCTCCGCCGTGTCGCGGGAAGATGACGAGAAATGCAACGCCCCGCCAGCATGGCCGGCGGGGCGTTGTTACGGATGGGGCGAGATTCGAACTCGCGAGACGGTTTCCCGCCCACACGCTTTCCAGGCGTGCGCCTTCAACCACTCGGCCACCCATCCCAAGAAGCGCGCGATTGTCGAGCGGACAGGGTGAGATTCGAACTCACGATACCGTTGCCGGTATGCCGGTTTTCGAGACCGGTGCCTTCAACCACTCGGCCACCTGTCCTGGACCCCGCTGAACGAGCCGAGATTTCAGAGCCCGAATGATTAGGCGAGCGTGGATCGAGTGTCAACGGCTGCGGCCGGTTGAATTGGCGTCGACTGCGAAGGTGGCCCTGATTGACACTGTATTAGTTGACAGATACACCATCCGATCCAATAGTGTATTATGCGAGTAATACACACGATGGATTCGGCGTGCTGATTCTCATCGACCCGAATAGTGGGATTCCCACGTATCGGCAGATCGTGGAGCAGGTGCGATTTCAGATTGTCAGCGGACGGCTCGCGGTCGGCAGTGAATTGCCATCAACGCGAGCGCTCGCGCAGCAGTTAGGCATTAATCCGATGACGGTGAGTAAAGCATTCGGATTGTTGGAGGCTGATGGCTTGATTGTGCATCGTCCGGGGTTGCCGTTGACGATCGCGCCCTTGGCCGGCGAGACAGTGGAACGCGAGCGACTCTCGTACCTGCGCGCGCTCTTGGAGCCCGTCGCGCTCGCGGTGCGTCAGCTCGGCATCTCGCCGACGCGCGCGACACACATTTTCCGCGAAGTACTGTCGGATGTCCAACGACGCGAGGATGAACGCGAATGATCTCAGTTCCCGTGCGGGGCGATTCTGATGCGGCATCGATGATCGTGCGCTGCACCGCGCTTTCCAGACAGTTCGGCCGCGCGACCGCGCTCGACAGTGTAAACCTTACGATCGCCGCCGGCGAAATTGTCGGACTCGTCGGACGTAATGGCTGCGGCAAGACCACTCTTCTGCACCACATCGCGGGATTAGCGCTCCCATCGAGTGGCACCTGTCTGACGTTTGACACGGCAACGTCCTCCCTCGGCCCGGCGGAACTCGCGCGCATCGGGTTTGTGCAGCAGCACCCGATGCTGATTGGTTTCATGCGCGTCGAGCAGCTGGTGGCCCACGTCAAGTCGTTTTACGAGCGATGGGACGACGATTTGGCGTCGGCGCTCCTCAACCGACTCGAAGTTCAACGCGACGCCCGTGTGAGCGCGCTCTCGCCCGGGAATCGACAGAAATTGGCGCTCGTGCTCGCGCTTAGTCATCGCCCCGAATTGCTGCTGCTCGACGAGCCGCTGAGCGATCTCGATCCGCTGGCACGGAAGGACGTGCTCAGTGTCTTGCTCGAGCGGCAGGCGGCCGATCATGCCGCAATTCTCTTGTCGTCGCATCTCCTGCACGACATCGAACCGATTGTCGGTCGCGTGGTGTGCCTCGATCACGGGCGGGTCTGCGTGGATAGTGAATTGGATGTGCTGAAGGAGACGTTTTCCGGATGGTACGTAAGCGCGCGCGATACACCGCTCCCCACCGAGTGGAGTGAGCCGTGGATCGTGCATGCGGAGGGCGATCGCTTCTCGTCTTGTCTGATCGTGCGCAACGCCCCGAAGCTGCCGGGCGAATTCTCCCGCGCGCACGATGTCGATGTGAGCGTGCGGGCGCTCAACCTGGAGCAACTCTTCCCGATGCTCATTCGACAGCGCGGTTCCAATGGTTGAGCTCTGGCGCGGACTGTGTCTCTACGCTCAACTGCAATGGCGCCCGAGAACTCTCGGCTTGGCGTGGATCTGCGTCTTGTTGCCATTCGCGTCGATCACGCGGCTTGGTGACGGAGCGACGGCAGCGTCGGCGGTATTGGTAGGCACGGCGTCTGCAGCGATGGCGATTGGTGTGCTCTTCCTGATCGCGCGCTCAGAGGTTGCCGGGTTGCCGATGGTGCGGCTACTGCCGAATCAGCTCGTTCGCGCGCGCGATGGAGCGATTGCACTCACAATAATTGTGTCGTTCGTGGCGGGAGTCGTGGCGTACCTCGTGGCCGATGACTACACCGCCGTGCTCGCGTCGGGGACGGTGCCGATTCTGACCTGCATTGGCGTCACTGCGGACTTGGTCAGGCTGCATCGACGCCTCGGTATCGCCGTGCTCATCACCGCGACCGGCCTCCTCGCTGTCCGACCCGATTTTTACGCGACAGGTCTCACCCGCGCGCCGTTGATTGCAATCACGTTGTCCGTCGTAGCGACTGTGATGCTGTTCCGATATCGATTCTCGGAGCGCGTGAACTTTTCGCTCGTCGATCGGCCCTCGGAAGGCGAGTCCGGCGCACCAGCGGGCATGGGTGAATCGCACCGACAGCCCGTTACGGCTCTCGCGACGTCGATTGGGCTGCGATCAGTGCGGGTGTGGGTGAGTGCCGCCACTCGAGAGCTGCAACAATTCCGGTGGCAGAGTGAACGGCCGTTTGTTTGGACCTCACTCGTGGGAAACTCCGTACTCGTCTGCATTTCGTACGTCTTCGGCATGCAGTGGGCACTGATCGGACTGAATCTCTCACAGCGTGGACTGCAGCTCCGCAATACTCTGCTGTACCCGCTCTCGCGACGTCAGCGGGCGCACGTTCGATTCTTCTGTGCGTTGCTTGAAAATGCCCTGCTCAGTGTGACGACGTTCGTCGTTCTCAGCGTGCTGATCCGAATGCACTTTCCTCGCGTAACGCTTGCTGATGGGCCACGCGGTCCGTTGCCTGTTTGGCTGATGGCTGCGTCACTCTTTGCGTTTGGACCACTGATTCAGATCGGCCGCGCCGTAATGCCTGCGCCGGCTGTCGGTTATCGGATGCGCAACTATGCATGGGCTGTTTTCGGCACCCTGCCGATGCAGTTGACACCGGTGTTCGCGATACGCCGCACACCAACCGATGAGGCGTGGCGAGTAGGCGCTCTCTTATTCGTGCTCGCCGTTGTCATTTACTCCGCGTACTACGTGCTGCTCCGACGCTTACACCAACGCGTGGACTTGCTCGCCCGCGAATAGTTACGTGATCGCGTTGTCGCCGCGCCGCGCCGCGAAGAACTGCTGCAACAACGCTGCAGATTCGGACGCCAGGACGCCGCCAACGACTTCGGGCGAGTGATTCAGGCGTGGATGACGCAGCAGATCACCGACTGAACCAGCCATGCCGGCTTTGTCGTCGTAGGCACCGAAGACGACACGATCGACGCGGGCGTGAACAATTGCGCCCGCGCACATCGCGCACGGCTCGAGGGAAACGACCAGCGTGCAGCCGCCGAGTCGCTCCTCGCCGCGAACGCGCATGGCTTCGCGGAGCACTGACATCTCCGCGTGCGCTGTCGCGTCACCGTCGCGCTTCATGCGATTTTGCGCGCGCGCGATAATCTGGCCCTCCGCGAGTACAACGGCACCAACTGGCACTTCGCCCGCACCTGCGGCAGCGTTGGCTTCATCAAGCGCCGCCGTCATCGCCTCGTATTCGCCTCGCCGGAGCGGCGCCCCTGCTCCGGCGTTCGCTCCTGCGGTCACGAGGCAATGGCGGCCGCGGCCGCAGCATCGGCCGCGTCGCCAAGCCGGAAGCTCAACTCCTCGCCGCCATCCGCGTGCTCGGCGACAATGACATCGCCTTCTTTGAATCGCCCCTCAAGTACCGCGAGTGCGAGCGGGTTCTGCAACATGCGCTGCACCGCCCGCTTGAGTGGCCGCGCACCAAATACCGGATCGTATCCTTCGTCGGCGAGGTACGTGCGCGCGCCGTCGGACAGCAGCAGTTGCAGTTTGCGATCGGCGAGCAGCTTGCGCAGATGGGCGAGTTGCAACGTCACGATGTGATCGATCTCTCCGCGACCGAGCGGGTGAAACACGACGATATCATCGACGCGATTGAGAAACTCAGGCTTGAACACCCCTCGAAGCGCCGCGATCACGTCGGTTTCGACCTGCGACCACTGAACATCGTTGGCGTGGCCGTGCTCGAGAATCATCTGTGAGCCGACGTTGGATGTCATGATCACGACTGCGTTGCGGAAATCGACCGTGCGTCCCTGTGAGTCGGTGAGCCGACCGTCGTCGAGCAATTGCAGCAAGATGTTGAACACATCCGGATGCGCCTTTTCGATTTCGTCGAACAGAATCACCGAATACGGACGACGACGCACAGCTTCGGTGAGTTGACCGCCCTCTTCGTAACCGACGTAACCCGGCGGTGCACCGATCAGACGCGCGACGGCGTGCTTCTCCATGTACTCCGACATGTCGATGCGTACCATCGCGTGCTCGTCATCAAACAGGAATTCGGCGAGCGCGCGCGCGGTTTCCGTTTTCCCAACGCCAGTCGGGCCCAGGAAGATGAACGAACCGATGGGGCGATTGGGATCTTGCAGGCCCGCGCGTGAGCGCCGTACCGCATTGGCCACCGCGCGCACGGCCTCGCGCTGACCAATGACACGCGTGCTCAGGACATCCTCAAGTTTCGTCAGGCGCTCGCGCTCGGACTCCAGCATCCGGGTGACCGGAATGCCAGTCCAGCGCGCCACCACTTCAGCCACGTCGTCGGCGCTCACTTCTTCCTTGAGGAACTGTGGACGCCCGCCGTGACTCGCAAGCTTGGACTCGGCGTCCTTCATGGCGCGCTCAAGCGCCGGGATCTCGTCGTATTTGATCTTTCCGGCGCGGGCGAAGTCACCGTCACGCGTGGCTTTGTCGACGGCGATGCGGGCCTGTTCGATTTCCTGCTTGATGCGACCGACGGCGCCGAGCGTGTCCTTCTCCTGCTGCCACTGCGCGCGCATACCGGCGGCTTGCTCCTTGAGCTCCGCGAGTTCGCGTTCCAGCGCCGTGCGCCGTTCGAGCGACGCTGCATCCGTTTCCTTGCGCAGCGCTTGCTTCTCAATTTCGAGCTGCACGATGCGCCGTTCGACTTCGTCGATTTCCTGGGGTACCGAATCGATTTCGATGCGCAAGCGCGACGAGGCTTCGTCGATGAGGTCGATGGCCTTGTCGGGGAGAAAGCGATCACCGATATAGCGATTGGAAAGCGTCGCGGCGGCGACGACAGCGCCGTCGGTGATACGCACGCCGTGATGCGCCTCGTAGCGCTCTTTCAGACCACGAAGAATCGCAATCGTGCTTTCGACGCTGGGTTCGCCAACAAAGACCGGCTGAAAGCGCCGCTCAAGCGCGGCGTCTTTCTCAACATGCTGGCGATACTCGTCGAGCGTAGTGGCCCCGACGACGCGCAGTTCGCCGCGCGCGAGCATGGGCTTCAGCATGTTTCCCGCGTCCATGCTGCCTTCCGCTTTGCCCGCACCGACAAGCGTGTGCAGCTCGTCGATGAATACCACGTAGAGGCCTTCGGCCGACGTGATCTCCTTGAGTACGGCCTTGAGGCGTTCTTCGAACTCGCCGCGGAACTTGGCGCCGGCAATGAGTGCGCCGAGGTCGAGCGAAACGAGGCGCTTGTTGCGCAGACCTTCCGGGACATCGCCGCTGATAATGCGCTGCGCGAGCCCCTCGGCGATGGCCGTCTTGCCAACGCCCGGCTCGCCAATAAGCACCGGATTATTCTTGGTGCGACGCGACAACACTTGAATGACGCGACGAATTTCTTCATCGCGACCGATGACCGGATCGAGCTTGCCGCGACGCGCGGCGTCGGTGAGATCGCGCGTGTAGCGCTGAATCGCCTGATACTGTTGTTCCGGCGATTGATCGGTGACTTTGTGGGCGCCGCGAATGAGCTTCAGCGCATCCAGTAGCGCTTGCCGGTTCGCGCCAACGGTCGCGAGGAGTCGCGAGCTATCGATGCCCTTGGCGTCCGAGAGCGCGACCAGCAGGTGCTCGGTGGAGATGTATTCATCGCCGAGCAACTTGGCTTCCTTCTCCGCCGCATCGACGACTTGCGTGAGCTCACGACTGTATGACGGCTGGGCGTCGCTCTGCTTGGCGTAGTGCGTGGCTTCCTGCTCGGCCGCGGTCCGCAAGGCGGTAACGTTCACGCCGACACGCTGCAGTGTGGGCACGACAATACCTTCGTCCTGCGCCAGCAACGCGAGCAGCAAGTGCAGATCGTAGACGAGCGGATTGCCGGCCTTGCGGGCCAGCGCGACGGCTTCGTTGAGCGCCTCGGCGCTCTTCACGGTAAGGCGATCGGGATTGATCATGACCCGGGTAATGGCAATGAGAGTGCCGAACTGACTCCGCCAGAATAGCAGGAAATCAGTCGTTCGCGAGGGCAACGCGGCGGCGTTGACTGCGCCCCTGACAATTCCTTACGGGCATAGACGCAAAATGGCGCGCCGGGTCCGCTCACCCGGCGCGCCATCATGGTTTCTCTTGTGGGTTCGTGGTGCGCACCGCGCAACTACTTAGCCACGAGCATCTTTCTTAACGGCAGTGGTACGCCGTTCACCTCAAGTCGATAGTAATACACGCCCGA
Organism: uncultured Gemmatimonadaceae bacterium; assembly: GCA_966096095.1. GTDB lineage: Bacteria > Gemmatimonadota > Gemmatimonadetes > Gemmatimonadales > Gemmatimonadaceae > Gemmatimonas. The sequence goes on along the minus strand of CBHTUR010000003.1, from coordinate 229,180 downwards.
GGCAGCTTCCCTTCCAGTGTTGAGGACTTTTCCATCCCAATAGGCGACATAGTCGCCGCAAGGAACGGTTGCATTGTCCAGTGGTGTGGCTGAACCCTGCAAGACCGGTGTTGCGACCAGCTGAGACAAAAGGTTGTAGACCTTGAGTGTCACCCGGTACTGCTTGCCGGCGTCCGAACATGTGGGTGGATCACCCACGCTGAACGGGATCTTTGTTTCAGGATTGAACGGGTTGGGATAGTTCTGGCGAAGAGATCCTTCGGCCTTCTTACCCCGAGCGTCCTGCGCCTGAGACTCTCGTGGCATGAACGCGGTGAGCGCGAGCACCAGACCCAGTGCTTGCCACACACGTTTCATGTTGCTTCTCCGACTGACAAAATCAGGTGGCTAGTCGAAGTCTCCGATGAAGGTGGACGAAAATCTGCGGAATACCGCAGTGTGAAAACCGAGTACTACAATGGGCAAGCTAGAGCTAGTGAAGCACAGCGTCAAGGAACGCGAGCCGCCGAAAACCGTGCGCTGGATCACCAATCGTCGGACTCGTGGCGCGCCAGAAACGCAACTTCCGGTTTAACGTCAAACATTATATTACACTATGTAAGTGATTATTTTCGAGAGGTTTATCACTTATGCTATCGTGATTCAAGTCCATCTCGTTCCCACTCTTCGAACGCACGCATCGGTCTGCCATCGGAGAGGTGCTGGCCAATGAACTCCCTGAGAAGTCGCACGTGCGCCTTAGCCTCGTTATAGCTGAGTTCGACAGACTCGTCACCTAACCAGGCTCGAATCGCGTATCGTGCGCTCGATGGCAATCGACGCCCTGTACGGGCGAGTTTGGCGCAACGCTCACAGAGAACGCCGCCGAGCGAGTGGCTAAAGAGGGCGTCCGCGTCGGGCTCAATGGTCGCGTGGCACTCAACACAAACGTCGATCGATGGCGCAACTCCGACATCACGGACCAGCCGCCAAAGCGCTCCGAGCGCTGAGGAGAGCACGCCCGACCCGTTCGCCTCGCGGATCGCGACGAAGCCGCGCCGCAGCCCCTCGAACGCCGCAGGGGCTGCCTCATCGTGAATGACGCGAACGGCGCATTCGGCCAGGGCTGCGGCGGCGCTAAATCGACCAAGGTCCGCCGCCAGCGCCGCATTGGAATCCGACACGTCGAATGAAACGAGCGTATGCAGATCGCGCCCTGGTCGAACGTCGATACAGGCCTGCCCCACCGCGAATAGATCGACCGCACTGCCGAATCGCTTTCGCGAGCCACGAGCTCCTCGCGCAACGACCGACTGGAGTCCCGCCTCGCGTGTGGCGAGGCGGTATATGCGTGACGATTCGAGATAGTTGGCGACATGCAGCACGAGAGCATCCGTGACGATCGACGGCATGCCGGAAGCTAGACGCTGCTCAGCGCAACGCGAGGTCGACCCCGCCCTGGCCCGCCGCGACGCGTCGAACCTCGTGCCCGCTCGCGTCGAAAACGATCAGAGAGGTCGCCGAACCTGCTCCGCTGACAATGCAGTGAATGCGCCCTAAGGCATCGGCCGTACCGCTACCGCATGGCGTGTCTGCGCCGGCCGCGCTGGTCAGCGTCAGCCACGATGTTGCGCCGCTTACGATGGTCAGGTCATCGGCGCGCAGCTTGACGATGCGATTGCGGAAACTGTTGAGGTCTTCGTACACCGATGCGTACAGGAATCCGTCGCCGCCCAGCTTGAGGCCCGCGCCGTAACTGTTGGTGGGCATGGCCCGCTGCAACAACACTCGGCGGTTCTTGAGATCCACTTTGGTCACGCGACCCGACGCCACCAACGTGTAGGGGAACGAGGAGAAGTTGGCGTCGCCTCCAGCGGTGATGTATGCCACATCGCCGGTGACAATGGCACTGACGCCTGATCCACGCATCCCGGGGAGCAGAATGGTGTCGCGCGTTGAGCCGGTTGAAGGAATGCGAATGAGTCTCGCGTCGCCTTGCACCGCGTAGTTCACTTTGCAGTTGGCGTTGGCATCGACGACCCAGGTCGCGTTGTCGTATTGAAAGACGTCCGTCGGACACGTCGCGACGTTCAGCAATCGCGCGATGATTGGAGTGCCACTGCCAGCGACGGACACAAGCGCCACCGCGCTTGAATCGCGAAGCGCAACGCCGATGAGTGCGTTGCCGCCAGTGCCTTTCAATAGCCGCGCACGCCCGGGATTGCTCCGCGCTGGCAGTTGCCAGCGACGCATGACGCCGGCCTTGAGATCAGCGAGGTACAAGAGATCGCCCGCCGCGCGTGATGACACGGCGAGTACCGTGTCGTTCTGCAGTTCGAAGCCACCCGCGTCAAACTCGGTGCTTGGGGCAAATGTGATTTTCGAGGTTGTTGAGCCGGTATCCGCGAGCAGCGTGAGACCCGGCTGAATGAATCCGTCGAGGACGACGATGCCTTTTGGCGGTTGCGGCGTCGAGTTGAGCACGCTGTCGTCGCCGCAGGCGGCGAGCGCGATCGAGGCGATGAGCAGGCAAAGCGGACGTCGAGCGACGCGCGGGAGGTCGAGCGTACCAGGATTCGAGCGTTGGACAGTGTGTTTCACGGTGTGAATCGTTGAAGCGTGAGAGCGATCGCCCAGGTACGACCGGGCGACGGAAAACCGCGAACGGACTGCCACGCCACATTGGTCGCATTGTTGAGCGACCACGTGGTCGAAAGCATCGCGAAGCGCGGAGAGATGCGACGTGGCCAAGGATGCGTGAAGGCCAAGTCAATGAGTGAAACGGCGGATAGTTCGAAAGCCGGATTGCGCGGACCCGCGGTAAATGGTCGCGCGCCATTCCAATGCCATTGCGCGGCACTCGTGGTGCCCGCAGCATGCAACGCCATTCGCGCGCCGCCTGAGAGGGTCGGCGTGTACGGTGTGGGAATGTGCAGCTCGCCGCTTTCCAGCTCCGAGCGATACCACGCCCCCCAAGCAGCGACATCGAGCCATGGGCCTGCGAGCGCCGCCTTGATTTCTCCACCGCGTAAGCGCTCACGCCCAACATTGGCTGGCGCCCACGAGAAGTTGCCGGGAAACCAGACGATTGCGTCGCGCGTGTCGCGCGTGACCATGGACGCTTCGATGGTCGCTCGGCCGACGGGCACGTTGCGCGCTGCGCGGACCATCAGTTCAGCGTCCACCACGACCCGTTCCGGATCGAGCGGCCGAACGGAGAGCCGTTGTGGCGATGCGAAGTAGAGATCGTACAGTGTTGGCAGCCGAACCGCCTGCGTAAGGCGAACTCCCACACTGAGTGCGGACGAGAGCGAGCGCTCCATCGCCGCTGAAAACGACGGCAGCAACGCCGCGCGCTCCGGCGCATCCAAGCGCGCGCCAACCTCCCACGATCCCGCGTTTGAAGTGTGCGAGAGCGCTTCGGAAACAAAGCCGCGCGCACGCGCTTGGCGAAGTCCACCGGTGCCCGTGACCGCGTCGCGACCGACGCCGACGCGCGATTGCCAAAGCGATCGCCAGAAGGAGCGCGCCCACTGGTGTTCGGCGTTGACGGCAGTCGCTCGCGCTGACGTGTTCAACTCCGCGTGAGCGGTGTCGCGATAGGCCAGTTGCATGCCTCTCGCTCCGAGCACCCATTCGCCAAATCCCGTGCTGAGCTTTGCTTGAACCAACGCGCGATCGGTCATCGAGCGGTCAGCATCGTACGCATGGACATTGGCTGGCCCCACCATGCCGCGTTCATTACGAGAGGCAATCGCTTCGACTTGCCAGTTCGCGCCCGTGGCACCGAGTCCGAGGGCGGAACGCGACTCGTCGTTGTTGTTGCGGATCTCTTCGACTGGCGCCGCGCCGGCCGCGTTCACGAAGCGAAAATCGTTGCGCGCGTCATATCGGCGGCCTGCCACGTGCCAGCGTACGTTCGATGCGACTCCCGACCAGCCTCCGTCAAATCCGTGGCCGCCGAACGCCCCGGCCTGAACGCTGAGCGTGTTAATGCTCGCGGTGGACACTGCAAGCACACCCCCCGTCGCGCCGGGACCGACGCCTAAGGGATCGGCACCGAGGATTACCGTGGCAGAACCAAGGGCAGACAGTGGCAGATCACTGAGATCAGCCACCCCTGAGGACGGATCATTGAGCAACATGCCATCTAGCGTTACAGCCGTTTGCTCACGTCGAGCGCCGCGAAGCGCGAGACCAGTTTCGCCACGAGCGCTCGTGGTGCTGGTAAGCGGGAGTTGCGCCACCAACATGGCCGTGTTCAAGGCACCGCGCTCGCGTGCATCGCGCGCACGAATTGTCGTCACCGAACGACCGACGCGAGTGGCATCGTCCTCGAGCGATGCGACCACTCGAAGCGTGTCGAGTGTGGTCACGTTCTCAACCGGATAGAGCGCGAATCGAAGCGGTGTTGGTGCGCTCGCATTTTCAATCGCGATGACACGCGATCGGTAGCCGGCCCGTGAGATTACCCAACGCCCCTCACGGAGCCACGTGCACTCGCTTCGCAGGCGTGCCGAATTCACAAGCGCCGAGCGCTCGGTCGATGGGCGTGACACGGTGTCGCCGGCCTCGCGCGTGACCAGCGCGGCCACCAGCGGCGCGTCAGTGCGCGCGTCTCGAAGGCACACCCGGACGGAGTCCGCTGTGCCGGAGTACGCGGCGCCATGCAGCAGGACCACCAACTCGAACGATGCCAGGGCGGCGATCATGCGCGCCGTCCACGCCAGCGCAACGGCAGTAGCGCGGGCGCGCCGACGGCCGGATCGCGCGTGACAACGAGCGGCCACTCGTAGACTCGCTCGAGCAGTTCTCCGCGCATTACCTCGTCGGCCGATCCCGCCGCCGCAACCTGACCTTGATGCAGCAGCACGATTTGGCTGGCGAAGCGCGCGACGAGATTCAGCTGATGACTGACGAGTAGCACGGTACGCCCTTCGCGCGCGAGCCCGTCGAGCAACTCAAAGACGGCCATTTCGTGCGCGATATCGAGGAACGACGTCGGCTCGTCGAGCACGACAGTGCGCGCATCCTGCGCGAGTGCTCGTGCGATGCGCGCGCGCTGCCATTCACCGCCGGACAGCTGATCGATGCGACGGCGCACGTCGGCGGCGAGGCCGGCGCGATCGAGTGCGGCCTCGACAAGTTGCCGGTCTTGCGACGAGAGCGCGGCGAACGCCGATCGATGTGCGTGACGCCCCAGTGCCACGAAATCATGAACCGTCAGCGCCACCACGGGTTCTTCGCGTTGCGGTACGACGGCCACGCGGGTGGCGAATGCGCGCACGGTGAGCGACGAGAGTTGTTCGTCATCGACGCGGATATGTCCCGATCGCATGGGCGTAAGACGCAACAGCGCGCGAACCAGCGTACTCTTGCCACTTCCGTTTGGACCGACGACGGCCGTCAGCGCTCCGGGCGCCGCCCGCATCGACACCTGATCCAGCGCCAGCCGCGTCCGACCTTCGTACTGCACCGTGACGTCGGTGAATGAAAGGCCTTGGCCTTCGGTCGATCGGTTCCCTGCGGCAGCGATCGTCACGCGTTCAACCGGCGCAAGCGCAATAGAAAGAACGGCACGCCGATGAGCGCTGTCACTGCACCAAGTGGAAGTTCGGACGGTGCGCGAACTGTGCGCGCGGCCAAATCGGCGAGCACGAGCAATGCTGCGCCGTAGATCATCGACACGACCAACATCGGGCGATGTCGTCTCGCGCCGAGGGCACGCGCAAGGTTTGGCACTACCAAGCCGACGAAACCGATCAACCCGGCCGAGGCGACCGTCGCGGCCGCAAGCCACGAGGCGATCAGAAAGATGCGACGCGACGCCCGTGTGACGTCGAGGCCGAGCGCTGCCGCGGCGTCCTCGCCCGTTGCCAACACGTCGAGATCGCGCGCCCACCAAAGCAAGAGGCCCCCGAACAACACGAGCGCCAAGAGCACTCGTCCGTCCGCGTCCCAAGTCGCGTCACCGACGGAACCCATCATCCACCAGAGCGCGCTGCGGATATGCTCGGGCGGCGCATCGGCGAGCGCGACGAGAATCACGGCGTTCGCGAATGCACCTACCACCACGCCGGCCATCAGCAACATGCGCGCATCTGTGCTACCTCCGACGACGCGCGCGATAGCCGAGACAAGCAGCGTGCAGAGACCAGCGCCGACGAACGCACTCAGTGTCACCAGCACCGGGTCGAGATTCCCGAACGCGCTGGCCAACACGGCGCCAATCGCGGCACCTCCGGAGACGCCGAGCAGATACGGTTCGGCCAACGCGTTGCGCAATGTGCCTTGCAACGCGCCTCCGCTGGCGGAGAGTCCGGCGCCGACGAGCAACGCCAACGCAACGCGAGGCGCGCGGAGATCGCGCACGATAGCGATGTGCGTTGGATCGCCGAGTCCGCGCAGCGCTTGCAGCACAGAGCTCGGAGTCAACGCCACGGGGCCAGCGCCAATGGCGAGCAGCGACGAGACGGCGACCAGCACCAGGCCGACGAGTACGGAGAGACGAATCGACTGGCGATCTGACAGCATCATCACTGCCGGATCACTGCGGCGAGCGGGGACGTGCGCGCATAGCGGGCGCTGGCAGTGGCGGGAGTTGCGCCGCCAATTCAGGATGTAGAGCGCGGGCGAGCACGACGGCGCCGGTTCCCAACACGACCGACGGCCGTCCCGTGAATGCCGGGTCGTCGGTTGCGAATCGCTGTAGCTTCACCGCCTCGATGGATCGCCAATCGGCGCGCGTCCGCAGCGATTCTTGGGTGCGCGGGCTCGCGATAACAATCTCCGGGCGTCGTTTGACGATTTCCTCGAGCGACACGACAGGCGAGGGTGCCGGCAAATCGTGAAAGACATTTGTGCCGCCAGCAATCTCAATCAACTCGTCGAGAAAGCTTCCCTGTCCGACGACCATCACGGGCCGCTCGGAGACTGGCCAGACGACGGACGCGCGCTTCGCGCTGCGCGTCGCGGCACGAACGGCGTTCAGGGTGCGCTGAACTGTATCGACGACCGTCTTCGCACGAGGCGAGGCGCCGAGTGCGACACCGAGCAGATTGGTGAGGCGCACGAACTGCGCAATGTGATCGACGCGCAAAGTGAGGGTGCGAATACCCAAGCGCTTGAATGCGTCGGCGGCCGCGCGATTTTCGGCCGACGCATAGAGAATGACCAGCGTTGGTCGCACACCGGCGACAGCTTCGACGTTAGGACGAATGCCGTCACCGACTGACGCAATGCGCTTTGCCTCCGCAGGATATTCGTCCCACGCGCTCCGACCGACAAGCAGCGAATCAGCGCCAATGGCGAAGATGATTTCCGTCGCTGCGGGATTGAGCGAAACGACGCGACGCGCGAATGATGCATCGGTTGGCAACGGCGCACCGAAATCGTCGGTGTCCGCGAGCGCCGACGAGATGGTGGCGCGACGCAGCGACGCGGTGTGCGGCGGCGTCGAGACGCCGCCGGCGAGGCTCGCGCCGAATGCGAATGTCGCGAGGAGTGAGGCTTTCGCGAGCGTTGGGGACCAAAAAAACATAGGGCATCCTCTCCCTGCGAGAAGATGCCCGAGCACGCGCAGTACACGCCAAAGCGAGACCACGTGGCGCGAGCCCCCCCTCGAGGGTCTTCGTCCGAGTAATGAGCGTGGGTCGTCTCCTGGCTTCGGGGCCGCGTCGCTCACCTTCCCGGTCATTGCAGACCAGTGGCGTTTTGAACGACGCGTACTACGCACCCGTTACAGTGGCGGGGCCGCGCCGGCATTGCACCGGCTTCCGTGTCCCGCGCTCAGCTTCAGTTGTCTGTCGCGCGCGATGTGCACGACACCCGCAACCTACTGCGCGGTTTTGAGCGAGGCAAGCGCGTCGTTGAGAGCGTCCTTAAGTTCGCGTCGACGCTCCTCGTACGTCGCGCGTAGCGAGTCGCTTGGCGTGCTCTGCCGCGCGAAGGTGGCATCGAGGGCGGCGATCTCGTGTGCCAGCTGCTCGTGCAACGGCACCGCGGTTGCGCGCGGCGCGGAGACTGCTCGACTGGCGTCGAGTGCGCTCGAGGCAACGGACGCGCGCGCCGCTCGTCGCTGCACGACACGCGCGATGAGCAGAAGCGCCACGAAGCCGATGGCAATCAACAATCCAGCGAAGTACATCCCGCGACCCGCGCTCGCGCCGGCCGGGAGTTCCACCGTGAAGGGCGATGACGGCTTGAGATCCTGCGCCAAGAATCGCCGAAAGTGTCTGTTCTCGATCGTCACCGGCGCGACGGCGGTAAATCCGGTGCCGAACACATTGCCCTGCTCTTCCTCGAGAAGTACCTCAAACACGACCGCGCCACCAACCGCAGTCACCGCGATCGGGAAATTCGCTGCGGGCAACTTGTAGGAGAACGCAATCTGCTTCAGACCCGGAGCGATTGGCGCGAAGACCGAAACCCGTCCGTCTTTGTACACAAACGCTTCGGCCGAAATTTCTCCTTGCGTCAGTCGCACATCCTGCGCCGCGCGTGGAATGTCGACGCTCCACGTGGGAGTGGGATTCGCGCGTTCGGGGCTCGTGAGGGTCGTCAGACTGTCGTTGGACAGTTCAAACACTTCGACGATCGTACGCAATTGCGCGGAATCGACTTTCCCGACGACGAGGTGTCGCCCTTTTACAACAAGCGGATAGACGATGGACGTCGTGTCAAAGACGGTGATATCCGCGTCGTCTCCGGTGACCTGCTCGTTGCGCAGAGGTGCCGTGAAGTACGCAATGCCACCCCACGACACCGAGGCGAAGTAGACTGCGTCGCTCGCTCCCGAGGGCGTGTAGCGGAAGTGATACGCGCCGGCGCGGTCCGCGTGTACGGAATCGATAGGACCGGCCTTGTCCTTTCCCACGCGATGTAGCGTGACCATTGCTCCGGGAACGCCCGCCATGCCGGTCGAGTCGCCGCCGGAGCGCACCGGATGACGCACCCGACCGTCGACGCTGCGAGCGGGCACGCTTTGCGCACGCGCGACGCTCGCGCAGGTGAGAACTAGCAGCGCAGTCGAGCCAAAACGCGACAACCGATTCACGGGCGAAATTTTCCGAAGTCTTCAGGTTGCAAGTGTGCGAGGTACGCCTTGAGTTCGTCCGGCGTCAATTCGGATGGCGCGCCCAACTGGCGAGGCGAATCGCCGGTAGGCGAATCTGCGTCATCGTCGTCATCGGGTTCTGCGAGCAGATCTTCGTGGACAAAGATCGGTGCTTCGAGTCGCAGCGCGAGGGCGATGCTGTCCGACGGACGCGCGTCGACTTGAATGAGCTTGCCGTGCGCTGAGAGGTGCAGCTCAGCAAAGTATGTGCGTTGATGCACGCGACTGATGGCAACTCGTTGCAGCTCCCCACCGAGCGCCAGGACGAGCGCCTTCATGAGATCGTGGGTCATGGGGCGCTCACGCTTGAGATGATTGAGCTCCATGATGATGGCGTCGGCTTCGGCCGAACCGATCCAAATCGGCAGATAGCGCTGGCCCAGCCGTTCACGCAGCACCACGACGTGTGCGTTAGTGCTACTGTCGATTCCGATTCGTGAGACCTCCACTTCTACCATCGGCTCTCCCGGAACTCGACACGGTCGGCGGCGCCGCTTTTGCCTATTGGTCGCGACAAGCGCGTGTCAACTGCGCGCCGCATGCGTCTTCAGGAAGCGGTTCTCGCCGCGCGCGAACTCGCGCGGCGAGAGTAGTCAGCCCCTGCGAATTATTTCACCGTTCGCTTGAGCGCGGCGACGCGATCGGTGCGTTCCCACGTGAAGTACGTGCGCGCGTTCTTGCCACGGCCTTCAGTCACTGGCGTGCGACCGAAATGGCCATACGCGGCCGTGGCACGATAGATCGGCTTCCGCAAGTCGAGGTCGCGCGCAATGCCACGCGGCGTCAGATCGAACACCTCGCGGACGGCCGCTTCGATGTCGTGATCGGGTACGACGCCAGTGCCAAAGGTTTGGACATACACCGATACCGGCTCGGCCACGCCGATGGCGTACGCCACCTGCACTTCGCAGCGACGCGCCAACTTGGCCGCGACGATATTCTTGGCCACCCAGCGCGCCGCGTAGCAAGCCGATCGATCGACCTTGGACGGATCCTTGCCACTGAACGCGCCGCCGCCATGACGACCCATGCCGCCGTACGTGTCGACGATGATCTTGCGGCCCGTAAGTCCGGCGTCGCCCTGCGGACCACCGATGACGAAGCGGCCGGTGGGATTGATGTGGTGCTTCACCTTCCGGCTGCGGAACTGCTCGGGAATGGTCGCTTCGATCACATCGCGCAGAATCGCCTGACGCAGCTTGGTGTTGCCGACCTTTTCATCGTGCTGCGTCGAAATCACCACCGTGTCGACGGCGATTGGACGGTGGTCTTCATACACCACGGAAACTTGGGCTTTGCCGTCGGGACGCAGCCACGGGAGCGTGCCGTCTTTGCGCAGGGCCGAGAGTCGGTGGGTGAGCGCGTGGGCCAGCTGAATGGGCAGCGGCATAAGCTCGGGCGTTTCGTCCGTCGCGTAGCCGAACATCATGCCCTGGTCCCCCGCGCCACCGGTATCGACGCCCTGAGCGATATCCGGCGACTGCCGATCGATCGTGCTCATGACGGCGCACGTTTTGGCGTCGAAACCGAAACTCGCGTCGTTGTAACCGATGCTGTCGATCGTTTGCCGGACGATTTCCGGCAGGTGCACGTAGGCCGTCGTGGTGATTTCACCCGCAATCACCGCGAGACCGGTCGTGACCAGGGTTTCGCAGGCGACGCGCGCGGCGGAGTCTTCGGTCAAGATCGCGTCGAGCACCGCATCGGAGATCTGATCGGCGATCTTGTCGGGGTGACCTTCGGTCACGGACTCCGAGGTAAACAGATATCGGTCGGCCACGCACGTCTCGGGCTGAGGTTTACAGGGAACGGTCGTCACGAACACACTCGGAACGGACACCAGCTAGACGATCGGCTGGGCGTCGCGTTCCGTGGCAGATCGAAGGGTAAGGCGCTAAAAGAGTGACGGCAACCCGCGGCCTTCGAGGTCGTTTGCATCGAGCTCGGCGCGCAGCCGACGCCGCAGCAGGATTTCTGCCTCGCGTGCGGTGCCTGCGGTGAGCGCGGCCTGTGCGGCGTCGGTGGCCGCACTGGCACGGATACCGCGAATCACGCGCTTTACGCCGGCGACCGAACGAGGCGCCACGCTCAGCTGGCGAATGCCCAAGCCAAGCAGAGCGAAAACGGCGAGTGGCTGCGAGGCCATTTCGCCGCACACGCACACGTCGATTCCGTGGGCCGCGCCGGTATTCTGCACTTGCGCGATCAGTCGAAGGACCGCCGGGTGAAACGGGGTGAAGCGCGGCGCGAGATTGGCGTTGCCGCGATCAACCGCGAGCGTGTACTGCACCAAATCGTTTGAGCCGATACTGAAGAAATCCACGTCGCGCACGAGCGTGTCGCAGGCGACGGCGGCGGCCGGCGTCTCTACCATCACGCCGAGCGCCAGATCGTCATTGAAGGGCACCCGACGCGCCGACAGTTCCTGCACGCACTCTTCCATCAACTGCCGCGTTTCGCGCACTTCGTCGACGGTCACAACCAGCGGGAGCATAATGCGCAGGTCGCCGTGCACGCCGGCCCGCATCAAGGCCTTGAGTTGTGTTTTAAACAACTCACTTTCGTCGAGACACATGCGAATGGCCCGCCACCCGAGGAACGGATTCGCTTCGGTGGGAAAGCCACCAACCGGCAGCTTGTCGCCGCCGATATCAAACGTGCGAATGATGACGGGCTGCATGCCGAACGCCTGGACCACGCGTTTGTATGCCCGATACTGTTCGTCCTCGTCGGGCATGGTGGCGCGGCTGGCCACCAGGAATTCGGTGCGCATCAATCCGACGCCATCGGCACCGCTCGTGGACGCCAGCTCCGATTCCTCAGGAATATCGAGGTTGGCACGCACGACCATGCGAGTGTTGTCGCGCGTGATCGGCTCGGAATGCGCCAGGGCGCGAACCTGTTCGACCTGTCCTGCTTCATCAACCAACCGCTGACGCGCTTCCGCCAACTCACCGTCGCTCGGGGCAATGGTGAGCGTGCCTTCGGCTCCGTCGAGAATGGTGAGTTCGCCGCCTTTGAGATACTGGAGCGCATTGCGAAGGCCGACGACCGCCGGCAGACCGAGCGAGCGCGCAAGAATGGCGACGTGCGCCGTGGCCGTGCCGGCGTCGGTAGCGATCGCGGCAATACACTCGCGATCGAGTTGCATGGTGAGCGACGGCGTCAGGTCGTGCGTGACGAGAATCGCGTTCGTGCCGCGCGGCAGATCGACGGGATCGTGATCGGGCAAGTCCAGCAGAATCGAGAGTACGCGAATCTGCACGTCGGTGAGGTCGCCCACCTTTTCGCGCAACATTGGCGCCGCATGCCGCGCGAAATGTTGACGCCACTCGAGCAGCACCAGATCGAAGGCTTTTTCGGCGCCGAGGTTCTGCCGAATCAACGCCTCCACACTGGTGGCGAGCTGACGATCGTCGAGAATCGACAGCTGCACATCAAAAATCGCGGCTTCTTCGGGCCCCGCTTGCGCTTCCGTTTTCGCGCGCAAGTGGCGCAACCGATCACGCGCGCGCTCCAGCGCGTGATGCAAGCGAACCAGCTCCGCGTCGATTTCGTCATCGGCGATGAGGCGTTGCTTCACCTCCGGTACTTCCCAGCGCAGCAAGTGCACCGGACCGACTACGATTCCGGGTGAGGCTGGGATGCCGCGGAGCACCGAGAGCACTAGGTCTCTCCGAAGCGTGACGCGACGAGCGCCGACAGCGCGTCGAGCGCATCATCGGCATCGGGACCGGTCGCGCGCAGCGTGATACTGGCGCCGAATTCTGCCGCCAGCATCATGACGCCCATGATGCTCTTGCCATTTACTTCCAGGTCGTCGCGGGAAATCGTGATGTCGCACTGGTAGCGCGACGCCGCTTTCACGATTTCCGCTGCCGGCCGCGCATGCAGGCCGTGCTTGTTGACGATTTGGACTGAGCGCTCAGCCATCAACGGACCACCGAGTAAAGGACAAAGATCGCAAGCAACCCGAGCACCACACGCCACCCTTCGGCGCGGCCGTGCAATCGCACCAGCAATACAGCCAGCAACGGAGTGGCGATGGCCACGCCGACCGGAATGGGGGCCAGCGGCGATCCGCCTCCAATGGCCCGATGAACCGCAAGCGGCAGTGCGAGGCCACCGAGTACCGCGGCCACTCGACCAATGTAGCGCGGACCGTGCTGCAACACCGGATGCCCAAGCGCCGACGCCACACGGAGGCCGTTCCGCCATCCCGCCCGCAGTCCCCAATCACGCAAGCCGAGGTGACCAACGTTGTAGACCAGCAGGAATCCGATCGTCACGATCAGCGCGGAGCCCCCGAGGCCGAAAATGAGCAGCGCCAGCAAGGAACACGCGGGGAGCCACGAGGCCCAGACCAAACGATCGCCGACGCTGCCCAGCGGGCCGCACAGCGCCGTGCGAAAGCGCTCGATGCGAACGGGCTGCACCTGATCAACTTCAGCTCGCGCCAACGCACCCACAGCGAGCGCGGCCAGATACGGATGCGCGTTGAAGTACGCTGACTGTCGCGCGAGCGCTTCGCGGTACGGCTGCCCATCGACCCCGCCCGGCAAGCGACGCAGCGCGGGTTCGACACAGAACCCGATGCCGTTGCCGACCAGGATTTCGTAGTTCCACGAGCCCTGAATGGCGAGCGTGCGCAGCAACATCGCGGCCCGCGTTGTTGCATCGAGTGCTGGCGCCGATTCGAGACCGGCCGACGATACCGTTGCCATTGTCGAGAGCGTCGGCGAGCCGGGTAACGGCGTGTTGTTCATTGCGGCGTCGGCCATCTTTACGCTCCCGCCACGACGAGCGCCGTGCCGACAGCCAGCGAGGCGAGGAACAGGCGTCGCGTGAACGAGATGGCGTGAAAGTCCTTCCACACCGCGGCCGCGGCAACAGAGACGACGGCCGTGACGACATACGCACGCGTGAGGTCGTCGCGCACACTCCAGCGCGCGTCCGCCCACGCGGCAAGCAATGCGGTTGGCATGTACAACGCGGCGGCAATGAGCATACCGCGCAACAAGTCGGCGGTCATGCCGAACACCTGCAGACCGATCACGGTATTGCGATTCCCGGCGGCCAACTGCGGCAAACGTGGACGCGCGAAGGCCGCGATCATCTGCCGATGCTTGATCATCGTGGTACCACCGATCCAGGCGATCACGATGCCCGCCGCGACGGCGACCGCAAAACTCCCGGGGTGTGGCAGGCTCGTTCCATCGACGCCGCGCGCGGCCACCGCCCCGGCGACGACGCTGGCGCTGCCCCACTCGGGATACCGCGACGCACCAACGGGAAGCGACTCGAGCGCCAGGCATTCCAGCGCGGCGCCACACGCGAGTCCGGCCACCGGCGCGCCAAGGAACGCGCCGGCCAGCGTGGCCGCGACGATGGGACGGGAAATCATCGCCTGCGGAAAGCTCACCACGTCGAGACCAAGCACGCCGGCCAGCATTGCCAGCGGCAGCAACTGCGGCAACAGCACCGGCAACTCACGCACCAACAGGTCGTTGCCGACGGCGGTGATCGCCAGTGAGAGCAGCCCGATCGACAGCATCGTTCAGTCGGCGATGGTCGATGTCAGCAGTTCATCGAGTGGAACCGGACGCGCGCTCGGCACATCCTGCGCGGTGACTTCCACACCGAGTCGCTCAATGTCGCGCAGTCCCGCCTCTTCGGCCGGCGTGAGAAAGACGAAGCGCAGGCGCGGCGTGCGCCCCGGCGAGTGATGAACGCCACCGACGTTCACGCGTTGAATCGAGTGCGCGGTCTGTTGCACGAGCCGCGACATCGTGTCGATATCGCCGACGAGCACGATGCCCGGCCGCTGATCGGCTTGCAACTGAGGCAGCGCCAGCGCGGCTTCGTCGACACCGTAGAAGTACACGGCCATCTCCGGCGGCACGCCCATACGATACAACTCCTGTTCCCACTCGCTGGCCGCGACTTCATCGTCGACCAAGACGATGAACTGCAGATTGAGAGGCTGACCCCATCCGACCACGACCTGGCCGTGAATCAGGCGATCATCGATGCGGTACAACGAAATGGGCATGCGAACGAGTAGAGAAACAGGGGAAGCGGGAACGGCTACGCGCCGTGCGCCACCATCGACGCGCGTCCCCGTTCAAGCGCGGCGCGTGCCGCAGCGACGGCATCGACGTCGTCCTGCATGATGAAGTCGAGCAGCAGCGTCAGATTGATGCCCGTGATAAGCGCGACATCGGGGCGACCACGCAACAAACGTCGCACGGCCATCGTGCAACTGCCGGCCGGTAAGTCGGTGAAGATGACCTTGGCCCCGGTCTCGTCAAGCGTGCGCGAAAGCGTTTCCTGAATATCGTCGAGGCACAAGCCGCTGTTGGAGATCGCCACGAGTGCGGCACCGCGGCCCGTAATCTGGTCGACGGCCGAGATGATACCGGCGGCGAACGATCCGTGGGCCGCAATCACCGCGCGAATTGGCATCGCACCTTCAGAACCCTGCGCCTCGCTCACTACTCGTCATCCTCCTGCAGGTATCGCTGGACGTCGGCGTTCTTTTGCATCTGTCCGATGAGGCGCTCGTTGAACGCCGTCGCGGAGTCGTACCCGCGATAATAGCGCAGGAGATGGTTCATCGCGATCACCTCGGCGATCACGGTGATGTTTTTTCCGGGATTGAGGTTGACCGTGATCTTCGGCACCTCGACACCGAGGATGTTGGTGGTCTGCACATCGAGTCCCGTCCGATCGACGTGCGCCTGCCCGTCCCACTCCTCGAGGGTCACCACCACTTCGATACGCTTTTGCTGGCGCACGGCGTGAATGCCGAAAATCGCCGGAATATCGAGCAGTCCGACACCCCGGATTTCCATGAAGTGGCGCTGCAACTCGTGACCACGTCCGATCAGCACGTCGTTGCCGCGACGCGACACGAAAACCAAATCATCAGCAACCAGTCGGTGGCCGCGCTCGACGAGATCGAGCACGCACTCAGACTTGCCGATCCCGCTCTTGCCAGTGAAGAACACTCCGACGCCGTAGACGTCGGCCAGCGACCCATGCAAGGTGGTGGTGGGCGCGAACTGGTCTGAGAGATATGGCTTGATGAGACGGTAGAACTCGGCCGTTTTGAGCCGGGTTCGCAGGACAGCGACACCCGCCGCTTCGGCGAGCGCCAACAACGGGGCCGGCGGATCGAGTTGCTTCGTGACAAACGCGCACGGAATCGGGAATCCGAAGAACTGTTCGAGATTCTGAGCGCGCAGCGGTTCAGCAAGCGATTGCAGATAGCTGATTTCCGTCTCACCCAAGACCTGAATGCGCTGATACGGAAATCGATTGATATACCCGGCAAGGACGAGCCCCGGGCTGGACGCCTCGGGGCTCGTGATCTCGCGATCCAATCCAACGGCCGGGCCAAGCAACTCGAGTTCGAGCGAGTCCTGCATGCGCTCGAAGAGTTTGCCGACGGTCAGGCGGGGAGTCACCCGGTGCGGTCTCCTGGCGGCGAGTTGCGGCGGGCACGTCTGGCGCGAGCACGCGCGACTTGTGATTCGAGTCGATGCACGGCCGCCGCCAGAGCTGGGGCGAAGTCGCGCGCATCGGCGTGGGCGAAGAGTTCGCGTGAACTCGCCCCTCGAAGAACGATCTCGACGCGGCGCGTCGGACCATCACTGATGAAACGGACAATGGCGTTGGCAACCCGATGCAAGCGAGTTGCAATGCGACGAATGGCGGCCTCGGCCTGTTCCCGAAGCGATTCGGTTACGTCGGCGTGATGCGCCTGCAGGATGATCTCCATCAACGATCTCCTTTCATTCCCACGACCTCGCGGAGGTGGGTTGCGGTCTCGTCGGCGGCGCGCTGCCAGGTAAAGCCCTCGGCGAAGCGCCGCGCTGCGACTCCCAGGTGTTCGACGAGCGATCGCTCGCCGCTGAGGGTTCGCATGTGCTCAGCCATCGCAGCGACGTCACCGTGGGGGACGAGAAAACCAGTCTCGCCATGCCGCACCGATTCACGAATTCCGGGAGAGTTCGACGCAATCACCGGCGTTCCGCATGCCGCTGCCTCCAGATTGGTAATTCCCCAACCCTCCTTTGGTGAAGCGAACAAGGTCGCCCATGCCCGTCGAAGCAAGGCGATTTTCGAGTCTTCGTCAATACGCCCTAGGAACCGTACCCTCTCCGCGACGCCGAGGGTCCTTGCCAATGCCTCCAATTCGGGACGAAACTCGCCGGCTCCTGCAATCTCCAGTTCGGCGTCGGAAATGCCAGCATGGGCGAATGCCCGAATAACCAGATCGACGCCTTTGTACTTCTTGAGCCGCCCCAGATAGGCGAAGAGCGGTTTCTGGGACCGAACGGTCGGCTCCGGCGTGTAGTGCGTGGAATCGATTCCCGGGAAGATGACGCGGATGCTCTCTCGGGAGACGCCGCGGTGAACGAGGTCGTCACGCGTGCTCTCACTGATCGCCTGAAAGGCGCACCGCCGATATGCCATCGGCAACGGTCGCTCGGCCAGCCACACGGCGGCCGCGAGCGGTGCCGCGAGTTCCTGAAATGCCGTGCCGCCAAAGAGATGCGGTACGAGCGCCACCCGACGAGGTGCGCGCCACGTCGGCGTGAAGACGGGCACCTTGTTGATGTCTTCGACCAGCACGTCGAACGCGCGACCGGCCAGGTGGCGATGCCAATAGCGCCGCGCGAGAAACGGAAAGGTGGCGCGCGTACCGACGCGATGGACTTCGATTCCGTCGAGGGTTGCGCGTGGCGGTGCGTCCGGCCAGCCGCCGCACAGCAGCACGACCTCGTGCCCCATGGTCACGAGTCGACCGAAGATTTCGTGCAAGTGAATTTCCGCTCCGCCAGCAAGCGGATTTTCACGACACTGCCAATTGACGACGGCGATCCGCATGGGCCGCGTACCCGTGAACTGCTCCGGCGCGCCTGAGCGCGCGGCCTCACTCACAGCAAACCCAATTTGCGGGCGTACGCGTCGAGCACACCGTTGATGAAACGTGCGCTGCGTTCGGTGCCGTAGCGCTCGGCCAAACGCACCGACTCTTGCAGCACGACTCTCACGGGCGTCTCGCCGCGCGCGAACTCTGCGGCGGCCAGACGCAGCACACTGCGCTCGATGGCGCCGAGTCGCTCCAGGCGCCAGTTGGCCGTGACCTCGGCCAGTGCAGCGTCAATCTCAGCGCCCCGATCGGCCACCGTCGCAACCAGGCGCGTTGCCAGTTCGCGCTCACCCGGTTCGACCGCGAGATCGTCAAACACGTTGATCGCGATGCGCTTGAGATTGGTGAGGCCTCGCAAGTCCGCCGCATAGAGCGCTTGCAACGCGCGTGCCCGACCGCGCGTTTCGACTCGCTCGGACTTGCTTTGCCGGCGGGCGCTGCGCGCGGACCCGCCGGAACGTGGCGCGAGGGGTTCCTGCGTTGGCCCTTCCCAGAACGCGTCGTCGCGCAGATCGGGCGTCACGACTCGTCCTCGTCTTCGTGGGGAATCGCGCGATCAAATACGTCGAGCAGTTCGAGCGCGGCGAGCGCGGCATCTTCCCCCTTGTTGCCGTGCGCGCCACCGGCGCGAGCTTCCGCCTGCTCCAACGTATCGGTGGTCAGCAATCCGAGTGTCACCGGCACGTCGAAGTCGCGCATGGTCTCCATCAGTCCGCGCGCGCTTTCGCCAGCGACAATGTCAAAGTGCGGCGTATCGCCGCGAACGACCGCGCCTACCGCCACGGCTGCGTCGTATCGCTCCGAGGCAAGCGCGCGCCGAGCCGCGATCGGAAGCTCCCACGCGCCCGGCACCCAAATGACGTCGATATCGTCGAACGCCACGCCGTTGTTCACCAGCGCGCCCACCGCGCCCTCGGCGAGCGGCATGGTCACGCTTTCGTTGAAGCGGCTGGCGACGACCACGATGCGGCGCCCTTCGCCGCGTGGTTGTCCAGAAAACTCGGCCATCAGGTCTCCAATAAATGACCAAGCTTCGTACGCTTGGTCTCGAGGTACGACGCATTCTCGTCGGTCGACGGTGCTTCCAATCGCATGCTGGTGACTGTCAGCCCGTACCCGTCGAGGCCGACGAGTTTGCGCGGATTGTTGGTGAGCACGCGAATGCTGCGCAGTCCGAGATCGAGCAGGATTTGCGCGCCGATGCCATAGTTGCGCAGATCGGGCTTAAAGCCCAGACGCTCGTTCGCTTCGACGGTGTCGGCACCCAGATCCTGCAACTCGTACGCTTTCAGCTTGTTGAGCAAGCCAATGCCGCGGCCTTCCTGATCGAGGTAAACGATGACGCCGCGCCCCGCGTGCTGGATCATGCGCATGGCCGTTTCGAGCTGCCACCCGCAGTCGCAGCGGCGAGAGTGAAAGACGTCGCCCGTGAGGCACTTGGAGTGCATGCGCACCAACACCTCGTCGCCACCGTCGACGTCACCGTAGGCGATGGCGATGTGTTCACGAGTATCGACGTCGTTGCGATACCCAACAATGCGCCACTCGCCGAATTCGGTGGGCAAGCGTGCATCGGCAACGCGATGCACGAGCCGTTCGGTTTTCAGCCGATAGGCTACCAGCTGCGCGATGGTGATGAAGGTGAGGTGGTGTTCTCTCGAAAACACCTCAAGCTGCGGGCGTCGCGCGGTCGTGCCGTCCTTGTTCAAAATTTCGCAGATCACGCCGGCGCTGCTTAATCCCGCCAGACGCGCGAGGTCCACGGCCGCTTCAGTGTGCCCCACGCGCTGCAACACGCCTCCGTCGCGCGCACGTAGCGGGTGGATGTGACCCGGCAGACGCAAATCGGCTCGCGTCGTGGCCGGATCGACCGCCACTCGAATGGTGGTTGCGCGATCACTCGCGCTGATACCGGTGCTGACACCAAAGCGCGAGGCCGCGTCGATGCTCACCGTAAACGCGGTGTGCATCGACTCGGTGTTGTCGTCAACTTGCGGCTGAAGCCCCAGCACATCTGCGCGCTCGTTGGTCATGGCGAGACAGATCATGCCCTTGGCTTCGAGCATGAAATTGACCATCTCCGGCGTAACCAGTTCGGCCGCACAAACGAGATCGCCTTCGTTTTCGCGATCTTCGTCGTCAGCGACCACCACGAACTTGCCGGCGGCGATATCTGCCAGCGCCTGCTCTACCGTTCCGAACACCATCGTCTCTCCTTTCGTCGCGGTTGTCATGCGGACTGCTCCGCGACCAGGCGACCGAACTGCGGCGCCATCAACCGCTCCACATGTTTAGCCAACACGTCTGCCTCGACATGCACGCGATCGCCAACAGAGCGCTCGCCGAGAGTCGTGTGACGCTTGGTGTATTCGATGATCGACAGCTGAATGCCGTCGTCGTGCAACGCGTTTACCGTGAGACTGACACCATCGACGGTGACCGAGCCGTGGAGCACCATGAGCGGCAGCAACGCAGTCGGCAGCGCGAGATCGACCAGCCACGCGTCGCCCTCGACGCGAGTCGCTGTAACGGTGGCGGTATCGTCGACATGCCCCAACACCAGATGGCCACCGAGTCGATCACCGAGCCGCATGGCGCGTTCGAGATTCACCCGGTCACCCGCCTTCCACGCCCCGATCGTGGTGCGACCCAACGTGGTGATGACCGCCGCGACCGTGAACCATCCGCCGCCATCGTCGACGCCGTGCTCGCGCACGGTCAGGCATGCGCCATTCATCGCAATGCTCTCTCCATCGGTCAGATCGCGATAGCGCGTGCGCAGGCGCAGTTCGCGTCCGGCAGCGGTATCCGCGACGTCTGTGATTACGCCGACGTCGTCGACCAGCCCTGTGAACATCCTGCGATCAGTCTCCGGAAACAGCGTACGTGGTCATCAGGTCGGCTCCGTACTCGCGGCGAGCAATGACTCGCATCCGCGGTGCGGACGAGGCCGCCCTCGACGGCAACGCCGCGAAGGCCGGGAGCGCCTGCGCTCCCAAAATGACAGGTGCCTGAAACGTAATCAGGCGGTCCACGAAACCGGCCTCAAGCAGGGTCGAGGCCAAGGTCGCCCCGCCCTCCACCAGCAGGTGCCGAATGCCCTGGCTTCGTAGGGCGGTCAGCGCCTCGTCGACCGTCGCCGCGACGAGGAATTCGACCCCGGCCGACTCAAGCGCCGTCCGCCTCCCGCTGGCAGCCAGGTCAGTCTCGGAAGCCGGGTCGACAACCAGAACGACCGGGGAGACGCGCGCGGTCGTCGCGAGCTGCGAGCCGAGTGGGAGGCGTACCTGACGATCAAACACGACTCGCCGCGGCGGAACGCGCGGCGCTTCGACATCGCGCACCGTGAGCGCAGGATCGTCGGCCAACGCGGTGCCGAGTCCAACGGCAACGGCGTCAGCGCTGGCGCGCAGCTGGTGCACGGCAATGCGAGCTTCAGGCCCGGTGAGCCAACCGCGTGCGCGACTCGCATCGACGATGGCACCGTCGACTGAGACGGCGAGCTTGACCGTCACAAACGGACGCTGCGCGCCACGCGCCGCAAACAGGAACGGCGCGTTCAGCTCCGCTGCCGCCGTTGCTTCAACGCCCGAAGTTACTGCGATGCCCGCCGCCTGCAGACGCTCGGCTCCTCCGGCCGCCACTGGATTCGGGTCGGGAATGGCGTAGACAACGCGCGCGATGCCGGCGTTGATAATCGCCTGCGTGCAGGGCGGCGTTTTGCCGTGGTGATTGCAGGGCTCGAGCGTGACGTAGAGCGTCGCGTTGCGTGCTCGATCGCCGGCCGCGTTGAGCGCAACGACTTCTGCGTGCGGCCCGCCAGACACGGCGTGCCAGCCTTCGCCCACGACTTTGCCGTCCCGCACGATGACCGCGCCCACGAGCGGATTCGGCGCAACCCGCCCCGCTCCTCGCGCGGCGAGGGTCAGTGCTTGCGTCATGAACCGGACGTCGTTGGGAGAACCCCCGGTCATGACGTGTGCATCGCGATCAGAAGCGAATTGTCAGGCCGGCCGATGCGTAGTTGTACGCCTCGTTGGCCTTGTGGCCACCGAACGAGTTGAGGGTTGGGCGAGCAGCGCCGGCGCTGGATCGACCGTATTCAACCACGAGTCGCGCGGCGAGCACGCCTAACGACGCGTTCACGAACGCAGTGTTGCGCGTGACTTTCTCATTGAGCGTGGGAAAGCCAAATGCCACGCGCTGCTGCGTGCCGGCGATGGGCTCGTTCACCACGGCCGCGACATCGGTCGCGCCCTCGATTTCATCGCGGCCCACACCCGCGGCCAATCCCAAAATCGTGAGTCGCTTGCTGACCGTAAGCCGCAGCGCGTTTGCCGTGAGCGACGTGTTGCGCACAGACAGCGTATCGTTGCTGGTGGTGTAGTCGACGTTGAGCGTGGGCACCTTGCGTCGTAAGTAGCTGACGCCGACACCCGGAATCAGCGACGACTCTTGCAGTAATCCCAAGCGAACGCCGTATGAGATGGCATACTTGGCGGACGACGGCGAGACCCTGACACGGTCCTTCGACACATCGCTGATTGCCATGACGCCGATCAGCGCATCGATGCCGAAGGCGTTGGTGAGCCCGAGCGGAATACCGGAGAACAGACCGACAGCTCCGTCGACTGATGCCATCGGGACCGGCGTGCGCGCGGCGCCGAAATCGTCGGCGGTTTCGCCGCGCGTGAGCGTCAGCGGTACGATGTTTTTCGGCATGGTGCCGTCAACTGCAGACACACGCAGCGTGACGCTACGCTTGCCCCATCCGCCAAGTGTTCCACCTTCGCCGAGAATGCTGTTGCCACCGGCGAGCGCAACGCCAACCTGCGGAACGACGAGGCTGAAGATGTCTGCGGCTTTGCGACACACGTCGGCTGGATTTCCGACGATGGCCGGCGTGACCGTGCAGTTCGGCGACGACGTCTGCGCCTGTACCGTGGTCGCGAGGCTCGACGCCGTCGCCGCGAACGCCGCCGCGAAGACAGCGCTCATGTGCGCGGTCCGTCGACCGCTCAAGCGCGCGCTCACGCCGCCGTTCCGTCAAAGCGTACTTTGCCACTGCCGGGCACAAGACGTCCCAACTGCCACGCGTGAATGTTGTGCGCGTTGGCCTGCTGAATGATGCGCGACGCGTGCTGCGCCGAGGCGATGACGACCATACCGACTCCCATGTTGAAGGCCCGGTACATCTCGAGACGCGGAACAGCGCCCGCTTCTTCGAGTACCCGGAACCACGACGGGATGGTCCATGTGTCCGTCATCACATCGGCATCGAGCGTTTCAGGCAACGCGCGATTCAAATTGCCCGGCAGTCCGCCGCCGGTGATGTGCGCCATCGCGTGAATGTCACTCAGCACCGGCTTGAGACACTGCAGGTACGAGCGATGCACTTTCAGCATCACATCCGCCACGGTGGCACCGTCGGCGTCGGGGAACGGATCATGTGATCCGAGTCGCAAACGCTCGGTGATGATGCGACGCGCGAGCGAGTAGCCATTCGTGTGCAATCCGTCGCTCGCGAGACCGATCAGCACATCGTCGGGTTGCACGCGCGACGCGCCCAGCACCGCGTCTTCCTCCACGACGCCGACAATGAATCCGGCCAGATCGTAGTCGGGAGGCGTGTACACGCCCGGCATCTCCGCCGTTTCGCCGCCAATGAGCGCGCAGCCATTTTCACGGCATCCGGCAGCGACGCCCGCTACTACGCCTTCAACGACTGGCGGCTCGAGTTTGCCGAACGCGACGTAGTCGAGGAAGAACATCGGCACGGCGCCCTGCACGAGAATGTCATTCGTGCAGTGATTCACGAGACAGTGACCAATTGTGTCGTGTCGACCACTTTCGATCGCAATCTTGATTTTGGTACCGACGCCGTCGGCGCTCGCGACGAGCAATGGCGCGCGCATGCCTTCGGGCACGCGAAACATGCCGCCAAATCCGCCGAAGGCGCCGCGTGCGCCCGACGTGAGCGTGGACTGCACCAGTTTCGCGAGACGGTGCTTCGCGTCGTCGGCCGCGTCGATATCGACGCCCGCCGAGCGATAGTCCATTGGTGTGCTGCCGCCGCTCACGACTCGAAGTCCGCGTCAAAGGAGACAAGCTGCCGGAACTCCTGTACACGCGCATCGATGTCGGCGCGCGTAACTTCCAGCAGTCGCGTGTTCGAGAACTTTTCGACGGCGAAGGATCCCATCGCCGAACCCACAACGACGGCGCGGCGCATGCTGCGATCGCTCAGATCGCCAGTCGACGCCAGGTATCCAATGAAACCGCCCGCGAACGAATCGCCGGCGCCGGTTGGGTCGAAAACTGACTCCAGCGGATAGGCGGGCGCAAAGAAGATGCTGTCGCGAGTGAACATGAACGCGCCGTGCTCGCCCTTCTTGATGAGGACGTGCGTCGGACCCTTGTCGAGAATCCACCGTGCGGCGTGCACCAGATTGGTGTGCTCGGTGAGTTGGCGCGCCTCGCCGTCGTTGAGCGTGATCAGGTCGACATGTTTGAGCAGCTCAATCAGCTCCGGGCGACGCGACTCGATCCAGAAATTCATCGTGTCGCACGCGACCAGCTTCGGCTTCTCGACCTGTTCGAGCACCTGTAACTGCAGGCGCGGATCGATGTTGGCGAGAAATACGAACGGTGCGCGGCGAAACTGTTCGGGAATTTTCGGATGAAAGTGCGAGAACACACCGAGGTGTGTTTCGAGCGTCTCCGCGCTGTTCAGATCGTGTCGGTAGCGTCCGCGCCAGCGAAAGCTCGTACCACTCGCGCGTTCGACGCCCGCGAGATCGACCCCGCGTTGGGTGAGTCCCTGCAGCTTCTCGATCGGGTAGTCGTCGCCGACGACGCCCACCAATTGAACCGGCGCAAAATGCGAGGCCGACGAGGAAAAGAACGTGCCCGATCCGCCGAGCACATCGTCGGCCCGACCGAACGGCGTTTCAACCGAATCGAGGGCGACCGAGCCAACGACGAGAACGGGATTCGCTGTACTGCCGCTCACATGCGCTCCGGCGCAGAAAGTCCGAGAATCCGCAGGCCAGCTGCAAGACTGAGCTGCGTCGCCCGCGCGAGCACCAGCCGCGCGCGCGTGATAGCCTCGGGTTCGCCGAGGACGTGGTGTTTGTGGTACCAGGTGTGAGCGGCGCGCGCCGTTTCCTGAAGCCAGCCGGCAATGCGATGCGGCTCCAATGTCTCCGCCGCGCTGCGGACCAGCGACGGGAAATCGAGCAGTTGCTTGATCAACTCGATTTCGGCCGGCTCGCTAAGCACCGAGAGGTCAACCCCGTCTCCGCTGACAGTACTCGCATCGATTTCGCCGACCCGAAAAATGCCGCTCATGCGCGCGTGCGCCATCTGCACGTAGTACACCGGATTTTCTTCCGATTGACTGCGTGCGAGATCGACATCGAACACCAGCTGCGAATCGCCGCGCCGCATAAGGAAGAAAAACCGCACGGCGTCGCGTCCGACTTCGTCGATCAGATCGCGCACCGTGATATAGGCACCGGCGCGCTTGGAGATCTTCATCTCTTCGCCGCCCTTCATGACGGTGACCATCTGATGCAGCACGTATTCTGGGTAGCCTTCGGGAATACCCATGTTGAGTGCCTGCAATCCGGCGCGCACTCGCGTGGTCGTGCTGTGATGATCGGCGCCCTGCACATTGATCGCGCGATGATAACCGCGCTCCCACTTGGTGACGTGATAGGCCACGTCGGGCACGAAGTAGGTGAAGTCTCCGCCCTTTTCGGCGCTCTTGCGCATCACGCGATCTTTGTCGTCACCAAACGTGGTGGTGCGCAAGAAGAGCGCGCCGTTCTCCTCGAACGTGTGTCCCGACGCCTCGAGCGCCGCCACCGTGCGCGTGACGCGACCATCAGTGTAGAGTGAGCTTTCGAGATAGTACGTGTCGAACTTGACCCCGAACGCCTGCAAGTCGAGATCTTGCTCGTGCCGTAGTGCAGCCACGGCAAATATCCGCATCGCGTCGATGTCCTCGCCGCTCGCATCGGCGGCGTGTTGTTCGACATAGCGCTCGGCGATTTCGCGGATGTATTCGCCGTGGTAGCCTCCTTCCGGAATCTCGAGCCCCGCACCGCGCAGTTCCTTCACCCGCGCCTGTGTGCTCTTGGCCAGGTTGGCGATCTGCGCGCCGGCATCGTTGTAGTAGAACTCGCGGTCGACGCTCCATCCGGTCCACTCGAGCAACGTGCTGATGGCGTCACCGAGCGCAGCCTGACGACCATGTCCGACATGCAAAGGCCCTGTCGGGTTCGCCGAAACGAATTCAACCACGACACGCTCACCGTGACCGACGTCGTGATGTCCCCAACCCATTGGGTTGGCGAGAATCGGCAGCAGCCCTTTGGCGAGAAACGCCGGATCGAGTCGGAAGTTGATGAATCCCGGACCGGCGATCTCAGAGCTGGCGACACCGACGCGCTCTGGCTGCATTTCAGCCAGCAGCGCCTCCGCGATGTCGCGCGGCTTCTTCCCCAACGGCTTCGCCAGCGTCATTGCGACGTTCGTCGCCCAGTCGCCGTGCGACGGGTCGCGCGGACGCTCCAGAACAGGTGCGGTGCCCTCGGGCGCGCCGAGCACGCGAGCGGCGCGCGCAATTTCAGCGCGCAGGGCCTCTGCTTGATTCACGAGATAGAAATGGCGGTGAACGTAAAGACGCGCAGCGGGCGTTAGCGCCTACTCGCTCTTGTTGGAAGAAGAAGTACCCGAACTCGACGAGCTTCCGGAAGAAGTGGACGGCGCCGCGCTGGACGCTTTGCTGTCGCCGCTACTGGTCGACGAGCCCGAGCCTGAAGCGCTGCTCTTGGCGTCTGTCGATGCGGCACGCTGGTCTTTCTTGCCGTCTTTGCCGTAGTCGGTGATGTAAAAACCGCTTCCCTTGAAGAGCAGACCCGCGCCACCCGAAATGATGCGAGTTGCCATGCCATCGCCATTGGGCGACGGAATTTCGTTCGGGACTTCGGAGATTTTAAAGATGCGTTCGATGATCGTGCCGTCGGGGCAGCGAAACTCGTAAGTCGGCATGGAATCGAAACTTGGGCGATGTGTAACCACGTCGTATGCAGCCATGAATCATAGCCCACACGAGAGGGTGGTACAATTGCCCGCGGCGTCGCGGCGAACGATTCGGGGTCCCGCGACCGCTACTGGACGTAGAGCGTTGCGTCGCCCGGCGTGTAAACAACCGTTCGTGCCGTCAGCGCGCTGGTGCGGAACGGCGAGTTGGCCTGCAACGTGCCGGTTGACGCCCATGTTGCGCCGTGATTCGGGCAACGGAACGACGCACCGCTCACCACCTGGACGGTAGTGCCCTGATGCGGGCAGCGTAGAGAGAAAGCCGCAAAGGTAGTGGCACTCAGTCGAACCACGGCGGTGGGTGTTCCACTGACGGTGCCGACGCTTCCGGCCACGCCACCCACGTTGGCGAGCGCCGGATACGACGCAATGGTCACCGCCAGGCCGGCCGCCGCGACGGTCAGCGCCACCGCGATGGTTCTGGCGGCGACTCCGGCGCCGCTCACCGTGATCGTGGCCGAGTACGAGCCGGTTGCCAGCGCGGTGGTGACCGGTCGCAGTGTCAGCACGCTCGGCGTATTGGTGATGCTCAACGACGAGGTCGAGAGCCAGCCCGTTGCGCCCGCCCCATATGCGATGGCCACCGACAACGCGCCGATCGTGCCGGCTCCGCTGTTCAGCACTTGCACCGTCTGCGCTCCGGGCGACGCGCCCACCGCTGTGGCAAAGGCCACGCTATTGGTCGAGAGCTGAATGGCCGCCGGTGTATTCGCGTCGATGACGATGAGTGAGACGGCAAGGCTTTTGGCGGCGGCACCGGACGCACTCGCACTGAGCGTGACCGTCGCGTTGTACGACCCCACCGAGAGCGCCCCCGCGCTGACGCTCAGGGTCAACGTCGCCGGGGCCGTGGTCGACGAGAGCGAGGCGGACAACCAACCGGTCGGCTGGTTGTTGCCGTACGACAGCGAGAGCGCCAATCCGGTGAGCGTTTCACCGCCGGTGTTCGTGAGCGCGACCGTTTGCGGCGCCGGCGCCGCGCTCCCCTGCAGCGCCGAAAACGTGACTGACGCGGGCGCCAGCGAGAGCACCGGCGGTACGACGAGGCCGCCCACCATCAGCGCGACGGGTTGATCGCCCGCCAGTACTTCGCTGATGCCGATTGGCGCCAGGTCGACCGTGTTGGTGCCGCCAATCCAACGGCCCTCGCTGTCGAAGCGGGCCAGATGATTCGGGCACAGGTAGCCGCCGCCCGACGGCTCAACCACGGTTCCGTTGTGCGGGCACACGAGCGAAAACGCCCGATACTGGCGACTGGCAAGGCGCTCCACGAGCATCGGGGCATGGCCTTCCGGCGTGACGATGACGCGTCCACCGATCTGCGCGAGCGCCGGGTAGGCGCTGAAATCCAGTCGAACGGGATCGACAACGGTCAGGATTTCGCCCGGGCCACTGATGACCCCATCGCCGCATGCGGCGAGGAGTGCGCCGATCGAGAGCATCGAGGCCGTGCTCAGGAATTCACGACGGTCGACCCGAACGGAGTCGGAGGTTTCGTGGCGCGTACAGCCAACACAGCGATCTGGAGTCATGTCAGAGCAACTTGCGAGCGCCCAACGGGTTCGTCCAGCGCCGTTGAACTTCAGAGTTAATCAGGGGTTAATTCGGAGATCATGCGGGCGTCATGCGCTCGATGAGAAAGACACGTAGCGTAGCGCGTCACCTATATCCCTTCCGTGATCTTCGCCGCCTCGCGACAGATCCCGGCGCAGCGCCCCTCCCGCGGAGCACCAGACGTGTATTCCACGTGTCTGTATTGCCACGAGCACCTTGGCCGGAACGATCGAATTGAAGCGTTTCCGGTGGGCCGCCGATTGGCCTTTGACGCAGCGCGAGGGCGCTTGTGGGTAATCTGCCGTCACTGCGACAACTGGAACCTCACTCCCGTTGAACAGCGCTGGGAGGCGGTCGAAGAATGCGAACGCGCCTATCGCGCCACGCCGATTCGCGTGTCGACCGATAACATCGGATTGGCCACGATTTCGCACCATCTCGATCTCGTACGTGTAGGCAAGCCGCTGCGCCCTGAGTTCGCCGCCTGGCGTTACGGAACGCGAATGCGGCGCCGGCATTGGCGTCGCTGGAGTTCGGGCGCTGTGGCGACCATGGCGAACGGCGCAGCCATGGCGGTTGGTGCGACGGCCGCGTTGGCCAGCGTGGCCGCTACGGTCGCCAACAGCCGACTCATCTCCTCGAAAGTGCAACAACCGCTGGAGTCGGTCGAAGCCTGGTTGAATTACGATCGCGTGCTGGCGCACGTGCGCACGCCCGACGGTGCGCTTCGCGCTTTGCGCTTCAGTCACATCGCGCGACTTGAGATCTTGCCCTCGTACGATCGCGGGCCGTGGGCCTTTCGAGTCGCACACAACGAGGGGACAACGGACTTCCGCGGCGCCGATGCGAGTCAATTCGCTGGACAGTTGCTGTCGAAGCTCAACCACCGCGGTGGCACGTCGAGCGAACTTCGCGTTGCGACGCGACTGATCACCGACGCCGGTGACCCGGAACAGTTCATCCACCAGAGCGGGGCGTTGCGCCAGACGCGTCGTCGCAAGAATTCGATCTTCTGGGATGAGCGCGTGGGCGTGCTCGGCCTCACGGCTACCGAACGTCTCGCTCTCGAAATCGCGGTGCACGAAGACGTCGAGCGACACGCCATGCAGGGCGAACTGGCCGCGCTCGAAAATGCGTGGCGCGACGCCGAGCAAATCGCCGCGATCGCCGATGCGATGTTCACGGCATCAGTCAACAACGCCACGGCGCGCTTTTAAGAGCGCGCGCCGTGGCGCAGTCGACCTTTCACGAGGCGGCGCTACGGCTGTCCGGTCTGCCCACGGATCTCGCCGGCAAGAAACGACTGAGAATGCACGTTCACGTAGGCGTTGCCTGACGTCAGCAAGGTGAACAACGAGTCGAGCGAAATAGCCGGGTTGCCACCGATTGGCCGAATGTTGGCCGCCGTGAAGCTGCCGGTCACCACGCCGCTCGAATTTTGAAACGGAATTGGCATCAGATCGACGATGATGCCCGCCACCGTCGCGCCGTCGGCCGGCGCGTGAATGTGCATGCCGGTCGGCGCGCTCGAGATGCCCTGAAAGGCCACGGTGTAATTGACCGTGGTGCCGCTACGCACGAAGACGGCCGCACCGTTCGCGGTGCTGTTGTTTGGCGTCGGTCGTTCGTTCGCGCCGTTCATCTGTGCAAAGATGCTGGGCGCAGACACGATGACGGTGCCGTTCATGCCCGCGTGCAGGGTGCACGTGTAATTGAAAGTGCCCGCCGTGGTGAACGAGCGCGCGATGGTCGCATTCGAGGTAACGCCGATGTCACTTGGCGCGCCCGCGCCTGCGCCAAAAATCACGTTGTGATCGAGCGAGCCAAACGCGTAGTTCACCGTACCACCAACGCTCAAGTTCACCGTCGACGGAGTAAACGTGCTGGCGGTTGTGGCCTGCACCGTTGCGGTCGAGGTGCCCGCCGCCGGACTCGCGACGGTGACGTTGGCGGTGCCGTTCGCGGTCACACCGTCGCGCGTGAGCGACGCCGAAAGCGATGTGGTTCCCGGCGAGATCGCCGTGATTGTCCCCGTATTGTCGACCAGCAGTTTGGTGCGGTCGTTCGTGGCAAACGTCACGCCAGTGGCCGATGTGATTGCGGCGTTCTTCGCGTCACGCGCCACGGCCTGCAGCTGCGCGTTTGCGCCAATAGCCATCGAAGACGTCGGTCCGGTCACCGTCAGCGAGACGAATTTCTGCGCGACATCGACGGCCAGCGTTGCGCTCACCGAGCCACTGGTAGCCGTGATCGTGGCCGAACCATTGCCGGTGGAGGTGATCGTTGCCGACGTTCCGCTGCCGGACACGGAGGCGACCGCCGCGTTGCTCGTGGTCCACGTCACTGGCGCGTTGGCGATACTCTGCGAGCTCGCATCGAGGACGGTGGCCGTGACAGCACGAGTCTCGGTCAGTGAGAGAAACGTCCCGCTGGAGGCCGCGCTGACGGTGATCGACGCGGCGGTGCGCGTCGGTTGCGTTGTACCGCCGTCGCCACCGCCCCCACCGCAGGCGGCCAGGGTAAACGCGACCGACACCAACAGGAACGATGAGAGACGTTGCATAAGAAGTGCTCCGGCAATGACCTGGTTTCGTGCAACGAGATCGAAGCGTCGACGCGCGACGCTTCGCTGAGAGATTTCCTGCAGAGAGAGCCGCGTCATCGCCAGCTCAAAACCACATCAGCGCGATACTTCCTGCCGCGACGCCCATTGAAGCGAACGCGAGGTTACGATGCGTGCGCGCGTCGGACGGTCGATGCTGCGTGGCGTTCTTGCCCAGCGCCCCCACGGCGGCGAATCCGGCATCGGCGGCGAGCATGCTCAGCACGTGCACCGTTCGTCGCGTGCTGCTCGAACCGTCGCCACGCGCGTCCCAAAGATTCCACAGCCCCGTGACCGTGTTGGCCGCGAAGACCGCACCGAGACCGATCGCGACGTTGCGGTGAGTGTTGCGCAGACCGGCGTCGATCGGAACGCGTCGCGTGCCGTCGTAGATGCCGTCCTTCTGCTTGAGCAGCTTCGCCCCGAGCACGTACTCACCGGCGAAGAGCGGCAGTATGACATAGCTGCCGTATCGATGCAGCGTGAGCCGACGACTGTACCATTCCGAAAGCACAACCGCTTTGCGTCGCACGCCCGTGTCGGGCTCTACCAGTTGCGGGCGTTGGAGCGCGACCGCCTCGATCGCGGGCCCGCGACCGGTCGGTTCCTGCTGTTTCGCGATCGTATCCAAGGCCGCCGGATCGGCGGTCCAAAACAACGTGGCACAGTACAACGCAATCGCGCACGACAAAGACGTCCTCGCTGATGAAGGTCGTCAGCACAGACGCTGCCTGCGTGCGGTCTATTCCCGAGTAGAAGCAGCGGCGTTGCGACGGCGTTGCGACGGCGCTCGACCATCGGCTCCCGTGCTGCGAAATGCTCGAGCTCGCTATGCGCTGCGAGCGTCATGTCAAACGCGCGAGTCGAGCGAGCACTTCATTGGCCGACGAGGGGCGTTGCGCTGGATCTGTGCGACTCAAATCAGCCAAGAGCGCATCCAGCTCCGGCGGTACGTCAGGCGTCGCTCTCGTTTCGCTCGTGATCGCCGAGGGCGCTCGCGTCATCCCGTCTGCTTCGTCACCGAGCTTGTTGGCAATGAACGCCATCGGGGTATCCGCTTCATAGGGCGTGATGCCGGCAAGACATTCGTGCAACACAACGCCGACGGCGTACAAGTCCGAAGCAACCGATGCCGGCGCACCTAACAACTGCTCGGGAGCGAGATATTCCGGCGTACCAAGCACAGCGCCGCCCACATGTCCGCGCACATCGCCGTCGGGCATCCGCTCGCGGCCCTCGCTCGCGTCACGCAACGCCGGCGCCGCGCGCACCACGCGAGCGACGCCGAAGTCCGTGACCTTGAGGACGCCATTCGGACCGATCAAGAGATTCTGCGGCTTGATATCGCCGTGAATGACCTGTTGTTCATGCGCGGCGGCAAGGGCGCGCAGCAACTGACGCGCCAGTGACACGACGGCGGGCACGGGCAGCGCACCGCGTACGCGAATGACCGTGCTGAGCGACGCGCCTTCAACGTACTCCATGGTGAAGAACGACACACCGTCGCTATCGCCGATGTCGTGCGTGCGTACGACATTCCGATGCGTGATGCGTCGCGCCAGCCGCAGCTCTTCTTTGAGACGATCACGCGCCGTCGGATCGGCCTCGATGATCTCTTCGCGAAGCAGCTTGACGGCAATCGTTTCGCCCAGCTCGCGGTCGCGTGCGCGATACACAACACCCATGCCGCCGCTGCCCAGCATCGCCTCGATGCGATATCGACCCGCGAGGAGGTGCCCGCGCGCGACCAGCACATGCGGGGCCGCGCCGCTCGATCCACCGGCAAACGCCAGCACGCGCTCGCCGCGTTTTCGCGTCCCCCTCGATTGTTCTTCTGCTTCGGCGGTACGACGCGCCTCATCGACGGCAACCGCCGCTGCGCTCGTGGCGCTGAGAAATTCCTTGTCACGCAGATCGATCAGGAGATCATCGAAGGCGCGCGCCAGCGAACCGATTTCCGATGCGGTGTCGGCATCGGCCACGCTCTCGGTGAGCGGCGCCGCATAGTTACCGTCGGCCGCGCGACGCATTGCCGCCACCAGCGAGCGCACCGGACGCGTGACGCTGCGAGCCGCAAACCACGCGGCACCCAGCGCGAGGAGAAAACCCAACGCGCCCGCGAGCACGAGTGAACGCCGCACTCCCGCCAAGGTCGCCAATGCATCGTCGCGGCCGCGCATGACGAGGAATCCGCCGATGACGTCGCCGCCGGCAGTCGTGAGCGAAGCAGACTGCGCGTTCCAGACCGTGCCGCCCACGTGCAATTCGCGCTTGGCATCGCGTCGATCCGCCTCGGTCACCGACGCCGTCGCGGTCTCCTGCAAGAACGAGTCGACCGCGGCACGCAGTGTAGCGCTCACCGGCAGCGACGCACTGACCACATGCGGCGCGTTGTTTTGGTCGCGCACGAAGAACACAACGTCGCTCGCGGTCGCCGCGCGCATATCCGCTGCCACCGTCGAATCGATAACCCGCGTCGCCACCAAGACACCAAACGGCGTGCCACCCGGAAGGGCCACAGGCACGCCTGATGCCTGGAATAGCAGTGTATCGCCCGAGGCGCCGAAGCCGTTGGTGATCTGTCCGCGCAGCGCACCCGACACGAGAGGCACGCGTCCGAGCGGATCGCCGGTGGCCGAGGGTTCGTCGGACTTGGCCAATAACGTGCCGTCACCGTCGGTGATGAACACCCACTGGGCGTCGAGCTGTTCGGCGGCTTCGAACGTCTGATCGAGGATGTCGTCGCGCCGTCGTTCGGCAACGAGCGTTCGGAAATACGGTCCCTGAACGAACACGCGCGCGCCGCCCGCGAGGCTGCGTTCGCGACCGGCCAGCAGCTGCGCTACCAGATCGGCCGACTGCTCAAGGTTGCGCTGTGCAGTTTCGTTGGCCGAGCGTCGAGCGGCGCGTGACGCGCTGAGCAGCGCCACGATGACCACGACTCCGACGATGAGTGCGGTGCCGGCAAATACGCGCCACGTGATGCTCGCCGCGACGCGTGACTCAGTAGCGGTCGGCACGCGTGGTGGCGTACGGCTTCCCGAGCTTATCAAGATGGGTCGAAGGTTTGTAGCTGCGCGCGTCGAGCGCGATTGTCAGACTCTCGCTACCCGCCGCCGTGACGACCAACGGCTGAACGAGTTCGGGCGCGCGTTCGTGCCAGACGTGCAAGCGGTACGCGCCAGCCGGCACGCCCTTGATGATAAAAGTGCCGTCGCGGTTGACGCGCGTGACGTACGGCGTCGAAACGGCAACGACAAAATTCACCATGCGTGCGTGAATGTTGCAGTAAATGGCGTATACGCCATCGCGGGGAAACGGCGCGGCACGAGTGGCACCGGTGCGATAGAGCCCGAGATCGAACGCGCCCAGCGCACTGTTGGAAAAGACGTTGTGACTGAACGGATCCTTGTTGGGATACGCGACCGAACTCCCGGCGCGCACAATCTGCACGTGTGGCACGAACTCCCGGCCTTTCATGTCCACGGCCGGATTGTCCAACCACGAACCGGCTCGCGCAGACACAGCATCGCCATCCACGAAGACGACAGCGTCTTCGAGGTCTTTCGTGCTGACGGTGCCCTTCTCGAGAATGCGAACGGTGCCGCTCACGATGCCACTTCCAGTCGTCTGCGCCGCAAGCGAATGGCTGATCGCGATGATCGAGACGGCCCAGACGACTCGCGCGACATCGCGCACCGCGCGCGCCGTCGGAATCCAGCGTGTCGCGCTCACAACTCGATCCCGAACGAGAAATTCAAGTGGCCGGCGCGCGACGTGCCGCCCGGACCGCGCGTTTGCAGATGCCGATACTCGAAGCCGAACAGCAGTGGTGTAGAGGGTCGCCACGCGATGTGCGCGGCGCACGCCGTGTTGCGTTGCCTTACGGGAGCACCGTTAAGCACGCGATCCGTACCACACCCGGCGCCGGAAATGAGCGTTGGCGTCAACTGTTTGTTGAGCTGAAGCCATCCGGCGGCGTCGGACAACGGCGCACCGAGATGATCGGCGTCGGCCGACGGACCAAAGTTCTGACCAATTCCGCCGCCGCCGAGTCCGCGCAGCAGCCGACCGCGATACGCCTCGCCGCGCATCTCAATGCCGTGCGTAAGGCCAATGCGTGCATCGATGCTGGTGGCCCAATTCGATGTGAGCGTGTCGCCGCTGACGCGCATCCAACCGCGATGTCCTCCCACTCCAATTTCTCCGCCACGATCGCCGATTTGTTGCGTCGTGGTGGGCTCCTGCTCTAGTCCCCACTGCATGCGAAGGCGACCCTCAATCGCCGGCCGAGCGGATCGCGCGCCTGCATCGACGCCGTTGGGTTCCGCCACATGCGTGTTAGCGGTGTGCGGGTCCATCAGTGATGCGGTCGCCGCAAAATGGACAGCTCCCTGGCGGAGCGAGCCCAACTCACGCGTGATCCGAACTTGCGGCAACCAATTCCAGAGATTGCCCGCCGCAGAGAATTCGGGAATACCGACGGCCGACGTGCTAATCGGATTGAGATCGGAAATGAGGGGCGTCTCGGTACCGGCCATCAGTTCCCACTTAGTCCAACGGAGCATGGCACGCGCGGTTCGTAATCGCGGCGGCGGGAACAGCGGCGGCGAGGATGATGTCCCGTCCGCAAAGAAATCGAGTTCGATGTCGGCGCTGAACGAACCTCCGAGCACGCTATCGACGCTCACAGCCGCGCCTAGCGTCGTCTGACGCAAGGACACACCAAACGCGCGTCCTCCGGCGGATCCGTACTCGGCGTCGGTACTCGCGCCTGCGCGCGCCAGCAGAGGAATTTCGGCGTTGTTGGTTTCGGCGGTCGTGAGATAGGCGTTCGTGAGCACCCGAGCGATCAGATCGAGGCGGGTACGCGAGCGCAGCCGGACTTGACTCGATGACTCCGTCGCCAGCTGATCCCGCAGGAGTTTGAGATCGGCCTCGGCCCGCTCCAAGCGGGCGGCGAGCGAGTCAATCCGAGCGGCGCGAGCGATACTGTCTTGCGCCGACGAATCCGGACGCGTGGGTCGAGTTTGCGCCATAAGCGAGCCTGTTCCAAGGAGAAAGACACCGGCACAGCCGGTGAACAGGCGTATCGCGATCGACCGAGAACGGCGCAGCGGCGCGCCGGGGAGGGACAAGTGGTGGTGGCTCACCCCTCCAAATCAGTGTCGAAATGTCGCGACACGCAATACGACGGCCCGGCTCGCTTCGAAGGCCGGGCGGGCGCCCGTCAGCGCTTGTTCGCGCGCGAGAGCGCGACCAGATCGCTCCACGGCAAGTCACCAACCAGCACGTCGCCGACGTCCGCCTCGGGCCAAGTGATGAGACCCTGCGAACCGCGTTGGGCCACCACGGCACGGCGTTGAGCGAAGGCGTCGCGCACTTCGCGCGTCCGAAATAGCGTCGATTCGCCGACGATGTAGTGAAAGACCACCCGGTCGTGCCAGCGATAGGCGAGCACCGCCGCCGGCTCACCACCGAGATCGGTCGTCCACGCACCCAGCAAGTGCGCGTCGGCGGCGGCGATGGGAAGCACCGGAAAGGACACCGCCGCGCGAACGGCATCGAGATCGCGCGCGCGCCCTGGCAGATCGCCACGGCCCACGCGCTGGGCGTCGTCCAACAACTGCGTAATGACGGCCACCGGGCCAGTCGCGATGTACGGCGGTGGCTCCAGTTTGGCACTGGGTGAACGAAGCACGACGCCGGCGATGACCGCGACGGCCACGAGCACCAGCGCGATGACGTACGCCGAGCGGCGGATACGGCTGGACGACGCTGACGCGGGCGAAGCAGCGGGCGGCAGAGGCGTAGCGGCCACGGCGGTCCGGATTCGCTCCTGAAACGCGGCGGTCGCGGTTGGGACGGTGCTGCGCGACAGCTTTTCACTGACGAGACGCTGCACTTGCAGTTCGCTGCGGCACCGCCCGCAACCCAGCAGGTGCGCGTCGATCTGCGACGCCGTTTCGACCGGCAACTCGCCATCGGCGTAGGCGCCGAGCAAGGTGGCCAATACCTGATGACGCGCCTCTCGTGCGGCATCGTCTTCCGGCTGCGGCGTACCGCGCAACAATGCGTTCGTATCGGTCATGTGATTCTCCGTCGAGCCGAGCTAATCGCGCGAATTTCGCGCGCCGCTTCCGGCTCCGCGTTACCTAAAGCCCACTCGCGGCGATTCTCGAGAATTACCGCGGCCAACAGCCGACGCCCGCGAGAAATGCGACTCATCACCGTGCCAATCGGCACGCTGACGATTTCCGCGATCTCGTGATACTTGAACCCGTCGATATCGTGCAGTTCGACGGCCGCCGCGAAGTCTTCCGGAATGGACAGCAACGCGGCCTGCAACATTTCTCGATCGAGTCGCGACGTGACTTCCGCAAAGACCGAGTCGGCCTCACTGGCGACCAAATCTTCATGCACGTCGTCGAGTCGGCTCATGGGCACCAGCCGACTCCGGCGACTGCTGCGCTCAAGCGCGTCGCTGAGCACCGTTCGAAGAATGCGAAAGAGCCACGGGCGCACGCTGGCGCTGTCTCGCAGCTCGTCAAACGCCACCCACGCGCGGATCGACATCTCCTGCACCGCGTCTTCGGCGTCACCGATCGATGCCGTTCGGCGCGACGCGAAGCCGAGCAGCCGGTCGAGATGCGGCATGACCAGAGCTTCGTAGCGAGCCTGACGCTCGGCGATCGGATCGGCGGTGAGTGCGTTCATGACAACAAGGGAGACAGGGGAACGCCGCAATCTATTCCCCGCACCGGCAATGCAATTGTCCCCACCGTGTCCCGAATGGCGCTCCGCTCTCTGGACGGACGCCATTACGACCGCCAGCTTCGCCTCATGACCTCTCCAGCGACCATCGACCGCGCGCGTCCCGCGCTTGATCACCTGTGGATGCCGTTCACCAACAACCGGGCCTTCAAAGCGGCTCCGCGACTCCTGGTGAGCGCCGAAGGGATGTACTACCACGATCCGGACGGGCGACCCGTGCTGGACGGGGTCTCCGGCCTCTGGTGCGTAAACGCCGGGCACGGGCGCGCGAGCGTCGTTGAGGCGATTCGCGAGGCGGCCGGAGTGCTGGACTACGCGCCGCCCTTCAACATGGGGCACCCGCTGCCGTTTGCGCTGGCGGAGCAGCTCACCACGATTCTGCCGCGCGGCATCGATCGCGTGTTTTTCACAAACTCCGGATCGGAGGCCGTGGACACCGCGCTCAAGATCGCGCTGGCGTATCACCGCGCCCGCGGTGAACCCGAACGCGCGCTCTTCGTGGGGCGCCAACGCGGATATCACGGCGTCGGATTCGGTGGCATCTCGGTCGGTGGCATCGCGCCGAACCGCGCGGCGTTTGAGGCGCAGCTGTTGCCGCACATCGATCATCTGGTGCACACGCACGATTTGGCGCGCAATGCCTTCTCCCGTGGTCAACCGGAGCATGGCGCAGAATTCGCTGACGACCTTGAGCGCATCGTCGCGCAACATGGCGCCCACCGCATCGCGGCGGTGATTATCGAGCCGGTCGCGGGCTCGACGGGTGTACTGATTCCACCGGTGGGATATCTCGAGCGGCTGCGTGCGCTCTGCGATGCGCACGGCATCCTGCTGATCTTCGACGAAGTTATCACCGGATTCGGCCGCACTGGTGCGTCGTTCGCGGCGACGCGATTTGACGTGCGCCCCGACATGATGACCCTCGCGAAGGGCATTACGAATGGCGCGGTGCCGATGGGTGCCGTGTGTGCGGATCGCGCGATTCACGACACGGTCATTTCCAGCGCGGCGCCTGGAATTGAGCTATTCCATGGCTACACCTACTCCGGTCATCCGCTCGCGGCCGCGGCTGGGCTCGCGACGCTCGCGCTCTACGAGTCCGAAGGGCTCTTCGCGCGCGCCGCGGCGATGGCACCGGTGCTCGAGCGCGACGTGCATTCGCTGCGTGACTCGCGCCACGTCGTTGACGTGCGCAACATTGGCCTGGTTGGCGCCGTCGAGTTGGCGTCGCGCGAGGGTGCTGTTG
The DNA here is from genome assembly GCA_966096095.1 of uncultured Gemmatimonadaceae bacterium. Taxonomy (GTDB): domain Bacteria; phylum Gemmatimonadota; class Gemmatimonadetes; order Gemmatimonadales; family Gemmatimonadaceae; genus Gemmatimonas. The sequence goes on along the minus strand of CBHTUR010000003.1, from coordinate 189,861 downwards.
GCGCGCGCGCCGGTGAGGTGTTTCAAGAGTGCTTCCGCCGCGGCGTCCTGGTGCGGCAAACCGGCGAAACGATTGCCATCGCCCCGCCGCTCATCATCAGTGAAGCCCAACTTCTTGAGATCGTCGGCACGGTGCGGGACGTCTTGGCGGTGGTGGCGTGATCGCGCATCAGCGCAGGCGACGGGGCATCCACGCCGAGCGGCTTGCATTTGTGCGCCGTGCGGTCGCGCGCAGTACGCGCTCCATTGTTGCGGCGGCATTCCTGATCAGCATCGCAGAGTCGCTATCGGCCCAAGGCGCCACGTCGGCCGCACGAAGCGGTGAACGTGCGCGCGGTGAGCGTGCGCGTGGTGAGCGTGCGCGTGGTGAACGTGCGCGCGGTGAGCGTGCGAGCGGCACTGCGAACAGCGCGCTCATGGGTCCTGGTGTTTCAACGCAGCTCGCGTCACTGCGGCGCGCGAGCATCCACGACGTGCGATACACGCTGGCGCTCGATGTCACCAAGCGCGACACGGCGAGCGGTCGCGTGACCATCGCGTTTGACTGGCGATCGGCCGATGCATCGTCGCCGGCGGTGATCGATTTCCGCGGGCTCGGACTCGATTCGCTGACGGTGAACGGCGCGTCGACACCCATTACCGGAGCCGTGTGGAATCGCGCGCACCTGCAGCTGTCGCCCGCGCTCCTGCGACGCGGCACGAACACGGTGAGCGTGGTGTTTCGCGCGCCGATTGCGGCGGCCGGCGCCAGTATCATCCGGACGCATGATGCCACCGACAACAGTGAGTATCTCTACACGTTGCTCGTACCGTCGGACGCGAATTTGCTGTTTCCCTGCTTCGATCAGCCCGACTTAAAGGCGCGGTTGCAGCTCACACTCACCACGCCGCGGGAATGGCGGGCGTTGGCCAACGGCGTGCATCAGTCGACCGATAGCAGCGGGTTCACGGCCACGCATCATTTCGCTGAAACGGCTCCGCTCAGCACGTATCTCTTCGCCTTTGCCGCGGGGCCTTGGCGTTCGAGTTCGCAGATGGTGAGCACGGTGGAGGGCGCGGCCGCGGTCCCGGTGTCGCTCTGGGTGCGCGGGTCGCGCGCGAAGGCGGCGGACACCGATTCACTCATCGCGATGAATGCGCGGGCGCTGCGCTGGCTGGGCGGGTGGTTTGGCATTCCGTACGCCTTTGGAAAGTTCGACTTCCTGCTCGCGCCAGCGTTCCCGTTCGGCGGGATGGAGCACCCGGGAGCGGTCTTCTACAACGAAGAGAGCTTCATCTATCGAGAGCCACCGACGACGACGCAATTGCTGGGTCGCCAGGCCACGATTTATCACGAGGTCGCCCACCAGTGGTTTGGCGACTACATGACGATGCGGTGGTTCGACGATTTGTGGTTGAAGGAAGGCTTCGCCACGTACATGGCGGCAAAGATGCAAGCCGCGCTTGAACCGAATGCCAACGCGTGGAAGACCTTTTACCTGCGTAACAAGCCGGTCGCGTATTCGACCGACGCGACGGCGGGTACTACTCCCGTCTGGCAGTCGCTGGCGAATCTCGATCAGGCCAAGAGCAACTACGGCCCAATCGTGTACAACAAAGCGCCGGGTGTGTTGCGGCAGCTGAACTACCTCGTTGGCGAAACGGCGTTTCAACGCGGTGTGCAGCAGTTTCTCAAAACGCATCCGTACGGCAACGCCACGTGGCGAGATCTCTTGTCATCAATCGGTACCGCCGCCGGGCGCGACTTGTCATCGTGGGGCGCTTCGTGGATTCTGCGTCCGGGGATGCCGGTAATTGAGCAGCAGGTGCGCGTGGCCAATGGGCGCATCGCACGGTTGACGCTGACACAGCGTCCAGCACAACCGGCGTTGTCGGGATCAGCGCCGTGGCCGATCAAAACGCAGCTGCTGCTTGCGTACTCGGATGGACGCACCGAGCGGATTCCCGTGGAGATGACCGGGCGCACGCTGGATGTCGCGGCCGCACGAGGAAAATCGGCGCCGGACTTTGTGTTTGCGAATTACGAAGACTTTGGATATGCGCTCGTGTTACCTGATAGCGCCAGCGTAGCGTGGCTTGAACAACACGTGGGCAGTGTGCGCGACGATTTTCTGCGGGCGATGCTCTGGGGGTCGTTGTGGGATCTCGTGCGCGAGGCGCGCCTCGCACCGGAGCGATTTGCCGCGATCGCGCTGCGCGAACTGCCGGCCGAGCGCGACGAACAACTGATCGGCTCCATGACGGGTCGGTTGTCAACCGCTCTCGCGCGTTACGCCTCGACGGCGGCACGCGACTCGCTGGTGCCGCAGGCCGAATCGCTGCTGTTACGACTGGCGGCCGATACGGGTCGCGCGTATGGCCCTCGGCGAACCGCCCTCGATGCCGTCATCGGACTGGCCGGTTCGCCGGGTTCGCTCGCCCGACTGGACGGCTGGCTCGATCAAGACAGCGTGGCCGGAATCGCGCTGCGCGCGCCGACGCGCTGGCGAATTGTCACGCGACTCGTTGCGAGGTCAGCGCCGTCGGCCGAGCAGCGCCTCGCCGCGGAATCACGACGCGACTCAACCAGCGAAGGGAAGCGCTTGTCGTACGTGGCGCAGGCCGCGCGTCCTGATGCGGCGAGCAAACAGCGACTGTTCGCGCAGTGGTTCAGCGACAAAGAACTCAACGAGGAGTGGGTTACGGCGAGCCTCGGCGCGTTTAACGATCCTGAGCGCGAGGAGTTGACCCGGAGTCTCCTGCGGCCGGCACTCGACACGCTGCCGTGGATTCAACAGAACCGACGAATCTTTTTCTTGGGCAGCTGGCTCGGATCGGTGTTGGGCGGCCAGACGACGGCCGAAGCACTTGGCGATGTCGACGCCTGGCTTGCATCCCATCCGCGACTCGCGACCGACCTTCGACAAAAAGTGCTACAGTCACGTGACGAGCTCGAGCGTACGGTACGAATTCGGCAGGCGTTCTCGAAACGAGCTCTTCAGTAAAACATGTCCGGCGCACGGCGCCGGACATGTTGGTGAATTTTGGTAGATCATGTTCGTGATTTTGTCAATTGAGATGTCACGTCACTTCTCGCCGAAAAAAGTTGGTGACGCGAGCTAGCCGAGAACGGTTAGTGACATAAGTTTGTCCCACCTGTGACCAGCGTCGTGCCGAGATTTCGCTCTTTGTCCCGCGAGAGCGTGGTTTCGGGGCGATGGCTGTCGGTCGGTCGAACGGTGTTCTCCCGTGGACCCCATCTGGGGATCCCGTCCCGGGACCACCATCGGCTATCTGCCGAAGCGCCGCTGGATCACTCGATCACGCAGCCTCCGCACCCTCCATCGGAGACCCACTATGGGTAGGCTTTACAAGTTTGTTGCCGCTGCCGCCATCGTCACCGCGTTGCCGCTAACGGTACACGCGCAGACCCGAGACATCTCGGGCAAGGTGACGGCGGTCGGTACCGGCGCGCCAATCGCCGACGTCACGATCAGCATCGTGGGTCAGCAGGTTGGTGTTCGCACGAACGAGCGCGGTGAGTATCGTCTCCGCGTTCCATCCAGCGAAGTGCTGGTTCTGGCGCGCACGCTGGGTTACAAGCGGCAAACCAAGCGACTCGGCCCGGGTGAAAACACGGCCGACTTCGTTCTCGAAAAGGACATCCTGCAGCTTGAAGGCGTGACGGTGACGGGTGTTGCCACCACGACCGATCGTCGCGTGGCCGCCACGGCCGTCTCGACGGTGAACGCGCAGGAACTCAACCGCGTCCCTGCCCGCTCGGTTGAAAGCAACCTGGCCGGCAAGGTGGCCGGTGCCCGCATGTTTGAAAACAGCGGCGCGCCGGGTGGTGGTGCGCAGATTCAGATCCGCGGCGCCACGTCGGTGCTCGCGCAGGGCGATCCGCTCTACGTCGTCGACGGCATCATCATTTCGAACGCGTCGATTTCATCGGGCGCCAGCTCGGTGACGCGCGCCTCGGGTTCGACGGGTTCCAGTCAAGACCAGGTCGTCAACCGTCTGGCCGACTTGAATCCGAACGACATCGAGAACATCGAAGTGCTGAAGTCGGCGGCCGCGTCGGCCATTTACGGCTCGCGCGCCACGAACGGTGTCGTGGTCATCACGACCAAGCGCGGCCGTCAGGGACGTGCGTCGTGGAACGTCACGCAGCGCGCGGGTTCGCAGAGCATGCTCAAGAACTTGTCGTCGCGTCACTTCGCCAATCTCGCTGAAGTGGCCGATTGGACCGGTGGCACGATTGGTGACGCGGCAGCGCAGGCCGCCTGCGGCACGGGTGCCTGCCCGTGGTACGATTGGCAGAAGCAGCTGTACGGCCGCACCGATCCGTCGTGGGAAACGCTGTTGTCGGCGTCGGGCGGCGTGAATAACACGCGTTTCTTCGCCTCGCTGAACGACCGACAAGAGTCGGGCATTCTGATTAACACCGGCGCGCGCCGCACGGGTGGCCGCATCAACATCGATCAGACGCTCGGCACGAAGTGGACTGTCAGCACCGGCGTTGATGTGACGCACAACTACTTCCAGCGCGGCATCGGCGGTAACGACAACTCCGGTACGAGCCCGATCTACACGTTCGGTTACTCGCCGGCGATCATCGATCTCACGGCGAAGGACGCGTCGGGCCACTACGTGCGCATGCCGTTCAACGGCGGCGGCTCGGGCACGTCGAATCCGTTCGAAGTGCTGAACAACCTGACCAACACGGAAAATGTCTGGCGTCAGGCCGGCAACGTGCGCGCCAACTTCTCGGCGATCAGCACGGCGCACAACTCTGTGCAGCTGTCGTTCCTCGCCGGTGTGGACCGTTTCCAGCAGGAAGGCTACCAGTACTCGCCCAACTTCCTGCAGTATGAGCCCGCCGACAACTTCCTCGGCACGGCCAACCAGCTTAACGCCTCGGTGTTCCAGATGAACCAGGGCGCGAACGCGGTGTGGACGTACACGATGGGCAACAAGTGGCTCACGTCGGCCACGACGTCGGTTGGTGGTTCGTACGAAAACCAGGCGACCAACACGTACTCGCTGCGTGGCCGTGGCTTGCTGCCAACCGTGCAGGTGCCGCTCGGCGCGACGGACCTCGCAATTACGAACACGCGTAACGAGTTCCGCGATCAGTCGTACTACGCGAACGAACAGATTCTCGGTCTTGAAGAAAAGCTGGCCATCAACGTCGGCGTCCGTGCCGACCGTTCGAGCGCCAACGGTGATCGTGAGAAGTTCTACGCGTTCCCGAAGTTCTCGGCGTCGTACCGCTTCGTGAAGCCGCTCGGCGTCAAGAGCATCGACGAAATCAAGCTGCGCACCGCCATTGGCCAGTCGGGCAACCGTCCGCGCTACGGCGATCGCGACGTGCTGTACGCCAACGGTGGTCTGATCGGTGGCAACAGCTCGCTCGTCTCGAACGGCCTGCTGGGCAATCCGAAGATCAAGCCGGAAACGATGAACGAAACCGAGTTCGGTACGGACATGACGTTCTTCGGTTCGCGTCTGGCGTTCGAACTCACGCGCTACCAGCGCCGCATCACCAACCTGCTGCTGACCTTCCCGCTGCCGCCGTCGTCGGGTCTGGGCAACCAGATCATCAACGGTGGTCAGCTCTCTGTTCAGGGTAACGAAGCCGTGGTCTCGTTCGTGCCGGTGCGTACGAACAACCTCGAATGGTCGTCGCGCGTGATCTACAACGCGAACGTGCAGCGTACGGATAACATCCCGGTGCCGGCGTTTGCGGTGGCGAACTCGTTCGGTGCGACCTACGGCCGTAACCGTATCGCGGCGAACACGCGTTCTACGTTGATCTGGGGTAACGCCCCGCTTGGCGCGAATGCCGCCGTTCGCGACACGATTTTGTTCGATTCGAACCCGGTGCACACCACGACGTTCAACAACGACATCAGCTGGAAGAAGTGGACGTTGTCGGCGTTGATCGACTGGCGTAACGGTGGCTCGGTCTCGGACATGACGAACAACCTCTTCGACGAAGGCGGCCAGTCGCGCGACTTCTCGGTGAAGGAGTCGGGTCGCGATCAGACCGGTGAACAGCGCTACGCGACGTTCGCGGCGGGTGATATCCGTCCGTACATCCAGAAGGGTTCGTACGTGAAGGTGCGCGAAATCACGCTGAACTATCAGGCGCCGGATTCGTGGGCGGCGAAGATTCCGGGTGCGAAGAGCCTCCGGTTCAATGCCAGCGGCCGTAACCTGTTCATGTTCTCGAAGTATTGGAGCTATGACCCGGAGTTCAACAACTTCGGTAACCAGAACTTCAACCGCTTCATCGACCTCGCGCCGTTCCCGTCGAGCCGTCAGTACTTCTTCAGCATCGACGTGGGGTTCTAAGCCATGTCGACGACTATCATGAGGGCTTCCGTGAAGGCGATTCGTAACACGGCGCTGGCGTTGTCGGCGATCACGCTGGCGGCGTGCAGCAGCGACAAGCTGAACATCACCAACCCGAACACACCGACTGTGGCGTCGGCGGCAGCTGACGCGCAGGCGCTGCAGCTGCAGGCCACGGGCTTGTTGCGTCAGCTTCGCAACGGTCGCGGCGGCACCATTTTCGACTGGGGTCGCTTCGGACGTGAGTTGTACATCTATTCCCCGCAGGAAGGTCGTAATACGTCGGCCTATCTGCAGGGTATCACCGGCGCCAACAAGCTCGATCCGGCCGGCTTCGCGGTGGGCGAGTGGGCCACGCAGTACGGCAACCTGCGCGACATCTTCAATCTGAAGAACTCCGCCAGTGCATCGGCGTCGCTGACGGCGGCGCAGAAGAGCGCGGCGGTGGGCTTCGCGAAGACGTTGGAAGGACTCGAACTGCTGTACGTGATTTCGGCGCGCGACACGCTCGGTGCGATCGTCGAAATCAAGCAGGACGCGTCGGACTTGGCGGCGTTCGTTTCGCGTGACTCGGTGTACAAGTACATCCTGAACACGCTCGACGACGGGAATACGCAGCTTCTCGCTGGCGGCACCGCGTTCCCGTTCACGCTGCACTCGGGCTTCACCGGTTTCAACACGCCGGCGACGTTCGCCAAGTTCAACCGTGCGATCGCCGGCCGTGCGGCCGCCTACTACGCCACTTCTGGTGGCGGCACGGCGGCGTGGCAGCGTTCACTGACGGCGCTCACGGCGTCGTTCCTGAACACGGCGGCCACGTCGCGCGCGGATCTCGATGCGGGCCCAGTGCATCCGTACTCGGGTTCCACGGGTGATGCCGGCAATCCGTTCTTCGGCAACTCGGCTGACCTGTTCTTGCATCCGAGCACGGAAACCGACGCGCCACTCAAGGCCGACGGTACGAAGGACAACCGTTACCTCGCGAAGGTGAAGACCAAGACGCCGCGTGGTCCGCCAGCCGGCGTCACGGGCATTCAGTCGTCGCTTGGCTACGTGGGCGACGGATCGATCTCGGCGTCGGTGCCCATCATCCGCAACGAAGAACTCATGCTGCTGCGCGCAGAAGGGTTGCTCGCCACGGGTGACAAGGCCGGTGCGATTACGATCATCAATTCGATCCGTGTAAACTCGGGCGGCCTCGCTGCTTCGACGCTGACCACCGCGTCGTCAGACGCGTCGGTGCTCGACGAGCTGCTGCTCAACAAGCGCTATTCGCTGATGCTTGAAGGCACGCGCTGGATCGATATGCGTCGTTACGGCCGCTTGAACACGCTGCCGCTCGATGCGTCGAACCACTTCGTGGCCAAGGTGATGCCGATTCCACAGGCCGAGTGCCTGGTGCGTGTTGGCAAGACGGGCGGTCTCGCTGGCCCGGGTTGCTGATCACGAAGGTTGCGTGATACGAAAAAGCCCCGTGCGCAGAGTGCGCACGGGGCTTTTTCGTTGCTACCGGCTTTGCCGAGCTCGCGAGCCGTTCTTAGTACCCTTCGCGCGTCCAGAACAAAATCATGCCGCACCGGCGATCCGCACCGCCAAATTGCGGAGGGATAGTTGCCGCGCCCTTGTAGACTTCGATGCCGGCGATCTGCTTCGGTGGTGGCAACAGGTCGAGATTGAAGTTCCGCGGCATCACAATGCCATCAAGAATGACCTGCATCGCGCACGCGCCGGCGCCCTCGCCGAGCACGCTGCCGCCCTCGCGCTTGGACAGCGCAATCTTTCCCTCGAACTGCGTGCTGGTGAGCGTTGACACATCGATGCCGCTGAGCGTGCGCAAGAAGTCGGCTGTCTGAAGCGAGCCGCGCTTGTCGATTTGTTCTTGCGTGATGAATTGACCGATGCCCGCTGCACGACGCTGCTCAAACTCGAGCATACGCAGCGAGACGCGCGTTTCTTTAACTCGGATCGTGTCCATCAGGTTGGTCGTGCGCGCCAGCGTATACGACAGTCGCAATGTGTCGTTGGCCGGTACCTCGATGATGCCCGATGTCGGGGCGAAGCCGATGCGACGAACCACCAGCAGATACTGTCCGGCGGGCACCTGTAAAAACCGGAAACGTCCGCTTTCTTCGGTCACGACGCGCGCGCCGACGCCCACTACGGATACATCGGCGGAGCTCAGCGGTCGCAACAGCGTGTCAGTGACGATGCCGTCGATGATACCGATGCCGCCTCGCGCTGCCGGCTTCTTGCCGGATTCCTGCGCGGCACGATCGCGGATGCTGGTCTTTTGCTGCGCCTGCAATGGCAGGGCGCTCGCGGCGATCATCAGTCCGGCGGCCATCGCGGCGCGGGCGCCTGAATAGGTAGGAGAGAGGTGCATGCCGTAAGTTACCCCAAATTTTCAGGTCCGTTCGACGATGCGATCGATGAGGAAGCTGGACTGCTCGACCGCCTCACTTGTGAAGGCACCGAAGAAGGCTCGTACGTCGTCAAAGAGCGCCGAAAAGGCCTGCTGATCGCCGCTGGCGATGACGGAGCGCAGTTCGTCCGCCGCGTCGCGAAACGCCGTGGTGACCGCGCCGCTCTGCGGGTTCCGCATTTCAATCGGTCCGTAGAGCAGCGGATCCTGCGCGAAGTGGCGGGCAGCCACATACAACTCAAGCAGGTACGCCGGCGAGGTGAAGCGCAGCGTTTCGTCGAGGGGCACGCCGAGTTTGGCGAGCGTGAGCCCGAGCACCTGCGTTTGAAAATGTGTCAGAACCTGCACAACGGACATTGCGCGGTCGTGTTGCACGGGTGTGGCTTCGGTTACGGTGAGGCCACGTGCGGTGAGCGTGCCGACGATCCAGTCGGCCCAGGCGTCGCCGCGCGCGCGGCAGACCACGACACGTTGTCCTTGGAGTGAATGCACGCCGGGACCGAACATCGGATGGGTGCCCACTACGTTAGAACGCGTGGCCTGCAACATTGCCTGGACCGGCGATTCTTTGATCGAGGTGATGTCCATCAAACAGGCATCCGCACGCACGTGTGGCCCGACCTCGGCGATGACGGCGGACGTCAACTCGATCGGCACGCTGACGACGATCAAATCCGCGATCGCGGCGGCGGCAGGTGCGGTGAGCGCCGTATCGGTATCGACGACGAGAACGCGGTGCCCGAGGTCAGCAAAAAGTCGCGCAAACAGCGCGCCCATTTTTCCGTGTCCACCGATAATCGCGACCGTCTTCGGATCTTCTTCCAGCGGCATTTCCGCTCGGAGTGCGGCCTGATGGTCTCGACTCGAGCGAAGCAGCACGCGAAAGATCGACTCGATCTCGCCGACCGGCAGACCGAGTTCACGCGCGCGGTCCCGGCGGTCGACCAGCACGTCACGCTCCCGCTGCGGATCGCGAATGCGAATGCCATGCTCGCGTTTGTATGCCGCGACCTCCGCAACGAGCGCCATGCGTCGCGCCATGATATGCAGGAGGTCACGATCGAGCGAATCGATCATGGCCCGCAAAACCGACAACGAGCGTGTTGAAGGCTCCATCTACATGCTCGGCTGGTAGCGACCCCACACCTGCTCGAGCGCGTCGGCAATTTCGCCGACCGATGCACGCACCCGTACCGCGTCGATAATGCGCGGCATCAACTCGCCGCGACTGCCCTGATGCGTCGGCAGGTATTCGCGGGCCGTAGCACTGATCGCGGCGAGAGCGCGCGCCACGTCGCCAATGTCTCGCTTGGCTTTTACGGCTTTGAGCTGCGCCACTTGCCCGCGCTCTAGCGTCGAAAAGTCGGGCGCTGGAATAATGGGCGGATCTTGTCCATCACCAAATTTGTTGACACCGACCACGACAGACTCGCCGGCCTCGACGCGAAGCTGATAGGCGTACGCGCTGCGCCCGATTTCTTCTTGAAAAAATCCACTCTTGATCGCTTCGGCCGCACCGCCGAGTTCATCGACTTTGGCGATGAGTTCAAGTGCGCGCGCCTCGACTGCGTCGGTGAGCTGTTCGACGTACCAACTGCCGGCCAGAGGATCGACGGTTTGCGCCACGCCCGCCTCGTAACCGACAATCTGCTGCGTGCGAAGCGCTAACGTCGCGGCTTCAGCGGTTGGAAGTGCCAGAGCTTCGTCGTAGCCGTTGGTGTGCAGCGACTGCGTGCCCCCCAATGCCGCCGCCAGCGCCTGCACAGTGACGCGTACGACGTTATTGAGCGGCTGCTGCGCGGTTAGCGTGACGCCGCCGGTTTGGGTATGAAAACGTAGACGGCAACTGTTGTCGTTCGCGCCAAATCGTTCACGCATGATACGCGCCCACATGCGGCGCGCCGCGCGGAACTTGGCAACCTCTTCAAACAGGTCGCTGTGCGCGGCAAAGAAAAAGCTGAGACGCGGCGCGAAGGCATCGACGTGCAGTCCGGCATCGACGGCTTGCTGCACGTACGCAATCGCATCGGCAAATGTGAACGCAATTTCCTGCACGGCCGTGCTGCCGGCTTCGCGAATGTGGTAGCCCGAAATGCTGATGGGATTCCACTGCGGCACCTCGGCGGCGGCAAAACGAAACATCTCGGCCGTCAGCGCCATCGACGGCGCCGGCGGATAGATGTACGTGCCGCGCGCGATGTACTCTTTGAGAATGTCGTTCTGCACCGTTCCTGACAGCGCGCTGCGCGCAATTCCGCGTTCCTCAGCGACGACGATGTACATCGCGAGCAGCGTCGACGCCGTCGCGTTGATCGTCATGCTCGTCGACACTTTGTCGAGCGGAATGCCATCGAGCAACACGTGCATATCGTCGACGGTATCGATGGCCACACCTACGCGTCCGACTTCACCGCTCGCGCGAGGGGAATCGGAGTCGATGCCCATCTGCGTTGGCAAATCGAACGCGACTGACAACCCCGTTTGTCCGGCATCGAGCAGCAGTTTGAAGCGCTCGTTCGTGGCTTTCGCCGTGCCGAATCCGGCGTACTGCCGCATGGTCCACAGCCGACCGCGGTACATCGTGGGCTGCACACCACGCGTGAACGGGAACTGGCCGGGATCGCCCAGATCACGTGCGTAATCGGTGTGCACATCGCCCGGACGGACGACGGTCGGAATTGGAATCCCGGAGGGGGAAAGGCGTTCAGTCATGCGCGGAATTTAGCCTGCCGCGCACGTCGTGAAGCTAGGCCGCGTCCGTGCGTGGGACCGCGCGCCGTTCCGGAACAGGCAGCGGAAACTCCGCCACCGTTTCCACTTCGGCCTTGCTGCCGAGATAGAGCGGCGTGCGCTGATGGAGTTCCGTGGCCTCGACGTCGAGAATGCGCTTGTGCCCGTCGGTCGCGAGTCCACCGGCCTGTTCGGCGATGAACGCCAGTGGATTGGCCTCGTACAACAACCGCAATTTGCCGCGTGGCGATTTGGCGTTGGCGGGATAGCAGAAGACGCCACCACCGAGCAGGTTGCGATGGAAGTCGGCCACGAGTGAACCAACGTAACGCACGTTCAACGGCTTGCGTACACCATCCATACCGCGGTAGCGACGCATCAGTGCGCGGGTGGCTTCGGGCCAGTCTTGCTCGTACGCATCGTTTACGGAGAGATATCGCGCGCGCTCGGGGATTTTGATGTCGGGATGAGACAGCAGGAACTCGCCGATCGAGGGATCGAGCGTGAAGCCGTGCGCGCCCTGGCCCGTGGTGTACACCATCATCGTGCTCGATCCGTAGATCACGTAGCCGGCCGCCACCTGTCGACGTCCCGGCTGCAACATGTCTTCCATTTCGCCGCGCGTGCCGCGCGTGATCTTTTTGTACACGGAGAAGATCGTTCCCACCGGCACGTTCACGTCGATGTTGCTGGACCCATCGAGTGGATCGAACAGCAGCACGTACTTGCCCGAACGAAAGCCTTCGGGAATGTGAATGATGTCGGGCTCTTCTTCCGACGCCATCGCGCACAAGCGACCGCCGTGATCGAACGCCTTCACGATGATTTCGTTGGCGATCACGTCGAGCTTCTGCTGTACCTCGCCCTGTACGTTGGTATCGCTCGTGGCGCCGAGGATGTCGGCGAGTCCCGCACTGCGCACTTTGTTGGCGATCATCTTCCCCGCGAGCGCCATGTCGTAAAGAATGCCAGACAACTCACCGGTCGCATCGGGGAACTTGCGTTCCTGTTCGATGATGAATCGTTCGATGGTGACGACAGACGTAGCAGTATGCTTAACCAAGGTCAGACCCTCGGGGCGGAAGAGCTGGCGGAAGAGCGGATCGAAATCGATTACAGCCTCGGTGAAACTGACGAATGATGGCGCCCGCAGGCAAGAGTTTCAGGCCGGTTTGTCACCATCGGGCCGCCAACCGAATGGCTAACGCGCTGCGCCCCGTGAGAGTGTCCAACTTCCCCGTCGGTCGTGCACGGTGATGCGGTGGCCGTCGGTTCGGACCACAATGGTTTGGTCTTCGTCGGTTCGCTCGATCGCGATTCCACGCGCCTCGACATGACGGATCGTTTCAGGCGAAGGGTGTCCGTATCGATTGTCCTCGCCCACCGAAATCAGAGCGAGCGAAGGCTGGACCGCGTCGAGAAACGGGAGCGACGAACTCGTCTTGCTGCCATGGTGCCCTAGCTTTAGGACGTCTGCACGCAGGTCCGATGGATCGGTGTGCTGGACGATCCACTGCTCTTCCTCGGTCTCGGCGTCTCCGGTAAGCACGAACGCCACCTCACCGTAGCGGATTCGAAGCACGACGCTTGTCTCGTTGGCGTCGGTTTGCTGCGCGGTCCAAGCCGAATCGGGAGCGAGGACGAGAATGTCCACGCCGTCGATCTGCCAGTGATCGCCGGGGCGGACCCGATGCCAAGCCACGCGCTCGCGCTGCACCGTGGCCAGGGCGTCCCGATAGGCGCGGCTTGCCGTTACGAAAGCGGGCTCCCACCATCTCGAGGGATTGAGGGCCGCCACCACGCTCGCCGCCCCACCGACGTGATCGTCGTGGGCGTGCGTCAGCACAAAGCCTGCAACTTCGCCACCGAGTTTTCGGACATACGGCACGATCGTTCGACGTCCGGCATCTCCGCCGTCCCACGTCCGTCCGGCGTCCACCAACAGCCACCGTCCGCGCGGCGTGCGGAGAGCGAGCGCATCACCCTGCCCGACATCGATCATGTGCAGCTCGACGAGCCCCGAGCCGTCGACCATGAGCGGTGTCCACACTGCGGTCGCGATGGCTGCCGAGGCCAGGATGAGCCCCCGGGCCATGGAGCGCGAAGCCGTGGCGCGCACGACCGCCGCCGACGCGAGTGCCAGGCAGGTTGCGCTGAGGGCTGTTGGCGCCACGTGAAGGGCCGCATGAGGCACGGCAGCGCTTAAACGAGCGATGACCTCGAGCAACGCGATTGGTGGTCCAGCGGCGGTCGCTACGGCCGAGGAGAGCCACGGCCACGGGGCACAGACGACGGCGAGAAAGAGGACGGGCTGCAAGAAGGCGACGACGGGACCGGCGACAAGATTAGAGAGTGGCGCGATCAGACTGATGCGACCAAACGTCCATGCCACGAGCGGTGCGGTGACGAGCGTGGCGATCGTGCCCGTGAGCAATTCGCGCGCGAGTTCGCGCTTCCAACCGCGCAAGCTCCGGAACTTCCGCACAGGCAAACGCAGCGGGCGCGGCATGGTTCGCAACTCGTCGTGCCTGAGTCGTCGCCAGAGCGAGCGGGCCGCGACGAGCGCCGCCATCCCGCCGACGCTCAACTGCCACCCCAGATCCAGCACGACATCGGCCTGCGCCGTTGGAATGACGGCGCCCAGTGCAAGCGCGGTCCACGGATGCGTTGGTCGCTGAAGTCGCTCGGAAAGGCCGACAACGGCGAGCATCACGGCGCTGCGCACCGCGGGCGGTGGCGCTCCGATAATCGCGACGTATGCCGCGATGATGACGAGCGCCGCGGCGAAAGCAGCCGATCGCGACAGGCGCAGTGCGCCGGCAAGCGTGAGCAACGCGCCGGCGATGATGGCGACATGCAGACCGGAGATGGAGAGCATGTGAACCAGCCCCGCGTCGGCGAAGGTGTCGCGGACTGCGGGTGGAATGCCATCCTGATCCGCAATCAAGAGCGCGCGCACTAATGGTGCGTGTTCGCCAAAGTCGCGATCAATCACGTCGCCCGTGCGTCCCCGCGCGACTCGCCGCCAGTCGCGTCTCGGATTCGAGAGCTCCGACAAGCGCGCGTTGATGCGGAGCCCACGCGTCGACTCGACCGCGTGACCGCGAACGATAGTCCATACTCCCGCGTCGGCCGCGCCCGATTCGACATGTAGTGCGGCATCGACTCGGCAACGCGAGAGCGCTCCCTCGCCGCGGGCAACTCCGCGACTAAAGGTCGCCGCTGAGGTCGATCGTTTCCCTGTCCTGACCGCCGAAACGCGATCGTCCAGCGCCACGGCGAGCGAATCTCCGCGGTTGAGCGCCTGAGTCAGCGCCTGCCGACAGAGTGCGTCTTGCTCACGCGACGTGCGCGCGTGATACCAGCCGGCGATCGCAACGGCCGTAGTCGCAAGCGCGAACAGCAACGGCGTGCGTCGTCGCGCCGAACGCTGCTGGTTTAAGACCGCTCCGTCGCTCGCAGGCGACGTTCCCCGGGCGCCTGCATATCCAACGATTCCAGCGCCGATGAACAGCGCGACGGCCCATCCCCACGAGTTGGACGCCGTGAGCGACACCAGCGAGCCCGTCGCGAGTGCGACGAGCCATGCGCAGGCGAGATGGATGAGAGGCGGCATGCCGCACGCTATGCATCGGCGATGTGGCCCGCGGTATCTCGTTTATGCCGACGGTGCGTTTCTACGCGCCCCGCGAGTGACTGCGCGACGCACTGCGCGACCTGTTGCGCTCCGTGTTTCGCTCCGTGTTACGAGACTTACTGCGAGCGTTATTGCGCGCCGGCCATCGGCAACGGTGAACGCGTGCGCGGTGCGTCTGCGGCGACCGTTGTCACCGGCACACCCGTGAAGGTCGCGCCCGTGGTGCCGGAGAGTTGCACGGTGAGATAGTCACCGATGCGCCCCGCATCGGCCGGCACCATAACCGTTTTGAAATCGCGCGAGCGCGCCTGAAGCAGCAGTCCATCGCGCGCAACCTTTTCGATCAGCACTTCGCAGCTTTCGCCCAACCGTGTGAGATTCTCTTCGCGCGAGATGCCGCGCACGGTTTGCAGCAACCGATCGAACCGCTCGCTCACGATCGCATCGGGCACGGTCCACTCGGCGGGCATGCGCGTGGCGGGCGTACCTTCGCGCGCTGAAAACTTGAACATGAACGCGTCGTTGAATCGCACTTCGCGGCAGAGTGAGATGGTCTCTTCAAACTCTTCGTCCGTCTCGCCCGGAAAGCCGACGATGATGTCGGTGGTGATGGCAATTCCCGGAATCGCCGCGCGAAGCCGCGAGACGCAATCGAGATACTCCTCGCGCGTGTAGCGGCGAAGCATGCGCTTGAGCATCGAGGTGCTGCCGCTTTGCATCGGCAGGTGCACGTGTTCACACACCTGCGGTGTGTCTGCCATCGCCGCAATCACCCGATCACTAAAGTCGTTCGGGTGCGGGCTCGTGTAGCGAACGCGTCGAATGCCCGGCACGGCCGCGACTGCGCGAAGCAGGTCGGCAAAATCGTGCGTGCCATCGTTGTAGGAGTTGACCGTTTGCCCAAGCAGCACGATTTCGGTCAGACCTTGTGCAACGACCTCTCGAGTTTCTCGCACAACATCGTCCAGCTTGCGACTGCGTTCCTCGCCGCGCGTGAACGGCACAATGCAGTACGTGCAGCGGTAGTTGCAGCCGCGCTGAACTGGGATCCACGCCTTCACGCCTTCGAAACGTCGGGCCACCACGTCTTCGTAATGCTCTTCGAGATCGAAATCGGTGGCGGAGAACCGTTCGCCCTGCCGCGCGCCGTCGATCAGCGAAGGGAGCGCACGATAGCCATCGGGCCCGACGACGAGCGATACGTGTCGTGCCTGGTCAAGAATGCGAGGACCGAGACGTTGCGCCATGCAGCCGGTGACACCGACAATGGCACCCGGCTTCAGGTTGCGCTTGAGTTCTCCCAAGCGACCGATCACGCGCGTTTCGGCGTTCTCGCGAATGGCGCAGGTGTTGACGAGAATCACGTCCGCGCCATCGGGACCGTCGACCGCCGTGTAGCCATGCGCAATGAGTTTGCCGTACATCAACTCCGAGTCGGCCACATTCATCTGGCAGCCGTACGTTTCGATGTACACGGTTGGCTTGGGCGTGGCAGTCGCGGAATCGATCGTCGCGGTGGGCGCGGCCAGTTCCGTTTCGTCGGGCGTTGAAGGAGCGATGATACTCACGTCCGGAGCGCGCTCACGGCCGGATTTGAAGGCCAACACCCAACAGCCACGCCGATTCACGCGCGTTGCTGCCGCTCAGCGTCCGACTCGCACGCTGTAGCGACAGATCGATGACGGCTTGATCGCGCGCCACGGGCAGCCCAACGCCAGTGCTCAGGCGCGTCTCTTTCACCACGTTGGAGCCCAGGCCAAACGGCAACTGATTGCGTGCGAATCCTGCACGGATCAGCACCGGCAATCCACGCATGTGAGGACCGGCCACTTCAGCACCCGCGTGCCAATCGGTCGCATCATGCGGCGTCACGTTGTTCGAGCCAAGCGACTTCATGTCGGACCACTGCTGTTGCGTGATGCCGACGGCGAAAACCGATCCCGGAATGCCATCGAAACGCAAGCCGAGGCCAAGACGATTGGGAACGTTGGCCTTGGTGCGCACGGTGTCGCGAATGCGGGTATCGAGTCCACCGCCCAGACGATAGGACGCCATCGCGGCCAATCCTTTGCGCACCCGCCACTCGCCACCGACAGAAAGCGCCTTACCGAAATACACGACCTGTGAGGAGTCGTTGACGTTGCCGAACTTCGACGAGTCGGCGAAGGTGCGCGTCAGGACGACGAGATTGTCGCCGGTGAACAAATGGCCGCCCAGACCGACGCTGAAGTGATCGTTGATCCGCCAACCGGCCGCCGCGCGCAGATCGCCAATCGAACCGCGCGAGTCGGTTTGATCGGTGGTCGTTACGTTGGCGCCATCGAGCAGCACCGAGCCCGTCGTGATGGTCGTGAAGCTGCGATCGAGAAACGTGGTGGCGCTCAGTCCAATCGCGACACCGCGTCCAACCGGCGCCAACAGACTGATGAGCGGTACGCGTTCGCTCGTTGAACGCTCGCGCGCACCGCCGAGACGCACCGTGCGGAATTCCGGTTCCGTTTGCGCAGTGATAACTGTGCGTGACAGTCCGCCAAGCGACGCTGGATTGACCGGGCTCAGTGGATCGAATTCACCAAAGGATCCGGCCGTGCCCGATGCGCGCGTGCTGGTGCCGCCAACGGGATAGCCGAAACCGAGCACGCTGAGCCCGCCCTGTGCCTGCAGCGAACCGGCCCACGCGAGGCTGGCCATTGCGATGCTGGCAACGCGCGCCTTGATCGAGTGCATGATCATGGGATGGCCGATTCCGTCCGCGGGAGATAAGTGATGCGAAGTCGCGGACGCAATGACGCCGACGCTTTGCTGGAGTAAAAGCGAAATTCCGCCGGCTGCGCGCCTTCCACGCCAATGCGGAACGCCACGGCCCGCGGTACATCGGTCGGGAGATTTTTCCATGTGCGCGCCATCGCCAGAATGTTGAGGGCGCGCTGTCCGCTGTCTTTCGGCACCAAGCGCGTAGAATCGAGCGCAGCAAACGCGCCCTCGGCCGACAGATCGAGAATGCGGCGAATGTCCGTGACCGCTGTGGTCGATGTCGGCACCAACGGCAGGACTGCCACGGTGTCACCGAAGTTGGCGAACCGCGATGGACGCTGCGTCAGCAACACTTCCGCGCGCACGATCGTGCTGGAATCGGTGATGAACTTCGGCACGTTGAAGCGGAAGTATGTCCGATACGCCGGATAGCCTCCCACCACGAGCGTCGACGCGTCGGGCACGGTCGAGCCTTTGTCGATAAGCGAGTAGACCGTGTAGGCCAGATTCACGTCGGTGGTCGCGAGATCAAGCGACGTGGTCGGCGCGACGGTTAACGGCGCGTAGGTTGTGTCGGTGCTCGGATCGAAGCGGACGTACGCTGCGCCGACGCCACCAACGAACGAAATCACTCGCAGTTGACCGTTGCCGTTGGTCATACGCAATCCGATGCGCAAACGACCAGCCGCCGCAATTTTGGCGGTCATCACAGTCTTGCTGAGCGGAATTCGCAGCGTGTCGGAGACCGCACTCGGTGTCACGACGGTCGAACCGATGAGGCGATCCGGGCGGAACAGCGAACGCACCACCACATTCGACGAATCATTCGCCGTGGTATCCACGTCGAATGCTTCGATGGTTACGGGATTCGTACCCAGCCGACCGGTGGAATCGAGCGGCACGACCATCACCACGGAGTCGACAGTCGTGATGCTGGTACTCGCCTCCGTCTTGTTCGGCAGGAAGACCGTTGGCAGCACGTCGAAGCGGAACACGTTGCGCGCCACGAGTGTGTCGGCGCGATTCACCAACAGCATTGCGCTGGAAACGCCGAGGGCGGGATAGCCGCCGACGGTCGTATCGAGCGTGATGGCATCCAGCGTCGTATCGAGAAACGCGTTGGGCTTCGCCGGACAGAGCGACGGACAGGCATCGCCACCGCTATACGTCTCGGTGCACGCGGCGACCGCGCTGAGGATCAGCGCTGCGATCACGGGCGCGAGCCGCGGAATCGATCGGGGAACTACGGAGAAACGCTCAGGCATTCTCGAGCGAGGCAGGCGTAAAGGGAGCGGGCAACAGTTCCGACAGCGACCAGCGCATGGAGCGCCCGTCCGGAGCGAATGCCACGATTTCAATGTCAGGCGCAAACTCCACCAGCGCCTGACGACAGATACCACACGGCGGCGTTGGCTCGTGCGCCGCCGACGTTATCACGACACGCGTAAAACGACGGGCCCCAGCCGACACGGCCGCGCCCAGCGCGACGCGCTCGGCGCAGGTGCCGGCCGGATACGACGCATTTTCGACGTTGCATCCAGCAAAGACGCGTCCGTCGACAGACTCGAGCGCAGCCCCGACAGGAAAGTGCGAGTAAGGACACCACGCATTGGCCCGCGCCGCATCCGCCGCTTCACGCAACGTCTGCAACGTCGACTGCTGCCCCGATGTGCTGATCGAATGTCCGGCCGTCGCCATCACGAGTGCGTCACGCGTTCAGCAGGGTGGAGAGGAACGACGTGCCACGCCCGCGCCATTCGAGGCCGAACCACTCAGCGACAGTGGCGCCGAGATCCGAGAACGTATCGCGCTGGCCGACGGGACCGCCGCGCACGCGAGCGCCCGCGACGAGCAAAGGCACGCGCTCGCGCGCGTGGTCCGTGGACGCCGTGGTCGGGTCGTTTCCGTGGTCAGCGGTGATGAAAAGCAGATCGTCCTCGCGAAGAGCAGACAGCAAGAGCGGCAGGGCACGATCGAACGCTTCGAGCGCCCCCTGAAATCCCGGGACATCGTTGCGATGTCCGTATTGCTGGTCGAAATCTACCAGATTGGCGAAGCAGAACCCACGACTCGGGCCAGAAAGCCAGGAAAGCAGCGCTTCCACCCCCTCAGCGTTATCGGCCGTATGCCGAGAGGTTATGGCGCGTCCGGCAAAGAGGTCATCTACCTTGCCGACGCCCGATCGATCGATGCCCGCGGCCAGTAGCGCGTCCAGCAGCGTCTCGCCGGGGGGTTGGATGGAGTAATCCCGGCGATGTGCGGTACGCTTCCAGGCGCCAGGAGTTCCCACGAACGGCCGCGCGATCACCCGAGAAACGTCGTGTGGCGCGACCAGCATTTCCCGAGCCAGCTCACAGGCCCGATAGAGCTCCTCGAGCGGAATCCACTCTTCGTGAGCGGCCACCTGAAAGACCGAATCGGCCGACGTGTAGACGATCCAGGCGCCGGTGCGCTGTTGCTCCTCGGCGAAATCGGCGATGACTGCGGTGCCCGACGCCACCGAATTCGCGAGGATGCCCCGTCCCGTGGCGCGAGAAAAGGCTTGCAGCACCTCGGGCGGGAAGCCGTGCGAATAGGTAGGGAACGGCGTGGCCAAGTGGAGGCCCGCAATCTCCCAGTGCCCGGTGGTCGAGTCCTTGCCGGCGGACCGTGGCAGCATGGTGCCCCACCCTCCGGCGGGGCGCGCCGCTGGCGGAACACCCACAATTTCGGCCAGGTTGCCCAACCCCAGGCGGGCCAGATTGGGCATGGATAGCCCACCGACCGAACGGGCCACGTTGCCGATAGTGTCGCTCCCCGCATCTCCGTAGGCGGCGGTGTCGGGCGCTTCGCCGCAGCCGACTCCGTCGAGCACGAGAACGAGAGCGCGCCGCGACGTCACGGGGCTGGCGATGGAATCGGTCATAGCGTGAAGTCGGCGGGTCCTGCGATGAGTGCGGTGGCGGTCGAGCGGTGATACCGACGCCTCGCGCGAAGGCGCAGCCCCACCAGCAGTTCGTACGGCGACATGTCGACGAGCGCGGCGACTTCATCGGTCGTAAGGCGTCCGTGAGAGCCCTCGCCGATGAGCGTGGCCACGTCGCCCACCTGACAACGCTCCTCGAGCGCGGTCACGTCGATCATCGTCATGTCCATGGTCACGTTACCCACCACCGGGACTCTCGTGCCGTGCACAAGCGCGAGTCCTCGATTGGAATAGCTGCGACGGTAGCCGTCTGCGTAGCCAATGGCGAGCGTGGCAATGCGGCGCGTACCGTTCGCGGTGTAGGTCGCGTCGTAGCTGACGGTTTCCCCATCGAGCACGTCGCGCACATCAACGACGCGTGCACGCAGATGCACGGTTTGCCGCAACGGCAACTCCGAGAGTTGGGCTGCTCCGTAGAGGCCGATGCCGGGGCGTACCAGCGAACATTGAGACTCGCCACGCCGCGCAATCGCGGCGCTGTTATCGGTGTGCGTCAGCAAATCGGTCGGGAGCGCGTCACGCAGCACGCTGAGCGCCTCGGCAAAACGGCGATCCTGCACGTCGCGGCTGTTGTTGGCCAATTCGGCCGAGTGAAAATGCGTGAATACACCCTCAGGCGGATGCTGCGCGACCGCGGCGCGCAGGGGCGAAACTTCATCCCAACGCACGCCAGCGCGCGCCATACCGGTGTCGATGGCCAGATGCCAAGCGCCTCCGCCAAACGCACACCATCGTTCGATATCGGCCGACCGATGTAGCGATGGGCGCACGCCAAGTCGGTGCGCATCTTCAAACTCGCTCAACGCGAGTGGAGTCGTGCAAAGAATGTTGGCGGTACATCCTGCGGCGCGCAGCGTTGCCGCTTCGTCGAGCGCCGCAACGCCCACTCCCCACAAGGCCGGCGTTAACACGTCGGTCGCGTCGGGGTCGCCGAACGCCGCGCCCAGTGCCCGCGCGACCGGGATCATGCCCAGACCGTAGGCATCGGCCTTGATCATGGCGATGAGCGGTGCGCGCGCGTGAAGCATCAACGCATTCGCATTT
Source organism: uncultured Gemmatimonadaceae bacterium (assembly GCA_966096095.1). Classification (GTDB taxonomy): domain Bacteria; phylum Gemmatimonadota; class Gemmatimonadetes; order Gemmatimonadales; family Gemmatimonadaceae; genus Gemmatimonas. The sequence goes on along the minus strand of CBHTUR010000003.1, from coordinate 167,971 downwards.
CGACGCACTGACTCGAGGTCGATATCGACCCACGCGCGCAGCGTGTCAGTGTCGGGATCTGGGTATATTGGCGGCGAGGGATTTTGCTCCGACAGCATCCCTCTAATCAACACTCGCGCGGGGCTGGCGCGAAAGGATCACCCGACCGCTTCACGCCACACTCTCCGCCACGCTCTCTGCACATGGCTGCCAACCCCAACGACCATCCGACCCCCGCGCCGCGCTCGCTCGACGACGCGCTCGCCCTGATGCGCGATTTGCGCGCGCGCTGCGAGTGGGATCGCGTGCAAACACACCAATCGTTGCGCCCGTACCTGATCGAAGAGGCGCACGAAGTCGATGACGCAATCGGTCTGGGCGACGACCCGGTGTTGCGCGACGAGTTGGGCGATCTCCTGCTGCAGGTTCTCTTTCACTCGGTCGTGGCGGAAGAACGCGGCGCATTCAGCGTTCACGACGTGGCCGGCGCGCTCGTGGCCAAGATGCATGCACGGCACCCGCATCTGTACGGCGACGGCGTCAAGCGCAGTTGGGAATCGATGAAGGCCGCGAAAGCCAACCGGTCGTCGCTCGAAGAAGGACTGCCGGCGGGGTTGCCGTCGCTACATCGCGCCCATCGCCTGCAAGACCGCGCGGCCGGCGTCGGCTTCGATTGGCCCGACGCGCGCGGCCCGCTCGAGAAAGTGCGCGAAGAGGTCGACGAGGTAGCCGCGCTCCTCGACGAGCAAGGCGCAGTACGCGATGCCGACGCGCTCGAAGCAGAGTTGGGAGATCTGCTCTTCGCGGTGGTGAATTTGTGCCGCAAGACCGGGGTACATGGAGCGCTCGCGCTCGACCGGACCAACGCGAAATTCGTGCGACGATACGCGGCGATGGAATCGCTGGCGGCGAGCGACGGCAAGGTGCTATCGGCGTTGTCGCTTGCGGAGCAGGATGGGTACTGGGAGGCGGTGAAGGCGGCGGAGGGAGGATGACTGGAGTAACTGCAGTACTTGGTACTTGGTACGCGGTACTCGGTACTGGTATTAACCGCTAGTACTGGTACCGAGTACTGGTACCGAGTACTGGTACTCGAATAAGGAAACGCGGCCCGTCGACTTCGCGACGGACCGCGTTCTGTTTGCTCTCCCCCCTTCGTACCGGTACCAGTACCAGTACCAGTACCGGTACTCGCAGCTAATACCAGTACCAAGTACCGGTACCAAGTACCAAGTACTGCTTTCCCGCAGTCAAGGAGCGATCCGCCCCATCAGCCGCGGAAACGGAATGCATTCGCGAATGTGCTCGACGCCGGCGATCCAGGCGACGGTGCGCTCGAGGCCAAGTCCAAAACCCGAGTGCACGAACGTCCCGTATTTGCGAAGGTCCATGTACCAGCCGTACGCCTCGAGCGGCAGCCCTTCGTGCGTGAGTCGCGCGAGCAACTTGTCGTAGTCGTCTTCGCGCTGTGACCCACCGATGATTTCGCCGCGACCCTCAGGCGCGAGCAGATCGGCGCAACGCACCGTGCGCGGATCGGCCGGGTTCTCCTTCATGTAGAACGCCTTCGCTTCCTTCGGGTAGTTCACGACGAACACCGGGCGCTGGTAGTGATCGACGATCAGCGCTTCATCGGGCGCCCCGAGATCGTCGCCCCACTTGATGTCACTGCCCTTCTCTGCCGCCATCTTGACGGCGTCGCCGTAATCGAGGCGCACGAATGGTTGCGACACGCAGTCAAGCTTGCTGGTGTCGCGCTCGAGAACCTTAAGCTCTTCCTGCCGACGCTCCAGCACACGTTCCACGAGGTAGCGCACGAACGCTTCCTGCAGATCCATGTTGTCGTCTTGATCGTACCACGCCATCTCGGGTTCGATCATCCAGAACTCGGTCAGGTGACGACGCGTCTTCGACTTTTCGGCGCGGAACGTGGGGCCGAAGGTGTAGATGCGGCCGAGCGCGGCAGCGAGTGCTTCGCCGTAGAGTTGTCCGGTCTGCGCGAGATAGGCCGGACCTTCGTCGAAATATTCCGTGCTGAACAACCCCGCGCGTTCACCGATGGCGGCGGTGAGAATGGGCGTGTCGCAGTGAATGAAATCGCGCGCGTAGAAGAAGTCGTGCACGGCCTGTTCGACTTCATGCCGCACGCGCATGATCGCCACCTGCCGCTGACTGCGCAGCCAGAAGTGACGGTTATCGAGCAAGAAATCGATTCCGTGTTCTTTCGGCTGAATGGGGTAGTCATTCGGGCTCGCGCCAAGCACGCGCAGCGACTGGACGCCCATCTCGAACCCGCCGGGCGCGCGCGCGTCGGCGCGTACCTCGCCGGTCAACTCGATCGACGCTTCCTGCGTGAGCGTGGCGAAGGCGTTCCACGACTCCTCAGGGACTTCACTCTTCACCAGCACCGACTGCAAAATTCCGGTGCCGTCGCGCGCGACGACGAACGCCACCTTGCCCTTCGAGCGCAGGTGTGTGACCCAGGCGCGAACGGTGACAACAGCGCCGGAATGTTTGCCGAGATCGGCAATGCGGACGGAGGAAGAATTCATGGCAGCACGCGAGTCAGAAGGAATGCGAAGGTCGCAAGCTACGAGCGGCCGCGAGCGGATTCAACGTCACTTTGCACCACAAAGCACTTGACAACCCCAAACAAACCGCGTACCCATTCATCCATGGCCCCCACCACCTCGCTCGCGGAGCGCGCCGAAGCGGATCTCGCGTACGTGCGCACCGTGCTCGACCGGAGCCAGCACTTCAGTGCCGTTCCCGGCATTGGCGGGGTGCTCATGGGGACGTCGGCACTTGTTGCGGCAGGTGTCAGCTACGTCCAGCCAACGCGAGAGCGATGGCTGGCCGTGTGGATCATCGACGCCGCGGTCGCGCTGGTGCTCGGCGGGTTCACGCTCATTCGCAAAGCGCGGCGGACGGGTGCGCCGCTCTCCGCGCTGCCGGCTCGACGATTTGGCTTGGCGCTCATGCCACCAGTTGCCGTGGGCGCCTTGCTCACCGCGGGCGCACTGCGGGCGAACGCGTGGGAGTTGTTGGCACCGATCTGGTTGTGTTGTTACGGCATTGGCGTGCTCGGGGCCGGAGCCGTTTCGACCGCGCGCGCCGTGCCCTTGTTGGGCGCCTGCTTTGTGGTGGCGGGAGGGCTGGCGGTCGCGACGCCGGATTCCTGGGCCACCGCGTGGTTGGCGTTAGCATTTGGCGTCGCGCACATCGCGGCCGGCGCCGTCATCATGCGATATCACGGAGGCTGAACGTGTCCGCCAAACCTCGCCGCAAGACGGCCGAACCGACCATGGCGCGTGCCGAGCCGATGCCCGGCCGCACGCTCGAGGCGATCGATGGCGGCGCAGCCGATGATGTGGCCGGATCGGCGACGGCGCTGGATGGAGTTATTCACGAACGGGCGCGCCTCGCCATTGTCACCGCGCTCGCGAGCGGCGAAACGCGATCGCACACCGAGCTTCGCGATTTGCTGCAGCTCTCCGACGGCAACCTGAGCGTGCACGCCCGCAAACTCGAAGACGCGGGATATGTGGTGTGCGCGAAAGAGTTTGCCGGTCGGACGCCACGCACCACGTACAAACTCACCGCGGCCGGTCGCCGCGCGTTCGATCGATACCTCGCGCATCTCGACGCGCTGGTGTCGGCGATGCGACACCGCTAGCGCTCCGTTCGAGTTCGCTTACCACTCGCTGCGTTTTCTACCCCTCCACCGGAGGTGCATCCATGCCTGGACTGATTGCGATCGCGCAGGTACTCGCGTTCCTTGGCACCGTCGGCGCCACGCTGCTCGCGGCCGGCGCCGTTATTGTCTTCATGCTGTGGCGTCAAGCGCAGTGGGCGCGACTGGCGGCGATTGCCGGCGTCGGTGTGCTGGGAATCTATGCCGCCGCGCTCTTTGCACTGAGTGCCGTGAGTCCCTCGACGCTCATCGCGAGCGGACAACGCAAAGTGTTTTGTGAAATCGACTGTCACGTGGCGTTTGACATCGTGTCGCCGGTCGAACGTGACGGCGATACCGTGCGACTGACCCTGCGCGAGGAATTTCGTCGCAATAGCATTGGTCCGCGCCGGGGTGATGCGGCGCTCACACCTGGCGAGCGGCGGATCGCGCTCATTGATGAAAACGGTCACCGCTACCTGCCCGATCGGATTCATGCGTTGCAGAGCGCACCGTTATTCGCGCCGATGCGTCCGGGAGAGGAGCATCGGGCCGAATTGCGCTTCGCCGTGCCCGCCAACGTCACGCTACGCGGCCTGCTGGTTGAAACGCGCGATCCGATTGCGCGCGTGCTGCTTGGCCATGAGCGGAGTCCGTTTCATGCCAAGGCGTTGCTCGACGTACACGGTTCGCTCGCGGGTACAACCGCGGCGGCACTCGACTAGCCCACCCGAAACAACTCCAAGGCGCGCGCATAGCCCGCGTTGAGTGCTTGCCGCATGGCCGCATGCTCCGGCGCTGACAAATCCGGATCGCGCGCGAGCACGCGATCGGCAATCGCGCGCGCCGTATCGTTGAGCGCCTCGTCGCGCAGCAAGTCGGCCACCTTGAACGCGGGCAGTCCGTGCTGCTTGGCGCCGAAGAGATCGCCCATGCCGCGGAACTCGAGGTCGGCCCGCGCAATCGCGAAGCCGTCCTCCGTTTCCGTGAACACATCCAATCGCTCCGCAGCGTCGGCGCCAACATCGCCAAGCAGGATGCAGTACGACTGCGCCGCGCCGCGACCGACGCGGCCACGGAGCTGATGCAGTTGCGATAGCCCGAATCGTTCGGGGTGCTCGACAATCATTACCGTCGCATTGCCCACGTCGATGCCCACTTCGATGACAGTGGTCGCAACCAGCACGTCGATCTCTCCATCGCGAAAGGCGCGCATAATCTGATCGCGCTCGTCTGCCGGCAGTCGACCGTGCAAGAGCGCTACGCGTCGCTGGGCAAACACACCGCCAACCAACTCTTCGTACATGTCGGTCGCCGCCTTGAGTTCGATCTTCTCCGACGCTTCAATCAGCGGGTACACGATGTAGACCTGTCGCCCCGCGTCGAGTTCGTGATTCGCAAACTCCATCACCTTACCGCGCGCGGACTCCGGACGATGCACGGTTGTAATGGGCTGGCGACCCGGTGGCCGCTCATTGAGCACACTGACATCGAGGTCGCCGTACAACGTGAGCGCGAGTGAACGCGGAATGGGCGTCGCGCTCATCAAGAGCACGTCGGGCGCAGTGCCCTTTCCGCCCAGCGTTGCGCGCTGCTCGACACCAAAACGGTGTTGCTCGTCGATGATGGCCAATCCCAGATCGCCAAACTGGACATCGCTTTGGAGCAACGCGTGCGTGCCAATCGCCAGTACGGGCTCGTGCGACGCCAGGCGCGTCAACGCGAGTCGGCGTTCTTTCGCGCCCAAGCGGCCGGTCAGCAACACCGGCGAGATGCCCAACGGCGCCAGCATGGCACCGATCGAGCGCGCATGTTGCTCTGCGAGTAATTCCGTCGGCGCCATCAGTGCGACCTGCTTGCCGTTTTCCATCGCGAGGAGCGCCGCGAATAGCGCGACAACGGTTTTGCCGCTACCCACGTCGCCTTGCAGCAAGCGATGCATGCGGAGCGGGCTTTCCATGTCCACCACGATTTCACGAATCGTGCGCACTTGCGCGCCGGTGAGCGTGAACGGCAACGCTGCCCGCAACTTGGACGTCAGATCGCGCTTGTTGACGAACGCCGTACCGCCGCGCGACTCGCGCGAGATCTGATTCGCGCGGCGGTGCAACAACTGCACGTACAGCAATTCTTCGAATGCGAGCCGCGAGCGCCCCTCGAGTGCTTCGGCAACCGAGGTTGGCCGATGCACCATGCGCAGCGCGTCGCGCAGCGCGGGCACACCCGCTTCGCGCAGTACGTCGTCGGGCAACGGCTCACGAACAAATGGCAGCAGTGCGTCGAGGTGCTGCTGGATCAGCGCGCGCAGTACGCGCACCGACAACCCCTCGGTACTCGGATAGACCGCGAGTACACGACCTTCGCCCGTGCCCTCTTCCTCGGGTCCAAGGTTCACAAACTCGCGCGGTTGCAGCCGTCGGCCGTGAAAGAAGCGCACGGGCCCCGTGCATAACAACCAGTCGTTCACCTTGATGGTGCGATCCAGAAACGGCTGACCGGGCCACGCCACTTCGAGCATGCCGCTCGCGTCTTGAACGACGGCTTGGAAAACGCGCAGCCCTTTGCGGGTGGGGAGCACGCCCTTCGCGATCACCTTGCCGAGCACCGTCACATCGGTACCGACGTTTGCTTGCGCGATGCGTGTGACCGTGGTGGCGTCTTCGTAGCGATGCGGCACGTGCCGCAGCAGATCACCGGCGAAGCTGATGCCCAGTCGCGCAAACATCTCCGCGCGCGCCGGGCCGACTCCCTTGAGGAACGTAATCGGCGTGTCGAGCGCGATCCGCACTGCTCCGCGCGAAGGCGGACGACGACGCGGATCGCGATCGCCGGGAGCTCCAGCGCCACCCGATCCGCCCGTCGCGCGGGTCACGTGCCGACGAGTTCTCGTGCGTACTCGGTGGCGTCGAACGTGGCCAGATCGCCAATCTGTTCGCCCAATCCAACGAACTTGATGGGCACATCCAGTGCTTCATGCACGGCAACGACAATGCCGCCTTTCGCCGTGCCATCGAGTTTGGTGACCACGACGCCGGTGACCGGCACGGCCGCCGAGAACGTTCTCGCTTGCGCGAGCGCGTTCTGCCCGATGGTGCCATCGAGAACGAGCAGCACCTCATGCGGCGCGTCAGGAAGTCGTTTGGCGATCACGCGATGAATCTTGCGCAGCTCCGTCATCAGATCGTCACTGGTGTGCAATCTTCCAGCCGTATCGACGATGATTATGTCACGATTCCTGGTGACGCCGGCATCGATCGCGTCGAAAGCAACGGACGCCGGATCGGATCCCGGCGCGCCGCCCACAAAATCGACGCCCGCCCGCTCGGCCCACACGCGCAACTGATCGATCGCGCCCGCGCGAAACGTGTCGGCCGCGCCGAGCAGCACGGTGCGCCCCTCCGCCTTGAATTGCGCCGACAGTTTGCCGATAAACGTGGTCTTGCCGGCGCCGTTTACGCCGATCACGAGAACCACGGTCGGTCCGCTCTCCGCAAGCTGGAGTGCCGGATTGGAGTTGCCAGAGTTCAGCGCCGCCGCGACGCCGTTCGCGAGCGCGTCTCGAAACTCAATATCCGTTTTCACTTCGCCGCGCTTGGCCAAGCGTTCGACTTCGGCCACCAACGACAACGACGTTGGCACACCGAAGTCGGACTCGATCAGCAGCGTTTCCAGCGCTTCGAGCGATCCCTGATCCACGCCGCCACGAAGCAACACACCAAAGTCGGTGCGCACCGCATCTTTGACGCGCTGCCAGAGCGAACGCTTGGGGACATCGTCTTTCTTACGAAACAGCCGCGACACGAGACACTCGGAAAACGGGAGAACTAGTCAACGGCGAACAATACGATCGCCACGATCGCGAATCAGCGCAGTCCCGCGAGACGACGCACAATCCACTCGGCACACAGCAACAGCAGCGCGGCCACGAACGGCCACCAGTGATCGGAGAGTCGAGGCGCGTCGGTCGACAATGAACCCGACGACAACGTCGCATCACGAAGGGTTGGCACTCGCGGAATCCACTCGCGCGCCGCGTTGACCACCAACACCGAGCTGCCGCCGGCGAGTTTCACATCGTAGACGCCAGGCGAGAGCGGCGCCGTCTCACCCTCGACTGCGCCGTTCAGGAATCGAACACGCACGCTGTCGCCGGCCTTCGCCGTACCGCGCGGCGAGACAAGCACCGAAACGAGCGAGTCAGTGCCGCCGCGACGCCAGCGAATGGGCTCACCAGCGCGAAACCACGAGGCCACCGGACGAGCCGCTCGCTGATCGCCGCGTCCCGCCGCGAGCCAGTCGAAAATCGAACCCCAGAGGGCCGCAAACGCTTCGGCGCTTCGACCACCGCGCAATGACCAGCCGGCATAGCCGCTCCCTGAAATCAACAACGTGCGCATGCCGGCGTCGTCACGCGCCGCAATTGCCGGCACCGCGTCGCCTCGCTTGCCGAGCTTGGCCGTCACCACGGTTACCGTGCCACGCGCAGGTCCCGCCAATGTCAGCGGTGGGAGGCTATCCCACGGCAGGCCGGAGAGCGCGCCGGCGAGCGGCGAAATCGCCGCGTTCGTGGCGTACCATTCGGCGGCGCGCGCCACTTCTCCGGCTTTGGCCAGCGCAGTTGGCGGCGCGGGCGTCCACAGCGCTCTCGCGGCTCGCACACCACCTTGGTTTTTCGGCGCCCACGTTGTGTCGCCATGCACGATGAGCATTCCGGCGGCCGCGGCCTTCGCGCGCACTTCGCTCTCGGCGATCGGCGCCAAACTTCCCTCTTCACGCCAAACATTGGGCGCGAGCCGGAGATAGGCGCGTGTCGGTAGCGCGAGCGCGCCGCGCAGCACCGTGAGCACCTCGCGGACATCGAGATCTGGCGCGGTCGACACAAACACGGCCGGCGGGCGATCGGTTACTTCGATTGCCGCGGTCAGCGTGTCGTTCACGGGTTCTACATCACCCGCCACCTGCACCTGGGCCTTCACGAGTGCAATGCGCGCGCCACGCGGCAGAACCAGTGGCATGGTGAGACGCGTGGTAGCAAATGGCGCCAACGCCGGCAGCGCCAGCTTGGCTACCTCCGCACCATCGAGCGACAGGCGCAGCGTGCCCTCGGCGGCGCCTGTGCCACCCGACACCAGCAACGACGATACTTGCAGGGTATCACCGGCACTCGCCGCACTCGGCAGCGCCAAATCGGCCAGTGCGACATCGCGCTTATTGTCGCGCGGCAGCACGCGCACACGAGACCCAGGCGGTGCGTCGCTCAGCGCGTCGGCGTCGTCGACTTCGCCATCGGTGATGAGCAACATGGGTCGGCCGAGTGCAGCCGCGCGATCGACTGCCGACCGAATGCGCGAGGTCGCATCGCCCGGAGTGAGCTGCGCCACATCGTTGCGCGAAAGCTCTCGCAGCGAGTCACCCACGAGTACGAGCGCGTCGCTCGCTGCCGCGTCGACCTCCTTCAACCACGCTTCGCGCAGTGCGCGCACGGCGGTGGAATCGTCACCGACGGCACGCAACCAACTGGCCGAGGCGTCGATGGCAACCATAGGCTGCGCCACGCGTGGTGGCGCGGCCGGCGCGCCAAACACCAGCGCAGCTACGAGCAGTACGGCGACCGCCCGCAGCAAGGCGAGCACGACGACGCGACCACGCTGCCCGGGTGTCGCGGCGCGTGCGTATGCGAGCCAGGCGACCAGCACGCCCAGCGCAATGGCGAGAATCCAGCGTATCACTGCGGTTTCAGCGAGCCTTGATGATTACGACCGCGCGGCCAATATGTCGCGACGCATCGGGCTACTCGTCACCGACGTGTCGCGTCGGATCGGAGCGGCCAGCAGGAGCGGCAGTCTGCGCGATGAACGTCGACGCCGAAGTGAGGCTGTCGAGATGACTGAAGAGGCGCGCGCGGAGCGAAGCGAAGGCCGATTTGTCCGGCGTCGCAAGGGGTTCGCCGCTATCGGACGACTTGAGTGCCGTATTGGGGTTCTGGTGTACACCGCGCACCAACACTTCGAAGTGCAAATGCGGCGCAGTAGCGAGACCACTGGCACCAACGTGGCCAATCGTGTTGGACATGGCGACCGAAACGCCGCCGCGAATGCCTTTCGCAAAGTCGCGCAAATGACCGTAGCGCGTCACGATTCCGTTGCGATGACGGATTTCCACCACGCGTCCGTATCCGCCCTTCCAACCGGCGAAGATGACGGTGCCATCGCCGATTGCGCGAACGGCGGTGCCGGACTGCGCAGCGTAATCGATGCCTTGATGCGCGCGAACGATGCCGAGAATCGGATGCTTGCGCATACCGAACAGACTGGAAATGCGACGGAACTCCAACGGCGCACGCAGGAAACCGCCGTTCAGACTCTTCCCCTCGCCGTCGAAGTACTTGGCCCGGTTACCGGTGTTGCTGCTTGCGAAACGCATCGCTTCAACGCGCTTGCCGTCCACCGTCAAACGCGAGGCGAGAATATCGCCGTTGATTACCGTACCGTTTGGTGCGGTCTTGCGCTCCACCAGCAACGAAACGGTGTCGCCCGGCTGAAGATCGCGACTCAGGTCAACGCGATGTTCGAGGATTTCCGCGAGTGCGTATGAAACTTCGAGACGCACATTGGCGGGAAATGCCGACGCGCCGCGCGCGAGCGCATCGTTCATCGACGTGCGAACGAGGCCCCCAACAGCGACCGTATCAATCTTCCACGGTAGACGCTCTTCCTCGGCGGTCCAGGCGTCGGCCGAGCGTCGCAGATGCACGAGCCGATCGATAGCGAGGTGAAAAACAATTTCTCTTGCGCCGGAGTCGGGACTGCTCTTGGTTTCGACCGTCGTGCCGGCGCGCACCGCACGCTCGTTGAACGACGAGGTGCTGCGAAGCGCTCGCGTTGCCTCGTCCCGGGACACACCGGCCCGTTCGAGTACGGCGGCTAACGGCTCGCCCCGATGCAACGTGTCAACGCGCGTGCTCCAACGAGTGGCAATAGAAGCGCGAGACCCCGCGTCGAGTACACTCGCCGCGGGGTGTTCGGGGACCGGTCGTCCGAGTGAAATCGCCACTGCACCCACCGCCACACATGTGGCGGCGATGAGCAGTGTAGCGAGGCTCCGGTTCAATCCATCTGTCTCCGTATAAACGTCGGGATTTCCATGTCATCGAGCTCGCTGGCGGATGACGGATTTGTCGACGTCGGGGGCACCCGTGGTGGACGCGGCGACGCGCCCTCCCACGCAGGACGAGCAGGGGGTGCAGCCGGTCTCGGAACTTGCGTCGTGCGGCCGGGGAACGGAAGGACTGTCTTGCCTCCGGTTCCCGTTGCGGCCGCCGGCGAGGAGAACTCGCGGGTTTCCGCCAGCGACGGGTGGCTTGCTGCATGACCGTGGCCGGCGCCGGCATTCCGACCTCCGGCATGTGGGGCAAACGGGCTGTGCGACTGCTGACCGATGCCGTGACCCTGCCCGGACTGGGCGACCCGATCGAAGCCGGTAGCGATAACGGTAACGCGAATTTCACCCATCATGGCCGGCTCGTGCACCGCGCCGAAGATGATTTCGGCGTCGTCACCGACCGCGTCGTGGACGATGTCGTTGATCTGGTGCACTTCGCCGAGCGTCAGGTCCTCGCCTCCGGTGATGTTGACGAGTACGCCCGACGCTCCCGAGATCGAGACGTTATCGAGCAACGGCGAGGCAATAGCCTGCTGCGCGGCTTCCATGGCGCGATTGTCGCCCCGTCCGATGCCGGTGCCCATGAGAGCCGAGCCACCGTTCTGCATGACCGTTCGCACGTCGGCAAAGTCGACGTTGACAAGGCCGGTTTCGCTGATGAGCACCGAGATGCCTTGGGTCGCGTGCAGCAGAACTTCGTCGGCCTTCTTGAGCGCTTCGTGGAACGGGATGCCCTTCCCGACTACGGCGAGCAAGCGCTCATTGGGCACGATGATCATCGTGTCGACGTGCTTCCGCATTTCGGCGATGCCTTCCTCGGCCTGCCGCATGCGCTTGCGCCCCTCGAAGAGGAACGGTCGCGTCACGATGCCAACGGTCAGCGCACCGGCTTCTCGCGCGAGCTGGCAGATGACCGGCGCCGCACCCGTGCCGGTACCACCGCCCATACCGCAGGTGACGAACACCAGATCGGCGTTACCCAAAACGCGCTTGGTGTCTTCGCGATTCTCCTCAATGGCCTGGCGACCGATTTCCGGTCGTGCACCGGCCCCGAGTCCGCGCGTGAGCTTTTTGCCGATTTGAATCTTGACGTCGGCCTTGGAGTTGAGGAGCGCCTGCGCGTCGGTGTTCACGGAGATGAACTCAACGCCTTCGAGGTGCTCCTCGATCATGCGGTTGACGGCATTGCCGCCGCCGCCGCCCACGCCCACGACCTTCATGCGGGCGTTTTGGGTGGCGCTCTCTTCGAACTCGAAGGTCATCCGGGGTAGCTCCATACGGGCTTGGCGGGCGCAGGGTGGAGGCGGAGCGTCGCGATCAGGAGCGCGTCGTAGCGCGGCGAGAGCGGCGACTGCCAGATGTTGGAAACGCGGAAGGTGCTCAGAATCGAACCGGCGGTCGGGTCGATTCTCTTTGGCGGAAACGGCAAATCAGGCTGCTGCGACGATCACCGCCGGCATCGGCGGCCCGCGCGAAGGAAATTCGGGTTCATGTGGAACGCGCGTAGAATACACTTTCGACGACAGAGCGCAACCCGTGAAATGCAATGGAGTTGGCCGATTTCGTCACCCCGGTGACCAGGGGCACAAATCGACCTGATTTATCCACATGTGGCGATTTTTGACATCGATGTGACATCACGCGGCCGGCATGGCTGAGGTCGAGTTCGCCAGACCGGCCGCGCATCAATTTCGACGCCCCCGGCAGGCTACTCGGCCGACTCCTGAATGCCGAAAACCACCGCCGCGAGGGCGGCTCCCGCAATGGGCCCCACGAGATAGAGCCAGAGACTCGCGTAGTTGCCGGTACCCATCGCGGCATTGATGATCGTCGGACCGATGCCAACGGCCGGATTGAATGCTCCGCCCGAGATACCGCCTCCCGCAAAGGCCGCCGAGGCGACGGTCATGCCAATGGCGAGGCCGTAGTAGGAGTTGCCCTGCGTCTTCTTCGACACCGCCACGTTCATCACGACCAACGCCAACGCAAACGTGTAGAGCACTTCGACCAACAGCGCCGACATGGTTGATACGTTGGCGCCGGGCGCGGGCGCGAAGGTCTGACCAGTGATGGCGTGCACGACAAATGCGCCGGCCGTTGCCCCGATGATCTGCACAATTACGTACGACGGCAGTTGCGACATCGGCAGCGCGCCCCGCATCACGGCGGCGATGGAAACGGCCGGATTGTAGTGCGCGCCGCTGACGTGACCTCCTGCGTACACCATGACCATCAGGGTGAGACCAATCGCGAGCGGCGCCATTGGCGAGTTGGCGGTCACGGCGAGCCCGATGGTCAGCACAAGGAAGAACGTGCCGACGAACTCGGTGAGCAGTTTGCGCATGGTTGGGATGGAGTGGGAGGAGGAAAAGCCCGCGTGTAACCGCGCAGAAGCATGCGAGAGTAACACGCGTGGGGAGGCGTCATGACGACTGGCGCGGAATGTTGCCTGCGTACCAGCATTCGACCAGAGCAACTTCCACGCATACGCGACAGAACCTGACAGAGTTCTGACACTCGGCCCTCGCGCTCACCGGGTCCGTTGCGCTCTATTCGCTGAGCGACGCGCGCGCGCCGTCGCAGCGGCGGTCCTGATCGGCCCGACGACTTCCGTTTGCCTCCCGGTCCATGTTGGCACCCACATCTCGCGACTCGCGATCTCCCGCCACCGCTTTCACCGTCCTGGTCACGCTGACCGCCGGTCTGCTGGTCTGGCTCGTGCTGACCTCGTTCGGTCTTGCCCGGGTACAGCAACAAGCCGCGACGCGGACGCAGCATGAAGTGGCTGTGGCGCTCGCCGATGCCGTTGCCGCTGGCGGACCACTCTCACCGTCGCTGCAGCGGCTCGCCGACAGCAGCGGACTTGCGGTATCGATCGAACCGCCGCGCGCCGTCGCCGCGCCTACCATCGAACCGCTGCATCTGATCGACCAGCCGCTGCCCGCGTCATCGCCGCTCGCGCCTATGCACGTCGTGGTACGCCGGTCGGTCGACGCCAAGAATCCGTCAATGGCGGTCCTGATGCCGCAGGTGGTGCTCTCCCTGCTCTTCGCGCTGCTGTCGATCACCTTGGCGCTCGCGGCGGTAATGCTCTTTCGCTTGCGTCGCGAACACGCCATGCAACGCCAGCGATCGACGTTTACGTCGAGCGTCTCGCACGAAATGCGCACACCGCTGGCGCAGATTCTGCTCTTCGCCGAAACGCTGCATCTCGGTCGCACACGAACCGATGCCGATCGGACGCTCGCGACCGGCGCCATTGTGCAGGAGGCACGTCGCCTCATGCGCCTGGTCGACAACGTACTCCGCTTTGCGCGATTGGAGCGGGAGCCGGCCGCCTTGCGTCAGGATGTTGTGCCAGTCGATGCGCTCGTGCGCGAAATCACGACGCACTTCGCGCCACTGGCGGAATCTTCACAAGCGACGCTCGAAGTCGATGCGCCTGCCTCGATCGAGGCGCTCGCCGATGCCGACGCGTTGCGCCAGGTGTTGCTCAACCTGCTCGACAATGCGGTCAAATACGGGCCGAGCGCACAACGAGTGGTTACGCGCGTGACGCGCGAGCGCGATCTCGTCTGCGTGACGGTCGAAGACGAAGGCCCGGGAATCGCGCTCAGCGATCGCGAGCGGATCTGGCGTCCTTTTGAGCGTGCCGAGTCGGCGACGCGAGAGTCATTGTCATCCAAGGGCGGATCGGGGCTCGGCCTCACGATTGTGCGCGAGCTGACGGAAGCGATGAGCGGGCACGTGCGAGTCGAATCGGTGCACACCGATGGTCGCGGGGCACGCTTCATCGTTACGCTGCCCTCGGCTCAGCCGCCGGCGGCGACGCGCACGTCGACGCACGAGCAATCCGAAGTACAGACAAGCGCGGAAGCGACGTCGAATTCGCGGGTGGCGGCGTGATTGCAGCGGACGTCTTGCTGATTGAAGACAACGCGCTGCTCGCGGCCGGACTGCGCAGCAACCTTGAGTACGAGGGATACACCACGCACGTCGCGGCAACCGGCAGCGATGGACTGCGCTTCGCGCGCGAACGGCGCGCGTCGCTGATCGTGCTCGACCTGATGCTCCCTGATATGGACGGTTTCCGGGTGCTACGCGAGTTACGAGAGCGCGGCATCGACACACCGGTACTGGTGCTCACCGCGCTGGGCGAGGAAACGGACAAGGTGCGCGGCTTTCGCTTCGGTGCCGACGACTATGTCACGAAGCCATTCGGTCTGATGGAACTCTTGGCGCGCATTTCGGCGCTGCTACGGCGGGCACGAGCGACACCCGCATCATCGGATGGCGACGTGCGCACGTTTGGCGACGTCATGGTGAATCTCGCTTCGCGCACTGTGCAACGTGGCGGAGAACCGATCACGCTTCGACCGAAAGAGTACGAGCTGCTCGTCGCGTTGCTCGCGCGCGACGGCGCCGTGGCCGCGCGCGAGGAGCTGCTGCACGAAGTGTGGGGCTACGGCGAGTCGGTCGTGAGTCGCACTGTCGACACGCATATGGCCGAGTTGCGACGAAAGCTCGAGAACGATCCGGCCTCGCCACGGTGGTTGCTGACCGTGCGCAAGGCCGGATATCGACTGCGTCGCTAGTCGCTATCGCATTCGTCGACGCGCCGGTCGATCAAACCGAAGCGGCAGGGACTGCCGGGTTCGCGGTCGCCGCGCGCTGTCGTCGAAATCCCGCCGCGCGCGCGCGACTGTAGCCAAAGTAGACCACGAAGCCCAGCACAAGCCAAATGGCCAGGCGCGTCCACGTTTCCAGAGGGAGGCTGGCCATTTGCAGGCCACAACTGAGGATGCCGAGGATTGGCACTACCGGTACCCACGGCGTTCTGAATGGACGTGGCGTGTTGGGCGACGTTTTGCGCAGCAGGATGACGCCGAGACACACGAGGACAAATGCGAGCAAGGTGCCAATGCTTGTGAGTTGACTCAGCTTGGTAATTGGCGTGAGGCCAGCCACGAGAGCCACCACCACCGAGGTCAACGCTGTACTTAAGTGCGGTGTGCGGAATTTCGGATGCACGCGCCCAAACACCTCGGGAAGCAATCCATCGCGACTCATCGTGAAGAAGATGCGCGTCTGCCCGAGCAACTGAACCAGCATCGTACTGAACAAACCGAAGAGCGCACTGACTTTGATGAAAGGACTGAGCCATCGGGCTCCGGTGGCATCGATACCGACGGCGAGCGGATCAGAGACGTTGAGTTTCGCGTAAGGCACGATGCCGGTCAGCACCAGCGCAACCGCGATGTAAAGCACGGTGCAGATGCCGAGTGAGAGCAGCATGCCAACGGGCATATCGCGTTGAGGGTTTCGGGCCTCTTGCGCGGCCGTCGAGACGGAATCGAAGCCGATATACGCGAAGAACATCACGCCTGCGCCGCGCAGAATGCCGCTGACGCCGAAGTGCCCGAAGGTTCCGTCGTTGGGTGGAATAAATGGTGTGAGATTGTCGCGCTGCACATACGAGATGCCAACGCCGACGAACACCACGAGCACAGCGATCTTCACCAGCACAAGCAGCGTATTCACACTCGCCGATTGCTTGACACCGCGAATGAGGAGTGCCGCGACAAGACCGACAATGAGTGCGGCCGGCAGGTTGAAGATGCCACCGCCACCGTCCATGGCGGCTCCGCCGCCGAAAGAAGGCGGTGCGGTCAGCTCGACGGGGATATCCCATCCCCAATCGTGCATCAGGCTGACGAAATAGCCCGACCAACCAACCGCGACGGTCGAGGTGGCGAGCGCATACTCGAGTACGAGATCCCACCCGATTATCCAGGCGAATATTTCACCCACCGTCGCGTACGCGTACGTGTAGGCACTGCCCGCCACCGGCACCATCGACGCGAACTCGGCGTAGCAGAGTCCAGCGAACGCGCACGCGACGGCAGAGAGAATCATCGACAGCACGAGCGCCGGCCCGGCGTTCTGCGACGCGGCGGTGCCCGTCAGCACGAAGATGCCGGTGCCAATGACAGACCCAATGCCCAACGCGGTGAGGTTGAGCGGGCCGAGTGAGCGGCGGAGGATGCCGCGCTCGGCGTCAGCGAGCAGGTCGCTGACCGGTTTGCGAGTGAGTAGAGTCATGCGCCACGTTGTGAAGCACGTGGCGCCGCCAACAGCGCCGCCGTGTCAGCGAATGGTGCGCAATTCGCTGACGATGTCAGAATCCCGCGGCTAATGCGCGATCAGCGCGTGACGACCCCCGACATCTTCACGACTTCGAAGTCGCTCCCGCGGAGCGCCTTGAGCGTGTTCATCTCGGCGTCGTTCCACCGTGCGTCGGCGGTGCCGGACAAGTACCAGTTGCTGCCGTTGTCGGCCACCATCAGACCGTACTTTTTGAGCGCGCGCAAAATTACCTGTGCACTGGCCGGATAGCTGCTGATGTTGAATGTCGCCTTGAGTCGAACGCGCATTCCCATGGGTGGACGGAGCGAGCTGGTGTCGCTACTGGCCCAGTGCGTGGCCGGCGGAATGTACGCGCGACGCGTGCGCGCGACAGTGAATCGCAGCGCGTGCAGAATCGCGCCGCCAGCGACCTCGTCGTAGCGCACGAGCCCCGGGAGAATTGGCAGTCCCGCTGCATCGGCTGAGGTCCAACCGGCGGGCCGCAGCACGTTGGAGTTGAGATTGAACAGGGCGCCCGATCCGGCCTGCCAACTGCCGTTGCTCTGCGGATAGGACGACCACGTTTCGTACAGCATCCAATTGTCGCGATCGACGACGAGTACATGTCGGTCGCCCGTGGACGCGGCGCCGCCTTCGATGGGCGCATTGGACGGAATCGGATAGGGACCCGGATCACTTTCGTCGGCGTAGTCGAAGGTGATAGGCACACGCGCCTGCGTGCCGCTCACGACAACGTAAGGAATGCCAAACGGTCCGCCGTTCCAGTTTGCACCGAAGTCGGGATGGAACTGCGTGGTGGTGCCAATGTTGGCGATGATTGCGCTGGAATTGGGATCGACCTGCGCGGTGTCGACCGGTTGGTTCCACGGATTGTCGTCGGGCAGAAGGCGTCGACCGAGATCCGCGTTGAGCCCCAGTGCGCCTGACGGTGTTGGTGGTGGTGGTGGTGTGGTGGGCGGTGGCGACGTCGGCGGAGGCGAGGTCGGTGGCGGAGATGACGGCGGTGGTGCCACCGCTGCCACGGTGAGCAGCAGACGGAGCGAACTGCTCTTGGTGGTGCCGCTGATGATGGCGGTGCCGAGTGCTCGTCCGACGACTACGCCGGACGATGTGACCGTGGCCACGGTGGCGTTGGACGTGGCCCACTGTGCGAGCCGATCGCGTCGACCCGTCGGGGCGAGCGTGAGTCGCAGCGTATCGCCGATTCCGATGGTGCGCCTCGGAAGCGACGCGGTACCGGTATCGCTCGTTTGGGCCGAAGTGCCGACACGCTCGCCCGGCGTGGCAAAAGTCGGGGTGTTGTCGCAGGCTGCAAGAGCCCCGAACGACGCGAGCGCGACGCTGGTGAGCCGCGCGCGCCACACGACATCGGGGCGCGCGGGTGCGAGACGCGCTGACTTTCGCTCGGACGTGACGTGCATCGCGGCTCCTTGATGTGGGTCGCCCGCGCAAACGGCGCTGCGCCTTCCGACGTGCGCACGGCGATTCGCTGGATGATGTGGCAACTCGCAGGCCGCGTCCGCCGTGTTCTGCATCACCGCGGGCGCAGAGTGTCACGCTGTGTGTTCGCAGGTCATATTGCGCCGATGCGTGTACTCTGGCTTTGGCGCGCCCTTCGGCGCGTCGTGTTTGGGATACTGGTGTTGATCGTGATCGGCGCCGCGGCGCTCACCGTCGTCGCGTGGACGCCGATGGGACACCGCGCGACGGGCGCACGGCTTGCGCGCATGTCGCATTCACCGCAATGGCGCGACGGCGTGTTCGTCAATCCGCAACCGCTGGTGAATCACATGCTCGAGGGCTTGCTCGCGATGCGCGAAGCGAGCGCCGTCAGTACGCCGATCGACGTGGTGCCGGAGGAGCGCATTGATCCGGCGCGATTCGCGGCGGCGCCTCCGTCGGGGCTACGCATTACGTGGATGGGTCATTCGACGTCGCTCGTGGAAATCGACGGCGCGCGCGTGTTGATCGATCCTGTGTGGAGCGATCGACCGACGCCGATTCCGAGCGTGGGTCCGACGCGCTGGTACGCGCCAGTGATCGCGATCGAGCAGTTGCCGCATCTCGACGCCGTGCTGGTTTCGCACGACCACTACGATCATCTCGACGCACCCACCGTGCGCGCGCTCGCCGCGACCGGTACGCGCTTCATTGTCGGACTCGGTGTCGGTGCACACCTGGAGTCCTGGGGAGTGCGTCCCGATCAGATCACCGAGCTGGATTGGTGGCAGTCGACGCAGGTCGGCGCGCTTACCGTAACGTCAACACCGGCGCGGCATGCGTCGGGACGCACGCTGTGGGATCGCGATCATACGTTATGGACCGGCTTTGCGATCGCAGGCGCGCAGCACCGTGTGTACTACAGTGGCGACACGGGGCTCTTCCCTGCCATGCGCGACATCGGTGCGCGACTTGGTCCGTTCGATTGCGCGCTGATCGAGGCGGGACAGTATCATCGCGCATGGCCCGACTGGCACATCGGGCCGGAGCAAGCGGTCGAAGCGAGTCAGTGGGTTGGCGCGCGGGTGATGCTGCCGGTGCACTGGGGGCTCTTTCGGCTCGCGTATCACGGTTGGACGGAGCCGATCGAGCGCGTGAGTGTCGCCGCCGCCGCACGCGGCGTGACGCTGGCAACGCCGCGTCCGGGTGAGAGCGTGGAGCCGACGTTACCGATCACGACTTCACGGTGGTGGCCGACGTTGCCGTGGCAAACGGCGGCGCAGGCGCCGATTGTTTCGACGCAGGTGCGTTAGGATGGCGGGAGCGGAGGGAGGGGCGGCTGCGGCGTCGACCTCGCCCACGCACGCAGCTCATTGAAGCGGTGCACGGGGCACGTTGGGGGAATTGCCCGAGAGTACAGCTTGAGGGAGTCTACGCCGAAGAGGTTCGCTCCCGCCACGATCATACGGTCCTTGCCCATGAACCAGAGTTGCGCTGTAGTGGTACCGCAGCGCAGAACTTCTCCGTTGTCCAACAGTTCCGCCATGACGACGCGCCAGTCACCTGGCGCAAGCACAGTGGACACGATGATCCACACGCTGTGGTCGGTGAGAATCAGTCTTTGCATGGCTGGCTCAGAATCTTCTGCGGCAATTAGAGCTGTTACTTGCTTGAGTAGCGAATCGTGCTGCGCTTTCGAGCCCGTGAAGACTTTCGGCATTATCCACTTTACCAGCGCCGACTTGCGCTGTTCTGCGGTCTCGGGCCGCAATTTCTCCGGCGGCCATTGGACGGACATGCCATGCACCGTTCCGGATGTGTCTGCAACGAATACACTGTCGCGCGCGCTGTTGCTGACAGCGATTCGGGTATTCCTCGCGTCCACCACCGAGTACCACGATCCTGTCGATCGCGGCACGCGAAGGGCGGACGCGAAGTGCGACAAGATCGTGTCTCGTTGTGGCGCGAACGGCAGATGCGCGCGCGTGCGATGCGTGGGCCGGTCACGCAATTCGTACTGGCCCGAGGCCCATGTCGGCCACCCTCGCGACGTATCCGACGGATTCGACTGCGGGCGCGACCGGAAGTTCAACTCGAGCGCCGGGGAGAGTTTCGGATATGAGCTCGGCATTTCGAAGGTACGCAGCGTATCTGCGAACGCACGAACTATTGAGGGCGTGCCGGACGAGACCACAAGAGTGCGCTGCCGATATCGATCATAAATCGCGACGGAATCACCGGTCCACCCGATCAACTCGGCAGAAGGCGAGAGGCTTTGGTGAAGGGGCAGCAGGAACGGCGCTGCATGGAATGTCGCGAACCGCTCGCTCAGCGGTTTCCCGTCGGCGCCGATCGGCGCATTGAAGAGGGTGGAAGCCTGGAATCGTTCGCGCTTCGCGACGACGACGGTACAGCCAGAGATAGCGCTTGTGCGACGTATCGTGCCGTCGCTCGCGTGCGACCAGAACAGCACGGAGTCGCTCACCAGGATTGGATCACGAAGCTCGCTGACCTTGCCGAGGACGATGATTGGCAACCTTGAATCTGCAGGCGCTCCCGTCGCGCACCGCGGGTCTGGCCGTTCCCGTTCTTCCGTAGCGCTACACGCGCTCAGCAACGACAGCCCGAAAATACACGCAGACCTGATCAATTGATGCATTGTCCCTCGCCCTCTCGAATGACGCACGCGCCGACCGGACTCCGCAACGCGTGCGTGACTGACTACGCGACTGACTAGAAGAAATCCTGCAACCAGGTTTTCACACGCCCTGCCAACTTGTCGACACCGACGCCGCTCATTGAGGCGCGACGCGCCGTGACCCCGCCCAGCGCCACGCGATGGGCGCCGTAGAGCGCGAGACCGGCCACGGTTGAGAAGCGCGGATCGGCGACCGCTTCCACGAGTCCGCCGATTTTTTCACCCGGCACACCCACGCGCACACCAAGTCCGAAGACGTCGGCGGCGAGATCGGTGATGCCTTCGAGCGACGCGCCGCCACCGGAGAGCACGATGCCGGCGTTGAGCTTGCCCGTGAAGCCGGCCGTCTGAATTTCGCGCTGCACTTTGTCGAAGATCTCATCCATGCGCTGATGGATGATGTGCGTCATGAGTTCGCGCGACAGATGCCGCTCGCCATGCGTGGCCGTGGCGGGCACCGCGATGAGCTGATCGACGGTCATGAGTGGTTCGTACGCGCAGCCGTAGGCTTCCTTGAGCTGCTCCGCGTCGTTCTGCGTGACGCCTAACCCCTGCACGAGATCACTCGTGACCGCGTTGCCGCCATAGGGGATGGTGCCCAAGTGGCGAATCTTGCCTTCGTGAAAGACGGCGAGATCGGTGCTGCCCGCGCCAAGCTCGATGAGCGCCACGCCGAGCTCTTTCTCTTCTTCGGTGAGCACCGCCAGCGCGCTCGCGAGCGGCTCGAGCACGAGCTCTTTCACCTTGAGCCCTGCCCGCTCGATGCTCTTGCGCAAGTTCATCGCGGGCGAGCTGCCGATGGTGACGAGATACATCTCCGTCTCGAGCCGCGTGCCGATCATGCCCACGGGATCGCGAATGCCTTCGGCCTTGTCCACGCGATATTCCTGCGGAATGGCGTGCAGCAGCTCGCGATCCTGCGGAATGGCCATGGCGCGCGCGACTTCATTCACGCGCTCAACATCGGCGCGCTGGATCTCATCGCCGCTGATCGCGACGACGCCCGCTGAACACATCGCGCGCACGTGCTCGCCCGCGATGCCGACATAGAGCGCATCGGGTGCCACGCCCGCGTGCTTCGCGGCTTCGTCGACTGCTTTGCGGATGGAGCGTGTCGCCTCTTCAATATCGGACACGACGCCGCGGCGCAGTCCCATGGTTCGCGTGCGCCCAATGCCCAGCACTTTGAGCAGAGGCGTGCGTGGCAAGTCGCCGTGCACCGCCGCAACTACAGCGGTGGTGTGCGCGGTGCCGATGTCGAGTGCCGCAACGATTGGATCGGTGGTCATGGCTGCCTGGCAATTACCTGTTCTTTGAAGCGCAAATCCAACTCGAAGGCGCGCAGACGATTCCGTGTGAGATCCGCTTCAACGGGTAATATGTCCCGAAAGCGCGCTACGGTCACGTCAGGGGTTGTACGAACGACAATGGCATGCATCATGGCTGGACCGGCGGCGCCGTATTCCCCGGCGGACAGCGTGAAGCGCAGTTCGTCTTTGTTGACCCGACGCGCCTCGGTGATCCGTGAGAACAGCTCGCTTGCATTGAGTCGCAGCCCGTCCAGCACCGAGAGCAGCGTGCTGTCGGCAGACGACGCGATGGGGAGATCGAGCGCGGTGGTGGCAGGGTCAATGGGCAACAGTGCACCGGTGCCGTCGGCCGGGCGCATGCCGCTGCGTGCCGGCACGAGCGCGACCGGTACCCGTTCGGTAATCGACACCCGAAGCGTACCCGGCAGGTCTCGGTCGACCGATGCCTGCATGACCATCGGGTGCTCGCTGACGCGAGCGACCAGTGAATCGAGTGGTTGCCATACTGACTGCATTGAGTCGACGTGCAACCGCTGTATCAGTTCCGCTGGCTTGGCAAAGCGCACGCCTTCGATCTCAATAGTGCGGACGTGAAAGTAGTCGAGGCGCGCGAGCAGTCGCGGTCCCCACCACGGGCCCGACACGAGTGCCGCGGCCAGCACGAGGCCGGTACCAACGAGCAGCCATCGCAGCCATCGTCGAGATGAAATGTCCGCGCTGTCGTTGGACACGAAGGGCATGGACGTGGACAATCCCGCCGTCATGCGCGGAGACGGGCGAGTAGCGCCGGGCCGACCGTCGTGATGTCGCCAGCACCCATGGTCAGGACAACATCACCGGCGCGAACGAACGTGCCCAGCGCGTTCGCGGCGTCGGCCCGTGGACCGCGCCACGCGAGCACGCCGCTCGGCAGGCGATCGGCAATCAGCGCCGACGTGACCGTCGGATCGGGGGCTTCGCGCGCGCCATAGATATCGCACAGGAAGAGCGCATCCGCGGCCGAGAGTGCCTGCGCGAACTCGGCTTGCAAGTCGCGCGTGCGCGAGTACAGATGCGGCTGAAACGCGAGCACGAGTCGTCGGCCCGGAAACGCGTGACGCGCGGCCGCCAGCGTGGCTGCCACCTCGGTGGGGTGGTGCGCGTAGTCATCGACCACGTCGATGTCGCGCTCCACGCCAAGCCGTTGGAAGCGTCGCTCGACGCCACGAAACGTGGCCAACCCCGGCGCCATGTCACTGACCTTGCACCCCAAGGCGAGTCCGGCGCCGATGGCCGCCAGCGCATTACGCACGTTATGCACGCCGGGCACGGCGAGTTCGACGCTGCCCACGACTTCGTCATCGAAGCGAACAGCGAAGCGTGACCCCGTGCCGCGGAGTTCCAGTTGGTCGGCTACGAGGCGGGCGACGGAGGCGTACCTCGACGGCGATGCGCCCGGTGGCGTTGCCGAGTACGCGATAATCTCGCGCCGACTGTCGAGCGCGAGTGACATCGCACCGTCGTCGTCCGCACAACGCACTACGGCACGTGCTGGCTGCACGAACTTCAAGAACGCGTCTTCGATATCGGCGAGGTCGCGATAAATGTCGAGGTGATCGGCTTCGACGTTGAGCACCACCGCGACCGTCGGATCGAGCGCGAGGAATGAGCGGTCATACTCATCTGCTTCAACAACATACGTTGCGTCGGCTGCAGCAAAATCACCGACCCGTAGATTGCCGCCCCAACTTCCGACCCGCCCGCCCACCACACCGGTGGGTGCGCGTCCGGCGGTTGCCAGCGCCTCTGTGGTCATGACCGTCGTCGTGGTCTTGCCGTGCGTCCCCGCGATACCAACCAACGTGCCACCGCTGACCGCCGCAGCGAGCGCTTCCGCTCGCCGAATGAGCGGGAGCCCGAGCTCTCGCGCCGCCTGCATTTCCGGATGCGTGGCGGGAATTGCCGATGAATAGACAACCGCTCTCGACTGACGAACGAGTTCGGCGTTGTGCGGGCTGACGCGAACGCCGAGCGCAGCGAGGTCCGGAGCGCCCGATGGATTGGCATCCGTGCCGGCGACGATCACACCGCGTCTTATCAACAATTCAGCGAGCGCACTCATGCCAGCGCCCGCGATGCCGATGAAATGCACTGGCCGGGAGTCGGAGGCGTCGAGAAGCGGCGAAGTCATGGCCCAATATCATTGATCGTGCGGCAAAATGCACAACGCGCCCTCAGGAGCGACCGATGTGGACGAAGTATGATTGTGAGATAACACAAACTATTTTCGATTACACCAATGCACACTGTGCCGATTTCACGAATGAAAAAACATCCCTCGATTCCGTATCGCTCACGTCACGATTTTTGCCACATTCACGTTTTTGAATGCGCGTTCATGGTGTGGAAGAAGGCGTACGCGAGCGTTAGGTGCGTCGGATCGGAGGGACGCGCGTCGGCTGGCGGTGACGACAAGCACCACACGTCATTGCGCGCGTCGTACTTCGCCGACGCACACTACTCGAGGTGTGCACAACACGAAACGTGATTGACGGCCTGGATGGCGCGGCGAGGTGAGACGAACCCGCCCTCAGCGTCGGGCCAATAGCGCGATCAAGGCGGCGGCAATGTCATCCGCCGCACGCGGGCGCGCGCGGAGACGCGCAGCGTGGCGCATGTCCTCCAATCGATCCCGATCGCTCCGAAGCTCCGCCACCAGCTGTTGCAACCGCGCGGGCGTCAGCTGCGCCTGCGGCAGGTGAATCGCCGCGCCGCTCGACGCAACGGCGGTTGCATTGTGTGCCTGATGGTCCTGCGCCGCCGTGGGGAGCGGAATCAGAATTGAAGGCACGCCCCACGCACAGAGCTCAGCGATGCTCATTGCACCCGCTCGCGTCACCGCCAGATCGGCCGCCGCATAGGCGGACGCGATTGGCGACAGATAGGCGCGCACGCGGACCATTGCGCCCTCACGATCGAGGTAGGCGGCGGCCTGCGTCTTGCCCGTGGCCCAAATCAGGCCGAGGCCAGCGGGCAGACCGGTTTCAAGCCACGCGGCGATTGCCTCATTGAGCGCGCGCGCCCCCTGGCTGCCACCAACCACGAGCAGCACGAACGCATCGTCTGGAAATCCCCACGCGGCGCGTGCTTCATGTCGGGTCGGACGATCGACTGGTGGCGGCTCGATCGGTGCGCCGAGCGCCTGCACGTCGGCGTCGGCCTTGCGCCGCAGTCGCTCCAGTGCCTCCGGGAACCCGACGTACAATGCGTCAGCGCCGCCAGCAAAGGCGCGCGTCGTCATTCCGGGGTGACTATCGGGTTCGTGCAGGATAGTCGGCACGCCATGCGCGCGAGCCCACGCCAGCGCGACTCCTGCGGCGTATCCGCCGGTGCCAACGACCGCCGACGGCGGTGCAATGGCCGCCTGCTTCGACAACGCCCGCCAGGCACTGAGCGCCCCAGCGAGCGTGCGCCAGTTTTTCCACGGCGCCGATCGATAGAACGGATGGAGATCGAGCAGCAGATGCGCGAACTCGGTGGTCGGAAGCACTTCGCGCTCGATGCCGCGTTGCGCGCCGATGAAGAACGGCGTGTACCGCGCGTTCGCCCGCACGACCGCGCGCGCGATGGCGAGACCGGGATAGAGATGCCCACCGGTTCCACCACCAGCGAACCACATGGAACGGCCGGCGCGCAAATCGCTCACGGCGCGATCAGGCTGGTGCCATTAACGGATCGGTCGCCGCGACACCGTATACGCGTTCGCGCTCGCTGCCGATGTTGACCAGAATGCCGGTCATCGCGAGGGTCAGCACGAGATTTGACCGGCCGTACGAGATGAATGGCAGTGTCAGCCCGGTGTTCGGCAATACCTCCATCACAACGCCAATGTGGATGAACGCGGTGAAGACGGTTGCGAACGTCAGACCGACAGCGAGCAGTGAGACGTACGGACTTCGCGCGTTGCGAGCGATTCGAAATCCGAGCCAACCGTAGAGGGCAAAGGCGATGGTTACACCGGCGATGCCGACAAATCCGAACTCTTCGCCGATGACCGAACCGACGAAGTCGTTGTACGCGAGCGGCAACCACCCGCGTTGCTGATTGCCCTGCCCGAAGCCCACGCCCGTGAGCCCACCCGAGCCGACCGCCACCAACGACTGGTACTGCTGATCGGCGGTCGGCGACTTTCGCGTTGAGTCGGATGCCTCGCCCGCGACAAAGCTGCGTACTCGCTCGCGGATGTACGGCTTCTTCATCGCTTGCTGAAACGCGAGCGGTAGCACGAGGGCGCCAAGGAAAATGAAGTGCGCCACGCGCGCCCCGCCGACGAAGAGGAGCACGGCCATCAACAGACAGAATGTCATGGCGACCGAATAGTCGGGCTCCAAAATGGCCAGCGCGCTCAGCGTGCCGATCACCAAAAAGAACGGCAGCAATCCTTTGCCCAAGCGCCGCACGGCGTCGCCCTTTTTGACCAGCAGCATCGGCGTCCACACGAGCACCGCAAATTTCGCGAGTTCAGAGGGCTGCATCGAACCGCCCATCAAATAGCGCCGTGCGCCGCCCTGCTCTGTCGAAAACGTTTCGGTGCCTGGCAGGACGATAACGAGCATGAGGAGCAAACTGATGCCCATCACGGGCCACGCCACGCGACGCCAGATATCGGCGTCGACTTTTGCACACACCGCGAACGCGACAATACCTGCCACCACGCCGGTCGCCTGACGCAGCGCGTAGAAGTGACCGGGGAGATTGCTGTTGACGGCCACGATCGCACTGGCGCTGTACACCACCGCCAGACCGAAAGCGGTGAGCACGGCGGTCACTAGCATCAGTGCGCGTGCTTCCAGGCTCATTCGCCAACGTTCTCGTGTGCCGGCGATCGCCGGAGCACCGGCAGGGGTGGTCATGCGCGCGCGAGCTGTGAAAAGGTTGAGCCACGATCTTCGTAGTCGCGAAACATGTCGTAACTGGAGCAGGCCGGCGACAACAGGACGACGTCGCCCGGCACGCTGAGGGCTCGGGCTCGCGACACGACTTCGGCAAAACTCGCCTTGCCCATGGGCTCTACATCAACCCGCCCATGCAGCGCGGGCTCGAGATCGGCCATGATCAAGTCGTGCGCTTCGCCGTACACCAACACGCTCTTCGCCACGCGCTGCAACTGCGGCAAGAGCGCAGTGTAGGGTTCGCCTTTGTGACGTCCGCCAAGCAGCAGTATGGTTGGTCGAGTCATTCCCGCGAGCGCGACCAGCGTTGAGGCAACGTTGGTGGCTTTGCTGTCGTCGAGCCAGAGCACGCCATCACGATCGGCCACGGGCTCGAGGCGATGGGGCAGCGCGGCGAACGTCGCCACGGCGGCGGCCAATCGTTCTCTGGCGCCGGGCGTGGCGTGCACCGGGTCGGCGATCATCACCGCCAGCAAGGCGGCGAGCGCGTTGGCGACGTTGTGATCGCCCGCCAGTGACAATGCGCGTCGAGATACGAGCGGCGCGCCCAGCACCGAAAGCACATCGCGCTCACGATCGTAGAATGCATCGACATCGCGCCGCTCGGTCGAGAACCAGCGCAGGTGTCCTGCTACGCCCTTCGACATCGCCACCACGTCGGCGTTGTCGGCGTTCACCACCCACTGCGATGACGCCGACGCGTTGGCGAAGAGGCGTCGCTTGTCGTCGTAGTACTCCTCGACACTGCGGTATCGATCGAGGTGATCGGCACTCAGCGTGGTCATCACACCGACGTCGGGCAGCAATCCCGGGGTATCGTGCAGCTGAAAGCTTGACAGCTCCACCGACGCCCACGATGGCGGCACTTTGCGCAGGCCAATCTCCGAGACGGGCGTGCCGATATTGCCGCAGTCGACTGCGTCGTGCCCCAACGCTCGGAGGAAGTGCCCGATCATCGCGGTCGTTGTCGTCTTGCCGTTCGTGCCGGTCGTGGCAATAAACCGCAGCGCCGGTTGCAATCGCAGCGCGACTTCAACTTCCGATACGATAGGCACGCCCGCCGCGCGCGCGGCGGCGAGCGGTGCGGCCGACGGCGGAATTCCGGGACTCGCCACCACCACCGACGCGTGCGCCAAGCGCGCGAGGTCGTGCGTGCCCACCTGTACGCTGGCTCCTTCGCGCTCGAGCACAGCGGCCGCCGCGCGGATCTCATCGCTGCTCGAGCGATCGGACGCATACACCGACAATCCGGCGGCGCGCAGCAGCCGCGCCGCCGCAACTCCGCTGCGCGCCAATCCGACGACGGCAAATTCTCCACGCCGTTCGGCGAGCCGTCGCGCCACCAGTGACGCGAGGTCTTGAGGCAGTCGAGTGTCACCCATGTTCAGCTCCGACGTGAAGTCGCGCGACACACCTGACGTTCTTCACTATCGCAGCTTGAGGGTACTGAGCGCCAGAATTGCGCACAACACGCCGAGAATCCAAAACCGGATAACAACCTGCGTTTCAGGCCAGCCCATCAACTCAAAGTGATGATGCAACGGCGCTCGTCGGAAGAATCGGTTGGCCTTGGCGTAGTCTTCGCCAAACCGTCGCTTCCGATACTTGAAAACGCTTCGCTGAATGATGACCGAGAGCGTTTCCGCGACAAACACGGCGCCGACAATCAGCAGCAGGAACTCGCTTTTGAGCAAAATGGCAATGCTGCCCAGCGCGCCGCCGAGCGCCAACGAGCCGGTGTCGCCCATGAACACTTGCGCCGGGTGCGCGTTGTACCAGAGAAATCCGATGCACGCGCCGACCACGGCCCCGCAGAACACCGTGAGTTCACCGGCGCCGCGCAAGTAGAAGATCTGCAGATACGCGCTCGTGTCGACACGACCGGCGACGTAAGCGAACAGTCCGAGCGTCAGCACCGCAATCGCCATCAACCCCGACGCGAGGCCGTCGAGACCATCGGTGAGATTCACCGCGTTGCTGAATCCGGTGAGAATAAACGTCACCCACGGCACGTACAGCCAGGCAAAGCCCGCACTGATTGGCACGATGAGCAGGTACTTGAAGAAGGGCAGCGTTGTCGATGCGCCGGGCATCGTCGACAACGGCGACAACCACAACCAGAGCCCCAAACCGATGCCACACGTTACCTGACCGGCAAGCTTGTAGCGCTCAACCAACCCTTCATTCTTCTTGCCCGCGCGCTTCTGACGCAGCTTGAGATAGTCATCGAGAAAGCCAATGCCGCCCATCCACACCATCACCACGACGGCGAGAATCACGTAGCGATTGTCCAGTCGCGCCCACAGCATCACCGGCAAGACGGAGGCCGCGAGAATAATCAGCCCGCCCATCGTTGGCGTGGTTCCCTTCCCGGCATGAGAGTCGGGCGTGCCCTCGCGCACCACCTGATTCACCGACATCGCGCGCAATCGGCGAATGATGACCGGACCGAGCACAAACGACACCAACAAGGCCGTCACAAAAGCGGCCGCCGATCTGAACGTGATGTAGTTCAGCAGGTTGAAGATGCGAATGTCGCGAGCCAGCGGCTGCAGCAGGGCGTAGAGCAAGGGAGGCGAAATCCGAGAGAAGAAGGGAGTGAGTGTCAGGCGCGAGCGATCAGCACGTCGTTCACCGCGCGGCTATGACGCCGCCCACGCGTGAATGAACGGAACGAGGCGTTCGAGCTTCATGCCACGCGAGGCTTTGAGCAGCATGACCGCGTCGGGCGCGAGACGCGCGCTGAGCAACGGCCAAAGTTCATCGATGTCGGGAGCGGTGATTACCCGCGCGTCGTTGGGCGCCTCGACGGCGAAGGCTGCCACAAAGTCGCCCACGGCCGCGATCAGCTCGGCGCCTGACGCCAACGCCGCTCGCGCGACTTCTCGATGCTGTTCCGCCGCATGCGCGCCGAGTTCTCGCATCGAGCCCAGAATCGCGACCCGTTGACGACCCGTGCCGACGCTCGAGAGCAACGTCAGGCCGGCCCGCATCGAGGCCGGATTGGCATTATAGGCATCGTTGATGAGCACCGCTCGGCCGAGTTGCTCCCACGCGCCACGCATGTTCGGCACTGGCATCGCGGCAAGTCCGCGTGCCATTGCCTCGCGCGGAACGCCGCAGACATCCGCGACCGCGATTGCGAGCATCGCATTCGCCGCTTGGTGCGCCCCGCGTACGGGAAGCGTGACCCGCGCATCGGAGAGTTCAATCCACGGCCTGCCCTGCTCGTCCAACCCCCACGACTCGGGTGACAGATCGGCTCCATCCAGACCCGCCGAGCGAACCAATCGCGCTTTGGTATGCGCGACGGCCGCGACCTCAGGATGCGCGGATGGGACGATGGCCAGCGCGGCACCATCAAAAATTGCGCACTCCTCGCGCAACACGCCCGCCAGATCGCCAAGTCCCTCGAGGTGCTCCTCGCCGATTGACGTCAGCACCGCCAGATCTGGCTCGACGATGGCGCGCAGTGTTGCGACTTCGCCAGGTGTGTTCGTTCCAACTTCTACGACGGCCACTTCCGCGTGCGACGGAATCGCGAGCAACGTGAGCGGAACGCCGATGAGGTTGTTCAGATTGCCCGCGGTTGCGTGCACCGACAGCGTCGAGCCCAGCGCAGCCTTCAAGAGTTCCTTCGTGCTCGTTTTGCCGTTCGATCCGGCAACGGCGATCACCGTGCGTCCCCAGGCGCGACGCCACGCTGTAGCCAGCTGTCCAAGCGCAACCAGCGTGTCGGGTACCACGTACACCGGCAAACCGAGTCCAACCGCTTTCTGAGCGTCGCTGACGACTAGCGCAGCCGCACCGCGATCACGCGCGTCGGCAAGAAAGTCGTGCGCATCGAAGCGTTCACCCTTGAGCGCCACGAACAGATCGCCGCGCGCAATGTTTCGCGTATCCGTCGACACGCCGCCGAATGGCGTGGTGCTCCTTGGTCCGCTACCAAGCGCGCGTGCGACCCGCTCCTGCGTCCAGTACGCGTGCGGCAATTCGGGCAACACCGGTGTCGTTGCTGAATGCGCCGTGCCCGCCGTGGAATACATGGTCACGAGCGTTCTTCCTCTCCGTTGCCTGGCGGCAGCGACAGTTCCTCGGCGAGTTCGCGCACGATTTCGCGCTCATCGAACGGATAGCTCACGGTGCCACGAATTTGATAGGTCTCGTGTCCTTTGCCCGCGAGCACAATCACGTCGGCCGGAGAAGCCGCTTGCAAGGCCATGGCGATAGCACGACGACGATCCTCTTCGCGCCAATGTCCGCCCGTGGTCATCCCCGCTTCGATGTCGTCGAGGATGCGCGACGGATCTTCCGTCCGCGGATTGTCGCTGGTGATGATCACGACATCGGCGAGTCGTTCCGCAATGCGCCCCATCTCGGGACGTTTCCCGCGGTCGCGATCGCCCCCGCAGCCGAACACGCAAATCAACTTGCCAATGGTGTGAGACTCGGAACGCGTGAACGGACGAACCGCGTTGAGCGCACGTTCGAGTGCATCGGGAGTATGCGCGTAGTCGCGCAACACGGTTGGCTGCGTGCGCAGCCGTTCAAGTCGTCCTGGAACTTGCGGAGCGTTGTTCAGCGCGTGCACGACGTCGGACAACGGCACACCGAGCGCAAGGGCGGCCGACGCGGCCGCGAGTGCATTGGCGACGTTGAAATCTCCAATCAGCGGCAACGAGACGGCGGACGCGCCGGTGGGCGTGACGAGCGTAAAGCGTGATCCGTGCGAATGAAAAACGACGTCGCGCGCCGAGACATCGGCGCTCGCATCGTGACCAAACGTGGTGGTGCGCGGCGCGGACGTGACGCCGTTCCACGCTGCGTCATCGGCGTTGAGCAACGCGGTTCCATCGCGCGCGAGCAGCCCGATCAATCGCAGCTTGGCCGAGCGATACGCGTCCATCGTGACGTGATAGTCGAGATGATCGCGCGTGAGATTTGTGAACACGGCCGCCGCAAACGAGATCCCTTCGACGCGACGCTGGTCGAGCGAGTGGGAAGAAACTTCCATTGCGACCGTGCGCACGCCGCGGTCGCGCAGCTGACGCAACAGGCGCTGCAACTCCACTGGTCCGGGTGTCGTGAGGCCACCGCCACCCGGCATCTCTTCACCAACGGAGCCAATCAATACGCCGAGCGTACCGATTGACGCGGCCGGCTTGTCATCGCGATGCAGCACATGGCGCAGCAAGCCCACGGTGGTGGTCTTGCCGTTGGTGCCCGTGACACCGACCATTGTCAACTCGCGAGCCGGCCATCCGTGAAAAGCGGCTGCCGCAACGGCCGCGGCGCGGCGACCATCACGCACTACCAGCGCCGGCATCGTACCGTGGGTGTAGGCCGGCAGTCGCGATGGATTTTCGACAATGGCCATCGAGGCGCCGTTCTTGTGAGCGGCGTCGAGCCAGTCGTGTCCATCCTGCGCGTGCCCTTTTACAGCCACGAAGCACGATTGCGGCGAGACGCGCCGACTGTCATCGACGAGGTCGGGAATCTCGGCTGGCGGATGCCCTTCGATGCCGACCAACAGTCCTGCGTCGCGAAGCGCGTCAGCAATGTGCTGCACTGGCACCGCGCCACTCACTTTGGCGTCTCCAGTTGAATCACCGAGCCCACTCGAGCGAGGGTGCCCGCCGCGGGAACGGTTCGACCAGCGGTGCCACTCTTGAGCGTCACGTGAAATCCCGCCGCGTGCAACGATCGCGTGGCCGTGCGCGTGTCGAGACCGAACACCGAAGGCACCTCGCGCAGTGCGGCACGGACGTTGTCGCCGCCTTCCGAATCGGCGCGCGGCGCCGTGGCTTTCGCCTTGAACGGCAACGTGACAATCACTTTTGATGGTGCGGCGAGTGGAGCGGCCGGCGCCGGTGCGGTGGCCTTGAGCGAATCGAAGCGCATCGTGTCGCGAATCGCCGCGGCCACCGCCGACGGCGAGAGCGCGCGGGCCTTCTTCGGAGGCAGTGGCTTGGCCACGCTCGCCAGCGCGCGACGATCGAGCGACGCATCGCGCGTGGCCAACGCGCCCTGAATGATTTGGTTCACGATGCCACCGGCGACGGTGCCGCCGAAGATCTTCCCTTCGGGATCGATCAGGCGAGCAACGAGCACGTACTGCGGCGCCTGCGCCGGAAACATGCCAGCGAACGTCGAGTTGTACTTGAGGTCTGGATACCGTCCGCCAACGGCGCGCTTGGCAGTGCCGCTCTTGCCGGCAACGTCGAAAGACTGCAGCCCGGCCGCCTGCGCGGTTCCACTGTCGACGACGCTCATGAGCATCGTGCGCATTGTCGCGGCGGTTGCCTCACTCATGGCACGCCGCACCACTCGGCGTTCATGCGCGAACGTGATGCTGCCATCCGGATCACGCACTTCGCGAATCAACGCGGGTTGCAGAAGTTCACCGCCGTTGGCAATCGCGGCGTACGCAAGCGCGAGTTGCATGGGCGTGGCCATGACTGCGTATCCCATCGCCGCCGACGAGGCGATCTGTGCCTGCCACTTCGGGCGCGGCAGTACGCCGCGCGATTCGGCAGGGTACGGCAATCCCGTCGACGTACCGAACCCGAAGTCGCGCAACGCTTCGAATTCTTCCTGCTCCGACATGCGCAGCGTGATCTTGATGGCGCCGATATTGCTCGACAAACGAATGACGTCGCGAGTCGACATCTGCGCCGCTTTGTGTTCGTCCGTGACTTCGCGACCCGCCACCGTCCACTTTCCGCCTTCGGTGTTGATCATCTCGTCCGGGCCGACGCGCTTGAGATCCATCACGCGCGAGACCACGAACGGCTTCATGACAGAGCCCGCTTCGTACGGCTCGGTCAACACCGTGACGGCCGGGGCGGGCTTGCGGTCGCGCATTCCCGCCATCGCGAGCACCGAGCCGTCGCGCGGATCGAGAATGACAACGTCGCCGCCAGTCGAACCGGTAACGGCAACGCCGTCGGCGAGCTTTCGCTCAGCGAGCTCTTGCAGCGACTGATTGATGGTGAGCGACAGCGTCTGGCCGGGCCGTGCATCGACCGTGCTGAACGCAGGAGTCTCAACTCGCGCGCCGTGTCCGTCGGAAATCAGGGCCTTTCTGCCGTACGTGCCGCGCAGCAGCGAATCCACTTCCTGCTCCAAACCACCCTGCGCACCCTTCTCTTCGCTGACCGTGCCGATCAACACGCTCACGCCTGGTGAGGCCGACACGTAGCGTTTGATGATACGCCGATAGGTTATGCCGGGAATACCTTCGAGGCGCTTCACGTCGCTGGGTACAAACTGCTTTCGCAGCTCAAACCATCGCCGCGTGGTATCGAGCGCCATCCGAATGTCGCTGTCGGCCACCCCCATCGAACGCAGCGCGGCGCGCAATTCGGCGCGCGCATTGATCAACGGCGCGCCCTTCTTGGCCTTGCCCCGGCGAAACGGTACGATGTTGCGCGGCGTGAAGGCGAGTTCCACGAGTTCGCGTGACTCCGCAAACACGTTGTCGTTGGCGTCGAGAATCTTTCCGCGCGGCGGCGTGATGGCCTCGTCCTTCACCTGCTGCTTTATCGCGACGCGCGACCAGCTGGCCGCGTCGATGAGCTGCACCTGGACCGCGCGGGCCACGATCACGAGAGCGAACAACACGAGGGTCAGATGCACGAACATCGCGCGACCGCGACTCACCAACGCGCGCGCCGAGCTCCCCTCGGGAAGCGGCGCGGCGGCAGCGTGATCGATGGGCGGCTGCACAATCACGGTGACTTATCCGGTGCACCGATCATGCGCGTTTGCTGGTCGGTGGCCACATGTAAGCCAAGCCGGCGCTCCGCTTCAGCGATCACGCGGGCGCGCGTTTGTGCGTCGCGAATATTGCGCTGCAATGTCGTGCGCTCGGTTTCGAGCGTGCGCTTTTCCAACTCGGCCGCGCGCATCTGTTTGGCGGTGGCGACACCGACGCTTCGGCGGTAAACAACGATTGCCGCCATGCCGATAAACGCCACGAGGCCGATGGCCACGAGGCTCCGCCCTTTAAAGGGGCTCCGACGCGAACGCGCGGCCACTAGCGCGAGCGCTCCCGCTCGTCGGCGATCGTCGCCAACACCTCCGGTCCACGACGCCACGCCCGCAAGCGCGCACTTCGGGCGCGCGTGTTGAGCTCAATTTCGGCGTCGCTGGCGTTGATGGGTCGCTTGGTGAGCGTTTCACCGAGCGCAACGCCGCGACAGGTGCACATCACCTGCTTGGGCGGGCAGATACAGCTTTGACTCCACTCGCGGAAAGCGTTCTTGACCAGCCGATCTTCGCCTGAGTGGTAGCTGATGATGGCCAGCACGCCGCCAACGGTAAGTCGGTCGCGCAAGCGCGGCAAAGCGCGCTCGAGTCCGGCGAGTTCATCGTTCACGGCGATGCGCACAGCCTGAAAGATCCGCGCGAAGTCGGGCGCGCCGCTGCGTGGTCCGAGCACGGCGCGAATGGCGTCGACCAGATCGTCGGCTGTGGCAAACGGACGTCGCTCTCGGCGACGGACGATTTCGCGCGCGAGTCGAGCGGCGCGCGGTTCATCGGCGTATGCGCGAAGCAGCGCCGACAAATCGACTTCATCGATTGTGTTGAGCAGTTCATCGGCGCCGACATCGGCATCCGTTCCCATGCGCATGTCGAGCGGTGCGCCCTCGCGAAATGTGAATCCACGCGCGAGATCGTCGAACTGATGCGAGGACACGCCGAGGTCGAGGAGAATGCCGTCGAATTTTTCGGAGTACGCGAGTCCGGCACCTTCGAGGTCGGCGTAGTTGCCGAGCAGCGCGCGGAACTGACCCGCGCGTTCGTGATCGGCGAGTCGTTCACGAGCAGCCGCGAGCGCCCGAGGGTCACGATCGACGCCGGTGACGCGCATACCACGTTCGAGGAGCGCTGCGGAGTGTCCGCCACCGCCGAGCGTGCAATCCAGAATCGTCGAAGCGCCCTGCAGGAGCGATTCGACATCGGACAGCAGCACGGGGACATGGTAGACGCCAACGCGCGCGGAAACAGCAGTTTTAGCCGGGCTCACGCGGGATTTTAAGACTCGTACCGAGCTCGTACACAGTGCAGTGGCGCGTCATGTTAGTGACGCGCAAGGACAAGCGTCAAGCGATGCGCTCGTCACGTCAAATGTGCATTACACGTCGGTGCGCAGACTTGTGATACCAGTCACGAGCCCGTGGAAAGTTGGCCGTAGAAAAACGCGGGCCCGCCGGCGGAAATGACGGCGGGCCCGCGGACTGCTGAAAGGTCGACTCGCGATTTACAGAGCGCCTTGACTTGCGCGTCAGCCGCTGGATCGAGCTGCTGGACCGCGCCCATCAGCGTGCGCATGGCGTTCACGTTGGACTGTCCACCACGCGGCAGCATGATCTGCGCATCGGCAAACATGTTCTTGGCTTCCTTCGCCAACGCGCAGTTCTTGGTCTGCTGCGCCATGTTGAGCTTCAGGTTGCCGTAGGTGACGAACACGGCGCCCTG
The DNA here is from genome assembly GCA_966096095.1 of uncultured Gemmatimonadaceae bacterium. Classification (GTDB taxonomy): domain Bacteria; phylum Gemmatimonadota; class Gemmatimonadetes; order Gemmatimonadales; family Gemmatimonadaceae; genus Gemmatimonas. The sequence continues at coordinate 131,149 of CBHTUR010000003.1, read as the reverse complement.
CAGGAACTGGGCAAGCGCCTTCACCTCACCCTTCGAGACCGAGTCGGCGTAGGTCAGGATGGCCAACGCCGCCTTGTAGTCATCTTCGCTGTTCGTCTTCTGTCCGGACTGCAGCTTCTCGTTGCCCATGCCGATGATGGTCTGCCGCAACGTGGTGCTGGTATCGCCCGCCGCAATGAGGCCCTTGGCAGCCGGCAGCAGCTCTTCCGTACGACCCAGGTCTTTGAGGAGCGTCATGCGGAGGTAGCCGCCGTTCTCGACCGGGATCTTGGCCGCGTTGGCCTTATCGAGCGCATCGAGTGCCTGCTGATTCTGTCCGGACTGCTTGAGTGCCGCGATCTGCACGAAGGTCAGCCCGGGGTGCCCAGCGAACTTCTGCAAGCCCTTGGCAGCCGTTTCCGCGGCCTTCTGGAACTGACTGTCCTGCTGATAGGCCGCGGCCGTACGCACGAAATACGTGGTGTCGGCGAACGACGTATCGAGGCGCACCAACTCTTCACCCTGCGCGTAGGCTTCCTTGTAGTCCTTCACTGCCAGCAAGATGAGCCAACGCAGACGAAGCAGATCGGGCTCACCCGGGTTCATCATGACGGCCGTGTCGACGACCGGACGCGCCAAGCGCGGATTGGCGATGTTGGCCAGCGCTTCGATCACGTCTTTCTGGAGACGCGGATTGCTCGGGTCGGTGGCCAAGAGCCGCGTCAGCGACACGACCGCCGAATCCTGCTGCTTGAGCTGGCGATACGACTCGGCCAACCGAGCGAGGCCGGGCCGGCTGCGCGGATCGATGGCGACGATTTCCTTGGCGATCGCGAGCAACTGATCTTCCGGCGCCTTCTGCTCGATCATGACGTTCATCTGGCAGATGCGAGCGAGCGTCGCCTTGGGATAGGCAGCGATGCCTTCTTTCGCAAACGCCAGCGCCGCGTCGTACTTCTTTTCGCGGGCGCTGTTCACGCACTTCTGCTCGAAGTCGAGCTGCTTGCGCGCTTCTTTGAGCTCCTTCGAGATGCCCTTCACTGCTTCGTCCATCTTGGGCGCTTCGTACGAGCCCAGAGGCTGCTGCAGCGTGTTGTCGCGGGAGAGAACGAGGTTTGCTTCGACCTTGAAGCCCGACGCGGTCTTGGTGGCCGAGCCCACGAGGTACTCGTCCGCACGCACCAACGTTGCCAAGGCACGCGCATCGTGGGCGGCTAGTGCGTCGTTGGTGGGGAAGCCTGAGGCTTCGAGGTACGAATTGATTTCCGTTTTCGGCAGGACGTAAACCTGCTTGTACGGGAATTCGGATCCGATACGTGAACGGAGCGCGTCAGCAGCCGCGACGCCAACAGCTCTATCGGCCGGCGTACCGCCGTTGCCTTTAAAGACCGTGACCATCACGCGCTTCGCATTCGGATCGGGTACTCGGTTCTGCCCTGGGGTGCCAAAACCGGCTTGCGCCGACAGAAGAGCCGGCACCATGCAGGCGCCGCTCATGGCCATGCCGATCCGGGCGAGCGTCGTGAGATTCCGTGACATCAACGTCTTGCCTCCGCACCAAAAAAGCCGTGGTCTCCCCGAACGCGCCGGCGTCGTGGCCAGCGAACGATGGGGAACGGGACAACCCGGAGGCTGTGCGATAGCCACGCGGGTCAGGGGGGAACTGCTGGGGAGCTTGCTATAGTGCCGACAATCAGTGCGCATCGCAAGCTTTGACCGCCCTGCTCTGTACACTTCCTACACCAAACACGAACCGATGGGCGAAGAGGGACTCGAACCCCCGACTTCCTGTGTGTAAGACAGGCGCTCTAACCATCTGAGCTATTCGCCCGTGCAACCTCTTACCCACCGGCCCTAGAGAAAACTACTAGAGCCTATGGGTGCAGTTCCCGGTCGAGGTCGTTTTTTAATCGGAATATCACGATTCAGCGCCGAAAGTCCCCCGAGCGCAGTCGCAGGTCCCGAACGCCTCGAACCCGCCCGAGCGTTGCTAGCCCTTGATGATGGCCAGCGGCACCAGCACCACGTAGCCCAGCACAAGCAAAAGCGGCGCAATGGTCTCACCGCCCCGCGCGAGGTCGACGTAACCCAGCAGCAGGGAGAGTAAAGCCGCGCCCCAGAAGAGGAACGCGCGCGTTCGGTTTTTCTCAATCTCGGCCATGCCGGAGCATATCCGCCCAACCCACGGTCCTACAAGGGTTTTGTGGCGAGCTCTTCTTTATCTGGCGGCGGCGGCGACGGGTCGGCGGGTGGAGCGTCCTCGATCGCGAGCAGCGCCTCCAGCGCCGAAGCGCGCAGCGCCGTCTCTTGGACCGCATCGGCCGCGCGCATCGCTTCAAGCCGACGTCGGTCACGACGACGTCGCAGGACAAAGAGCGGGCCGAGGAGCAAGCCGAAGATGCCGCCGATGAGCGAGAGATTCGCGACGAAAGACAACGCGCCGTACTGGCGACGCACCTGTCCTTGCCAACGCTCGTCGAATTGCAATCCCGTCATGCCGAAGGCGCGGCGCACCGCAATTTCGAAAGACTGACTGCTCTTCCATTCGGTGAAGAAGTTGCGCAACCCATTCTGATCATCGAGCGCGGCCAATTCGGCAACCACCCGATGCGCCAGCGCGTAGCTCCACTCCGCGCGCGAGGCGCCAGCGTAGAACCCCGCTTCAAGCGAGTCGCGCGAGGGCAAGGTGCGCCACACCAGTCCAATCGCCGTCTCGAACGCCTGATCGCGTGACCACTCGCCGGCGCTGAAACTCGCGTAGCCTTCGTCGAACCAACGCGGCGGCAACGCGCCCATTGCTTCGTGCAACGCAAGATGCGCCAGTTCGTGGTGCAAGACTGCGAGCGGGTTGCCAGCGTCGCTTCCCGCTCGACTGCCCTGCATGACAATGCGCTGGAGCTCGGGCATCGCGATGGCCGCTCCCCACTCAGGCGCGGACGGTCCGACCCACGCGCGAAAACTCGGCGCGTCCGGGGCCACGGCAATGACGACGCGCGATCGCGGACGCGCGAGACCGGGGAATGTGTCTGACGCGAGTGCGGCCTGCGCCATCGAGCGCGCCAGTCGTTCGTCGCGCGACGTCGCGATCACGGTGAATCGACCGGTGTCGATGCGCACCGGCAGCGAGGGCAAGCCAACCAACGCGGTGTCGGGTTGTTGGGCCGCGAACGCTGGCGAACCCCACGACCACGAGAACAACAGCGCGGCGCAGACCCAGAGGCCGACGCGCAATTGACGCACTAATCGCGTCGCGACGGACTGCCGCCCTGCTCCACCGACACGATGATCTCTGCGCAGCGCTTGCCCCATGGATTGAACTTGTTCGCCTCGGCGCCTTCGCGCCACGCAGCAACTGCGTCATCGCGCCGTCCTGCATACCAGCGCGAACGTCCCAGTTCATACCACGCTTGCAACATGTTGGGTCCGAGTTCCAGCGTGCGTTTGAAGAACAGTTCCGCATCGTCGTACATCTCGCGCTCGTAGTACACCATGCCGAGATAGAGATGGGCGTAGAGCGTGGCCTTTCGATCCGTGTCGAGTCGAATCGCACGCGAAAGATGTTCGATGGCTTCGCCGTAGATCTGCTTGCGCAGGCAGATGAACCCAACGTTCGTGCGGGCCAGCGCGTGTTCGGGGTCGCGCAACAGCACGTTGTGAAAGGTCAGTAACGCATGGTCGTACTGCAGCTGCATCATTTGCGACCACCCTAACAACGTTTCGGCTTCGTTGTCGCCGGGCGAAAGTTCCAAGGCGCGCCGCAACGCGGTCTCGGCGCCTGCGGCGTCGCCAAGCGAAAGCTTGGACCAGCCTTTTTCGATGTACGTCGACGCGCCGAGGTGATCGACGCGAGCGCTGTACGAGACCGCGGGTGGTGCCGATGGCGCAACCGACGGCTCGGGCACCGTGCCCTGATCGAGATGCTTCCACTGCGTGGCCAGCGCCTTGACGGACTCTTTGAACGCCGCGAACTGTCCGACGGCCGCATCGACCTCCTTGAACAGCGCCACGATTTCCTGGCGCAAGATCGCCCGCTTGGGCGCGCTTGGCTGCGCCGCCATCGCCGCTGCAATGGCGGCGTAGCGCGCGTGCAGCGCGTTGCCGTCGGGGAGCGAGGAGGTGGGAGCGGGTTCCAAGGAGGAGAGTGTTTCGAGAAACGACGTCATGACGCCCCCGGTCGCGTGGCAGTCTGTTCGGCCATCTCCAATTCGAAGAGTGACCGCAGCACGCGCACCAGGTCCAGCACAATGATATCGCGATCGGCGCGAACAAACCGGGCCCGTGCTCCGTGCGGTGCCCTGTCGGCCGCACCGTCGACCAAGGGCGTCACCGCGGTCGCATCGACGGTAACCACTTCGAACACGGCGTCCACCTCGATCACCACCGTGGTGTTTTGGACGCCGACCACCAGCGCGCGCGTTCCGCGCCACGCGGGTGACACGGCTCCGTCGTCGGCCGTTGCCAGCACCCGACGCAGATCGAGCAAGCGGAGCACTCGCCCGGCAACGACGGCGTGGTGCTCCGGCCAGCTCTGTCGCGACTCGAGGCTGTCGCATCGTAAGACCCGGTCCACCAGTTCCACCGGAATGGCGAATCGTCGCGCGTTGAGGGCGAATACAACGAACGTGGCGCGATCCACCACCGGAGCGGTCTGGCGTCGTCGCGTAGCGAACGCCGCCGTCGAGCGAAATTGCGGCAGGCTCATTGGGCGCGCCTCACAGCGTTCTCGTTGAACGAGTGCGCACGGGCGAGGTTGCCAGCGCGGCGAGCAACTCAGCCATCGCGCCCAGCGATGCAATGTGATCGGCTCCTGCGTGACGAAGCGCCGCGTTGGGCATGCCCGCGATGACAGAACTTTCGGCATCCTGCACCACGCCCACTCCGCCGGCTCGTCGAATCTCGAACAATCCTTCGGCACCGTCGGATCCCATGCCGGTCATCACGACGCCGATGCAATCAAGACCGTACACCTGCGCGGCTGAGTGAAAGAGATAGTCAGCGGCCGGACGTACGCCCCATCGCGTTGGCCCGGTATCGAGCACGCAGGTGGGCGCTTCGTTCACCAATGCAATCCGCAAGTGAAATCCACCGGGCGCGATGTACGCGTGTCCAGCGAGTACGGGCTGTCCGTGCTCGGCTTCCAGCACGGTGAGCGACGACATCTGGTCGAGTCGCTGTGCGAGGCTGCGCGTGAACCCCGCCGGCATGTGCTGCACGATGGCGACCGCCACTTCGTCGAAACACGGGAGGTTTGGTACGACGTGCGTGAGAGCGGCCGGTCCGCCAGTCGACGCCGCCAGACACACGAGCCCCGTTGCACTCCGGCGCGATGGAACGCGCGAAATCCGCGGGGCGCGGGCGTGCGCGAGTGCGCTGGCGCGTGCGTTATCGTCGCTGCCCGTGATGTCCTCCGGCAGCGCCTGTCGACCAATCAGCGCGCGATTGGTGGACGTGGCGGCGCGCAGCGCGTCCAGCAGCTGTCCGCGCACCAATTCTAGGTCGAGGCTGATGGCGCCAGACGGTTTCCGGACAAAATCCACCGCGCCGAATTCAAGCGCACGCAGCGTGGCCTCAACGCCGCCGTCGGAGCCGCCCGCACTCAGCATGACGACAGGACGTGGCAGCTCGTGCATGATCTGGCGCAGCGTGTCGAGACCGTCTTGGCCCGGCATGTCGACATCGAGCGTGACGATGTCCGGATTGAGCGCCCGCACCTGTGCGATGGCGTGATGGCCATCGCGCGCGGTGCCGACGACGTCGAACTCGCCGAGTTCACCGATGACATCGCTAATGAGTCGGCGCATAAATGCGCTGTCGTCCACGACCAGCACACGTGGCCGCGAGACGGCCGCCTCGGGCACCGAGGTCCGCTCAGAGTGTGACATCGCCGTTCTGCACCGAGCGCACGAGCAGCGCGCCGGTCGAGAGGTCGAAGTACACCGAGCGTCCGTGTGCGCCACCGACATCCTGGCCGACGATTGGCACATCGTTCGCCGCACACGCCGCGTGCGCCGCAGCAATATTGCGTGCACCAAGCGACAACGCTCCGGGCGCAAGCAGCGGCGCGAACATGCTGGCGCCACCGACAACCCTCGCCTGAATCTCGCCGTCGGCGCCCAGCTCACGCATGCGCTGCAGCATCAGGGGCAACGCGGACGACGCACATTTGCCGGCCGCCGTCGGAGCGGCTGAGAGGTTCACGTTGGGTAGCACGGTATGCACGAGCGCACCGATGGCGGCCCCGGGAGCGTACAGCGCCACTGCCACGCACGATCCGAGCCCGATCGTCACGAGCGTCTTGGCTCCGTTGGCTACCGCGTAGTCGGCGATGGACACAGTGATTTGCGTCATGCGAGCGTTGGCGTGAACACGAGAGGCCAGAAACTAGGCGGCGCCGCCAACGAGCGCGGTCTCGCCCGTTGAGTCGGTTGCCACACCAGCATCGGCGCGACGCAATGCGTCCAGATTCGCTCGCACGATCCGATTATCCGGATCGAGTGCCAGCGCCCGTTCCCACGCGCCACGAGCGTCATCGAGCGCGCCGCGGCGATAGTGGATGTTGCCCAACTTGAGATACACGTCCGCGCCGTGGGAGACGCTCAGGCGCGTGACGCGCGTGAACGACTCGAACGCTTCATCGTATCGCTGCGCGCGATAGAGATAGTCGCCGAGATTTTTATGCAGGTGCGGACAGTTGGCGTCTTCGAGCAACGCGTGCTCCAACGTGCGCGCGGCCAATTCGTAGCTGCCCCGACGCTCGTGGACAACGGCCAGATTGTTGTGCAGTACGGCGGCGTGCGGGTGCATGGCGAGTCCCGCCTCGAAGACCGCGATGGCTTGCTGACTCTCACCGCTGATCGCTTTGGCGAGGCCGGCCACGTGGTACCACGCGGCCGTGGGCTGACGACTGCCCCACGTGGCGCGGGCGGCATCGAGACGCTCGCTGGCCCGCTCCAGATCTCCGCGATGCAACGCGATGGACGCCTCGGAGAGAGCGATGCGCGGATCGGGGGTTGCGGCGCGGCGCACGGATTCCGCGAGCGCTTCGGTAGCCTCGTCGAGCTGTCCGAGGCGCTCGTAGGCGTACGCGAGGTTGTGGTAGACCGCCGACGGCGCGTCCGGTTCCTGCGCGGCGCGCAACAGCGTGGCGACCGCGTCGGAAAATTCGCCGCGCCGCAGATGAACGAGGCCGAGGTAGAATCGCGCCGCCCCATCGGCGTCGCGCAGTTCGAGCACTCGACGAAATTCGCGTTGCGCCTCCGCGTAGAGACCAGTGCGATAGAACGCGACGCCGAGATTGCGATGCTCGGCCACGCGACTTTCCGGCGGCGGTTGGCGTCGCGATGCACTGCGCCCGACGCGCTGCGCAAATCCGGCAGTGATCAATCCATAAAGCGCCTTGCCCACTTCGAACTCATCGAGACCCGAGCGCTCCACGAGCGCGTGGACGTCGTTGGCGCCGTCGAGCAGCGGCAGCAACCGCTCCTGCACCGCACTGAGCGAGACGTCGCTCTGCGCAAGCCGCTTGGTGTCCAGCTCGAAGATGAGATCGAGACTCGGAATCTTCTTCTCGATTTGCGTCCACTCGTCAACGCGACGCGCGCCCTCGAGCAGGAGCGTATCGGCGCTGACCGACAGCAGCGGTTCGCGATCGGGGGCATGCACTTCCGGCTCGAACGTGAACGAGCCGGCGTTCCACGCGAAGAGATGGTAAACGGCCTCTTCCACCTGCGCACGGTACTGCACGAGTACGACATTGCGCTCGACGAGTTGCTGATCAATCAGCGCGAACGCCAGATCGCGATCGTCCATCGACGGGCTGACCGCGACGAGGCGCGCTAACGCATCTGCCGCGACGGCGCCCTGACGCAACAGCCGATCACCCAGTCGATCACGGCGATTGACGATACCAGCATGGACGATGCGGCCGCGATCGAAGTGAATCGTGCCAAAGCTGCCTTCTCGCGCGATCGACAGACAGCCGGACTTCTGGCCGAGTGCCAGCAATTGCAGCACGTCGGCGAGGCTCGCTTCAGAGAGATTCCCGCGAATGGCCATTAGCGGTACTCCTCGATGAGGCGACCGCCAAGGTCAGGCCAATCCCAGATAACCTTTTCGCGGTCAGCGAAGAAGTCGTCGATGGTGCCATTCAGTTGCGTTGGCGATGTGTACGCGGTGACGTCCGTGCGCGCCAAACCCAGTTCGCGTTGCGCGAGCTCGAGGGTGAGCGGCTTCGCCGCCAGATCGGCGGCAGCCGATAGGCGCGTCACGAGTCCCGCGAGTTCACGCACACTCGCGACTTCGCGATCTGCGATGAGGGCGAGCAGTTCGGACGACGGTTCGGACCCACGCGCCAGCAGCCAGCGATTCACCAACCGCTCGCGGAGCGCGCGATCGGGCGACTGCACTCCCACCACCAAACCGCCTTCGAATCGCGAGCGGAGTCGATCGGCCAGTCCGATGATCTCCCGCGGCGCACGATCGCTGGTCAGCACAATCTGGCTGCCGCGATCGTACAGGTGGTTGAACAAGTGGAACAGCTCTTCCTGCGTGCGTTCCTTATCCGCCAGTTGGTGCACGTCGTCGAGAATGAGCACGTCGGCCGCGCGATAGCGGGCCCGCCAACGCTCCACTCCGCCCTCTTGCATGGCCGCCACGAGCTCTTCGACAAACGCGTCGGCGCTGACACAGGCCACGGATTGGCGCGGCCACGCGGCCTTGATGGCGTTGCCGATGGCGTGCGCCGCGTGCGTCTTGCCAACGCCACTCGGTCCGTGCAAGAGCAGCGGGTTGTAGCGCTTCCCGGGCTGTTCCACCACGGCGTCGACCGCTTTCAGCGCGAGTTGATTCGCCGCGCCGGATTCGATCGCGGCGCGTGTGAGCGTGGGCGTCGGCGCCGGCAACGGCATGGCCGAGGCGATAGCTCGATCGAGCAGCGATTGCGCTTCGGCAATGGCTTCAGGATTTCGGAACGCCGGATGACCGCGCAGCGACGGATCAACCGCGAGCGCTTGCGCCTCGAGGTTTCGCAGATGCTCCACCGCCGCGGTGTACGTGGCGAGCAGTCCGTTGACATCGGGCGCCGTCGGCCACGCCATCGCCCGTTCAAGCACCGTCGTCACGTACCCTTCAGCGCGCCAGAAGGCGCAGGCCTCGCCGAGATACACCCGCCACTGTTCAACGCGAGTCTCAACCTCCTGCAGGACGTCGGCGAGAAAGCCGTCATACTCGCTGACGTCGGGGCTCGCGTTCGACGCGACGACCGTCGCGGAGTCGCGAACCGCGTGAAGGTGAGTTGGCGTTTGGGTGTGATCGCCGAGTACGGCGCGCACATCGGTTGGCGCGATAGCCTTGTCTTCGAGTTGCTGATACGCTGACAGTCGATTCAACGCACCCTTGAGCTCACGCACATTGCCGAACGCCATACGGGCCGTTTCTTCCAGTACGCCGTCACCGAAAGTCATCTGCCGCTCGCCACAGGCATTGCGCAGAATCGCCAAACGCATTTCGTAGTCGGGCGCGCCGACGTCGACGATCAATCCACCAGACAAGCGCGAGAGCAGTCGCGAATCGACATCCGGGATTTCAGCCGGTGGCCGATCGCTCGTCATCACGAGCTGCCGACCCTTGCCCTGCATCAGGTTGAAGAGTCGCAGCAGTTCGCTCTGAGTTTCAGGCTGGCCCGTCAGGAATTGCACATCGTCGAGCAGAAGCAAGTCGATGTCCTGATAACGCCGCGCAAACTCGGCCTGCTGCCCGGCACCGATGGCGCGATGCAACCGTTCGGCGACTTCTTCACCGGTGCTGAACTCCACGCGCAACCCCGGCGCCGCTTGGCGAGCCTGATACGCGATGGCCGCCACGAGATGCGTCTTGCCGAGCCCCGAACCGCCGTAGACAAAGAGCGGGTTGTACGCCGTGCCCGGTGCGTCGGCTACTGCGCGCGCGGCCGATGCCGCGAGGCGATTCGACGCACCGACGACAAACGTTTCAAAGCGATAGCCGCCGTCCAACAACGTGCTCACCCGTCGACTCCGACTGGCAACAAGGCTTCATCGGTGACCGCGCGCAGGCGCGGTTCCGTGATCGACTGCGACGGCGCAGACGGACCCACGATTTGTTTGGATGCCACATGTGGCGTACGCAACGCCAGTCGCGCGCGCGTGCCGGAGGTTGTGCCGTCTTCAGCACCGAGGCGACGCAGGACCCGAATGCCGAGACTGCGCAGCGTGTCAAACACGCCGTGACCGCGTAACGCATCGGCGGCGAACTCGGGGACGGCGCGAAAGTTCAAGGCATTGGAGAGCTCGCTCAACGACGCCGCGAGCGAAGACGGCAGGTCCTGCTTGTTGTACTGCATGACCAGCGGCAAGTCGCGTACGTCAACCCCGTGCTCGGCGAGATTCGCGTGCATGTCCTGCAGGCTTTCCAGATTGTCATCCCACCGGTGACGCTGACTGTCGGCAATGAACGCAACGCCATCGGCGCCCTGCAGCACTAGCTGCCGGATGGCGCGATAGTACGGCTGTCCCGGTACGGTGTAGAGTTGAAAGCGCACGCGGTACGCGCCGACGGTGCCTAGCTCCACGGGCAGATAATCGAAAAACAACGTGCGATCTCGCCGCGTGGCGAGCGACGTCAGTTCGCCCACCTGCGTGTCGGGTAGCGCCGAGTGCAGATACGTGAGATTGGTGGTCTTCCCCGATCGCCCAGGACCGTAGAAGACCAACTTGCACGTGATAAGCTTTGTGGCGTGATCGACGATGGGCATGCGCCCGTTCTCATTGACCTGCGGTGACGCGCCTGGCGCAAGAAGCCGCGCGGGAAACGCAATGCGTGAGCGAAGCGTTACGCGCGCGGCGCTGCGGGATGGAGGAGCGCGTGCAATCGGGCGGCGAGCGCAATGGCTTCACGGATGCGATCCGCCTCGGCCATTGCCGCGTCCGACCGAAGGGCCGCACTCCAGTACTGCAACGCCCCTGAAAGGTCACCGCGGCGGGCCGCATCGTCACCGTGCGAGCACCACGTTGCAGCATCCCAATCGGACGCATTGCCGACTGCATCCCCTCGAAGGAGAGACGGTTCAGCGGGCGCGGTCGCAACCGTATTCACTCGTGCAGTCGCGACAAAACGCTGCGGCAATCCCTCCGGCGTGAGCACGCCAACTTCAATCGGATCGAAGATGGAATCGTCATCGACGATTTCCGCGTCGATGACATTCGACTCGTCATGCGACGGGATCCAAAGGTCACGCGACGGGCCCTCGCGCGAGACGGCGCCGGGCGCGCCGGGGACGGCATTTCCACTCGGTGGTGTTGAGAAACGTCGCGGTGCGCGTTCCGACTCACGCAACGTCAACAGCCCCGAGCCGATGAGTCCGTGCACAATTTCCGCCACATCCAACACCTCCCGACCGAGCACGGTGGCGAGTTCGGTCAGATCACGCTGGCCGTCGACGCGCGTCAGGATTTCCCATTCCTGTGGTACCAGTCGCAGCAGGGGCAATTGCTGCGGCTCAACATCGACGAACGCGGGCACCGCGTGCGCATCCGTCAGTCGATCGCCGAGGCGTTCCCACCGCTCCGCATGCTGCGCCGATTCCATCAACAGCATCTCGACGACCAGGCGTACCGCTGACGAGTCGCCGACCACGTCCGGGTTGAAGCGGAACTCACCGTCGCGCCAACGCACGAGATCGAGCACACATGACTCGACCGCTTTACTGGCGTTCTCTCCGAAAGCGAGGCCGCGCGCGCCGGGTGCCTGATCCGCGTGCACGGCGTTGATGCGCCACTGTGCGGCGTCGGTGATGGCGCCGTTGGTGAGTTGCACAAACGCGGCCCGCCCTTGCAGCGGCGCGTGAAGCACCAGTCGCCCCGACTTGCGACTGAGGCCGAGCAGCTGCAGCACTTCGGGGAGGCCGAGCTCGCGGAGACGTCCTTCAAGACTCATGCGCGCTAACCCACCAACCGCAAGGCTGGCGATTCGAGTTTTGCGAGCGCTTCGGTGGCTCGCTCGTGCAGCGCAGGCTCCGCATCGCTCCGCACAATGGTACGCCACCGTTCCGCCGCGTCGCGCAACCGCGACTGACGCGCCAACAGCACGCCGTCCAGCCACAAGGCTGGCAAGTGTGCCGGATCGTGCATGAGCACGCGCGCTGTCGCCACGCGTGCATCGTCATCGCGATCGAGACGCACGAGCGTTTCCGCCAGCATCACGATGGCCTCCAGATCGGTCGGCGTCTGCGTCAGGTACTTCGTGAGCAACGCCAGTGCATCGAGCGGTCGATCGGCGACACGATGCACCTGCGCCAGTTCGAGTACGGCCTCGCGCAAATCCGGCACCGACGACAACGCAGCAACAAGCTCCAGTCGCGCTGCGAGCACATCACCGCGTTGCCGCAGCAAGCGGGCAATCGCCACACGTGGTGTCGGCCGCGACGGATCGACTGCCAACGCCCGGCGATAGCACGCGAGGGCCAGCCCCTCGTCGTCGATGGTGTTGGCCGTGTCGCCCGTGAAGTGCATTAGCGCCGCGCTCCGCGGTTCGAGACGCAGGATGCGCAGGATCACCTTGCGTGCAGCTTCGCGATCTCCTGCCGCGGCGAAAATACTGCGCGCGAACAGTGCCAATACTTCGGCATCATTCGGATCTTCCGCGCCGAGTGCCTTGAGCACGGGCAGCGCTTCGGCCGCACGATCGAGCAGGCAGAGGGAGCGCGTCTGTCCGAGCGCGGCTCGGCGCCACAACAGGTGGGCCGGCGCGTCTGGCGCCGCGTGCTCCTCCGCGAGCGCGGTCGAGGCGCGCGAGAAGCGATCGAGCGCTTCCCCATGCACGCCACGTGTCGCGAATTGCTCAGCCTCGGCGACGGCAGCCGACGCGTCTGCGATTGGATCCATCAGGGCCACGCCGTGATTGGCCGCGGTCGTTGCATCTGGGAGTAAGCTCGCGACGTCTGCATCCAGCAGCGGCACGCCATGCAAGGGTTGGCCGTGCTGCATCGACAACAGCTCCAATGCGCCGCAGGCCTCGGGGCACTCGCGCTGCAGGTCGATTTCCACCGAGAGGCGCGACTCCATACGCATCGGTGACAACGTCAGCGCCTGTTGCGTCTCGCGCAGTGCACCGTCGGCATCGTTGAGCGCACCCAGTGCCCACGCGAGTCCGTACCGCGCTTCGGCGTGTGTCGGGCGACATTCAACGGCGCGCGCGTATGCATCGCGCGCTTCTTCCACCTGTGAGACGTCGCGATAGACGGCGCCAATGGCGGACCATGCGTCGGCGTCGTTCGGATGGAACGCCACCAACTCGCGCAGCAGCGAGAGTGCCGCCAGCGGATCGGCATGGCGATGATGCCAGCGGGCCAAATTCAGCCGCGCGCGGACGAGCGTCGGATCGAGCTCGCTCGCGCGCTGCAACGCCTCGCGGGCGGCGTTGGCATCGCCCTGATCGGAAAGGGCGACGCCGAGGTTGTTGTAGGCCAACGCGTAGCGCGGATCCCAGCGCAGCGCAGTGCGGTACGACTCCGCGGCATCGTCCACGGCTCCACTCTGGTGCAGCGCAACGCCGTGCTCGTTCCAGTAGCGCGGATGATCACCTGCCTCAGCGAGCAGGCGCTCGTAGGACACGCGGGCGCGTTCAAACTCGCCGGCAATGAGATCCAGTTCGGCGATCGCATGACGCGACAGGCGATCGTCGTCGTTCGCGCCGAGCGCGCGTTCAAACTCACGACGCGCTTCATCGAAGTAGCCGCGCTGACGGAACGCGAGGCCGAGGCTGTAGCGCATCAATGCCGCGTCCGCGGGCTCCTCATCGCTGATGGAGACCGGGGAATTTTCGATCGAGAGATGCGGCTGCAGCGACTGCAGCGTGGGATTGAGCTGAGCGGCTTGTCGCGCGGCCAAAATCGCCGCTTCGTGGCGGCCCATGTCGCCTAACACGAAGCCGCGAAGGAGATGCGCGTCGGCAATCGACGGATCTTGTGCCAATGCGGCGTCGAGCGTTTCGAGCGCCTGCTCGTTTTGCCCACGCTGATAAAGCACTTCGGCCAGGTGCACACGCGCGATGCTGCTATCGTGAAGCGCGTTGACGGCCCGTTCAAACCAGCGCTGCGCGCGTCGCAGATCGCCGGCTCGCTGCTCGACCAAGCCGCGTTCGAAGAGCGACGCACCATCGTCCGGGTTGTCCGCGATGAGCGCGTCGAGTTCTTGCGTGGCATCGAGCGTGCGCCCGATGAGCCGATACAAGTGCGCGCGTTCGCGGCGCGCAACAACATCGTCCGGATCGTCGTTCAGGCGGACGCTCAGTGCCGTTAGGCGTGCGTCGCAGGCTCCGGGTTTCGCCGCTGCCACCTCGAGATTGCGCGCCGCCGTGCGCATGCGCGGATCCAACGCCAGCGCACGAAGAAACGCCTCCACCGCGTCGGCGTGCAGACCTTTGCTGAAATACAGCACGCCGAGATTGTTGAACGCTCCCGGGTCATGCTGATCAATGCGCGCGGACATCGCACGCAACAGGCCGACGTCGCGCCCACCCGATTCGCTGCGGGCAGGCTCCTGCGTCATCGCGCGGGCCCTCAGGCCAGCCGCAGCGCGCGCAGCATCACCTGCAGCGACGCCGGATCGGGCAGCAGCAGGAAGAATCCGCGCAACGTGTGCTGCAGCTCGGTGAGCATGAACTCGCTCTCGACACACAGAATTGCGTCGGGGTCGGCGGAGAACTCGCCGAAGGCGCTGGTGATCACGGCGGTCGACATGTCGATCACCAGCGTCGGCGGTGAGGGCAGCAGCAGCATGCCGAGAAAATCACTGAGCGCGTTCATGTACGCGCCGCTCAGGATGTTGCCGGCCTCTTTGATGGCCGACGATTCGAGTTCGCCGAGCGCGAGCGACGATCCGAGCGGCCGACGCAGCATTAATTCAGCGAGCCGCATGACCGTGGGGCGCGGAAAGACCAACAGCGTGCGACCGCTCAAATCGCCAAGCATGTGCATCAGCACCGCGGCGACCGGCTCTTCGTCGGGCGAGAACTGAGCCGGCAATTCGTCCATGCTCGCCACACTGATGGCGGGCACCTTGATCATGATCGTGCTGCCGGTCATTTGCGACAGCGCGGTGGCGGCATGGCCTGCGCCGATGTTCGCCGTTTCGCGCAGTGCGTCGAGCTGGATTGTTTTGAGCGACCGAATCGCTTGCATCTTCACTCCACCCTCGACGGTGCTGCCGTGGCCAAAATGCCCTCGCGCGGCGATGCCGATTGCCGTCGGCCCGCAGTCACGTGAGGCTACCCAGATCGACGATGAGCGCGGGGGTCCCGTCACCGAGAACTGTCGCGCCGCTGAACCACGGCGCGCTGCCGCGTGCGACGTCGATTTGCTTCACCACGATGTCCTGTTGCGCAACGAGCGCATCGACCAGCAGCGCCGAACGTCGGCCCGCGACTTCGACCACCGCGAGATAGCTGTCACCATCGTAGCGCTCGTGGCCAAATCGTTCCCGCAGTGGAACGATTGGTACCAGTTCGTCGCGCAGCGTCACGGCGTTCGCGTTGTCGCGTGTGATAGTCGATGCCGGGAGTGGAACTACCGAGTCCGGATTGAACTCGAGGGCCTCGACCACATGCGCCGCCGGCAGCGCATACGTGTCGCCCGCGACGTTCACCAGCAGCGCGCGCGTGATGGCCACCGTCAGCGGGAGGCGCACCGTGAACACCGTGCCCTCACCCTGCAGTGTTTCCAACTCCAGCGCGCCGCCGAGCGCCCGCACTCGCGTCGCGACGACATCGACGCCGACGCCGCGTCCTGAGATCGACGTTACCGTACGCGCGGTGGAAAATCCCGCTTGCGCCAGCAGATGCAGCAGCGAGTCGTCGTCGATGTCCGTTTCGTCTTGTGTCAGTAGCCCTTGCTCGCGGGCGCGTCGGAGAATGACGCGACGATCGATGCCGCGGCCGTCATCCTCCACTTGGATGACGACGCTTGCGCGATCGCGCACGGCGCGGAGCACGAGGCGACCGGTAGCCGGCTTGCCCAACGCCGTCCGGGTGTCGGCGTCTTCGAGTCCATGATCGAGCGCGTTGCGCAACAGATGCAACAACGGATCCGCCATCGCGTCGAGCAGCGCGCGATCGAGTTCGATCTCGCGCCCCTCCATCACGAACTCGACATCCTTTCCGAGATCGCGCGCGACATCGCGCACGAGGCGCGGAAAACGATCGAACACTTGTCCGACGGGCACCATGCGCGCCTGTAGGACTTCGTCCTGCAGGGCACCAATAAGGCGCGCGGTTTCGTGTGCCGTGCGCACCAGCGAGCGCGTGGAACTTTGGTCGTGTTCGTCGGCCAGTTTGAGCAATCGTTCGCGCGTCACGACCAACTCGCCCACCAGATCGAGCAGCGTATCCAAACGCCGGCGATCGACGCGTACGGTGCGCATCGATTCCATGGCGGCCTGACGGGTGGCTCGCGTCGGCGCAGCGACCGCACTGACGGTCACAGCAGCGACATCGCCAACGGCGCGGAGCGCGCTTTCGATTGCGTCGGCGGACTCAGAGGTGGCGCACGTCGCCGTAAACACACCGTCGAAATCATCCGACTGCCAGGTAGCCTGCGGTGGTGTCAGCGACGACACGGACGCGAGCGACTGTAGTCGGGTGAGCACCATTAGCGCGCGCACACCTTTGAGCGGTGAATCGGGCGACAGGCGCACTCTCACCAATCGTGCGTCGGCTTCGTTGCCCGCACTCGGGGCCGCGCCGTCCACCGCGCGTAACGACGGTTGTGTCACGCGCGATGCGTCGCGCGGCGCAGCGTTGGGTGTGCTTGACGACTGACCGGAGGCCGCGACGGTCAATCGCTGAACGGTCGCGTTGACGTCGGAAGCGGTGACATGCGGCGCGGCGTCGGCGCGCCCGGACAGCGCAATGTCGATGGCGCCGCGCAGCATGTCAGTGCCGTCGAACAGCAACGCCGTGATGGCTGGAGACGTCGCGATGCGTCCGGTGCGCAGCGCATCAAGCAGCGACTCGAGTGCATGCGCGAGGCGCTCGACCGCGATGTACCCCATCGCGGCGGCCATGCCCTTGATGGTGTGCGTGCTCCGAAAGAGCGTCGCCACGTGCGCGGTGTCCGCACGCTGCTCGTAAGCGAGCAACGCGGCGTCGAGTTCGGCGAGGTGTTCGCGCGACTCCGTGCGAAACAGCTCGACGTAGCGGGCCTGGTCCACGCGCGTGACCGGCCGAGTCGTGAGCGCGGCTTACGCCGCGAGCACCCGGTTTACCGCTTCAAGGACGCGGCTGGGTTGAAACGGCTTGACGACGAAATCCTTTGCGCCGGCTTGAATGGCTTCGACGACGAGTGCCTGCTGCCCCATGGCGCTGCACATCAGAATCCGTGCGGCCGGATCGTCTTTCGTAATTTCACGCACGGCGTCGATGCCCCCCATGTCGGGCATCACGATGTCCATCGTCACGAGATCGGGACGCAGCTGGCGGTATTTCTCGACCGCCTGCACGCCCGTTTCCGCTTCACCGACGATTTCAAATCCTGCCTGCTGCAGGATGTCGCCCACCATCGTGCGCATGAAAATCGCGTCGTCACAAATCAGCACTGTCCGGCTCACCGTCCCATCTCCTCGGCAGAGAGCAGATGCGGCGCGCACAGCGCGACCGCGTCAAGTGGGGTCACCACGTGTGGTACCGATGAGGCATCGCCTGTCGCCGATTCATCCTGTACGCGCACATCGTGCACCGCGTCCACGGCCAGCCCGATCAGCCGGGTGCCGTACTCCAAGAGGACGACCGACGGACTCGTAACGGCACGCTCAGCGCCCAGAAGAACGGAGAGTTCCAGCACTGTAACGACGGCGCCGCGCACATTGATCAATCCGCGCACTACCGGTGGGGCTCCCGGGACACGTGCCACGCGACTCACGCGCACCACTTCGCGCGCTTGGGTGACCGGAATTCCGTAGGTTCGGCCGGCACCCGATACCACCAGCACCCGCACCCGCGTGTCATCGTCGTCATCGGTGAAGTCGATGTACGAGAACGATGAAACGCTTTCGTCAGCCTTCTTCGGCTCCGTCGTCGACGCCAAAGGCCGCATCGTTGGGCTCGCGCTCTTCGGCGCTTCGCTCATCGGTGCGTGTATCGTTGGCTCGAGGGCCGCCGTCGGCGGTGTTGTAGAATCCGAAGACATCGAGTGGGTCGGGGTGCGAAGCCAGTTCCGGCATCGCGCTCAGCGCGGCCAGCGATGTTTTCAGATCGTCTGGCAACGGCGAACGCAAATCGATCAGCGCTCTCGTCACCGGGTGATGAAAGCGCAACCATGCCGCGTGGAGGAAGTGTCGTTTCGGAGGGAGCGCCGCCAACCGCCGGCCTCCCCCGCCTCCATAGGTATCGTCACCTACGACCGGATGCCCCACCGACGCGAGATGAACGCGGATCTGGTGCGTGCGCCCCGAGTGGAGATGCGCCCGCAACAGGTCGACCGAGTCAAAGCGAGCCAGACGGACAAAGTCCGTTCGCGCAGCCCTTCCCTCTTGGACGACTGCCATACGCGTTCGGTCGCGCGGGTCGCGGTCGATGGGCTGATTGACCGTCACGGTGTCCTCGCGAAGGTGCCCCCACGAGACGGCCGCGTAGCGTCTGGTCACCCGGCGAGCCGCCAATGCCGCGCTGAGGGTGCGATGCGCCACGTCGGTCTTGGCGATGATGATGAGCCCCGAGGTGTCCTTGTCGAGCCGATGGACCAGCCCCGCGCGCTCGTCGCCGCCGCCCGCCGCAAGCGATCCGCCGCGCCCCATGAGCGCGTTCACCAGCGTTCCCGTCCAGTTGCCGGGCGCGGGATGCACCACCATCCCCGCCACTTTGTCGACCACGAGCAGCGACTCGTCCTCGTACACAACCGAGAGCGGTATCGACTCCGGCAGCACATCGCGTCCCGGCGGCGGCGGGATGACCACCTCGATAGCGTCGCCCGTGACGCCGCGATACGACGCCTTCTCGGTGCGACCGTTCACCGTCACCGATCCATTCGCGATGAGCGTGGCGGCCTGCGTACGAGACAGTTCGCAACCGCGCGCGACAATCAGGTCGAGGCGTTCTCCAGCATCGTCGGCGACGATGAGGCGACGGGGTTCACTCACTCGACGCCGTCGCCTGACGCTGCTGCTCCGCCATCTGCGCGCGTTCGACCTGCCAGAGCGCGAGGATGAGGCAGATCGCACCGACGGTGACGGCCGTGTCGGCCACGTTGAACGTCCAGAAGCGTACGTCACCGATGCCGATGTCGATGAAGTCGACGACGCCTTCGCGCTGCCGCACGCGATCGAGCAAGTTGCCGATGGCACCGCCCACCACGATGGGAACGCCGGTCGCGGCCCAGCGCGAAAGGCGCGTGAGATCGGTCGTCGCGCGCAACAAGACCGTCACGATCACGATGCTCAGCCCACCAAAAATCCAGCGTGACGCCGGACCGAGATGCATGCCGAAGGCCGCACCCGGATTGTAGGCGAGCGTGAATCGGACCACATCGCCTAAGATCGGATGTGGTACATGCATGGGCGTGAGGTGCGCGACCGCGAGATCCTTCGACACAAAGTCGAGCAACACCACGACCATTACGATGGCCCAGAAGGGCCACGTGCTGGCAGCCGCTGGGGTCGCGAGACCACGCGCCGGCACGGTACTCGGGTTACTGCTCTGGGCTGTCTGGCCGCTCATGAATTCCGTGCTCACTGTGCTGCTGAAGGGACTGGATGCTCTTCACCCCAGAGCACCCACGCGAGCAGGAACGCGCCGCCGCTCACTGCCATGTCGGCCACGTTGAACGTCGGCCAGCGATGCAATCCGAACCCAACGTCGATGAAATCGACCACACCCAGATCGGACCGCACGCGATCGATCAGGTTACCGATCGCACCAGCCGCCACCATGGCCAGCGCGAACGTGCGCAACCGCTGGTTGGCTCCGGTCTGCTGATACAACCGCCACAGGATGAGCAAGGCGCCGACGGTCAGGGCCATGAAGATCCAGCGCGAGTAGTTGCCGAGATACAGCCCAAAGGCCGCTCCCGGGTTGTACACGAGACCGAACTTCACCACCTCGCCCAGAACCGGCTCGGCGAACCCGTTCGGTGGCAACAACGTCACCGCCAACGATTTCGTCACGAGATCGATCAGCACGATCGCGATCAGGACGGGCCAACCGATCAGCGCCTTCACGTCACGCCTTCTTCGAGTCTTCCTCGCGCTGCTTGCACGCGATGCAGTAGCGTGCATGCGGCAGCGCGTCGAGACGCTCGAACGCGATATCGTTGCCACACTGGTGGCACTTGCCGAACGTTTCCGGTGACTTGTACAAGCGTCTCAACGCCTGATCGATGTGCCACAGAAAGCGCCCTTCCTGCGAGGCGAAGAGGAATGCCTTCTCGCGCTCCATGGCATCGGTGCCCTGATCGGCCATGTGGAACGAGTACGCGCTCGTGTCGCCATCGGCCTCGCCATTGGGGCCGAAGCTTTCGCCGTGATGTCCGAGTTCCTTGATGACACGCTTCCGCTCCTCGAGCAATCGCTTCTCGAAGTGCGCGAGCTGCTTCTTGGGCATCGGCTTCGACTTCTTGGCATCCTTTGCTGCCGGGTTCGAACCCGCCATCACATGCCTTCCTTTCTGAGCGCCAGGTGCACGGAGCGTCCTTCAACGTCCACTACCTGTGTCGCGGTCCACGTGTCCCCACTCGCCACTGTACCGAACGGCGACCCTGCATCTGCACCAACGAACATCCGGACCGCGAGGATTTCGTCGGCAATGCGATCGCGATGTGTCAGCACCGCTTCGTTCAACTCCGACTCTCCGGCCACTGCGACCACGATGCGATCACTGACGTCGAGTTTCGCCTCTTTTCTCAGGCGCTGTACCCGGCTGATGATCTCTCGTGCCAACCCTTCCGCGCGCAGCTCCGGTGTGACCGTGGGGTCGAGCGCCACGCCGTAGCCCGCATCCTCCTGCACCACTGCCGCGCCCGAGGCGCGCCGGATGATGGCGACGTCCTCCGGGTCGATCAAGCGGTCGGCCCCTTCCACGACGATCGTCACCGCCTGCCCGGCCGCCAGCTGACGCAGCAAATCCGGGTCAATGGACGGCACGGCCGCTGCCACCAACGGTGTCTCTTTTCCGAACTTCTTGCCCAGCGACCGGAAATTAGCCTTGGCCTCAAGGGCCACGAGCGAATCGGTCGAGGTGACAAACTCGACCTGCTTAACGTTGAGTTCCGCCGCCAACAGGGCGCCGAGCGCCGCGGCACCGGCCGCGTTCCCCGGCACCACGCACTGCATTTTCGGCAACGGCTGGCGCACCTTCACGTCGGCCACGTCGCGCGCCGCGTGTGCCAACGTCACGAGCTTGCGGATGTCCGACATCGACGATTCCAGCTCGGCGTCGAGAGTTTTCGCCGCGGCAGCCCCGCGCGTAAACGACGCGAGGTGCACCGAGGTGCCCGTTAGTGCGCGGTGGACGGCGTCGGTCATGAAGGGCGCAAACGGCGCCAACAGTCGACAGACGACAGTGAGGACCTCGTGCAGTGTGGCAAACGCCGCGCGATTGTCCGCCGTGGTGACATCGTAGAAACGATTGCGTGACAGACGCACGTACCACTTCGACACGTCATCGTCGACGAACTCCATGATGCGCCGCGCGGCCAGCGTCGAATCGTACGCGGTCAGCGATGCATCGACCTCAGCTTCGACGCGCGCAAGCCGCGACAAGATCCAACGGTCGAGCGCCGGGCGATCGGCCACCTGCGGATCGGCCGCACTCGGCGTCCAACCAAAATTCGCGTACTGCGCGAAAATGCCGTTGTACACGTTGCGAAACGTGAGCAGGAAGCGCCCCGCCGTTTCGCGTATGGCGTTTTCATCGAAGCGGCGAGGCACCCACACCTGGCTCGACGCCACGAGGAACAGTCGCACCGCGTCCGCGCCGTGACGCGTGAGCACGTCCCACGGATTCACGACGTTGCCTTTGCTCTTGGACATCTTCTGTCCATTCGCGTCGAGCACAAGATCGTTTACCACCACGTTGCGATACGGCGCCGCCGTGCCAGCGTGGTTGTTCGGCAAGGCGTCGCCGAGTCCCGTGGCTATGGCCAGCAGCGAATAGAACCATCCACGGGTTTGGTCGACGCCTTCGGCGATGTAGTCGGCCGGATACTGCGTGGCGACCTTGTCGTGATTCTCAAACGGAAAATGCCACTGCGCAAAGGGCATCGAGCCGGAGTCGAACCACGTATCGATGACTTCCGGCACCCGACGCATGGTGCCCACGCCGGTCGGTGAGGGCCACGTGTACGAGTCGATGTGCGGCTTGTGCGGATCGAAATCCTCGGGCAATGCCTGGCCAATGCGACTCGCCAGATCCGCGAAGCTGCCCAGCACGTCGACTTCAGTTGGGTCGGCATCGTTGATCCATACGGGCAGCGGCGTGCCCCAGTAACGATCGCGCGAGATGGCCCAGTCGACGTTGTTCGACAGCCACTCTCCAAAGCGACCACTGCCCACTTCGGCCGGATTCCAGTTCACCGCCGCGTTGCGGGCGAGCAGGTCATCACGCACCGCCGTGGTGCGCACGAACCATGAGCCGCGCGCGTAGTACAGCAATGGCGTGCCACAGCGCCAGCAGTGCGGATACGAGTGCGTGAACGTGGTGGCCTTCCACAACACGTCGCGCGACTTGAGTACCTCGATGATGCGCGCGTCGGCCTTCTTCACAAAGACGCCGCCCACCTCGGGCACGTCGGCGTTGAACTCGCCACGCGCCGTCACCGGCTGCAGGAAGGCCAGACCATGCCGCTGGCCGGCCGCGTAGTCGTCGGCGCCGAACGCCGGCGCCATGTGCACGATGCCCGAGCCGTCTTCGGCCGACACGAAATCTTCGGTGACGATGACTTCGTGGCGCCCCTCTTCGGGATACGGTACCCAGTCGAGCGGACGCCGGTAACGCAGCCCAGCGAGTTCGCTCCCCTTCATCTGCTCGATCACATCCCAACGATCCGCCCAGTCTGCTCCCAGCACCGCGGCGACACGCGCTTCGGCGAGGATGATCGTCCACTCCGCTGCGCTCTTCTTGCGCAACTCGACGTAGTGCAACTCCGGATGAACCGCGAGCGCCGTGTTGGACACCAGCGTCCACGGCGTGGTGGTCCAGACGAGGATGCGACGGCGCACTCCCACCGGCGCATGGCCGTGCTGGTCGAGCAAGTCGAGCGCGACATACACACTCGGATCGTCAACGTCTTCGTAGCCCTGCGCGACTTCGTGACTGCTGAGCGCCGTGCCGCAGCGTGCGCAGTACGGCAGGATTTTGTGGCCGCGAAAGAGCAATCCCTTGTCGTGCAGCGTGCGCAGCGCCCACCACACGCTTTCGACAAAGTTGTTCTCGTACGTCACGTACGGACTGTTGTAGTCAAGCCAGTACGCGGTGCGCTGCGACAGCTTTTCCCACTCGCCGCGATAGCGCCACACACTTTCGCGGCAGCGTCGGTTGAACTCGGCCACGCCCACCTGCTCGATGAGCTGCTTGCCGCCAAGCTTCGCGACTTCCGCCACATCGATGCCTTGCCGCTCAGCCGCTTCGCGCTGCAGTTCCTTCTCGACTTCAATTTCGACCGGAAGGCCGTGCGTGTCCCACCCGGCTTTGCGTGGCACAAAGTGGCCCTGCATCGCACGATGCCGGCAGAACAGATCTTTGATTGTGCGCGCGAAGACGTGATGAATTCCGGGCCGCCCGTTGGCCGTGGGCGGCCCTTCGAAGAACACGTAGGGCGGCGCCCCCGCGCGCGCAGCCTGCACGGATTCGAACAGCCGCTCGGATTCCCAACGCGCCAGCAGTTCCTGCTCGAGCGCGTCAGCTCCCGTTTCGGGCAACAACGGATACGGCACAGCGTCCGGCGATGAAGTCATGTCTGCAAGAATGCGTTAACAGCGAGTGAGTCGTAGTGAGCGGTACGAAAGCGAGGCACGAAGTCCACGAGGGCGCGTCGTGTGCGCGCGAAACACGCGGCAATCAGATTCGCGCCATGACGCCCTTCACCACGGCGGTCAGCTTAGGCTCCGCGCTGCGTGCAACGGCAATGATGTGCTCGACCGTCGCGGGCACGAGCGCATCGGGCAAACACTGATCGGTAATGATCGACAGACCGAGCACGCGCATGCCGCCGTGACGAGCGACGATGACTTCCGGTACCGTGGACATCCCCACCACATCCGCCCCGGCCGCGCGCAGAAAACGATACTCCGCACGCGTTTCGAGATTGGGCCCCTGCACTGCAGCGTAAACCCCTTCGCGCAACGTGATGCCCTGCGCGCCCGCGACTTCACGCGCGATTGCGCGCAACGCCGGATCGTACGGCTCCGACATATCCGGGAAACGCGGACCCAGGGCGTCGTCGTTTGGCCCGATGAGCGGATTGTCGCCGAGCAGATTGATGTGATCGGCGATCAGCATGAGATCGCCCGGCGCCCACAACGGGTGCATGCCGCCGCAGGCGTTGCTGACGACGAGCGTAGTCGCGCCGAGCGCGCGCAAGACACGCACTGGGAACGTGACCTGCTGCAGCGAGTAGCCTTCATACCGGTGAAAGCGACCCTGCATTGCAATCACGGTTTTGCCGGCCAAGGTGCCGCAGAGCAAGCGCCCGCTATGCGACTCAACGGTCGACAACGGGAAGTTCGGCAATTCGCGGTAGTCGATGGTTTCGCTGACGGAAATCTCGTCCGCGAGCGCGCCGAGTCCGGTGCCGAGGATGATCGCCGCATCAACCGGCGCCGCGAATCTCCGCTGCACAAACTGCGCGGCCACCGCGATGCGCTCCGTGGCGTGCAACCCCAGCGCCGGATGCGCCAACGCGACCCGCGAGTGCTCCTGCGTGTACTGCAATTGCGGATGCGACTCCGACGACTTGGTCATTTGTCGTCCAGCGCGTCGAGCCACGACGGCGTTGGTGCCATGCCGCGCGGCTTCACATCGCGCAGTTCGTTGAGGATAGGCTGCGCCTCGGCGGGCGCCGCCTCGGACTTCACCGCGTCGCCAGCATTCGCGCTCTGCGCCGTCTCCCGCGGCGCGCCCTCCCGCGGCGCGCCCTCGCGAGTTTGCGCTTCACGCGACGGCACGCCGACCGGCGGCGGTTCGTTCTCGGCGTTGACGAGCGAGCTCAGCTCGCGTTCGAGTTGATTGCGCAGCTGCGAAAGGTACGCGCGACGCGCGCGCCACAGCTTCTGCAATTCTTCCTCGGCGCGACGCACCTCTTCGCGAATCTTGGTCAGCCCTTTCTCGGCTTCGGCGCGCGCTTCGCGAATGATGAGCTGCGCCTCGCGCTCGGCCTGCTCCCGAATTTCGCCGCGCAATTGCTGGGCGCTGACCAGCGCATCGTTCAGTGCTTTGTCGCGCTCGCGAAATGACTTGAGCTGCTCGTGGAAATTGCGCGCCTTCTGATCGAGTTCCTGATTGGCACGCGACAGTCGCTCAAGCTCTTCGGCAACCTGATCGCGAAATTGGTCGACGCGCGCACGATCGTAGCCGCGCAGCGCGTTGCCAAAGTCGTAGCGCCGAACATCCAGCGCGGTCAGGTGAAAGGCTTCGTCCGTCATGCAGGGGTCCGGGAGTTTTCGACGGGCAGCGAGAACAGCGAGTGAATCGAGCGCGCGAGCGCGAACCGCCACTTCAACAACGGCGACGTTGACGACCGCATCAACGCGTGCACCGCCAACTGCATTAACCGCGAGTGCCGAAGAGGATGGTACCGAGCCGCACGTGCGTGGCTCCCTCCTCAACCGCAACTTCGAAATCGCCGGACATGCCCATGCTGAGCCATGGCGCTTGATGTCCTTCCTGCTGCAACCACGTTCGCGCAGTGCGCGCACCGGCAAAGACTTGCCGCAACACCGTTTCGTTCGCTTCGAGCGGGGCCATCGTCATCGCGCCCATCAACCGGAGACTGGTCAGCGACCGAGCCTGCTGAGCAAACGGACTGACTTCGTGCGGAGCAAAGCCGCTTTTCGAGGCCTCGCCACTCACGTTCACCTGCACGAGCACGTCGAGAATCACACCGGACTGCGTGGCAGCGTCGTTCAACGCCACCGCGAGTCGCTCGCTATCGACACCGTGAATCAGCGCGAAACGCGTTGCCGCTTTCGCTTTGTTGCGTTGGAGGTGGCCGATCAGGTGCCATCGCACCGGTACGGTCACCGCCGCCATCTTGGGCTCGGCTTCCTGCACCCGATTCTCGCCAACATCGACCACACCCGCCTGAAACGCCGCGACGACGGCTTCAGGTCCGTGCGTTTTGGTCACGGCGACCAGCGTGACATCCTGTCCGTGTCCCCCACGCCGACGCGCTGCTTCGATCCGTTCACGAACCTCGGCGACCCGCGACGGCACGGCCGTGTAGAACGGCGTAGCCGATGCGTCCGAAATTGGCATAGCATAACAAGTTAGCTGCCGTTACATGTCTTCACAAGTAATGTGTCAGTCAGCACTCGGATGGCCGTGCACCTGAGCAGATCCTGCATGCTGATCGCGCCAGGATCGGTGCCACGGGGAAGCGACATGAGCACGGCCGGTGGAACCCGGTTTTGGGCGGCAGTCAGCGCGGGGAGGTCGAGGCCAACCGTCCCCGCCGGCACCGCGTTCGATGGCGCGTACACGAGGCCTTGCAGTACCCACCCCAGCGTGGGCTCAATGCCGCGGCGATCGGAGGCACTGAGCATCGCACTCGCCCTGATCGGGCGTCCGCGCAGCGTGGCTTGAATGGCCGAGGAACGTAAGACGGCTTCCAGACCACTCCACGGCTCCACCGCCGCAGGCGGCAGCAGATGTTCTCGGCGATAGAGCTGGCGACGGTACCACGCCGCGCCCATCAACGGTGTTGTGACCACGCTGACATCAGGGCGCTGTCCTTCAACCGCTTGCAGGTACCAGAGCGGAAACGAGTCGTTGTCGCCGGCGGTATAGAGCACGCCGTTGGGCGGCATCGCGTCGAGGAGCGCTCGCGCATACACCCTGGGCAAGGATGATGCAGGTTCGCGGGTGCGATCGGCCGACGGGCGATTGGCGAGGAGTGGCACGGCGGCGAAGGCGTACGGCAGGACCGCCATCGGCGCGGGTATCCGACGCGAAAGCTGACGAACCACGGCCGCGAGTCCCGCGCCGGCGGCGATGCCCCACCCCCAGAAACTCAACACGAAGAAGTAGTCGCGTTCGCGCGCCTCATGCACCGCCGTAGCCGGTAGCACGCCCGCGCCGTAGCTCGGGCCCGCGTGCATGTTGAGCCAACACGCCACGCCGAAGGATCCGCTCACCAGCAGGATCAACCACGCGCGGCCAACGCGCGCTTCATGTCGCCAGAGTTCGCGCACGCCGAGCACGGCAAGCCAGCACCACGCGAGCGACAGCGATGTGCGGGTGAGCGACGGCGCCGGTTCGGGGTGCAGTCCAAACGCGACCTGCCAATCGGCCCACTCAAACACATTGCCGATTTGGAGCCACCACGCGGTCGTGCGCGGCCACAAGCCGGCAACCGCATACTGCTTTCGCTGCAGTACATCGAGCAGCGCTGACACGGTGACCGGATGACCCGAATCGATTGCGGGAGTTCGCGCTGCGAGCAACGGGAGAATGGCGATCGCGGAGAGGGCGAGCGCGCCGAGCGCAATCCACGAGAAGACGTCGCGCCACGTCGGTCGCGCGCCACGCCACGCCAACGCGATCGTGGCGGGCAACGCCACTAACACACTGAGATGCAGTGGCACGGAGAGCGCGGCGATAAACACAACCAGTGCGCGCCATCGAGCACGGGTGGATTCATCCACGTGCGGGCGACCGGCGCGCTCTCCGGCGTACAGCATCAACACCGACAGCGCGAGCGCCACCGCGTACACTTCCGCTTCCGTCGCGTTATTCCAAACACTCCACATCGTGCCTGCCATCACCGCTGCCGCAACTGCCGCGCGCGCACCAATCCAGCGCGCGGCCATGAGCGCGCCGAGTCCACCGGCTATCGCGCTCGCCAGCACGGAGAGCATGGTGACCGCGCGCGCCGGACCGGTTTCGCTGAAGAGTCGCGCGGTGCTGTGTGCCAAGAGCACCCAGAGGGGCGTGCCCGGCGGATGCGGAATGCCCAGCGTCTGCGCGGCGGCGATGAGTTCCGGTGCGTCCCAGAACGTCAGATCAGGCGCGGCCGTCGCGAGATACGTCGCGAGCAGAATCATCGTCGTCACACCGCCGGCGACCACGGACGACGGCAAGCGCATGCGTGAAGAGGTCACGCGCTCATCATAGCAGCGGGACAAACGAAACGCGCGGTCGGCTCACACGAGCGGACCGCGCGTTTCTTGAGACTAAGCGCCACTTAGGCCGGCGCGATCTCGGGACCGCCCAGGAACGGCGGAGCGGCCGGACGCGGTGCCGGCACGACCGACGGCGGAATGGCTGGCGGTGCGCCTGGAATGTCGCCCGTTGAACGCGGCGGCAACGACTTCCCTTCCTTGAGCAACAGGATGTCTTCCCGGGTGAGTGTCTCGCGTTCGAGCAACTGCGTGGCAACGGTCTCGAGCAACCCACGATTTTCCGTGAGCACTGAAACGGCGCGGCTATGTGCTTCACTTACCACGCGCTTCACTTCGCTGTCGACTAACTGTGCGGTCTGCTCCGACACTTCGCGACGCGACTGAATTTCGCGACCGAGGAACAGTTCCTGCTCGTTGTCACCCACGAGAATCGGCCCGATTGTATCCGACAAGCCCCACTGCGTGACGTAGCGCCGCGCGATGTTCGTGGCCTGCTGAATGTCGCTCGCGGCACCCGTCGTTACACGATCGCGTCCGAAGATGATTTCTTCGGCCGCGCGCCCACCGTACGCCATGACGAGGCGCGCTTCGAGTTGCTCGCGCGTCACCGACACCCGATCATCTTCCGGCAATGTGAAGGCAATGCCCAACGCGCGACCACGCGGAACGATTGTGACTTTGTGCAATGGATCGTTGCCTTTCACGATCATGGCGCACACGGCGTGCCCCGCTTCGTGGAACGCCGTGAGACGGCGCTCCTCGTCCTTCATCACCAGCGATTTCCGCTCGGCGCCCAACATGACACGATCCTTCGCCTCTTCAAGATCGCTCATGAAAATCTTTTCGTGATTCTTGCGCGCCGCGAGCAGCGCTCCTTCGTTCACAAGGTTCGCCAAATCCGCGCCGGCCATACCCGGTGTACCACGCGCGAGCGACGTCACGCTGACATCGTCGGCGATCGGCTTATTGCGCAGATGCACTTTGAGAATGCCTTCGCGGCCACGGAGATCCGGCGCGTCGACCACAATCTGCCGATCGAACCGCCCCGGCCGCAGCAGCGCCGGATCGAGTACGTCAGGACGATTCGTGGCCGCAATCAAGATCACGCCATCGTTCGACTCAAAGCCGTCCATCTCAACGAGCAACTGATTGAGCGTCTGCTCGCGCTCGTCGTGGCCGCCTCCCAAACCGGCGCCGCGATGACGACCGACCGCGTCGATTTCGTCGATGAAGATGATGCACGGCGCATGCGCCTTGCCCTGCTCGAACAAATCACGCACGCGCGACGCCCCGACGCCGACAAACATCTCGACGAAGTCGGAACCTGACATGCTGAAGAACGGACGACCCGCCTCGCCCGCGACGGCCTTGGCCAACAGCGTTTTACCGGTACCCGGTGGGCCGACGAGCAACGCGCCCTTGGGCAGACGGCCACCGAGCTTGGTGAACTTCTGCGGATCCTTCAGAAACTCGATGATTTCCTGCAACTCGACCTTGGCTTCATCTGCGCCGGCCACGTCGGCGAAGGTAATCTTGGGCGTGTCGCCGCTGAGCAGCTTCGCTTTGCTCTTACCGAACGAGAACGCCTTGTTGCCACCGGCCTGCATCTGGCGGAACAGGAAGATCCAGAAGCCGATGAGCAGCACGTACGGCAGAATGGTGACGAGCAGGCTGCCGAAATTCGGGCGCGCCTCCTGCACCGAGATGCTCACGCCACGCGCGCGCAACGCCTTGACTTCGTCGGCCGACGAGCCGGGAACGAGTCGAACAATGAATTTCTGCACTTCGCGCGGACCGACCTTGGTGCGCTGGTTGAACGTGCCCGCCATCAGATTGTCCGGCTGGAACGTCACCGCTTTGATATTGCCCAGGTCGAGCTGCTGCGTGTACGCCGTATAGTTGATTTCCGGCGCCTGCGTTTCCCGTCCGCCGCTCCACGTGAGGAACGCGACAGGAATCAGGATCACGAGAATCCAAAACGAGAGCGTTTTGGAAAACCGCGCCCAGTTGAAAGGCTTCTTGGGATTCGGCGTCATGGGGGCTGGCATGAATATTCCTGCGTTCCTGCTTGAGGTCGTGCGATCAGAGTGCTGTTAGCGTCGCGGGAGTGCGACGTGTTTACCGCGATGCCTACTGGAGACTCGCCACGTACGGTAAATGCCGAAAATTCTCGGCGTGATCGAGGCCATAGCCCACGAGGAATTCGTGCGGCGCATCGAATCCGACGAAGCGCGTGGGATGTTGCAGTTCCGTGGCGATGTGTTTGTGCAACAGCGCACAAATCTCGAGCGACTTCGGCTGACGCTCGCCAAGGAGATCGATGAGCCGGTTCAGCGTCCGTCCCGAATCGACGATATCCTCGACCAGTAGAATGTGTTTACCCTCGAGTTCTGTTTCCGGATCATAGAGGAGCCGGACGACTCCGGACGACTCCATGGCGTCGCCGTACGATGAGGCGACGAGGAAGTCGACCTGCAGGGGGCGCGCAATGTGGCGCACCAGATCACTGAGGAAGATAAAGCTGCCTTTGAGCAGGCCCAGGACCAGTAAGTCGCCCTCGGGATAGGCGGCCGTGATATCGGCGCCCAACTCCTTGACCCGTGCCTGAATCGTTTCGGGGTCGTAAACGATGCGCTTGACGGCCCGTCCATCGAGACGGGGATCGTGTGCGTGATGGCCGTGCGAAGAATCAGTCGAACTCGCGCTCACACCGGTACCAGATCGAGTCCGGCCAACCGGGCCGGTGCGGCGCCGCGATCGAGCGGCACAACTTGGGGACGCACCACAGCACGCCTTCCACTACGACGACCGGCCAACCCACCCGGTCAAGCGCTGGGATGTACTGGTCTGAAAAGTATCGCGAGAGGCGCCTTCCCGCCCGGGCTCCAGCGGTGGAAATGCGATCTCCGGGCCGCCACTGTCGAATCTCGACGGACGAGCCGACCGGTACCCCGAACACCGCGCCATCATCACGCGCGTCGCGTGCTTCCGCTGGCGTCAGGCGACGAATCCGCCAGCGGCCGACACGTGACGGCAGTTGCGTCGACACGCCCTGCCAGTGGTACTCGTTCGCATCAGCGCGCGATTTTGCGGACATCGGACGCGTGGCGGCGCGAACTTCGTACCAGTCGGACGCCTCGATGTGCACGCACACGGCGACTGCGCCACCCGCAACCTGCACGTGCGAACCGCGTTTACGGGCGTTGCTAAACCCGACCAGGGTGCGTGTTCCGCGCGCATCGAGCGCCACGCCCACACGACCAAAAAGCGCCGCCCACTGTACCGCGCTTCCTTCGTCGGATGTCCCGTCGAACGTTGCGGTGGGCACACGCCACACACCGGATCGGACTTCGACCGCGCCGCTCGCATCGAGTAACGCTTCGACATCGCGCCGCCACGCGGCGGCGCGTTCGCCGATTTCCAACACTTCATCGGCAAACCCCGGATGCACGGCTTCCAGCGCAGGCAACAGATCATGGCGCACGCGACCGCGTTGAAAGCCGCGCGACGCGTTCATCGGGTCTTCGAGAAATGGCACTCCCGTTGCCGTGGCCCACGCCGCGACTTCGGCGCGTGCGACCGGCAACCAGGGGCGCACAATCGACGAGGGAGCAGCGAGCGCGGCGAGACCGCGCGCGCCGGCGCCGCGCAATGCACGCATCACGATGGTCTCGACCTGATCGTCCCGCGTGTGCGCGGTGGCCACCAGCGCCCGATAGGCTTTCGCCACTCGCTCCAGAAATTGCCAGCGCGCCGCGCGCCATCCGGCCTCAGAATGGGCTTGCACGCGCGCTCGTTCACGGACCACCGTAAGCCCCAAACGCCGCGCATCGGCGGCAACCAGCGCCGCCGCCTCGGTGGCATAACCACCCGTGCCGTGATCGAACGTCGCCACGGCCGCGAGTCGATCGGGTGCCCAACGGGCCATCGCGTGCATCAGCGACATTGAATCCCGACCGCCGGAGATGGCGAGGACCAGTGGCCCGCGCGTTCGACTCACGGCCACTTCTACCGCCGCTTTCAGCAGCGACTCGGTCGGAACCGCTTCGTCGGACAGCAGGCGACCGCCGTCGGTCGACGGCTCCGAGATAACACGCGCGGATGTCGCGGCGGAGGACATACCGGACAAATCGCCACCCGGCCCTGCGGCGTCAACGGGTTGCGGCGCGATTTCCGCTCCTCCCCCGCCCCCTACCTTCGGCGCCGAGAGTCGGCTATTCTACCCCCGCGCCAACGCGCGCACCGTTCTATCGTTGGACCTTACGCTTTGCGACACTCCGGTCGTTTTCGACCGCACCCCGTCGGAGATCTTCTCGTGGAACATCACGGCACGTTTGGCACCATCTGGGCATCACTCGGCATGACCGCCTACTACATGGCGATCACCTGGATCAACATCCTGCTCGGATTGTTCCTCGGACCGTTGTTCATGATTCCGATTACCTGGCTGCAGGACGCCATTAGCGGCAAGAAAGCGTAACGCACGGTTCAGCGACCGTCGCACCACTCGCTCTCCAGCGGAGAGCGCAAAAGGCCCCCGGAACTTTTCGGGGGCCTTTCTTGTGACGAGGCGCGTCGGAGTCCGCCGTCAGCTCGTGACTGGTCGCGCGCGCATCATCTCCGTCCGCGTGAGCACGACAGCGTCGCCGAGCGGTGCACTGCGACCCGCCAGGTCGCTCAAGTCGGATCCGTGATAGGCCTCCTCGCCGTGCTCGCTCAAATCGATACCCATCATTTCCGCATCGACGGCCACACGCACCTTCATCACGGCGCGCAATGCAGTGAGAATGAGTGCCGATCCGGCACCGGCAAAGAGCACCGTCGCGACGACCGCTAGCGCCTGAATGCCCACGAGTCGCGGATTGCCCGCCAACAAACCGTCGGCACCGTTGGGGTTGATGGCTTTGCTGGCAAAGACACCGGTGAGCAGCGCCCCCATAATGCCCGCGACGCCGTGACAGGCAAACACGTCGAGCGTGTCGTCGATGGCCGTCTTGGCCCGATATTGCAGCGCGAAGTAAGAACACGGCGCCGCGATGGCGCCAATGAGGATCGCGGACCCCGGCGAGACAAAGCCCGCGGCCGGAGTAATCGCAACGAGACCGACAACCGCGCCGGTGGCCGCACCGACCGCGGTCGCGTGACCGTTGCGCGCTTTGTCGATGAGCAGCCACGTGACCAGCGCTGCGGCGGCCGCGGCATGCGTTGTAACGAGCGCATTGGCGGCGATACCGTCGGCCGCAAGCGCCGATCCAGCGTTGAAGCCAAACCAGCCAAACCACAACAGCCCAGCACCGAGCAGTGCGAAGGGCACGTTGTGCGGCACGGTGGGCACGCGCTTGAACTCCCGCCGCGGCCCCATCATGGTTGCCAGCACCAGTGCCGTGATGCCTGCGCTGATGTGCACCACGGTGCCGCCGGCGAAATCGAGGGCGCCGAGTGTGCGCAGCCAACCGCCGTCACCCCAGACCCAGTGCGCCAGCGGATCATAGATCAGCGTACTCCAGACAACGCCGAACGTCAGATACGCGACGAATCGCATCCGATCAATGACGGCACCGGAATAGAGCGCCACGGTGATGCCCGCGAACATCGCCTGAAAGGCCGCAAACAGCAGGTGCGGCAGGGCGGCCGCATATGTCGCATTGGGCGCGCCCGTTACGCCCTGAAACAGCGTGTATGCAAAGCCACCGAGGTACGACGAGCCCGGCGCGAACGCGAGACTGTAGCCGAACAGCACCCACTGCACCGTGACAATCGCCAGCGCGCCGAGACTCATGAGCATTGTGTTGAGCGCACTCTTTTGGCGGACGAGTCCACCGTAGAAGAAGGCGAGTCCGGGCACCATGAGCGCGACGAGGGCCGTACTGATCAACACCCAGGCGGTGTCACCTCCGGAGAGTGCCGGCGCGGCCGCTTGCACGAGCGTTGTCATGATTCGCCCTCCAAGCGCGGCACCGGCATCTCGAGCTGCGTCATGCGCATGATCTCGTCGGCGTTGACGGCGGTCAGCGCATCATTGTCGCGCTCGCCGGTGCGGATGCGGACGGTGTGATCGAGCGGCATAACAAAGATCTTGCCGTCGCCGACATCACCGGTGCGGGCGGCGTCGCAGATGGCCTGAATGGTCCGCTCCACAAACGGCTCCGAGCAGGCCATTTCGATGCGCACTTTCTCGTGGAATTCCAAGACCACGGATTCGCCGCGATACTGCTGAACGACATCGCGCTCACCGCCATGGCCACTGACGCGCGACAACGTCATGCCGGTGACCCCAACTTGAAACAGGGCTCGCTTGACGTCGGCGAGCTTTTCCGGGCGAATGATCGCGATGATTAGCTTCATGTCGTTCCGCAAACGGTTACGGGTGAAGCCTGCGGTGGCGTACGATTGAAGTACGCTTGTGCGAGCGCGTATACGAACGTGTATACGGGCGCGAGTTCGACGCACGGCGGTCAACGTAACATCGATGCATGCAGTTCCCCAACACTTTTTTTTGAGCGACGTGCTCGCCGTGCAACATCCGTGTGGTGTGCGCGTGCGCGTCGCCGACGATTCCTCAACTCGTTGAACGCGTGCCCCACTCAGCGCTACATCTCGCACCGTCGTCACCGCGCTCCAGCACGACGCCGATGCTCGATCGGGAACTTTGGCAGCAAGCGATGTCGCTTGACGCCTTCATCGAGCAGGCTGTGAAACTCAAAGAGTTGTGGCAGAACACCCGCCGCCTCGCGCGCGTGGCGGAGGAGCACGTCGAGGCGGCGAAGCGGCTGCACGGCCCGCTGTCGCTGCTGGTGCTCCAGGAAGACTGGTGCGGCGACGCCATTCACTCGGTGCCGTACATCATGCGACTTGTCGAGGCGAATCCGGCGCTCGAGCTTCGCGTGCTCAAGCGGGACGAGAACGCCGCCCTCATGAACGAGCACCTGAGCGGGACGTCGCGTTCGATTCCGGTCGTAATCGTGTACGGTCGCGACGGCTATGAATGCGGCTGGTGGGGCCCCCGTCCGACGCCACTCCAGGAATGGGTGAAATCAGAGGGCATGCAATTGGACAAAGACGAGCGCTACAAGCGCATCCGCGCGTGGATCGCGCGCGATCGCAGCGAGACGATCATGCGCGAGATGCTTACGCTGCTCCGGCACGCGGACGCATCAGGCGCGTCAACTCCCGCTTCGGCTTGAGCACGTCGGCCAGCGTCTTTTTGTCGAGCACCCCGAGAAACGCGTTGAGTGCATCGTCGAGCACGCCGGCCAAACGACACGCCGGGACGATTGGACACTCGTGCTCCCCGGGCATGAAGCACTCCACGAGCGCGAGGTTGTCCTCGGTCTGACGAATCAGTGTCCCGAGCGAGAGCTGTTCGGGGTCAACGGCGAGCCGAACACCGCCGTGACGTCCGCGCGTTGTTTCGACATAACCGAGCGCGGTGAGTCGCTGCACGATCTTCACCAGATGATCGTAGGACATGTTCATGCGCTCGGCGATTTCGGGCACCGGAACCGCGCGCTCGGATTCGAGTCCGATGGCGATGAGGCATCGGAGGGCGTTGTCACTGAATCTTGTCAGGTGCATACGGGATAAAGCTACTCGTCCGTGACAAAGTTCCGGTCGGGGAATGCCCTATTCATTCTCAGGCATTCGTCCGACTTTATTCTTGCATCTAATATCCGAGATTGGTGTTCGAACCTCCTGCTTGTGGTCACACAGCCACGCAGCGTTCCACCACTCCTAATTGGAGACCGCAACATGTCCGTCTCGCGTCGCACCGGATGGCTGGCAGGGAGTGCCGCTGTCGCCGCGCTCGCTGTGTATAGCTTTGCCTGTGCTCCCGGCAGTCGACCGTCGGGCGCCATTGGCTCGTCGGACGCTGCCCAGAAAGTGTATGTCGCGCCGGGCCAGCACGATGAGTTCTACGCCTTTATGTCAGGCGGATTCAACGGACAGATCGGCGTGTACGGTCTGCCTTCCGGACGGCTGCTCAAGATCATTCCGGTCTTTTCACAGTTCCCCGAGAACGGCTGGGGCTACTCGGAAGAAACCAAGCCGATGTTGGAAACCACGTTCGGCAACATTCCGTGGGACGACCTCCACCACACGGCGCTTTCGCAAACGAATGGCGAAGACGATGGCCGTTGGATCTTCGTCAACGCGAACAATACGCCGCGCGTCGCGCGCGTTGATCTGAAGAATTTTGAAACGTCGGAAATTCTGCAGATCCCCAACTCGGGCGGGAATCACGGGTCGCCGTTCATTACGTCGAACTCAGAGTACGTCATCGCGTCGACACGGTTCTCGCTGCCAATACCGCAGGCCGACGTGTCCATCGCCGACTACAAGAAGGCGTTCCGAGGCACCATCTCCTTTGTCAGCGCGAACGAGCCCGGCAAGATGGACGTCGCGTTTCAACTGTTGGTGCCGGGCTTCGACTACGATCTGGCTCGCGCCGGCAAAGGCCCGTCGAAAGACTGGGTTTTCTTCACGTCGTACAACACCGAACAGGCGTACGAGAAGCTGGAAATCAACGCCTCGAAAGCGGACAAAGATTTCATCGCCGCGATTAACTGGAAAAACCTCGAAGCGTGCAAGAAGGCTGGCAAAGGCGAGCAGTGGCCGTCGGAATACAAGCACAACGTGATGGATGAGTTCACACGCGCCGCGACATCAGAGTCGAAGAAGGGCGTCACCGTGCTCACACCGCAGGCGTGCCCGAACTCGATTTACTTCCTCCCCACCCCCAAGTCACCCCATGGGGCCGACGTCGATCCGACCGGCGAATACATCGTCGCCGGCGGTAAGCTCGCCACCGTGATTCCGGTGCACTCGTTCTCGAAGATGCTGAAAGCGATCGAGAACAAGGCGTTCGAAACGGAAGTGCAAGGCATTCCGGTGCTGAAATACGAAGCCGTGGTCGCCGGAGAAGTCAAAGATCCAGGACTTGGACCGTTGCACACCGAATTTGACGGCAAAGGCTACGCGTACACGTCGGTGTTCATTTCATCCGAAATCGTGAAGTGGAAGTTGGGTACATGGGAAGTGGTGGACCGCACGCCGACGTACTACTCGGTGGGTCACCTCATGATTCCCGGTGGCGCGACGACGAAGCCGAGCGGCAAGTATGCCGTGGCGATGAATAAGATCACGAAGGATCGCTATCTGCCGACGGGGCCGGAGCTCACGCAGTCTGCGCAGCTCTATGACATCTCGGGCGACAAGATGAAGCTGATCCTCGACTTCCCGACCACGGGCGAGCCGCACTATGCGAACGCCATACCGGCGAGCAAGATCGAGGCGCTGCAGGCGAAATTCTACAAGATCGCCGACAACCGTCACCCAATGGTGACTCGCGCGGAAAAAGAAGCCGGCGTTGAACGTGCGGGTAAAGTGATTCACGTCCGCATGACCGCCATTCGCTCGCACTTTGCGCCCGACAACATCGAAGGCGTGCAGGTTGGCGACACTGTGCTCTTCCACGTCACGAATCTCGAACAAGACTGGGACATTCCGCACGGCTTTGCGATCCAAGGCGCAACGAACGCCGAACTCCTGATCATGCCGGGCGAAACCAAGACGTTGCGGTGGGTGCCCAAGTCGGTCGGTGTCTTCCCGATGTATTGCACCGACTTCTGCTCGGCGCTGCACCAGGAGATGCAAGGGTACGTTCGCGTCTCGCCGACCGGCTCCAACGTTCCGCTCAAGGCCAACACGGTCAAAGCGCAAGGTCAGGTTGCGCGTGCCGCGGCCCGCGGCGTCAGCTTGCCGACGCCTCCCGGCGCAGTGGCCGAGGTTGCGCCGAACGCTCACGCGGCTCACCAGGCTCCGAAACCAAAATGACTGTCATCACCGCCGGTGCCGTCTCCCTCGTGGAGACGGCACGGCCGAGTGCATCGCGTCGCGGACGCGTGTTGCTCACGATCGCGTCAGTGCTGCTCGGCATCTCGATCCTCTTCCCGCTGTGGCGCGTGACTCTGACGGCGCCGCAGTATCCCGAAGGTCTTGGACTTCACATCTGGGCGCACACCGTGGCCGGCGTGTCACCCAGCGATCTGCAGAATATCAACGGGCTCAATCACTACATCGGGATGGACACGATCGAGCCCGACTCGATTCCGGAACTGAAAGTGATGCGCCCCGGCATCGTGCTGATGTCGATGTTGGGGTTGATCATCGCCGCGAGCGCGCGCCGTCGTCTCGTGATGGCATGGGGCGCCGCGCTGTTGGTTGCGGCGCTGGTCGGGATGGCCGACTTCTGGAAGTGGGAGTACGACTACGGCCACAACCTCGATCTCGAGCACGCGCCCATCAAGATCCCCGGCATGTCGTATCAGCCGCCGCTCATTGGGAGCAAGAAGCTGCTCAACTTCACGGCCACGTCATTGCCGGCGACCGGCGGCGTACTCGCCATCGCCAGTGTGCTGATCGGGGTGGCGGCGGCGGTGAGTGAACGAGGAAAGTCGGAGGACCGTCGCTGATGTTTCGCGGACTGCTGCTGCTCCTGAGCGTGCTGCTTTGTGCGCTGAGCATGCTGGCGTGCGGCAGCAGCCCGCGCGAGTTGGTGCGCGGTGAAGACACCTGTCGCTATTGCCGCATGACGATCGACGATGTGCGCTTCGGCGCACTGGTTGAGACGTCGCGGGGCAAACTCGAAACGTTCGATTCCATCGAATGTCTTGCGTCCTTCGTCGCCGCGCTGCCCGCGACCGAAGCGCCGCGCGCGGTGTGGGTGGCGGATTTTGATCACGCGGGTCGCTGGTTGCGCGCGGATAGCGCGCTCTACGTACAACACGGCCGCATCGCATCGCCGATGGGCCGCGAGTTACTCGCGGTCGACGGGACGCGAGCGCGAGCCGAGGTGACGCAGCAACACGGCGGTACCGTGCTGACGTGGCGCGAAGTTTCCGCGCTGGTCGCGCACGAGCTTTCCCCATCGGCTTCGGGGAACTAGTCGTATGCGCACACCCGCAACCGAGCTCCGCGCTCAATCAGGACGAAAGGGTCCACTGTGTGCGACGCTCATCGCCCTCGCGATGTGTGGCGCGTCCTTTGGATCGGCGTCGCTGCCGGCCATGACTCCAGCATGGTCGGCAGCCGACACCGTCTACGTGTCAGCGCAGACGGGTGCGGCCCATCCAATTGCTGATGCGCTGCGGCGCGTGGCGCGCGGCGGTGTGGTACGCGTACGCGCGGGCGTCTACGCCGAACCAACGATTGTTGTCGAACGTCCCGTTCGACTGGAAGGCGAGCCGGGCACGGTGCTCGACGGTCAGGGCGTGCGTGAACTGGTCGTTGTTCATGCCGATTCGGTCACCATCCGGGGCGTGACGTTTCGCAATACCGGAACCAGTCAGGCCACCGATCGCGCCGCGCTCCGCATTGTCGAATCGGCCGGCTGCCTGATCGAATTCAATACGTTCG
Source organism: uncultured Gemmatimonadaceae bacterium (assembly GCA_966096095.1). Lineage (GTDB taxonomy): Bacteria > Gemmatimonadota > Gemmatimonadetes > Gemmatimonadales > Gemmatimonadaceae > Gemmatimonas. The sequence goes on along the minus strand of CBHTUR010000003.1, from coordinate 91,421 downwards.
AGAACACGCTGTTCGGCGTGTATCTCCAACGGTCAAGTGCATGTCTGGTGCGCCGCAACACCTTGCGCGGCATGAGCGGATCGCAATCGGTGACGGGAAACGGTCTGCATTTGTGGAACAGCCGCGACATCGTGCTCGAAGACAACGTCATCGATGGTCACCGCGATGGCATCTACTTCGAATTCGTGCGCAACAGCGTGGCACGCCGCAACGTGAGCGAGCACAGCAAGCGCTACGGACTGCATTTCATGTTTTCCGATTCGTGCTGGTATCAAGGCAACACATTTCGCGAAAACAACAGCGGCGTCGCGGTGATGTACTCGAAGCACGTGCACATCATCGACAATCAATTCGTTCGCAACGTCGGCAGCGCGGCCTACGGCTTGCTGCTCAAAGAGATCACCGACGGTGAGGTACGACGCAATCTCTTTGCCGACAACTCGGCGGCCTTGCATCTCGAAGGCGCAAGCCGCGACTCCATCACCGATAACGATTTTGTCCGCAACGGCTGGGCCGTTCGAATCATGGCCGACGCGCAAGACGACGTCCTGCGCGGCAATGCGTTCCGCGACAACGTGTTCGACGTGGGCACGAACAGCACGCGCAACTACAGTACGTTCGACGGCAACTACTGGGATCGGTATCGCGGATATGATCTGGATCGCAACGGCGCCGGTGACGTGCCGCACGCGCCGGTCCGTCTCTTTGCCCTGCTGGTAGAGCAAGCGCCCGCCGCGCTGGTGCTGACGCGCAGCATTCTGGTCGATCTCCTCGATGCCGCCGAGCGCGTGATGCCGGCGCTCAGCCCCGAGACAATGCGCGATCGCGCGCCGCTCATGCATCCGCCTCGTCCACTTCCCGTCTCACGATGACGTTCGTCATGGCTCCCGCGTCGACCCCACTGGTCGAAATCCGAAATCTCACGAAATCGTACGGACGCCGCCGCGTGCTCGATGGCGTTTCGCTCTCCATCGGTCGCGGTGCTGTCACGGCGATCATCGGACCGAACGGCGCCGGCAAAACGACGCTGAACAAGTCGCTGCTGGGGCTCGTGCGCGCTGACGGCGGCACGATGCTCTTCGATGCGGTGGAAATACGCGCGGGCGTGTGGCACCGCTCGCGCATCGGCTACATGCCGCAAGCCGCCAACTTTCCCGAAGCGTTCTCCGGGCGCGACGTACTGGCGCTGCTCTCCGATTTGCGTGGTACCGTTGATCGGGAGGATCGCGAGTTGCTCGACGAACTCGAGGTCGAGCGCTTTCTCGATCAACCGGTACGTGCCCTCTCGGGCGGCCAGCGTCAGCGACTGAACGCTGCGGCGGCCTTTCTCTTCGCCCCCGACTTGTTGCTGCTCGATGAGCCGACGGCCGGACTCGATCCGGTTGCGAGCGGGACGCTCAAGGACAAGATCCGCCGGTGCCGCGACGCCGGCTGCGCGGTGGTGATTACGTCACACGTTCTGAGCGAACTCGAAGAGCTCGCAGACAACGTGGTCTTGCTGCTGGATGGACGCGTTCGATGGACCGGACCGCTCACTGAGCTCCTCGATTCCACGGGTGCTCCGACGCTCGAGCGCGCGATCGCGAGCCTGATGCAGTCATCAACGTCGCGTCACGCCGTCGATGGAGCGGCATCGTGAAGCCGACCGCTCAGGAACTCGCGATGACCGCTCCCGCAGGCACGCTCAATGCAGTAGCGTCTGTCCCGGTCGATCAGAACGTCGAGGCGACCCAGGACACGCGGCGCGCATCAGCGGTTGTCGGAACGGTAGTGCGCCAAGCGCTTCGCAGCATGACTCGCAATCGGAGCGTGCTGGTGTTCGGCGGCGCGATGCTGGTCGTGACTGAGTTGGTGTTGCGTCTGACGGGCTCGGGACCGCGCGCGCTCGTGAGCCTGCTCAACTTGCTGTTGTTGGTCATCCCGTTGGTCTCGATCACCATGGGTGTGATCTCGTGGCATGCCTCGCGCGAGTTCAACGAACTGTTGCTCGCTCAACCGGTGCGACGCAGCGCGCTCTTTCTCGCGCTCTATCTTGCGCTCGTCATCCCGCTCGCGGTGGCCGGTGCGAGTGGCGTGCTGCTGCCATTCGTGCTGCACCGTGCGATCGCGTCCGATACCGTGCCGCTCTTGGTTGCGACGATCGGCAGCAGTGTGGCGTTGACGGCGATCTTTGGTGGGCTGGCGTTGCTGATTGGCGTGCTGGTCGAAGATCGGCTTCGCGGCGTGGCGCTCGCGTTGGGTGTCTGGGTACTGCTTACGGTCGCGTACGATGGCGTCGTGCTGCTCGTCGCGACGACCTTCTCGGACTATCCGCTCGAGAAGCCGATGCTCGCACTCACGCTCGCCAATCCGGTCGATCTCGCGCGAACGGTCATCGTACTGCAAAGCGATCAGGCCGCGTTGATGGGCTACACCGGCGCCGTCATGCATCGCTTTCTCGGCTCGGCGCTCGGCTCGATCGCCTCAGCGGCGGGCCTCGCACTCTGGATTCTCATTCCCGCGTGGGCGGGTCGGCGCGCCTTCGAACGCCGCGACTTTTGAACCGGGTCCCACGGCCCACCCGCGTGCAGCTCGCAGCGGGGCCTCGCAACTCCTGGAGATTGACTCATATGTCCCCGCTTCGCGCAATTCGCTCGTTCGCCGTGCTGACCACCAGCGTTTTCCTGGGCACGTTGGCTGCCTGTGGCGGTGGCACTGATAAGGGTGCAAACGCACCGCCCGACACCGCGACGCCCGCACCAACGGCTGGCAAGTCCGTAACGCCAACGGGCAAGTCGATCACGATCGAGATGTACAGCGACGAGAAGGGCAACTACTTCAAGCCGAGCGAAATCGAAGCGCATCCAGGTGATGTGCTGCACTTCGTGCTGATGGCCGGCGTGCACAACGTTGACTTCCTGGCCGATTCAAATCCCGGTGTCGCCGGGCTGCCAGCTCCCTCGGCGATGCTGCAGCTTCCCTCGCAGTCGGTGGACATTCCGGTCAACTTCGACGCGGGCAAGACCTACTACTTCCAGTGCGATCCGCACGCCGCGCTCGGCATGCGCGGGCATGTGAAGGTCGAGCAATAGTCCGTTGCTCGAGCGTTGCAGCGACTCAGCGTTCGCCAACCGTGATCGCTGAGTAGCTGCGGCCGCGCCACTGCTGCGGGGTGCGCAGTGTGCTGATGGTAAGGCGAATTGCCGCCGGCACATCGGCCAACCAAGAGAGCCAGAATGATGGGCCGCGCTCGGCGTAGCTGGTGCGCAGCGCAACGAGCAGTGAGAGTCGAATGACGAGCGCGAGTCCATTCACCAGCATGAGCGCCCGTACGGCCGCAGACATGGTGCCCTCGCCGCGCCACCCGTACAATCCGCCCGCCACGAGCAAGGGCAGCGGGAGCGCCTGCACGGCCCACACCAGCGCCACGTCGAGCCAACGCCGCCACGGTGCCGTGGCGTCTTTCAGATCGAAACTGCGCCCCCATTCGCGCCACATCTCGCGGAGCGAGGTGTAGGCACGCACTTGAATCACGCGTGACCCGTCGAGGAAGCCGACGCGCGCGCCGCGACGCGCGAGGTGTCTGGCAAGCGTGACATCGTCGGCAAACGACGCACGGGCCGGCGCATAGCCGCCGTGCTGGTCCAACAAGGCACGTCGAACGAGGAAGCATTGGCCATTAGCCAGCACGCGATCGGGAGGAGGCTGCGTCGCGCCGGCGGCGCCGCAACGATACACGAGTGTGGTGAGCATTGCCGGTTGCACCAGGCGTTCGGCTGGCGTTTGTCCGACAAACTGTGGTGCGAACGAGGCCACATCGAACCCATCACGCTCCGCGGCGGCGATCACACCGCCTACGAGTCCGGGCGCGGGAATCGTATCGGCGTCGATGCCGAGAATCCACTCGCCGCGTGCCTGACGTCGCCCGGTTTCGAGCGCCCAGACCTTACCGACCCATCCATCGGGCAACGGGTCGTCCGTCAGGAGACGCACCCGACTATCGTGAACGGCTGCTTCCTGCACCATTTCGCGCGTGCCGTCGGTCGAGCGGCTGTCGACGACGAGTATCTCCACGAGCGGATCGGTCTGAGCCATCAGACCCCTCAGGCAGGGGCCAAGGCGGGCGGCCTCGTTGAGTGTCGCAACAATGACGCTGACGGTAGTATCGATGCGCGGCGTTTCGCTTGGCGGAACGGGTGGCCGACGAGTTCGCCCCGGAAGCAATCGGGAAATGAGCACGAGCAACAACGGCGCCTGGACGCCTAGCAGCGCCGTCAACAGCCCCGTCGTTCCACCGGCGAAGAGGTTCGTGTTCATCTGCAGCAGTATGCGGGTCAACGCACGAGAATGTGAGTCTCCATGAAGGCCGATGCGCCATCTGTCTGGCGCGAGCATTGGAGACTATGCTTTGCCGGAAGCCTCCGAGTTTGCACTTTGGCCGCTGCCCGCGCTGCCGCACCTCTTCATCCGGTCCGTGACGACACTAACCGAGCACGCGCACATCGCTGTTCCCCTGATCTGCGGCCCCATGTATCCCTGCAGCAATCCCGAGCTGGTGGGAGCGGTCAGTCGCGCCGGCGCGCTGGGGATCGTTCAGCCGATTTCGCTCACGTACGTGCACCGGCACGATTTCCGTGCGGGACTCCGCCTGATCAATCAGTTGGCCGACGGAAAACCGATCGGATTCAACGCGCTCATCGAGGCGTCCAGCAAGACCTACCACAATCGCATGGTGCAATGGGTGGAGATCGCGCTCGAAGAGGGCGTGCGTTTCTTTCTCACCTCGCTTGGCAATCCGCGGTGGGTGGTCGATCGTGTGCACGCGGCTGGCGGAGTGGTCTATCACGACATCACCGAACGAAAGTGGGCACTCAAGGGGCGTGATGCCGGCGTTGACGGTTTGATTGCGGTGAACAAGGAAGCCGGCGGTCACACCGGCTCGCGCGATCCGCGCGCGTTGTTCGATGAAATCGCCGACCTGGAATTGCCGGTGGTTGCCGCGGGCGGCGTTGGAGAGCCCGCGCATGCGGTCGAGCTTCTGCACATGGGCTATGTCGGCGTGCAACTCGGCACCCGATTCATCGCAACCACGGAGTGCAACTCCGATCCGGCATACAAGCAGGCGATTGTCGATGCCGCCGCGCGCGACATCGTGCTCACTGAGCGCCTCACCGGTGTGCCCGTCTCGGTGATTCGTACGCCGTACGTGCAGCGACTGGGCACCAGCATTGGTCCTCTCGCTCGCTGGCTCTTCAAACATCGAAAGACGAAACACTGGATGCGCACCTACTATGCGCTGCGCTCGCTGCGGCAATTGCGGCAATCGAGCGTGGAAGGCTCGAATCAGGACTATTGGCAAGCCGGCCGAAGCGTGGATCACATCCACGATATCCGGTCTGCCGCCAGCATCGTTGAAGAATTCGCGGCCGTTTTTGCCGAGGTTCCTGCATGAACTCGAATCATCATCGCATTCGCCGTGTTGGGCACGCGTTGCGCGTCACGCGGCTCGCGTCTTTCGCGTCGCTGGTAGTCGCGGTGTCCGCACCGTTCGCGATGTTGTCGGCGCAGGCAAGCGACTTGCGTGTGGCCGGATTGCAGGCTGAGGTCTCACTCATTCGCGACTCGTCGGGCATTGTGCACATTCGCGCGGCGAACGAGCACGACTTGTTCTTTGCCCAAGGCTTCAGCGCCGCGCGTGATCGCCTCTTCCAGCTTGAGTTGTGGCGACGGCAGGCGACCGGCACGATGGCCGAAGTGCTGGGGCCGCGATGGGTGGCGCGCGATCGCGCGGCGCGACTGATGCGTTATCGCGGATCAATGGCTGCGGAGTTGTCGCACTATCATCCGCGTGGCGCGGCCATCATCGGCGCCTTTGTCGACGGCGTGAACGCGTACATCGCCCAGACACGCAACGACGCTTCGCTGTTACCGCCGGAGTTTGCGTGGCTCGGTATCACGCCGGGCACGTGGACACCAGAGATTGTGGTTTCGCGACACAATGCGCTCGCGTCGAACGCGAAAGACGAACTGCCAACGGCGCGCGCCGTACGTGCAATTGGCGACGACGCGGTGCGCCGGCGACGGTTGTACGAGCCCGCGCCGGCGCGACTGGCGCTCGATTCGGCGGTGGCACGACTACTCGACGCGATGGCGAGCACCGAGACTACCGACAGTCAGCTCATGGCGCTGTACGATGGCGCCAAGAATGCGCCGCTTTTTCGCGCTGAAGAAGTGTTGTCGTCGGTCCGCCGCGCCGCAGTGCCGTCGGCGCCCGGTGACACGGGCGGCACGAACGGTCCCGACGCCGACCGCTGGGAGAGCAACAACTGGGTTGTGAACGGCACGCGTACGCAAAGTGGTAAGCCGATTGTCGCCAACGATCCGCATCGTACCATCGCAGTGCCGTCGCTCCGTTATCTCGTGCATCTGACGGCGCCCGGTTGGGATGTGATCGGCGGCGGCGAGCCGGCTATTCCTGGCGTCGCCATTGGCCACAATCGCGTGGGAGCGTGGGGACTCACGATCTTTGGTCTCGACGCAGAAGATCTCTACGTCTACAACACGAGTCCGTCGGATCCGCGTCGCTATCGGTATAAGGGCGCCTTCGAACCGATGCGAGAAGTCATCGACAGCGTGCGTGTGAAAGGCGCGGCCGCCCAACGCATCGTGATGCGCTTTACGCGCCACGGTCCCGTGTTGTACGAAGACACCGTGCACCATGTGGCGGTCGCCTTACGTGCGGCGTGGCTTGAGGTCGGCGGTGCGCCGTACCTCGCCAGTCTGCGCATCGACCAGGCAAACAACTGGACGCAGTTCCGTCAGGCGCTCTCCTACGCGCGCATGCCTGCTCTCAATTGGGTCTGGGGTGACACCAGCGGCGCCATCGGCTGGCAGAGCGCCGGTATCGCGCCCATTCGCCCGTCGTGGGATGGCCTCGTGCCAGTGCCGGGCGATGGTCGATTCGAGTGGAAAGGCTTCTTGCCAATCGCGGAGTTGCCGCACGTCGCCAACCCGCCGCGGGGTGTCTTTGGCACGGCCAATGCGTTCAACGCGTCGACCGACTACACGCACTTCAACGCGCTCGCTCGCTCGTGGGCCGAGCCCTGGCGGCTGCGACGACTGACCGAAGTACTCGACACGTTGCACAACGCGACGGTGCAGACAATGGCGCGCCTGCAGCACGATGAAACACCGCTTGCGGCGCGGACGCTCGTGCCGCTGATTCGCCGGATCGACGTGAGCGGCGACGTGGCGAAGGCGGCGAAGGATTCCATGCTCGGTTGGAACGGCGTCCTCTCCATCAACTCTGTCGGAGCCGCCATCTACGCCGCGTGGGAGCGTCGCGTGTCATCACATTCGGCCGACATGGCGTTGCCAATGCCGGTCAAGGCGATCATGCGCACGGTCCCGCTGGTCAAAACGGTCGATTGGTTGTCACGTGCGGACACCATTCTCGGAGAGCGCCCAACGGCCGCCCGCGACTTCATTCTCGCGCGTTCGTTTTCCGAGGCGGTGCAAGATCTGTCAAAGCGTTTTGGTCGCGATGTGTCGCAGTGGCGATATGGCAGCGAGAAGATGCATTACGTCCGCATCGCGCATCCGCTCGATGGCGTGGTCAATGATTCGCTGCGTTCCCTGCTCTCTCCCGGTCCGTTGCCGCGCGGCGGTTACGCCAATACGCTCAATGCTACGGGCAATTCCGACAACCAAACCGCTGGCGCGAGCTTGCGGGTGGTGATCGATGTTGCGGATTGGGAAAAGGCGATCGCGACCAATACCCCCGGTCAGAGCGGCGATCCGCGCAGTCCGCACTATCGTGACCTGTTTGCCCGCTGGGCGCGCGGCGAATACGTTCCACTTCCCTTCAGCACGGCGGCCGTCGACAAACGCGCCGAACACCGGGACCTTCTGCGACCGAGATGACTACTGCATCCGCTGGTACGCTCCATCTCTTGCTGGCCGAAGATGACAAGCAGCTGCGCACGTCAATTGTGCGCGGTCTGAAAGAGGCGTCGTACACGGTCGAGCAAACGGGAACGGGAACGCAGGCGCTCTCGCTCGCCGAGAGCGAGACCTTCGACGCCATCATTCTGGACATCCTGCTCCCCGGTCTGAGCGGACTCGATGTCTGCCGCTCGATTCGCGAGCGCGGCGATCCGATTCCCATCCTGATGCTGACCGCGCTCGACAGCGTCGAGCAACGCATCGCCGGACTCGACGCGGGCGCCGATGACTACCTCATCAAGCCGTTCGATTTCGGCGAATTGCTGGCCCGCCTGCGCGCGCTCACCCGTCGCCACACCGATCCGACTGGCGGACCAATTGTCGTCGGCGACCTCGTCATCGATACCAAACGACACACGGTGCATCGCGGCGAGCGCGAAATCGTGCTTACCGCCAAGGAGTTCGCGTTTCTCCTCTATCTGGCGAAGAACGCCGGAAACGCCGTCAGCCGCAACGATCTCATGACGCACGTCTGGGATGAACATCGGCAATCGTACTCCAACATCATCGACGTCTACGCCAGCCGGTTGCGTCGCAAACTCGACGACGGTGAATCGTTTGCGATGTTCACCACGCTGCGCGGAACCGGTTTTCGCCTCGAGAGCCCGGACGGAGGCAAGGCAACCGCCGCCCGCACACGCTCGGCGCGTCGGAGCTAGTCGCATCAGCGACTCGCCGTCGTAATCGATTCGGATGCGGATACGCATGCGCTGGCCGTCAACGCTGACCGCACGCCTCACACTGTGGTACACGCTGCTGCTGGCGTTGCCGCTGATCGCGTTCGCGAGCGTTTGCTATTTCGTGGTCTCGCGGACGCTCGAATCGCGGACCGACGTCTTCATTGGCGACGCGCTGTCGGCCTTCGCCCGCGAATTGGCCGCCGAGCGTCGCAGCAGTGAGCCCATTCGCGAATCGATGCAACGCACTGCATCGGAAGTTCGCTTTCGCGAGTTGCATATCGCCATTCTCGACGATAGCGGCCGGGTTGTGGCCATGAGCCCGTTGGCGGACGACGAGGACGAAGCCAAAACCACGCGACGTCCGTCGGCGGCGACCGAAGCAGGCGTGCTGGCCGCACTTCGTGCGACCGATTTGCATCAGCCGCAGGGACTGCGCATTCGACGACCTGAACTCTCCGTGCGCGTGCTGTCGCGTCCGTACGACGCGGATGGCGTGCGGTACGCGCTCACCGGGGCGTACGCACTCACAGATATCGACGACGTGCTCCAGCGGTTGCGCGAGATGTTTCAGCTCGCCATTCCGCTCCTGCTCATTGGCGCCGCGTTTGGCGGATATGCGCTGGCGCGTCGGAGCCTGCGGCCGGTCACGGCGATGGCGGCGCAGGCGGCGGCCATCGGTGAGCAAAACCTGCACGAACGCCTCCCCGAGTCGGGGGGCGACGAATTGATCGGACTCGCGCGCGTCTTCAACGGCTTGCTCAACCGACTGGAGCTGAGTTTCGACCGACAGCGTCGCTTCATCGCCGACGCCTCGCACGAGCTGCGCACGCCAACCGCGGTTGTGCGCACGGAGGCCGATGTCACGCTTTCGCGCGACCATCGCGACGAAGACGACTACCGCGGTTCGGTCACTATTATTCGTGACGCAGCGCAACGCCTCACGCGCATCGTCGACGATCTGTTCCTGCTGTCGCGCGCGGATTCAGGCCATCTGGTCGCGCGTCCCGAACCGCTCTACTTCGAGGAAGTGGTCGACAGTACCGTACGCTCGCTGCGATCGCTCGCCCAGCAGCGCGGCGTCGAGCTGTCGCTCTCACGGCTCGAGGAATCGCCAGTCGTCGGTGATGCGGATCTGCTGGGACGCCTCGTGACGAATCTCATCGACAATGCCATTAAGCACGCGCCGGCCGGCACGACGGTCGACGCCTCGCTCTCAACATCGCGAACAGAGGCGACGCTGTCGGTCGTCGATCATGGCGCCGGCATTCCGGTCACGGAGCACGAACGCATCTTCGAACGATTTGTGCGCCTCGATGCCTCGCGCTCGCGCAGTGATGCCTCGGCCACCAGCGGCGCCGGACTTGGGCTTGCCATTGCGCGCCGGATCGCAGAACTGCATCGCGCGCAGCTTACGCTCCACGCCTCGCGCCCGGGGCATACGGAGTTCAGGCTGGTGCTGCCGTTAACAACAGCACCAGCCTGAGCGGACGTGCTATCGGCCTCGCGACACGCTGAAGCTCACCAGCACTGATCGCGGCGAGCCGGGCTCATACGCAAGCGGCACGTTGCTCACGATATCCGGATTGAGAAACGCACTGCCGATCCACTTCTTGTCGGTGAGATTCTCCACCGTAACGAAGCCGCGCAGCGTCGCGTCACCGATGGTGAGCAACCGGTCGGCGCGAATACCCGCCGACAGGATGTGTGACGCGTCGACGGTGACCGTGTTCGCGTCGTCGGCGAAGTAGCCACCCGTGCCCTGCACGCCGAGTTGCAGCGCGAGACCGAGCGGCGCCGATGAGGGCGCAAAACGCACGTTCGACGAATAGAACCAGTCGGGAATGCCGACGATCTTGTTGCCCGAGTAGTCCGCGAAGACGCCGGCCTTCGCCAGGCTGTAGTGCACCGAGTCGACCAGATACTTCTCATAGGTGTTCTTCGACACGGTCAGGGCGTTGTGCCAGCTGAAGCCGTGCTTCGCTGTCGCCACGAGTCCGAGCTCAAGTCCCATGCGCCGCGCTTCACCCGCGGTGAAGTAGAAGCGACCGCCACGATACGGCACAATCTCGTTCGTCACGTTGGTCAGGTAGCCGGCGAGGTCGTAGCTCACACTGCGCACGAACCCGTCGCCGCTCATTCCGTGGGCGTGCTTGGTGCCGACTTCAAACGTCGTGCTGCGAATCGGTTCGAGCAGCGGATTGAGATTGTAGATCGTGTCCTGACCAAACGTGCTCGCCGGATCGGTCTCGTTGCCGGCCGGCGCTTCCACACCGCCACCCACGTTCACGTAGTACGCGCGGGTGGACGACGGGCGCCACGTTGCGCCGAGTTTTGGCGTCACACGCGAGAAGGTTTTGCTCCCGCGCAGCTTGGGCGTGATGAAGCTCTGGTTGTAGTACGAAATGGCATCGCCACGCGCGCCAAGCGTGAGCGCGAACGCCTCGCTCACCGCGAGTTCGTCCTCGACGAACACGCCGGAGTTGTACGCACCCTCTTTCTTGTTGTCGCGCAAGTCGGCGGCTCTCGTGCCCGCGGCGGTCAGGCCATAGAACAAGATCGCGCCGTCCTGATACGCCTGATCAAGACCAATCGACAAACGATTGCTCTTACCACCAATGGTCTCGGCGCGGTTGTACTGCACGTTGCCGCCCAGGTGGTAGCGCGTGAAATCGCGGAAGGTGCCGCGCTCCGAACGCTGCAAGAACTTGGGATTGATATACGCCATCGTGGAGATCGTCCGCTTGCTGTCGATCTCATGTTCCACCGCGACGCCGAGACGACCGAGACGATTGTAGCGCCGTTCGTCGCGCGTGTTGTAGGTGGCGTTCGCCTGCTTCGGGTCGGCCGCGACTTGGGCCGCCGAAAGCGGGCCGGGAATGTGCATGAGATTGTTCGCGCCGAGCAGATGCAAACGCAGCATTGTCTTGTCGCCCAGCGGCGAAGCGAGTCCGGCGTTCACAAGCACACGACGCGCGTCGGAGTTCACGCGCCAACCGTCGAAGGTCGTGTTCGTGAACGTCATGTAGGCGACTCCGCCGTTCCCAATTGGCGCGCCTATCTGCGCGATGTAGCGCTGCAGACCAAAACTGCCGCTGATGAACTGCGCCGACGAGTACGCGCGATCGACATCGGGCACGGTGCTCAGACTTACCACGCCGCCGGCGGCATTGCCCCACAGCGAACTGGCGTTGGAGCGAATCACGTCGATCGCTTCCGTGGCAGCGAGATCGACATTGTCGAATGCCGTGCGTCCGTCCGGCTCGGTCTCCGGCATGCCGTCCAGCAACACGCGAATACCGCGTGATGTGCCGGCGTTCGAGCGATCACCGGCCCCGCGCGCACCGAATCCGCGAATCGTGATGCGCACATCGGACGTGCCGTAACGCGACTGTACGAGCGCGCCGGGTACGCCACCCATAGCGTCGTTCAGCCCGAGCCCGGATTTGCCAGCGTACGAGCTCCTCGCGACGCGGGTAATGGCGAGCGGTGAAGCAAAGATTGACTGGCCGTTGCGCGTGGCGCGAATGGCAATCGGTGTGAGCCGCTGCGCGAGACTATCGGCGCGCGCAATAGAGTCGGGCTTGGTACTCTGGGCCAGCGAGACCGCGGGCACGATTGCAAGCGCAAGCGTGCACGCCGCAACGCCGGACGCGTTTCGCGTTCGAATTGCAGTGTTCGTTCTCATGGGGCGGGAGAGGTGAGAACATGAATTTTTCGTGAATCTCGAAGCTAGACCGGTTCGTCCCAAGAAGCAAGAAGGGAGGCACCGACCGTCGGTGCCTCCCTGCTCTCACTCCTGTAAAACAGTTCGCAACCAGTTGCTCGTCGCTAGTTGCTCGTCGCTAGTTGCTCGTCGCTCGCACGCTTGCTGGATCTTTCGGCTTCTCACCCTGGAGCCAGTAGGCAAACCACTGACGGATCCGCCCGAGTCGATCAACGAGGAGCCACGGCTCGCCCGTGCGCGAAAGATCGTGGTTGCTGCGCGGATAGCGCACGAGTTCCACCGGCACGCCCTGCTTCTTGAGCGCCATGAACCACATTTCCGCATTGCCCATCGGCGTGCGGAAGTCTTCTTCACTCTGCACCATCAACATCGGCGTCTTCACCTTGTTCACGTAGCGAATCGGCGAAAGCGTGTCGTACAACTTCTGGTTATCCCACGGCTTGCCGTAGAACTCGAACTCGGTGAGCCCCTGTGCATCGCTTGAGCCGTACCAGTACGTCCACTCGGTAATCGTGCGGTCGGTTTCGATGGCTTTGAAGCGCGTGGTCTTCGTTGCCAACCACGTGGTCATGAAGCCGCCGTACGAGCCACCGGTCGCACCCATCTTGGTGCTGTCCACATCAGGACGCGCGGCCACGATATCCACGGCCTTCATGAGGTCCTGGTAGTCTTCCATACCCCAGCGACCGCGCGTGCTGTACGTGAACGGAGCGCCGTAGCCGCTCGAACCGCGCGGATTCGTGAACAACACGAACATGCCCTGCGCGGCGAGGTTCTGGAATTCGTCGAACCACCCTTCGCCGTACGCCGAATGCGGGCCGCCGTGAATGTAGATGACCATCGGATACTTCTTGCCCGGCTCATAGCCGTACGGCTTCATGAGCCAGCCTTCGATTTCCATGTTGCCCACGCTCTTGTAGGTGAAGCGTTCCGCGTCGCTCCACACAACATCCGCGTTTACGTCTTTGTTGAAATCGGTGAGTTTGCGCTCACCCGTGCCGTCGGCGTTCGCCACAAACAATTCGGTAGGCTTGGTCATCGACGTGGCCGTGTACGCCATGAGCTTCGACGACGCGTCAAATGTCATGCCGCGCAGATTGCGACGTCCGTTCACGATCTCCTTCGGTGCAGCTTTTCCGGTGATATCGGCTTCGAGAATCGCGGTACGTCCGCCGATCTCCGCGGCGAACATGAGGCGTCCGTTCGGCAGCCACTCGATGTTCCCCGGCTCATACTGCCACGTGCCGAGCAGATTGCGCGGCGTACCGCCAGCGGCGTCGACAATGTAGATGCGCGACGACTGCACGCGACCCGGGCGTCCCACGAACGCGATCGACTTGCTGTCGGCCGACCACGCGAGATCGGACTCGGCTCCCATCCACTCCGCGACCTTCTTCGGCGCGCCGCCACTGGTGCTCATGACGTAGATGTCGGCGTCGTTCCGCTCGGCTTCATCGCGCAGCTTGTTGTACGGCAGCTTGGCGAGTGAATCACGCTCGAGATCCACGACACTATCGGGACGCAGTTTCGCATCGGCGATGAACGCAATCCACTGGCCGTCGGGAGAGATGGTGGGCGAGCGATGCGAATAGTTGGTGCTCGTGAGCATCGTGCGCGCCGTGTCGCCCATCGTCTGCTTCCACACTTGTTGCGGACGCCATGTACGCGCGGTGGCGCGACCAGGCACGAAGCCCACGCCGTTCACCTTGTAGGACATATCGACGATCTGACGACCGTCGAAGCGCGCCGGATCGGCGGGACGCGTGATGGCGTCGAACGACGGCTTGGCCATCGGCTGCATGCGCGCGAACGGGTCGGCGGCGTTGCGTGCCGCCGGCGTTTCGCGCGCGGGGCCCGACGTGATCACGAAGGCGTGATTCGACGGCATCGACCCATCGGGATATCCATCAACCTGAATGGCTTCGCCGGCCGGTTCATCGAGACGCACGGCCCACGTGTTGCCGCGCCCACCCGGACGCTGCGAATTGAAGAACAAGTACTTGCCGTCGTGCGACCAGCGCGGGTTGCTGCTTTCCGTGGCGGGCGATGTCCAGCGCTGCGGCTCACCGCCGGCCGTGTTCACCACCCAAATCTCGCTGTGGCGACGATTCTCGCCTTCGACCGGGCGCGTCACCGTCATTGCCACGCGCTTGCCATCGGGCGACATCGAGGGGGTGCTCACGTTCGCCACGCGATACCAGTCGGCGAGCATCATCGCGCGCGGCCCTTTGGGAAGACGCGAGACGGCGGCGGTGGGTTCAGCGGGAGAGTCAGCTCCGCCGCCACGTCCGCCACCGCGCTGCGCGCGGGCGGTAGTGGAGCCGAGCGCCGAAGCGGCCAGGAGCAGCGCGGCTATACGGGTATAGACGCGCCAACGATCGAGGGCGGGCATGGAAGTCCTCTGCGAGGGGTGGGATGAAGTCGGAACGCTGTCTCTTGCGCGATTTCGAGGCAAGCCCTACCATGGCGTCAGACGTCAGCAGCGTCGTTCGCGGAGGAGCGCCGCGTTCAATGGGGCTGTTGTCCAACGTAGTGGTGTTTTGCAGTGGCTGGAGATGGACCGCGGTTCGCCGAACCCCTCGGTTTTGTGCCCGATGTCCCACCCTTTTTCTCAGGAGGTGATCATTTGTCTAGTTCCAGTACCTACGCCGGCTCGGCCTGGGCAAACGATCTCCTGATCGCCGCCCGGTAACTCGGGTTCCGGTTCGGGCATCGTCTCGAGCCGGCGAGGTGAGCCCCCTCAGGGGCAGTGGTTTGAAAGACCGTCGCGCACACACCGCGGCGGTCTTTCAGTTTTTAACCGACAACTGACAACTCAAACTGAAAACCGACCACTTAAATGCGCTTCTCGACAATCTGGCAGTTTCGGCATATATTCGGTCTCCCTTCCACCCCCGCCGACCATGCCCACCATCAGCCAGCTGACCCCCGTCCGCGTCGTGCCGTCTGTCGAGCCCAGCATCGCCTTCTGGCGCGATCGGTTCGGCTTTCGTGTTGAGAACGAAGTGCCCGGCCCCGACGGTACGCTGATCTTCGCCAGCGTAACCAATGGCGAAGTCGAACTGATGTATCAGACTGTTGCGAGCGTGTTGGCCGACACTCCCGACTCCGAGCGCGACGCGAAAGCCGACGAGCTGCGCGGCGATGCCACGGTCTTGTTCCTGCAGGTCGACAACATCGACGAAACGGAACGCGCGCTCGCCGGAGCCCCGCTCGTGAAAGCGCGACACACCACGTTTTATGGCACCACGGAGATCTACGTGCGTGAACCGGCCGGCATGATCGTCGGCTTTTCTGTGCGCAACGCGTAGCTGCTTCAAACCGGAGAGATGCGATGAGCCCAACAAAGACCAGCAAGCGCGCGAAAGCGTCGCGCGCCGCCGAGGCGCGCGTCTTCACCGACATTCCCAACATCGGTCCATCAATCGCGCACGACTTCGTGCTGCTTGGCTTTTCGCACCCGCGTGAACTCGCCGGAGAAGATCCGTACGGACTCTACGATCGGCTCTGCGCTCTCACCAACACACGCCAGGATCCGTGTGTCGCCGACGTTTTCATCGCGGCGGTGCGGTTCATGGAAGGCTCACCCCCGCACACGTGGTGGCACTACACGGCGGAGCGAAAGCGGGTGTTTGCGGAACGGTATCGCCCGTAGCGTTGGGCTTGGAAATGTATGGCGGGCTATCTCGCGCGCACGGCACACCACAGCCGTTCTTGCGGCGTTAGTAAGCTGAGCGTGAACGTCGGGTCGCCGCCTCGTTGGATTTCGATGCTGTTACACCACGTGCCGACGATCGCGCGTCCGTCAACTGTAGCTGGCGTGAACACCATCTTCATCGCGGTGGCGGTCATCGCTCGTTCGAGCTCGGGGGTGCCGCCGCGCAAAACCGGTGCCGGATCCCGCATCACGCGGCCGGCGGTATCGACGTGCACGATGAAGTACATGACGCCCTGCGCTTGCGGCAGCGACTTTGCTCCCCTTGGCGGCAAATAAAACGTCTTGGGCGACGCGCGAACCGTATCGCCTAATAGGCGACTGCCGAGCATGAAGCGCTTCGGTAACGACACGTCGTGTAACACGACATCGTCTGCCGTCAACGAGTCGGCCGTCGGCTCGCGCCAGGCCGCGCCACCGGTGCCGCCGATGAGTCGGTACGTGCCCGCCCCCATGTTCTTGAACGTGAACGACCCACGGGCGTCGGTATAGGCACTGTCGACAGCCGTGGCGCTGCCGACGCGTTCGCGCATGAGACGAAGGAAATAGCCTGCCGCCGCCGCGCCCGTTTCAACAACCGTCGCGCGACCGGTAAGCGTCTGCGCTTCGACGCTCGCGGTATTCAGCATTAACGTGCTCAACGCTATTGCGATGAGTAGCCCACGCCGCGGCGCTACCGTCATTGCCACCTCCCTCAAATTGTTCGCTCGCTATTTGCCCTTGGGCAATGCCTCAATGCGCTTGTCTGCTTCCTTCACCAGCGTGAAGGCAAACTCCACTGCGCCGCGATAGAACGCAGGATCGACTTTGTCCGCGTCATCGCCGGGCTTGTGGTAGTCGGGATGATCTTCCACTCCCAAATACAGAAAGGGAATGTTCTTCGCGTGAAAGGCCGCGTGGTCGGATGAATTTGTCCAGTCGTCGCCGCGTGGCAAGTCTTTAGTATCGTGACCGAACTTGATGGGAATCGCGCTCGACGATGCGACCGCATCGGTGATCACCTTGAGCGCGGGATAGTGCGACAATCCCGAGACCCAAAGCGCTTTGCCGTCCTGGCGCGCAACCATGTCGAGACTGACATCAAGCGCGATTTTCTCGAGTGGCACGAGTCCCGACGCCACGAACGTCTTCGATCCGTTCATACCGCCTTCTTCGTTGTCGAAGAACGCAAGAATGACGTCGTGCTGCGGCGCGTCCTTCAACAAACGCTCAGCGATCGTGAGCAGTGCGATGCACCCCGACGCATCGTCGTCGGCGCCGTTGTAAATCTCTCCGTTGCGCACACCCAGATGATCGTAGTGCGCACTCATGACAATCACCTGCCCGTCGCGCTTCTTCCCCGGTATGCGCGCCACAATGTTCGCACCGTTGGTGTCCGCTCCTGCCCGCATCGGCAATTTCACGGCTTGCTCAAACGTGCTGCCCACGGGCTTCGCGCCCATCGCGGTAAGCTGACCAATAATCCACTTGCGTGCCCGCGCCGATCCTGGCGTCCCGGCGCGTCGGCCTTCCATAGAATCGGCCGAGAGTGCGGACAGGCGCGCCATCAGCTTGGCCGTCGTCGCGTCGTTAGCGCCCTGCGCGAATAAAGGCGTGGCCGAACTCCACACCAGTGCGGCGAAAACAAGAGCGCTTTGAATTCCCGAGCGCGAGCGAGCAAGAGTCATCAGAAACCGTTCGTTAAAGTTGTACGCAAGATACACCGCGCGGTGGTGCGCGCACGGGTATGCTCGTATCGCCGCCTGCACGCAGTGGTCCGCTGCCTATTGAATCCATACCCCGGCGCTTCCCGTGAGCCGAGCGCTGACCACGACCGCCGTGGCCGTCGTCGTCACGCCGACAATCTGCAACTGGCTGACGCTGCTCCCCATCATCGTCTTCGGGCCAACCGGTCCGTTGAGTTTGCGCATGAGCTCCGTGCGCACGCTGTCCAACTGCGCGCCCAACGGAATGCGTCCGCCCATCGTCGCCCGACGCACCGCGCGACCAACCAGTGGCGCTCCAAGCGTGGCTTTGACGCGAGACAACATGCCACGGCTTTCCAGCGTCCAATCGAGATCATCAAGCCGCAGTTCGCGCGCGGTGGCGTCCCACCGCAGTCGCGAAACCAATTGCAGCGATCCGCGCATGCTCCCCGACACGTCGAGATTCACGGTAATGCTGTCGTTGCGTCCGCTGACTTTCACGCTGTCCACGCGAACGCCTCCCGTTGCCGTCTCGGCCGACAGAAGCGTCGATGCGCGTCGCGCAATCTCGGCGAACGGCAACTCGACAGTGACCGGAACCGAGAACGTCGGCGGTGCTTCACCAAGTGCCACGACTGGCAGCGGCTTCGTGCGATAGGCCGGCTTCGAGCCGCTCACGACGCGGGGGCGCGCGTACAAGACAAGCGCCGTGGTGATGCTCGGACCAGTTCCGGTGAATGGCGTGACCCGCACAGCCTCCGGATCGAGCACCAGCCATAGCGTGCCGAGTGAATCGAGCGCGGTCGGTTCGAGAAAGCTCCGCCACAGCGAATCGGCGAGTGGCCTGAAATCGCCGGCGCTCGGAATTGCCGTGTCGGCCATCGCGCCGAAGTCGCGCAACTGTCGATCCACCAGATCCTTCAATGCTTTGGTGGCATTCATACCCGCTACAGTCACCAGACACTGATCAACCAGCGTCGCCTGAAATTGCGATTCGCGAGCACCGATGCGCCAATCGCGTCGCCAGTACAGCGACGTCGACATCGTCAGCAGTGCGCGTCGCATCTGCTCGGGCGGATAGCCGCAACCGGCCAAGCGTGCCGAGCCCAGCACGCCAACTTGCGCCCGATACTGCAGCCGGGTGTCGATTTGCAGATTCGGTCCGCTGGCCTTAAGCGCCAGCGAGTCGCGACGATAAACGTACTGATGACAGAACAGCCCGCCCACGGCGTTACAGCGCGGCGCATTGAGTGAATCGCGCACCGGAAAAAGCGAGTCGAGCGACGGGCGGAGCGTGCGCAGCACGTAGGTGACGCGCACTGGGATCACGGCCATTCCATTCGTGAGCTCGACGGCGTTCGTCGCCGGAGTGGGGTTCTCTGCGACCGGCGTGTTTCTCGAGCAGGCGCTCAGCAGCGCGAACGCGAGACTGACCGAGAGTCCGATCACGCGCCGACCACTGGCCGCGCCTCCAATCAATCCCCCGCCGCTTCGTGAGATCGTCGCTATGCCCATCACACCCGTCGTGAGAAATCGCATCCAACTCGTTCGGTTCACGTCGGCAATTTGCACCGTCGTCGTGTTGCTTGCTGCATCGAGTGCCCGTGCGACGGCGCAAGGGATGGGCGGCGGAATGGGTGGGATGGGAGGTATGGGCGGTGGGCGCGGTGGGCGCGGAGGCCCCGGCGGTGGAATGGGACGCATGCCGTCTCCCGTTGACGCAATCAAAGCCAATCTCGAAGCGAACGATCCGCTCAAATTCCTGCTCGACCGGAAGAAGCCGCTCGATCTCACCAAAGCGCAAAAGGACACGTTGGAGCGCTTCCGCAACGACATGCATGACGCGCAGAAGCCGGTCTACAAAGATCTCGAGCAACAAGTCGCGCAGATGCAAAAGGAGCGCGGTGAGCGCGGCGGCATCGGCGGCGGCATGGGCGGCGGCATGGGCCCGGAGGGCGGAATGGGTGGCGCGCGCGGCGGTCGTGGTGGACGTGGGCGTGGCGACGAGCCGCCCGATTCGACCGGAGAAGGTCGCGGACGCGAAGGCGGGCCGGGCGCGGGTCCGTTTAAGCTGTACGCCGACAAGTTGGCCGACATCCAAGACAGTTTTCGCGATCGCGCTCGTGCGCAGCTGACCGCTCCGCAACGAGCCAAAGCCGATTCGATGCAGGACGCTTGGCTCGCCGAACAACGTAAGAAGGACGAAGAACGGCGCGAACGGCGCCGGAACTAGAGCTTCTTTGCTCGGCGCATCGCGCGCCGAGCTACCACGAGCGCTCGGTACCGGTCCAGTCGAGAAACGCGCCGCTGCGCTCGCGCGCGAGCCGATCGGTAACCGATAACAGTCCAAGCGCCGCTTCGTCGATCGGCACGTGAAACGTGACGCTGTCGGGTGCCGTGGCGTAGTTCCCTGGATTGCCAAGACAGACGGTGATCTGCTGCTCTTGCAGGTCGTGCGCCAGCGCGCGCGTGAGCATGTGCAGCGCCGCCGCACTCGCGCAGGTGGCGTAGTCACCGCCCTGCGTCTTGCCGGTGAGCGATCCGAGCCACGTAGACACCACCAGCACCCGAGCCTTGTCGCCCGCAGCAAGCATTGGGAGCAGCGTCCGCACCAGCAACACCGGTGCGATGGCATGACGGCGATAGTGCTCCACCAACCCCGTGCCGGACATCGTGTCGAGATGTTCATCGCGCGCCGCGTCGGTGACACGCTCGTGCGCGCCCGGTTCGGCCGGACCGAGAACCAACAGATCGAGCGCCGACGTCAGACTCTCCAGCACCGGAATCGCATCAGCAACTGACGCCGCATCGGCTGGATCAAGCGCAATCAGTTCGAGCCCCGGAAACTCGGCGCGCAGATCGGCCAGAACGGGAACACGCGCCGGATTGCGTGCGGCCGCGTACACCTTGTCGCCGCGCATCAAACTCTGACGAACCAGCTCCACTCCGAACGGACGAGACGCGCCCGTGATCAAGGTGCGACGCGCTGACGGCGGCATCATACGCGCGCCCCCTGCTCGATGACGCGCGCGACGGCGCGGATGTCGGCGTCGATTTCGATGGGGCGATTGGCTTGCGCGAAATCTTCGCGCTGATGCAACTCCACGAGCATTCCCGGATCTTTCAGCACATGTCCCGTGAGCACTGCGACCACGCGATGGCCCGGTTGAATGATGCCCTGCGCCACCAGCTGCTTCACCCCGGCGACGCTCGCGGCGCTCGCCGGTTCGCATCCAACACCGGCACTGTCGATTACCACTTTGGCGGCGACAATCTCGTCGTCCGTTATCGACAGCACCATGCCGTTCGTTTCGCGAATCGCGCGCACGCCGCGATCCCACGACGCGGGATCACCAATGCGAATCGCCGTCGCGATGGTCTCCGCTTGTACGCTGTAGCGAGTGGCGAACGCCTCGCGATAGCTTCTGGCGAATGGCGCGGCACCTGCTGCTTGCACCGCAACGAGTCGAGGCACGCGATCGATGAGCCCCAACGCGTGCGCCTCGCGCAACGCTTTGCCGAACGCAGCCGTGTTGCCAAGATTGCCGGCCGGCAGCGCGAGAAAATCTGGCGCATTCCAATCCAGCTGCTGCAGCAACTCGAACACAATCGTCTTCTGCCCTTCCACGCGCCACGGATTGATGGAATTGAGCAGATAGATCCCCAACTCCTTCGACGCATCCTGAACGAGTCTGAGACACGCATCGAAATCGCCGCGCACCATTAACGTGCGCGCTCCGTAGCCCAATGTCTGCGCCAACTTGCCGAGGGCAATCTTTCCCGCGGGCACAAACACGAGCCCCGGAATGCCGGCCTGCGCCGCGTACGATGCCAGCGCGGCGGACGTATTGCCGGTCGAGGCGCACGCGACCGCGCGCGCACCGAGTCGCACTGCCTGCGTCACGCCGGCCGTCATGCCGCGATCTTTGAACGATCCCGTCGGGTTGTGGCCTTCGTGTTTGATGCGCACGCCGTCGATGCCGACAAACGCGTCGATCGCACGGCGGGTGAGGAGCGGCGTGTTGCCCTCAGGATGACTGGTAATTGCGTTGCCGGCCGCGGGCATTACCAACGACTGAAAGCGCCACACCCCCGACGGCGAACCGAGCGGACGCGCACAGCAGTGTTGCGCGAATGACGCGCGCAGTGCGTGCCCAACGAGCGGCGCGCCATCGACGTCCGTTGGCGGCGCATGAATGATGTCCAGCAGACCGCCGCACGACGGGCACGCGGGCGCGGCGTCGATTTCCGACAACTGCGCTCCGCACGAAGCGCACCGCTGAACGCTCGAGCTACCCGGAGAAAGAAACAGCGAAGCGTTGCCGCTCATGCAATTAGTGGAGTAGAGCTGAAAGAGATCGGTCGATGACGCGCGAACGCATCAGCCGTTTGATCGCCCCGGTAGCATCGCCGGCGCGAGCTGCAGTACGTCGTTGAGCACACCCGCCGCGGTCACAGCTGGTCCGGCACCTGGACCGGTAATGACCAACGGATGCTCCCGGTAGCGCCGCGTGGTGAAGACGATCTGATTGTCGGTGCCACGCAACCCTGCCAATGGATGCGCCAGCGGCACGGCGCGCAAGCCCACGACCACGCGTCGTGCGGTCACATTCAGCACGTACCGCAGCACTTTGCCCTGGCGGGCCGCCGTCGAGTTCCGTTCCGCCCACGCGGCATCCTGCTCTTCGAGCGTCGCGAGGAATCGCTTCAGCGGTACCGACTGCAATGAGGCCGGGACCAGCGATTCGACCGTAACGTCGCGTAGCTCGCCGCCAAAACCAATCATCCGGGCGAGAATGAGCGCCTTGCGCGCGACATCAACTCCGCTCAGATCGTCGCGCGGATCGGGCTCGGTGTAACCGCGCTGCATGGCTTCACGCAGAGCCGTACTGAAGGGACTTCCGTTGCCGATTTCCGTGAGCAAGAAGCCAAGCGTGCCAGACGTACAGCCTTCAATGCGCAACACTGCGTCGCCGGTTTCGATCAGCTTGGCGTAGCTGTCCATGACCGGCAGCCCCGCGCCAACTGTCGTTTCGTGCAGAATGCGCGCACCGTGTTGCGCCGCAAGCGTTCGCAACGCGCTGACATCCGCACGCGAGGCCGACAGCGGGCGTTTGTTGGCCAGCACGATATCCATGCCGGCTCCCAGCGCGGCGCGAATGGCTGGCACGGTTTCGTCGGCCGTTACGTCGACCAACACCGGACTCGACAGCGCATGTCTTGCGATCCAGCTCACCGCGTCACGCGCACTGGCCCGATGGGCGCCCGGTTGCGACGACAACGCAACGCCCTGTTCTTTCGCATCTGCGTACGCGGCGAGCTGTCGCGCGCTGATGCCGTTTGGCTCGAAAACGAATCCGCTGCGATCGATCAACGCGACAACCGTCGGCTTGGCGCGATGTGCGCCGCGCGAAGTCGCGCCGCGCGACCGTGCGCGCGGCAACATGCGCACGAACTCCCGACCGATTTGACCAACGCCTAAGAGAATGACGTCAAGGCGATCGTCGTCACCGATGCCACCGCCACCGATCTTGCCCAGTTGGAACGTGTCGTGCACGGCGCGCGCCGCGAGCTCCGCATCGCGCTCGGCGATGACGACGGAGATGTTCAACTCGGACGAGCCCTGCGCGATCGCAACGATGTTGACGCCGGCTTCCGACAGCGCGCGAAACATGCGCGCGGCAATGCCGGGAGATCCCGCCATGCCGAGGCCGACCACGGCGAGCATCGCGACGTCGCGTTCCACGGAAATTCCTTCCAGTTCTCGGCGCGCGAGCTCAAGTGCGAACGCACCGTCCAGCGCGCGCTGTGCATCGCGGGCCCGATCGGCCGGAACACAGAGACAGATCGAATGCTCTGAACTCGCTTGCGAGATCAACGCGACCGAGATGCCGGCGGCGTGCAGTGCCCCAAACGTGCGCGCGGCGATGCCGGGAACGCCGAGCATGCCGTTGCCCGTCACCGTGACCAGCGCTTGCGCGCGAATCACCGACAACGCTTTGACCGGATATCGCTGCAGCGTGCGTCGCGTCGAAATCTCGGTTCCCGGTGCAGTTGCATCGAGAAACGGACGCACGAACACGGGAACGCGCGTGCGGGCCAGTGGAATGAGTGCGCGCGGATGCAGAACTTTGGCGCCGTAATACGCCAACTCGGCTGCTTCACGCACATTCAACTGCGGAACGATGCGCGCGTGCGGAACCAGTCGCGGATCGGTCGTCATCAGGCCGGGTACGTCCTTCCACAGCGTAATGCGCGAGGCGCGCAAGGCTCGCCCCAGCACGGTGGCCGTGAGATCGCTGCCGCCGCGCCCCAGTGTGACTGCGAGGCCATCGGCCGTGCCGCCTACAAAGCCGGGAACGACTGGAATTCGCTTGCGCCGAAGCAGCGGGCGCAATCGGTTGCGCACCGCGCGGTCAGTCGCACGGAGATCCGGAAACGCGCCGCCAAACGTGCCATCCGTGTGAATCAGATCGACGGCATTGATGTAGTCGGCTGGCACGCGACGCGCGGCGAGCCCCGCCACGACCAACTGCGCCGAAAGTTGCTCGCCACGTGCCACGATGTAGTCACGCGTGCGAAGCGTGAGCTCGCGAAGACTCGCCACCCCGTTGAGCAGCGTGCGGAGCTCCGCAAAATCAGCCGCAACCGTTTGCAGCAGTGCATTTCGCGCACGCACGGTGCGCGTGACCGCGATAGCGATTGTGCGATGACGCTGGTGTAACGTCGCCAGATCTCGCTCGACGGCGGCCAGATTTCCGTGTTCGGCAGAGGCGCACATTGCCAGCAGCGCGTCGGTCACGCCGGCCAGCGCGGACACCACCGCCACGACCCGGACATCGCGAGGCGACGTGATAATGTCGAGCGCGCGCGAAACCGCCGCGCTGTCGGCCAGTGACGCACCGCCGAACTTGAAGACTTCGATGTGACCCGCTCGCTGAGCTGCTCGTGATGTCATGCCCGACCGACCGCGCTGCAAGGTGAATTCATGCTGATTTCCGCGTGGTGCCCTTTGGCAGGCCACAGCCGTCTCTACGCTGGGAAGCGCGACGTGCGTCCGCGCAGGTTAGCCCGGGCCCGACGACCTGTCCACACCTGCCTACACTCGCATAGCTTTCCCACGCGGTTTCATCGCACATCCCGCGCGACGCTGGCGCGGAGCCTGCCAGCGAGGTTCTCGCCAGCAGGCCGCGCCCGGCCCGCTGGCCGCAACTTGTTATCCAGTTTCGTTCACACATGACTGCTTCGTTGCTCGCGTCCGAATCGCCGTCTCAGCCCGGCGCCGACAATATCCCCTCGTTGCCCAACCGCATCGCGGGTCTCTCGCAGCTGGCGTACAACCTCGCGTGGAGCTGGAATCGCGATGCCCGCTCGCTGTTCCGGGAAGTCGACGAGTCGCTGTGGAATCGCACGCGACACAATCCGATCGTCCTGCTGCAGCAGGTCGCACCCTCGCGCCTCGAAGTGCTCGCCACTGACCCGGCGTTTTGCGCACGTTACGATCGGCTCATGGCGTGGCTCGCGTCCGAAAAATCGGATGAGCACACGTGGTACGTGCGCAATTTCCCCGACCTGCGCGGCAAGCCGGTAGCGTACTTCTGCGCCGAGTTCGGCGTGCACAATTCCGTGCCGATTTACTCGGGCGGTCTCGGTGTGTTGGCTGGCGATCACCTGAAGACGGCCTCGGATCTGGGCGTGCCGGTCGTTGCGGTTGGCATTTTGTATCGGCACGGTTACTTCGATCAGCGCATTCGCACCGACGGCTGGCAGGAGGATTCGGACGACAATATCCCGTTCGATCGTGTTCCGCTCACCCCGATCGACGGACCCAACGGTCAGAAGCACCTTGTGACCGTCAACACCTTTGGTCGCGATGTGCGCATTCGGGTGTGGCGCATGCAGGTTGGTCGGGTACCGGTGTATCTGCTCGATTCGGATCTTGAGGACAATCATCCCGACGATCGCGAGTTGCTCTCCAAGCTCTACTCGGGCGGTCCGGCAATGCGTCTGCGCCAGGAGTGGTTGCTGGGCGTAGGCGGCGTACGTGCCCTGCGCGCACTTGGCATCACACCGGCGGCGTGGCACGCCAACGAGGGACACGCGGCGTTCATGATGGTTGAGCGGGTGCGCGAGCACATTGCGAACGGGCTCTCGTACGCCGATGCCGTCAAGGCCGTGCGTGCCTGCAGCGTGTTCACCACGCACACACCCGTACCAGCCGGTCACGATCAGTTCGCAGCCACCGATGTGCACGAGTGCGCAGGCGGCGCAACGAACGGCATGTGGAAGGACATGGGGATCGACGCGCCCACGTTTCTGCGCATCGGTTACCATCCCGAGTCGGGCACGGGCATGTTCCACATGACGGCCGCGTCCATTCGCCTTTCTCGCCGCGTCAACGCGGTCGCGCGTCGTCACGGCGTGGTCTCGCGCGAGCTGTGCAAGCCATTGTGGCCGGGGCGCGATGCGGACAGCATTCCGGTCGGACACGTCACGAACGGCGTGCACCTCGCCACGTGGATGGCCAATCCTATCATGCAGCTGCTCGACAAGCAGCTCGGAGCGAGCTGGGGTCATGGCAGCGATCCGGCGTTGTGGGAGCATGTCCTCCAACTCGACGACGATTCGCTCTGGGGTACGCACCTCCGTCTTAAGCACACGCTCATGCGCCTCGTGCGCGAAGAAGCGCGTCGCGCGTTCGCGCAGCGTACGCTCGAAACCGTTCAGCTGGTTGGCGCCGGCACGCTGCTCGACCCGCACGCTCTGACTATCGGTTTCGCGCGCCGCTTCGCGACCTACAAGCGGGCGGATCTAATTTTCCGCGATGTCGAGCGACTGCGCGCACTCGTCACCAACAGCTCGCGCCCGGTGCAGTTCATCTTCGCCGGCAAAGCGCATCCAGCCGACACGCCGGGCAAGCAGGTACTGCAGAACGTCTATCAGTTTACGCGCGATCCGCAATTCGAAGGTCGCATTGCGTTCGTTGAAGACTACGGTATGCACCTCGCGCATCTGCTCGTGCAGGGCGTGGATTTGTGGATGAATCTGCCACGCGTTCCCCTGGAAGCGTCGGGCACGAGCGGCATGAAGGCGGCGCTCAACGGCGTTCCGCAGCTTTCCACTATCGACGGCTGGTGGGAAGAGGGTTACGAGGGCAACAACGGCTGGGCGATTCCTGCCGCCGTTGATTCCGACGACGCAAGCGGCACAGTGGAGCGTCTCTATTCACTGCTCGAGCAGGAAGTCGTGCCGCGCTTTTACGATCGCGACGCCAGTGATTTGCCACGGCGCTGGATCCTCACCATGAAGCACGCGATGCGCGTGGCAGGACAGCAGTTCACCGCGCGTCGCATGGTGGAGCAATACGCCAAGGGATACTACGGCCCAAGCATTGTTGGCGACTTGCTCCCCGACGATCCGCCGACGGCGTAAGACATGACTTCGGCGGCGCAGCCCACGCCGGGCTTTGGCGTTCCGGTCGTTGCTCCGGAGGCGGGAGCTGCGCCGACGATCGTGCACCTGACCTCAGAGTACAGCCCGTTCGCGCGAAGCGGCGGGCTGGCCGAAGCGGTGATGGGCCTCGCGAACTATCAGGTTCGCGCCGGCGCCACGGTGGTCGTCTTCGTGCCGCTCTACCGCACGGTGCGCGATGCAGCACCAGATCTCGCGCCGATCGGCCGTCCGATTCGCGTTGACCTCGGATTCCGCAGCGAAGAGGTGCGTTTCTTCCGCGAAGTGCATCCGCGAAGTGGCCCGAAGGTCGTTTTCGTCGACGTGCCCGAGTACTTCAACCGCGCCGGCTTGTACGGTGAGCAAGGCCGCGATTACGCGGACAACGCGAGACGGTTCGCCGTCTTTTCGCGCGCGGTGCTTGACGGAATACCGCGACTCATCTCAGGCCCCATCGTGCTGCACGCGCACGATTGGCATACGTCGCTCGCCTTGCTGTACATGCGCTCGTACGAGTTCCTCCGCGCGCGCTACGCGACGACGCCGACCGTGTTGTCAGTGCACAACGCCGGTTATCAAGGGCACTTCCCGGCCTCGATGCTCAATGAGTGCGGCATTCCGCCCGAGATGTACACATATCGCAACGCGGAGTGGTACGATCGCATCAATTTCCTGAAGGCTGGACTGACGAGCGCTGACATGGTCGTCACCGTCAGCCCCAATCACGCCGCTGAGCTGCGCACACCCGGCGGCGGATTTGGCCTGCATCAAGTCTTTCAGTGGCTCGGTGAGCGCTTCACGGGCGTCGTGAACGGCATCGATCAAACCGTCTGGGACCCCGCCACCGACGATCAGATCACCGCTAACTACTCGGCGACAGATCCGCTCGTCAACAAGGCGCGCTGCAAGGCCGCGCTGCAACGCTCGTTCGGCTTACCGCAACGTCGTCGCACGCCGCTCTTCGGCATGACGGGTCGAATGGTCACGCAGAAGGGGCTCGATCTCATTCTCTCGAGTTATCTGGTGTGGAATCTCGACGCGCAATTTGTGTTTCTCGGCGCGGGCGAGCGACGCTACGAAGATGCGTTGATGCACCTGCATCAGCTTCGTCCGCGACACGTGGGTGTGCAGCTCGATTTCACCGACCGACTTGAACACCGCCTCATGGCAGGCGCCGATTTGTTCCTCATGCCGTCGCAATACGAACCGTGCGGACTCACGCAAATGCGCGCGCAGCGATACGGCGCGTTACCCGTGGGACGTCGCGTGGGCGGCATTGCCGACACGGTCGAGGATGATGAAACCGGTTTCCTCTTCGACGAGTACACCGCCGGCGCGCTCGACTGGGCGATGTCACGCGCATTGGCGCGCTATTCCGATCAAGACGCGTGGCAGCGCAAAATGCACGCCGCGATGACGCGCGACTTTGGTTGGGCGCGCGCCGCCGAGCGATACGGCGACATCTATCGCCGCGCGACGGCCATCGCTGCCGCCCGCGGCTGACCTCCTTCAGGTTCGCTATGCATCACGTTGTCGTTCATGCGCACTGCTACCAGCCGCCGCGTGAAGATCCGTGGCTCGAAGTCGTTGAGACCGAACCCTCGGCCGCGCCCGATCATGACTGGAACGCGCGCATCAATCGCGAGTGCTATGCGCGATTGGCGGCCACCGAACTCCGCGTGCGCGACCCGCGCGCGTCGGCTAATGATCCCGACGCCCACGCCGGGCTGGCGCGCATCGTCAACCTGTATGCGTGGTGCACGTTCGATGTCGGCGCCACGCTGTGCGAGTGGATGGACGAGCAAGCGCCAGCCACGCTGCACGCGATGATCGCCGGTGATCGCGCCAGCGTGGCGCGCGTGGGCCACGGCAATGCCATCGCCGCGCCGTATCATCATGTGATTTTGCCGCTCGCATCGCCTCGTGATCGTCGCACCGAGGTGCGGTGGGGTATCAAAGACTTCACGCGCCGGTTCGGGCGTTCGCCCGAAGGCATGTGGCTTCCCGAGTGCGCGGTTGACGAAGACACACTCGACCTGCTCGCGGCCGAAGGCATCCGCTTCACGATTCTCGCGCCGTATCAGATTCGCACGAGCGAGGAGCACCACGGGCTTCCCGTGAAGTGGACTGGAAGGAGTGGACGCTCCATCTCCATTTTGCCGTACGACGGTGGCCTGGCGGGCGAAGTCGCATTTGGCGGGCTGCTTCGCGACGCGGCCGCGCTCACCCGGCGACTCGTGCCCAACCTGACCGACGGCCAGGATCGGTGCACCACGCTCGCGACTGACGGCGAAACATTCGGTCATCACCATCGGAACGGCGAGCGCACCCTCGCGGCCTCGCTGGCCCAGATCGCGGCGCGACAGGATGCGCACATCACCAACGCGGCGAGCATCGTGGCTTCGCATCCAGCGACGCTCGAGGCCACCCTCGTCTCGCCCTCGGCGTGGAGTTGTGCGCACGGCATCGAACGGTGGCGCAGCAACTGCGGCTGTCGCATCGACGGCAGCAAGCCGCCCGCTCAGGAGTGGCGCGGCCCGCTGCGCGTCGCGTTGGAGTCCGTGCGCGATCGTGCGGCCGAGCAGTTTGCACGCGAAGCCACCACGCTGTTCACAGCGGATGCGTGGGACGCGCGCGATCAATACGGCGACGTGGTCGCGTTCGATGGAGATGTCCTTGCCTCGGCTGTACGCGCCATGGTCCGCACCGACGCCACCGACGCCGACGTCACACGCGCGCGCGAACTCCTCGAGATGCAACGCGCCTCGCTTCGCATGTTCACCTCGTGCGCCTGGTTCTTCGACGAGGTCGATCGCATCGAGACCCGGCAGGTGCTGCGCTATGCGGCGCGCACGTTAGAGCTCATGCACGCGTCACCTGAACAGATCAACGCCTGCGTGGCACAACTCGCGAACGCGCACGCGGCGTCCGCGAGCAATGCGCCGATGCGATCGGCTGCGGACGTGTGGAAGGAGACCGTCTGGCCCGAAACGCCGGTCGAATGTCGCGTGGCGGCCGGCGCAACCGCTCTCCACGCAAGCGGAATGCCGTCCGATCGCATCGGCACCTTCGACGTCACCGTCGAGGAAACCGGGCGCAAGACCTCCGACAACGATGGGGAAAGCGTGCACCGCGTCGCGCACGTCACGCATCGACGCACCGGCGCTCGCTCCGAATGGCGAACCGGTGCAGTGATTGAACACGCCGGTGGTGCACCCATTGCCTCGACGGCGTCTCAATCGGGATTCAGCGCAGGTCAACCGTTCGATGTTATCAGTGGCCTGTTCGCGACCCACGAACTCCCCGAGTCCGTCGCGCGCGCGCTGCTACTGCCGTGGTCGATGCATCCATCAGCGCTGGGCGATTAACGCTCCTCCTACCGCGCTGGTGCCTCCTCGTTCCTAATCGCGCGGTCGGCGGGAATCGACGGCGCGAAAGTCCGTGAGGCCCCAGAAGGAAAAAGAGAAGGCGACACCCAACGTCGCGGTGACGAGTGGGCCGAAGTGTCGCTCGACATTACAAGTGAGACATGGATTCGCCGGAATGGACGGTTCGCGCGATCGGCCCGTGGTGCGATTAGCCGCGAGATGCGCCGAGACGCCAACGTCCCCATCTCGGTATTTCACGACCGCGCCAACTACATTGGTCCATCCAAAGGACGTGCCCTGCATCAGCTCACCGGATCGGCCACCTTGGAAAGTCAACGACGAGTTCCATGAGTATGTAACGTCACTGGTTGACGAGAAATCCATTCTCCCGTTCGCCTGCAGGTAGTTCCAACCGCGAGCGGGTATTCCTACGCGCACGCCCAGCCCGGTCGGTCGCCGAAGACCCGGGAACTGTCGGTACGCGTCAACGAAGGCCATCCCGCCGAGACCGATGAACTGCGCCCCACCTGTGATCTCGTAGCCGCCCAGATCGTCTCCGCGGTGCCCAAAGCGCACTCCAGCCTCGCTTGACACGAACGCGCTCCGACTTGAGAAGACGCTTCCCTCACGATCACCGGCAAGCAATGAATTGGCGACACTCGTCGGCCCGCCGCTCATCGCGAAAGCTGCCGTGCCAGCAAGACCCGGATGTACGGTGGCTGATCTGAGCGAGGTGGAACTCGCGCACGCAATCGCGGCGAGCGCGCAGCCAGAGAGCCACGTCGCCGAAAGACGGGGTAAGGAGGTGCGATCCCGAGCGGAATGCCGAGGACGAGGCACGCGCTAGTACCGAAAGGCCCAAACTGCGCCGTTTACGACGGCATAGACGAACTTCGAATCGACTGCAACGCTTGCGGCGAACAGACCGTTGTTGGTATGCGGCTGCTGATGGTTTCTCAAAAGCGCTCCGGAGTGTCGGTCGAATTCGTGAAGAACGGTGGCGTCGGCTGCGAATATTCTGTGCGTCGTCAGGGTAAGGTCGTGATTGAATTGACCTAAATAGGGCGCCTTCCACAGAACTCGCCCATCGACGGCGCTGATCGCTCGGAGATTGAAGGTACCAGCGTCGACCAAGATCGTGTCACCTGCCGCAGTCGGGCTAGTAAGTACCGTCGCGCGCAGTTCGCCGGACGCTAGGCCTTCTCGGGGCGTTTGCCAACGAACTGCGCCGGACGATGCGTCGAGACCGAATACCTCGCCCGTCCTAGTCAGAACCGCTATTAGCGAGCCAGCAATCGCTGGGCGGCCCGGCAGACACACCACGGAACCCGCGTACGGAAGCACCGTTTGCCATTCCTCGCTTCCGGTTTCGGCGTCGAGCGCTACGACCCTTGCCTCACTAGTGATTCCATCAGTCGACAAGAAATGCCAAAGTGTCGCGTACACTACTCCGCCGGCGACTGTGACCCCTTCCGCCCCAAAACGATGCGAGAGCGCTGGCGGAGCCCATCTCCATCGAACGGATCCGGAACGAGCGTCGATTGCTGTGATCGAACCGCCCCACGAAGGGATGAATACGATGTCGCCGTTAGTATCGATATGCACGCCGCGAACTGCTCCAGGCAGCGCAGGACCACCGTCAACCGTGTCGAGCGGAGCTTCATACTTCCACACGATCTCGCCGGAGTGCGCGTTGACACCGATGGTTTCACGCTGAACAGGAACGGCAATTATGCCTGCGGCGGCGACGATGTTCTCCCCTTCAATCGCGCGCGAAGCTATTTGCGCACTCCAAAGGATGCGACCGTTTGACGCAGCGCGAGCGAAGAGTCGACCGTCTCCGCTCGCCGCGTACAGCGTGTCTCCGACCAGTAGAGGCTGAGCAAGCGAGTACTCTGTCTGTGCTGATTCCCATCCGCTTTCGCTGCTCGACGAGTGTGAGAACCAGTCACACCCGCCGAGCAGGCAAATGAACAACATCCAAATCTTGTGCACTTGCACCGACTAACGACGCTGAACGCCGATTTGTGCGAGGCCGTCGCGAATACGGTCGCGCCCGCTGGAAGACGTCACGGTACTGAAGTGATCCGTCCCAAACGCGTACAGATTCGTCGGGTCGTTAATTTGCGTTCCAGGGTAACGCGAGTAGTCCGCGGGGAAGTATCCGTCCGACGGTGTTGTCTTGAGCGGACCATGGGTCCAGTTCGACCAGTCGTCATCAAGACTCAGAAGTAGTCTTTGCGTCTTACCGCACGCGCTGCCAAGCGCGAACTTCCACAGGACACTCCAACCGATTCGACGGCAGCCCGCCGTAATTCCGAGTGCCGTGTATTTCGCTGCGATCAGATAGTTCGCATTCCAGCCCTGCGAGCTTGCAATCAAGCGCAGACTCGCATCCTTTTTGGGTAGTATCCCGTTTACGGTCGCGTGGGGTTTGGCGTCAAGCGTTGTGAAATTCCTGATGATCGTCGGCGAAGTGGTTACGAGATCAAGTGCGCCTGGGGCATTTGCCGCGAGCACGTTCCCCACAAACATCTTGAGATTGTTGAAGACCAGGTCTGCTAACACGTTAAAGACCGACCTCGCTGCGATCCCGATCCAGGAAATCACTGGAAACAGGTAGGACGAAATTGCGGTCTCAATGAAGCCCCAGATGAGTGAACTGCCGCGCCAGTCAATCTGGTTGGCGCTTTCGACGATCGGAGCTCCGTAATGCGGAGAGTTAACGGTGACAATCCCGTAAATTCGGCTTGACAGATTCACGGATGGATCGGTGTTGATTAACAGATTGCGGGCAATGATACCTCCCATGCTATGTCCAACGAGGACGTTGTGATCGCCGAACGATGAAGCCTGATATGTGAGGTAGTCAGCACTCTGCTCCGCCACGCTTGCCTTCGGATGATAGCTGTACGGTGTTGAGTAACGTGCGCTCCCGATGCCGAGCAGCATCGTGGCATCAAGGTTGCTCGCCGCGCCGGACGAAATCCATCGGACTTGTTCGTTGAATCCTGGCAAGAAAACGGTTCGGTCATACGGAATCGCCTGTGCGCCCGAAGTTGAAGCGATTAGCAGAGCGCTGATCGACATATAGAGACGCGAAGATCTCATTGATGGCCTCCAAATTTGAAGTCGAGGATGCGGACGCTCGCAGAACTATGGACCGGAATGATTCCGGTGCTATCATCGCTGGTAAGCTGCAGGGTTGAACGAACGAATCGTTGACCGCGCTTCTCCCACTGCATCTTCGCGCGAACATGCGACTTCGTAGCGTGCGACTCATGTCCTACAACCAACTCGGTGGCGGGGTCAATCTCGATTATGGTTTCTTCGTCGGCTCCTTTCTTCGAGAATCTCCGATGGCCGTTGTTTCCCGGTTGAATTTCCTCCTTGTCACCAAGGAGAGCTCGAAGCGCTGCGCGAGATACGTTGTGTTCCTTGATTGCGACCCTTTGGGCTATTGCCTGCGGAAGCGGCGACAGTGGCGATACCATGTCGTCTGACAGCGGAGAACGCTCGGTTACATAACAATCAGGTGGATAACAGCCACCGCTTCCACCACCCCCTCCGCCACTGACCGCGAACCACGGATCCGCGTAAGAGGCCGCAATTTCATTCGGCGTTGAAAGCGCGAAATCAAAGGCCGTCGCTCCGACTTGCGTCGCGTCTCCGAGAGTACCGCCGTCACGCGTCGTACCCGATACAACCCCAGCGTCATATAGTACGGTAGCGGTGCTATCTCCCGCCTCCCCTACTTCGGATGTGCCGAGCTGCGTAACATGAACGCGATAGTCGCTACCGGTCCACTTTGCACACACCTCTGCAGTGTCCGTCATCGGCGGCGTCCCGTAGGACGCTAGAGTGCCATCGCTTATCGTCGAGACTTCCGTGAATGACACATCGCAAACAAACGGTGCGACGCTGAGCTTGGGTCGCGTAAGTTCGGGGATCTTTGTTTCGGGAAGATCCGCGATGCTACCCCTCGTACCGCACGCGACAGCGAAGAAAGCGGCTGCCGCGCCTGTGAGGATTCTTGGTAACGTCCTCGCATTGATGAAGTCGCCCATGCGCAAGCGGGGGGTCATCGAATACCTCCAAGATTTGTTGAGTTCGCTCAAGATTGGCGAAATTTCGCCACGGAGATTTACCGCGTGGCGACGATAGCGGCTAAGACCCAGCTGCGCAAGACCAGCCTCACGCGGCCTACTCTCCGGCAGGCTGCGCACTTTGGTTCCTAATGAACAAGCGAATGAAATGTCGAAACGCTAGCCGGGTGTCGTGCGCGATCGATCGATTTTGTCGAGCGATACTGAACACGGCTGGCGTGAGGGACTACCCGCGTAGCTAGTTCGACTCGCCACTGATTGTCCTACCGCGTCCAAACCATTATCAACCCACAAAACCGCTGATCGCCTTCCCCCGGCACTTCGACCGGCAGTCGCGCGCTCCCTGCGTAAACTTCGATGCCGTAAATCTCGTTCGGTGGCGGTAACTCGACCGCGAGATTCGGTCGCGTCTGCAGAATCTTTCCATCAATGGCCACTCGCGGCCAGCACGGGTACACCGACATGCGGGTCGTGCGCGCGTACACCGCACCCAGGCTGTCGAGCACCAACAACGACGGAACGCGCGTCAGCAATTGCCAAGAGTGCGCAGGATTGCGCTTCTCGATTTCCTCTTGGCTGATCACCGCCGTGGCTTCGCCGGCCGCTTTGCGTCGCTCGAAATCGGCGTGCCGCGCAACAACCACGCGATCGCCAATCACTCGCACCTCGGCAAGCTGCGGCACCGCCGATTTTTCCAACACCAGCGGCAGCGTGTTCTGGCCCGGCTCCAAATCCACTGAGAGCGTTCCTGACGTATAGCCCACCTTGCGCACGTCTACTCCGTACACGCCAGCTGGCAGTCGCGGTGCGGACGCGCGCCCGCTGGAGTCCGTTCGCAACCGACGCGGCACACCAACACTCCCGGTGAGCGAGATTTGCACATCGCGCAACGGTCGCTGTGCACCATCAGTGATGGTCACGGAGACGGAAGCTTCGGTGTTCATGATCACGCCGGCCGTGATCGGCTCCGCGCGAATCTGCACGACGGCCGAGGCGAATTGCACGCTATCAGGAATTCTGGTGGACGCGCGCCCGCTGAGATTCTCCGCCAGCGCGCCAATCTGAATGCCCGCATCGCGCGGTACGGCGCAGAATTGCCAGAGCCCCACGCTGTCGCTCTTGGTCGTGACCGAGCGCTCATTCCACACGAGCCGATCGCGCACAATGGCAATCTGCTGCTGCCAGCGCAAACGAATCTCCGCGTTCGAGACTGGTAACCCTACGCTGTCCACCACGAGGCCGCGCAGATGCGCGCCTTGATCCGCGCGCGCATCGTTTCCACAAACGCGTCGCAGCAATTCGGCCGAGGTCGGCAACGCAATGCGCTGCGGACGCGTTTCGCCCTCGTGCACCGAGAGCTCAACCGGATCGCTCTCGACACCCAGCGAATCCATCAGCGGCGACTGCGCTCGCAGGCGATACTGTCCTGGCAAGATCGCCGGAATCAACGCGCGACCGCGACGATCCGACAACACCTCGTAGTCAGTGCCGTCGAGTGCCACGCGAACGTCGGCAGTCGAGAGGGTCGAGTCGGAGCTCGCGAGC
This sequence comes from uncultured Gemmatimonadaceae bacterium, assembly GCA_966096095.1. Taxonomy (GTDB): domain Bacteria; phylum Gemmatimonadota; class Gemmatimonadetes; order Gemmatimonadales; family Gemmatimonadaceae; genus Gemmatimonas. Next base: position 55,165 of record CBHTUR010000003.1, on the reverse strand, counting down.
TCGAGCGACAACGTGGTGCCGTTCGCCCGATAGAGCGTGACATTCTCCCGCTCGACGCGTGAAACCTCGCCGCCAACCTGTCGCACCGCCGTCACGGCGGTGCCGGTGGTGGAAACGGTCACGCCGCGACGCCTCATCGTTGTTGGCGTGGTTTTGATGAGCTGCGGCATGCGAATCTGCCAACGGTTGACCAACCACGAACCCGACGGCAAACGCAAAAATTCCACTTGCCCGCCTGGGCGTACGTGATCGGTGACTGCCGGTAAATTGGTATACCGATACTCGAGCGAGCGCAGTTCGCTGCTCACCCGATCGATCCAAAATGTGCCGAGGATGTCACTCGCGCGTTGCCGCTCGCGGGCCGGCGTAAAGCCGACACCCACCAGGTACTCTTTGCCCTTCTCCGGCGGCTCCACGTGAAAGCAGTGGTTGGCCGCGAAGCTGTCCGATAGTAACACATCGGCGTCCGGTGCGTGAAACACGGTGCCGTCGTTCGTATCAATCACATACCCGGAGTCGGCGAGCAGCGTCGCGGGCGCACTCTTGAACGCATGAGTGGTCGCCGTGCGCGTGGACCGCACGCGCTGAGCACGAATAAATCGGCCCGTGGTATCCATCGTGCGCTCATACTCCACCCACTCGGCCGTCAGTGGTGTCGTGGCCGAAAGTCCCGACGCGAGGAGCGCTTTCCGCGCCTCCTCCCAAATTGCCGCGACCATCGCCCCGTCGCCGCCAAGTCCACGGCAGATGTCTGCGCCACGCACTGAAACCTTGGGCAACGCAACCGCACTCGTGCCGAGCACGATTCGAAGCGGCGGTGATGATTCACTGAACTCCACCGACGACAGCACCGTTGGCTGAAAGCCGATACGCAGCGCGCGCACGCGGAACACGCTCGCTGAAGCGAGGCGAAGCGTGAATAGTCCGCGTTCGTCACTGAGCGCGCGCGTGACCACGGTGCCGTCGGCGGCTTCGACCGATACGATGACGCCGGCGGCTGGCGTCGCACTGTCGGGCAACACCACCGAACCGCGCGCGATGAGCCCGGTTCCCTGAGCCAAAGCCACCGGTGCTGTTGCCGTGCCGATGAAAGCGAGCGCCGAGAGCAACGCGCTCCTCCACCCTCCGCGTCGACGCGCCAGCACTGGCCGAACGCCTACGCGCTCGCGCTTGGAGCGTCCACGCCCACTGCGCCGAAGTACGCAGCCACGCGCGCCTGAGACCCGGCGCGCGTGTACACATCCTCTGCGCGTGAGTCGATGACACCGATAATCGCGGCCGCCACCTCTTCGGCGCTTTGCGAATCAGGGAGTACGCGAGAGTCCACGCCGCCGTGGCGAGCATTCAGCCCGAATTCCGTGCGTACCACGCCGGGAGACACAAGTGATACCTGAATGTCAGGATGCGTCTGCTGCACTTCCATGCGCATGTTGGCCGTGAGCGCATTCACAAAATGCTTGGCGCCGGTGTAGGCAGAGCGTTGCACCGCCATCGGCAAGCGTCCCAGCATAGACGAGACGTTGATGATGTGCCCCGTGCCACGCGCCCGAAAATGCGGGAGCACCTCCTGCATGCCGTACAACACCGACTTCACATTGACGCGCACCATGTCGTCGATGTCGTCGTCGGTGAGTTCGCTGGGCAGACGGGAAATCCCCTGACCTGCGTTATTGATCCACACGTCGATCTTCCCAAATCGCGCGATCGCGTGCGTCACGACGCCGCGCACCGCGTCGCGCGACGTGACGTCGGCCGCTACCACCAGGGTTTCTCCGGAGCACCGCGCGGCAACTTCCGCCAGCGCGTCGGCGCGCCGCGCGACCAGCACCACGCGATCACCGCGGGCGCTCAACTGCGCGGCCAGAATTGCGCCGATACCGCTGCTGGCGCCGGTAACGACTACCACCCGTTCTGCCATGTGCCTTCCTGTATCCGCGTGGCGCCCGTACTGGATCGCTTAGGGCATCGACTGTCCGCGAGCCGACGTGCCAGCGTCGGCGATGACGGGCGAGCCGGTCGGCGTAAACGACGTGGTGGCGTCTTTGCGCGAGTCTGCCGTGAGTGGCGGACCGAGCGTCGGCTCGCACACGCCCTCAGCCGTTTCGCGGATGAGCTGGTCTACCACTTCGCGCAAGTCACCGGTGCGCGCGTATGTGGCCAACTGCCGCTGCGCGCTCGAACCGCGCTCAAGTATCGTGAACGCGTACTCCACTTCTTTACGCGTACCCAGTTCATCGAGCACATCGTCGAGGAACCACTCGATGAGTTCGCGAATGAGTACCGGGGCCGGCAGCTCTTCCTTCTTGCCGAAGTCGATGAGTTTACCGCTCAATCCCCAACGCACCGCACGCCACTTGTTCTCTTCGATGAGATCCGACGCGTACACGCGATACGTCATGTTGTCGCGACGCAGCTTCCACATCTTGGCCACGACCGCCTGCAAAATGGCAGCGACGCAAATCGCCTCATCGACGCGCGTGTTGACATCGCAAATGCGGAACTCAAGCGTGGGATACACATGATGCGGACGCACATCCCACCAGATTTTCGAGCCATCGGGAATGCTGCGCGTCTTGACCAGTGTGTCCGTCAGATCGGCGAAATCGTTCCAGCCGTTCAGAATGCGCGGCACGCCCGTGCGCGGAAAGTTCTTGAACACAATGCTGCGATACGAGTGCAGCCCCGTGTTGCGCCCGAACCAAAACGGCGAACTGGTTGAGAGACACAAGATGTGCGGCAGCAAATACCGGCACGCATTCAGGCAATCGATGCGGAACTCCGGGTCTTCGATGCCGACATGCACGTGCGTGCCGAATATCAGCAGCCGGTGCGCCAAATCCTGCAGCTCTGCCTTCACACCCAAGTAGCGCTCCTTGGGTGTCATCTCCTGATTCATCCAATTCGAGAACGGATGCGTGCCCGCCGACGCGATCGTCAGTCCGTGTTGCGCGGCGGCGTTGATTACGAGGCCGCGCAGGCGCGTCAGCTCCGTGCGCAACTCGCTGATGGAGTGGCACACGCGCGTTCCGATTTCCACCTGACACTGGTGAAGTTCAGCCTTCGCGTCGGCGAGCACGGCGTCATCGCTGCGCATCAGCGCATCGAATCCGGGTGTGAGGTCACGCGTCACCGGATCGATGATCTGATATTCCTCTTCAATACCGACAGTCAGGCTTGGCGCCCGCATGCGTTCCTCGTTGAGCTAAGCGGTGACAGCTACAGACTAGCGTTTCACGGACTAACGATTCACGGCGTAACCGTTCGATGTCCACCCGATGTTCGCGCCAAAAATCGCGCGGCGCCATGGAGCTCCGACCAATCGCGCGCGGCCTTGATGAATCCGCCAAACAGATGGCGCACATGCGGGTCGGCCATCTCGAACACTTCCGGGTGCCATTGCACACCCACCAGAAACGCGTCGCCTTCCCCCTCGACGGCCTCGACGAGTCCATCGGGCGCCGTCGCCGCGGCAACGAGTCCGGCGCCGAGATCCTTGATGCCCTGGTGATGCATGCTATTCACTGCAACGCGCGATGATTCAAGAAAGCTCCCCAACTTTGTGCCCGCCGCAACCGCAACCTCGTGCGCCAGGTGATCGCGCTCGAAGCCCGCCGTCGGGAAGTAGTCGTGCTTCTGGTAGGCGCCGTTCTGTGAGGCCAGATCCTGCCACAGCGTGCCGCCGGCCGCGACGTTGATCACCTGCAACCCTCGGCACAGACCCAGCACCGGCTTGCCGTCCTCCATCGCCCACTTGGTGAGCTGCAGTTCCACGCGATCGCGCGCCGGATCGAGATTACCGCACTCGGGGCGCACCGATTCGCCGTATTCACCCGGATTGATATCCACTCCACCGGGAATGAGCACGCCGTCGAGGCGCTCATAGATCTCGCGCAGCGTATTGAGATCGTCGTCCAGTAACGGCACCATCCACGGCACCGCGCCAACCATCGTGGCGGCCAGGAAGTATCGCTGATTCATGACCCACGAAGCCGGTAGCGCCGGCGGAATGCCGTCGATCGCGTGCAGCGTTTGCGTGGTGAGCCCGATAACCGGGCGATAGTACGGCATCACCGCTCCTCAACAAGAAAAGTTGGCACGTTGGAGCCGCCTCCTGCCGTCACGTTCAGCAGCGGATCCGACGAAATGCGCGTCAGGCACCCCGACATCACGGTGCCATCGACCAAAAACGGCGCGGTGTCGAGCATCCGCTCGCCGATGTGCAGCGTTCCGTCGCTGAACGACGGCCACGGCTCACTCGGCACCACCACGCGTTCCTGAACAATAAACGGCTCGCTCAGCGCGGACTGTACGGCGGCCCGCCACGTGGCATCGTCGACCGTCCACCCCAGCACGATCCCTTTACCGCCGTATTCGTCGTTGGGCTTAAGCACCATCGATTCGCGACGCGACGAGACGAATTCCAGCAGATCCACCGATTCGTCGCCGTAGGTCGTGGTCCGCGCTTCTACCACACGCGTCCACGGTACGTGCGACGCCACGGCCGCGCGCTGCGCTGAGGTGAGCAGGTGCGCCTGGCGCTCGTCGCTTACCACGGCGAGTGATGCCTTTTTGTGCAGCAACTTGCACCGGAACGGATTCACCATACACACGGCTCGCGAACGCACCGCCCGCACCACGGCGGAGTCGAGCCCTTCGCGATTCACCAATTCGTCGATCAGCACGCGCTTGTAGATCAAATCGACGGCATGCCCGCCGACATAAAGACGCTGGTCCCGCAATTCCGCGTCGCGCGGATCGCCGATGAACACGTCGATGCCGAGTGCCTGAAATTCGCGCGCGAACAGTTCGAACTCACTGCGCGTCGGCACGTCATTCCAGTCGAGAATGCAGACCGTTGGCCGCGTTCGCACACCACGAAAGCGGTGCCACGAGTCCAGCAGCGAATGAATCACCGACGGCGCGGCGGGAATCGGAATCGCCGCATGCGAGCGGGAAAATTCGTGCATCGCGGGCAGCGCCATCATCACGCGCGACAAGGCGTCGTTGTACGCCGCACCCGCCGGCGTCTCGGCGTTGTACTCGGTGAACTTGAGCCCGTCTTCGCCCGAGGCAAAGAACGCGTCAAGGCGCGAGGTCGGACTCGCAATTGGAAAGCCCGGATCATCGTGGATGATCTGCTCTTCCCACGAAGTGAGACCGAACTGCGCGCGGAGTGCCGCGTCCTGCATCGCCGCTCGACGCACGGCCTCGAACGCGCTGCCAACGAGCGAGCACGCCCGCGCGATATGCCGATATTCGCCCGTCGTGAGGAGACGCGGACGCAACACACTGCACAACGCCCGGTCGCCGAAAAACAATCCCTCGCTGCGCAGCAACCGTTCCAACAGTTCCGCCGATGCCTCGGCGGTATCGCCCTGCGCTAGCGCGTCATGGTAGCGCGCAATGGCACTCGCGAACATCCGCGGGCCCGCTAGCGCGTTGCCGACGCACTTCCCGGCGCCGGCTCGCCGATGGCCGGGCCACCGAGTGAAGCGATTCGTGGTGCCGTCGCGAGCTTGATGGCCAGGTCGGCCATGTGCTCGACCACCCACTCGAAGTAACTCGGCGTCAGCGAATAGATGTCCATATCCGGCGCCGGGTTCATGAAGTCGATCGCGTAGGGCACGCCATCGCGCACGGCGAATTCGACCGTGTTCATGTCGTAGCCGAGGGCTCGACAGAGCGTGAGCGCATCACGCACGCAGCGGTCTTCAAGTTCTTTGGGCAGATAGCCCGGATCGGGGATGTATTTGCGCTCCCGTGGATCGTAGGGCATTGGCAGCACGTGCTCGCGCCCCAGCACCATGCAGCGTACGTAGTAATCCCACTTGATGAACTCCTGCACGACCATCGTCAGCAAGCCGCTGCTGTTGTAGTGGTGAAGCAGTTCCTCCATCGAGTGGCAGACGTACACGTCGCGCCATCCGCCGCCGTGCGCGTCCTTGAGCACGCACGGAAATCCGATGTGTTCGGCCACGCTTTTCCAGTTCAACGGATACGCGAGGTTGCGGAGCGACTCGGTGTGCGAGATCCCCGGGATGTAGTCCTTGTTGGGGAGCACCATCGTTTTCGGATGAGCCACGCCGTTCTGCACGGCCACCGTCGCATCGAAGAACTTGTCGTCGGCCGACCACATGAAGGGATTGTTGACGACGGTCACCCCCATCCGCGTGGCGTGCTTGAGGAAGGTGCGATAGAAGCCGACCTCGTGACTGATGCGATCGATGATCAGGGTGTACGGCACGGGCTGGGCCATGCGCATGGCGTCCAGCTTGATGTAGTCGGCGGCGACGCCTGACTGCCGCTTGGCAACCGCCTCGAGAAACGCCGGCGGGAACGACCACTCCCGCCCGACCAGCAAACCAATCCGGGGTTCGACAGACACGTAGAAGTCTCCAAAGAGTGCGAACGGAATGGCGCAGAATGGCGCATTCCGGCCCACATCGCCATAGGCTCGCGCCGTTCCTGTTCATTTCAGTGTGCCTGCGTGGCATCACGCCACCGGCACGGTCGGGCTCGTCAAATGGGCGGTATTTTTCGTGTTAGCAATCAAGAAAATGTCAGTTTTGTGATCTCGACTCGTGTGGACAACCGAGTCCGGCACCCCCGAAAAGCAGCGGCCCTCGGAGCCGGGTTTATCCACATTCCACGCAGGTGGAGCTGGTAGCATTTCGAGACTTAGCTAGTTTTCCACACGATTACAAACATGTATCAACATATCTGTCAACAACTTAGCTCTCCCACCTCGTATTGCGCACGCGGCTCGTTCGTCATAACATCCCCGCCCGCCGACAAGCCTCGTCTGCGGTTCGTCACGTTCCTTTCTTGCCTCGGGATCGCTCATGAACGTCGTCGCCTGTGCCGCCCCAAATGGGGCGCTGGAGCCCGCACCTCTCACATCGCTGCCTTTGGCATCGACGTTGGGGAATGTTGCGTATTCAGCGTTTTGGGGGGCCGACGACCACTATTACGTCCAAGCCGGACGCGACGGCGAGTCCCGGTGGTTCCGAATTGAATCCGGTGATGCACCGAATGAGACGAGCCTTGAGGAGCGTGCCGAGATCGGCAAGCTCATGGCGGACATCATTCCGCTGGGCGGCGGGCGCGTCGCCTTTCCCTTCGGCAGTACCGGCCGACGGGCCTACCGCGTCTGGCGCTCAGGCGCCAACGGCTCGAAAACTAGAATCCTGGAAGTTCGAGCTGCGCGGTCACGCCGCCGGCCAGCGTAGCACCGGCAGCCTGGAGCCACGCCAGGAGCAAATCCTGGCCGTGATCGCCCGCTAAGGCGGATCGTGCTGCACTGAGGTGCAGTTTGAACTCCGCCGACACATCGGGGAGCGTCCTTCGAAGGACCGCCACGGTGAGCAATTCCGTCGCATCGGCGAGGTGCCGAATCGCGAATTCGTTCATGCGGGCGCGTAAGGCGCTCGCATTCAGTACCGGAGCTTCAGAGGGGGGCTCGTGATCCGCACGACGCTCCCGAAATACCGCCAGCCGACTCCGAGTCGTCGAAATCGTCGGGAGTTCATCGCCAGCATGTTCGGGCAGGACCGCCACCGGAGCACCAAGCAATCCAAGCCACGCCATCCACAGCGTGCCGCGGGCGTAGGGCTCCCAGGCCTCCTGATCGAGCGCGTTGGAGGCTCGACGAATCGCCTCACCAACGCCTTTGCGCACTTCCCACCAGCGGACGTAGCTGTCGGTCTGTCGGGATACCAGCGCCAAGGCTCCCAGTCGGAGCGCCCACTTGATGGCCGATTCGCCGTCATCGAGCGGCGGCTTGAGCGCGGCCGTGCAACGGAAGGCACGTGCCGCACCGAGACCCAGCACGGCCTGCGCCAAATCGCGACTCGCGTTGGCCACGGGCTGCAGCGCCGCTTCGAGATGACTCAGGGCGGCCAGTTCGTAGGCCGTGCCCAGAAGCGCGAGACCATCGGCGATGGGCTCTCCCAGACCATCACCGGGGACCAGCGAGGCCGCCTCGGCTCGTTCGAGCAAAAGCGCACGCCTTTCTGCGGGAACAGCGGCGACGGCCCAGTGCTCGTCGAGCGTCGATTTGGCCAACGTGGCCAGTTCACGCGCCGCGAGATCTCGTTCCGTTGCCGGGCTGAGCACCTGCATACCGCCGCCTCCGAGGGAGGGGTGGATCTGGATCCCAACCACTCCGCCGACCGCCCGACGTGGCGGTACGACGGACTTCGAACTCTGCGGCGCGAATAGCGCAAACAAAGCTATCGCATACGGTTACATCCGCGCCACACCAGCATACCATCACTGTCGCATTTATGTAACAGACCTCCAGAAGTCAAGGTCTGTCGACGTTTTTCCGGAGAAGCACGAGTGGGTTTCGAGTCATCGCGCGCCGCCCGTCGGCGCCTCGCGGCCATCGCCGCGACCAATAAGCGTGTGCAGGAAGCATTGTCCCCGACGGCCTTTCCCGGGTTCTTCGAGAGCGATTCGGAAGCTGAGCTGATGTTGGACCAGCGCGCGTCTCACCCGGTCGGCGCCGGAGCAACCGCAGTGAGTGCGACCGCGGAGTTGCATTCCCATCTCGATGTGCTCGCACATGACATCGTGTCGACTCCGGGCGCCGGAGGCGCATTGCTCGCGGCCTACGCGGCGCAAGCGCGGGCGCTGACAATGGTTGTCGAAGCGGCGCGGCGTTCAAGCGGAGCGCCGCTCCCCGCGGCCGTATTGCACGCAGCGGAAGCCGCGTTGTCGGCGCCAACGGCCTTTGTCGGAATGCCGGTGATCTGAGGCTTCCGCGCACGGCGAGCAGCTCGTGTTTCCGTGGCGGATCGTTCAATTCGGATCGTTCAACGTGAAACGCACACAAAGCTGCTCGTCAGTGCGTCGCTGGTCGTCAATGCGTCGCTGGTCGTCAGCGCGTAGCTGGTCGTCAGCGCGTCGCTACTTGTCAGTGCCCAGCGACGGCGTCTTCACGTTCGAATGAGATTCGCAGCAACGAAGAGCGATACGCGGTCACGACGTCCAGCACTGCGTGTCCGACCATCGCGCCGACGAGTGTGCCGGTGTACCACACGAGCACTTGCAGGAGCAGTCCTTTGACAAAGACAATCGCCATTGACTTGTAGCCCTGCACGCGATGGGCGAGGGCGAACGCGAACGCCGACAGAAGTGCCGCCGTCGTGGCGCTTCCGGTGGACCAGTGCAGCGCATTGAACGCCATGCCGCGATACGCGGCTTCTTCGCAAACTCCCGCCGCGATGGCGACGGCCACGAAGCCGAGCCACTGGTTGCGCGTGCGCGGCACGAGCACCATCCACGCCATCCGGCGTAGTTCTTCCGGCGTGCGCCACCATCGGCTGACCAGCCCCACGGTAAAGCTGACGGTGAACCAGACCAGGCAGGCCACGAACTCGCGCAGACCGAACGCGCCAACGGCGAAGAGCGATAGCTCCGCCTCGCGGGCGGCGAGAAACGCCAGAAGGAGCAACAGCCCCATGTTGATGAGGGTGTTGCCATAAATGCGACCGAGCGAGGGCATCGCGACTTCGGACGCGACCTCGGCGCTTACGCCTTCCCGACGGGCGGACAACTCCTTCCTCGCGCGCGCGCGATCGAGATAAATCGCGCTCTTCCACGCGCCCCATGGAAGAAAAACGAAGAGGTACGCCAGCAGCGCCAGACTGGCCGGAGATGGTAGGTGCATAGGAGGGGTGCGCGAGCCACGGTCGTTGCCTGCCAACGGCTGGCGCCGTCTTGACGGTGGCGCCGCCGCTGCCGCAAGTTGAATCCGAACTCGTATTCGGATCTCTGCACAACTTAGGATGAACAAAACCCGACTGTCCACCCCGATGCCGCCGCAGCAGGCTCGCAGCCGCGAAACGCAGGAAGCCCTGCTGCTCGCAGCCGAACACGTCTTTGCCGAGGTCGGTATCGCGCAGGCGACGGTCACTGAGATCTGCGAACGCGCGGGAGTCGCCGTCGGCACGTTCTACGGGCGATTCCCCGATAAAGACGCGCTGCTCTTGTTCTGGTACGAGCGCTTCTTCAAGCGCGGCCGCGTCGCGTTCGATCGCGCGTTCTCCGACGCGATGTGGGAGGGGCGATCGGCGATCGACGTGGTGCGGGGATGGGTGCAGTCGCGCGTCTTGCATTATCGTCGCAATCGCAAGCTGCTCAAGGCCCTCATGCTGTACATGCGCGGCCGGCCATCGCCAGAGTTCAAGACCGCCGCCGCCCACATGCGCTTGCCCGCGCTCGAACGACTGACCGAGTTGCTGTCCGCCCGACGCAACGAGTGGACACACTCCGATCCCTCCACCGCCATTCGGATGGCCGTCGTGCTCACCGAATCGAGTGTCCAGCACGTTGTTGTGTTTTCTGAGCACCGAAGCGACGACGTGCAGTTCACTGACGACGAACTGGTCGATCACCTGACCGATGCCATGTGCGCGTATCTACGCGTGCAGTGAACGCTCGGCAGGTTTTTGGGCTGATCCTGGCGTGTGCGTGTCTGGCCACCAGGCCTGCCGCGGGACAATCGCGAGTGGTGCGAATACCATCGCGCGTTCTGGGCGAAACAAGAGTGCTTCACATCAGCACGCCGCCGAACTACACGCTTGCCCGACAGCGCTACCCGGTTGTTGTCTTACTCGACGGACAGGCGCGGCCGTTCTTTGAGCTCACCACGGCTGTCACGAGTTATGACCTGACCGGCGACGTGCATGACTTCGCGATGCCGGCGCAAATCGTGGTCGCGATCGAGCAAAGCGATCGCGGCGTGGATTTGAACTCCAACGACGCGCAGTTCACGCGATTCCTGTTGGATGAGCTGCTGCCGTACGTCGATCGCGAGTATCGTACCCTGCCCTTTCGCACGCTGATTGGACATTCACTCGGCGGGCGATTTGCCCTCCTATCGCTTTGCCGCGCCCCTGACGCCTTCGCGGCAACGATTGCGGTGAGTCCATCGGCCAGTGATTCGCTGTTGACGGCCGTCGAGTCGTGCGTGCGGTCTTACCACGGGAGTCGGACGCGCACGCTGGTTGTCTCGGCCGGTAGCCAGGAGCCACGCGCGAGTGCTGCCGTGCAAAGGCTCGCCACGCTTTTTCGCGACTCGATGACCGCCGGTGCGACACGCGACGCGTGGCGCTTCTCGTTGGTGGACGGCACCGGATTGGGCCACACCGAGACACCCTTTTACACCATTCCCGACGGCCTCCGGTTCGCCTTTGCCACGGAACAGTGGGAGATTGCGAGAAGCGCCGCCGACAGTCTGTTGCAACACGTTGGTGAACCACTCGACATTCTCAACGGCGCCTATCGCGGCGTGCGAAAGCGCCTCGGCTTTGAGCTGCCCTTCTCGTCGAAGTGGATGGCGGCAGTAGTGCGGGCATATCTCGCGCAACGCAATATCCCGTCGGCACAGAGCGCCGCGCGCGCAATGATTGCGAGCTATCCCGAGGAGATTCTGGGGTACGCGTTGCTGGCCGATGCCAATCTCGCCGCGAGCGATCGTGCGAGTGCCCGTCGCGCGCTTGGAGACGCGTTGTCAATGATCGATAAGCTTGCCTGGTTTGACGAGACGCAGCGCGATCGGCAGCGCGCGCACTTCCGCGAATCGCTGGCGGCGATCCCGCCGGGCTAAGACGCCTCGAAGAGGTTTCCCGCTTCGGGTTCATGAATAATTCAGCAAAGGTGGTCGCCAGCGAGTAGTATTTCGAGGCCCGCCCCTGATTCGATTCAGCGATTTCCCGAGAGCGACATGAGGCACGTGATGAGCGAAGCAATGCGGTCCGTTCGATATGCGACACTCGCCCTGAAGACCGCACTGGCGGCGACCCTGCTCGGGTCGTCGGTGGTCCAGGCGCAGGGTGGTGCAATCAGCGGACGCGTGACCGATGAACAGCACGCCGCACTTTCGAGCGTGACGGTGAGCGTGAGCGAGGGCGCCCGCTCGGTCATCACCGACGCGCAGGGGCGATTCACCTTCTCGGCGCTCGCGGCCGGGAGCTATCACCTGAGCGCGCGCAAGCTGGGCTATCGTACCGCCTCGACGGTGGTCGACGTGCGCGGGGGCGCCGCGCCAATCGAGTTGGTGCTGACGCGTGGTTCGTTGCGGCTTGAGCCCGTGAACGTGACGGCCTCACGAGATCCGGGGAGCGCGTTGCTCTCGCTGTCTCCGACGAGCGTGCTCGCCGGCGATCAGATCCATGGGGACGCCGGGATATCGCTGGCGCACTCGATTGGCGCCGTTCCCGGTGTGCGCACGGTGAGTACTGGTGAACAAGTGGGCAAGCCGGTGGTGCGCGGGCTTTACGGACCTCGCGTGCTCGTGTTGGCGGACGGCCATCGACTCGAGGACTACTCATGGAGCGATGAGGACGGACCGAGCATCGACGCGCGACTCGCGCAGCGCATTGAGATCGTGCGCGGCCCGGCCAGCGTGCTGTACGGATCGGACGCGGTGGGCGGCGTGGTGAACGTGGTACCGGAAGCGGTGCCGCTCGCCAACGGCATGAATACTCGACGCCTCTCGGCTGAGGCTTACGGCGGCAGCAACAACATCGAACTTGGTTCGGCGCTCAAGGTGGAAGGCACGCAGGGCGCGTACGGCTTCCGAGTTATGGGTACCGGGCGGTTTGCTCTGAACTACCAGACGCCTGCGGGTGAGCAGCAAAACTCTGGTTTCTTCGCCGTGAATGGCGACGCCGCGTTGGGTCGGCAAACGCACAACGGATCGTGGACGCTGCGCGCGTCGCACTACGGCGGCGAGTTTGGACTGCTTGAGGCCACCGGCCCCGAAGCGGGCGACAGCACCGGCGGTCCGGTGCGACAAATGATGGATGATCGATTGCAGTTCACGCACGAGTTGCGCACGTCGCGCGCGCGGTTTGAAACGCGGGCGCAATTCCAGCGACATGCGCTGGCCGAAGTGTCGGACGATTGCCAGCCGCTGCCGGGAGAGACAACCTGCGAGAAGGTGAAAGACAAGCAGGCGTTCGCGCTCACGCTCAACACCGCGACCATCGATCTGCTCGCGCACCACACGCTCGGCAGTCGCGTCAGCGGCACGGCGGGTGTGTCGGGCGGATGGCAATCGAGCGCATCGGGTGGTCCGATTTTCATCGTGCCCGGTGCGACGATCACCAACGCGGCCGCGTACGTGATGGAACGTGCGTCGTTCGGCAAGCTCGATATCGTGGGCGGTGCACGTGGCGATACGCGCTCAATGTCGTCCGATGCGAACGATGTATTGCAGCTCACCGAACAGTCACGCAGTTGGACGGCCGGCAGTGGCGTCGCGGGTGTGGTCGTGCATCCCACGTCGCAGCTCGCCCTGCTGGGCAACTTCTCGCGCGGCTGGCGCGCGCCCACGCTGTTTGACCTGCTTTCGAACGGGCTCAATCGCGGCGACGCGCGCTACGAGATTGGCGACGCGAATTTGACGACCGAAACGAGCAACAACGTCGACGTCGGCGCGCGCGTGATCACCGACAAGGTGCACGCCGAGCTGTCGGTGTTCAGCAACATGATTGACCACTACATCTACGTCACGCCAACCAACGAGACGCGCGGCGGGTTGCAGGTGTTCCGTCACGTACAGCGCGATGCGAAGATGTCGGGCGTCGAGGCGTCGATCGAGGTACAGGCCAGCGGAGCGTTGTCGCTGCGCGCGAGCCACGATCAAGTGCGCGGCACGGATCGCACCACCAACCTGCCCCTGCCGCTGGTGCCGCCGATGCGTACGCAGCTCGGAGGCGATTTGCAGTTGCCGGGATCGCGCGCGTGGCACGTTGGTGCCGACGTGCAGGTTGTGGCCAAGCAGAATCGGCTAAGTCCGGTCGATTACGCCACCGACGGCTACACGCTGCTCAATGTGGGTGCTGGACTGCAGCACGCGGTGCACGCGCGCATGCTGCGCTTCGACCTGCTCGTTCGCAATGCGCTCAACACGCAGTACAAAGACTTCCTGAGCCGTTACAAGACGTTTGCGTACGCGCCGGGCGCCAACATCGTGTTCAAGGTGTCGACGAGCGACTGGTAGCCGATTGAGGCGCGTGGTGTCAGAATTACGAAGGTAGCCATAGCGATCGCGTTTCGTCCCACGCGGGAGAACGTTATGACCAGTGGATGCAATGCTCGGCGAGACGATTCGACTTATCGTCGAATTGGGCGAGCGATGGCGGTGGCGACGATGGTCGCCGCCGCATCGCCGTCGGGGGTAATCGCGCAAGCGACCGCGAACGGGCCGACGGTGAACGGGCCGATGGTGAACGGGCCGACGGTGAGCGTCAGCGGCGTCGCCTTTGACAGCCTGACACTGAGGCCGTTGCCGGGCGCTCTCGTATTTGTCGAGGGTGCGCACCGTACGGCGATCGCCGACGACAAAGGCCGCTTCAAAGTCGACAGTGTGCCGATTGGGTCCTATCTGTTTCAGTTGCAACACGCAGCCTTTGACAGCATCGGCCTCGCCGGTCGCACGGTACGCGTGGAGGTCAGCAAGAACACGCCGAGGGTCACACTCGCCTTGCCGTCGTTCGGCACGTTGTGGCGCGCCGTGTGTGGCGACGGCCCGGCGCCCAAGGACAGCGTGTTGGTTTTCGGCACGGTGCGAAACGCGAGCACGTCGGATCCGGTGCCGAACACGGTGATTGCAGGCTCGTGGGTCGACTTGGTGGGCGGTGGTGCGTCGCTGGCGAGTGTTGGCCAACGTCGGTGGCGGCGTGAGGCCGCCACCGACGAGCGCGGCGAATACGCGCTCTGCGGTGTGCCGCCAGGTACCGCCGTTGTACTCGACGTAGTGGACAGCGCCCTGTCAGCACATGTTGAACTCGATGCGTCCGCGATTCGCGTGCGACGCCGCGATGTGCTCGTGAGTGCTGCCGCGTCCGCGGCTTCGGCGCCAACGAATCCGGGAGTCGCACCAACGCCGGGCGGCGCGTTGACGGCGTCGACGGGCACCGTCAGTGGCGTGGTGACGAACGCCGCTGGACTGCCGGTTGCGAATGCGGTGATCGCAATCGACTCGATGCCGGAAGTGCGCAGCAGTGCGGACGGTCGATTCAGCGTGAGCGGCGTGGCCGTCGGCACGCGCGCGGTAGCAATCGTAGCCATTGGCCTTGAGCCGCATCGGTCGTTGATAGACGTCCGTCCGGGTGACACCACGCGTGTGACGATTCCGATGCCCAGCGTGCAAACGCTTTCACAAGTGAACGTGCGCGCGAAGGCGAACACGGTGTTCGGAATGCGCGAGCGCATGATCGACGAGCATAAAACGCTCGGACTCGGCAGCTTTCGCGACTCGACGGAGATTGCAAAGCACACGTCGATGCGGACGGTGATGAACACGCTGCCCGGTATCGAGGTGCGAGGAACGACTGCACGCTTCAGCATCTCAGCGGGCCGAGCCTGTCCTGTCGGCATGTTCCGACTGATCCTGGATGGGCATCCCTCTCAGATCGAAGAGCTGGCGCTCATTGACACGCGCAATGTGGCGGTGATGGAGGTGTACAAGCGACTATATCCGTCCGATTTGCTGATCCCGAAGGGGTGCACGATCGTCGTTTGGACGAAGGGCGCGCTCGGCAAATGAGGACGCGCGCGCGTTGGCTCGTCACAGTGCTCGTGCTGTCGCCGATCGCGATGATACACGCGCAACCGACGCCTCGTCTTATGCGCGTTGAAGGTGTGGCGTACGACAGTTTGGCCAAGGCGCCGCTGAGCGGTGCGCTCGTTGCCGTGCAAGGCACGGGTCGGTCGGCAATGAGCGACGCGAAAGGACGGTTTCGCATCGACAGCGTGCCCGAGGGAACCCATCTCATCGCGATGACGCATGCGGCCTTCGACAGCGTGGGGTTGAGCGGCACGACGTCGAAGGTCGCCGTGAACGCCAACACTCCGAAGCTCTTGCTCGCATTGCCGTCGTTCGCGACTATCTGGCGCGCCGCGTGCGGCGAGGCGCCAATGCCTAAAGACAGCGCGCTCGTGTTTGGCGCGGTTCGGCGCGCTTCCAATGGCGAGGCGATCGCCGGGCCAAGCGTAGAGATCTCGTGGGTCGATTTGGTGGGCGGGGGGAAGACGCTCGCGACATTGGGTCAACGACGCTGGCGCCGCGACGCGGGCGGCGACGATCATGGTGAGTTTGCACTCTGCGGCGTGCCGCTCAATGTGCCACTACGCGTGTCAGCGATTGCGGCAGACAGTACACGTGGTGCCGTCGAACTTGGGCCATCGATGTCGCGGGTGCGACGCGCCGAGTTGTTGGTTGAAGCGGCTGTGGCACAAGTCGCGGAGCGGCCGGACGATGCGACGGCGAACACGGGCACAGCCCCACCTCCCGCCAGAGCGACGGGCGTTGTGATGGGTGCAGTGACCAACGAGGTGGGCGTGCCAATCGCGATGGCGGCCGTGCAAGTCGACTCGATGCCGGAGGTGCGCACAAACGAGCTTGGCCGGTTCTCCTTCGCTGACGTGCCGGCAGGCGCGCGTTCACTGCGCATCGTCGCCGTGGGGCGAAAGCCGTATGAGGCGACAGTCACTTTGCGCGCGGGAGACACCTCAAATGTGGTCGTGCCGCTCGTAAAGGTTGCGACGCTCGAAACGGTGAAGGTGAGCGCAACCGTGATCTCCGTGCGTGTTCGCACCTTTGAAGAACACAAGGTGATGGGATTCGGCAAGTTTCGCGATTCGACGGAGATCAAGAAGTATCCGTTCATGTCGGCCGTCATGCGCACGATTCCGTCCGCGTACATCAAGGATCGGCAATTTGAGACCCTGACACTGAACCAGGGTTCGTGTCGTGCGGAAAAGGAAGAGATCGACTTTCGGTTGGACGGACACCCAACGACCGCGCAAGTGTTGACCGTGCTCGATCCACAGACGGTCGCGGCGATGGAGGTCTACAGCCGAATGTCGCAGGTGCCGAGCGATGTGATGGGAAAACGAGGACCGCTGGGTTACAAATGCGCGGTCCTGGTCTGGACGCTGCAAGGGTTTGGCCGTTAGACAGCCCGTCGCCCAAGGGGATATTTAAGGATCCTCACCCCCCCGGCCGATACTGTCACTACTATGCGCCGAATCTTCATTGCAGGCTCCGCGGTCCTCCTCCTGACCGTGGCGGGCATCTACACCATCTGGCCACCCATCTGGTGGTCGCTGTTCGTGATTTTGCCGCTGATCGGCCGCGGAGTGGCTGACATGCTGCAAACCAAGCAGGCGATCAAGCGGAATTTTCCGCTGATCGGGCACGCGCGCTATCTGCTGGAGATGATTCGCCCCGAGGTGAATCAGTACTTCATCGAGAGCAACAGCGACGGCAAGCCGTTCAGCCGCAATGATCGGAGCGTGGTGTATCAGCGGGCGAAAGGCGATCTCGATACGCTGCCGTTCGGCACGCAGAAAGATGTGTACGCAACCGGCTACGAATGGATCAATCATTCGCTCGCGCCGGTGCATCCCGATGCCCAATTCTCACGGGTGTTGGTGGGTGGCCCCGATTGCACGCAGCCTTATTCCGCCTCGCTCTTCAACGTGTCGGGCATGAGTTACGGCTCGCTCAGCAAGAACGCGGTGCTGGCGCTCAACACCGGGGCGAAGATCGGCGGATTTGCCCATAATACGGGTGAAGGCGGACTCAGTCCGTATCACCTTGAGCCCGGTGGTGATGTCTTCTGGCAGATCGGAACCGGCTACTTCAGCTGCCGCAGCAAAGACGGCAAGTTCAGCGAAAGCGAATTTGAAAAGCGCGCGACGTTGCCGAATGTGAAAATGATCGAGATCAAGCTGTCGCAGGGCGCCAAGCCAGGACACGGCGGTATTCTCCCCGCCGCCAAGCTGACGCAAGAGATTGTCGATATTCGCGGTGTGGAGTTTGGGCACGATGTCGTGTCGCCGCCGGCGCACACCGCCTTCAGCAATCCGACGGAGCTGTTGCAGTTTGTGAAGCGGTTGCGACAGGCCTCGGGCGGCAAGCCCGTCGGGTTCAAGCTGTGCGTGGGCAAGCGTCATGAATTTCTGGGCATTGTCAAAGCCATGATGGCTACCGGCATCACGCCCGATTTCATCACGGTGGATGGCGGTGAAGGCGGCACCGGCGCCGCACCGCTGGAGTTCTCGGACTCCGTGGGCACGCCCCTCAACGAAGGATTGTCGTTCGTGCACAACGCGCTGGTGGGCGCCGAATTGCGCGATCGCATTCGCGTGATCGCGTCAGGAAAAATCAATACCGGTTTTGCGATGGCCACGAAGGTCGCACTCGGGGCCGACATGTGTAACGCGGCGCGCGCGATGATGTTCGCCATCGGCTGCATTCAGGCGCTGCGCTGCAACAGCAACCAGTGCCCCACGGGTGTGGCGACGCAAGATCCGACGCTGGTGCACGGGCTGCACGTGGGCGACAAGTCGCAACGCGTGGCGCGCTATCATCGCGAAACGGTAAAGAGCTTCTTTGAGGTTCTCGGCGCGGCCGGTCTGCAGCGGCCGCAAGATCTCAAACCGTGGTTCGTGATGAAGCGCGTGAGCGCGATGGAGATCCGGAGCTACGCGGACATCTATCCGCAGCTCACGCACGGCCAACTCTTAACGCATCCTGAATCGACCGGGATGTCGCGCGCGTGGGACAACGCCAACGCGCTGCATTTCTAGGCTGTCCGAATCGCGCGCACCGCGTGCGGTCGCGCGCTGAGCGCGGTAGTTTCTTCGAGATGTTTCACGAGCGTGCGCAGAGGTCCCGCCGTGCACGCTCCTCTCGAGGAAGCCTGTATGCGGTCATGCGAATCACGCGCGGTGCGTTGGGTGGCGACCCACGCCGCGATGCTCTGTCTCACCGCCGTTGCGCTGCCTGCGCAAGGCAGCGGCCCCGTCGATCCACGCGTTCTGGCTGGCCTGAGCTGGCGAAACCTCGGCCCCTTCCGCGCCGGGCGCGTTGGCGGCGTATCGGGAGCGATTGGTCAGCCGGGTGTCTACTACGCCGGCTTCCCCGGGGGCGGTGTCTGGAAAACCACCAACGCGGGCGTTTCGTGGAATCCGATCTTTGACGGGGTGAAGGAGGTCTCGTCGGTTGGCGCGGTGGAAGTGGCACCGTCGAACGCGGATGTGGTGTACGTCGGCACCGGTGACATGCTCACTGGCGGCACACTCGATCAGGGCAACGGTGTCTACAAATCCACCGATGCGGGCAAGACGTGGACGAATGTGGGGCTTCAGGGCACCAAGCACATTCAGGCCATCAATGTTGATCCGCGTTCGCCGGATGTCGTGCTCGTGGGTGGCTTGGGCGATCACGCCAACTTGAGCGAGTGGCGCGGCGTGTTCCGCACGACCGACGGCGGCAAGACGTGGACCAAGACGCTGTACGTTGACAACCAGATTGGCGTGTACAAAATGGCGCGCGCGTATGACGCGCCCGATGTCGTGTTCGCGACGGTCGGGCGTCACTACGCCTCGCCGGCGCAGGCCCCGCGCGGGTATCGCTCGTTTAATCTGCCGAACGCTGCCCCGGGCGACACAGGAAAATCGGGCGCGTCGCTCTACAAATCCACCGACGGCGGTGTGACGTGGAAGGAAGTCACATCGTTTCCTCGGGCTGACGGACGCATGGCGGTCGCGGTGGCGATGGGCACCAATGCGCAACGCGTGTACGTCATCACGAATCGCGCGCTCTACCGGAGCGATGATGGCGGTACCACCTGGAAGCAGATGGCCGCCGACGACGAACGGATTCACAACGGTCAAGGCGGCTACAGCGCTGGTGTGTACGTGAACCCGAAGAATCCGGATGTCGTGTACACGCTCAACACCGCGGCGTACAAATCGACCGACGGTGGCAAGACATTCACCGGCATGAAGGGCGCGCCGGGCGGCGACGATCCGCAGGTCATGTGGATCGATCCCACCAACGAGAACCGTCTCTTTCTCGGCTACGATCAGGGGGCAACGATCTCGCTCGACGGCGGCGCCACGTGGAGTTCATGGTACAACCAAAGCACCGAGCAGATCTACCACATTTCGGCGGACAACTCTTATCCGACGTGGATTTACGGCACGCAGCAAGATGCTGGTGCCATTCGCACGCGCCTTCGCGGCAACTACGGCGCGATCACGATGTTCGACTGGAACAGCGTAAACGGCTGGGAATGGGGCACGATTATTCCTGACCCACTCGATGTGAATACGGTCTTCGCGAGTGGCAGCGGCATCGTGAAGATCAGCTATCCCGGCGAAACGTGGATTAACGTTAGTCCGACCATCGATCCGGCGATGCGTGCAACCACCACCTCGTCGCAGCCACTGGCGTTTGCTGCCTGGAACAAGCGTCAACTGCTCGCCGCGTTCAACTTCGTTACGAGTACACTCGATGGCGGCGTGACCTGGAAGAAGCTGAGCCCCGATCTCGGCGTGCCCAAGGGCATGGACTCCGCGACGGCGACCAACACGCTTGGCGGTCGGGGCGCCATTGAGTCCATGGCGACGGCCGCGCCGGGTGTCATCTGGGTTGGCACCAACAATGGTCTCATTCATGTCTCCCGCGACGCCGGCGCGACGTGGAACGATGTGAGCATCAAGGAGCTACCGAACCCGCGGCGCGCGAATGTGAGTTCGGTCGAGCCCTCGCCGCTCGTGAGTGGCACCGCGTACGCGGCCATCGAGTATCTGCGAAGCGGCGATCACACGCCGTACCTCTATCGCACGAGAGACTTCGGCAAGACGTGGACGAAGATTGTGGACGGACTGCCGACGAGCGAACCGAGTGGCAGCCTGACGCGCGTGGTGCGTCCCGATCCGAAAAAAGCCGGGTTACTCTATGCCGGCACCGAGAGCGGTGTTTTCGTGTCGTTCGATGATGGCGATCACTGGCAATCGCTCTCGAACAATTTGCCGAACACGCCCGTGCGCGACTTGCTCGTGAAAGGCAATGATCTGGTGATTGCCACCCATGGTCGTGGCGTGTGGGCGCTGGACGACATTTCGATGCTCCGGCAGGTGATGCCAAAGACGGCCGGTGTTCCGTTACATCTCTTTGCACCTGGTTCCGCGGTACGCGTTCGGCGCAATGTGAACGCGGACACGCCGCTGCCACCGGAAATTCCGCACGCACTCAATCCGATGGACGGTGTAATCATCGACTACTGGCTTGGCACGGCGCCGGTAAAGCTGTCGCTCGACATTCTTGATGCGAGCGGCGCTGTCATTCGACACTACTCAAGCGAGCCAATTGCACCGGTGGCCGAAGCGGCCAAGCCACCGCATCCGAATTTCTGGCTCGCCGTGCCGCAGCCACTCTCCACGGCGGTCGGAGCGCATCGCGTGAACTGGGATTTGCGTCGTGACGCGCCGTCGGTGTTCTCGCACAGCTTTGAGATCAGCGCGAATCCCGGGCTTACGCCGGCGTCGCCGGAAGGTGCGTTGGTGCCGACGGGCACGTACACCGTCAAGATCACCACCCCGACGACGTCGATCGGTCAGGCGGTGCAAGTGATTGCGGATCCGCGTTCGCGAGCGACCGCGGCTGCGATTAGTGCGCAGTACGCGCACATGCGCGACATCTCGTCAGCGGCAACAATTGCGTTCAAGGACGACGCCGCGGTGACGGCGTTGCGCGCGGCGTTCAGCAAGTTCGGCGCGAGCGCTTCAGCGAATGCATCAAGCGATGTGACGGCGGCGCTCAACGTCGCACGCGCCTCCCTCGACTCCGTCGCCGGCGCTCCCGGCGGTGGAGGCCGTCGTGGGGGCGGCGCACCGGCCGCAGCAAACGCGAAGCCGTCGTTCCGCGCACTTAACGGAACGCTGGCCGGATTGCTCACCGCGCAGGACAACGGCGACATGGCGCCGACGCCGTCGATGCGCGCGGCATTTGCGAAGGCGTGCAGCGACCTGGCGGCGCAGCATTCGGCGTTGCAGCGCGTGATCGGGGTGCATGTCGGGGCGTTGAACACTGCGCTTAAGAAGGCGCAGCAAGCAGCGATCGAACTAGCGCCGTTGGGTAACGTGCCAACGTGTCACTGACACCGCGCAAGCGGCGCGCCACAGCGACGACGCGGTTTGCGTCGTCGCTGTTGGCGTGGTCGATGTTGACGAAACCGCTTTGCGCGCAACCCGCCAACGATGCGGTCGCGGCATTGCTCGTTCCCAAGCCACGTGCCGCACGACGCGCAGATCCACGGAGCGTGGGTCCGGCGCGAAGCGATGCTCCATTCACGTTGTCATCGAGCGTTCGCATTGTCGTGACGGAAGAATCGCCGCGACTCCGTGAAGTCGCGGCGATTCTTTCCGCCGACGTCAAGCGAGTCACCGGCATCATGTTGCCGGTGGTGCACGATCGATGCGCGGACCGCGGCGTGATCTGTCTGGACACGGTTACCGCCGGAAAACCCGATGGGGATACCATCGGTGACGATGAACTCAATGCGGTCATTGCCACGCACGATCGCGTTGTGCTCACCGCCGCGCGCGCCGACGCGGTGTTGTGGTCGGTACGTTCATTGGTTCAACTGCTCACTCCAGCTGGGAACTCTGCGGGGTCGTGGCAGGTGCCCAACGCGTTCATTTACGATCGGCCGTGGCACTCGTGGCGTGGCTCCATGCTCGACGTCGGTCGCCACTTCCTGCCCGTACGCGATATTGAGCGACACATCGATCTGCTATCGCGTTACAAGATGAACGTGTTGCACTGGCATCTTACCGATGACCAAGGCTGGCGGCTCGAGATCAAGCGCTATCCAAAGCTCACCTCGGTTGGCGCGTGGCGCACCGAAGCAGACGGCAGGCGCAGCGGCGGATTCTACACGCAGGAACAGGTTCGCCATCTGGTGGAGTACGCGCGACTGCGCGGCGTGACCATCGTGCCTGAAATCGAAATGCCAGGACACAGTTCGGCGGCACTGGCGGCGTATCCCGAGCTCGCCTGTGCGAATGCTCCGCGGACGGTACCCACATCGTGGGGCGTGTTCGCCGACATCTACTGCGCGGGCAAGCCGCAGGTATTCACGTTCCTCTACGGCGTGCTCGACGAAGTGATGGCACTCTTCCCTTCCCGCTTCATCCACCTCGGCGGCGATGAAGTGCCGAAGGATCGCTGGAAGGCGTGCGCGGACTGTCAGGCGCTCATAAAACGTGAGGGGCTCGCCAACGAAGACGCGCTGCAAAGCTGGTTCATGCAGCAGGTCGCGACGCACGTCGCAGCGAGGGGGCGCCGAGTGATCGGCTGGGATGAGGTTCTCGACGGACCATTCGTGCCGAACGGCGTGGTGCAATCGTGGCGCGATTCCTCCTTCACGCGCACGGCCCTGCAGCGTGGGTTCGGAGTAGTTGCGTCGCCAAGCGACTTCACGTACCTCAATCGCTCGGCCGCCGAGTTGCGCGCGGTTGACGTGCTGAACTTCGAGGCGCGTCCGCAATCTCTTCGCCGCTCGGATGCGCTGAGGGTGTTCGGGGGCGAAGTACCCCTCTGGAGCGAGCACATTGTTTCTGGCGCTAACCTCGAGCTCCTGGCACTTCCACGGCTGATTGCCTTCGCCGAAGCGATGTGGTCGGGCGGGCCACGCGATTACGCGGAGTTCGCACCACGGCTCGCGGCGCAGGAAGCGCAGTTGCGCCGCGAAGGCTACGCCGTGGGTCCACGCGACGAGGCGCTGGCATCGATCAGTGTGCGCTTTGATTCGCTATCGCAGCGCCCGGTGCTACGGGAGCGCACGTTTTCCGATCAACTCGTTGTGCGCGGCACGTTCGACGGCACTCCACCAACACCGCAGTCGCGAATCGTAAGCGATGGCCAGCAGCTCGCTGGTAGCACCGTTGTTCGATTGCAACCGTTTTGGGGCACCGATCGCGTGCTTGAGGAACGTCGCGTGGAGCTGCGAACGAACGCGGCGCTCGGTGCGCGCGTGCTGACCGATCCGGCAGTCGACTCGCGCTATCCAGGCACGGGGCCGTTCAACCTGGTTGACGGCATCGCCGGCAGCGACAACCACGGCGACGGATTGTGGCAGGGTTGGTGGAAGCCTGCCGTAACCATGACCGTCACGCTCCAGCGCCCAGTCGATGCGTCGTCACTCGCCGTCACCTTCCTGCAAAATGTTCGCAGTTGGATCGTGTTGCCGAAGACGGTGTCGTTCTCGTGGTCGACCGATGGCACTTCGTGGTCAACTCCGTTGGTCTCGTCGCACACGGTGCCGGTTGACCGAGAGGGCGCAATTCGGCACGCGTTTGTCGCGGCGCTCCCGGGTGCGCCGCGCATTACCGCCGTGCGCGTCACCGCGCAGTCGGCCGGACCACTACCGCCGGGACATCCGGGCGCCGGCAACGCGGCGTGGCTATTCGCTGACGAAGTGGAAGTGCGCGCGGTAGAAGCGCGCGCGAATCCTACACGTCGAAAACCTGTCCCGTCTTCTTCGTCGCGGCCGCAGTGATGTAGGCTTGGGCGACGGCCGATGCGGGAACGGTCAGGCGCGGGTCGACGTTACGTGCCGCCGATGTCTCCCGCACCCACCCTGGCGCCACGACATTTACTCGCAGGCCACGTGGCAACTCGAGGGAAACGGCGCGGGCGAATCCTTCGAGACCCGCGTTCACGATGCTGAGCGCCGTCCCGCCGGGAATTGGCGACCGACTCACGACGCCACCGCACAACACGAACGCGCCGCCGTCGTTCATGTAGTCGAGGCCAACCCGCACCAGATTTACTTGGCCCATCAACTTGTTCGCAAAGCTGGACGCGTAGTCGGGTTCGGCGAGCGCCGAGAATGGCGCGAAGGCCGCCTGGCCGGCGGCGCAGAGCACGAGATCCACCCTACCAACCTGACTGAACATTTCGCGAATCGAGGCGATGTCACTCAGGTCGACGACGATCGGCGACCGCGAGCGACTGGCTCGCAACACCGTATGGCGCGTGGCAAAGACGTCGGCCACGGCCGATCCGATAACTCCTGAAGCTCCTACGACAAGCACTTGCACGACGTACACCTCTTCGTTGGACTGACGGCGTCACGGACGCGTCTGTCGGCGTCCGTCGTAGCAGACGCGTGGTCAACGAACAGGGCAACGCCGAGGTTCCGATTGGGGGCGACGGCTCGGCACCCAACGCGGCGCTATGCGACGGTCTGTCGCGGCTTGGTGAGGTTACGAACTTCGCGGGCGAGTTCGTCGATTGTAAACGGCTTGCCGAGAAAGCTGTAGGCCATTCGTGTTGGCCAATCGGTCGGAAATGGCTCGTCGATTTGGCCCGAGACAAAGAGGACCGGCACCTCGATGTTCCCCTCAACCAACCGACGGACAAACTCGATGCCCGAGAGGTGCGGCATGCGCACATCGGTGATGAGCAACTGATACGCGCTGGCATCGGCGCGCAGCATGTTGAGCGCTTCATTCGCGCTCGTCTCGACTTCGACTGTGTAGCCAATACGTCCGAGCAGTCGGCCAATCATGGCGCCGACGACCGGCTCGTCGTCAACAACCAGAACTCGCTGCGCCTGCGAGTCAACCACACTCGCGTGCGGACCAGACCGTCGGGCCTCGGCGTTGGCGATGGCCGTCGCAAACCGGCGATCGAGGGGCTTCACCTGCACGCGCGGCCAGTACACGGTGACCGCCGTCCCTGCCCCAAGCTTACTTTCCACCGCGATCGCGCCACGCGCCTGCTTTACGATGCCAAAGACTGTGCTGAGGCCGAGCCCCGTTCCAACTCCCACGGGCTTCGTGGTGAAGAACGGCTCGAATAGACGCGCCAGCACGGCGTCATCCATTCCCGAACCGCTGTCTTTCACGCACAGAGTGACATAGCGACCGGGTTCGATCACGCCGTGCGCATGCGGCAGAGCCTCGGCGAATTGCGTGACGCCGCAACTCACGCGAACCTGGCCACCGGCAGCCATCGCGTCACGTGCATTGGCGACCAGATTGAACAGGACCTGTTCGACTTGCACAGACTCGGCGTCGATGAGCGCCGACTGCGCGTCGACATCGACGATGACATCAACCTCGACACCTGCCCCGGCGAGTCGCGCCAGCAGGGGAATAGCATTCTGAACAAGCGACGCCAATCGCAACTGCTCGGGTTCACTGGGTCGGCCTCGCGAGAACGTCAGCAACTGCGACGTTAACGCGGAGGCCCGCTCGATTGCATGCTGCATCTCGCGCTGAACTTCGCGCCGATCGAGTTCGGTCAGTGCGGCATCTTCCAGCACCTCTGCCGACGCCCGCATCACCGTAAGCAAGTTGTTGAAGTCGTGCGCGATGCCGCTGGCCATACGGCCCATCGCTTCCATCTTTTGCGATTGGCGCAACTGCTCTTCCAAGGCATGTCGAGCGGAGACATCGCGTGCCGAAATCTGGTAGGCGATCATCTCGCCCGTTTCGTTGTGAATCGGCTTGGCGATGCTTTCGAGCCAGACGTAGTGGCCCTGCTTGTGCCGTACACGCAATACGAGCTGCGGTGATGTCGATCCGCTCCCAAGCGTCGCGAGCGCGGGGCGCACCCGTTCCCGATCATCCGGATGCAAGTAATCGAACGCCGAGCGGCCGATCAAATCGTCTGATGTCCACCCCAACACCAGTTCGTGCGACGGGCTGACGTATTCGAACCGGTGATCGAGCGTGCGTCGACTGACGAGATCCGCGATGTTGTCGGCGAGCAGGCGGTAGCGGGCTTCGCTCTCCTGAATGCGACGCGTGGCTTCACGTTCGCTGGTAACGTCGGCGAAGGTAATCTCAACCGCGTACGGATCGGCGCTCGCTTCGCGGCGCAGCGGAATCGCCGACACCTTGATCCACACGCGTGAGCCGTCGGGGCGTTCGACGCCCATTTCGCCCGAGCTCTTCTCCCCCGTTCGCAGCGCCGTGGCGGCGATGCGCTGATGCGACTCCATCGGCGCGCCGTCGATTCCGACGATGCGCCACCGAGGATCGTGCGAAGATCGTCCAGCGAGTTGATCGCCGGTCAAGCCGAGAATACGCTCGGCGGCGGGGTTCCAGAGTTGAATCGTGAGGTTGGTATCGGCGAGGATAACGCCCTCGTCCATGTCCTGGAGGAGCGCGCGGTACCGATGCTCGCTGGCAGCCAGCGCGCGTTGCGCCTCCTGCCGATCATGCAGATCACGCAGTACCACCTGGCCTGCGGGCTGTCCGTCGAACACCACGCGGGTGCCACGCACCTCCGCATCCAAGTCAGTGCCGTCGGCGCGGCGAAATCGAATGGCGCGCGGCTCTGGATGCTCGCCTCGCTCAACGACCGCGCGCGCTCTTTCCCGGGCCAGCGCGCGATCATCGGGGTGAACGAGATCGAAGAACGAACGCCCGACGAGCGATTCGTTCTCGGGAATTCTCATCAGTGCAGTTGCGGCAGAATTCGCGTAGCCAACCACGCCCCCGATCTGAACGAGAATGCCGTCAGGACTGTCATCGGTGAGCGCACGATAGCGCGCTTCGCTGAGAGCCGTTTGCACGGCTTCGCGTCGCAGCGTAACCAGCAGCGAGGCTACGCCGACGGCCAAGAGCGCCAACGTTCCGTAGATGGCTCTGAGTTCCCAGGCCGACGCGCGTTCCCAGCGCGCACGCACGATGGCAAGTCCGTTCGACTCGTGTTCGTATGCGGTGCGTACGCTCGCGTCGAGCGCCGTTCGATAACGTGAGGATGTCGAATCTGAAAACAACAACGCGGCATCGACGATTCCGGCAGCGCGAGCCTTCGCGCTCCGGCTGCGGGCCTGACTCGACGAGTCGAATGATGTCGAGATGTTCTGCAGCAGCGCGCGCGAAGCAGAGTCGGTGGCGGTCAGCGCGTCGAGTGAAGTGAGCAAGCGTCGCGCCGCGCCTTCCGCTTCGACATAGCGGCCGCGGGCGACTTCGCTTCCGGTCAGCAGGAACGCGCGATGTTCGGCGCGCGAAACGAGAATGTGCGCGCGCAACTCCTCAAGCTGATCGATCCGCGTATGCTGCGCCCGCAGCTCGCCGAGAGAGCGGTTGGCAATGTTGACGAACGTCATGCTGAGCACTGCCGTCGTCAGGAGGCCCGCGGCTCCCCAGAATAGCGAGACACGAACCAAGCGGCGCGCTCGCCGCGCTTCGCGAGTTGGCACTGATATCGTGAACCGAATGATCAAGTCCACGGTCCGAAGACCGAGCGTCGGAAGGCGCGACGGCGCGCGATCCATGACGAGATGAAGAGTTTCGTCTGCAATTCGCGAGAACGCGAGGGGTAAATCCTGACATTCAACGCGTTTGGTCCCAACGTGTTACGAACAACCGCGCGCGCAAACATCTCATTGGTGCGAAAACACATCGCGCCCCGTCGTGAACAGACGAGGCGCGATGGAATGGATCATCGAGAATAGCAGGGGAGAGACTCGAACTCTCGACCTCACGATTATGAGTCGTGCGCTCTAACCGGCTGAGCTACCCTGCCCCGACGCAAACGGCCGGCCCCGTAGGACCGGCCGATGCGTACCACTTCAGGCTTCACTATGGCGGGGGCGGGATTTGAACCCGCGACCTTCGGGTTATGAGCCCGACGAGCTACCAGGCTGCTCCACCCCGCGGCAGTCAGGGGAACCTAGCGGGCCGCCGAGCTGAGTCAACCCCTTGTCCGTTGCTTACTTCGCCGAGCCGGGCGCGATGGGAGCCGCCGAGTCCGTCGTGGGTTTGGCACCGCTGCCGACCCAGTACAACAGCTCCTTGTCACCCTTCACCATCCCCCACTTTTCGCGCGCGATGCGTTCGAGTCGCGCGTTATCGGTGGTCAGCACCTTGAGCTCAGCATGGAGCGAATCGACGTCGGCGCGCAGCTGCGCCAGTTCCGCGTCAAGTTGCGCTTTACGGGCTCGCTGCGACCACAAATCGCGCGTGCCGTACTCGCCACCTTCAATCGTGAAGAGTAGCGCGACAACGGCTCCGGCGGCCCATAACAGGCGCCGGAGCCAGATTCGTCCGGGGTTCGATTTCGATGCGCGCGCCATAGGGTTATCGCCGCTGATCAGAGGCCGAACAACGCGCCGCCGGGATACTCGGCGTACTCCTCAAGCTGCTCCTCAATGCGAAGCAGTTGATTGTACTTGGCCACGCGGTCGGAACGCGACGGCGCGCCCGTCTTGATTTGACCGGCTTGGGTCGCCACCGCGAGATCGGCGATAAACGTGTCCTCAGTTTCGCCCGAGCGATGCGAAATGATCGCGTTGTATCCCGCCGCCTTGGCGAGCTCCATCGCTTCCAGCGTCTCCGTGAGAGTGCCAATCTGGTTGACCTTCACCAAGATCGCGTTGGCGACATCCTGCTCGATGCCCTTGGCGAGAATGGAACTGTTGGTGCAGAACAGATCATCGCCCACCAACTGGCAGCGATCGCCGATCCGTTCCGTCAACAACTTCCAGCCATCCCAATCGTTTTCGGCCATGCCGTCTTCGATCGAGACGATGGGGTATTCGTTGATCCAGCCTTCGTACAAGTCGGCCATCTGTTCCGGGCTGCGCGCTTTCGCGCCGCTCTTGTGGAATTGATACTGGCCGTTGCGGAACAGTTCACTCGCCGCGACGTCGAGAGCGAGCGCGATATCCTGGCCGGGCTTGAGTCCCGCGCCTTCGATGGCTTCGATGATGACCTTGAGCGCGTCTTCGTCGCTCGCAAGGTTGGGGGCGAACCCGCCTTCATCACCCACGCCGGTGCTCAGCTTTCGCGCGACCAGCACTTTCTTGAGCGAGTGGAAGACCGCCGCGCCCATGCGAAGTCCGTCAGCGAACGTGTCGGCGCCAACCGGCACCACCATGAACTCCTGAAAGTCCACGGTGTTGGTGGCATGCGCACCGCCGTTGAGAATGTTCATCATCGGCACGGGCAGCGTGCGCGCCATCGGTCCACCGAGATACCGGTACAACGGCAGCCCAACTTCCATCGCCGCCGCGCGCGCAGTGGCCATCGATACGCCGAGCAGCGCATTCGCGCCCAACCGTCCTTTGTTGTCCGTGCCGTCGAGATCAATCATCGCGCGATCCACCGCGATCTGATCGGTCGCGTCCATGCCTTCCAACGCTTCGGCGATTTCGGTGTTCACGTTGTTCACGGCGCTCAACACGCCCTTGCCGCCGTACCGCGCCGGATCGCCGTCGCGCAGTTCGACCGCCTCACGTTCGCCGGTGCTGGCACCACTGGGCACTGCCGCACGTCCGGCGCTGCCCGTCTCAAGAATCACATCGACTTCGACAGTGGGATTGCCGCGTGAGTCGAGAATTTCGCGAGCGGAGACAGAAACGATCGTCGACATGAGTCTTGAGGGTGCGTGAGTGAATGCGGTCAGAGGCGGCGCCAGTACGCGGCGGCCACCCAATTGTACGGGGAAAGCTACTGTCCGAGCGAGAGTTCTGGCGTGCGGGACGCGGGCGCGTCGGAACGGCGCGACTCCATGGCCGGATCGACGCCGTATTCGTCGCGCAAACAATCGGCCATACGCTGGCGAACCGTGTCGGCGAGACGATCCCGATCATCGTACGAAAGGCCGGCCGTTGGGATCGGTGCCAGCGTGTGCACATGCACCGTACCGGGAGACGCGCGGAACTCCCCACGTGGGTTAACGGCAATGGTGCCATGCACGACGACGGGCACGATAGGTACGCCCGATCCGATGGCGAGCACGAACGCCCCCTTTTTGAACGGACGAAGCGCGTAACGTTCGCCGCGGGTGCCTTCGGCATAGACCAAAACCGATTGTCCATCGCGAATCTTGTTGGCGGCGTCTTCGATGGCACCGAAGGCGGCTTTGCGATTCTCCCGATCGATGTAAATGACACCGGCGGCGCGCGCGGCCGCGCCGAAGAGCGGAATCTTTTCGAGTTCGCGCTTGGCCACGAAGCCGTAGTGCGGCAGTGCTTCGATGCACGCGGGAATGTCGAACCAGCTGACGTGATTCGCGATGTAAACGCGCGGCTCCGAGTCCGGCAGCGAGTTGTCGCCTCGCCGAATCACTTTGACGCCTGCGGCGCCGAGCAGCCAGCGCGCCCACCGAAGCTTGGCCATTTCGTAAACGCCGCCCGTGCGGTGCGGTACGCCGACGAGCTCGGCGATGATCACGATGCTGCCAAACAGGGCGGTCCCTACGGCCAGCGCGACGGTCGTAAATGCGGTGCGGAGCATTACCGCGAAAAGTGGTCGTGCCCCGGTTCGAATTCAACGCGTTTCGATAAATCCGTGGTGACGATTCCCGAGGGGGAAATTGTCACCAACATTCGATCGATTTGGACGGGCTGTCCCGCATCCGATTGCGGTTGGACGTTCGACGCCGTTGCATCCTCCAGTACCTCGCCGATAACGGTGAGCGGCGTCTGAAATTGCGCGGGCCACGATTCGAGGAGCGTTCGCGCGTCCGCCCGCGAGAGCGCCGCGAGCAGTTCGTATTCCTCGCCGCTGGCCAGGGCCGTCTCCGCGCTGATGCCGGGACCACGGGGCAACGCGGAGGCGTCGATGCGCAGTGTCACGCCACTCGCCGCCGCGAGATGTCGGGCGTCGGCGAGCAAGCCGTCGGAGATATCAAGCATCGCGTGCGCGCCGGCATCGGCCAGCGCCCTGCCTTCAGCAAGTCGTGCAACTGGAGCGGCAAATCGATCGCGCGCCCACACGCTTGGCGTGGTGCCCGACGACCAGGCGGCGATGGCGTCCGCCGGGCCGCCTAAGCGACCGCTCACGAGCAACAGATCTCCCGCTAACGCGCCGCGACGAGTAACCGGTGATCGCGCGAGGGACGATGGCGAGACGTTGCCCATCTCACCGAGAACCGTGGTGGTAATCGAAAAGGTGTCGCCTCGACTCAGATTGCCGCCAACGATGCGCGCGCCGTTGGCCCGGACGACATCGCCGATTCCGTCGGCGACCGATGCCAGCTCGGCGCGCCACGCGTCGGGTACGATGAACGCCAGCAGGATCGCGGTTGGAAGCGCGCCCATCGCCGCGACATCGCTGACGGCAGCGGTGATGGCGCGCGCACCAATCTCCCGCGCAGACAGCCATGGACGCCGGAAGTGCACGTTCTCAACGCACGCGTCGACCGTGACCACTTGCGATACGGCGGCACGCGACGCGAGAATCGCCGTGTCGTCACCGATGCCGACGGCCAGGTCGCCCCAGCGCGCAATCAGGTCCCGAATCGCATCGAACTCATGACCCGGCCCCATCGATTGGTGCGCCGCGTGCGCACGATCGTCGCTCACGGCAACCCTCCGTCGGAGGCACGACGAAGCCGCACGAGTCCGGCCGGTGTGGCGAGCCAGATCCAATCGCGCGCGAGCGCGACATCGAGCACGGCCGAAGGGATGTCGCGCGGCACTTGCAGCACGCGAAGGCCTCCACGGCGTTGCAGCAGGACCACTCCATCGGTGCCCGTCATCACGATCGTGCGATCATCGATGGCCAATCGCGTAATTTGACCGACGCTCGCAACGTTCAGCGCGGTAATGCGCTCGGGCGCATGTCCACCGCGCGGGTTGAGCTGCAAGACCGCGTCGTCGGTGGCCGCCAGCAACACCGAGTCGCTCCATGCCAGCGCGACGATGCGACGCCGGAGCGCGGGATCATCACCGACGGGCCTCGACAACGTACCGTTCGCCGGCAGTGCCATGAGCCCGGAGGCCGTGCCAATCCAGAGCGTGTCGCGCACCGGTTGGAGCGCATACACCGGCACATTCTGCAAGAGCTGTAGCGCGGGTTCCTGAACTACCGCGCCCGCGCGCGACGCCACGCCGCCACTGCCAACCGCGCTGCGCAAATTTGGTGTGCGCGCGAAGCCCGAATCGTTGACGAACACGAGCCCCCGCAGTGTCGCGACCCACGCGCCGTCGTCGCGTGCGGCCACCGCGGTTACTCTCTCATCCGGCAGGCCGTGCTGCGCACTCCAGAGCGTGATAGACTCGGCTGCATCGAGTTGCACGCGCACCACGCCGCGATCGGTGCCCACCCAGGCGCGTTGTGCGCGCACACTCATGCTGGTGGCTCGCAATCCCAGCATCGGTACGGCGATCGTACCGTCTATCCAACGCCAGCGTTGCAAGTCCGTACTGGCAAATGTGAGTCCGCTGCGCAACGACGAAAGACCAAGACCAGCGCTCCAGACACCGTCAGCAGCGAGCGCGAGCGCTCCAACGCCAGTCTCGAGCAAACCATAGCGCACGGCCGTCGCCTGCTGCGTGACGCCGTCGACTTTGTATAAGCCATCGCCCCGCGTACCGAGCCACACCTCGCTCGGCTGGTCCGGCGCGTACACACCGGTTTGAATGGAAAAATTGTACAGCGGTCGATCGGCTCGTTGACTGCGAAAGAGGAGCGGCGCGCCGCTGCGCAATCCTGGATAGCGCGAATACACATCGTTGAGCGACGCGGGCAGAATCACCTGCCCGGCAACGGGCGGAGAGACAGGTGTGGCAATGCCGCTGCGAGAAACGCGTGACCACTGCCCACTCGCGCGCACGAAGGCATCGCCGGTTGGTTGGCGATCAAAGGCAATCAGTTCAGGCACGCCCGTCACGATGGTCCGCTGCAGTTGCTCCGCTGCTGGGCGATAGATGATGACCGCGCCGGGCACGCCGATCCACAACGCGTCTTCCACCGGATCGCCGGCGATGGCGGTGATTTGCGCATCAGTGAGCCCGATGTCCGGTGAAACCGGTGCCTGCCACGCATTGAACAGCCGATCGTAAATCGCAATGCCGCTCGCCGATGCCGCAAAGACATAGCGACGCGACACAGCGAGCGCGCGAATATCACCAAAGCTGCCAACGATGCGGCGCTCGTCACGACGCGGAGAGTACGAGGCACCCGTTCCAGACTCACCGCCGCCTGCGCCGGTTGTCGCGCACGCGGTCGTTGACAGTGCCATGGCCACGCACATACACAAGCGCAGGCGCACGCGTTCGATCATACGAGCGCCGGCCATGAGGCAACCACCCCCGGTGGCATCGACGGCGGGTGCGCAATGTCCCGCCACGCCTGTGGCAGGGCCGCCAGCACATGCGAGAGCGACGCCCCGCGCGGCGTATCAAGCGTCGTTCCCGCGAGCGTCGTGGCCAGTTCGCCGGCGAGTCCGTGCGCGAACACACCCCCAACCGCGGCGTCGAACGCGGGCAGGCGCTGCGCAAGGAGTCCGCCGATGATACCGCTCAGCACATCACCGCTGCCTCCGGTGGCGAGCACCGCCGAGCCGCGCGGGACAACGACGACTCGCGTTTCCGTGGCGGTCGCAGCAACGACGGCTGCGGGCGTGCCTTTGACGACGATCGTCGTACCACTCGCGCGCGCGAATTCGATTGCCGACTCGATGCGCACAAACCACGGTGCACGCGCGTCGAGACCGGCGAGGCGATGAAACTCCCCCGGATGTGGGGTGATCACGCAGGCACGATCGGCGACCCATGCGCGCAGGCGCTCCGCAACGTTGCCGCCGTCCCGGGCCACCAGATTGAGTGCGTCTGCATCAAGCAGCGTCGGCGTGTTTGCGCAAGACGAGAGCGCCGCGAGCATCGCGCGTTCGGAGCGCTCCGTTGTACCGAGCCCGGGGCCGATCACGCACGCCCGCACGTTTGCGTGCACATTCGTTTGCTCGTTCGCGTGTACGCTCGCGTGTACGTTTGCCGTTGACTGTGCGATTACATCGAGCGCGCTCCAGGCGCTGGCGATCGCTTGCGGCAGCTCGTGCTGCACCGCTGACAAACTCTCCGTATCCACGCACGCCTGAACGAGACCAGCGCCTGCGTGCAGGGCCCCTTGGCCCGCGAGGATGGTCGCACCGGCCATGCCAACGTGACCACCAACGATGAGAAGTTTGCCGCGCGTGCCCTTGTGCGCGTTCCACGCCATCGACGGCACGAAGGCGTGAGCCAGGTGATGATCGGCAAGCAACCACGCTTCCGACGGCGCTAGGTCGGCAGGCAATCCGATGTCCACCAGCACTAATCGACCGGTGAGCTGTCGCGCCGACAGCAGTCCACGCTTCACGGTGCCGAACGTGGTGGTAATGTCGGCGGCGACGACACCATCGGCGCACTCACCCGAGGTCGCATTCAGCCCGGACGGTATGTCGAGCGCGACCACCGACGCGCCGCGAGCGCGCGCTGCGCTGAGCGACTGAACGAATGGCAGTAGATCCGGACGGAATTCGCCACGATGCCCGGTCCCGAGCAAGCCATCGACCACCACTCTGGCAGTCGCGGTGTGCGGCAGGTCGCATTGGCTCGTGATCTCGACACCGCGTGCCGCGGCAAGCCCCTGCGCGCGTCGCGCGTCGTCGGTGTTTGGCGATCCTGCGGCGACGCAGTGTACAGCGATGCCAGCGCGCGCAAGTTGCGCGGCGAGAATGTACGCATCACCGCCGTTGTTGCCGCGCCCCGCAAAAACGGCCACACCGTATTCGAGCCGATCGCTGAGCTCGCGAAGAATTAGCTCCGCCGAGCGCGTACCGGCGCGCAGCATGAGCTCGAATGACGCGGTCCCTGCGGCAATGGCGGCGCGGTCGAAGGCCGCGGCCTGTTCAGCGGAGGTTACACGCAGTGGTAACGTGCGCGGGCTCATTGCCACGTGCCCGAACCGCGCCACGAATCAAACGTGCGCGGTGCTCCAGGGATACTCGCGCTCAAACGCATCCTCGAAATCGAAGACGCCATAGAAATCATCGCGCGAATCCTGTGGCTGACTAACCAGCAAGCCCAAGTCGACCAGCGTGAAGACGATATCGCCGATGTCGCTGGTACTGCGAACGCCCCAGTGCTCGAGCACCAGCCGTGCGGTAACGCCGAAGCGCTGCAAGGCGAGGTCGCGACACGACGACGCGAGTTCGGGGCCGGTGATATGGCGGCGCTCAACGAGGCGAGTTTGGCAATGCTCAAGCGCGGCGAGCACGAACAGATACGCGCGCTCGTCGAACCGCTGCTCGCGCAGACGGATCTGATCCATGATGCCTTCACGAAACGCCAACTCAGCCACTGCGAACTCCTCGCGATTGCTGCCCTAATCCGCTGCGTCGTGCCATCTGCGACTTGAAGACGCGCGGCCGCAGGCAGTGCAACGCCCTGCGGCCGATAAATGATGGCGGTCAGGTCACCGCGCCACAATGGGCGGATTCCCTGATATCTACGCCGGACGGTACAGCGGGAACTCGCCCGCAAGCACGCGCACGTCGCGGCGGGCGGCTTCGATCACATTCGTGTCTTCAGGAGAGGACAGCACGCGATCGATCAACTCGGCAATGCGCAGCATCGCGTCAGTGCCCATACCGCGGGTGGTGACCGCTGGCGTCCCGATGCGAATTCCGCTCGTGACAAACGGCGACTGCGTTTCCTTCGGCACCGTGTTTTTATTGACGGTGATTCCGGCTTGATCGAGCACCTTTTCGGCAAGCTTGCCCGTCAAACCCTTGCTGCGCAAATCGACCAGCATCAGGTGATTGTCGGTGCCACCCGAGACGATGTGATAACCGCGCGATGCAAGCGCCGACGCCAGCACGCGTGCGTTATCAACCACTTGCCGGCAGTACGTCGTGAACGACGGCTGCAAAGCTTCGTTGAACGCCACAGCCTTGGCGGCAATCACGTGTTCCAGCGGACCTCCCTGCATTCCCGGGAACGTGGCTTTGTCGATTGCCTTCGCATGCGCTTCTTTGCACAAAATGATGCCACCGCGCGGACCGCGCAGCGTTTTGTGCGTCGTGCTGGACACGACATCGGCGAACGGCACCGGCGACGGATATACGCCCGTGGCTGCAAGTCCGGCAAAGTGCGCCATGTCGACGAAGAAGATTGCGTCGATTTCCTTGGCGATGTCGGCGAACGCCTGCCAGTCGATCACGCGCGAGTAGGCACTGTAGCCCGCGATGATCATTCTGGGATGATGGGTCCGCGCGAGCGAGCGCATGTGATCGTAGTCGATCAACCCTTCGTCGGTCACGCCGTACGAGACAGCCTTGTACAGGAGCCCCGAGAAATTCACCGGCGAACCGTGCGTGAGATGCCCACCTTGCGACAAATCCATGCCCAAGAACGTGTCGCCCGGCTTCATAAACGCGAGAAAGACCGCAGCGTTTGCTGAGGCACCGCTGTGCGCCTGCACGTTGGCGTGCTCTGCCCCGAAAAGTTGCTTGACGCGATCGATGGCCAACTGCTCGATCTGATCAACCACTTCGCAGCCGCCGTAGTAGCGTTTACCCGGCAGCCCTTCCGCATACTTGTTGGTTAGCGGCGAGCCCATGGCTTCCATCACGGCCGGCGAGACGAAGTTCTCGCTTGCGATCAGTTCGATGCCGTGACTCTGTCGCTCCGTTTCTTCCACGATCAGGCGCGCGATAGCCGGATCCGACGCGGCCAACGATGCACCGGGAGGCAGACGATCCCATTGGTGCCACTCGGCGCTCGTGCCCGCGAGAATCTCGTGCTGCACTGTCATGCGTCGTGCTCCGCGCTGTCAGGGTCCCGTTCGATCTTTTCGACACGCTTGCCGTGCCGACCGCCTTCGAACTCCGTACCGAGCCACGTTTCCAGAATCGCGATCGCGTCTTCATCGGAGACGAAGCGCGCCGGCAACACCAGCACATTGGCATCGTTGTGCTTGCGCGCGAGCGCCGCGATTTCCGGCGTCCACGCCACGGCCGCCCGCACGCCCGGATACCGATTGGCAACGTACGACATCCCCAAACCGGTTCCACAAAGCAGCACGCCGCGTTCGGCCTCGCCGCTGGAAACTTCCTGCGCCAGCGGGTGCGCGTAGTCGGGGTAGTCCGTACTCGCGGTGCTGTGGGTGCCGATGTCCTGCACTTTGTAGCCCATGGAATCGAGTACAGCGCGCAGTCGTTCCTTCAGTTCGAAGCCGGCGTGATCGGACGCAATCGGAATGCGTTCACCGGGCTGTGCGACGTCCACCATGTTCACCCCTCGCGGTTGGGATACTGCGGCCACGTTCGGACCATACCACTGACGGCCTTGATGCGCTGCTCCGCCACGCGGTCGGCGGCCATATACGTTGGAATGCCGGTGTCCTTCGCCAGGCGAAACACGGTGCGCACGGTGTGGTAGATCTCGTCCGCTTTGCGCATGGACCGGTCGCGGCTCCATCCGGTCAGCTCGGAATACACGTTGATGACGCCGCCGGCATTGGCAACATAGTCAGGGGCGTACAGAATGCCGCGAGCCTCAAGCGCATCGCCATGCCGGTCTTCCAAGAGCTGGTTATTCGCGGCACCGGCAACGATCTCGACCTTGAGCTGTGGCAACGTGTCATCGTTCAGAATGCCGCCGAGCGCACACGGCGTGAAGATATCGGCCGTTACTCCGTAGATCTCGCTGAGCGCGACGGCTTTAGCCCCGGTGGCGTCGACAATCGACTGAATGCGGCCGGCGTCGATGTCCGTCACAATGAGCTTCGCACCGGCCTTATGCAGCGCGCGTGCCAAATGTGAGCCGACGTGGCCGAGTCCCTGAATGGCGACCGTCTTTCCTTCGAGAGAGTCGCTGCCCCAGCGTTCATGCGCCGAGGCCTGGATGGCGCGAAACACGCCGTGTGCCGTAACAGAAGATGGATCGCCGGACTTGGAACCGATGCCCGTGACGAACTTCGTTTCCATGTGCACGAAGTCCATGTCTTCCACGTTGGTGCCAACGTCTTCGGCCGTGACATAGCGACCGCCAAGCGAATCGACAAAACGCCCGTGGGCGCGGAAGAGCATCTCGCGATTCGGCGTCTTGTTGTCGCCGATAATGACCGACTTGCCGCCGCCGAGATTGAGACCGGCCACCGCGTTCTTGTACGTCATGCCGCGCGAGAGTCGCAGCGCGTCGGTCACCGCCTCTTCGTCGGTGGCGTAGTTCCAGAATCGACAACCGCCGAGCGCCGGACCGAGCGTGGTATCATGAATTGCAATGATGCCGCGGTATCCGGTCGCTTTGTCATGACAAAACACCACTTGTTCATGACCCATCTCGGCTATCGTATCGAAGTAGCGCATATATACCCTGCGATCTCAGTCGGGGAGTGAACCGTCGGCGGCCAAGGCGGCCGCGAGTGTCTCGCGCGAAATCACAATGCGCTGAACCTCCGAAGTTCCTTCGTAGATTTCAGTCACTTTGGCGTCGCGGAAATACCGTTCGACGGGATAGTCGGTGACATAGCCGTAGCCGCCAAAAATCTGCACGGCCTGCGTGGTCACCCACATTGCGGTCTCTGAGGCGAAGAGCTTCGCCATGGAACTGAAGCGTGTGACCGCGTCCCCACGCTCCTTCGCAGCGGCTGCCGTGTGCAAGAGCGCACGGGCCGCCGTGATACGCGTCGCCATGTCGGCGATCTTGAATTGAATGGCCTGGAAGTCGGCGATCGGCTGACCGAATTGCTTGCGCTCGCCAGCGTACTTGCACGACGCCTCGAGCGCCGCGCGGGCGATGCCGATGGCCTGCGCCGCAATGCCGAGGCGCCCGTGATCGAGTGAGCCCAGCGCGTAGATGAACCCCTTGCCCTCCGCACCAAGCAATCGGCTGCCGGGCACTCGACAATTGTCGAGCACAATCTGCACCGTCGGCGATGCTCGCAAACCGAGCTTGGCTTCCTTCTTCGACACATGGAAGCCCGGTAAGTCGGGCGTCAGGATGAACGTCGAAATTCCCTTCGCGCCTTTGCGTGCGTCGGGCGAGTCGGTACGGGCCATGCACAAGAGCACACCCGCTTCGCTGCCGTGCGACACCCACGCCTTGGTGCCGTTCAGGATCCAGTCGTCGCCATCGCGCACGGCCTGACAGCGCAACGACGCCGCATCGGATCCGGCCTCCGGTTCCGACAGCAAGAAGGCGCCGAGCGATTCACCGCGCGCCATCGGTGGAAGAAACTCCCGCCGCTGCGTGTCGTTGCCGAAGTTTAGAATCATCTGCGTCGGCAGCGAGTTGTGCACGCTGAGCAGCACTGCCGCCGACGCGTCAGCCACCGCGATCTCTTCGAGCGCCAGCAGATAACTCTGCGCATCGAGCCCTAAGCCATCGTACTGCTCGGGCGAGAGCATACCGAAAAAGCCCAACTCGGCCATCTGCGCCACCATCGACGCATCGAAGCGCGATTCACGATCGCGTTCGGCGGCGAGGGGTACGAGTTCGCGCTGCGCGTAGTCTCGCGCGAGTCGCTGGATTTCGAGTTGCGTGTCGGTGAGGGCAAGCAGACCCATAGAGTTCTCAGTACTGGTAGAAGCCGCGGCCCGATTTCTTGCCGTACCAACCGGCAGCGACGTATTTGCGAAGTAGCGGACACGGGCGGTACTTCGGATCGCCCAGGCCTTTATGCAGCACTTCGAGAATGGCGAGGCACGTGTCGAGGCCAATGAAATCGGCCAGCGTGAGCGGCCCCATCGGATGATTCATTCCGAGCTTCATCACGGTATCGATCGCTTCGGGCGTGCCGACCCCTTCCATCACGCAGAAGATCGCTTCGTTGATCATCGGCATGAGAATGCGGTTGGCCACGAAACCGGGATAGTCGTTCACTTCAACCGGCGTTTTGCCGAGTGCTTTCGACAGCGCCATCACACGCTGGGTCGTGTCGTCGTTGGTGGCGAGTCCGCGAATCACCTCAACGAGCTGCATGACCGGCACCGGATTCATGAAGTGCATGCCGATGACGAGCTCCGGACGTTTGGTGCGCGCCGCAATCTCGGTGATCGAAATGGAGCTCGTGTTCGAAGCGAGAATCGCGCCTGTCGGTGCCAGCCGATCGAGGTCTTCGAAGATCTTGAATTTGAGATCCGTGCGCTCCGTCGCGGCTTCGACCACGATATCGGCGTTCGCGACGGCGTCGAGCGCCGTCGCGGTCGAAACGCGACCGAGGGCAGCCGCAGCGTCTTCGGCGGAGACTCCCCCCTTCTTCACCTGACGGTCGAGGTTCTTCGCGATCGTGTCTTTGCCGCGCTGCAACGCGTCGGCACTGACGTCAATCATCGTCACCGGATATCCGCTCGCGGCAAACACGTGCGCGATACCGTTGCCCATCTGCCCGGCGCCAACCACTGCCACCTGACCAATCGTGCTGCGCCCTGTGGTGCTATCACTCATGACGAAGGAGTCTCCGCGCTGGAAGTTCGAATGTTGTGCCACCACGAGTCGGACCGCGACGCAAGCGCGATTCCGACGACCATCACCACAAGCGCGGCCACGCCGCCCTCAGGCCCCCACGCGCCACCGGTCCACCAATCCGCGCCACTCACGGTCACGCGATAACCGGGCGTTTCGAACGGCACCCCGCTGACCGGCATGTGCAGCAGCGCGGCCATCACCCAGTTCCACGCGAAGTGGGCCAGCCACGCGGCACTGAGACTGTCAGTACGCTCACGAATGGTACCGAGCGCCGCTCCCGCGACGAGCACCAGCGTTGTCGATTGCACGCTCGCGCCGGGATTCATGAGGTGCACCGCGCCAAACGCAAAGGCCGTCGACCACCGGGCGACGTGCACACCGCCGGCATCGCGCGCGACGCTCCAGAAGTAACCGCGGAAGACGAGTTCCTCCCACAGCGCGGCGGGCGCAAGCAAGAGCGTGAGTCGCGTGGTGGTGCCCGCCCACGACGCGTTGCTCCACTGCGCGTCGGTACCGCCGAGCGGATCAGCGACGAGACTGTGCACCGGCACGATGTGCGCGGCGCCGCTCAGCGCCAGCAGCGCAACGGTCGCACCGATTGCGCCTGCACCGATGCCAAATCCGCCAATGAGCGCCGATCGGCGCCACGCACTTGGCGCGAGTCCAACCGACGACCACGGCTGACGATCCACAAAGCGCAGCGCCAGCGTGAGCGCCACCAGTGTCGTCGCACAGGTGATCCACGGATAGGCTTCGATTTGATCGCCGACACCGACCGAGATCGCCGCAAACAGTGGTGCGAGTACCGATTCGCACACTGGTTGCGCCACGAGCATCGCGAGTCCGAACACGCACAGCCGCCACGCGGCGCGCAAGCGGCCGGGCTCGGCGTACAGCCAGCGCGGCCCGTCGGCGCGCGACTGCCATCGATCAGGATCGAGGTTGATCACGCGCTCAGACGTGCGTGTCATTACCGAACCATCGTTCGGTTATGCCGCGAACTTTGAGGTCGATTCGCCAGGGAACGCGTTCAACCGACGCGTTCCACTGATAGCGCGACGGCGTCGCCGCCGCCGAGGCATAGTGTGGCCAGTCCGGTGCGCGCGCCGCGATCGATCAAGGCGTGCAACAACGTCACGAGCACGCGCGTGCCGCTGGCGCCAATCGGATGACCGAGGGCAATCGCGCCACCGTTCACGTTGACGCGCGACGGATCCCATCCTAAGCCGACGGCATCGGCAATGGATTGCGAAGCGAAGGCTTCGTTGGCTTCGATGAGATCGTAGTCGCCGATGCTCGTACCGCTCTTGGCCATCAGATTCTTCACCGCCGTGATGGGCGCGAAGAACAAGTCGCGTGGATCGCCAGCGCCGGTCGCGTAGGCCGTGATGCGGGCGAGAATGGTGAGACCATGTTCACGCGCATATGCCTCCGACGTGACCACCACCGCGGCGGCGCCGTCGTTGAGCGATGAGGCATTGCCGGCCGTGACGCTCAACGTAGGATTGCTGCTCGCCGCCGATGGAAACGCCGGACGCAGCTTCGCGAGTGACTCCTCCGTGGTATCGGCGCGCGGTCCTTCGTCGGCGCTGACAACGGTCGGTCCTTTCTTGCCGGGAATCTCCACCGGCACGATTTCGGTGGCGAACTTGCCGCCGGCTTGTGCAGCGACCGCCTTGGCGTGCGA
Organism: uncultured Gemmatimonadaceae bacterium; assembly: GCA_966096095.1. GTDB lineage: Bacteria > Gemmatimonadota > Gemmatimonadetes > Gemmatimonadales > Gemmatimonadaceae > Gemmatimonas. The sequence continues at coordinate 12,460 of CBHTUR010000003.1, read as the reverse complement.
CGCGGCGGCGAACGCATCCTGCTGCGCGCGCGTGACGCCGGCCTTGGTCGCCGTGTATTCGGCGTGCTCGCCCATATGCACGTTGCAGGTGCCGCACCAGAGACCGTCTTTGATCATGCCATCCACCATCGACTGGTCGCCGATCTTCACGCCACCGCGCATGCCGTACACGTAGTGCGGCGCGTTGGACATCGACTCCTGTCCACCGGCCACGATGACCTGCGCATCGCCCGCCTTGATGGCCTGCGCGGCGAGCATGACGGCTTTGAGGCCCGAGCCGCAGACCTTATTGACGGTGACGGCTGAGACGGTGGCCGGGACGCCCGCTTTGAGCATCGCTTGCCGGGCCGGCGCCTGCCCCGTGCCACCCTGCAAAACGTGACCCATGATCACCTCTTGCACCGCCTCGGGCGCGACGCCGCTGCGAGTGATCGCGGCGCGAATCGCAATCGCGCCGAGCTCGACGGCAGAAAGGGAGCTAAGACCGCCGAGGTAACGGCCAATCGGGGTCCGGGCAGCGCCGACGATAACGGGTTGGCGAGAGAGATCAGACATCGGGATGGTAAAGGGGTGAGAGAGAAAGGGAAAATAATCGATTGCGCGAGGGGAGAGGGGGGAGGATGCCGGGGGGGGAGTCAGGGAAGAAATGGGATCGGTCCTCCGGGGGCGATCAGCAACCAGTCGCCAGTTGGAGCTGGAGCGGTGCCGGCGGCAATCGAACGATTGCGATGCGTGAATTCGATGGCGCAGACGGCCCGCCGCCGTTGCATCGTGAACCATGACCGATCACACCAAGCTCTTCGTCTGGCAGCGTTCACATGAATTGGCGATCGCCGTGCATCAAACGTCGGCCACGATGGTGACGCGGGCCGCTCCTGGTCTGCGCGCGCAGTTGTGTCGCGCGTCGGCGGCCATCCCCGCGAACATTGCTGAAGGATGCGGTCAGGAGCACGCCACGCAGTTCGCGAGATTCCTTACGATTGCCATCGCTTCAACCAATGAAGTCGAAAATCATCTGGCGTTCGCTCGCGGACTCGGCTGCGAGCTCCCCTCGCACGACTCACTCGTGCGTGAAACCGGAGAGATTCGACGCATGCTGATTGCGCTTCGAAAGCGCGTTCGCAGCTAAGCTGCGCCGCTCAAGCTTCAAACTCGTCACTGGCCGCTCGCCACCCCCGAAGGACGGTGAGCCGACTCGCAAGTCACCCCCCCCCTACGCGTCGAACCCCACCACCAAATTCTTCCCCGCCTGCCTCGCCCTCTCGACCGCTGTGGCACTCGCTTCCAGCAGGCCGTCGACGCTGACGATGGCGTCGGTGACTTCGCTGACGCCGACGGAAACGGTGCAGCGGTGATTGGTGGGCTCGCCGCCGAAGACGTGGCGTTGCATGCGCTCACGGATACGTTCGGCGAGTACCAGTCCGCCCGACAGTTCCGTCGACGGCAACAGCACTGCGAACTCTTCCCCGCCCACGCGACCGACCACGTCGGTTGTGCGAGACTCCTGGCGGCAGACGCCGGCGATGGTGCGCAGCCATTCGTTGGCGAAGTCTTCACCGGACGACGCGGCGATATCGGCGTAGTTGTCGGGCGCAACCAGGAGGAGCGAGAGAGGCTGCGAGTAACGGCGTGCGCGCGCCACTTCGGAGCTCGCCACGACAAAGAATTCCCGTCGGGTCGCCGCGCCCGTGAGGTAGTCGTTCTTGCTCGATGCGTCTTCGCGCAACGCTTCTTCAAGCTGACGACGTTCAGACAGGTCGCGCGTGATGACCGAGTAACCCGTGGGTTCGCCGTCGACGCCACGCAACACCGAGACCACGGTCGTGCTCCAGAACACCGTGCCGTCGGCGCGCTGCCGACTGCCTTCTTGTTCACTCCACCCGGCGCGCGCGGCCTGCGTCAAACTCTCCTGCAGCGTCGCATCGCCGTTCGCATCGGGAGGAAAGAGCATGCCGCCGCTCTTGCCGATTGCATCCATCGCACCAATCTGATAGGCCCGTTCGGCCGACTCGCTCCACGTGTCGATGCGTCCTTCGGCGTCGAGCGTGTAAATCGCGTAGTCGCGCACTGCGCCTTCCACTGCGCGCAGCCGTTGTTCAAGCTGCGTCACCACGCGCTTGGACTTGGCGAGACCGCTGGCGTCGGTGGCCACCGCAACAATACGCGCGGGTGCAACTTTCACCAGCGAGAGGTGCACGCCCAGGTGCTGCCCGGGTGCGAGCAACTCGAGCGATTCGACGATCACTCCGCGCGGCGCATCGTAGCTGCGCACGCGTGCCGCGAGATCCGGCGCGACCGAGGACAGCGCTGTGAAGAGATCATCAAGCCGCCCCGTTCGCGTAAACGGGGTGAGCAAGTTGCGCGCTGCCAGGTTGGCGACTTCAACACGTCCCTCTTCGTCAACTTCCGCCAGTCCGACGGGCGAAAGAACGAACAGGTCCAGCAGCGCTTCGGGGGTCACGACGCGGACTCCGGTGACTCGGCAACGGTGGGCAGCGCGCGCGTGCGAATCTCTTCGAGCGCGCGCGCGATGAAGGCATCGGCCGACAACACGTCCTGCTTTTTTCCGGCGCCGCGTGCGCGCACCGCCACCGTGTTCTCCTCAGCCTCACGGCGGCCGATTACGCACATGTAGGGCACCTTCTCCACTTCGCCTTCGCGCACGCGATAGTTGAGCGTTTCGTTGCGCGCATCGAGCGTAGCGCGAATTCCCGCCGCCTTCATGCGCGCAACCAACGCCTCGGCGTGTGCGTTGTAATCGATCGCGATCGGAATCACTCGCACCTGCTCCGGCGACAACCAGAGCGGAAACGCACCCGCGAAGTGCTCGATGAGAATCGCAATGAAGCGTTCGAACGAACCCGACACAGCGCGGTGAATGACTACCGGGCGATGGGGAGCGTTGTCTTCGCCCGTGTACGTGAGGTCAAACCGCTCCGGCGCGTTGTAGTCGAGTTGAATCGTACCCAACTGCCAGGCGCGGCCGATGCTGTCCGTGACATCGAAGTCGATCTTCGGACCGTAAAACGCGCCGTCGCCTTCCTTCATTTCGTACGGACGTCCCGTGCTTTCGAGCGCCGCCCGCAACGCGCCTTCCGCGCGATCCCACAGTTCGTCGCTGCCAATGCGCTGCTCGGGGCGCGTGGCGAACTTGAGCGTCGCCTTGAGACCGAACGTGTCGTAGTGGCCCAGAATGAAGTCGAGGAGGAAGTGCACCTCGCTCGCGATCTGATCTTCCCGCAGAAACACGTGACAGTCGTCCTGCGAGAATTGCCGGACGCGCGTCAGCCCGGAGAGCGCGCCCGACAGTTCGTTGCGGTGCAGCACATCGAACGTGACGTAGCGCACGGGCAGTTCGCGATACGAGTGCTTGTGCGAACCGAACAGCACGTAGTGCGAGGGGCAATTCATCGGCTTGAGCGACATGTCGTGCTCGCCCGTTTCGTTGTCGAGTACAAGGAACATGTTCTCCTTGTACTTGCCCCAGTGTCCCGACTGCTCCCACAGCATCTTGTTGTACAGCAGCGGCGTCTTGACTTCCTGAAACGCTTCCTGCTGTCGCTCGCGGACGAAGGCCTCGAGCGTGTTGTAGAGCATCGTGCCCTTCGGCGTCCAGAACGCCGCGCCGGGGGCGTGCGGAAAGAGCTGAAACAGTCCGAGCGACTTACCAAGTACGCGATGATCTCGCTTCTTGGCTTCCTCGAGATTGTGCAGATGCTGGTCGAGCTCGTCCTTCTTGAAGAATGCGGTGGCGTAGATGCGCTGCAGCATCTGCCGCTTCACATCGCCGCGCCAATACGCGCCCGCCGTGTGCAGCAGTTTGAAGTGTTTGAGATGCGACGTATCGGGCACGTGCGGCCCGCGGCACAGATCGATGAACGGCCCGTCCGTGTAGGTGGAGATGATTTCGTCCGTGCCGTCGAAGTCGGCCAATCGCTCAAGCTTGAGCGGATCGTCGACAAACAGCTTCTTCGCCTCGTCTACCGAGACTTCTGCACGCACGAAGGGATACTTCTCGGCCACGACCTTCTTCATTTCCGCTTCGAACGCCGCCAGGTCTTCCGGCGTGAACGGCTTCTCGACTTCGAAGTCGTAGTAGAAGCCGTCGTCGATGGCCGGGCCGAAGCCGATCTTGGCGTCGGGGCGCAGACGCCGAACGGCCGTGGCCAAAATGTGCGCGCCAGAATGCCGCAGCACCGCCAACGCGCGCGGGTCTTTGTCCGTGATGACGACAAACTGCCCCGACGAGCGGAGCGGCGTCATGAGATCCTGCACCTCACCATCGACCGCGACCGCGAGCGCGGCCTGCAACAGCCGCGCTCCGATAGTCCCAACAACGTCCCGACCAAGCGTTCCCGCGGGCACCTCACGCGTGGAACCATCCGGGAGCGTCAGGACAATCATGTTGGCGGCGTCAGGCGGCGAATCGATCATGAGGCACGAAGGGGTGAAGGCCGTTTGCGCGCATGGCAAAGTCCCCGGCTGTGGTGTTCAGAGCCTCCGAACACCCACTGGCCCGCGGTGCCTCGCCGCATGCGAGAGCGCAAGTTATCGTTGCTCCTATAGAGGCGCCACCGTTTCCGACCCGAACATTGCGAGGGAAGTCCATGGCCCGACTACGTTTCCGAGGTCGCCGACGGTCGACCAACAGCAGTTTGCTGCTGCTGGCGCTCGGCGCGGTCACGGGGGTGGCGCTCGGCGTCATTCTGGCCGAGCGATCGGGGGGAACCGCGGGGATGAAGGCCCGGCTGGCGCGCGTCCGCCGGCGCCTGCACGACGAAGACCTCCCCGATCCCGCCGAGGAAGTGCCGTCGCTGGTCGACACCCAATTCCACCACGCGTGGCGACCGCCCGCGGAGGCGGCGGACGAGTCGGATCACGATTTCGTCGCGGACGTGGACGCGACTGACGGCCCGCCCGACGATAGCGAACTCGAAGCGCGGGTGCTGGAAGCTTTTCGCAATGACCCCACGCTCCGTGGTCGGGCCATCGACATCGGCGCCATCGGCGACGGCGTGATTGAGCTGACGGGCTGGGTCCACAGTCCCGCCGAGGTCGGACATGCGCTGACGCTGGCGCGCGGCGTGCCGGATGTCTCGCACGTGATGGATCGCCTCACCATCCGTGGCACCGACTTCACACGCGCGGGCCCGACTGCTTCGGATCGATAGTCGATGAGACTAAGTTAGGCGGATGACTTCGCCAGACCTGAATCCGCTGCCGCCGCAGTACGACGCTGCATCGACCGAAGCCGAGTGGTATCCACGATGGACTGAACATGGCGTGTTCACCGCCGATCCCGCGCACGCGTCGGATCGCGAGCCGTTCGTCATCGTCATGCCGCCACCGAACGTCACCGCGGTGTTGCACGTCGGACACGGCCTGAACAACACCGTGCAAGACGTGCTCATTCGCTGGCGCCGAATGGCCAACGATGAAGCGTTGTGGGTTCCGGGCACCGATCACGCCGGCATCGCCACGCAAAACGTGGTGGAGAAGCAGCTCACTGCTGAAGGCCGCACGCGCTTCGATCTCGGACGCGAGGCGTTTGTCGCGCGCGTCGCCGACTTTGTGAAGGAGACTGGCGGCGAGATCCTCAATCAGCTCAAGGCCATCGGCTCGAGCGCGGATTGGACGCGAACGGCGTACACGTTCTCGCCCGAACTGTCGGTCGCGGTGCGCGAGGCCTTTGTGCGCCTGCACGAAGACGGTCTCGTGTACAAGGGGCACCGCGTCATTCACTGGTGTCCACGCTGCGGCACGTCTTTATCCGACGAAGAAGCGGAGTTCACCGAGACTGCGGGCAAGCTGTATCACCTGCGCTACGTGCTGGCCGACGACAGCTCGCGCAGCGTTGTAGTGGCCACGACGCGTCCGGAAACGATGCTCGGCGACGTGGCGGTGGCGGTGAATCCCGACGACGAGCGCTACGCCGATATGGTTGGGCGCGACGTGGTGCTGCCGCTGAACGGCGTGCGCATTCCCATTGTGGCCGACAGTTACAGCGATCCGGCCTTCGGATCGGGCGCGGTGAAAATCACCCCCGCGCACGATGCGAACGACTTTGAAGTGGGCAGGCGTCATAACCTCGCCATGCCGGTTATCATCGACGCCGAAGGCGTGGTGCGTGAAGTGGAGGGCGCGGCTGGACGCGTACCGACGGAGCTGAACGGCCTCGATCGATTTGAGGCGCGCACGAAGATCGTCGCGATGCTCGAGGCCGCCGGCGCGCTCGTGAAAATCGAACCGCATCAGCACAGCGTGCGCCACTGCTATCGTTGCGATACCGTCGTAGAACCCCGCCTCTCCGATCAGTGGTTTGTGCGCATGCAGCCGCTGGCGGCGAAGGCGTTGGCCGTGCTGCGCAGCGGTGAGTTGCGCATTCTCCCGGAACGATGGGAAGCGGTCTACGTCAATTGGCTCGAAGGCATTCGCGATTGGAACATCTCGCGCCAAATCTGGTGGGGCCATCGCGTGCCGGTCTGGTACTGCGACGCGTGCGGCGCGGAGCCCATCGTGTCACGCACTGACGTTGCGGCGTGCCCGTCGTGTGGCGGCGCCGTGCGTCAGGATAACGACGTACTCGACACGTGGTTCTCGTCGTGGCTCTGGCCGTTCTCGACCCTTGGCTGGCCGAACAACACACTCGATTTGGCCGCGTTCTATCCGGGCGACGTGCTCGTTACCGCGCCGGAGATTTTGTTCTTCTGGGTATCGCGCATGGTGATGTCGGGGTGCTGGTTCCTCGACAAATCGCCGTTCCACACCGTGTATCTGCACGGCACCGTGCGTGATATGCAGCATCGCAAAATGTCCAAGTCGCTTGGCAACGGCATCGATCCGCTCGACGTCGTGCGTCTGTACGGCGCCGACGCGCTGCGCTGGACAATGGTGGCCGGACTCGGGCTCGGCGTCGACGTGATGCTCGACCCGAACGATCTCGACAAGTCGTTTGCGCCTGGCCGGAACTTCGGCACGAAGCTGTGGAACATCGGACGATTTCTGCTCTCGCGTGTTGGCAGCGCACCGGTCACGCCGATTGAACAGATCGACGCCGAATCGTTCACGGCCGCCGACGCGTGGATTCTCGCCCGTCTCGATGCAGCGATTGCCGAGTGCGACGCCGCGCTGGGCCCTGCACGACCAGCCAACGGTGCCACGTGGACCGAGGCAGAACGCGGTCGCGGACTGCGTTTGTCGGAATACGCCGAGGCGGCGCGTCGGTTCGTGTGGAACGAACTCGCCGACTGGTATCTCGAGTCAGTGAAGCCGCGCCTCTACGTCGAAGACGGGGCTGATCGGGAAGTCGCACGCGCCGTGCTCGCGCACGCGTTCGATCGGGCGCTGCGTCTGTTGCAGCCCATCATCCCGTTCATTACCGAGGCACTGTGGCAGCATCTGCCGCAGACCCCATCGGGGCATTTCCTGGCGCAAGCGGCGTGGCCGACGGCGCGCCCATCGGTCAGCGATGACGAGCGTACGCTCGCGCTGGCGTTCGATGCGACGCGCGAAGCCGTGCAGGCGATGAACAAGATTCGATCGGACTACAACGTGCCGCCGGGTACGCGCATCAACGCGATTGTGACGCCCACCGGTGTGTCGTTCGAATCGGCGATGGCGCAGACAGCGATCATCGGATCGCTCGCGCGCGCGGAGGTCAGCGTGCGTGCGCAATCGCCGGCCGCACTCTCCGCGAGCGAAGTGGGCGCGCTGGTGACGGTGCACGTGCCGCTCGCCGGCATGATCGACATCGACAAGGAAAAGGCCAAGCTGGCGGCCGAGATTGCGCAGCTTGAGGCGCCGTTGAACGCACTGCTCGGTCGATTGTCGAACGAGAAGTTCATCGCCAAGGCGCCACCGGCGGTCATCGACGGCGAGCGCACAAAGGCGGCGGAATGGCAAGCCCGACTCGTGCAACTGCGCGACAAGCTGGAGCAACTCAGCTCGTGAATCGTGGCGTGCCACGACGACTCACCGATCGACTGCGCCGGGCGTTTGTCGGTGCGATTGGCGTGTGGGCGAGTGCATCAGCGAGTGCGTGCGCCAACGCCGGAGCGCCTCCGGGCGGTCCGCCGGATGTGCAACCTCCAGCCATCCTGAGCATTACGCCCAAGGACATGACGGTCGGGGCGAAGAACAAAGATCTGGAGATCAAGTTCAACGAAGTGATCTCTGAGACACCCAAGGGCGGCATTGATCTCAAGTCGCTCGTATTCATCAGTCCGCGCGCGAAGAACGAATCGGTCGACTGGCATCGCGACCGCATCACGATTCATCCGAGTGGCGGTTGGAAACCCAACACCGTCTACTCGGTGCAGATCAGCCCCGGCGTACAAGACCTGCGCAACAATCCCATCGACAGTTCGGTGACGGTCGTCTTCAGCACGGGTGGACCGATTCCGAACACGAACATCACAGGTGTCGCGTTCGATTGGGTCGCTGGTCGTGGCGCACGCCAGGCGCTGATTGAAGCGCTGTTCATAAAGGGACGCGATACGACCGCATACCAGGTGCTGACGGATACGGTCGGACGTTTTTCACTCAAGCACGCACCGAACGGGGCCTATCTCGTCCGCGCGATCATCGATCGGAACAACAGTCGCTCGCTCGATCCGACCGAAGCGTTCGACACCGTGCGCGTTTCGCTGGCCGAGCGCGTCGATCTCGAGTTTTACGCCTTCCCGCACGACACCGTGGGGCTACGCATTGCCGATGTCGTCGCCAGCGCAGCAGACAGTCTGCGCGTGCTCAAGGTGTCGTTTGACAAGCCACTGCTGCCGGATCAGCCACTGACAAATCCGCAGTTCGTGGTGAAGCGCGCCGACTCGTCGGTGGTCGAGGTTGCGCTCGTGCAGACGGCGTTCGAGAAGCAAGTTGCCGACTCCGTGCGCGCCAAGAATCGTGCGGATTCGATTGCGCGGGCGACGGCCGACACCACGCGAGCCGGTCGCGCGCGCGCCGACTCGATGGCGCGGGTGCGGCGCACGGACAGCTTGCAGGCGATCGCGCGCGCCGCGGCCGAAGCGCGCCGACTGGCAGCCGCACGCGGGACCCGACCGGCTGCGCCCAAAGACACCACACCGCCGCCGAAAATGAAGCGGCCGTTGGTAACCACCGATGTCTACATCACGCTGACCACACCATTGGAGGCCGGTGGGTCGTATCGAATCTCCGCATTGGGTGTGCGCAGTTTGTCCGGCACCACCAAATCCCCCGCCCGATCGTTCACGGCGCCGCGTGCGGCGAAGAAGGATTCGACGGCGCAGACGCGTCGCCCACCCTGAGACGTGGCCCGCCCTGCGCTTTTCGTCGATCGCGATGGCACGCTGATCGCTGACGCACACTATCCATCGAGCGCGGCACAGGTTGTGTTGCTGGCCGGCGCCGCGGCGGGTGTCGCGCGCGCGAACGCCGCCAGCGTTCCCGTAGTCATCGTGACCAATCAATCGGGAATTGGGCGCGGCCTCATCACGAACGCCCAGTACGAGGCCGTTCGTGCGCGACTCGACGAACTACTGGCCGCCGAACACGCGCACGTGGATGCCACGTATCACTGCCCGCACTGGCCCGAGCGCGACGGACCGTGTCGATGCCGGAAGCCGGGAATCGGGATGCACGAAGATGCGGCCCGCGCGCTGGATCTGGCGCTCACTGCGTCGGTGTATATCGGCGATCGCTGGCGCGATGTCCAACCGGCGATCGCGACGGGAGGACTCGGCATTTTAGTTGCTGGTCTCGAGACGCCCATGGAAGATCTGCAGCGCGCCAAAGCGCACGAGGGTCGCACGGTATTGCTCGCGGAAACGATTGGCGACGCGTTCGATGTGGGCCTCGCCTGGATCGCCCGCGGCCGCCAGAACTCGCCTAGCGCCTCCGGGCGCGATGCAGCATCGCGTCCATCCTCTTACTGACATGAGCACCATCGTACCCCACTCGCTTTCGTCGCCGGCGCGGATCGGCGTTCTCGCGTCAGGTGGCGGTTCCAACCTGCAAGCGCTGATCGATTACTTCGCCGACGACGGGCGCGCCGATGGTACGATCGTGTGGGTCGGTTCCAACGTCGCTGACGCTGGCGCGCTACAGCGCGCGCGCGAGGCCGGCATTGCGTGCACCGTGGTCGCCGCACATCAGGATGGCGACGCCATGATGCGCGCACTCGCGGACGCCGAGGTCGAACTGCTCGTGCTGGCGGGATACCTCAAGCTTGTGCCGGCGGCCGTAGTTGGGAGCTACCGCGGACGCGTGCTCAACGTGCATCCCGCGCTGCTTCCCGCCTTTGGCGGGCACGGCATGTACGGCCAACGCGTGCACGCCGCCGTGATCGCGCATGGAGCGCGGGTATCCGGGGTGACGGTGCACTTCGTCGATGAAGTCTACGACCGCGGCGCGATCATCGCGCAATGGCCAGTGCTGGTGCATGCGGCGGATACACCGGCGACGCTGGCCGCGCGGGTGTTGCGCGCCGAGCATGCGCTGCTGCCGCGCGCGGTTGCTGCGCTGGCGCGAGGCGATGTTGCGTTGGACGACGACGGCCGCGTGACGGGTGAAGTGCGATTGCCGGACCTCGGGCTCCCGCGCGGGGAGACGTCAGGTTGACGTCGGTGGGCACACGCCGGCGCGGTTGATCGTTGATTGCGAAGTGCGAGTGATACGCCGAGGGAGAGCGATTGACCGCGGCAAGCAGGCCAGTACCGACACAGGATTTCACCACATCTATCCCATTTTCGATGCGCGCGCTTCTTTCGGTCTCCGATAAAACCGGTCTCGTTCCATTTGCGACGCAGTTGGCGGCGCAGGGTTATGAACTCGTCTCAACGGGCGGCACAGCGCGCGTGCTGCGCGAAAGCGGTCTCAGCGTGCTCGACGTGAGCGACATTACGGGATTTCCCGAAATGCTCGACGGACGAGTGAAAACGCTGCATCCGGTCGTGCACGGCGGCCTGCTGGCGCGGCGTGATTTACCGGAGCACATGAAGGCCATTGGAGAGCATCACATCGCGCCAATCGATCTCGTCGTGGTCAATCTGTATCCCTTTCGCGAGACCGCGGCGAAGCCTGGTGTGCATCCCGAAGAGGTCATCGAAAACATCGACATTGGCGGCCCGTCGATGTTGCGCTCGGCGGCCAAGAACTTCGCTGCGGTGTGGGTGATCGTCGATCCGAGCGACTACGCTGCCGTTCTCGAAACGATTGCCAGCGGCGCCGACAATCTGCCGCTCCGGACGCTGCTGGCCGAAAAAGTCTACGCGCATACGAGCGGCTACGACGCCGCAATCGCGCAGTGGTTCGCGGCGCAACGCCAGGAACCGTTTCCAGATCGCTACTCGCTCTCGTTCGAAAAACAGCAGTCGCTGCGATACGGTGAGAATCCGCAACAGCGAGCGGCCTTCTATGTGGAGAAGGCGGGCGCCGGGCTCGGCGCACTTTCGCAGTTGGGCGGCAAAGAACTCTCGTTCAACAACCTGCTCGACCTCGAAGGCGCGATGCTCGCCATCGAACCGTTTGGTCAGGCGCCAGCGTGCGCGATCATCAAACACACCACACCGTGTGGTCTCGCCACCGGCGAAAATGCGCTCGACGCGTACAAGAAAGCGCTCGCGTGCGATCCCGTCTCTGCGTTCGGTTCGGTCATCGCGTTCTCGGTGCCGATCGACGCGCATACGGCGGAAACCATTTCGAGTCTGTTCGTCGAGTGCATTGTTGCACCGTCATTCGCCGGAGAGGCGGTTGAGATTCTTGGGCGCAAGAAGAACCTTCGCGTGCTGAGTGGCCGGGCCGCCTGGCCGGCGGGCGCGATGGACTACAAGCGCGTGCGCGGCGGGTTGCTCGTGCAGGACCGCGCGCCGATTCCCGCGGTGCCGGATGCATGGACCGCCGTCACCAAGCGACAGCCCACCGAACAGGAGCAGCGCGACCTCGCGTTCGCGTGGCGCGCCGTCGCAAGCGTAAAGTCCAACGCCATCGTGCTCGTCCGCGACGGCGCGACGATCGGCATTGGCGCCGGCCAGATGTCGCGCGTCGACGCGTCGTTTCTTGCGGCGCACAAGGCGACGTCGCTCGGGCACTCGACCATCGGGTCAGCGTTGGGGTCGGACGCCTTTTTCCCCTTCCGCGACGGCATCGACCACGCCGCCGCCGCCGGCGTCACCGCCATCGTGCAACCCGGCGGCTCGGTCCGCGACGCCGAAGTCATCGCTGCCGCCGACGAATACAACATGACCATGGTCTTCACAGGCGCCCGACTCTTCCGCCACTAACTGCGGCAACCGCGGGTTTAACTGCGGGCTAACTGCCGAACTGCGGGTGGCGGGGAACAGCGGAAAAGCGGATGGTGGTCAACTGCAGAACTGCGGGGATGGAACCGCGGGAACTGAGAAACTGCGGGGCGCCTTCGGCGGGACTGCGGGTACTGCGGGTGGATCTCACCCCCGCCGCGCGCGCGACGCCGCGCCGCGCCGCG
>CBHTUR010000002.1:0-334429 GCA_966096095.1 uncultured Gemmatimonadaceae bacterium | reverse complement strand
TACCAGCGCGTGGTCGACCACGCCACCTTGGTGGTCGATACGCGCAACGTCACCGCCAAGCTGCGCGCCGGAAAGGCTGCCGTGGTTGGCCTCGCGTCCACCGGACGGCTCATCGATCGGCGGCGCGATGCATAACCGACACCGGATTGGCCGGAGCATCCCGTCGGATCACCAGCACACACCTCGGGTATTAGCGACCGCATGAAACAGGCTGAATTTCGTCGGGCGCGACTCGAGTTTCGCGTAGTATTCCTGCTCAGCATGGCCGCCACGCTGGCGGCCTGTTCGCGTGGGTTTAAGCCGCAGGACTACGCGACCCCGGAAGCGCTATTCCGCGCCTCGCTGCTGGAGTATCAGGCGCGGCACTGGGATAATGCGCAGCTGGGCTTCGAACGCCTGACGAACGATCTCTCCGCGCGCGATCCACTTCTGGCGCCGGCGTACTACTACCTCGCGCTGTCGCACGAAAACCAGAAAGAGTTCCTCCTGGCGGCGCAGGCGTTTCAGCACGTCACGGACGGATTCCCCGACGACACACTCGCGCCGCGTTCGATGCTGGGAGTCGGGCGCAGCTATCAGCAGCTGTGGCGCAAGCCAACGTTGGATCCGGAGAACGGGCAGAAAGCGATTTCACTGCTTCGCGCGCTGCTCTCGTCCTATCCCGACGCAAAAGCCGAAGTAACCGATGCGCGTGCGCGTATTGCGCAGCTCGAAGAGTGGTTTGCGCAAAAGGACTATCTCACGGGTGTGCACTACGTGAAGGTCCGTCGCGGTTACGACTCCGGCATTATCTACTTCAAAGACGTTGTCACGACGTACCCGAGCACCAAGGCCGCGCGCCTGTCCTGGCTGCAGTTGCATCAGCTGTACACCAAGATGCGCTGGAAGGACGACGCCGCCGAGACGTGCACGGCAATGTGGAAGGCCTACCCGAACGATGCGGCGGTCAAACTCGAATGCGGCGCGCCGACCGCCGAAAAGGCCGTCGCTACGCCAGCGAAGTCTCCCACCGACACCGTGCTCACGCCGGTGTCGTACGCGCGCCCCGGCCCACGCTGAGCGCTCGGATTTCTGAGCCATCGCCGATGAGAGTTGGCATTCTGGGGGGCAGCTTTGATCCGCCTCACGTCGGCCATCTGCTCGTCGCACTCGACGCGATGGCGGGGTTGCAGCTCGATGAGCTGCTGGTTGTTCCTGCGGCACAACAGCCATTGAAAGGGGCACAATTTGCCTCGGCTGAACATCGGTTGGCGATGGTGGAACGCACCTTCGCCAACGTGCCCGGAGTGACCGTCGACCCCATCGAAATCCAGAGGGGCGGGTTATCTTTCATGGTTGACACGGTGGAGGCGCTGCAGCGACGTATGCCGCTGGCAGCTCTTCACTTGCTGATCGGAGAAGATGTGGTGCCGACGTTGCCGGACTGGCGTGAGCCCGATCGGTTGCGAACACTGGCGCGAATCGTGGTTTTGCGACGGGGCGACCCGTCACCCGAGACACCAGCGGTACCAAACAGCAACTTCGTGATGCGCGACGCGCCGGGCTTTCCGGTACAGCATCTGGCCACACGCCGGGTGGATGTGTCGTCAACCGAAATCCGGGAACGAGTATTGGCCGGGCGCCCCATTCGGGGCTTCGTCACCGATGCCGTTGCCGACTACATCGCGTCCACCGGTTTGTATCGCCGGCCGTCGTCCGCAGACAGCGTCATATTGCGCGCCTGATGGTGCGCAGGACGCCATGCGGCGGCGTCCTTGTCACCATCTGAGGTCTGCATGCTCAATAAGCTCATCGGCAGCATTTTCGGCACTCGGCACGAGCGCGAGCGGAAGCGCGTTCAGCCGATCATCGCCGACATTGTCGCGCACGAAGCGCGACTCGCTACCCTGTCCGACGCCGAAATTCAGGCGCAAACGGCCAAGTTTCGCGGCATCATCGCCGAACGCACGGGCGAAATCGACGCGCGAATCACCCAGCTCAAGAACGACAAACGGCAGGCTGCGGATGCGGCCGAGCGTGAACGCATCGACAACGAGTTGCAGGGAGCTGATGGTCGTGGCGGGGCGGAGGGTGAGTTGCGCAAGGCGCTCTCCGAAACCCTCGATGATTTGCTCCCGGAAGCGTTTGCGACGGTGCGCGAGGCCTGCCGGCGACTGAAGGGCTCGAAGGTCATGGTTACCGGCAATGAGCTCACGTGGGACATGGTGCCGTACGAAGTGCAGCTCATCGGCGGTATTCAGCTGCACCTCGGTCGCATCGCCGAAATGGCCACCGGCGAAGGCAAGACGCTCGTTGCGACGCTGCCGATGTATCTCAATGCGCTTCCGGGACGCGGCGTGCACCTGGTCACGGTCAACAACTATCTCGCGCGCCGTGACTCGCAGTGGATGGGACACCTGTATCAGTGGCTCGGTCTTACTGTCGGCTGTCTCGATGATACCGAGCCGGGTTCGTGGGAGCGGCGCGAAGTCTACGCGTGCGATATCACGTACGGCACGAACAACGAGTTCGGCTTCGACTATCTGCGCGACAACATGGTGACCACGCTCGATCAGCGTGTGCAGCGCGCGCACGTGTTCGCGATGATCGACGAAGTCGACTCCATTCTGGTCGACGAAGCGCGTACGCCTCTCATTATCTCGGGCCCCGTCGGCAACGAGAGTGACGGACAATACGCGGAATTCAACTCGGCGGTCGTGCGCCTGGTACGTCGTCAGTCCGACCTGGTCAACACCCTGGTCGGCGAGGGCGAGCGCGCACTCGAAGCGGGCGACAGCGCCACGGCGGCACTGCAGCTTTTCAAGGCGCAGTTGGGCGGACCCAAGAACAAGCGCCTCATGAAGGCGTTGCAGGAACAAGGCGTCAAACAGCTGGTGCAGCGGATGGAGCTCGATCACATCGCCGATCGCAAGCTTCCCGCGAGCAAGCAGCAGTTTCGCGACCTCGAAGACGACCTACTGTTCGTGCTCGACGAGAAGGGGCATACGGTGCACCTCACCGAACAGGGACTCGATTGGCTCTCGCCAGACGATCGCGACGCGTTTGTCTTGCCGGACATCGCGACGATTATCGGACAGATCGATCGCAACCACGATCTGACCGCTCCGCAGCGATTGGAGCAGCGCGGCGTGGTGGAACGCGAGTACGCCACGAAGAGCGAGCGACTCAACATCATCCATCAGCTGCTGCGCGCGCACGCGCTGTACGACAAGGATGTGAATTACGTCGTGCAGGAAGGGCAGGTCCTCATCGTCGACGAGTTTACCGGTCGTACGATGCCCGGACGTCGCTGGAGCGAAGGCCTGCACCAGGCCGTTGAGGCCAAGGAAGGCGTGCAGGTCAAAGGCGAGACGCAGACGCTCGCCACCATCACGATTCAGAACTACTTCCGCATGTACGAAAAGCTGGCCGGCATGACCGGTACGGCGGAAACGGAAGAGAATGAATTTCATGAGATCTACGGACTCGCCGTCTCGGTAATTCCCACGAACCGACCGATCGCGCGCGATGACCGACAGGATCTGGTGTTCAAGACGCGCCGTGAGAAGTACAACGCGATCGTCGAAGAAACGAAGCGCCTGCACGATCTCGGCTTCCCGGTGCTCGTCGGTACAGCGAGCGTAGAAGCGTCGGAAACGCTTGCGCGCCTGTTTACGCGCGCGGGGCTCAAGCACAACGTGCTGAACGCCAAGTACCATCAGCGTGAGGCCGAAATCGTCGCGAACGCGGGACAGCCCGGCGCGATCACGATCGCGACGAACATGGCCGGTCGCGGTACCGACATCAAACTCGGCGCAGGCACCACAGAGTCCAAGCCGTCCACGGTGACCGATCCGGACGGCAAGGAAATTTCGATCGACGAAATCGGCGGGCTGCACATCGTGGGTTCAGAACGCCACGAGTCGCGTCGCATCGACCGGCAGTTGCGTGGTCGTGCCGGTCGTCAGGGTGATCCTGGTGCCTCGCAGTTCTTCCTGTCGCTCGAAGATGACCTGATGCGGCTCTTCGGATCCGATCGCATCGCCAAACTGATGGATCGTATGGGCGCGCAGGACGGCGAGGTGCTCACGCACCCGCTCATTACGCGCAGCATTGAGCAGGCGCAAAAGCGCGTCGAACTGCAGAACTTCCAGTCGCGCAAACGTCTGCTGGAATACGACGACGTGATGAACCAGCAGCGCGAAGTCATCTACTCGTTGCGCGCGTTCGCGCTTGAAGGCGGCGAAGAATTAAAGGCCGAAGCGCGCAAGCTCATTGAGCGCGGCGTGCAACGTCGCATCGAGCAGGCGCTGGCCACGTTCGATCGCCCGGAAGAGTGGGATTTCGAGTACGTGCAGCAAGACCTGTTGATGCACTACATGCTGCAGGTGCCGGAGTTCACGGCCGAGGCGCATCCCGTCACGCTCGAAGACGCGCAGGCGGCCGGAGCCGCGGCGTCACTGGCGGCGTTCAACACCAAGCTTGAAAGCCTCAACGCCGTCACCGACGAGAACGGACAAGGCTTCGCCGATCGCTTGCTGGCGCTCGTGATGCTCAACGTGCTCGATGAGAAGTGGAAGGACCACCTCTACGATCTCGATCAGCTGCGCGCCTCGATTCACTATCGCTCGTGGGGGCAAAAGGACCCGCTGGTCGAATACAAGCAGGACGCGTATGGCATGTTTGTCGATCTGATGCACGATCTCGCCAACACGTTCACCGAGCGGTTCCTGAAAGCGCAGCTGGTGTTCGAGCAGGCTCCAGCCGAGTCGTTTCAGGCGCCGGCCGTGCCTGAAGTGGTGGCGCGTCCGACGAAGCGTTTCAACGCGATGGGCATTCTCGAAGACGTTCCCGCCGACGAGGCGGATGCGGCGCCGGTTGGGGTGGCTGAACCCGAACCGGCCGCGCCGACACGTCCGGTCGCGCTGGGGGCGCCGTCAATTGTCGGCGCGGGGGCCATCCGATCGTTCGACGGGGGCGGCAGTCTCCCCGCGGGCTGGGAGAACACACCGCGGAACAACGCCTGCCCGTGTGGGTCCGGAAAGAAGTTCAAAAAGTGCCACGGAGCGAACCTCTAGCGAGGGCACTTCGGTCGGCTGATCGGCCCCCCTCTTGCGCGAATTCATATTTCGTGCATGTTTGGTACAGTTGTACCGATCAGCCACCGGTTGTACTCACATGTTGAATTGAGGGAGTTGGCCACTATGTCCGGTCCCCAACGCAGGTCCAGACTTTCGGCAGTCTTGGTCGCGGGAGCGCTTGCGCTGTCGCCGCTTGTGAGCCGAGCGCAGTCGGGGGAAGGTGATGGCTTCTTGTTTCATACGCCGCTCGCCGGTATCTCCATCCGGGTCGGCGCGTCTCAGCCCACTGCGAGTAGTCGAGTTTTCGACTTCACCTCCAAGCAGCTGACCGTCGATAAAAGCGATTATCTCGGCTGGTCGGGAGGCGCGGAGCTGGAATTCAATCCGGCCAAGCGGCTCGGCATTCTGATGGGTGTTTCGGCCAGTGCCCGCAATACGCCGTCGACGTATCGCGACTTCGTCGATAACAACGATCAGGAAATCGAGCAGTCAACTGCTTTTCGTCGTGCAAGTTGGACGATGGGGATGAAGTATTACTTCACGAACCCGGGACGTTCGATCAGTCGCTTCGCGTGGGTGCCGAATCGTGTCGCTCCTTATGCCAGCGTTGGCGGCGGCTTGATGTATTACAATTTCCGTCAGACGGGCGACTTCGTAGACTTCGCCGACAACTCGGTATTCAACACGACGCTCGAATCGTCGGGATGGTCGCCCGCCATCTACGGCGCGCTCGGAGTTAACTACTCGCTGTCAGCGCGAGTCTCGCTGATCACTGAAGGACGTTTTGATCGGTCCAGCGCGAGAATGAGCAAGGATTTCCAGGGATTTGACCGTATTGATTTGTCCGGCTTCGCGTTGTCGACCGGACTCCACTTCCGCTTCTGAGCGTACCCATGCGACATGAGTCAAACATTTCGCGTATCGCCCGGGCGCTGGTTGTAGCCTCGGCGCTCAGCCTTCCGCAGTTCGCGGTCTTCGCTCAGAGTGCGGCGGCCCACGATGAGCGCTGGCGTCCATGGCTCGGCTGCTGGCGTCCGGCCGGAAGCATGACACCAGTTCGCAGCGTCGGCGAAACGGCGCCGGCTACCGCTGCAACCATGATCTGCGTCGTGCCGGGTTCGACGGCGACCTCGGTGGAAGTTGTGAACTTCGCCGGTGGAAAGATCACCGAACGCACCGTGCTGGAACCGGGCGCCGCGATCGCCAAAAAGGTGGAAGAGTGCGCTGGATCCGAGACTGCGACGTGGAGCAAAGACGGCCGTCGATTGATGCTGCGCGGCACCTTTAAGTGCCCCAACGGCATCACGCGCTCTGAGAGCGGCGTCATGTCCGTCGATGCCGACGGGGAGTGGGTGCAGGCTCAGGGCGTGAGCCTCAACGGCAATGCGAGTACGTATATCGCGCATTTCGTCGATACAGGCATCGCCTTGGAGGCCATTGCCGACGGTGCCATCGTCGAACGACCCATGATGGACTCCACCGGACGGCGCATCTCGCCGCCGCGCGACGGATGCACAGGCTCAGAAACCGTCACCCCGTCGCCCGACGGCCAACGGTTAAGTGTGCGCTCCGACTTTACGTGTGCCACCGGATTGCATCGCGTTGCGAGTGCGGAGTTTGCACGCGGACGCAACGGCGATTGGACGCGGACCGACAAAACGCTGGTGCCGTTCGGTTCTGGCTGGGTTCGCGCATCGGCCGGCGCGCCTGTGACAACGAACGACGTGCTGGAAGTCGCGAAGGTGGTGGACGCGAACGTGGCGGAAGCGTGGCTCACCGATCGCGGCCAAACGTTTGAGTTGAACGGGAAAGAGCTCGTGCGTCTCGCGGATGGCGGTATGCCACCACGGGTAATCGACATGATGGTCGCGATGGCGCATCCGGAAACCTTTGCGCTCCGTCGCGCGGGGCAAGCCACCGGCGACGTCGCGGAAACGAGTGCGAATCGTGTCGATCGCGGTCGCGCGATCATGGATCGCATGTGCGCCTCTGATCCGGTCTATTGTCGCAGCGCGATTGGATTGAGTTGGCTGTATGGCGCGGATCGCTACTACGGGTTCGATCCATACGGCTACGGCTATAACTACGGGTACGGTCTTGGGTATCCGTACTATCGCTATGGGTACGGCTATGGCTACGGCTATCCGTACGGCAACTACTGGGGACCCGGCTACTACTCCGGCAACGGACCCGTGGTTGTCATCCAGACCACGCCGTCACAACCACGAGGCCGTGCGGTGTTCGGTCAGGGATACACACGCGGAGGCTCGTCGTCGTCTGGTTCCTCGTCGGCCGGCTTCTCCGGCTCGAGCGGTTCCAGTAGTTCCAGTGGTGGCAGCTCCTCGGGGAGCTCAAGCTCTGGCAGCAGCAGCTCCGGATCGTCAGCCGGCGCAGCACGCACCGCGAAGCCGCGCGGTGGGGGCTGACTGATTTCGCATGCACGTTTCGCCTTTGCGCGAAGGTGCACGGATGGACTGAGGCTCGGAAGTTGGCAGCGGAGTCGATGTGTTCGCACATCGGCTCCGTTGCATTTTCGGCGACGCAAATCGGACTGGCGTGAAGCGCGTCGTGCGAGGAAATGCGCTGGGATGCGCGATCATGGTCCCGATGTTCGCCGGCGAAGAGCACAAGATGCGAGAGCAATTCCTATCCATCTTTGTCTTCGGAGCATATTTGTGATGTCTACAGCTAGCCAGCAGCTTCCGCGCGCGCTAACTATTCGAGAGTTGCCATCCAGTGAGCGGCCGCGGGAGCGACTTCGATCGTTAGGCGCACAGGCGCTCAGTTCGGCGGAGTTGCTGGCGACAATCGTCGGCGCCGGGACGTCGGGCGGTTCGTCGCTGGCGAGTGCGCAGCGTGTGCTTGATTTCGTGGGCGGTTCGTTGGGGCGGTTGGCGGGTACGCCAATGGCGGCGTTGACGCGAATTCACGGTGTCGGACCGGCGCGAGCGACCGCAATTTGCGCGGCCCTCGAACTTGGACGGCGGATGTCCATGGAAGCGCGGGAAGCGGGCGTGCCACTACGCGGGCCGCACGATGTCGCGGCGGTGTTCGCACCGCGCCTGCAGCATTTGCCGGTTGAGGAGTTTCATGTGGCAGTACTGGACGCGCAGCATCGATTGGAGCGAGACATCCTGGTGACCCGAGGGTTGTTGAACTCTTCGCTGGTGCATCCTCGCGAAGTGTTTCGCGAGGCGATCGCCGAGCGGGCGGCGTCCGTGATTCTGGTGCACAATCATCCGAGCGGCGACCCGTCGCCATCGAATGAAGATCGCGAGATCACCGTGCAGTTGGTGAAGGCCGGTGAGTTGCTCGATATTCCGGTACACGACCACATCATCGTTGGTCGTGGACGATACATGAGTTTTGCGGAGGCGGGGCTGTTGTGACGACGGTGGCGCTACACGAAGCGATTCCGGGATTCGGCCCCAGCGCCGATCACGCATATGAGAAGCTCGACCACGAGCTGCTGGTACGCGCATATCGGTTTTCCGACGCGGCGCACGCCGGACAGGTGCGTCACTCGGGCGAACCGTATGTCTCGCATTGCGTCGAAGTCGCGCGCATCCTGGCTGACCTGCAGCTCGACACGGCGACGGTCACGAGCGGCTTGCTGCACGATATCGTCGAAGATACCGACATCACGGTCGAAGACATCGAGCGGGAGTTCGGTGCCGAGATCGCACAGATTGTTGACGGACTGACCAAGATCGCCAATCTGCCGCTGTCCTCGCGCGAAGAGCGACAGGTCGAGAACTACCGCAAGCTGCTCCTTTCTATCGCGAAAGACGCTCGCGTCATTCTCATCAAGTTGGCCGATCGTTTGCACAACATGCGAACACTCGACTACCTGGCGCCGGAGAAACGGCGGCGCATCGCGCAGGAAACCCGCGACTTGTACGCTCCTTTGGCGCACCGCTTTGGTATGGCGAAAATGCGTTGGGAGCTGGAAGATCTGGCGTTCAAGCATCTTGAGCCCGAAGGCTACAAGACGCTGGCGAAGCTGGTTGCTGCGAAGCGTGGGGAGCGTGAATCGCTCATCGCGCAAATGCGTGAGCCGCTGGAGAAGCGGCTGGCGGACGCGGGTATCACCGATGTCGAAGTGACTGGTCGACCGAAACATCTGTGGTCGATTTACAAGAAGATGCAGCAGCGCGATCGGCCCTATGAGGACATCTACGATCTGCTGGCGATCCGCGTGATCGTGCCGAACGTCCTCGAGTGTTACCACGCGCTGGGCGTGATTCACGACGGGTGGACGCCGGTCCAGGAGCGCATCAAGGACTACATCGCGCAACCGAAGTCCAACGGCTATCAGTCGCTGCACACAACCGTGTTCGGTCCGGGCCGTCAGCTCTTCGAAATCCAGATCCGGACGCGCGACATGCATCGCACGGCGGACTACGGCATTGCGGCGCACTGGCTGTACAAAGAGAATGCGCGCAATACGGATGAACTTGATCGCCACCTGGCGTGGTTTCGACAGGTGCTCGAGTTGCAGCTCGACGCGGAGACGCCGGGCGAGTTTCTGGAGTTTCTGAAGCTCGACTTGTATCAGGACGAGATCTTCGTTTTCACCCCGACGGGCGACGTGATTCAGCTGCCCAAGGGGGCGACGCCGCTCGATTTTGCGTTTGCGGTGCACTCGCAGGTCGGTGCGCGCTGTGCCGGTGCCAAAATCAACGGACGCATCGCGCCGTTGTCGCGCGAATTGAAGAACTCGGAAACGGTGGAAATTCTCACCAATCCGAACGCAAAACCCAGTCGCGACTGGCTCGCGCACGTCCGCACAGGGCGCGCGCGTCACAAGATTCGGCAGATGCTCCGCCTCGAGGAGCGCTCGTCTGCCATGCGACTCGGACGCGAGATCATTGAGCGCGAGTTGCGGCGTCGTCGGCTGCCAAAGGTGGACGATCACGCGCTGCAACCGATTGCCAAGCTGTTGAAGCTCAAAGACGCCACGCATTTGATTGCTTCAGTGGGTGCGGGCGATGTGCACGTCATGCAGGTGCTGAAGGCGCTGCACCCGGAGCTCGATACCGCGCCGGATCCGCCCGAGCGCACCAGCACGCTCGAGCGCATCGTCGATCGCGTGCGCGGTACCGGCAAAGGCCTGCGCATTCAGGGCGCGGACGGCCTCCTCGTGCGTTACGCGCAGTGTTGCCAGCCCGTGCCGGGCGATCGTGTGGTGGGCTATGTCACGCGAGGGCGCGGCGTCAGCATCCATCGTGGGGACTGTCCGAATCTCCTGCTGCTCGCCCATGAACCCGAGCGGCGCATGGAGATCGACTGGCACGAGATGGAGGGCGAGCGATTTATCGTGCGACTGGCGCTCGAAGGCGTTGATCGTCGCGGACTCTATGCCGACGTTGCGGCGGCAGTGAGTGCGACGGGAACGGATATCAAGAGCCTTGAACTCAAGACTGTCGACGGCAAGGTCGCCGGCTCGGCGATGGTCGAGGTGGAAAACCTCGCGCACCTGGAACGCATTATGAAGGCCGCGCGCCGGGTGAAAGGTATCGGCGCCGTCAGCCGCCGCGAAAAAATTACCGCCGACGAATAGCCTGAAGCCACGCGTCGGCGGTACGGTGTGTTCTGAACTGCCTTTCGGTGTGCGTTAGCTCGCCCACTTCTCAAGTAGTGGTTCGTACGCGCGCCGTTCGAGCACTGCGCGCGGCGGCGGATTGTTGAGATCTCGCCGCGCTAGCTTGCGCATATCGCCTTCGCTGTCTTGCACGTGGAAGCGCTGCACCAACTCGCGCATCATGTTGGCCTGCGAGTTCAGCTCCTCCGACGCGCTGGCGGCTTCTTCCGACGTCGCCGCCATACGCTGGGTGTCGGCGCTCACACGTTCAACAGCCGCCCCGACCTCGCGAATCTGATCCCGCTGTGATTCACAGTCGGTGGCGATGTCTGCAACCAAACTGGCCACGCGATCGATTTCTCCGTCGACCGTGCCGAGATGCGTGCGCACGTCGTTCGTAATCGTGGTGCTGGTGCGCGTGGTAGAAACGGTTTCTTCGATCAGTGTTGACGTTTCCTGCGCAGCCTTCGCCGCGCGAATGGCCAACTGTCGCACTTCGTCTGCGACGACCGCGAAGCCACGACCCGCATCGCCTGCGCGCGCTGCCTCAACCGCCGCGTTGAGTGCCAGCAAGTTTGTCTGGAACGCGATTTCGTCGATCGTTTTGACGATCTGCGCCGTGCGCTTGGCCGATTCCACCATGCGTTGCATGGCGTCGTCGAGCGACTGCATGGCCTGCGTCCCGCTCCGAACGCGCTCGCGGACCTGAATCGTCAGCCCGCGCGCTTCCTGTACGCTGGCCGTTGTGCGCGTGGTCACGGCGGCCTGTTCCTGCACCGCGGCCGTGATCTCTTCCACCGACGATGCCTGCGACGACGCACCCTCGGCCATCTGCTGACTGCCGCCGGCCACTTGCGAGGACGCGCCAGCAATCTGTTCCGCTGCCACTTCGACTTCGTGCAATGCTTCGGCAACGTTGACGATCGCCACGTTGACCGCGTTCACGAGCCGCGCATGATCGCCCGTGAACGTGCCCTCGACACGGCGTGAAAAGTCGCGTTCAGCCACGCGCTCCAACACCTCGAGCGCCGCGTCGACCGGACGACGAGACGCGTCCTGCGCGTCATTGAAGCCGGAAAGCAACGCGCCGTACGCCCCGGGGAATCGTGCGCTGTCGGCGCGCACCGACAGCTCGCCAGATCGGGCAGCGTCAACGGCTCTCGTTGTCTCGGCCAGCAGCCCTTGCAGCGTTTGCATCGCAGATCGATGCGCATCGACCGTCGCAACCGTCTGCGTGCCGATCGCATTCACTGCAGCTGCGAGCGTCGACAGTTCGTCGTTTCCACTCACGGTCACCGGGTGCGTCGAGGCGACCACGTCCGCATTGACGTTTCCTTCGGCGAGCTGGCGCATGGCGCTGCCGAGGGCGTTCACCGCGCGTTCCTGCAAATGAGCGACGGCCTCGACCAGATCTGACGACGCGCGCTTGATGCGGCGTGAGACACGATCGCCAACCGCGAATACGATGGCCGCCGTCACAACGGACACGCCGAATAGGACGCGGGTCAGCAACGCGAATTCGGCTTCGGTGGCGCTGCTCATGCCTGCCGCATCCTCTCCAATGCGGTCACCAAACTTTTCCATCCCGGTCTCGAGATCAGAGAAGCTTGTCAAGAATGCCGCGTTACGCTTCGCCACCAGCGCAGTGTCGCCCTTCAAGGCGGCCGCGACCACATCGTTCCCGTGGGAGATGTACGATTTCACGGGCGCGGCCAGCGAATCGATGAGCCTTTGGGTCGCGGGCGATGCGATCGCGCGCGCGTCGTCCATGTCCTTGACCAGTCGAACCGAGTGCTCAACCAGGCCGGCCTGTCCGTCCTTCACGCGTTCGGCGTTCTTGGTCGTGACGCCAAGCACCGTCTGCAGCACGTCGGCGCGAACCGCGTCGTGCATCATGTCCGCGTCCATTTGGATGCGCTGTGCCTTGGTACTGGCTACCAGGGCGTTCATCGATCCATGCGCCTTCTTGAGCCCCACGGCGCCGACGCCGGCAACCACAAAGGTGCCCACGGCGCCGAGCGCCGCGAGCGCCATCAGCGTCCGCCCCAACGATCCGTTCCATTTCATGATGGCAATCCCGCCGAATTTGAATTCGCGATCGAAGCCCGCGCTCCTGCTGCCCGGAATCCGACGCACCGACGACCCACTTCAACAGCCGAAATTGACGTGGACATAGACCGCTGAGAGGCAGAGACATCACGCGTACACGCGAAGGCCGCCACGTCGCGACATTCTCGAACGGACAATTCTGTCCGTCTTTCATTCAGTGATCGGCCGGGAAGCCCCAAACCTTGAATTCCGAGTCATTCTGGCCCTGATCGACCCGGCGCGGCAGGGGCTACCGAAGAAAAGCCGACACGGTGCTATATTTGGCGGATGACCGCGCCGTTTCGACTCCAGTCACCATTTGCGCCGGCCGGTGACCAGCCCCGCGCCATCACTGAACTGAACGCCGGGCTTCAGCGCGGCGACCAGTATCAGACCCTGCTCGGCGTGACTGGTTCGGGTAAGACCATGACGATCGCGAACGTCATTCAGCATTGGGGGCGTCCGACCCTCGTGCTGTCGCATAACAAAACGCTCGCGGCCCAGTTGTACGGCGAATTGAAGAGCTTTTTCCCGAACAATGCCGTCGAGTACTTCATTTCGTATTACGACTATTACCAGCCGGAAGCCTACGTACCATCGAGCGATACCTACATCGAGAAGGACGCGAGCATCAACGAGGACATCGACCGCCTGCGCTTGAGGGCGACGTCGTCGCTGATGGAACGTGAAGATGTCGTCATCGTCTCCACCGTCTCCGCGATTTACGGACTCGGTGATCCGGTTTCCTATCGCGAACGCATGGTATCCATGCAGCGCGGCCAACAGATCGCGCGCGATGACATATTGCGGGCGTTGGTTGGCATTCAGTATTTGCGCAATGACGTTGCCTTCGACAGAGGCACCTTTCGCGTGCGCGGCGATACCGTGGAGATCTTTCCGGCGTATGAAGAGCAAGCCGTGCGGATCGAACTGTGGGGTGACGAAATTGAACGGATTTCGAAGATCGACCCGCTGACCGGCGAGACCATTGCCACCCTTGAGCGCACGGCTGTCTACCCCGCCAAGCACTTCATCACCAATCGGCCCACGATTGAACGCGCGTCGAAGGCGATTCGCGAAGAACTTGAGGGCCGACTGCAGGATTTGCGCGCCGCCGGCAAACTGCTTGAGGCGCAGCGACTCGAACAGCGCACGAACTTCGACCTGGAAATGCTCGCGGAAATTGGCACGTGCGCGGGTATTGAGAACTATTCACGCCATCTCAGCGGGCGCGAAGCCGGTGAACGTCCGGCCTGTTTGCTGGACTATTTCCCCGACGAGTACCTCGTGGTGGTCGATGAGTCGCACGTTACGCTGCCGCAGATTCGCGGTATGTACAACGGTGACCGCGCCCGAAAGTTGACCCTGGTCGACTATGGCTTCCGTCTGCCGAGTGCGCTCGACAACCGACCGCTCGTCTTCGAGGAGTTTATGGCACTGGTGCCGCGGATCATCAACGTGTCCGCAACGCCCGGTGAGTTGGAGCTGCAACTATCGGAGGGCGTGGTGGTGGAGCAGGTGATTCGCCCCACGGGCCTGCTCGATCCGGTGCTGGAAATCCGGCCAGTGAAGGGGCAGGTCGACGACTTGCTGAACGAAATTCGTCTCCGCGAACGACGGGGCGAGCGCGTGTTGGTCACGACGCTGACCAAACGGATGTCCGAAGATTTGACGGACTATCTGCAACAGGTGGGGGTGCGCGTGCGCTACATGCACTCCGATATCGACGCGATCGAGCGGATGGAAATTGTGCGTGGGCTGCGGCTGGGTGAGTTCGATGTCTTGGTGGGCATCAACCTGTTGCGTGAAGGGTTGGATATGCCCGAAGTGTCGCTGGTGGCCATTCTCGATGCAGACCAGGAAGGCTTCTTGCGCAGCGATCGCTCGCTCATTCAGACCATCGGTCGCGCCGCTCGCCACATGAACGGGATGGCCATCTTGTATGCCGACCGCATCACCGGTTCGATGCAACGCGCGATCGACGAAACAACCCGTCGCCGCAGTATTCAGCGCGAGCACAACGAGGCTCACGGGATCGTGCCAGCGGGTGTCGTGAAAAGCGTTGATGAAGTGCGATTCATCACGCGCGTGGCCGACGCTCGAATGGAACATGCCGAACATCAGCCGACTACGAAGGCGATTGCCGGGGAACGGACCGCGCGCTCGCGCGAAGAGTTGGAGACACTGGTCGGCGAATTGGAAACGGCGATGCGTGAGGCGGCGACGGCGCTCGATTTCGAGGCCGCGGCCCGACTGCGCGATCAACTGTTCGAGGTGAGAACGGCCCTCGGCGATCGGCCGGCGCAAGCGCGCGGCGAAAAGGTTGCCGCCAAGCGTCCGCCCGGATCTGCGCCACCACGCCGAGCCGGAGGCCGACGTGGTCGCTAGCCGCGACCCATCCGCCGAGCTGTTGCAGAAGTTGCTTCGCGATGCGCCGCGCTCTCCCAATCTTGAATCGCTCGAAGCGTGGGCGCGTGCCGTCGGCGAGGTGCTGCCAACACCCGTGACCATCACGCTTGCGGGTGAGCTCGGTGCAGGGAAGACCACGTTGGTGCACGCGTTATGCGAGGGATTCGGCGTTGCTGATCGACGCGCTGTTACAAGCCCCACCTTTGCGCTGCTGCAGGAATACGAGTCGCCGCGTGGTCGAATCGTACACGCCGACTTGTATCGCCTGCGGAGCGAAGCGGAGCTCGACGCCCTTGGCTGGGATGAAATCGTCGCGACGACGCCCGTTCTGCTGATCGAGTGGCCCGAGCGAGCCGAAGCGACGCTGCAAGAGCCGGTCATCGCGATCGAGCTGCGTCACGATCCGGACCATGCCGATCGCCGACGCATGAAGATCCGCCCACGCGGGATGTCGTAGACCGCGCCGCGCGAGTGTGACCTGCGGTCGGCTCGGAGAGTCTGTTGAGATGCGACGACGATCGGTCGCGTGCTCTCCGGGATATCCTGCTCTGTGCTCACGACTCCTCCGTTTTCGCCTGCTGCACCTCGCACCACAACCGTGCGGTTGGCCGAAGTCATCGGCGCTCTCACCTACGCGCTCGACCTGACGGAGGGACAGCGACCGGGACACACCCTGCGCACGGCGCTGATCGCGATGCGACTGGGGCGCGAGCTCGGCCTCGATGGCGACACGATGAGCGCGCTCTACTACGCGTCGTTGCTGAAGGATGCCGGCTGCTCGAGCAACGCGGCGCGCATGGCGGCGCTCTTCGGCTCGGACGATCAGCACGTCAAGCGAGAAATGCGGTTGGTGGATTGGCACGATCGCTGGCGGCTGGCCATGCGCACGGCCAAGAATTGCGGCGTCGGTCGAAACCCGATCGCCCGCATTCAGCACTTTCTGCGCATCGCGCAGACACCGCAGATGACGCGCGAGATCATTCAGGCTCGGTGCGAGCGCGGCGCGCAGATTGCCGTCGCGCTGGGCTTCCCGTCGCTCTCGTCGGAGGCAATCGGGCACGTCGACGAGCACTGGTGTGGTTTGGGGCATCCAGTCGGGTTGGCCGGCGACGAAATTCCGCTGCTCTCTCGCGTGCTCTTGCTGGCGCAGACTTTCGAGGCGTATTGGACCGAACATGGTTTGCGCAATGCTCTCGACATGACGCGTTCGCGCAGCGGGCGTTGGTTTGATCCATCGCTGGTCGATCGGTTGCAAACGTGGCGTCGCGACGACGCGTGGTTTGCAACGCTCGCGAACGCCGACCAACTCGACGCGAATGTGCTCGCCCTCGAACCTGGCGAGATGCCGCTCCGCGCCACCGACGAACGACTCGACGCGATCGCGTACGCCTTCTCGGCGGTCATCGATGCGAAGACGCCGTTCACCTATCGGCATTCGACCAACGTGGCGCGCTACAGCGTAGCCATTGCGTCGGCCGTTGGCGCCGACAGTGCGCTGATTCGAGACATTCTGCGCGCGGGGCTGCTGCACGACATCGGCAAGCTGGGTGTGTCCAATCGCATTCTCGACAAGCCCGGCCGACTCACGGACGAAGAACGCGAGGAGATCAAGCTGCATCCGCGCTGGACGTGGCAGATTCTGGAGCGGGTGTCGGCGTTTCAGCACTTCGCGACATCCGCGGCGCACCACCACGAGCGTATCGATGGTCGAGGGTATCCGTGGGGCGTGAACTCCCATCGTCTCGACTTCATGGCGCGGACGCTCGCGATCGCCGATGTGTACGAGGCACTGACGGCCGACCGGCCGTACCGTCAAGGCATGTCTGTTGCCAAGGTGTTGGACATCATGGGACCGGACCGCGGCAGTGCGTTCGACGGAGCTCTGCTGGACGTGGCGGCCGGGCTCGCAGAGGCCGGGACGTTCGCCCTGCTGGCTGACGGCAGCGACGACCCGGTCTCGCGGCTGCAGCAGCGGAGCGTCGCGTCTCCCGTGCTCCGTCGCGTGGCTGCTGCATAAGGTTGCTTCGCGCACCTCCGGTTTGCGCGGCAAAAATCGGCGTGATATGCGTCTCCCGCGCGCGGCACTTGCCGAGGGCGCGGCGCGGAGAGATTGTGCGGGATGCTGACCCTCGCCATTGAGACCTCGACCGCTGCCGGATCCGTCGCACTGCTTCGCGATGACGAAGTGGTCGGCGCGCGCGACGTCGCGATGGGAGCGTCGCGCGAAGATGCGCTGTTCCCGGCGATTGTTGCGCTGTTGACCGAGTGTCGCGTGACATCGCGTGAGCTGGACGAAGTAGTCTGCGGTGAAGGCCCGGGCAGCTTCACGTCGTTACGCATTGCGGGGGCGATTGCCAAGGGCCTCGCGCACGCGAACCACATTCCGCTGTATGGCGTGTCTTCACTGCTGCTCGCCGCGGCAAGTGTCGACGACCTTGATGCTGTCGCGCTGACCGACGCGGCAGCCGAGGAATTCGTCGTGCACAGCGATGCGTTGCGGGGAGAGCGTTATGCGCAACGTGTGGCACGCAACGAGCGCGGTCTTTGGCGCACAACCAGTGTGGTCACGCGCCTGCACGAATCATCGCTGTCCGAGTGGAGCGGTGATCGTCGACGTTTGCGGGTGAGTGCGTCGCCACGCGTGGCCACGACGCCTTCGTCGGCAAGTGCGTCGTTGGCCAACGCGTCGTCGGCCAACGGCGCGCCCGCGTTTGAACTAGTCGACGAACTTGTAGTGACGCCCTCCGCCGCGGCGCTCCCGCGACTGCTGGCGTGGCGCTCGAGCGGCGCCGTTTCGCTTGCGACGTGGGAGCCCTCATACGGTCGATTGGCTGAGGCGCAGGTGAAGTGGGAGGCCACGCATCAGCAGACGCTCGACGGAGCCTTGCGAGAAGGCGTAGGTCAGCACGGAGACGCCGCGTCATGATCGTGTCATTGCGCGCGGCGGTTACGGAAGATGTGGACGCCATCGCGGCCATCGAGCAGCAGGCGTTCAGCGATCCGTGGCCTGCGAGCGCTTTTCGCGACCTCATCGGCCATTCACATACGCGCGTGACGGTCGCGGTGAATGGCGCGGGTCGGGTGGTCGGCTATTGCGTGATGTTGTTCGTGTTGGACGAAGGCGAGATTGCCAACATCGCCGTGTCGCCAGCGCACCGACGTCGCGGCGTCGCGCAGGGGCTGCTCGACGACGCGCTCGCGGCGGCGGCATCGATGGGGGTGCGCGCGATGTTCCTCGAGGTGCGCGTGTCGAACGAGCCGGCGCGCCAGTTGTACGAGTCGCGTGGTTTCACCTTGGTCGGCCGTCGCCGGGCCTACTATCGCGAGCCGGTCGAGGACGCGCTGGTGCTGCGCTGGGAGCGCTCCGCGGCGTAGAAATTGTGGCGGTCGCGTTGGAAAGGTTTGGTACTGTCAGCGCGGACCCCTACCTTACGCGCACGCCCAGGACGGATCGCTTCCGTCCAAATCCATTTCGCAGAGTGAGGAGGTCGCAGTGAGCCGCAGTTTGAACCGAGCCATGCTCATTGGTAACGTCGGGGGAGAGCCCGAAATTCGTACCGTCGGATCGGGCGGAAAGGTTGCCACCTTTTCGCTGGCCACCAGCCGGACCTGGAACGACCAGAGCGGCAACAAGCAGGAAAAGACCGAGTGGCACCGCTGTGTAGTGTGGAACAACAGCCGCGGCTCTGGTCTGGCCGACGTTGTCGAGCGTTACGTGAAGAAGGGAGAGAAGATCTACGTCGAAGGCGAGATCGAGTACCGTCAGTGGCAGGACAAGGAAAACCAAACGCGTTACACCACCGAAATTCGAGTTCGCGAACTGATGCTGCTCGGCGGACGTCCCGGTGGCGGTGGCGATGACATGGGCTCCGCGCCGTCGCGCTCAGCCGCGGCGCCTCGTAGCAAGCCGGCCGCGAAGCCCGCTGCTGGCGGCGACGAATTCAGCGATTTCCCGGGGGCGCTGGAAGACGAGGACGACGACCTGCCGTTCTGATCGGCGTCGTTCTCGGTGGTAAACGGCGGAGTGGCGCATGCAGTCCGCGTGGCCGCGCTGTCGTCATGCTGGGAAGGGAATGGACCGGGCCAAAGCAGTAACGCCGTTGTCGTGACGCGTACGAGCGGCGGGCGTCTGCCGATGGGGAGCGAACACCGCGTGTGTACGCTCCCCGTCGCGACGACTCAGAAACGTGGGTCCGGCACCGACTGACTCCGACAGGAAGCCGGTTTGTGTTGCGATTCACACATTCCAAAATGCGAGGCTTTTTCGATGCGTGCTGCTGCCCGGGCGCACCCGTCCACCGATCGTGAATTGTCGGCCCGCCACACGCTGCTGCGTGTCGCGGCGGCGATTCTCGCCACTCTGGCGCTGATCTTCGTCTGGCGTCCAACGGTCCTGCACGCGCAGGCGACGCAAGTCGACAGCGCCAAGGCCATCGCCAAGCCCGCGTCGAAGCCGGCCTCGAAGCCGACGTCGAAAGAGGCCCCGAAAGCGGCCACCAAGGCGCCGCAGGACACGTCGACGACCACCCACGTGGTGAAGGGTGGCGAGACGCTCTGGAGCATCGCCACGCGCTATTACGGCGATGGGCATCAGTGGCGCGCACTCGCGCGCCGAAACGGAATTCCGACCAACGGTGAGACCGCTATCGAAGTGGGCATGAAGCTGGTCGTGCCTGCGCGTGCGACGGTTCTGGCCTCCGCCGCTGCGTCCAAACCCTTGGCGACCAATACCACGGTGCCCAAGGCCGCGACGGCTCCCGCGAAAGAGCCGGCCGCTCGTCCAACGCCGACGCCAGAGTTGGTGATCCCGAAGAAGACGGGAAAACTGGCAAGTCAAACCGCCGACAAATCCGACGCCGCGTCAAAGGGTGGCGCGAAGTCTGTGGCCAAAGCGCCGGCCGTTGGCGGCAAAGATGCGAAAGCCGAGCCCAAGGTTGTCGCCTCCACCGCGCCCGCCGCGACGTCTGCGAAAGCCGACACGATCGCGGCGCCGGGCAGCAAGATCTGGCGCACAACCGTGAAGGCTGAGCGCATCATGTCGCGAGGGCCGGCCAAGATCGGGCTGATTGATGGTGCCGACCTGCGTGCTTCGCGCGCCAAGGGCGAAGTCGCCACGGTGTTCACGCACATCGTTCCCGACGCGGCCGAAGCGGAAGAGGCGGTCCGTGCGGCCACACGTCACGCGGAGCCGCGTCCGCGTCGCGGTGAGTATCTCGCGGCACCGTTCGCTACGTCGGCCTCGCGCTGGACCACGGCGGGCCGCATTGTGCACCGCGTTGACGCGAGTTCCTCGTCGGCCGATGAACGTGCGCAGTTCGGTGACGAGGTGATCGTCGCACCGGCGATGGGCCAGCGATACAGCGTCGGCGACGAACTCGTCGCGGTGCGCAATGGTGGCGCCCTCCCCAATGGCGCAACGGTAGCGATTCCGGGCGGCGTGCTGAAAGTCACTCGCGTTGATGGATCGAAGGTCACGGCGCGGGTGCAGTCGCTGAGCGGATCCATCGACTTGACGCACGCCTTGTTGCCGATCGAAGGCACGCCGGCGCCTGCCGCTGTGCGCGTTGAGCCCGTCAGTGGCAAGGATGTCGAGGGAATGGTCCAGTGGCTTGAGGAAGGCAGCCTCCTTCCGAGTTTGCAGAGCTACCTGGTGTTGTCGGCGGGCGACGCACAGGGTGTGCGTGCCGGGGATCAGTTCGTGATTGTATCCACCGACCCCGCCGGTAAAGACCAGCGCGTCGCCACCGCGCGCGTGGTGCGCAGCTCGGCGCTTGGCTCGACCGCGATTCTCGTTCGGCAGTCGGGCAGTGACATTCACGTGGGGTCGACCGCGCGACGCGTACTGCGCGTTCCGTGACGCGTGCGAGATGATGCGCGAGCCCTGAGCACGGGCGACAGCGCAGCCTGAAGGCTGCATTACCCTCGCTTGGCAGTGCCACGCGTCCGCGACCCGTTGTCGCGGACGCGTGTGTACATTGTGGGACTGCGAAATCGGTAGCTTTCGTGAGGCGCAATGGGCGTCTCAGATAACCCTTCGGACGAGAGGAGCGCAGGGCATGGCGAAGACCGCGCTGGTTACGGGTGGTGCTGGATTCATTGGCTCGCACGTGGCCGACCGATTTCTCGCAGAAGGCTGGGTGGTCACGATACTCGACGACTTGTCGAGCGGACGTGAAGAGAATCTGCCCCCGAGCGCGCGTTTTGTACGCGGCGACATCACCTCGCCCGAAGCCAGAGCGCTGGTGCGCGACGGCCAGTTCGATGTGATGTGCCATCTCGCGGCGCAGATCGACGTGCGACGCAGCGTACTCGACCCTGTCTTCGACGCCACACGCAACATTCTCGGCACGCTGAATCTGATGGAGGCGGTGCGCGAGAGTGGTCACCCCACGCGCGTGGTGTTCAGCTCCACGGGCGGCGCGCTCTACGGAGATTTTGATCCACCACCAAGTACCGAGACGTTTTCGAAAGATCCGGAAGCGCCCTACGGGATCGCCAAGCTGTCGGTGGAGTACTACCTCGCGTACTACGGCCGCGTGCATAAGCTCGATACGGTTGCCTTGCGCTACGGCAACGTGTACGGGCCGCGCCAAGACCCGCATGGCGAAGCCGGCGTGGTTGCGATCTTCTGCAATCGAGTGCTCGATGGACGTGCGTTGACGGTGTACGGCGATGGCAACCAGACGCGCGACTACGTGTACGCGGGCGACGTCGCGCGAGCGAATTTCATGGCGGCCACGGCCAGCTTGCCAGCGCCCGGTCGCCTCGACGCGCGCGCGTTCAACATCGGTACAAGCATCGAAACCTCCGTGAATACTCTTGCCTCGACGTTGCAAAGCGTGGCCGGTGCCACGGCGGCAATCGACTACGCGCCCGCGCGCGCTGGCGAACTCGCGCGCTCGGCGCTCGAGACGAGCAAGGCACGCAGCGTGCTGGGCTGGTCGCCCACCGTCTCGCTCGCTGAGGGGTTGTCGAACACGTATCAGTATTTCGCGGGACGACGTTCGGGAGCGATCACGCGGTGAGCGTGCTGCCCGTCATGTCGCCGCTGCTGTTGCACGCCCCAATGTGGGGATTGCTGCAGCTGACCGCCAAGGCCGCACCGCCGTCATCGTCGCTGATCGATCTGATCATCACAAGCGACGTCGTCACCAAAGCCGTGCTGTTGCTGCTCGTGGTGCTGTCGTTGCTGTCGTGGGCGTTGATGTTTGCGAAGTGGCGCGCCTTCAAGTCCGCCGAGAATCACGGGCACGCGTTCGTGCACGACTTCGAGCGCGCGCGCACGATGGACGAAGCGATTGCGCTCGCGCAGCGCGCGAAGTCGAGTGCGTTCACGGTGGTGTTCGCGCGCGCCGTGCAGTTCCTCAACGACACGAAACCTGCGCTTGGCGCGACGGCCGATCGTACCGCGCGGTTGTCGGGCTCGCAGGTCGAAGCGCTGCGGCTCGTGCTCGATTCCGAAACGTCAAAGGAACGCGAAGCACTCGGTCGCTTTATTCCTTGGCTGGCAACTATCGGCAGCGTGAGTCCGCTCATTGGCTTGCTTGGCACGGTGCTTGGCGTGATCTCCGCTTTCAGCGGCATCGCCAGCAAGGGATCGGGCAACATCAGTGCGGTGGCACCAGGCATCGCGGCCGCGCTGCTGGCGACCGCGGCCGCGTTGTCGGTCGCCATTCCGGCGGCATTCGCCTACAATCTGTTCGCTGCGCGCCTCAATCGCTTTGACAGCGCGCTCGAAGGCTTCGGCTCGGAGTTGATCGCGCTGATGGTGCGCGACGGGAAGATCTGACATCGTGCGAGGACGACGTCGGGGCGAGCGCATGGGCGTCAACGGCGAGATCAACGTGGTCTCGCTGATCGATGTCATGATGCTGCTGATGGTGATCTTCATGATCACCGCACCGATCATGCAGGGCGGCGTGGACATCAACTTGCCCAAGGCCGAGGTGCAGCCGCTGAACGTGAAGAACGGGCTGGTGGTGAGCATCGACCGCAACGGACGTATCCGTGCGGGCGACGTGCCCCTGAGTTTTCGCGAGTTCGAAGGCAGCATCAAATCACTGAACGACAAGAAGGGCGGAGGCGGGGTGTCCGTCAGCGCCGATCGTGATGTGCGCTACGAGATCGTGTTGCGCGTCATCGCGGCGATCAGAGCCGCTGGCATCACCGAGGTCGGCTTGGTTGGTGAGCCGGAGGACACTCGGTGAGCTCGCTCACCAGCACGTTTGCAACCAGTACGCGCGGCGCGGAACGCAATGCGTTGCGCACAGGGCTCGCGGTGTCGGCGTTGGTGCATCTCGGTGCGTTGGGGTTCTTCGTCTGGATGGCCCTGCAGCATGAAGCGCTGCGGCCACCGGTGTATCGAGTGGAACTCATAGCCGCGCCCTCGGGAACCCGACAGGCAGGTGTGGTGTCTCCCTCTGCGAGCGAGGCTCCGAAAGCGGCCGACGCGCCTTCGGGTGCCGAGGTCAAGCCCGCTGAGAAGTCGCTCACCGACAAACGCTCGAAGGCCGCTCCCGCGAAAGCGACACCGACTCCGGCGCGGTCAAAAGCCGCCGGAGCGAAGAGTGCCGTGCCCACGAAGGCCGCCTCGGCCCCCAAAGCCGGAGCGGGGCGCGACAACGGGAAGGGGGCCGACGTCAAGAACGTCGACTTGAAAGGGATCGAGTTTCCGTTCCCGGCGTACCTGAATAACATCGTTCGACAGATCACGCTGGCGTATTCGCCTCGACCCAACTCGGCGGCGCTGGTCGCCGAAGTGAAGTTCCTGATCCGACGCGACGGCAGTGTCGGCGACATCGAAGTCGTGAAATCCTCGGGCAATCGTTTGTTCGATCTTGAGGCTCGCGGCACGATCGAGTCCGTTGGCAGTTCACGGCTGTTTCAACCGCTGCCCGCTGGGTGGCCGGATGACGTGCTCGTGGTCTATTTCACGTTCGATTACGCGCTGCGGCCCACCTGATGCGAACTCCTCTCGTTCGACGCCTGTTGATAGTTGGGCTGATCGCGGTCTCCACGCCGTCTTCGATGCTGATCGCACAGCGAGGGGGGCGGGGAACCGTAGACACCGTACCCAAGGGAGTGAACCTCGGGTTGGTGTATCGGCCGGGACAGACCACAGGGCTGATGGTGCTTCCCATCACCGGTCCCAGTGGTGATTCGCTGACGGCAATTCTTTCACGCGATCTCAAATACAGCGATCGCTTCTCGATGACCGAGCCCACCGCCGTGTCGGTGGTTGCCGGTCCACTCAATTACCCGCTCTTTGCCAAGCTCGGCGTAGACGGGGTGGTGCAGGGCACCCTGCTTCCGTCCGGCTGGCTCCGCATTTCACTGCACGACGTGGCGTCGAAGTCGGTCAAGAATCAGAAGGATTTTCCGCTCCCGACTCCAGTGGGTTCGCCGGCGTGGCGACTGGCGGTGCACGGAGTGTCGGATGGCGTCGAAGAGTGGATCACCGGCCAGCGCGGCATCGCGCAGACACGCATTGCGTTTGCTCGCAGTGATCGAGTGTGGATAGTTGACAGTGACGGCGCAAATGTGACCCCGGTGACGTCCGCCGGGATGTCACCTTCGTGGTTGCCCTCGGGGCGCGGACTCGTGTACGCGGTGCTGGACGGCGGTCGAAACCCGATCATGACGGTCGATTTGGCGACCGGCGCACAGCGCGTGCTCGTGCAAGAAACCAACATGCAGCATCTGGCTCCCGTTGTGTCCCCAGACGGGCGCACGCTGATCTACGGGCGCGTCAGCGAGAATGGCACTGACCTGTTCTCCATGCCGCTGACCGGAGGCGCGGCCACGCGAATCACCGTTGGGCGCGGCAAGGCGAGTGTACAGCCAACGTTCAGCCCTGACGGTCAGCGAATTGCATTCATGAGCGACCGCTCAGGCTTCAACGACGTGTATATTAGCGATGTCGACGGAACGAACGTCGAAGTGCTGAGTGGGGCCACCTTCGGTGATCGCAACAATCGCTCGGGGCCCGACTGGTCACCCGACGGACGATTGGTTGCGTTTCAGTCGCTCAACCAAAAAAGCAAAACCATCATGACGATCAACGTGCGCGATCACTCGCTGCGCGCCGTCGCCACCGATGGTCGTAACGACGATCCGAGTTGGGCACCCGACTCGCGTCATTTGGTCTTTACGTCCGACCGCAGTGGGGTCAGACAGCTGTGGATTGTCGATATCGAAACCGGCAACACGCGTCAGCTCACGCGTGGACCGGAATCGCGTTTATCGGCGTGGTCGCCGAGGTTGTTGGTGCCGTAACCGTGGTGTTGCAGTTCCCGCGCTGCATCGCAGGTCTTCGCTATTCTTTATCACTCCTCCACCGGAGCTTTTCGACATGATCCGTTCGTCTCGTCTCTTCGTGTTGCTGGCGACCAGTGCACTCGTACTCGGCGCATGCAAGAAGAAGCCGGTTGTAACGCCGACTCCGACGACGGACAAGCCGGCGGCAGTCGTTCCGAGCCGCCCTGATCCCGTGACCAGCGCTCCCAGCGACAACGGGGCCGCCGAGCGCGCGCGCATGGAAGCAATCGCCAAGGCTCGCGCGATGGTACTCTCCACGATCTACTTCGAATACGACGCCGACGAATTGCGCGATGACTCGCGCGCGACGCTCGATGACAAGCTCAAGGTGCTGAACGCCAATCCGGCGCTCAAAATCCGCATCTCGGGTCACTGCGACGATCGCGGCAGCGATGAGTACAACATCGCACTCGGCCGTCGTCGCGCGGAGATGGCCAAGAAGTATTTGACTGATCGCGGCGTCGACGCCTCACGCATCGAGACCACGACGTTTGGTCGCGAGCGCCCCGCCGTGCAAGGCACGGGCGAAGAGGTGTGGTCCAAGAACCGCCGGGATGAGTTTCAGATCATTGCCGGCGACGCTCAGCTCAAGGCGCCGTGATGAGCCCCGCCGCGTCCGTTCGCGCTGAGCGTCAGCGCGTCGCCCACGGGCGACGGGCGTGGCGGTGGTTGCCGCTCGTGGCGCTCCTCGCCACTGGCGGATGCTTCGCCACACGCAACGACGTGCGCATCGT
This sequence comes from uncultured Gemmatimonadaceae bacterium, assembly GCA_966096095.1. GTDB lineage: Bacteria > Gemmatimonadota > Gemmatimonadetes > Gemmatimonadales > Gemmatimonadaceae > Gemmatimonas. The sequence goes on along the minus strand of CBHTUR010000002.1, from coordinate 308,237 downwards.
GCAAGCCGATGTCGCGTCGTTGCGCACCGAGATGCTCAAGAGCGATGCCGCGCTGCGTGATCAACTTTCGCAATCGCTTAAGTTGCTCGCCGTCGCCAACGATTCGTTGGCCAAGCTCAGCGCACGCACCGTGGGAACTCAGGGTGACGTGCGTGGCGAGATGCGTGCGGTGAAAGATCAGCTCTCGCAGGTCCAGACGCTGATCATGCAGTTGCAGAGCACCATCACCCGGTTCCGAAGCGATATCGAGGAACGTACCAGCACGGTTGCGCCGCCGGTCGTGAGTAGTTTGCCGCCGAGCGTGAGCGGTCCACCCACCGGCGGTAGCACGTCTGGCAATGCGGGTGGTGTGGTCGATCCGACCAAAGCGGCGGCGCCGGATAGCACCCGCCCGGCACCCCGCGGGCCGGGTCCGACCCAACTCTACTCCGATGCCAAAGCACAGCAGCGACGGGGGAGTTTGTCCACGGCGCGCACGCTGTTTCAGGAGTTGTTGAGTACCTATCCCAATTCCGATCTCGCGCCCGACGCGCAGGAAGGGTTGGCCCAGCTGTACGAGGCCGAAAAGAACCTGGCCGCCGCCGACGCCGCCTACGGCGCCGTGTTGACCAAGTACCCGGACACACCGGTCGCGCCGCGCGCGTTGTACAAGCGTGCGATGATTGCGCTGCAGCAGGGGAACAAGGCGGAGGCGCGCAAACTCTTTGGCGATGTTATCAGTCGCTATCCCAAGAGCGACGAGGCCGATCTCGCCGCTGAGCAGCTGAAAACGCTGCGCTGATTTCGGACGAACGGAGTATTAGGCAACATGTCGGCGCAGAATCAGGCGGAGATGCCCTTTCTCGATCACCTCGAGGAATTGCGGTGGCGATTGTTCAAGATCGCCATCGCGCTCGCGGTAGGTATCGGTGGGGCATTTCTGCTGATGCTCACCAAGAAAATCGACGTGGTCGAAATTTTGGCCCGTCCGGTCAAGCCGTACATCAAGGGCACATTGATCGTCACGCATCCGAGCGATCTGTTCGACGTCGTGATGAATGCGTCGGTCGCAGTCGGCGTCGTAGTCGCGTCGCCAGTTATCGTCTGGCAGATCTGGGGGTTCCTATCCCCGGCGTTGTATGGGCACGAAAAGAAGATGGTCGTGCCCACGCTCATCGGGGCGGCGGTGCTTTTCCTCTGCGGCATGGGGCTCGCCTACGAATACGTACTGCCGGTAACCTTCCAATTCCTGCTGCAGTTCCAGAGCGAGTCCGCCACGGCCATGCTCTCAGTGCATGAAACGGCGGGATTCGTTATCACCATGTGTCTCGCGTTCGGCGCGGTATTCGAAATGCCGATCGCCGTGCTGCTGCTCACACTCATTGGCTTGGTCAAGCCGCAATATTTGTCGCGTTTCCGCCGCCATGCATTGGTCGGATGCCTTATCGCCGCGGCACTGATTACGCCGGGCTCTGACCCGACGTCGCTGCTGCTGCTCACCGCCCCGCTCTACATGTTGTACGAAGTCAGCATCATCCTGTCCAAGTTCGTCTTCCTGCGTCGCGAACGACGCATCGCCGCGCAGGACGCACTGCAAGCGTGATGTCGCGTTGTCGTCCGGCGCGCTCGCGCGTGACCGCGACGTTGCTCGCGTGGTCGTTGGTGCTCGGCGCGCCGTGCGCGGTCGTCGCGCAACAGTCAACGCAACAGCCCCCGATCAAGCCCGGAATCAAGTCTGGCGGGGCGGCCGTTCAGCCACCCAAAGGCGCCAAGGGCGCAACGCAAGACTCGGCCGCCAAGCGCAAGGCGGAACTCGTTTTTGAGTTCGATGGTCCCGATTCGACCATGCGCGAACTCATGAATCGCGCGGGCTATCGACAGGTTCAGTATCAGGGCGGTCATCTCGTCTTCGACGCCAAGACCAAACAGCTCGACCTGCAAGGCAAACCGTCGGCCGTGAAGCGCGACGAGACCATGCTCGTCGGCGACACCATCACCTACAACGATTCCACCAAGAAGGTCTTCGCGCTCGGCGATTCGGTCTGGCTGCGCGATCCGTCGCGTGCGCAGGCGGACGACTTTCTCGCGCGCGGACGCATTGACTACGATCTCGAGACACGCTCGGGACAAACGGGCGCCTTCTCAACGGCCGTCGAATCTGGACAGAAGCTCTACCTGACCGCAAAACGCGGTTCGATCTTCACCGACACGTTGATGCAGGGCAAGCACATCGTCTACGCGAAAGACGGCTCTTTCACGTACTGCGACCACGACGAACCGCATTTTCACTTCACGACCAAGGATATGAAGTTCATATCCGAAAACGTGATGGTGGCGCGTCCCGGTGTGCTCTACATCGGTGAAGTACCCGTGTTCTGGATTCCGTTCTTCTTTCAGGACGTACGGACCGGACGTCGGAGCGGGATGCTTACGCCGAACTTCGGCATCGCGGAGTTGCTGCGGAACAGCCCGTCGTATCGTCGCAGTGTGTCGAACATTGGCTATTTCTTCGCCATCAACGACTACATGAACGCGGAGGCGTCGTTCGACTGGCGGAGCGGTGCGCGCTCAACGGAAACCGATCCCGGCTACGTTCGCGGCAATATGGAGTACCGGTATCGTTGGCTCAACCGATTCATCACCGGCGAGGCGGCGGTGTCGTATCTCGGCCAGAACAACGGCGTGAGTAACACCTCCATTACGTGGAATCACAATCAGGATTTTTCGCGCGCGACGCGGCTGACGTCGCGTATCAACCTGGTGCAGAACACGCAGGTGCAGCGCGCCACCACGTTCAATCCCGTCGCCGCGAACGCCACGATTCGTTCCGATCTGACATATCAAACACGCATCGGGCCCGCGTCGATCAACCTCGGCGGCAACCGGACGCAGTATCCCGGACGTACGCAAGTCGACATGAATTTCCCAACGCTCAGCGTGTCGACGGGCACTCTCGGCAAGGGATTTCTGAGCTGGACGCCGGCAATGAATCTGTCGGTCTCAAGCAGCCAGCGTATCGATCAGGGCATTCAGTTTCCGTTCGTCTACAACAATCGGCCAGGCGGCGGCGTCGACAGCGTGCGATTCCGCGCCGACCGACGCAATATGAATTTCGCTTTCGAAACGCCCATCAAGATCGGCGATTTCACTTGGCAAAATTCCTTCCGCGTTTCCGACCAGCTCAACGATTATCCGGAAGAACGCAAGCTCGTTGGTGTGCGTGACACCTCACAACGATCCACCAGGGTCTACTCGCGCACGTATACGACCAACGCCGATTGGACGACGTCGTTTGGACTGCCTCGGTTCTTCCAAGGCTCGTGGAATGTGTCGCCGTCCGTGCAGGTGTCCAATGTCGACGGCAGCTACGGACTGCTCGTTCGCACCGAACGCAGCGGCGGCAAGTTCGTCAGTCAGTCAAAGCGCTTGTCGTATGTCGTCTCGTCGTCGCCAACGTTCTACGGATTCCTCCCCGGTCTCGGGCTGGTGTCGCGCATCCGTCACACCATTTCTCCCGGCATTTCGTTCAGTTACTCGCCAGAAGCGACCGTCTCCGACGAGTTCCTGCAGGCGCTTGGCCGCACGCGCGTCGGATACAACGGCGTGTACAAACAGGAACGCGTGTCGGTCAATCTTTCGACGCTGTTTGAAGCGAAACTCAAGGCGCCCGCCGATTCGAATCCCGATTCGGGCAAGAAGATCAAACTGCTGTCGCTCAACTTCTCGCCGCTCACCTACGATTTCGTTCGCGCGGACTCCGTTAAGCTCGGTTTTCGCGGCGGGTTCACCGATCGCACGTTCCAGATTTCCGGGCGCACCGATCTGTTGCCGGGGCTCGACTTCCGCACGAGCTACGAACTGTTTCAGGGCGACCCGATTTCTGACACCGCAACCTTCAGCCCGTATCGAACCGACTTCGGCGTCACCTTTGGCCTGAACAGCAAGTCGGCCATCGTGGGCGTGTTGGGTCGTCTGCTCGGCATTCAGACCAGCGACATCGAAACCGATGCGCGTCCCGTGACGTCTGCCGATCAGAACAACATTGCCCGACAGTCGCGGCAGACCAACGCTGCCGGGCAACAGGCGCGCGGAATTCAGCAGTCGATTCCCACCGGCCAGGGTTGGACGCTCAACATTCAGTACAACGCGTCGCGCCAGCGGCCGCCGCGCGGTGGTACCCAGATCGTCAATGATCCCACCACGTTGTGTGAACCGCAAAAGGTGTTCGGCCTCGCTGCCTACGATCAGTGCGTTCTGCTCGCGAACAGCGCGCCGCCAACCGGCCTCAACACCGGCACCAGCGCCGTCGGTGCGCCCAGTTACATTTCGCCGCCCACGCAGAACGTGACCGGTTCGATGTCGTTCAACATCACGCCGAAATGGGCTGCCCAGTGGTCGACACAGTACGACGTGGTGCGCGCGCGCTTCGCGTCGCAGCAGATTGGTCTGCAACGTGAGTTGCACGACTGGAACGCGGTGTTTTCGGTGACGCAGGCTCCGAACGGGAATTTCTCGTTCAACTTCTTCATCGCGTTGAAGGCGCAGCCCGAACTCAAATTCAACTACGACCGCCAGACGTACCGGTCCAGCAGTTTCTAAATCGTTTTCCGAAGGAGCCACGCGGTGTTGCAACTCGACGGACGTTCGCTGCGCGTTGAAGACGTGATCGCGGTGGCCGACGCGCGCGTTCCGGTTTCGCTCTCGGACTCGGCGCGGTCTCGGATGGATGCGACGCGAGCTGTCGTTGATCGAGCCGTTGAAGTTGGAGCGCCGGTGTACGGCATCAACACGGGCTTCGGGAAGCTGTCGGAAGTCACCATCGCGCACGATCAGCTGGCCACCCTGCAACGTAATTTGGTGCGCAGTCACGCCGCCGGCGTGGGCGATCTTGTGCCTGAGCGCGAAGTGCGCGCCATGATGTTGTTGCGCGCGAACGTGCTGGCCACCGGATTCGCCGGCGCGCGGGCGTCGGTGATCGACGCGTTGCTCGCCATGCTCAACGCAGGCATCTGGCCCTGCGTGCCCGAGCAGGGAAGTGTGGGCGCGAGCGGAGATCTCGCACCGCTGGCACATCTGGCACTGGCGCTGATCGGCGAGGGTGAGGCGCACGTTGGCTCGCAACGCCTGCGGGCCGCCGAGGCGCTGGCGTCCAAAGGACTCGCACCTGTTACGTTGGCCGCCAAGGAAGGACTCGCGCTCATCAACGGCACGCAGGCGCACACCTCGATTGCCGCGCTGGCGTACGCCGAGCTTGCCAGTCTCTGGCGCGTCGCACACGTCGCCACGGCCATGAGTCTTGAGGCGCTGCTCGGCACTCCGGACGCATTTGACGCACGAATACAGGACGCGCGTGGGCAGCTCGGGCAGAAGCATTCGGCGGCGCTGCTCCGCTCACTGCTGTCTGACAGTGCGATTCGCGAGTCGCATCGTTTTGGCGATCCACGCGTGCAGGATGCGTATGCGTTGCGCTGCGTGCCGCAGGTGCACGGTCCCGCGTTGGAGGCACTGCAGTTCGCGCGCACGATTATCGACCGCGAGCTCAACGCCGCCACCGACAATCCGCTCGTCATGGAGTCCGGAGAGCTGTTGAGTGGTGGAAACTTCCATGGGCAGGCCGTCGGTATGGCGAGCGATATTCTCGCCATCGTGAGCGCCAACCTGGCGGTGGTGAGCGAGCGCCGAACCGATCGCCTGGTGCATCCTGATTTCAATCAGGGGTTGCCGCCGTTCCTGGCCGCGTCAGCGGGGCTCGAATCGGGCTTTATGATGACGCAGGTTACGGCCGCCGCGCTGGCGAGCGAGAACAAAGCGCTCGCGCATCCGGCCAGCGTTGACTCGATTCCGACCGACGGCAACAAAGAAGACATCGTGCCGATGGCGATGGGCGCCGCGGTTAAGTTGCGCCGCTCGGTGCGCAATCTGCGGCACGTGCTCGCCATCGAATTGATCGCCGCCGCCGAAGGTCTCGAATATCGTCGCCCGTTGCAGAGCAGCGCGCGCGTTGAGCAGGCCCACACGCTCATTCGCACGGTCGTTGCGCGACAGGACGGCGATCGTACGCCCTCGCCCGATATCACCGCGTTGGGAATCGCAATTGCCGGTGGCTTACTCGATCCGGTCACCGCCGATCTCACGTCCGATCTTTCACTGTAGTCAGCCTCTTCCGCGACTCTGATGACCGCGACTCTCGAGCCATCTCGCTCAAACGTTACCACATCCGGACCTCGGCCTGTGCGCGCGCCACGTGGGGCCACGATCAGCTGTCGCGGTTGGGAGCAAGAGGCCGCGTTGCGCATGTTGATGAACAACCTCGACGCAGAAGTGGCTGAACGCCCTGACGACTTGGTTGTCTACGGCGGCACCGGAAAAGCAGCGAGGTCGTGGGAGGCGTTCGACGCAATTGTGCGCACGCTTCGCACTCTCGCGAATGACGAGACGTTGCTGGTGCAAAGCGGTAAGCCGGTTGCCGTTTTTCGCACGCACGCCGACGCGCCGCGAGTGCTGATTGCCAACGCCAACCTCGTGGGCCGCTGGGCGAATTGGGATGAGTTCCGGCGTCTCGAGAAGTTGGGCCTTACAATGTACGGGCAGATGACGGCCGGCTCGTGGATCTACATCGGCAGTCAAGGCATTGTGCAAGGCACCTACGAAACATTTGGCGCGGTCGCCCAGCGACACTTTGGCGGTACGCTCGCGGGCAAGTTGGTGGTGACGGCCGGACTTGGCGGAATGGGCGGCGCGCAGCCACTCGCGGCAGCGATGCATGGCGCGGCCGTGCTCGGGGTCGAAGTCGATCCAACCCGCATCGCCAAACGCATCGAAACGCGTTACTGCGACAAGACCACGGCCTCGCTTGACGAAGCACTCGCGTGGCTGCGTGATGCGCAGGCGCGCGGCGAAGGGCTTTCGGTCGCCCTCTTGGGCAACGCAGCCAACGTGCTTCCCGAACTCGTTCGACGCGGTGTCACGCCCGACGTGCTGACCGATCAAACCAGCGCCCACGACATGTTGGTCGGATATATCCCCGCTGACATGACGTTGGCAGATGCGGCCGCACTTCGCGCGAGCGACCCGACCGCGTACATCGCACGCGCGACGGCGTCAGTAGTCACCCACGTGCGTGCCATGCGCACGCTCCAAGATCGCGGGGCCATCACGTTCGACTACGGCAACAACATTCGCACCGTCGCGTTTGATGCCGGTGTCGACGATGCATTCCGAATTCCCGGTTTTGTGCCCGAGTACATCCGTCCGCTCTTCTGTGAAGGCAAAGGCCCGTTCCGTTGGGCCGCGCTTTCCGGCGATCCGGCGGACATTCATCGCACCGATGAACTCGTGCTCGCCATGTTTCCGCACGATGCGCAGCTGCGTCGCTGGATTACGCTCGCACGCGAACGGATTGCGTTTCAAGGACTGCCCGCCAGAATCTGTTGGCTGGGGCAGGGTGATCGCGCGCGATTTGCGCTCGCGCTCAACGATTTGGTCGCGCGCGGCGAAGTGTCGGCGCCCATTGTCATTGGGCGCGATCATCTCGACACGGGCAGTGTCGCCTCGCCGTTCCGCGAAACAGAGGCTATGCGCGACGGCTCCGATGCGATCGCCGACTGGGCCATTCTCAACGCGATGCTGAATGTCGCGAGTGGCGCGTCGTGGGTGTCCTTTCATCACGGCGGCGGCGTTGGCATTGGCAATTCGCTGCATGCCGGGCAGGTGATTGTGGCCGACGGCACCGAACGCATGCGTGCGCGACTCGAGCGTGTGCTCACCAACGATCCAGGCATTGGCGTCGCGCGTCATGCCGAAGCAGGGTACGAGATTGCCATTGCCACGGCTGAGCGTGAGGGGTTACGACTGCCGATGCGTGAGCACGGGACCGATCCAACGCGCTGATGCTATCGAGTCGGTATCGCGCGTATCACGTTCCGATTTTTCTCGCGAAATACGCCTGGCTGCGGGCGCGACGTCGCCCGGTGCTGTTGAACTTCGAAGTCACCATGCGTTGCAATGCGCGCTGCGGCTTCTGCGATTACTGGAAGACGCCCGCCGAGGCTCGTCACAGCGAAGTGGCAGAGTTCGCGGAAATCGCACGGCACTTTAGCCCGATGCTCGTGACCTTCACGGGTGGCGAGCCCACGTTGCGACGCGACCTCGAAGAGATCGTGACCTCGGTGCGCCGCGCCGTGCGCTACACGTACGTGCAGCTCATCACGCACGGCGCCATGCTCTCGCTCGATCGCGCGCAGTCGCTCTGGGATGCTGGCGTCGACCAGTTCAACATCTCACTCGACTACCTCGATGAGCGGCATGATCAGGCGAGAGGTATTCCCGGACTCGCCGCGAAGATTCTGGAGTTGGTACCGCAGATGCGGGCCGCCGGCATCGGCGGCGTTCGTTTCAACACGGTCATTAAACACGACAACCTCGACCAGATCATGCCGATCGTCGAGCGCGCTGCGGCGCTCGGTGGCGGGGTGAACTTCTCGCTGTACACGGACCTGAAGAACGGCAACAAAGAGTACTTGTTTGGCGCCGATCAACACGCGGAGCTCGAGCGCACCGTCGACGCGCTACTCCGCTATAAGCGTCGTCGCGCGGGCGTCATTACCAATTCCGACTACTATCTCGAGCAAATTCCACGCTATGTGCGCGGCGAGATGACTGAGCCGTGTCAGAGCGGACAGACCACGATTCACATCGATCCCCAGGGCCTGGTTCGACGTTGTCCCGATTTTCCAGCGGACGGTCCGTGGCGTGACTACCGCGGTTACGCGCCGATCGATTGCAATGCATGCTACTACGCGTGCCGCGGCGAAGCGCAGGCGCCTCTCCGACTTGCCTCGCGCGTGCGCGACGTCATGGCGTAATCCCTCGCGAATTCTCTTCACGACTCTCTGCTCCCCGTATGACCACTCACCACAACGCGACGGTTGCTGGCGACGTCACCTTGTTCGTCAACGCCGCGCAAACGCTGACGGCGGCAGGCCCGGCGCGCGCGCGCCGCGGTGCTGAGATGCGCGACGCCGCTGTGCTGACTGGCACGGGCGTGGCGGTGCAGGGCGAGCGCATCGTGGCGGTCGACCGAGATGACGCGTTGCGAAAGCAGTTTCCAAACGCCGCGGAGCTCGATTGCGAGCGTGGATTGCTGGCCCCAGGCTTCGTGGACTCGCATACGCACACAGTCTTTGGGGCTCCGCGTTGGGCAGAACACGAGTTACGCGCTACCGGTGTTCCTTACCTCGAGATTGCGCGACGTGGCGGAGGAATTCACAGCTCGGTACGCGATCTGCGTGCGCGGAGCGACGACGATCTGTTCGCGCTCGCCCAACCGCGTTTGGCGCGGTTGGCCGCAGGCGGAGTCACGACGGTCGAAATCAAGTCGGGCTACGGACTGACTGCACATGACGAGTTGCGCACCTTGCGGGTGATCAAGCGACTCGGCGCGTCGCAAGCGATGCGAGTGGTCGCCACGTGTCTGGCCGCACATGAGGTGCCGTTGGAGCGACGTGATCAACCGAACGGTCGTCACGAGTGGGTGAGCGAGATCATCGACGCCATCTTTCCGGTCGTCGCCTCCGAGAGTCTCGCGTCGTTCGCCGATGTGTTCTGCGAACCCGGCGTTTTTGACCTGAACGAAACGCGTCGGCTGATGACGGGCGCGCGCGCAAATGGACTGACGCCAAAGTTGCACGCCGACGAGCTGCATGACGGCGGTGGCGCCGCACTCGGCGCTGAACTCGGAGCCGTCAGTGTGGACCATCTCGCCGCCATCTCCGCTGCCGGTATCACGGCGCTGGCCACAAGTGACACGGTCGCGACTCTCCTCCCCGCGACCATGTTGTTTCTTGGAACGGGTCGGCAAGCGCCGGCGCGAGCGCTCATGGAAGCCGGGGCCGCCGTCGCGCTGGCCTCGGACTTCAATCCCGGCACCTCTCCGTTGCAGTCGTTCCCGCTCGTCCTGACACTGGCGGTGTCGGAGCTGCGCATGAGCGCGTCAGAGGCGTGGATTGCGGCCACGGTCAACGGAGCAGCCGCGCTCGGTCTCGCGGGAGAAACTGGGCAGTTGGCAGAGGGATTTCTCGCCGACATTGCGGTCCACGATGTCGACGATTTTCGGGCGTTGCCTTACTGGTTCGGCGAGCGTCTCTGCAGAGTAGCGTGGAGCCGTGGGCGCGTCTGTCACTCTGCCGGGTGACGACGTGCTCGGCTCGCTCGCGGCTGAGGCCCGGCGCCGGGCTGTTCAGCCGTACATAACGCGCCCGCCGTCGGGGTGCCCGATCCGCCTCCTGGAGTCAGCCTCGAACGCATGTCCAACGCCGCGAAGCACCGGAAGAAGGCGGCTGAATTCGAGCAGCTGAAACAGTTCGATCGCGCGATCGCCTCGTACATCAAGGCGATTGAAGAGAGCGAGGCTGAAGGCGCCGATATTGACGTGGCGCTGCTCAACAAGGTGGGCGATCTCACGCTCCGGCAGGGTCGCGTCCCCGAGGCGGTGACGTACTACGAGCGAGCCGTCGAGCATTACGCAACGTCAGGATTGTTCAACAATGCCATTGCGCTCTGCAACAAGATTCTGCGGAGCGCACCAGGGCGATCCAATGTGTATTTCACGCTTGGCCGAATCTGCGCCAAGAAGGGATTGCGCGGTGACGCCACCCGCAATTTTCTCGAATACGCGACGCGCATGCGGCAGGATGGTCGCGTCGATGAAGGCATGCGAGCACTGGCGGAAGTCGCCGATCTCATGCCCGAGCTTACCGAAGTGCGTCGGTTGGTTGAAGAGCACGCCGACCGCGCGGGTATTGTGCTTCCGCGGCGAAAGACACCACTCGATTCGCCGGCCATCGCGCCGAGCGCAAACGAATTCCGGTCGCGGGATGCGAAGTCCAATGAGCTGATCTTTCTGGACATCGGTGACGCTGGTTCAGTGCGGCGAAACACGCCCCCACTGGCGCCGCGCGTGCGAACGCCGGTAGCGTCGAAATCGCAGACGCCCGCCTCCGCGAAATCGGCGACACTCATCGGCCCGGCCTCGCTCGATGCGTTCCTCCTCTTCGATCCGAGCAAACCGGGTGCGACCGCGACGCCGCTGGCGACCCCGGTCGTTGAGCCAGTACCGGATCTCCTTACCGACCATGTGGAGCTGACGCCGGCAGACGTCGCTCCAGAAGTCGTTGACGGCCGCGAACTCGCGCTCGAAGCGACGGCCGACATCGCTAGCGTCGACGGTGCGTCACCTGTCGATTCGGTCGTCGAGGCCCTCCCCGTCGAAGTCTTTGCCGCGACCGTTTCGGACGCGTTGGAAGTGACTTCGACGAACGAGATCGACGAGTCCACTGCGGCGATCGAAGAGCCCGCGGTCAGTGGGCTAGAGCAGCTCCCCGAGATCGCGGATGTCCCGGTGCAGTTGGTGGAAGGACTCACCTCCGACGAAGAGCTCGATCCGGTTGATGACAGCGAGGCGCGCGACCCCGCCCTAACGTGGGTGGTGCCGGTTGATGCTGTTGAGTCTCTCGACGAGCCGTCTGGATTGGAGCCGCACGGCGAGTTGCACACCGAAGACGAAGCGCCGGTGGACGTGCTCTCGGGTCTCGTGATCGAAGACTTCGACTCGGTCGCCGACAGTGAAGACGCGGTCATGGTCACGGGCACGCGCGCCGGAACTCCCACCTACAGCTCGGTGGTGGCGCGCGAGTTGACGCCTTTGGAAGTGTCGCCGATTCCGGAGCTCGAAGCCGCGATCGAGGCAGGCGCGCTCGCTGCGGCGCGCGCCGAGTCCGATCCCGAGCTCGTGGCCAAGCGTCCGCCGTTCCGGCTGGATCCGCACGACTTCATTCTGCCCGGCGAGTTGCCGCCCCTCACGGTCGACGATGAACTCGTCGACGCGGGTCTGGCAGCCGCACTTCAAGCTTCGGCGATCGATGAGAGCGCGTTTGACGCGACGGCATTTGAAGTCGCCGACCTCAATCTGGCCGCATTCGAAGCGACGCTGATCGCGCATGCGGCGGACGACTCGCCCGAGCTTGCCGATGATGTTGTCGATCTCTCCGCCGTCGACAGAGTCGACGCAATGGATGACCAGCACGCGATGCTGGCCTCTGGTCCGGCCACCACGGAGGAGGGCCACGGCGGCGCAGACGTCATCGCTGCGGAGGTCGTCGAGGCGACGAATGTCGAGGCGACGAATGTCGAGGCGGATATTGAGGCGGATATTGAGCCGGATACTGAGGCGGCCGACGTCGACGAGGCCGTGCCCGACGCGAACATCGTTGAGCCGGCGGAGGAGTTTGGGCTCGAAGCGGACTCAGACGTGGGTGCGGAAGAGGCGCTGCGAGCGCTGATTGAAGGCGACGCGACTTCGCACGAGCCGTTGGCCGAATCCATCGGAGAAATCGACGCCCCGGGCGCACCAGACGCGCCACCCGGCATCACAAGTTACGTCACGTCTGAGTCGAGTGATGAGGCCACGCAGTCGGCCTCGGACGTGTCAGTTGAAGATACTCAAAGTGATTATTCTGTAAATGATTATGGAAGTACATCTAATGTAATATCTGAGAGTGAAAACGTCGCCGAGCCGGAGCCGGTGCCGACCTCGCGTGCCATCAGCAGCACGCCGGCACTTCCCATCGCGGCGGTCGCTACCGAGGCGAACGCCGTCGCCACAAGTCGACGTGATGAACTGCGACAAGCGGTCGTTCGCGACCCCCAGGACTGGGTGTTGCGTCGTCGGCTCGCGGAGGCGCTCTTCGAGGCGGGCGAACGGGAAGCAGGGCTCGCCGAGCTGCAGGCGGCACTGACGGGCTTCGCGCACCTTGGTCATTTCGGCGCCGCCGCAGACATCGCCGATGAGCTGGTGCGCACGAGCCCGGAACGGGTGCCGTACCACCAAAAGCGTGTCGAGCTGGCCGTTCGCCTCAACGACCAGGGGCGCCTCCGCCTCGCCTATCTGGACCTCGCAGATATGCTGGTGCGGCTGGGAGACGAGGTCCGCGCGCACGCGGTCTATGCACGCGTCCTTGAGATCGATCCGTGGGATGACCGCGCCCGCACGGCGCTCGGATCCGCCGCGCCACCGGCGCCCCCGAAGCCGCAGGCCGACGATCAGTACGTCAGCCTCGCCGACTGGCTGCGTGACGAAGGCGCGCCCGACAGCACGCGAATGCGCATGCGCGCGCCGGCCGTGAGCGGCGACGAGCAGGCCGATTTTGACGCGCTCTTGCAGCACTTCAAGGACGGCGTCGCCCGTTCGCTTGGCGAAGAAGACTACGAAAGTCATTACGACCTCGGGGTCGCGTATAAGGAAATGGGTCTGCTCGACGACGCGATCGCCGAATTCCAGAAGGCGCTCCGTAGCCGGCGTCATCGCCTTCCTGCGTACGAGGCGCTCGGCCAATGCTTCGTTGAGCAGTCGCGCCATTCGGTGGCCGCGACCGTGCTGACGCGGGCGCTGCATGAACCCGACATGGGCGACGAGCACCGGATCGGGGTACTCTATCTTCTCGCGTATTCTTGCGAGGCCCTGCAGCGGTGGGACGAGGCCCGGAGTTATTATTCGCGCGTGTACGCGACCGACATCAATTTCCGTGACGTCGCCGCCCGCTTGGCGGCGCTCGATCAAATAGCGCGATGACGTTATCAACGCGCACGCCGACGGCGCTCGCCGCGGCTCTGCGCGACATCCAAGCACCGGTGAAAGAACCACTGGGACTGGTGTCGCAGGAGCTGTGGCGCATAGTGTCCGCGGATGTTTCGCTCGTGCGAGATGTGCAACAACATCTGATGGGCATGAAGGGCAAACTCTTTCGCCCAACGTTGTTGTTGCTCTCGAGCGCGGTTGAAGATCGCTCGCAGCCGCGCGCGGTCACCTTCGCCGCCGTGATCGAACTCATTCATCTTGCCACGCTCGTGCACGATGACGCGGTCGATCACTCTGCGCTGCGTCGCGGTATGCCCACCATCAACTCGCTCTTCAGTCACCAGGTGTCGGTGATCATGGGCGACTACCTGTATTTGCGAGCGCTCCGCGAGCTCGTTGCGCTCGGTGACCTCGAAGCCATGCGCGCGATAACCAACGCGTCAAACGAAATGACGCTTGGAGAAATGCGACAGTTGTCGGCGTTCGACGCACTGTCATTCTCCGAGACCGACTACGAGACCCTCATTCGCGCCAAGACCGCGTCGCTCTTCATGGCTGCGTGCGAAGTCGGTGCGTTGTGCGGCGCGCCGCGCCACCGCGACGCGCTCGTGCGCTTCGGTGAGCGTCTCGGCATGGCGTTTCAGGTGGCCGACGACTTGCTCGACTACACCGAAGGCACCGAGATGACCGGCAAACCCAGCGGTCTGGACCTCAAGGAGCACAAGGTCACGTTGCCGCTCATCGCGGCGCTCCGGGAAATGTCGCCGGCGGCCCGGTCTCGAGTGGAAGCGCTCTTCGCCTCGCCTGAGCCCGACGACGAGTCGATCGCGGAAGTGATCGGCATCGTTCGTGAAAATGGCGGTCTGGAGTACGCGCGTCGTCGCGGTGACCAGTTCGCTCGCGAGGCGGAGGACGCCCTGTCTGATCTTCCAGAAAGCCCAGCCAAGTCATCGCTTGTGGACACCATTGCGTATGTAGTGGAGCGGCGCTGGTGATGGCTCGCGGACCCTCGAAACACCGTCCGGTGTTCCACGTGCTAGTGCTGGCCAGCGGATTTGTGGCGGGCGGCTTGCTTACTCAGGTCGCGCGTCGCTTTCTTCCTGCTGGCGCTGTAAAAGAGTTTCTAACCACCGGTCTGACCCCTTCCGTCGGCCCCTTGCCGATCGACCTGCTTATATTGAAGGTCACGGTTGGACCCGTCGCCCTGGATGTCTCGCTGTTGAGCCTCCTGGGGGTATTGATCGCCTACCTTATCGCGCGGTCCCTGTTCTAGGAGCCCTCATGCTGCAAAACTTCGGTTTCGGCGAGATTCTCGTCATTCTGGTTATCGTGCTGCTGCTCTTCGGAGCGAAGCGCATTCCGGAAATTGCGGGCTCGCTCGGAAAAGGCATCAACGAGTTCAAGCGCAACATCAACGACGCACAGCGTCAAATCATCGAGCCCACACCACAGAACACTCAGGTGGGGCAGGGCAACGCCAACTCGGCGGCCCGCGATGAAGAGCGTCCTGAGCCCAAGCGGCTTATCAGCTGAGTTGTTGGCGAGAACGGGCGAACAGTTCGTTCTCGCATCGCAGTAGAAAACAGAACGGCCCCGTGATCTTGGCGATCACGGGGCCGTTCTGTTTTCACAGACTCCTGTTCGTTACGACGTTGCGGACTGCTTGCGCAACTGCGCGTTCACTTTCGCGCGGTTGTCCTCAACCTTCACGCTTTCGCGGAGGCTGTTCATGTACTCCTCAACTCGCGACTGACGGAGCGACTGCATGACCTGCGAGCGCTGCTCTGACTTCTGTGATTCGAAGGCAGCCTTGTCAGTTTCGACGCGTCGATCAACGCGTAGTACCGCCATGCCGTCGGCCGCCTTCAGGGGCGAGGTGATCTGGCCGACCGGAAATGCGAACGCGCCACCGATCGCCTGATTGAACTGACCGAGACCCGGCACGTTGTCGATGCGCGTGAACGCCTGCGTCTTCTCAGCGGTGAGTCCCTTCGCGGTAGCTGCGGCTTCCAACGAGCCGCCACGGGCCGCCTGCGCAATTTGTTCGGCCATCGGACGCAGCTTCTCGATACGCTTGTCACGCGTGAGCCGGCGCTTGATTTCTTCCTTCACTTCCGACAGCGGCTGCTGACCGCCGGCAAAAACGGAGTCGAGACGCGCGAGATAGTACGCGTCGGGCGAGTCAAACAGATCGCTCGTTTCACCCACGCGCACACCGGAGAACGCCCACGCGCTGACGCTCGGCACGTACTTACCGGCGAAATTGAGCGGCTCTTTCTCGATTGCCTGAATCGTGGCGGGCGTAAGTCCCAAGGCCTTCACGGCCTCGTCGAACTTCTTGCCGTCTTCCTGGTTCGCGGCTTTCGTGGAGAGTGAGTCGGCCCGACGATCCGTGCGCGTGGCGCTCGAGTCGCTCTGCGCGATCGTGATCAGAATGTGGCGCGCGTCGAGCGTGTCGCCTTTGTGCGACTCAACTTTGATCAGGTGCCAGCCGAACGGCGTCAACACGGGCTGCGAGAGCTCACCCGGCTTGAGCGCGAACGCCACGTCTTCGAACTTCGGCGTCATGCGGCCCTTCGTGAACTTGCCCAGCGAGCCGCCCTGCGCGCCGCTCAGGCTGTCCTGCGACTCGCGCTTGGCCACGTCTTCGAACTTCGCACCGCCAACAATTTCCGCGCGGATCTTTTCGATGCGGACTTTCGCAGCGGCTGAATCGCTTGCCGTGATCGTGCGCGGCACGCTCACCAGCGACAACACGGCGCGACCCGGGCGCTCAAAAATCTTCTTGTTCCGTTCGTAGAATTGCCCGATCTCTTCATCCGTGACAGTCACGGCCGAGTCGGTGAGAGCCGTCGAACGAAGCAAAATGTAACTCACCTGCGCCGTATCGTGACGGTCTTTATAGATCTGCCACAGTCGTTCGTCAGAGACGTAGACGTCGGATGCGAGCTGATCGTAGAGCTTCTGTTTCGGCAGTTCACTACGATAGTACGCCTCGAGACCGGCGAGCATTCCCGATGAGCGCGCCATCGGCGAAGAGAGCAGTCGCTGGTACTTCGTCATGTCGAACTGCCCGTTGGTTTGCAGCTCGGGCGAGCTCTGAGCTTGTGGTGGTGGAGCCTGAAGTGCCGCTTCGCGGATTTCTTCGTCTGTTACCGTGATACCGCGACGCTTGTATTCCTGCTTGAGCAGTACTTCGGTGACGAGTTCGTCGAACGCGCGATCTTCCAGCGTGCGGCGCTCGTCAAGCGTGATGCCGCGACCGAGGCGTTGCTGTTCCTGTTGTTCCAGGTTGTTCAGCGTGTTCTGATAGACCGTGAGGGGAATGTCTTCGCCATTCACGGAAGCAATCGCCGACGTCGTTGTCACGGCGGAACGGCCACCGAGGTTGGAGCTCTGGTAGAACACGAATCCACCGACGAACGACACGACGATGAACCACCAGAAGTACTTCGCCATGCTCCGCATCGTTTGCAACACCACGGGGCAACACTCCTTGAACTGGAAGAACCGGTACGCGCCGGCCGGATTCATCCGGTAGGCGAAGATCAGCAGGATGCGGTCGGGTGACCGCAGCAGGAAGCGCCAACACTCAACGATGGCGTGAGGCAGGGCGCGGTAGAGAGCCTGAAAAGCTAGCCGCCGCGATGCGCTAAAGGCAAGAGACGACACGACTTCTGACCCTGCGCAACAATTGACTTCCCCGCTCGACGACGGCTAACTTCGCTCACCAGAGTAGCCGATCGCGTCGCACCGGGACCACCCTTTTTGGGGCACTGGACGGATGAGCACTGCTGCCCGGATCGACGAGCTCCGGAAGAAGTTCGAGGAGAACCCGCGCCGCTATTTTGCGCCGCTGGCGAACGAGTACCGAAAGGCGGGCGATTTGCCACAAGCAATCGCGCTGTGCCGTGAGCATTTGCCCAAACAGCCTGGGCACATGAGCGGATACATCGTCTTCGGTCAGGCGCTCTTTGAGGCCGGCGAACTCGCCGAGGCTCGCGGAGTGTTCGAGCAGGCCCTCGATCTCGATCCCGAGAACCTTATCGCCCTGCGCCACCTCGGCGACATCGCGAAGAATAGCGGCGACACTGTCACCGCCCGCCGGTGGTGGGAGCGTGTGCTCGATGCCGACCCGCGAAACGACGATATCGCCGCGCAGCTGGCGACGCTCGGCACGGGCCGTACCCCGATCTCGTCCCCAGCGATCACGCCGCCGGCCGCGCCGTCATCAGTGACGCCCTTTACGCGTCCCATGGAGACGCCGCCGATCGGCATACCATCGTTCGGCCTCGCGGCCATGCCGACGCCAGACTCGGTCATGCGGGCCGTGGATCTTGATGCGATCGCACCGCACCTGCCTAGCCGAACGCCGATCGATCTGGACGCGATCGAGAGTGCCGGTGCGCAGACCGTGCCGAGTCCGAAGGATGAAGCGGATGCGTTTGAGTTTCCCGATGACGCAACCATTCCCGAAGCCGCAGCTCCGCCGATGGCCGACGCGCGCTCGAGTGCGGATCTGCTCGATCTCGCCAGCGCGGATGACGAGGTGGCTCACCCTGTCGACGCCGCGGTAACGGACGTGGCGATTGCCGAGGAGCGTTCGGCACCCCTTCACGCTGCAGATGACGCGAGCGTCACCGCGGTGGATGAAGCCTTCGAAGAGGGACTCGTCGCGCCGACGTGGCCGGATACGAGCGATCTCGTAGCTCGCGTGCTTACGCCGCGAGCACCAACGCCGATATCGCTGACACCGCAGTCGCGGACTCCAATCTCCAGCGCGGTGCTGGCCGATACGGTCGCCGCATTTGGCGCGGAGCCGCAGGACGCTCCGATCATGGAATCGTCCGTCGCGCACGTGCCCGCTGAGGCGACCTTCGTCGCTCAACCTCAGCCTACGGAGTCGTCCGACGACGCCGAACCGGTCTTCGAGGAGGTCATAGAGCTGGATGTGCTTGACCTTGACGCAGCCGCCTCGGTTGAGCCCGAAGTCGCGTCGATCGACTCAGCGGTTGACGCGGTTGAATACGATGCAAGCCCCGTCGAAAGCGACCTCGCCGAACCGGTCAGCGAGCAACGGCAGGACGACTTCGAAGCGCCCGTTGCCGCGGCGTACGCAGCGTCTGAGGAGATGCTCGCCGCCGCAGCGGAAGAAACACCGGGCAATGCAGTACTCGAAGCTTCGGACGCTCCGGTGGATGATGCATGGAACGCCGATGCGTCAGTCGACGATGTGACCGACGTCGAGGCGTGGCATTCGCCGACGGATACGGTCGAAGCCGAACACGTCGAAGCGGCAGCGACGCCAGCACCGGAGTTTGTGGCGTCGACGACGCCCTCGGACGTGGCCTTGCCGTGGTTGGCCGTACCCGACGCCGAATTGGTATCGCCAGCGGAAGAGGCCAGCGAGCAGCCCGGGCTCGAAGAGTTGGCTGAGGCGTTTGCTGGTGATGCGCGTGCAGCCGGACTCGACGCCTCGGTCACGGTTGCCTCGCTCGAAGAGCCGGTGGCCTCGGACGATGTGCAGTCTTTTGCCGATCTCGCCGCAAACAGCGATGAGGCTGCACTGGACGAAGGATATCCAGAGGAATTGGTCGACGTGGCGCCGGAAGCGGCGAGCGTCAGCTCCGAGTCGCCGGCGTTTGTGACCGAGACGATGGGAGAACTGCTGGTTTCGCAGGGCTTCCTCGCTCGTGCGGTCACTGTGTACGAAGAGCTGGTCCGTCGCCGACCGTTCGATGTGGTGCTCGATGCGCGTTTGAACGAGCTCCGTGAGATGGTCGCGGCTTCCATGACTGTTTCGCATCCCACGCCCGCCGCAGCGACTCCGGCCATCGCAACGCCGGCCATGGCGACACCGGCCATTGGCGCGGCAGTGACGCACGACGAATTGGCGCACGCGGCGCCCGACGTCACGGAGGCCGAAGCGATCGCAGCATCGTTTGAGGATGCGACGTTCGTTCCGACCATGCCGACACCGGCGTACGGTACGCCGGCGTTCGGCACGCCATTCTCCAGCGCGAGCCTGACTCCGCCGATGGCCGCCGTGGCAACGCCACTGGTAACGCCACCGGTTGCGCACTATCCAACGCCGTACGCTCAGCCCTCGCAGGATTCCGTGTTAGGGCGCCGCACGGCGCGCGAATGGTTCTCGGCTCTCGCCGCGCGACGCGTGCCGCGTCGGACGCCTGCGCAGTCGAGTGTGGCGATCGAAGCGCCAGCCGACGGACTGTCGTCGCTGTTCGGCACCGATCCTGAAGGACACGACGATTCGGCCGCGCGTTCATTGGCCGAGGCGTTTGCGCCCGTCTCGGCGGACGATGTCGCGACCGGCCACACGCTGGATTTCGATTTCGCGCGCGCCACGCCGGCTTTCGGCTCGGTGGCGTCGGAGATGGATTCGCCCACCGGCGGACTTTCTCGGATTACTCCTGTCGTTCCTCCGCGCGCCATGTCGGCCACGCCCGCCGGTACATTCGCTCCGATTTCAGCTCCATCGAGCGGTTCGCCGCTCGGCGGCGGGAGCAATGCGGGATTCGCGTTCGATAAGTTCTTCCCTGATCCGGCCACCCGCCGGGGCACGCCGGCGGCCGCCGCGCCGTCGACGCCCGAAGCGCCGGTCACCGATGATCTCGCGCAATTCTCGGCTTGGCTGAAAGGACTCGGCAATACGTGATTATCGGAGTACTCAACGGCCCGAATCTGAATTTGCTCGGAGTCCGCGAGCCGTCAGTGTACGGTACGACAACGCTGGCTGAAATCGAATCGCACCTCACGCAGGTCGCGGCCTCGCTTGGCGCGACCATCGTCACGGCACAGGCGAATGGTGAAGGGCAGTTGATTGACACGTTGCACAGCTGGCGCGGTAAGGTCGACGGCGTGGTAGTGAACGCAGGCGCGTACACGCATTCGTCGCTCGCCCTCCGCGATGCGTTTGCGGCCACGTCGTTGCCGTTCGTTGAGATTCATCTGTCAAACATCTACGCGCGTGAACCTGAGCGCCGGCATTCGGTGCTCGCTTCAGCCGCGATCGGACTCGTCTGTGGCCTGGGGGCCGAGGGATACGAGTTCGCGCTGCGCGGCCTGGTGACCGCCCTGAAGAAAGCCGCCCGCGCGTGAGCGTCGGAGCAGCCTCGTTGTACGCGGATAGGCGTGGCGCGCGCCTGAGCGCACTACGCGACGCGATGGCGCGCGCGGACGTCGATGGCCTGCTGATTACGTCGTTGCCGAACGTGCGCTACATCACGGGGTTCTCCGGCAGCAGCGCACTGGTGTTCGTGTCCGCGAAAGACTGCTTATTGCTGACTGACTTTCGCTACAGCACGCAGGTGCGCGAGGAAGTCGGTTCGCTCGCGACCGTCCGCATTGAACCGTCCAACCTCTGGACCGGTTTGTGGGCAGCGCTGAGCGGGATGACGGGAATCGAGCGCATCGGCTTTGAGTCGGCGCACCTACTGCACCGCGATTTTCAGCGACTGCTGGAGCAGGGCGCGCGTTGGCAGTGGCGACCACTGCTCGATGTCATCGAAACGTTGCGCGTCGCGAAAGACGACGGCGAACTGTTGGCCATTGAACGCGCGGTGGCGATTGCCGAGACGGCGCTCGCATCGACGCTGCCGCAAATCTCGACCGGGCAGACCGAGACGTTGGTGGCGGGAATTCTCGAACGAGAACTGCGTTCCGCCGGCAGCGAAGCGTTTCCGTTTGCCTCGATCGTCGCCAGTGGACCGCGATCGGCGTTGCCGCACGCGCGGGCGAGCGATCGTCGACTCGAGGCAGGAGATTTCCTGCTGCTCGACTTCGGAGCGGTGTGGGGCGGGTATTGCTCGGACATCACGCGAACCTTCGTGCTCGGCCGGGCTTCCGACGAGCATCGGCGCGTGTATGCCATTGTTCAGGAGGCAAATGCGCGCGCTTCGGGTGCGCTTCGGGTTGGAATGACGGGGATGGCTGCAGATGCCGTCGCAAGAGAGTACATTGACGCCCTTGGTTTTGGTGAAGCGTTCGGCCACTCGCTCGGGCACGGTATCGGGCTCGAGGTGCACGAGGCGCCGCGTCTCGCCAAGACAACGGAGGCTCCGCTCAAACGGGGAGCCGTCGTCACGATCGAACCCGGCATCTACGTGCCGGAGTGGGGTGGGGTGAGAATCGAGGATGACGTTCTGGTAACAGACGCTGGTCCTCGGGTGCTCACGTCATTCCCGCGCGATCTGATCGAGCTCGACTAACTCTTCCGGCGCCTCTGGCGTCGGCGCCCACTTCGGTGTGACGTGGCTTCGGTCAGGTCATTCCGCCCCGTTCCTTTTGCCCGATTCGCCATGATCGACCTGCGCTACGTGAAGAAGCTGATCGAGATGCTCGACGGCTCCACCGTGGATTCCATTGAGATCTCATCCGACAAGGGGATGAAACTTCGGATCTCGAAGAGTCCACACCAGCGCGGTGCGGCGGTGCAAATGGCGGCTCCACTGGCGGCGCCGGTGGTGGCACCCGTGTTGCCAGCGGCTCCAGCTGCGCGTCCAGCCGAGGAGGGAGTGGCGCCGGCGCCGAAGGCCGAGGCACCGAAGTCCGCGCTCCTTGAGATCAAGTCGCCGATGGTGGGAACGTATTACTCTGCTCCTGAACCCGGTGCGAAGCCGTATGTCGCGGTTGGCGATCGCATCAGCAAAGGTCAGATCGTTTGCATCATCGAAGCGATGAAGATCATGAATGAGCTCGAATCTGAGTTCTCGGGTGTGGTGCGCGAAGTGAACGTGACGGACGCGCATCCGGTCGAGTACGGACAAGTGCTCTATCGCATCGATCCAAACGGCTGAGATATGTAACCATGACGATGGTCTCCGGCGCCGCTGCGGGCGCTTCCGCGCCAGGTGCTACGGCGGGCGCGGCGCCTGCGGCAGGGCTTGACCTGAAGGCAGCGCTGCAGAAGATGGTGCGTGAGGGCGCGTCCGACTTGCATCTCAAGGTCGGCCGGGCGCCTACGCTGCGTCTGCACGGAGACCTCGTTCCGCTCGACATGCCGGCACTGCGCCCCGAAGAGCTGCGCACGCTGGCCGAGCATTTGTTGCCGCCCGCGCAGCTCCGCGAGTTCGTGGAAATGCGCGAGGCCGACTTCGCGATCAACGTGCCGGGCATTGGCCGTTTCCGCGTCAACGTGTATCAGCAAAAGGGGACCGTCGCGTTCGCGCTGCGCTCGATCATGCACGCGGCGGCCACGATTCGCGAACTCAATTTGCCGCCGGTGCTGGAGCACATTTCCATGCGCCCGCGAGGACTGGTGCTCGTGACCGGTGTGACCGGGTCGGGCAAGAGCACCGCGTTGGCCGCGATGATTCAGCACATCAACGAGCGTCGTGCCGCGAATATCATCACGATCGAAGATCCGATCGAGTTCGTGCACCGCGATCAGCAGAGTCACATCAATCAGCGCGAAATTGGCACGGACACGGCCACGTTCTCGCAGGCCTTGCGCCGTGTCTTGCGTCAGGATCCGGACGTGATCATGATCGGCGAAATTCGCGATCTTGAGACGCTCGATGTGGCGCTCAAAGCCGCCGGCACCGGACACTTGGTGTTCTCGACGCTGCACACGACCGACGCCACGCTGACAATCAACCGCATTCTCTCGTTCTATCCGCCGCACCAGCAGAACGAAGTCCGATTTGCCTTGGCCAATGCGCTCAGTGCCGTGATTTCGCTTCGCCTCGTGCCGCGCAGCGATGAACCGGGACGTGTACCGGCGTGCGAAGTGCTGGTGAACACCGAGGCCGTACGCGATCAGATTCGCGACCTGACATCGTCGCTCAACATTCCGGATCTGATCAAGGAAGGCAGTGTTGCCTACGGTATGCAGAGCTTCGATCAATCGCTGATGAACTGGTTCTCGCGCGGCGTGATCTCTTACGAAAGCGCGCAGTTCTACGCGACGAATCCTGCCGAACTGGCGCTGCGTGTCCAGGGTGTGGATGGCAGCAGCGATTCGAGCAGTTGGGACGGCTTCCGCGGCCAGAACGGGAACGGCGCGAAGCGATAGGCGGCCGAATGCGGCGTGGGGACGGACTAGCGTGACGCACCGCCCCTCGCCACCATTCTGCCATGTTCAAAAAGATTCTGATCGCCAATCGCGGCGAGATCGCCCTGCGCGTGATTCGCGCGTGCCGTGAGCTCGATATTCAGACGGTCGCGGTGTACTCCGACGCCGACCGAGAGTCGTTGCATGTCCGCTTCGCCGACGATGACGTGTGCATCGGTCCGCCGCCGGGCAAAGAGTCCTACCTCAAGATTCCCCGCCTGATCGCCGCCGCCGAAATTACCGGCGCCGACGCAATCCATCCGGGCTACGGTTTCCTCGCCGAGAACGCGGAATTTGCTGAGACCTGTCGGGCCTCGGGGATCACGTTCATCGGCCCCACGCCGGAACAGATTCGCGTGATGGGCGACAAGGCTTCCGCGCGCCGCGCGATGCAGGAAGTCGGTGTACCGATTGTGCCTGGCACCCCGGGGCCGATTGAAGATCCAGATGAAGCGCTCGGCTTTGCACGTGAAATCGGATTTCCCGTCATCATCAAAGCAGCGGCTGGTGGCGGCGGCAAAGGCATGCGCGTGGCGCGTGATCCGGATGACTTCGCCCGGTCGTTCCAGCTTGCCCGCTCGGAAGCCCTCTCCGCGTTCGGCAATGGTGATGTGTACGTCGAGAAATTTCTCGAACGTCCCCGTCACGTTGAGTTTCAGATTCTTGGCGATACGCACGGCAACGTGATTCACCTCGGTGAACGCGATTGCTCCGTGCAGCGTCGCCATCAAAAGCTGATCGAAGAAGCACCGTGCCCGGTGATGACGCCGGAACTGCGCGAGCGCATGGGTGAAGCGGCTGTGCGCGGCGCGAAGGCCATCAACTACGTGGGTGCGGGCACCATCGAAATGCTGCTCGATGAAGATGGATCGTTCTACTTCATGGAGATGAACACGCGCATTCAGGTCGAGCATCCCGTGACGGAAATGCTCACGGGCGTCGATCTCGTGAAGGAGCAAATTCGCGTAGCGGCAGGCATGCCGCTCTCGGTCAAGCAGACGCCGGCGTTTCGCGGGCACGTGATCGAATGTCGCGTGAACGCCGAGGATCCGTCGCGCAATTTTCAGCCGTCACCGGGGCGCATCGACACGTTCCATCAGCCGGGCGGCCCCGGTGTGCGCATCGATACGCACGCGTACGCCGGTTACACGGTGCCGCCGTACTACGACTCGATGATCGCCAAACTCATCGTCCAAGGCGGTACGCGCGAAGAGGCGCTCAAGCGCATGCAGATCGCGCTGGAGAGTTTTGTCATCGAAGGTGTGCGCACGACGATGCCGTTTCTCGCGCGCGTGATGCAGCATCCGGGATTCCAGGCCGGCAAAGTGCACACCAAGTGGCTGGAGTTCGAAGGTGCGGAGCTGCTCAAGGAGCCAGGCTAAGTGAAGTTGGACGTGCTGCTCGGCGAGGCGCCCGTCGCGCCCGCCGATGTGGCGGACCGCGTGGTGGTGGTGATCGACGTGTTGCGGGCCGCGACCACGGCAGCCACGGCGCTGATGAACGGTGCACGAGCGCTCGTGCCATACGAGTCCGTCGAAGAAGCCGCCACGCGCGCGCGATCGATGGATCAGGACACCGTGAAGCTGGGTGGCGAACGACGCATGGAGCGCATTCCTGGCTTCGACTTCGGTAACTCGCCGCTTGAATACTCTCGCGAATTGGTCGAGGACCGCACGATCGTGTTTACCACGTCGAACGGCACGAGGGCGCTGAGCGCCACGCACGCGAGCGCCGACTGTTTCTTTGCTGGCTTCATCAATGCGAGCGCAACAGTCGACGCAGTCTCCGAGAGCGTTAACACGGCGAAGCAGGCGGCGATGGCAGAGACGGACGTGACCATCATTTGCTCCGGTACGGATCGCAAGCTGGCGCTCGAAGATCTTGTATGCGCCGGACGACTCGTGCGTGGCATTCGCTCGCGATTCCCGGAAGCGGACCTGGGCGATGCGGCGCTGCTCGCCGAACTCACCGAAGCGCGCTATCGCGACACACCGTCGGCGTTAGCCGACGATGCGGTACATGCGCGAGCGCTTGAATCGGCCGGCTTCACGCACGACGTCGCGTATTGTCTGGCCATCGATACCGTACCTGTGGCGGTGCGGTATCACGAGCGACAGCTGCGCGCCGTGCGCGATCGCTCGGCCGCCGTCGCGGAGCAATAGGTCAGTGGACGCGCGTCTGCTCCGACGTGAATTCGCCGCCATCGCGCTGACGCTGTTGTCGGTGTTTCTCGCCGGCGCGCTGATTTTTCAACGGGTTCCCGAGAGCGGCGCTTGCCTTGACGCAGTTGGTGCATTCGGTCCGGCCGGTACGTGGGCCCGTTGCGCGTTGGTGAAGACCGTGGGTGTGCCTGGAACGGCTCTTGTTGCCGCTGGCTGCTTGGTTGTTGCGCTCGTGCTGTTCGGTCGGTTGCGCCAGCGCGACGACCACGCGGTCGAGTGGGGGCTACTCTTCGCTGGCGTCGTCGCCTTGGTTCCGCTGGCCATTGGTCTTGCCATGGCTGGAGATACGCCGGTCGACTCGCCAGCAACGGGATTGTGGGGAAGTTTTGCCGCGCATTATCTGCGCAAGGGCCTAGGGCCGGCGGGCGCGTGGATCGTATTCGTGCTGGCGGCGAGCGCCCTCACCGTTGTCACGATGCGATGGAATCCGCTGCGCGTTCTCATTGGCCCGGGGCGACCGCGCGAGAATGCACCGGCCGCGAGCGGTCAGACGTTGGCGGAACGCCTCGCGCCCGATCCGGAAGACCTGCCAGTGGTCGATCCGGCCGTTGTACGAGAGATGGTTGGTGGTGCGCGATCGACGCCCGACGAGTCGTTCGCGCCGGCGAAGGAAACAGAGCGTAAGAAAAGCCGAGGTAAGTCAGAACCGTCACGCGAGCAAACCATCGATGCCGCATTGGAAGCGAGCGCCGACGCTCACGCGTTCAGCGACGAACTTCCCTCGACCGAGTTGCTGACGGCCGCTCCGGCGCGCAATCCCGAGGCGGGACGGCGCGAGCTCGATATCGCGGGCGAGAAGCTGATGGCAACACTCCGCACCTTCAAAGTCGAGGGCGAGCTCGTTGGTCGCACGACCGGCCCGTCGGTGACGCAATTCGAAATCGAGCCCGCGGCCGGTGTGAAGGTGCGGCAGATTGCCGCGTTGGCCGATGACCTCGCGCTCGCGATGCGCGCCCCGAGCATTCGCATCGTCGCGCCGATTCCCGGCCGCGGGGCTGTCGGCGTTGAGGTCCCGAATCCGTCGCCCGAGATGGTGGTGCTGCGTGAAGTTTTGGAGGCGCCGGAGTTCAAGCAGGCGCGCGCGGCGTTGCCGATCGCGCTGGGCAAGGACCTTGAAGGCCGTCCAATCGTCGCCGACTTGGCCAAGATGCCGCACTTGCTCATCGCCGGTGCGACGGGCTCCGGCAAATCGGTGTGTGTGAACACCATCATCACGAGCCTCGCATACCGCCATACGCCGAAGACGCTGCGATTCCTGATGGTTGACCCCAAGATGGTGGAGCTCAGCGTCTACAACACGCTGCCGCATCTGCGTCACAAGGTGATCACCGACAATCGTGACGCGGCGACGGTGCTCAAGTGGGCCGTAATTGAGATGCAGGATCGCTATCGGCTGCTCGAAGCCAACGCGTGTCGCAACCTGCAGGAGTTCAACAAGCGCGTGCAGCAACACGCGGCGGGCGAAGGTCCGGTGGTGCAAAAGCCGCGCAATCCTGAGGTAGCGTTCGAGGACCGCACCTACAGCGGCGGCATTCTGCCGTACATCGTCGTGGTGATCGACGAGATGGCCGACTTGATGATGACAGTGCAGGGCGAAGTCGAGACGCCGATTGCGATGCTGGCGCAAAAAGCGCGTGCGATTGGCATCCATCTGATTCTCGCTACACAGCGGCCCAGTGTGAACGTGATCACGGGCCTCATCAAGGCGAACTTCCCGTGCCGCATCGCGTTTCGCGTGGCCTCGCAGATCGACAGTCGGACAATCATCGATGGCTCGGGCGCAGAAGCGCTGCTCGGCAACGGCGACATGCTGTTCATTCCGCCCGGAAAGTCAGAAGCCTCTCGGCTGCAGGGCGCGTATCTCTCCAGTGAGGATACCGAACGGTTGCTGCGCTGGTACTCCGATGGCGACGCGCGGCGTGGCGCCGAGCATGCGGCCGCGACGCCGATCGATGAGCCCGATATCCTTGCAACCGTGCGCGCCATGGAGGCCAAAGCGGCCGGAAACGATGGCGACGACGACGACGCCGACGGCGCGGGAGAACGGGACTCGCTCTTCCGAAAGGCGGCCGAGGTTGTGATTCAGCACCGACAGGGGTCGACGTCGTTGTTACAACGGCGGCTCAAGATTGGCTACGGCCGCGCCGCGCGCATCATTGACCAACTCGAGGAGGCCGGAGTGCTGGCGCCTTCCGAGGGAAGCGCGCGCCCGCGCGATGTACTGGTCGGAATTCAAGACCTCGATCGGATTTGCGGCGACGTCTGAGCGCCTCCGTAGGCGTTCTGCGTATTGACGCCGCACGACGCCGCGGCGAACATAGAGGCCATCCTACCATCCGGGCGTAAACGCCCAGACATCGCCTGGCCCGAGGCCGGCGAAAATTGTGTCAGATTTCTTCCACCCCTCCCGAGGTGCTCCGATGTTTGTAAACCGGGTCCGACGGCTCTTGGCGACCGCCATGATGGCGGGCAGCATGTTGCCGTTGGTTGGCAGTGCACTGGCCGCACAAGGCGGTGTCATCACCGGCAAAGTGACCAACGCTGGATCGGGCGCGCCGATTGAGGGCGCGCAGGTGCAGGCGACGGGTGCACAGAAGTACGGCGGTGTGTCGGGTGCGGATGGCACGTATCGCATCGTCAATCTGCCCGACGGCAGCTACACCATCGTCGTGCGCATGCTGGGCTTCGAAACCAAGACGCTTACGAATGTGCGCGCGGGCAGCACGCTCAACATCAGCATGACGCCGCGCCCGATCGAGCTGAACGAAACCGTCGTCACCGCCAGCCGCAGCCGCCCGGAAAAGGCGCTCGATGCGCCGGCGCAGATTTCGGTGATTACATCGGAACGCATCGCCGAACGTCCAGCGGTAACGGTCACCGATCACCTCCGCGGCACCGCCGGCGTCGACATCAATAAGGGCGGCATCATTCAGTCCAACGTCGTTGCGCGCGGCTTCAACAACGCGTTCAGCGGCTCAATGCTGATGTTGCAAGACTATCGCTTCGCCGGTGTGCCCTCGTTGCGCGTGAACGTGCCATTCTTGTTCACGGGCACCAACGAAGACATCGATCGCATGGAAGTGCTGCTCGGACCGGCGTCGGCATTGTACGGACCGAATAGCTCCGCCGGCGTGTTGCACGTCATCACCAAGTCGCCCTTCAATTCGCAGGGAACGACCATCAGCGTCGATGGCGGTGAGCGTTCGGTGATTCGCACCGGCTTGCGTCACGCGGGCAAGATCAACGACAAGCTCGCCTACAAATTGTCGGGCGAGTACATGCAGGGACGCGACTGGGAGTACAACGACAAGTCCGAGCCGGCGGTGTTTCCGTCAACGAGCAACGTGCCGGAATCCCGTCGTGGTCAGCCCAACCAGCGCGACTTCGACATCTCGCGCTACACCACCGAAGGCCGCGTCGATATTCGTCCGCGCGACAACGTCGAAGCCATCACTACGGTGGGCTTCACGCACATCGGCAGTGGCATGGAACTCACGGGCGCGAACGGCACGTCGCAGGTCAAGAACTGGACGTACACCAGTTTGCAGCAGCGTTTGCGCTGGGGACGGCTTTTCGCCCAAGTCTTCGCGAACCTCAGCAACGCGGGCAACGACACGTCCACGTCAGATAAGGGTACGTACCTGCTGCGCTCCGGTCAGCCCATCGTCGACCAGTCGCGCGTGTACGCGGCGCAGTTGCAGCACGGATTCGATCTCGGCAAAAAGCAGACGTTCACGTACGGCGTGGACTACATCAAGACCGATCCGCGCACCGGCGGCACGATCAACGGCGCCAACGAAGACGTGGATAACGTGACCGAGTACGGCGCGTACCTGCAGTCGAGCACCAAGCCGAACAAGTACTTCGAGCTGCTGCTGGCGGCCCGCGGCGACGGCAACAACGTCATCGAAGGCAACACGTTCTCGCCGCGCGCGGCGCTGATCTTCAAGCCGGCCGAAAATCAGAACGTTCGGCTCACGTATAATCGCGCGTTTTCAACGCCAGCCAACTTCTCGTTCTTCCTCGACCTCATTCAGTCGCCCAACGTTGGTGGCTCCGGCTTTGACATTCGCGCCCGTGGTAATCCGCCCAAGGCCGGCTTCACGTTTAATCAGTCGTGCCAGAGCAACAGCGCGTTTGGGGCGTACTGCATGAAGTCGCGCTTCACGGGCAGCGGCGCGTTTGTCGGCGCCAGCGCAGCGAGCGCGTTCCCGGGCCTGGTGGCCGGCAACTCGGCAGCGCTTACGGCGGCGGTTGCCGGCGCGCTTCAGCAAAACGGCATCCCGGCCAGCTTTGCGTCGCAGTTCGCCACGGCGGCAATTCAAACGCTCGCCGCTAGCACGCCGACCAACTCGGACATTGCGACGCGCATCTCGTATATCAGCTCGGCGACGACGCCGCTCGCGACCAGCGACATCCGGCCGATCGATCCACTCACCGCGTCGTATAACCAGACGTACGAGCTCGGATACAAGGGCATCATCAACAACCGCCTGCGCTACGACGTCTCGTTGTGGGGGCAGGATCGCGGCGATGTGGCCACCACGGCCGCGCTCGCGACGCCCAATGTGTGGTTCGGCAACCCGACGCAGCTCGGCGGCTACATCGGCGGGCGTCTGGGATCGAGCCTCGGTCCAAACCTCGGATCCCTCGGACTGAGCGCCGCGCAGATCAACGCGCTCGTGACGGGAATCGCATCGGCACTGACGAGCAACCTCGCCCCCGCGCCGCTCGGCGTTGTCACCTTTAACGATCCGAACACGTCGCCGACGGCCATCTACGCGACGTACCAAAAGGTTGACAAAAAGTTGTGGGTGAAGGGTCTCGACCTCGCCGTCGACGTCGTGGCCTCTGACCGCCTCACCTTCGACGTCACGTATTCGTACCAGAATCAAAACGTCTGGAAGGACATCGTCGTCGGTGGTATTCCGCTCATGTCGAACGCGCCAAATTCGCGCGGTTCATTCGGCGCGCGGTATCGCAACGAAGCGAACGGCATCGGCTTTGAAAGCCGTTTGCGCTACAACGAAGCGTATCCCGTGAATTCGGGCGTGTACGCGACGAACACCGCGTTCGCCATCGCGGCGGGTCAGACCGGTGCCGGCACGCCGGCAGCAGGCACGACCGGTTACGGCAAGTGCCCGGCGGCGGCCGCGACGTTCTGCTACGAGAACGTCAACGAAGCGTTCATCATTGACGCGCAGTTCGTGAAGCGGTTTGACATTGGCGCGCAGAAAGTGAGCTGGACGCTCGGCGCCACGAACATCTTTGACAACCGCGTGCGCACCTTCCCGGGTGTGCCGGAGATTGGCCGCATGATCATGACGCGCCTGCAGTACTCGTTCTAAGCGCGCGCTCGCGTCTTTCGCGTAACAGAGGGCGGTACGTCACACGACGTACCGCCCTCTCGCATTAAGTTGGAAGATGATCTTGCTTGACCCGCTCGCGAGGCCGGTGATCGGCCACCGCGGCAACAGGGCGTTCGCGCCGGAAAACACCATTCCATCGATGCTCGAGGCGATTGCGCTCGGCGTTGACGGCATGGAGTTCGACGTGCACGTCACGCACGATGGGCAGCTCGTGGTCATGCATGACCCCACACTGGACCGCACAACGAGTGAACGCGGTGACATCGCACGTCGCACGTTGGCCGAATTGCGAACGATTGACGCAGGCTACCACTTCACCACGGACGGCGGGCGCACGTTCCCGTGGCGCGGACGCGATGCGCGCATTCCGTCATTCGATGACGTGATCGAAAGCCTGCCCACGACGCTGCCCATTATCATCGAAATCAAGACCGCGCGTGCGTCGGAAGCGGTGCGCACGGCCGTCCGACGCCACAATCTCGGCGCTCGAGCCATCGTGGCCGGCTTTGACGATGCATCGATGCGCCCGTTGCGGAACGAAGCGTTCGCGCTCGGCGCGAGCACGCGTCAGCTCGCGCGCGCACTTCCAGCGGTGATGCTCGGCCGATCGCTGACGCCAAATTTTCGCGCCGTCTGTATTCCACCGACGTATCGTGGCTTTCCGGTGCCGATTGCCGGATTCGTTCGCGCATTGCGCGGTACCGGCGTGGTCACTCACGTGTGGACGATCAACAGCGCAACGCACGCGCAAAAGCTGTGGCACGCGGGTGTGAATGGCATCATCAGCGACGACCCGGCAACGATTCTGGCTGCCCGCTCAACGCCGTAGTCGCCCTGCCAACGCCGACTCGGGTTAGGTGCTATCGCGACGACACTGAGGTCTCACGGACGCCGGTCAGACCGATCGCGACTCGTGCGGCAGAGGCGGCCAAGACCGCGGCCAGAGCGAGCGTGAGCGCCGCGACCACTGCGCCGGGTACCGGGAAAATCTGCCCCAGTTGGGCCAGCAGCGATGAGAACGCGTCGTAACGTGACAGGTGAATGAGCAGTGCGGCCCATGCGCAAAGCGCCGCCAGCGCCGAGTCTCGCGCCACGCGATGATGTCGCGCCAGGAGTGCGTAGGTTGCCGCGATCACGGGTATAGTCCACCAAGCGACAAACACCGTGCCGGCCGCCATCGCGGCCGCCAGGAGCACAATACTCAGTGGACGCATCAGTTTGCCCTCGTGCGTGGGGTCATTACGAGTTGCGCCCGACGGTGCGCCGGTGGCAACTCCGCGGGTGTCGATGGCACGCGCAACGAATCGAGTCGCCCGTCTCGCCAGGTAGCAATCCGATCATCGTAGTGCGCACTGAGCGGATTTCCCGACTGGCCCCCCGGGTACGTGCCCCATGCACGTCGAGGTTTGGCGAGCTCCACGACCATTCTCCAACTCGGTCCGTGTCGACCGTCGCCGCTCGACGGCCAGAGTGTCGCGGTTCCGCCTTGCACGGGAATCCTGCGCCGCCCAAATGGCGAAAGTCGGAGCAAGTGATCGATGTTGGCGAAACGGACGTGATCCCAGCGCCAGCGTTCATCCGTCGGTTCACCTCTGGCCGCAAGAACCGTATCAAGCGCCGCCGACATTGAGAGTCGCAGTAGTTCGTCGCGATGCTCGACGGCCGGCGTGCGACGATCATCCCACCAGGCAGAAGTGGTATCGCGAAGCAACGTCGCGGTGATCATGTCATTCGGAATCGAGACGTTCACGCTGTCGGTTCGAAGTTCATC
This sequence comes from uncultured Gemmatimonadaceae bacterium, assembly GCA_966096095.1. GTDB lineage: Bacteria > Gemmatimonadota > Gemmatimonadetes > Gemmatimonadales > Gemmatimonadaceae > Gemmatimonas. Next base: position 275,191 of record CBHTUR010000002.1, on the reverse strand, counting down.
CCACAAGCGCAATGACAATTGCCGCATGCACTCCTCAAACAACACGGCGCGCGTATTGTCCGGGGTATATCGGCGATCCCACTCTTTCAGCAGACTCGCAGCCCGCTGCACTTTGGCATCAGCGGTCGCGGCGGCCGCCGCGCTGAGCCATGCCGGCACGAAGAGGTCCGCTCGCGCACTTCCCGGGTCGGTTTGATAGCGACGCATGGCGTCGGGTGTCACGGCCGAGTCGGCGCGGAGCAGGGTGTTGATGCGTATCGCACGCCACGGCCGCTCCCAGTCAGCACCGAAGTATCGGTTCTGCACTTTCGGATCGAATGGTTCCTGGTTTGCCGACGCCAGATATCCCTGCGCCGGTCGAATGGCGTGCGGATACTCTGTGACGGGCCAAAATCCGTTCCAGTCGTTGGCGCTCTGACTGCCGTCGCGCAACAAGTCGCCGCGCCCGTCGTGCGAGCCTGCTGCCGCACCAGGACGGAGCGGATAGTGCCCCGTCGATTGAATTCCAATGCTTCCGGCCGTGTCAGCGGCCAACATGTTTTGCGCCGGTGCCTCATAGAGTTCGCCCATCGCACGCAACAATTCAGCAGTCGTCTTGGCGCGCGCGGCCGCCGAAAATCCGTCGACCCAGTGCATCGTTTCGAGCACCGTCCAGCGCACCGAAATCCACGAGCGACCGACGTGGCGCATAGGGCCGCGATGCGTGAAGCGCAGCGTGTCGAGGTGAAGCACACGACCGGAGCCGTCTGTGTAGGGCTCAACGCGAAGCAGCAGCGATCGCCACTCGCCGTCGACTTTGTACTTCGTTGGCGCGTCGGTCGCGTCGACCGTTTCAGCGTAGTAGTCCATCACATCGGCGCCGGTGTTCGTAAACGTCCAGGCTACTGCCGGCGTGAAGCCGATTACGATGCCGGGAGCGCCAGGGATCGTGACGCCGTACACGTCGAGTGAATCGCGCACGACGAGATGCGCCTCGTACCAGATACTCGGAAGCGTCAGCTCCAAGTGCGGATCACCCGCGAGCAGCGCCTGATGCGCCGCCGCGCGCGACGGGGCAACCGCCCAGTTATTCGATCCGATCGCGTCGTCGCTGCGCGAGGGGGCGAAGGCAACGAGTTGGCGCAGGGACATCGCTGGCGTTACTTGCAGCATTGCGAGCGCGCTCGAGTCGGGCGCGCCAGGGGGCGGGATCACCACGCTCTCGAAGCGCGGGGCGTTGGCACCGTTGGGTTGAATCGGTTCGACAATCGGGGCGTGTGCGGGGAAGAGCGCGTCCGCGGCCGCTCGTCCGACCTTCGCGCTGGTCTCGAGATTCATCAACTCATTGTCCGACGTCGCGAGCGTCGCGCCCATGCGATTGAGCAAATGCACCATGTCCACCAACGCCATCGGACGCGGCGCTTTCCCAAGCAATTTGTACTCGATCGGGTATTCGGCTGGCGAGAGCGACGCGATGAATGCATTCACACCGTCGACGTAGGCGCGCGCCTCGAGAAACGCCCGCGTCGTCGTATCCACGCGAGTGAGACGTTCGACAGCGGAGGCGGGCATACCGCTCGCGCGTGTGGCCCGATCCACTTCCAGTGCGCGCGCACCAACCAGTTCCGTGAGCGTTCCCGCGCCGGCACGGGTCGAGAGTTCGATTTGGAACAACCGATCGCGCGCCACCACATAGCCGAGTGCGCGGTATGCGTCGACCGTCGAGGCCGCGAAGATGTGCGGGACCGCGCGGTCGTCGTAAATCACGCGGGTTGCTGCGGCGAGACCGTCCAGCGACACCGTTTCATCAGTCGGCAACTCGGCGGTTGTGACCGAGGTCCAGATACCCCGCGCCGGATCCAGCAGCGGCCCCAGCGCCGGCACGGGGCCCGCGGCGCGAAGCGAAACGAACAGCGTCGCGCACAAAATCAGCGCCGCGACTACGGTGCCGCGAAAAGATGGACGTCGCATGAAATCGGTGAAGATGTTTTGAAGAACGGCGTTATCGTGCCGCCATGACGAAGCAACGACAGGCACTTGGCCTACAAGGAGAACGTATCGCCGCGCGATGGTTTCGTCGCGATGGGTGGGCGTTCGTTGCACATCGCTTTCGCAGCGGTCGCCGCGATGTCGATCTCATCATGCGTCGCGGCAACGAAGTGGCATTCGTGGAAGTGAAGGCGCGTCGCGGCGAGGCGTTCGGATCGCCGGTCGAGGCGGTCCACTGGCGCAAGCGCCGGGAGCTCACGCGGTCGGCTCAGGTTTGGTCCGACCGGTTCGGAACCCCGGAGCTCACCTACCGTTTCGACGTGGTCGGTGTCCTGATTTCGGGCAGTACAGTGCGTATCTGCCACATTTCCAACGCATTTCCAGTGTCAGGAACGTCCTGAAATTCACAGTTGTCCACATCGAGTTTGCTTCGTATTTTATTCGGGTCTTGGTCCTGCTGGCGGTTCCGGTAAATTCTCGCGAGCCAGGGCATGGCAGCTTCACCTCTCACGACGGCGGTTTCCCATGGCGGGTTCAACGATGACAGACGACAAGCGCAAAGCCCTGGCGCTCGCGGTCGCACAAATCGAAAAGAGCTGCGGCAAAGGCTCAATCATGCGACTCGGCATGGATTCACGCGTGCGCGTGGAGTCCATCCCAACAGGTGCGATCAATCTCGACGCGGCCATCGGCATCGGTGGAATTCCGCGCGGCCGTATCACCGAAATCTACGGGCCGGAATCGAGCGGTAAGACCACGCTCTGCTTGCATGTCGTGGCCAACGCGCAGAAGAACGGCGGCGTGGCGGCGTACATCGATGCGGAACATGCGCTGGACACCGAGTACGCCAAGAAGCTCGGCGTTGATGTCGAGAACCTGCTCATCTCGCAGCCCGACACCGGCGAACAGGCGTTGGAGATCTGCGAAATTCTGGTTCGCTCCGGCGCGGTTGATGTCATCGTGATTGACTCCGTCGCGGCGCTCGTGCCCAAGGCGGAAATCGAAGGCGATATGGGCGACTCGCACGTCGGTCTGCAAGCGCGCCTCATGAGCCAGGCGCTGCGCAAGCTGACGGGCGCCATCGCGCGGTCGAAGGTCTCGGTGATCTTCATCAACCAGCTGCGCGAAAAGATCGGCGTGATGTTTGGCAATCCCGAAACGACCACCGGCGGCAAGGCGCTCAAGTTCTACGCGTCAGTGCGTCTCGACATTCGTCGCATCGGGCCGGTCAAGGAGAAGGAAGACGTCATTGGTTCGCATGTGCGCGTGAAGGTGGTGAAGAACAAAGTCGCGCCGCCGTTCAAGCAGGCCGAGTTCGACATCATGTACGCCGAAGGCATCAGCCACACGTCGCTGTTGGTCGATATCGGCGTCGAAGCCGGCATCATCGACAAGGCCGGCGCGTGGTACAGCTACGGCACGCAGCGCATCGGCCAGGGCCGCGAAAACGCCAAAATGTTCCTCAAGGACAATCCGGCGCTCATGGCCGAAGTCGAGGAGAAGGTTAAAGCCGTTCTCGGTGTTCGTGTCGCGGACGCCGGACCAGGCGAGGAAACCGAAGAGTAAGCGCACGCTACCCGAGCTTCGGGATGCGCACGCGTGAGGGCCGAGGGGTCGCTCGCGGTGGGAAGTGGTGCCCGGATCACCACGGCTCATCGTGAGTAGCCCCTCGGCTCTTTTTACGCCCGACGATCAGGCGGTCACGGTCAAGGAGATCCGGGAATCCCCCCGATCGCCTGGGCGGTACACCGTCGTTCTATCCAGCGGCCAAAAGTGCGTTGTAAGTGTCGAAGCCCTGTCCGACAACGGGGCCACACGCGTGGGTGCCGCGCTCGGTCCGTCGCAGGTCGAAAGACTCATGCGAGCGGGCGCGGTAACGGCCGCAGTCGATCGTGCCATTGGATTTATCGCCCGCGGACGGCGCAGCCGACGTGAGTTGGAGATGCGGCTTGGCAGAAAGCCGCGTGAGGGCGATCCGACGCCGCGCGAGATCATCGCTGAGGCGCTGGATCGACTCGAAGCAAGCGGGATCCTGTCCGATGAGGCGGTCGCACGAGCCGAGGCGTCGAGCCGATTAAGACGAGGCGAGGCACCTGGTCGCGTGCGTCAGGTGCTCGCGCGAAAAGGCATCGATCGTCGCTCGGGAGCTGACGCAATCGCGGAGGCCGTCGAAGCCGATGCCTTCGACGAGGACGCCGCCTGTCGGGTGCAGGCTGAGAAGCGCTGGCGCTCGCTCGGCAAACTCGATCCGGCGGTCGGCCGGCGACGGCTGATGGCGTTCTTGCAACGCCGGGGCTTCAGCTCACAGGCCATTCGCAAAGCTATCGACGCGGCGACACGAAGTCGCACTGAGGACTGAGGCTGAGATCGGTTATATTTCGCGACTTATGCAAGCGTCCGAAATCCGCGCCCGATTCCTGGCGTTCTTCGAAAAGAACGCCCACGCCGTCCGCCCGAGTTCTCTGCTCGTTCCGCAGGACGATCCCACCTTGCTGTTCACCAATGCCGGCATGGTGCAGTTCAAGAAGGTCTTTCTCGGCATGGAAGATCCGCCGGAAGGACGTCGTCGTGCGACGACCTCGCAGAAGTGCGTGCGTGCCGGCGGTAAGCACAACGACTTGGAACAGGTCGGCCACACGGCGCGGCACCACACGTTTTTCGAGATGCTTGGCAACTTTTCCTTCGGCGACTACTTCAAACGCGAAGCGATCAAGTTCGCGTGGGAGTTTGTCACTGAAGATTTGAAAATTCCGCGTGAGCATCTGCGCGTCACCGTTTTTCACGAAGACGACGAAGCGCGTCAGCTGTGGAAGGACGTGGCGGGTGTGCCCGAAAGCCGCATTTACGGACTCGGCGCGAAGGACAACTTTTGGCAGATGGCGGACACGGGACCGTGCGGACCGTGCACCGAGATCTACGTCGACTTGGCCAAGATCGCGCCGGATTGGGCGTTCCCCAAAGACGCGAGCGGAGAGTGGACGCGCACAGACCTCGACGAGTACTCGCTTGACGCCTTCGTCGAAGGCGCCGAAGCGGGACGCTTCCTCGAGATCTGGAACCTCGTCTTCATGCAGTTCGATCGACAGGCGGACGGCACACTCGTGCCGTTGCCGAAGCCATCGGTCGATACTGGTGCAGGACTGGAGCGCATTGCGGCGGTGCTGCAGGGCGTAACCAACAACTTCCACACGGATCTCTTCCGCCCGCTCATCGCGAAGGTCGAAGAGGTCGTCGGCATTCAGTATCCGTATCGCCCAGGCGTTGGTCTGGGCACAGCGCACGACAAGCACGGCCGCGAAATTGATCCCGCTTCTTTCCGCGTGCTGGCGGACCACGCACGCGCGGTTGCGTTTTTGCTCGCCGATGGCGTGTTCCCCAGCAACGAGGGACGCGGTTATGTGCTGCGGCGCATTTTGCGTCGCGCCGTGCGTCACGCGTGGCTGCTGGGCCGCCGTGAGCCCACGCTCGTCCATGTGGTGGAGACGCTCATCGAAACGATGCGCGACATCTATCCCGAGTTGCATGTGCGCCGCAAGCACATTCTCGAAACGACGCGCGCCGAAGAAGAGCGATTTCTGGCGACCATCGACGCGGGCATGTCGCGCTTCGAGGAACTCGCGCCGACGGGATCGACGCAGGGATCGACTGCCATTCGCGGCACGATCTCCGGCGAAGACACGTTCCGCTTGTACGACACATTCGGTTTCCCAATCGATTTGACTGAGTTGATGGCGCGCGAGCGCGGTTACCTCATCGATACGGCCGGCTTTGAGCAAGCGCTCGCAGCTCAGCGCAAGCAATCGCAAGACGAGCGGAAGTCGAAGCAGCTGACAGTGAACGCTGACGAATTCGCCGATCCCACGCAGTGGACGCACGATCAGCAACACGCTGCGTCGCTTGGAAAGTTCGTGGGCTACCAGGTCACCGAAGTCGAAACGGTAGTGACAGCGGTGCGCGCGCTCCCCGATGGTCGCGTTGCCGTCATGCTGCGCGAAACGCCCTTCTACGCGGAGTCAGGCGGTCAGATCTCCGACCGAGGCACAATTGTGGGGCAGGGCTGGAGCATCGATGTCAGCGACGTGCGCAAAGTAGACGGTCGCATCGCTGCCATCGGTACGCCCACCGGCGAAATCATGTTCGGTCCCGCACTGGCGCGTGTTCCGCGCGAGCGTCGTCACGATACCGAACGCAATCATACCGCTACGCACCTGCTGCACGCGGCCTTACGCCATGTGCTTGGTGAACACGTGCATCAGGCGGGTTCGCTCGTCGCGCCTGATCGTCTGCGATTCGATTTCACGCACAGCGGGCCGATGACGCCCGAGCAACTGGCGTCCGTCGAACAGATGGTGAACGCCGGCGTGTGGACCGCCGCGCCCGTGAACACGCGCGAGGAGAAGTACGTCGACGCGGTCGCATCGGGCGCGATGGCGCTATTTGGCGAGAAGTACGGCGACGTGGTGCGGGTGGTTGAGATTCCGTCGTTGTCCGTCGAACTGTGCGGCGGTACGCACGTGCGAAATACGGCCGAGATCGGGCTGCTGCGCATTGTGGCCGAGGTGGGCGTGGCAGCGGGCGTGCGGCGCATTGAGGCCGTCACTGGTCCGCGTGCCTTCCAGTTCTTCGCGGAGCGCGAACGGGTGCTGCAGCAGGTCGCTTCGCGACTCAAGGTGCCGCTCACCGGTACCTCGAGTGGCGCTGAACAGATCGAGCGAAAGATTGACGCGTTGATCGACGAGAGAAAGCAGCTAGAGAAGCGACTAGACGAAGCAATGCGCGGCGGCGCCAGCGGTGGGGGGCTCGCGCAACAGCTCGTCGCAGCGGCGACGGATGTACACGGAACGCGCTATGTGGTGTCGCGCGTCGATGTGCCCGATGTCAAGTCGCTGCAAGCGCTCGGTGACGCCGTGCGCGAAGCGTTGGGAAGTGGCGTGGCTTTGCTCGGTGCGTCACTTTCCGACGGCAAGGGTGCCTTGCTGGCGCTCGCGACCGATGACGCCCGCGATCGCGGATTGCGCGCTGACATTCTGGTGCGTGATGTCGCCGCGACGGTCGGAGGTCGTGGCGGCGGGAAGCCGCATATGGCGCAGGCGGGTATTGATGCTTCGCAGCTCGATGCGGCCCTCGGCGCTGGCGCTGGCGTCGTGGCCAAGCTAGCCGCCGGTTCGTGAGACGGTGACTTCGGCGCACACGGAAGGGAACGGTCACCGCCGCATGTCTCGCGCGACGTTGCCGACAAACGTGGGCGAGTGGCTGGACGGCTTGCAGCCTCCGCCTCCCGCGGCTTTGCGCGAGCGGCTGTCGGCGGCGCTCGCGCCGTATGCGGGTGAGCCGGTGCGTCGAGTACCAGATGTATGTCTGGCGGCCGGTGAGCGGTTGCTGGACGATTTGTTGTCGTCGGGCTCGACGTCACGCGGTACGGCGCTCGACTTGCTGACCATTGACTCCCTGGTGACGTACGCGTTCGAAGCCGCGGCTGACGCTCCTTCGGAGTTCGAGGCGCGGGCCGCGCAGGCAATGCAACGCATCGCCGCGTTGCCAAAGGCGTCACGAGACTGAGTACGCGCCGCGCTGAGGCTCGGCTCGCGCGTCGTATGTGCTGTTCCTTCGCGGAGTAGTCTGACGATGATCGACATCCACTCGCACTTGTTGCCGGGCGTAGACGACGGATCGCCGTCGATCGAGGTCTCGGTACCGGTGCTTGAGCGCTTCGCGTCCGAAGGTGTGACGTTGTTGGTGTGCACGCCGCACTTGAATGCGTCGCAGGCCGGGACCGCGCCGTACGCTGACTATCTGGTGCGACTCGACCAGCTCCGTGCCTCGACGCCGTCGGCGCTTGAATTGCGGCTGGGGTGGGAGATCATGCTTGATGCGCCGGGAGCGGATCTGTCGTCACTCGACCTGACGTTGGGCGATTCGCGCGCGCTGTTGGTGGAGTTCACGCGCGGCGGCCCACCACCGGGTGCCACCGGTGAATTGCGGCGCATTGCGCGCAGCGGCCGCACGCCAATTCTCGCGCATCCCGAGCGCTACTTGGGATGCACGATCGAGTTGGTGAAGGAGTGGCGCCAGATGGGCGTCGTCATTCAGACGGACGTGTCGGTGTTGCTGGGTCGCGGCGCACCCGCGGAGATGGCGCGGACGATGCTCGCAGAAGGACTGATCGACATTCTGGCGTCGGACAACCATGGTGACGCACGATCGTTGGCGGCCGCGACTGGATGGTTGCGGGAACGTGGCGCGAACGACGAACAGGTCGAATTGCTGACGCATCACAACGCGCAGTTGGTGCTCGGTGATGAGGACCCGGTACCCGTGCCGCCGTTGACGCCGGGACTCTTAGGGCGGGTCAAGCGATTGTTTGGCGGGTGAATTCTTCCGGAGAGATGCGGACGATGACGGATCATGCTTCACCGTTGGAGGCGTTGCGGGAGTTGGCAACAACTGCGCAGCGAACGGCCGACGAACTCGGCGCCGAGATCGATCGCGCGCTGCAAATGGTGCGCGCGACGGTTGCGCGCGGCGGAACGCTGCTATTCTGCGGAAACGGCGGGTCGGCAGCGGACGCGCAGCATCTCGCGACGGAGTATGTCGTGCGCTACATGCGCAACCGCCGTGCCTATCCGGCCATTGCGCTCACTACGGACACGTCGTTGCTGACGGCAGTTGGGAACGACTTCGGATTCGATCATGTCTTTTCGCGCCAGATCGAGGCCATCGGAAAGCCAGGCGACCTGCTCGTCATTCACTCCACGAGCGGTAACTCACCGAACGTGTTGCTCGCCGCGGAGGCGGCGAAGGCGAAAGGCATTCCCGTGCTCGCGCTGTCGGCTCGCGACGGCGGGAAGCTCCGTGCGCTGGCCGATCACAATATTGTGATTCCCACCTCGCGCACCGATCGTGCGCAAGAGCTGCACCTCTGCCTCCAACACGCGATCTGCGATGCGATTGAGCAGACGCTCTAGTCTCCATTCGCTTTCCGCACTGGCGATCGCCCGCTCGCAGCAGGCGGACGGCAGGATTCACGATTCGACTCAAGGGTTGCGATGATTTCACTCGTGGGGAAACGAGCGGTAGTAACCGGCGGATCTCGCGGCATCGGCGCGGCCACGGCCTTTCTGCTGGCGCAGGCGGGAGCCGATGTCGGAATCGGATATCGCACGCGATCCGACGAGGCGGATGCGGTGTTGGAGCGCGTGCGGTCGTTCGGAGTGCGCGCGTTCGCGCAGTCGGGCGATCTTGCCACAAGCGAAGCCAACGACGCGTTGGTCGATCGCGCGATGGCGGAGTTCGGTGGCGTTGATATTTACGTCGGCAATTCTGGAGTTTGGCCGCCCAATCCGCGACCAGTTGAAACGCTCGAGACAGCCCGTTGGCGCAACACGTTGGCGGTCAATCTCGACGGTGTGTTTTTCGGCGCACGATCGGCCGCGCGCGTGCTGCCACGTGGTGGACGCATGATCTTTGTCTCGAGCACAGCTGGCCAACGCGGTGAGGCCGGCCACGCCGACTACGCGGCGACCAAGGGCGCCATGATTTCGTTCGTGAAGTCGCTGGCGGTGGAACTTGGTCCGCGCGACATCACGGTGAATTGTGTAGCGCCGGGTTGGGTTGACACCGACGCGGTGCAGATTCCCTTCGCTGGGGAGGGACGCGGCCGAATTGAGGCGAATATTCCTCTCGGCCGGGTCGCGTCGCCCGCCGACATCGCTGGACCGATTCTGTTCCTCGCGAGTCCGCTGGCGCGGCATGTGACCGGTGAAGTCCTGAACGTCAACGGCGGAAGTGTTCTCTGCGGATGAACGCGAACCGGTGATGTCTCGTGAGCTTGCGGGCCCGCCCGGCGACCTGAGCGAGCACGTCCGGCCACCGGGCGTGGTTATCGGTATCGTGCGCACGCTGCAACGCGCCGGCTTTGAGACGTGGTGCGTTGGCGGAGCGGTGCGCGATGCGCTGCTCGGTCATCCGCATCTCGACTGGGATCTCGCAACTGCCGCGACGCCGGCGCAAGTACGTCGATTGTTTGAACGCACGGTGCCGATCGGCATTGAATTTGGAACGGTCGGCGTGCTTGATGAGCGCGGCACGATGCATGAAGTCACAACCTTTCGCCGCGACGTCCAGCACGACGGTCGTCACGCCATCGTGGAGTTCGGTGCGTCGCTCGACGAGGATCTCGCGCGTCGCGACTTCACGATCAACGCGATGGCGTACGAGCCGGTCAGTAAGCGACTGCACGATCCGTTCGGCGGTCGCGCAGACTTGGACGCGCGTGTCGTCAGGGCAGTTGGCGACGCCGAAGCGCGCATGGAGGAAGATCGTCTGCGCGCGCTTCGCGCGATCCGCTTCGCCGCCCGTTTCGATTTTCGTCTCGACGCGAGCACGTGGCAGGCAATCGTTCACAGCGCGCCGTTTCTCTCGCGACTCTCGCCGGAACGGGTCAAGCAGGAGATCGAAAAGTCGATGGAGCAGGTGGCGTCGCCTTCACGCGCGTTCACGCAATGGCGAGAGTGCGGCGCGTTCGCTTCACTGGTTCCGACGCTGGCTGGCGTCTCCGACGATGTGCTCCGCGCCCTTGATGCACTTCCAATGCCGGGACTGCCGGGAAGGCCGCAGCGACGCGTGCTCCGCATCACGGCGCTCCTGAGCGGACTCGCAGGTAGCGATGCAGAGCGTGTCGCGCGTGAACTGCGCTTCTCCAATCACGACATCGCTTGGATAGCTGCGCTCGTCAGCCGCTATCAACAACACGGCGAGCCATTGCGCGCGTCGCTGTGCTCGGCGGCCGGCGTGAGTGACGGAGGAATTCGCCGACTGGCGTCGGCGGTCGGCCGTTTGCGTGTCGGCGCGTTTGTACGACTGTGCGCGGCGCGCTGGTCCGCGCGAGAGGTAGAGGAGCGGCCTTCTCGCCAGCGTGTCCGCGACCTGCAACGGCGACTGCAGCGAGCGGCATTCCGTGAAGCCATCGAAATCGCGGATCTCGCGGTCGATGGCGACGATTTGCGACGCGCCGGGGTACCAGCGGGAAGGAGAATGGGTCAGCTTCTCGTAACGCTGCTTGATGATGTGATCGACGCGCCGGAGCGGAACACGCGTGACTGGTTGCTCACGCGCGCGATCGATCTCAGCACGCGGGCGGAGTGAGCGATGATGCGTGAGACTGAACGGGAATTAAGCGATGTCGCCACCCGTTTTCGGCGCGAGTCGGCGTGGGTAACGGCCACGTCATTGCACGCCGATTCGGCTGACGGTCTCACGGCGATTCACGCGATTCGTGTGCAGGCTAACGCCGAGCGCGCAGTCGAGCTGTTGTATCGGCTGTCGCGACATCTCGATCCACTGGTGGATGTCGCCCTTGCACATGTCCGTGATTCGCAGACGTGGGAAGGCGCGTTGGTTCCGCTGTCGGATGTTCGCGACGTGATTGGCCGGCTGCGCTGGCCGCTCGCAATGTTTGGCGGAGTCGAGCTTTCGTTGTATACCGGGGCCGACCAGCTCACGCTGACACCGCAATTGGAACTCGTACTCTATTCACGAGATTCGCGCTGGCCGAAATTGCTGGAAGCGGAAGGGGTATCGCTCAGCGCCGCACCGTTGCGCCAGGTGTGGAACGCCACGGCCAGCGTGCGCAGCGCAGCGCCCGACCTGAGCTACGCGCTGATGCAGGCCATCGAGCGGCTGCAGCCACATGTTGCCGTTGGCGGGCGCGCGCCCACAACCGCAAGTGCAAGCACAATTGCCGACACCAGCACCGGCACGCCTGCGCTGGAGCCACTGTGAGCCGCGCACAACGCGCGACGTCATCGCCATCGCTGTTCGCCGCAAAGGTGCCCGAACCGCTGGCGTCGCGCCTGCGACCGCGCACGCTCGATGAATACGTCGGCCAGCAGCACCTGCTCGGTGCGGGCATGCCGCTGCGCGAGACGCTGTCGCGTGGCATCGTCGATTCGATGGTGTTCTGGGGTCCGCCGGGCGTCGGCAAGACCACTCTCGCGCGCTTGTTGGCCCAGTCGGCCGACGCCGAATTTGTAGCCTTTAGCGCCGTGTCCGACGGCGTAGCTCGAGTGCGTGAGGTGGTGGCCGAAGCGGAGGCCCGTCGCGACGGGGGGCGCGGCACCATCTTGTTCGTCGATGAGATTCACCGCTTCAATCGTGCGCAACAGGACGCGTTTCTGCCGCATGTCGAAGCCGGAACGGTGGTCTTGATTGGCGCGACGACGGAGAATCCATCGTTCGCCTTGACGGGCGCGCTGCTTTCGCGCGTGCGCGTACTGGTGTTGCAGCCGATCGCCGTGATGGATCTTCGTGGTCTAATTGATCGCGCACTCGACGATGCCGATCGCGGACTCGCGAAGCGTCGAGTGAGCATTGCATCCGATGCGCGAGAGCTGCTCGCTGAGCAGGCGGATGGCGATGCCCGGCGCACGTTGGGACTGCTTGAAGCGGCAGCATCGTTGGTTGACGACGGTGCGATCATCCAGCGCACGCACGTCGAAGCGGCCATTCAGCATCGCGTTCCGCACTACGACAAGAGTGGAGAGGGGCACTACAACCTGATCTCCGCGCTGCACAAATCGCTGCGCGGGAGTGATCCGCAGGCCGCGCTCTATTGGCTGGCGCGCATGATTGAGGGCGGTGAAGATCCTCGCTACATCGCTCGACGCATGATTCGCATGGCCACGGAGGACGTCGGTTTGGCGGACCCGCAAGCGATGACGGTCGCCGTGCACGCGGCTGAAGTCTTCGAGCGTCTCGGTTCTCCGGAGGGTGAACTCGCGCTTGCCGAAGCGGCGGTGTATCTCGCGACCGCACCCAAATCGGCGCGGGTATACGAAGCGTGGGCGGCCGCCGTCGAAGCGGCGCGTGGTTCGCCAGCCGCGCCAGTGCCGATGCATCTGCGCAACGCGCCGACGTCGCTCATGAAGGAACTCGGCTATGGAGCAGGGTACCAGTACGCACACAGCGTACCGGACGCGTATATCCCACAGGACTATCTCCCGGACGCGCTGGAAGGCGCAACATTCTATTCGCCCGGACCATTCGGGTTCGAGCGCGACATTGCGAAACGTCTGGCGTGGTGGGCACAACGTCGCGCGCGCGCGGCGGACACCGATGCTGCGGGCGGAGAGGAAGATTCATGACAGAAGTGATCGCGCGTCGTCGGTCGTGGCGGCGGCTGGCCTGTGCAACCCTTGGGCTGGCGTCGCTGTTCGGTGCTGCATCGTGCGCGAGCATCGGTCGAGGCGCGTTCAAGCAGCCGACCGTTACCCTGAAGGAGTTTGTCATCACTGGTCTCGGTTTGACCGGGGGCAGTGTCGACGTGGTATTGCAGGTGTACAATCCCAACGGGTACAAGCTCGACGCGCTGAGCATGACATATCAGGTCGACGTCGACAGCATCAAGCTGGGCAACGGCGTTGTCGACAAACGATTCGTCGTGCAGGGCAACGATTCTTCGATCGTGCACTTGCCCGTGCAATTCTCGTACGCCGGCGTAGGCGCCGCTGGTCGTTCACTGCTGACCTCGGGGGCGATCAATTATCGGGTGCGGGGCGATTTCACGGTCGCCACGCCCGTGGGTAACTTTACGAGGCCGTACGATCGAACCGGCCGATATTCAAATGTCGGCGGCATGCGTCGGTAGAGACCGACGCCAACTCGTTTCCGGATCCAGCCATCAGTCGCGAACCTATCTCGCTCACTCCGCCCGTTGAACGGGCCGTGTTGGTCAGCGCGCCGTCCAAGCGCAGCTCGGCGCGGCATCACATCGATGAGCACCTCGAGGAGTTGGCGCGCCTCGCCGACACCGCGGGCGCGCACGTGGTCGGTACGTTGACGCAACAACTTGACCGACCGCATCCGGCAACGTATCTGGGCAGCGGCAAGGTTGAAGAGCTCAAGCACCTGCTCACCGAGTTGCAGGCGACGCTCGTAATTTTTGACGACGAGCTATCACCCGCCCAGGGAAAGAATGTCGAGCAGGCCGTCGGAACGCGCGTGATGGACCGCGCCGAACTGATCCTCGACATCTTCGCCACCAGAGCGCGCTCCAGCGAAGCGCGCATGCAGGTGGAGTTGGCGCAGTTGGAATACTTGCTGCCACGCCTGACGCGCATGTGGACGCACTTGGAAAAGATGCGCGGCGGCATTGGTATGCGTGGTCCTGGCGAAACGCAGTTGGAAACCGACCGACGCCTGATTCAACATCGCATTCGCGTACTGAAAGAACGCCTCGCCGACGTCGAGCGCGCCCGCGAGATTCAGCGACAGGGTCGCAAATCGCACTTTCGGGTTGCGCTGGTTGGGTACACCAACGCGGGCAAGTCGTCGGTGCTGCGAAGCATGGCGGGCGATTCCACGGTGTTCGTCGAAGATCGGTTGTTCGCGACGCTCGATCCCCTGACGCGCGAAGTCGACGTGGGCGACGGTTATACGGTTCTGCTCACCGACACTGTCGGCTTCATTCGCAAACTGCCTCACCACCTGGTCGCCTCGTTTCGGGCCACGCTCTCGGAGGCGAAAGAGGCGGATCTGCTGCTGCACGTAATCGACGCCAGCCATCCGACGTGGGAGGAGCAGCGCGATGTCGTCGACGGAGTGCTCGCCGAGCTGGGGCTCGCTGAGCGCCCGTTGTGCTACGTGATGAACAAGATGGATGCGCTCGCGCCAGACATGGCGGAGGCGCTGCGCGACCGGGTGTTGAATCTCACGCCAGGTTCGTTGTTCGTTTCCGCGCGTGAGCCGGGCGGACTCGACTCACTGCGCGTTCGGCTGCGCGAGGCGATCCGGCGTCAACGTCCAGTGCTCGAGATCCGCATTCCGGCCGCCAATGGGCGACTGCTCGCGGAAGTTCATCGCGAAGGTGAGGTGCTCGACCAACGCGCCGACGAGGATGTGATGATTGTCCACGCTCGACTCGATGAGCGCATGATTGGCCGACTGCGGCACGCCGGCGCGCGCATCACGGTCACGCAGGCGGCGTGACAGGCAACGGTCATCGTTGCTGACAGACGCGAAACGGGGCGGCCAATTTCGAAATTGGTCGCCCCGCTTGCTTGTTCAAAGTGGGCGCGCAGGGACTCGAACCCCGGACCTCTGCTGTGTGAAAGCAGCGCTCTAACCAGCTGAGCTACGCGCCCTTCGCTACGGCGATGCTCGCCCGCAGGTGGATCGGAACAGTAACGGCCTCCTCGGGGCGGGGGAAGCCCCTCCCCGAAGGCACCAGCAACGTGAGAGAAGTGGTCCGGGTGGGACTCGAACCCACGACCGAGCGATTATGAGTCGCCTGCTCTAACCGACTGAGCTACCGGACCGCGTCAGCAACGAACCGCCGCCGCCAACTACGCGGAATCTGACAGCGTGGTCAGCTCCCCGCGAGGTGGTGATCAAACGCCTCAACAACTTCATCCGCCGACACGGTCGCCGCGCCGAGTTTGCCAACCTCGACGCCCGCTGCATAGTTGGCGACGATGGCCGCCTCCAGCGCAGTCGCGCCCGCCGCGAGCATGGTGGCGAGATACGCCGTGACGGTGTCGCCCGCGCCGACGACGTCGTACACCTCGCGTGCGGTGGTGGGCACGCGATGCACGATGCCGTCTGCCGAGACGAGCGCCATGCCGCGCTCGCCGAGCGTGAGCAACAAGTGTTCGACGCCGAGCCTCGCAAAGGTGGCCGGCAATGCAGACGGATGATCCAGGTCAACCGCCGCGCCAAGCGCGCTCTCAAGCTCGCGGCGATTGGGCTTGAACACCGTCGCGCCGCGATACGCAAAAAAGTTGCGGAACTTCGGATCGACGACAATCGGCAACCGCTTCGACGAGGCAAGGCGAATCGCCCCTTCGATGACCGCGGGTACGAGCACGCCTTTGTTGTAGTCCTCGAAAACGAGCGCGGTTGCATCGGGCATCGCGCGCTCGATCGCTGCCAGCACCCGCTCAACGTCGTGCGCGCTGAGATCGGCGTCTTCTTCCTCGTCGAATCGTACGAGCTGCTGTGAACGCGCCATGACGCGCGTCTTGGTGGTCGTCGGTCGCGACACCGTGACGAGCGACCGCGCTAGCATCCGACCCGCTTCAAGCCGCTCGCGCAGCGTTGCTCCAGCTGCGTCGTCGCCGACCACCGCGGCCAAGTCGCACCCGGCGCCCAAGGCGACGACGTTCTGCGCGACGTTCGCCGCACCACCAAGCGCCAAGCGGCGATCGCGCACCCGCACAACCGGCACTGGCGCTTCAGGGGATATGCGATCGACGTCACCGCGCAGATACACATCGAGCATCGCGTCGCCCACAATGACAACATGTTGGTGGCGCGCTGCTGCGAGTAACTCGAGAAGTCTCGCCCGCGTGATCGTCGGAGCGTTGAGGGCAGTCATTCCCCAAGATACTGCCGCCGCGACCGTGCGGGCAGCGACCACCGCCCAGCGCTCGGCGCCACGCGTGCGCCCTCCCGCGAGCAACATTCTGCGGGACACAAATCACACGGCGAGCCGTCGCGCCGCACGCTACCTTTGCGCGGAATGAAACCCTCCAACGACTCCGTGCCGGCCGCCGCGCGACCGTCCGCCTCGCCGCTCGTAGTGCTGGCACTGTCGGTACTGGGGATTTCGTGCGCCGCGCCGCTCGTGCGGCTCTCGTCGGCACCCGCGGTGGTGATAGCGGCGTGGAGACTCGGATTCTCACTCGTCATCATCGGCATCGCCCTCGCCATTACCGGGCAATGGCGAGCGTGGCGACAGCTCAGCGCGCGCGATGTCATGCTCTGCATCGCTGGCGGATTCTTGCTGGCGCTGCACTTCTGGAGCTGGAACACGTCGCTTCGATACACGACCGTCGCGGCCTCCGTCACGCTCGTCAGCATGCAACCGGTGATCATCGCCCTGGTCTCAGTGCGGTGGCTCGGCGAACGACCGTCGGCATTGCAATGGCTCGGCATCGTGATTGCCGTGGCCGGCGCCCTCGTCGTGGGATTAGCCGATGTGCCGGGCGGTGGTCAGGGAATTCTCGCGGCGTTGCAGGGCGGCACCGCGGACGGCGTGCGCTCGCGAGCGATGCTCGGCGACCTGCTCGCCTTCTGCGGCGCAGTTGCGGGTGCCTTTTACTACCTGATCGGACGGCGGGTCCGTCGCGTGCTCGCTCTGTGGCCATATGTGGGCCTCGTGTATGGCGCGGCGTGCGCTGGGTGTGTGCTGCTCGCGCTCGCGACTGGTGCACCGCTCACGCCGCAACCGCCGCGGGAACTCGCGATTTTTGCCGGATTGGCTCTCGGACCGATGCTGATCGGCCACACCGGTATGAACTGGGCGCTTGCGCATCTGCCGGCCTATGTGGTCAACCTGACCACCCTCGGCGAACCAATTGGGGCCACGCTCTTGGCCGCGCTTCTCCCAGGTATCGCCGAGGTACCGGGATGGGGCACGTTCGTGGGCGGAGCGCTGATTCTCGGGGGCGTGTTGATGGCGTCGCGCCGGAGCTGAACGAACGGAGGACGACGGCGTCGGGGTAGGGTCGTTAGCTTTGACCCGGTATGGGCTCTCCGATCTTGCATCCGATTTCCGACTCTAGTGCCGTCACGTTTGGGCCGCCTGATCACACCCTGACGCTCGACGTCGTGGTAAGTCGAGGCGACCTCGTCGAGTCGCGGCATCGCGTGCACGCGGCGGTGGTCGACCACGCGGGAAAGCTGCTGGTCTCCGCCCGCGACGCTGGACTGGGAGTCTGGTGGCGTTCGTGCGCCAAACCGTTTCAGGCGCTGCCGTTGGTCGAGGGCGGTTTCGCGGACCGCCTCGAGTGGCGCGAGAGCGAGCTCGCGCTGGCCTGCGCGTCGCACGGTGGTGAGCCGGAGCACGTCGAGATTGCGGCCCGCATGTTGGCCGGCATCGGCCTTGAAGAAGGCGACTTGGCCTGCGGTCCACACGATCCACTGACCGCGCGCGGTTCGCGGCTACTTCGTGAAAGTGCACGACGACCGACACGACTCCACAACAACTGTTCCGGAAAGCATGCGGCCATGTTGGCGCGCGCCGTTTTGAGCGAATGGCCTACACGTGGATACGAGCAGCACGCGCATCCGGTGCAGCAATCGGCGCGCGAGTCGGTTGCACGCTGGACCGGCGTGCCCGCCGACCGACTCGCGCTCGGCGTTGATGGCTGTGGTGTCACTGTGTTCGGCCTCCCGTTGGCCAACATGGCGCTGTCGTATGCGCGACTCGTTGCAGCAGCCCGTCGAGGCGACGATGCGCCAGCGCGCGTTGTGTCGGCGATGACCGATCAGCCCTTTCTCATCGGCGGCACCGATCGGTTTGATACGCTGCTTATGGCGGCCGGCAAAGGACGTATCCTCTGCAAGATCGGCGCGGAGGGCGTGCACACGCTGGCGCTCGTTGACCAAGGCATTGGTATCGCGCTCAAAGTCGAGGATGGTGCTGCGCGCGCTCAGTATCCGGCCGTTCTGGCCATTCTTGATGCGCTCGGCGCGTTGCCAACCGAAATGCCCGACGCGTTGCGCGATCTGGCGGGGCGCGATGTCCGGAATACGCGCGGCGAAGTCGTCGGGGAAACGCGCGTCTCTCCTTCAGACGTCGGCACCGCGCCGGCGAATCGGTTTCATTCGGCGCCGAAGGATCGCGCGTGACCGAGGCAAACTTTTCTCGGATGCCGTGCGCGCACGTGATACCGCAGGCGACAAAACGATGACCGCGCAAAGGTCAATCGAGATTAAGCTGCAGACGTTGGACGACGAGACGCGAACGTTGGTGCGCACGGCGGCGTTGCTGGCCGGTGGAGATGAACCGGCGGTGCGGAATGCACTCGTTCAGGCGAACGAGCGGGTCCGACCGGAATGGGTCGAAGAGGTCATTCTGCAAACGTATCTGTTCGCAGGATTCCCTCGCGCGCTCAACGGCGCGCGCGAGTGGCGCCGCATCTCCGGACAGGCCGCGCCCTCGTCGGACACGGACAGCAGTTACGACGAATCTGCGTGGCGTGCGCGCGGAGAAGTCACGTGCGCCACCGTGTATGGGCCGTTTTACGATCGGCTGCGGGTGAACATCCGCGAACTGCACCCGGCGCTCGATGCGTGGATGATCGTCGAAGGGTATGGAAAGGTTCTTGGGCGTCCGGAACTCGATCTGGCGCGTCGAGAGTTGTGCGTGGTTGCCGCCTGCGCAGTGGCGAAGCAGGACCGTCAATTGCATTCCCACCTGCACGGCGCGCTGCACGCGGGTGCGAGTGCCGTGGCGGTCTCCGAAGCGCTCGCCTGTATTGCCGATGTGCTGAGTGATGACGACCGTCGTCGTTACGCCGGTTTGTGGATGCGGGTGCAGGGCAAGTAGCAACGTCAGGCGCTCTCGCGCACGTAGCGTCACGCACATCATCAACCTGTAGCAATCATTCAGACATGTTCGTCGATAGCGTCGTAGTCAACGTCGAAGCGGGTACGGGCGGATCGGGCAATTCTTCGTTCCGTCGCGAAAAATTTGTGCCGCTGGGCGGTCCCGACGGCGGCGATGGTGGTCGCGGTGGCGATGTCTATGTTGCCGCCGATCGCAATCTCACCACGCTGCTCGACTTCACCTATCGCGATACGTGGAAGGCTGAGCGTGGACAGCACGGCGAAGGGTCGAATCGCACGGGCAAGTCGGGTGAAGACATTGTGCTGCCAGTTCCACCGGGCACAGTTATTCGCGATATCGATACGGGCGAATTTGTCGGCGAGGTGCTCGATCATGGCGATTCTATTCTCGTGGCGAAGGGCGGTCGCGGCGGAAAAGGCAACGCATTTTTCGTCACGCCAACGCATCAGGCGCCGCGCGAGTGGCAGCCGGGCGAGGAGGGCCAGATTCGCAAACTGGCGCTCGAGCTCAAGCTCATCGCCGATGTCGGTTTGGTCGGTCAGCCCAACGCCGGCAAGAGCACGCTGCTGTCGGTGATCTCGGCGGCTCGCCCCAAGATCGCCGCGTATCCGTTCACAACACTCTCTCCCAATCTCGGTGTTGTGCCGCTGAGCGATCATCGCTCATTCGTTGTCGCCGATATTCCCGGCATCATCGAAGGCGCGCACGAGGGCAAGGGGCTGGGACTGCAGTTCCTGCGACACATTGAACGCACACGGCTTCTGGCATTCGTCATTCCAATCGATGCCCTCGACTGGCAAGCCGAATTCGATCAGCTGCGCGCCGAAATCGCGGCATACTCTCAGGCGCTGGCTGAGAAGCCCTATTGCGTCGTTTTCTCCAAGCTGGACCTGCTGGGTGAGTACTACGTGCCGGAAATCGAAGCGGCAGGCGCGTTCGGCAAGTACGCGATCAGCGCACCGGGGCGCATGGGGCTCGACGATTTGCTCGACGCGTGGTGGTCGCAACTCTTGGCTATGCGCGCGGTCGTGAAGAAGACGGAATCAGATGCGACGCTCCTCCCATGAACCGCCCCCGCTCGACTTCGCGGTCGATCTAGATCTGCTGCTTGAAGCGCGCGAATTGCCGGGCGTTGGCGACGTCACCCTCGCGCGGGCGCTTCAGGAAGAGGAGGGTGTCCGACAGCTTGTGGCCTCTCACTCGGCGAGTGCGCGCGCGCGTGCGGTGATTCGCGCCAGGACCATTCGTGAGTCGTCGGCGCAAGCGCAGGTGCGAGTTCTCGGTTGCACCGACGGGGATTACCCCGACGCGTTGCGCGATCTGCCTGATCCGCCATCCGTGATTTTCACGATCGGTGCGATTGAAATGGCGGACGCCCCCGCAGTTGCCATCGTCGGAACACGTCGAGCCTCGAGCTACGGTCTGCGTGTCGCGAAAGCCATTGCTACCGAGTGTGCGCGTGCGGGCGTGACCGTGGTGAGCGGGCTCGCGCAGGGCATCGATGGTGCTGCGCACGAGGCTGCGCTGGCCGCTGGCGGTCGCACGGTTGCGGTGCTGGGCACAGGGCCCGACATCGTATTTCCGACGCGCCACCGCTCCCTACAACAGCGCATCGCGCAAGAAGGCTTGCTGATCAGCGAGCTGCCTCCGGGCGAGCCTGGACACGCGGGCACCTTTCCGCGAAGGAACCGCCTGATCGCCGCGCTCGCCCAGCTCACCATTGTCGTCGAGGCTGGCGAGCGCAGTGGTGCGTTAATCACTGCGGCGCACGCTTGCGATTTGTCGCGCAAACTCGCCGTCGTGCCGAACGCGATTGACGTGCCGTCGGCGATCGGTAGCAACGCGCTCCTGCGTGAAGCGCTGGCGATTCCATTGCTGGCGCCGAGCGACGTGCTCGAGCTGCTTTCGCTCCAAGCGCAACCGACGCCCGCGCCATTGTTGGATGGCGATGCCGCAACGGTGTGGGATGCTCTGCAACAAGGAGGCGAAGACATCGCCAGCGTCGCAGCCGCGAGCGCGCTCTCCGTGCGCGCCGCGTCGGCCGCGCTGTCGGCGCTGGAAATTGAAGGCCTGGTGGTGATCGAACCCAACGGCCGTATTCGCGTGACCGTCGGCGCGTTCTCGTTGAATCGGTCGTGAGCGAGCGACGGGAGCCGGATCGTCATCGCCACGTGTATCGCCACGTGTATCTCCACGTGCCGTTCTGCGCGCGCCGCTGCAGCTATTGCGACTTCGCCATCGCCGTGCGACGTGAGGTTCCGGCTCGCGAATTTGCGGACAGCGTTCGACGCGAGCTCGCGATTCGCCACGTCGAGTCAGCACCATTGCGCACACTCTATCTGGGCGGCGGCACCCCGTCGCGCCTCGGCGCTGACGGCGTGCAGTACTTGATGCAGCAGTTGCAGCACGTGTTCACTCTTGAGCCGGACGCGGAGGTTACGCTCGAAGCGAATCCGGAAGACGTCACGCGCGAAGCGGTACGTGCGTGGCGTGCGGCGGGAGTGAACCGCCTCTCGCTCGGCGTGCAAAGCTTTGATGATCGCGTGCTGACTTGGATGCATCGCGTGCACACGGCGCGCGGTGCGATGGAGGCCGTCGAGGCAGCCCGTGCCGGCGGCCTCGATTCGTTCTCGGTCGATTTGATTTTCGCGCTACCGTCCGTAGTTCAGCGCGACTGGTCCGCCGATCTGCGCGCGGCGCTCGATCTCGAACCCGATCACATTTCGCTCTACGGACTGACGGTGGAGCCGCACACGCCCCTGGGGAAATGGCGCGCCCGAGGCGAGGTGGAGGAGAGTCCGGAGGAAGTGTACGAGGCGGAGTTTCTCGAAGCGCACGAGGCGCTCGATTCCGCCGGCTACGAGCATTATGAGGTATCGAACTACGCGCGCGCGGGAAAGCGCGCAGTGCACAACAGCGCGTATTGGCAAGGCGTTCCATATCTGGGATTAGGCCCGAGCGCGCACGGTTTCGACGGAGCGGTCCGTCGCTGGAACATCGATGCGTTCGCTCTCTGGGGAGAGACGGTCGCAGGGGGCCACGACCCCTTGGCAGGACAAGAACAACTCACGATCGAGAACCGGCTTGCTGAATCGGTGTACTTGGGCTTGCGCACCGTCGACGGGCTGCCAATGACGGCGTCAGAGCGACGGCACCTCGACTCGTGGTTCAATGCCGGCTGGCTACAAATCGTGGAAGGCACCGCAGGAAGTGACGCGCCCGTCCGCGTGCGATGCACGCCGCTGGGCTGGTTGCGGCTCGATCGTCTGGCCAGTGACTTGACAGCACTCCGAAGTCGTTCGTAGCGTTCGACTTATGGCGATTCCAGCGGAGCTCTCCGAACGGGAACGACAGGTCCTCGAGGCCGTCATCCACAGCTACGTCGCAACGGCAGAACCGGCCGGTTCGCGCACGTTGTCGCGCCGGTTTGGCTTGGGAATATCGCCCGCGACGATTCGCAACACGATGAGCGATCTCGAGGCTAAGGGATTTCTCTTTCATCCGCACACGTCCGCCGGCCGCATTCCGACCGATAAAGCGTATCGCACCTACGTCGATTCGCTCATGCGCATCGATCCGATCACACGCGACGAACGTCGGCGCTTGTCTGAGGCAATCTCGAACGGTGGTTCCGCTATCGAGGCGATTCTTCGTCGGGCGGCGCAATCGTTGGGCGTGCTCACGCAGGAGTTGGGCGTCGCGCTCGGGCCGCGCCTGGAGCGCGCCACGTTGCATCGACTCGAGCTGGTGCGTGTCACCTCCGATCGCTTGCTGATGGTGCTTAGCCTCAGCGGCGGTGCGGTCCGAACTATTTTCGTAGAAGTGCCCGGCGCCATTGCCGACGAGGCGTTGGTTGAGGTGACCGTCGTGCTCAATGAACGACTCGCCGGACTGACGCTCGATGAAGTGCGCCTGTCGCTGGCCACGCGTTTGCGAGACGTATCGGCGCGGCCGGAAACGGCCGAGCTGTTAAATATCTTTGTGCAGGAAGGCGATCAGGTCTTCTCGCTGGCTGCAGAACCCACCGATGCCGTCGTGATCGGACAGGCATCGTTGTTGGCTGACCAGCCGGAGTTTGCCAGCGGTGAGCGGATGCGTCAGCTCATCGAGCTGACGGAAACGCGTCAGCAACTGGCAACGCTGCTGGAAGCACGTCCGGGTTCCAACGGCGTCAGCATCACTATCGGAAACGAGCACGGCGATCCACGCCTGGGCGCGTTCACCGTTGTTACTGCGGAATACACCGCCGGCTCGCTGAGCGGTGTGATTGGCGTTATCGGTCCGACACGCATGCCATACGACAAGGTCATCGCGCTCGTAGGACATACCTCGCAGCTCGTGTCTGAGCTGCTCTGCTAACCTGACCTCTCATGGCTGATTTCTACGCGGTACTCGGTGTACCGCGCGACGCTTCTGACGACGACATCAAGAAGTCGTATCGTCGACTGGCGATGCAGTGGCATCCCGATCGCAACGGCGGTTCAAAGGAAGCCGAAGAAAAGTTCAAGACGCTGACCGAAGCGTACGATGTGCTGCGCGATCCGCAGAAGCGGGCAGCGTACGATCGTTACGGCGAAGCCGGCCTCCGCGGCGCCTCGCAGGCGCAGTACGAGCACGTCGATCTGTCAGAGGCGCTGAACATCTTCATGCGCGACTTTGGTGGATTCGGTGATCTTTTCGGCGGGCAGGGCGGGCGTCGTCAATCCGGACCGCGTTCGGGCGCCGACATCAAGTTGCCCTTGCCGCTAACGCTGGTTGAAGTCGCGACAGGTGTCGAGAAGACCGTGGTCCTCAAGGTGCTCGATGCGTGCGACAAGTGCGAAGGATCGGGGTCAGAACCGGGTACCAAACCGCAGACCTGCTCAACCTGCAACGGCGCGGGCGAGGTGCGTCGCGCGCAACGGTCGTTCTTCGGACAGTTCGTATCGGTGGCGCCGTGCCCAACGTGCGCGGGCGAAGGCGTTGTCGTGTCGTCGCCGTGCAAGAAGTGTCGTGGGGAAGGGCGAGTTCGCGCGGAGCGCACACTCAAGATCACGGTGCCTGCTGGCGTGGCCACGGGACAGTACATGACGCTGCGCGGCGCGGGAAACATCGGACCGCGCGGCGGCACGCGAGGCGACGTACTGGTAGTCTTCGAGGTTGATGATGACGATCGCTTTGAGCGCGATGGCGAAGACCTCTTCTGCGAAGCCCTGGTTACCTACCCGCAGCTGGTATTCGGAGCCGACATCCAGGTGCCCGGACTCACGGGTGATTTGTCGCTGCGCATTCCAGCGGGTACCCAAAGCGGCACGGTGTTTCATCTGCGCGGACGCGGATTGCCGCGCGTGAATGCGTCGGGCGTAGGCGATCTGCACGTGAAGGTGCAA
This sequence comes from uncultured Gemmatimonadaceae bacterium, assembly GCA_966096095.1. Lineage (GTDB taxonomy): Bacteria > Gemmatimonadota > Gemmatimonadetes > Gemmatimonadales > Gemmatimonadaceae > Gemmatimonas. The sequence goes on along the minus strand of CBHTUR010000002.1, from coordinate 250,504 downwards.
TTGTGGACGCCGCAGACACTCCAACCGGGCGAGGAAGCCGTGCTGCAACAGCTCGCATCGCTGCAGGGCGCGACTCCGCCGCAGCGCGAGAAGAGCATCTGGTCGAAGATGAAGGAAGCCCTTGGCGCCTGATTCTGCTCCGACCAAAGCGCCTTGGACCAGCGTGCGCGCGCGCGCTTCGTCCGAGGCCGCGCGCGACGCGTGTTTGGCCGCCTTGTTCGCCGTCGGCGCGCAGGGCGTGCACGAAGATGTGCAACAGTTGGTGACCCATTTTCCGCCCGGAACCGATCTGGTGGCCGTGCATCAGGCGTTAACCGAAGCTGACGATCGCGTGGTGATCGAAACGGCGCCGGTGCCCGACGTTGACTGGAGCGAAGCGTGGAAGGCGAGAATCGTCGCGCACGAACTCGGTCCGTTAACCGTCGCGCCACCGTGGTTGACTGAAGGACGTGATCCGGCGCGCACAATCGTCATCGAGCCGGGAATGGCGTTTGGCACGGGCGATCACGCGACGACGCGTGGCGTGGTGCGTTTGCTGCCGAACGTACTGCGCGCCGGCGATGTGGTCGCAGACCTCGGCGCCGGGAGCGCCGTGCTCTCGATCGCCGCAGCGAAACTCGGGGCGTCGCGTGTGTATGCCATCGAACTCGATGGCGAAGCGATTCCTGACGCCGAGATGAACGTGGCACGAAATGGCGTGAGCGATCGCGTTCATGTCTTCGAGGCCGATGCAGGATCGCTACTGCCGCTCGTCGCGCCTGTTCGGGTGGTGCTCGCCAATATCATCTCGTCCGTGCTCATCGAGCTGTTGCCGAGCATCGCGGAAGCGCTCACTCCCGACGGCGCGGCCATCGTGAGCGGCATTCTGCTCGAAGAGCGAGAGACAATGCTGCAGGTATTTGCTTCGACCGGCTGGACCGTGCGGCAGGAAGACGCGGAGCAGATCTGGTGGTCGGCATCGATCGCGCGGGCATAGGCGCCGGCAGGCCCACATTCGTCACCAGCGAACCGCTGGTGACGGGTTCAACGTGCGTGCTCGATGAGGGCGCGTCACGCCACATGCGCGTGTTGCGCCTCGACGCCGGTGCGATTGTCGGATTGCGCGACGGACAGGGCGCGGTTGCCGAAGGACAGGTCGTGCGCATCAGCAAATCGCAGACGCAGGTCGAAGTGCAACTGGTTGAGCAGCGCGAACCACCGCCGGCTATTCACCTGTTGCTGCCCGTCGCTGATAAGGACCGCATGTTGTGGTTGGCCGAAAAGGCCGCGGAGTTGGCCTGTACGAGTTGGCGTCCCGTCATGTGGCGTCGCTCGCGCAGCGTGTCGCCGCGGGGCGAGGGGATGAGTTTTCAGGCCAAGGTGCGAGCGCGCATGGAGGGGGCACTGACCCAGTCTGAGGGTGCCTGGCTGCCGCAGCTCTTTCCGGAGGCCAACCTCGATCGCGCCATTCTGGCCGCGCCGCCCGGTGATCGGGTGGTGTTATCGCCTGATGGACCACCGCTCATCGGCGCCGCGTCCGTTGCGTTGACCACGCCACTGACTCTTGCAATTGGACCGGAGGGCGGGCTCGAGGCGGATGAGCTGGAGTTGCTCGAACGCGCCGGATTCCGCCGAGCCTCGATCGGTGCCACCATACTGCGCTTCGAGACGGCGGCCGTCGCGGCCTTGGCCATTGCTCGCACCGCGCTTGCTCAATCCTCCCATTCGCCATCGCCATGAGAGACGCCTGTTTGTTCTGCCGGATAGTTGCGGGCGAGATTCCGGTTACGCCGATCGCGCAGAACGAGTACGCCATCGCCTTCCGTGACATCAACCCGCAAGCGCCTGTTCACGTGCTGGTGGTGCCTCGGCGGCACGTTGCCTCGCTGGCCGCCGCCTCGGATTCCCGTGAACTGGGCGAGGTCTGCCTGCTGGCGGCCCAGGTCGCCCGCGCGGAGGGTATCGCCGAGTCGGGCTATCGGACGGTGATGAACACGGGCGACGACGGCGGCCAGACGGTGCATCACCTGCATCTGCATCTGTTGGGCGGTCGGACCATGCACTGGCCTCCCGGATAGGGACGGAATGCCTTCGGGGGGTCGCCTTGACCACCTCTTCCGATTGGGCTAAAATAAAGGGCTGTCGCAATTTGGTTCGCCGATCCACGCGCGAATCCAGCGGCGACGGTATCAGCTACAGCGTTGACCAACGTGACTGTCGACGGCGGATTTCGCTCGCGCGCCACAGCACGTTGGTCGTCCATTTTCCGCCACCCGATGCGCTGCGTTGCAGGCTCGGATGGCCCCCACGGAGAGATCGAGTTTGTCGGAAGTCATCATCCACGAGGACGAGAACTTCGAGCGGGCCCTGAAGCGCTTCAAGAAGAAGTGCGAAAAGGCCGGCATCCTGTCCGATCTGCGCAAGCATCGCCACTACGAGAAGCCGTCCGAGCGTCGCAAGCGTAAGATGAACGCCGCGGTCCGGAAGAACCGCCGCACGCGTCAGGGTTAATCGTTCCCGTGGCCGCCGAGAGCCCAGCGCTACTCGCGCGGCTGCAGACCGATCAGGCTGCGGCGCGACGCGCACAAGAAAAAGACCGGGTTTTGTTGCTGGGGATGGTGATCTCCGAGCTCAAGAACCGGGAAATCGAGCTGCGCCGCGACGCGAATGACGAGGACATCGTCGAGGTCATTCGCAAAGGCATCAAGAAGCGCCGCGAGTCGGTTGACCTCTACCGAAAGGCGGGGCGCAGCGATCTCGCGGACAAAGAGCAGACGGAAGTTGCACTGCTCGAAGCGTACCTCCCGGCGTCGATTGATCCCGAGGAGATTCGCGCGGCCGTCCGCATGGCCATCAACGCCGGCGCCGCGAACGTTGGCGCGGTCATGGGCAAGGTCATGCCCCAATTCAAAGGGCGCGCCGACGGCACAATCATCAACGCCATCGTGCGCGAGGAGATGGCGCGCAGCTCGTAATATTTGCGTCCGTCGCTGCGATTGAGTCCCAACGCACGATGAACGAACTTTAAGACCCGGACCCGCAAGACGGTCTCCGGGTCTTCGCATTTCTCCGCATGAACGCGCACGCACTCGGCATTCTCGAATTTCCGCGACTTCTCGCACTCGTCGCCTCCCGTGCACACTCCGCACCCGGCGCTGCCGCAGTGCGCGCGTTGGTGCCCCGAACCGACGTGGAATGGATCGCGCGCGAACACACGCGTATCGGCGCAATGCGCGCGCTGATCCAATCGGAGATCGGCTGGAACGCCGAAGCGATTCCAGAGCTTGGCGACGCGCTTCGTCGGCTGCGGATTGAAGGGCTTTCGTGGACCGCCCTCGAGTTGTTGCATGGCGTCACGCTGCTGCGTTCTTCGCGTCGAACGCGCGACCAACTGCGCGATCCTCGCCGACCGGCCATGACGATCGCGTTGCTGGCCGATGTGTCGGCCGCGTTGATCGACCTGCGGGCACAGGAAGACGCGATCGCGCGCGCGATTGCGGACGACGGCAGCGTGCAGGACGACGCATCTCCCGCGCTTCGACGGATCCGTCGCGAACTCCGTCAGGCGGAAGGAGAGCTGGTGCGACTGCTCGAACGCGAGATGGGGAAGCTCGAGCCGCATCACCAGGTTGGCGACTTGTCAGTTACGATGCGGAACGGGCGCTGGGTCATGCCAATGCGTCGCGGCGCGCGCGGGTACGTGGGCGGCATCGTGCACGACAGTTCAGGTACCGGCGAAACGATTTTCGTTGAACCGCCGGCGGCGGTGGAGTTTGGTAACCGTCTGCGCGAACTGGAAATTGAAGAGCAACGCGAAGTCGAACGCGTATTGCGCGAGCTCACCGATGGTTTGCGACCTTATCACGATGCGCTGCAGCAGGCCTACCAGGCGCTTGTCGCACTGGACTCGCTGTACGCGCGAGCACGATATGGTATCGAAGCGGCCTGTGCGCCGGTGAGTTTCTGCGCACCGTCGGACGGCTTCGCCATCGTTGATGGGCGACATCCGCTCTTGTTGGCACGTGGAACCACGGTCGTTCCGTTCGATCTGACGCTGGATCCGACGGAGCGCACGATGCTCGTGTCGGGCCCCAACACTGGCGGCAAAACGGTGCTCTTGAAGGCCATCGGCTTGCTGTCCATGATGGCTCAGGCTGGCGTTCCGGCGCCCGTTGGCGAGACCTCGCGCCTGGCGATATTCGACGACCTCTTCGCCGATGTGGGCGATGAACAGAGTATCGAGGCGAGCCTCTCAACCTTCAGTGCGCACCTCAAGAATCTCGGTGAGATCTTGCGTCACGCGACACCCGAATCGTTGGTGTTGATTGACGAACTTGGCTCAGGCACCGATCCGACCGAAGGCGCCGCGCTGGGCGGTGCGATTCTTGAGACACTCACGCAGCGCGGAACACTGACGCTTGCCACAACGCACCTGGGGCAACTCAAACTACTTGCTACCGACGTGAGCGGGGTCGTTAACGCGTCGCTGCAGTTTGACGCGGTGCAGCTGGCGCCGTCGTACAAACTGCTGAAAGGCATTCCCGGTCGATCGTATGGCATCAGCATAGCGCGTCGGCTTGAGCTTCCGGAGGACGTGCTCCATCGCGCCGAAGAGCGACTGCCGACGGGTGAGCGGGATATGGCGGTGCTGCTCGCCGATCTCGAAGCGCGAGAGGCGCTGCTGACGGATCGCGAGCGCGTCATGGCGATTGAGAATGAGAAGTTGCGCGCGCGGTTGGCCACGGTGTCAGACCGCGAGCTCAAAGTGCGCGAGCGTGAACGCGAAGCCGAGCGCGAAGCGCGTCGCGAAGCCCGCAAGTATTTGTTGGAAGCGCGAGGGCAGGTGGAACGGGCGATCGCGGAAATTCGCGCACACGCGGCCGCGCAGAACGAGCAACTCGATGAAGCCATGCGTGCCGCGCGTCGTTCCGTGGAGGAGGCGGCGGCGGCCCAGGGAGCAGCCGTTGAGCACGTGGAGATGCGTGCCCGCCGCGAACGGGAGAAGCAGCTGTTGCGCGCGAAATCGACCTCGGAAGGGCGCGGCGTCGCGGCGTCCGTGGCCGCGAAAACTCCTGTTCCAATCGCGGCCGGCGATGCCGTGCTTGTTGGTACGCTGGGCGACAAGTCGGGGCGCGTCGTCAGCGTGAAGGGGAACGATGCACGCGTGGTGGTGGGCTCGCTCACACTCAGCGTTCCGCTGAAGTCGCTGACCAGAACGGTCGCCCCACCGCCTCCGGCGGTACGCCTCATGCTCAGTGGAGACGTTCCCGAAATTGATCCGTTACGCGAGGTCGATGTGCGAGGCCTACGCGTCGATGAGATGGATGATGCACTGATGCATGCCATCGACGCGGCCGTGCGCTCCGACATGCGCGAGTTGCGCATTATTCATGGCAAAGGTACGGGCGCGCTGCGTGCCCGCGTGAGCGAAATGCTCAAGAAGGACACGCGCGTAGCCGGATTTCGCCTTGGCGCGTGGAACGAAGGCGGAGCCGGTGTCACCGTTGCGGAACTCGCCTGATGATTGCCGACGAGGTGATCGAACGCGTTCGCCAATCGGCGGATATCGTGCAGATCATCAGCGAGTACGTGCCACTCAAGCGGTCGGGCGGCAGTTGGCGTGGGCCATGTCCGTTTCATCAGGGCACGAAGCCCAACTTTTCGGTGACGCCTGACAAGGGCACCTATCATTGCTTCGTGTGCCACGAGAGTGGCGATGTGTTCACGTTCCTTCGCAAGCGCCTCGGGCTGGATTGGGTCGGTGCGGTGAAGATGGTTGGCGAGCGCGTTGGCATTGAAGTGGTAGATACGCCGTCGCGCGCACACGCTCCCGATCCCAACGAAAAGAATTGGGAAGTGCTCGCGACGGCCGCCGAATGGTTTCGCGCGCAGCTCTCTGATGAGCAGATTGGCCGCGAGGCGCGAGCGTACTTGGCGCAACGTGGGCTCGACCGCGACGCGTGCGCAAGATTTGGCATTGGCTTCGCGCCGCGTGATGCACAAGCGATGCGTCGTTATCTCAACTCGCTGGGGTTTGATACCTCTCGCCAGCTTGAAGCCGGATTGTTGGTCGTGCGAGAGGAGCAGGCGGAACCGCGCGGGCGATTTGTCGGACGCGTGATGTTCCCGATTCTCGATGAACTCGGGCATCATGTGGGGTTTGGCGGGCGCGCGATGGGAGACGCGACGCCGAAATATCTGAACAGCGGCGAGTCGGCCGTGTTTCACAAACGGCGCACGCTGTACGGCATGCACATCGCAAAGAACGCCATGCGGCGCGCCGGTCGGGCAATCGTTGTTGAGGGTTACCTCGACGCCATTCGCCTCTCGCTTGCGGGTATCGAAGAGGTCGTAGCTCCGCTCGGTACCGCCCTCACCGAGGAGCAGGCGGCCTTGCTGATGCGCTACGCGACCGACGTGTTTCTTCTCTACGACAGCGACCCGGCCGGACAGAAGGCCACCTTCAGTTCCGGTCGCGAACTGCTGCGACACAAAGCGGCCGTGCGCGTGGTGACGCTGCCGGAAGGCGAAGATCCCGACACATATGTTCGCGCGCACGGACGCGCGGCGATGGAAAAGCACCTCGCACAAGCCATCGACGTGTTTGATCGCCAGATTCAGCTGGCGGAGCGAAAAGGCTATTTCGCCGATATCGCGCGACGCCGAAGTGCGATCGACAGATTGTTGCCGACCATCCGCGCGGCGCGCGATCCGTTAACGCGCGAGATGTACCTATCGCGTCTGAGCGAGGTGTCGCATTTAGATAAGGCGACGTTGGCGAGCGAAGCTGATGAACCACCGACCGCCACGCGGGCGATGCGCAACGCGCGGGACTCGCGCGATGGTCCGCCGCCGGAGGAGTATGCGCCGCCGGCCGATCAGCCGGAGGTTGCCAATGACGAAGCTACGGCAATGCCCGCGCCGACCGCGAAGCGTCCGTGGGTTCCTCGACGCGGTAGGACACAGGGCCCCGAGTGGCACGCAACGGCGGTTCCGCCTCGTCCACGACGCGATGAGCCGGCCGAGCGTGCCATCGTGCGGGCAATGCTGGCCGACCGCGACTTTGTTGAACGCGTCGCTGAACGTCATGCGCCCGACGAGTTCAGGGACGTCAACTATCGGGAGATCTTCGCGGCGCTGCTGGACGCCGGGCACGACGACGGGCTCGATGCCATTGCCAACGTGCTCTCGGCACCGGCGCTGGATGTGCTTCGGGAACTCACCGAGAGCACCGACGCCTTGGCGCCTGAGCTGGCCGACGTCAGCTTGAGCCTCTCGCGCCTCGCAGCGCGTCGTCTGGAGCGTCGCATCGACGAGATTCGCGCGCAGATGCGCTCCGCGTCGCCGGCTGAGCAGGACGCGCTGATGCGAGAGCGAATGGAGCTGGAAGTGGAAATGCGGCGGCTCTTGCCGATCCGCAGTCCCCGGGGTAAACCGAGAGCATCGTAGCACTCACCATGGTCTGGAGGAGCAGTGAACCGCGAGCTGCAAGCGTTGTTGGTGGTACAGGATCACGATGCGAACATTCGAAGCATTGAAGCGCGTCGCGATGCGTTCTCGCCGCGGCTGGCTGCCCTCGACACGGCTCGACAGCGCGCTCTCGCCGAGGTGGCGCGCAATGAGGCGGCCCTGGGAAAGGAACAGGAGCGGCAACGCGCACTTGAGGCTCGAATCGGCGAGCACCGCGCGCGACACGAGAAGAACCTTGAGGTACTCAATCACGCGCACAAGTTGAAGGACGCCACGGCCGCGATGGCGCAGGTCGAAACCGCGCGCCGTGTGCTCGCCGAGGACGAGAGTGAACTGCTCGGCGTGACGCGCCGCATCACTGATCTGCGGGCGGCGGTTACGGCGTCGCGCGAAGCGCTCCAGGCGCTGGACGTCTCTCAGGCAGAGGTGCGAGCGAGTATCGAAGCGGAACGGTCAACGATTGACGCCGAGCTCAGCGCGGCACGCGCTGAGCGCAGCGCGGCGGCCGCCGGCGTGGAGCGCGGACTGCTCACCAAGTATGACCGCGTGCAGGCGCGTCGCCGGGCGCCGGCGGTGTTTGCGCTGCATCCCGATTACTCGTGCGGCAGCTGCGATACGGCAATCTCCATGCAACGCCGTCCGGCGATGAGCACCGGCATGGTGATCGACGTTTGTGAAGCGTGCGGCGTGCTCGTCTATCTCCCGATGGCATCCCCCGGCGCCGATTCGACTGCCTGAGGACGGTAAATGACCTCCCCGGACGCCTCTGTTTGGCTGTTTGGGGAGCCCGTGTCGCGGTAGATTGGTCCGGGTGAGTAGCATCCCCGAAATACCTGTAAATGACGCCGAGTCGGATCGATCACGCGCGCCCAGCATAATTGGTCGCGCCACGCCGACCGGCAGCGTTGTGGTCGCACCGCGTCGACGTCCGCCGGCGCGGTGGTTGGCGTTGCCTTCGGTGGATGCATCGTTGGTGTCGGTACTTGAGCGCGAGTTGCTGCTGCCCGAGCCGGTGTGCCGTTTGCTCGTGGCCCGCGGTTACGACGCACCGGACGACGCCAAGCGGTATCTCCGACCACGACTTGAGCAGCTCGGCGAACCGGCAATGCTGGCTGATCTGACCCGGGCCGTGAGTCGAATCGCGGATGCGATCACGCATGATGAAGTCATTTTTGTGCACGGCGACTACGACGTGGACGGCATGAGTTCAACGGCGCTGCTGACGCGCGTGTTACGCGGCTGCGGCGCGACACGCGTGATGCCCTTTGTGCCCAACCGCCTCACGGATGGCTACGATCTTGGCCCCGCTGGAGTGGCCGCCGCGCGCGCCGCGGGCGCGTCGCTGGTCATCACGTGCGACTGCGGGACAACGGCACTCGCCGCCGTCGACGAGCTCACGGCATCGGGCGTTGATGTCATCATCACCGATCACCACCTGCCGGGGGCACGGCTGCCCAACGCATACGCCGTGTGCAACCCCCGCCGCGCCGAGTCCGCAGCGTCGGATCAGGATTTGGCCGCCGTAGGCGTGGTCTTCAAGATCGCGTTGGCGCTGTGCGATGCGTTGGGGGTCTCTCCCGCGTTGGCTCATCGTCAGCTCGATCTCGTCGCGCTTGCCACGATTGCCGATGTCGCACCGCTGCGCGGAGAGAATCGCGTCATGGTGCGATACGGCCTCAAGCTGTTGGCCGAAACCACGCATCCAGGTCTGCGCGCGCTCATTCGTTCGTCAGGTCTCGATGGCAAGCCATTGACCGCCGGACGGGTCGGGTTCGTGCTGGCGCCTCGATTGAATGCAGCGGGACGCATTGCCGACGCCAAGCTCGGTCTGCGCTTGCTCTTGGCCGAACGAGAAGACGAAGCGAATGTGATTGCGCGCGAGCTTGAAGAACTCAATCGCGCACGTCAGGATCTCGACCGTGCCGTGCTCGACGATGCCATGCGGCAGTTGGATGCGCCGGGCATGGCTGACCGCTACGCGTATGTGCTGTCGCAGTCGGGGTGGCATGCCGGAGTGATTGGCATCGTGGCATCGCGCATCGTCGAGCATACGGCGCGTCCGGCGGTGTTGGTCGCGGTCGAGAGTGGCATTGGCAAAGGTTCTGGCCGATCCATCTCCGCTTTCGATCTGCACTCGGCGCTCGGTGAGTGCTCGTCGTTGTTCATGCGATACGGCGGACATCGTGCCGCAGCCGGTCTCACGATTCCGGCCGAAAACCTGCCGCGATTTGCCGAGCAATTTGACGAAGTAGCGCACGCTCGCCTCTGTGAGGCGGATCTCGTGCCGGAGTTGCGCATCGATCTCGACGTTCCACTTAGCGCCGTCGGCGATCAATTGGAGTCGTTGGTGCGACACTTCGAACCGTTTGGTGTTGGCAATCCGGCGCCTGTGTTTCGTTCTCGCGGCGTCACGCTTGCGCAGGCTCCGCGACGCATAGGCACTGATGGCATTCGTCTGGTATTCGACGGCCCCGATGGCGCGTTGGAGGGCATCGGATGGGGCATGGCCGATCGCGCCTCGACCCTCACCGTTTCGCGACCGGTCGATCTCGCGTATCGCCTTGAGCGAGATGAGTATCGCGGTGTGTCGCGGCTCCAACTCAAGCTCGCCGATGTACGGGAGTAGCGCATGCGCATCGTAGCCGGCCGCTGGCGCGGACGCCGGATCGAGGCGCCCGCCGGAGATCTGGTGCGACCGACGGGTGATCGCGTGCGCGAATCGTGGATGAGCATCGTTCACAACGAACTGCCGGAAGCGCGTGTGCTCGATCTCTGTTCGGGCAGCGGCGCCCTCGGACTTGAAGCGCTTTCGCGCGGCGCGGCGGTATGCGATTTCGTTGAGAAGTCGAACGTTGCGGCGGGCGTTATCCAGCAGAATCTGGCGAAGCTGGGCGGACATGCGGGCGCCACCATTCATCGCGATAATGCGGTGCGGTTTGTGGAGGCCCTTCCCGCGCTTGCTTACGATATCGCCTTCGCCGATCCGCCGTACTCATCGGACGTGACCATGGCGCTGGTGACGCGTTGGCTTGCGGTGCCATTCGCCGCGACCTTTGGGATTGAACACGCCTCCACCCTGTCCATGCCAGCGCCCGGTGAGACCCGTCGATACGGGTCGACCTCTCTCACTTTCTTCCGAACCGCTGATCCGTGAATGCGAGCTCTCTGAGTGCGTCCGAGCGGCGCGTGACCGCAAGTGGTGAACGAGTCGCGCTCTACGCGGGATCGTTCGATCCGATCACGCACGGTCACGAAGACCTGATTCAGCGTACCTTCGCGTTCGCAGATCGGCTGATTGTTGCGGTGGCGACGAACGTCAACAAACAGCCGCTCTTTTCGATCGAGCAACGCATCGCGTTTATTCGCGACGTCACGAACAACGATCCGCGCGTCGATGTGCGCGCGTTCAGCGGGCTGCTCGTGGACTTTGCCCGCGAGGTGGGGGCGAGAGTCAACGTCCGCGGACTGCGGGCCGTCAGTGATTTCGAGTATGAGTTTCAGATGGCACTCATGAACCGCCATCTTCATCCGGAACTTGAGACCGTATTCATGGCGCCGTCGTTCGACACGACGTATATCAGTTCCAGCATGGTGCGCGAAGTGGCGCGCTTTGGCGGTGACGTTTCTCGGCTCGTGCACCCGGTAGTGGCGCACGCGCTGGCCTCACGCTTCGCCGGCTGATGCCGACATCCAACGGCGCAATGGAAACGCGGAAATCGAACCCGTTTCTCGACGATGTGCATCGACGTGCGGCTGCATCGCCGCGCACGATTCTCTTTCCCGAGTCGACGGATTATCGCACGGTCTCGGCCGTTGCCTCGCTGATGCGGCGCGGCTCGGTGCGACCGCTCTTGGTTCGCCGCAGCGACAATTCGACGGGTCCCGTGCCGTCGGGCGGTGGCGAAATGATCGATCCGCTCACCGATCCACGGCTCGGTGACGTCGTGCAGCACCTGCTGGCGCGGCGGGCCGCAAAAGGGCTCAGCGCTTCAGAGGCGGAGCGGCTTGCGCGAGATCCACTGTACTTCGCCGATGCGCTGGTCGCGATGGGACATGCCGACGGGTGCGTCGCCGGTGCGGTGCACACGACGGCAGATGTGCTGCGCGCTGCCATCTGGACCGTCGGTGCAGCCGTCGGCGTACGCAGCGTGTCCTCGGCGTTCTACATGTGCGTGCCGCCTTTCCGCTGCGAGCAGAGCGAAGTCCTGACGTTCACCGACTGCGCGGTGATGCCAGAGCCATCGGCGCGCCAGTTAGCCGATATCGCGTTGTCGGCCGCAATCGATCGTCGACGGATAGTCGGCGATGAGCCGCGGCTGGCACTGCTTTCGTTCAGCACCATGGGGAGCGCCGACGGACCATCGGTGAGCCGGGTTCGCGAGGCGCTCGAGATCCTGCGGAGTGAGGCCCCCGATCTGCCGGTCTCGGGCGAGCTGCAAGTCGATGCGGCGCTCATTCCCGATATTGCGCGACGCAAAGCACCGGGCGAAGCCGCGGCGGGCACGGCGAACGTGCTGGTCTTCCCATCCCTCGATGCCGGGAATATCGGCTACAAGCTCGTCCAGCGTCTCGCGGGCGCGGTCGCCATCGGCCCGATTCTGCAGGGGCTGGCGCGGCCGTGCAGCGACTTGTCACGCGGGGCTACAGCCGATGACATTGTTCATGTGGCTGCGATTACCGCGCTCCAGGCGGGTCCGGTCGCGACGAGCACTCCAACGGCGGTCTGACATTCGCGCCGTGACCAGCAGCGAACTTCTGACATGAGCTTCACCCTCGCGCGAACCGATTCCCAGCTCGTCGTCGACGTCGACGGCCAACTCGTGGTGGGTAATCGTCAGGAGTTCAAACAGGCGATTCTCGACGAAGTGGAGCAGGGTGCGCGATTGGTTGTCGTCGATTTCTCGCGCTCGGCGTACATCGACAGTTCTGGGCTTGGCGCGTTGGTGTCGTTGGGAAAGCGCCTGCGAGAACTGGGTGGTGATCTGCGGTTGGCGGCACTCAACGACGATCTGCGCACGCTGTTTGAACTAACCCGGCTTGACGCGTTGTTTCCGTTGTACGCGACGCGTCAGGACGCGATCGCAGGTCGATAACACCATGGCCCGGCGTTCTCCTCGCGGATCGGCTCAGCGGGCCCACGCGCCTGTCGAACGACGCGAGTGGATCATCGCCTCCGACGTGCAGGCCATCGCGCCGATCGTGGAGACCGTGCAGGGCATGTGCGTGGCGGCCGGTTTCCCGCCGCAGCATTGTCGGTTGAACATTCCGGTGTCGATCACCGAGGCGTTATCGAACGCCATCATGCGCGGAAACGACGGGAATTCCGAACGTCGCGTGCAGATTGTGGTCGAACTCGACCCGGCGCGACTGCTCGTGGAAGTAACCGACGAGGGCACCGGGTTCGATCTGGCCATGATGCGGCACACCCCTGACGAGCAGGATTGGCTCGAGCGCGAAGACGGTCGTGGACTCTTTCTGATGCAGTCGCTGATGGATCTGATTGAGAGTCAGCGGCCGACGTCTGACCGCGGACACACCCTTCGACTGGTTCTACGTCGAGCATGAGCGAGGTCGCCGCCCTTCTGGCCGCGTTCCGCGAGGCCACCGGGCGACAGGCGGCTCTCTGGGAACGACGTGATGGCACGGTGCAGCCGACGCTCTTAGGTGCGTCATCGGTTGCGTTCGCCGAGCGCACTGCCGGCGGCCCTTCAGCATGGGACGTTCAGGCGTGGGCACGCGGCAACGGCCTTGTGGCGCAGCTGGCTAGCACCGGTGACAGCGTCGGGTGGCTCTTTGCCGAACCGGGGATCGGCACCGAAACCGATCGCCTGCTGAGTCGACTCATTCCGTTTGTGCGTCGCTTGGCGCACGAGCGCGATGGCGCCGCGCAAGAATTGGTTGAGCGGTACGAAGAGATCAACCTGCTCTATGCAATCAGCGAGCTGCTCGGCGGAACCACGTCCGTCGAGAATGTGGCGGACACGCTCTTGCGCGAGTTAGCCATCACCGTCGGAGCCACGCGCGCGGTGTTTTTGCGCACGAGTCGCGGGCAAACGATGCTCAAACCGATTGCGTCCATGGGACTCGGCGACACCGCCTATCCATCGGTGGCGCTGGAGCAAACGCAGCACATTGCGGCGCGCGCGTTTCGCTCCGCCACTGCGTGTACGGAGGAAGGCGCGAGCGCGCGAGACTCCGATCCTGTCATGGGTGCGGACGGCAGCGCGCTGCTGGCGGTCGCGATCACGCGCCCGAGCACTGGCATTGGCATCACCGGGCCCCACCCGGCGATTTCCGCGCGGCGTCCGGTCGCCGCAGCGCTCGAATCGATTGGCGCCGTTCCGCTTGGTGTGCTTGTGCTTGGCGGTCAACGCGCCGGCCTTTCGTTTACCGCCGGCGATCGCAAACTCGCGATGGCTGTCGGCACGCAGATCGGAACGGCGATGCATAACGCCACGCTCGTGCGCTCCGCTGTGGAGCGTCAGCAACTCGAGCGAGAAATGCGTCTGGCGCACGATCTGCAACTCAAACTCCTGCCGCGGCCGAGCGTGGTCTCGCCAGAGGCACGCGCCGCCGCGCGCGTCGTGCCAGCCGAAAGCGTGGGCGGAGATTTCTTTCTGCTTGCGCGCCTCGACAAAGATCGTACCGGCGTGCTGATCGGCGACGTGTCAGGCCATGGATACCAGGCAGCGTTGGTGATGGCACTCGCGCTCAGCGCCGCAGCCATTCATGTGCAGGCCGCGTTCGATCCATCGATCGCGATCGAAGCCGTGCAGCGTTCGCTGGCCGACGAATTAGCATCCACGGAAATGTCGCTGACGCTCTGTTACGCCGTGATCGACAGTCGCCGAGGCGAGGTGCGCTTTGCGAACGCAGGGCATCCGCACGCGTTTCGCGTGGGCGCCGACGGTGAATGCACGCGACTCGCCGCCATCGCGCCGCCAATCGGATTCAGCGATGCCGAGATCGAAGAGTGTGTGATGGGCTGGCGTCCCGGCGATCGTCTGGTGCTCTTCACCGATGGTTTGACGGATGCGCGCAACAGTCGCGAGGCCCGGCTTGGTGAAGGCCCAATTGTCGAACTGCTGCGTTCGATGTCGCACCGGGAATCGCCGGAGGAAATTCTCGCCGCGCTTTTTGCGCAGGTCGACGGACACATCGGTCGCACGGCGCTGCGCGACGATCTGGCGGCCGTCGTCGTCGATCGTGACACGCGATGAGCGCGAAATGAGTAGGGGCCCGCGCGGTCGTCGCGTCCCGTCCGAGCTGCCACCACCGCGGAAACGATTCGGTCAGCACTTCTTGCGCGACACCGCCGTGCTGGACGGCATTGTGAACGCACTCGGTCCGATCCACGATCGCACCGTCATCGAAATCGGGCCGGGGCGTGGCGCTCTCACCGATCGTCTCGTTGAACGCGCGGGGCGTCTGATTGCGATTGAGGTCGACCGCGATCTGGTCGCACATCTTCGCGAACGGTATGCCGCTCGCGCTAATGTCACGATCGTCGAGGCAGATGTCCTCCGCGTTTCGCTGGGAGAGCTTGCCGGCGGGCCGTTCGTGCTGGCGGGGAATGTGCCGTATTACATCACGACACCGATTCTTTTTCACGCGCTCGAATCGCCCCGTCCCGACCTCGCGGTGTATCTCGTGCAGAAAGAGGTTGCCGAACGCCTCGCGGCGAAACCGGGTGACAAAATCTACGGTGCGCTCAGCGTAAACGTGCAGTCGGTTGCTCAGGTGGAGCTCATTCGGCGCGTTCCACCGGGTGCATTTAACCCGCCGCCTGCAGTCGACTCGGCTGTCGTGGGCGTTCGGCCGCGAAACGATCCTGTTGTGAGTCCGGAACTCGAATCGCGATTTCGCGGAATGGTGCAGGCGGCGTTCGGACTTCGACGAAAGCAGTTAGTGCGAGTGGTGCGCACGATCGCAGCCATCGACGCGGAACAAGCCTCCGCCGTTATCGCGGCCTGTGGCCTCACCAATGATCTTCGGCCGGAAGTCCTCACGCCGACCGATTTCGCCAAATTGGCGCGCGCGCTCGACGACCGCGCGTCGAGCTAACGGAGGTTCACGCCGCGCCGCGGTCGCTGAACGAGTTGGTGAGCGCGAACGACAGCCCTTCCAACTCCATCGCCATGTTGACGCTCTTGAGCGACACGTGCGACGGCACGCTGATCTGGGTGGGCGCGAAATTGAGAATTGCCCGGATGCCCGCGGCAACAAGGCGATCGACGACTTGTTGCGCGTCATCTCCCGGAATCGCCAGCACCGCGATTGGCGCGTCGTCGGCGTCGATCTCCTGCTCAAGATCGCGCATGTCGCGCACCACCGATTCGCCCCACGCGTGTCCGATCTTCTCCGGACTGTTGTCGTAAACACCGGCAACGCGAAAGCCACGCTGCCGAAAGCCGCGATAGTTGGCAAGTGCCGCGCCGATCTTACCGGCGCCAATGATGATCACTTTCCATTCGCGCTCGAGGCCGAGAATCTCACGCAAATGCGCCGTGAGTTCATGCACCGGATAGCCGAGCCCACGTTTTCCGAATGAGCCGAAAAATGACAGGTCCTTACGGACCTGTGCTGGCGTCGTACCGCAAAGTTGGGCCAGTTCGTCGCTCGACGCGGTGTGTTGCCCGCGCGTGTCGAGATCCTCGAGGTACCGGAGGTACATCGAAAGTCGGCGAACGGTTGAGTCAGCGATGCGTTTGGCGGACTGGTGCACGGACGGAGTCGGTTGGCGCTTGTGAAATTCTTCACAAAGCTAGGCACCGCGTCACCGATTTACCAGTTGGTCCCCCCGACTAACTTGCCGCCATGGCGCCGCGTCAAACCCCGACTCCTGGCTACCCTGGCACCGTGATCGGACGGCGGCCGACCACGTTGTCGGCGCGAGCGGCCGAGTGTCTCGCGGCCGGTCCGCTCGACGCGCTCACGCTCATGCGCGTCGTCTGTCAGGTCGATCGGCTTCAGCGCGACGCCGCAGAGCGTATGGCGGTCGCGTTGCTCTCCAGTCACGATGAGTTCGTCCAACTGGCCTCAGGGCATTGGACGTTGCGGGGCTCGCTGGCGGACTATCCGTCCACCAGTACCCAGCGCCTCGTGCGCGAAGGGCCCGGAAGCGCGCCGCCCGATGACGGAGTCACGCGCGATGCTGGCGACGCTACGCAACTCAACCCCGCGGCAGTTGTCGGCACATCCGCGGACGCGACAACCGGGCTGGGTGCGGTCAACTTCGCAGTGGTCGACGTGGAGACGACGGGAACGCGTGCCGGCGGCGGCGATCGCATCACCGAAATCGCGATTGTCCGTGTGAGCGGCGGAGAAATCGCGGATGTCTACTCGCAACTCGTCAATCCCGAGCGACCCATACCGGCGCACATTTCGGCGCTGACGCAAATCACGTGGGCGATGGTGAAAGATGAGCAGCCTTTCCGCGGTATTGCCCACGATGTAACCGCGCGACTGGCTGGGCACGTGTTCGTGGCTCACAATGCGGCCTTCGACTGGCGCTTTGTTTCAGAGGAATTGTCGCGCACCGGACTGCGCCTCTCGGGTCCGCGACTTTGCACGGTGCGTCTGGCGAAACTGCTGCTTCCGAATCTGTCGCGTCGCTCGCTGGATCACGTCACGCGTTATTTCGGCATCGAGATCGGCGCTCGACATCGTGCCGCCGGTGATGCGGAGGCGACTGCGCGCGCGTTATTGCGCATGCTTCGCATCGCGGAGCAAGAAGGACTTACCACGTGGCCGTTGTTGGAGGCGCGTCTGGCCTCGCCCTCCTCACGGCGTTCGTTTACCGCGTCCGATCGTCGTCGACGGGCGTTTCCGCTACCGGCCTCAGAGGATCACATCGCGTGAGCTTTCCGGAACCCCTCATCGAAACGCGTCAGTTCGGACGTTGGCGCATTCATGCGATTCAGGCCGGCGGTCAGCAGCTCGACGGCGGCGCCATGTTCGGCGTGGTACCGAAGACGTTGTGGTCGCGGCGACTGCCAGCCGATGAGCGCAATCGCATCCCGATGGGTATGCGCTGCCTGCTCATCGAGCACGATGACGGGCTGGTGTTGATTGACACCGGTGTCGGCAACAAAGAGACGGCGAAATTCCACGACATCTACGGCATCGAGAACCAGGCGGGCGGCTCGGAGGCCATGGGGCGCACAGCGCTTGAAGCCGGCCTGCTGCACGCGGGCTTCACACCACCCGATGTCTCGTTGGTGATTAACACGCATCTGCATTTCGATCACGCTGGTGGCAATACGTGGCGCAACCCCGGCGGCGAGGTGCACGCAAGCTTTCCGAACGCGCGCTATGTGGTACAGCGTGGCGAGTATGAGTACGCGCTTGGCGCCAATGAGCGCACGTCGGCCAGCTATTTCGCGCCCAACTGGGACAGCATCATCGCGGCGGACCGATTCGATTTCATCAGCGGGCCACAAGAAGTCCGCCCCGGCATCTCGGTCCGGCTGACCCCCGGACACACCCCGCACCATCAGAGCGTCGTGCTGCGGTCGGGAGGCGAGACCCTCTGCTTCCTGGGCGACGTCGTGCCCACCTCACACCATCTGCCGCTGCCGTGGATCATGGGCTATGACGTTGAGCCGCTGGTGACGCTGGAGTCCAAGCGCTCTTTGCTGGCCGAGGCGGTCGCGAACGACTGGTTGCTCGTTTTCGAGCATGACGCGACGGTGGGGTACGGGCGGGTCGAGCACGATGGTAAGGCATATCGGCTGGCCGAGGGCAGGTGAGGGCACCGACGGGGAACCGGGGGGTTGACCTGAGCCGTAAGTCGCCTACTTTTCACAGGTTAGCAGAATTTTGCAGGTCTGCTGTTGCAGCAAGCGAAAGTAAGACAACCGAGAAGTGATTGGGCAGCGACGCCCAATCCACCCTTCGGCCCCCGATGCAGAGTGTGCGCATTCTCCGGGGCGTGCTGCTGGAGTCCATCGAAACGTCCTCACCGGGCGCGCTGAGTAATCGGCGTGCATGCGGTGCTGTGTACGTTGCGACGCGGATTCCTTCAGGGGTCCGCGTTTTCTGTTTCTCTTCACCGGAGTTCGGCCTATTCAGGATTCGACCAAGCGTCCGCCACGGGTGAACCGGCAAATCCGGATCAGTCCCGTTCGCGTGATCGCCGCCGACGGAAGTCAGCTCGGCATCATGGAAGTCGATGTGGCGCTGGCCCAAGCTGCAGAGCAGGGGCTGGATCTCGTCGAAGTGGCGGCAGCAGCGCGGCCGCCTGTGGTCCGCATCATGGACTATGGCAAGTTCAAGTTTGAACAGGCCAAACAGGCGCGTCTGGCGAAGAAGAAGCAGCACGTGATTCATCTCAAGGAAGTGAAGTACCGTCCTGGTATCGATGATCACGATTTCGAAACGAAGACTCGGCACGCGCGCCGGTTCCTCGAAGAAGGCAACAAAGTGAAGGTCACGCTCATGTTTCGCGGACGGCAGATTGCGCATCCGGAACTGGGCAAGCAGGTCGTAGACCGGGTGGCGGTCGAATTGGCGGATCTCGCCAAAATCGAAAGCCCCTCGATGATGGAAGGGAAGTCGATGACGATGATTCTCGCGCCCAAGTGATTGGCGCCTGATCACCGCACTCCCGTCTGGAGACAGACGGTTTACCGTATCCGCGAGCGTACTATGCCCAAGATGAAAACCCACAGCGGCGCCAAGAAGCGCTTCTCGATCACCGGATCGGGAAAAGTGCGGCGCCTGAAGGCGTACAAGAGCCACATCCTGACCAAGATGGACGCGAAGAAGAAGCGCAACCTGCGCCGCCCGACCATCGTCGAAACGAACGGCGAAGCCAAGCGCATCAAGCGCATGCTCGTCGCCTAAGGAGAATCGACTATGCCACGCGTCAAATCCAACGTCGTCCGCCTCAAGCGGAAAAAGCAGGTTCTCAAGCACGCCAAGGGTGCGTTTGGTGGTCGCTCCAAGCTCTGGAAGGCCGCGAAGGAAACCGTCGAACGCGGCTGGCGCTATGCGTACCGCGATCGCAAGAACAAGAAGCGCGATTTCCGTCGCCTCTGGATCGTGCGTATCAACGCCGCGGCGCGCATGCACGACATGTCGTACAGCGCGTTTATCAGCGGCCTGCACGCGGCCGGCATCGAAATCGATCGCAAGGTGCTCGCCGACCTCGCGGTGCGTGAGCCGGAAGCGTTTGCGGCCATTGCTCAGCAGGTGCGTAAGGCCCTCGACGCCGCCAAGAGCGCCGCGTAAGTCACGCGTCGCCATAGTGTAGTCGCAGGGCCGGCTCCCAACTCTGGGCGCCGGCCCTGCGCGTATCGCGGTTCTCCCACAGGCACTTTCCGAAACACTCGTGCAACTTTCCGAGTATCTCGCTCAAGCCGACGCGCTCGCGCAGGATGTGCGCGCGCTGCTGGATGGCCTCGACGCCTCGACGCGCCTCGACGACGCGAAGGGTCGCCTCAACGCTTTGAAAGACGAGCGCGTCAACACGCTGCAAGGCGCGCTGCGCCACATCGCCGCCGAAGACCGGCGCGCAGCAGGTACGGCGTTCAACGCCCTCAAGACGAGCATTCAAGAGGCGCTCGACGCGTTTGCGGCGCGGCAGAACCAATCGAGCGGTGCGACCTCGTTCGACGCCACGATGCCGGCGCGGCGCGCGTGGCAAGGCACGCTGCACCCCGTGACGCTCGTTATCGACGAGATCTGCGAAATTTTCCGCGAGCTCGGCTTCACGATCGCACTCGGTCCCGAAGCGGAAACGGAGCGATACAATTTCGGATCGCTCAACTTTCCGCCGGACCATCCGGCGATGGAGTTGCACGACACGCTGTACCTCGGTGATAACACCCTGTTGCGAACGCATACGTCACCGGTGCAAGTCCGGACGTTGCAGCAGTACGCGCCGCCGGTACGCGTGCTCGCACCGGGGCAGGTGTATCGTCGCGATTTCTTCGACGCGACACACGCGCCCGCCTTCATGCAACTCGAAGGGCTGGCGGTCGACGAAGGGATCTCGTTCGTGGATCTCAAAGCGACGCTCGCCGAATTCGCGCGCCGGTTCTACGGCGCGACGCGGCGCGTGCGTTTCGGTCCATCGTACTTCCCGTTCGTTGAGCCCGGCGCGCAAATGGATGTCGAAGTCGACTTGAACGACGGCAAAGGCTTGCGCTGGGTCGAGATTCTCGGGTGCGGCATGGTGCATCCCAACGTCATCGAAGCGGCGGGGCTCGACAGCGAGAAGTACACGGGGTGGGCGTTCGGTATGGGACCCGCGCGCATTGCGATGTCCCGCTACGACATTCCCGATATTCGCCAGTTGTACGATTCCGACGTTCGTTTCCTGGAGCAGTTTGCGCGATGATCGTTTCGCATGAGTGGCTAAGACAGTTCGTTCCTCATTCGCTCACCGCGCAACAGGTCGGCGAATTACTGAGCCGTCACTGCGTCACGCTCGATGGAATTGAGCGCGTCGGTGCCGATTTGTCGGCATTCGTCGTGGCGCAAGTCGTGGAAGCCGGGCGCCATCCGAACTCCGATCATCTGTGGGTAACGAAGGTCGACGACGGCAGTGGTACGTTGCTCGAGGTCGTGTGTGGAGCGCCCAATGTTGTGGCCGGGAAGAAGTATCCGTTCGCGCGCACGGGCACCGTGATGCCTGGTGGCCTGAAAATCGAGAAGCGCAAGATCCGCGGCGAAACGTCCAACGGCATGCTCTGCTCGCCTCGTGAGCTCGGATTGGGTCAGGACCACGATGGAATCATGACGCTCGACACGGACGCCGCGCCGGGAACGCCGTTCCTCGACGTGCTCGCCGTGTCGGATGCACGGTTGGATTTGGATGTCCTTCCCAATCGTCCCGACTTGCTTTCTCATCGGGGCGTGGCGCGTGAGATCGCGGCGATTACCGGTGTTGCGGCCCACGAGATGCCGGCGGGAGACATTCAACCGGCGGCAGCCATCACCAATGTTGCGCGCGGCGATACTGCGGCCACGCTCGAAGGCGTAACGGTTCGTATCGAGGATGCGGCCAACTGCCCGGCCTACGTTGCGGTTGTTATTCGCGGTGTTGCGGTTGGTGAGAGTCCGCCGTGGCTGGTCAAGCGTCTCGAGAGCATCGGGCAGCGAAGCATCAGCAATGTCGTCGATGCCACCAACTATGTGTTGCACGCATTCGGGCAGCCCGTCCATGCGTTCGATCTCCAGAAATTGGCGGGCAAGCACATCGTCGTGCGTCCGACGCGCGACGATGAATCGATCGTGACGCTCGATGGCGTGACGCGCGCGCTGGAAAGTGGCACGACTGTGATCTGCGACGGCGAACGCCCAACCGGACTCGCGGGGGTCATGGGTGGCCAGGCGTCGGAAGTGACTGCGTCTACAACCGACGTGCTGTTGGAAGTGGCCGTATTCGATCCGAAGTTCGTGCGTCGCGTGCGGAAGATGGTTGGCCTGAACACCGATGCGTCCTATCGATTCGAACGCGGTGTCGACGCGGCAGCTCTGGAGTCGATTGCGACGGCCGGCGCGTCGCTCATTGCACAGGTGAGCGGCGGCACGGTGCACGGGATGCTGAGCGTTGGTCGCCTCGCGTCGGCGTCGGCGACGCCGATCACGCTGCGCCCGTCGCGCGTTGCACGAGTGTTGGGCGCGAGCATTTCAACGGCAGATATCAGCCGACGACTGGAGTCAATCGGTTGCGCGGTGCATGCGCACGCGGATGTCCTCGCGGTCACGTCGCCCACGTGGCGTCATGATCTGCTGCTCGAGGTGGATCTGATCGAAGAGGTGGCGCGCCTTATCGGCTTCGATGCGTTGCCCGATGAACTGCGACCGTTTCGTTCCGGCACGGCGCCCGATCATGCGCTCTATCTCGCGGGCCGTCGAGCGCGTGAGGTGTTGGTGGCCGCCGGACTCAGTGAAACGCGCCCGATGCCGTTCACTGCCAGTGGAAACGCCACGACTCCGCGCGTGTTGAATCCGCTGGCGGAAGATGAGCCGTATCTTCGCGCGTCGTTGCTGGACACGTTGGCGCGTCGCGCGGAGTACAACCTCTCGCGCATGCAAGGCAACATTCGCCTCTTTGAAATCGGCAATGCGTTCGCGCCGAGCGCGGGACGCTTGCCGCGCGAGGAAGTGCGCGTGGGCGCCCTGCTGATGGGCCTTCGGCGTCCGCCGCATTTCACGGAACCGCAACCGCCCGCGTTCGATGTCTGGGACGCGAAAGCGCTCGCCGAGTCACTCGCGGCCGCCGCGTTTCCGGGCGCGCGAGTTACGCTCCGTGCCGGTCAGGAAGCGGTGCTTTGGTTCGTTGAAATAAGCGGGCGGGGCGATGTCGGCACGGTTCAGCGTGTACCGCTCGACCGGCCGGTTTGGGCGAGCGAGGCGTATGGCATCGAGCTGACGCTCGGGATCATGTCGTCGGACGATATCGCGCCTGCTGGAGAGCACGCGCACGCGGGCGTAATTGAACGGACGCCGTCGGTGTCAGCGGGGATTCGCGTGAAGCCGCTTCCGACGACGCCTGCAGCCGAATTTGACTTGGCTCTGGTGGTCCCCGATCGGTTGTCGGCGGCGGCAGTTGAATCGGCGCTGCAGTCGGCGGGCGGTGAGCTCCTCGAGCGTGTCTCGCTCTTCGACGAATTCCGCGGAGCCGGAGTACCCGAAGGTACGCGATCTCTAGCGTGGCGGTTGACGTTCCGGCACCCAGAGCGCACCCTGCGGGAGAAGGAAATCGAGGGGCGCCGGGCCAAGCTTCTCGAAACTCTGGACAAGGAATTGGGAATCCGTCCGCGTGCGTCCTGAAATCGCTGCCTTTCGCGAGCTCGACACGCTGGTCCGCAATCTGACGGACCAGCTCGCCGGCTATCGTCGTCGAGCGTTGTCCGCTGAGTCGCGCGTGCGAGAGTTGGAATTACAGCTTTCGGCGGTTGAACAGCGGTTGAGCGACGCGCAAGAGGAAACGGCGGCGGCGGCCGAGTCGCGCGAGCATGCGCTTGCTGCCGCGCGCGAAGCAACCGCGGTCGCGCGGTCGGCTCGAGACGCGCTCGCGCGGTTGGAGAAGTCGGTTTCCGCCTCCGCCGCCTCGAGTACCGACGTCTTTCCTGAGGTTGCCGGGCCAAGCGCGGCATCGAGAGCGGCTTCGAGCGCCGCGTCGAGCGCGGGCGACGGACCGTTGGGCGAAGAGAACGAAAGGCTTCGCGCCAAATTGTCCGACGCGCGAGAACGGACCGCCCGGCTGGCCGACCGCGTTCGGTTTCTGCGACAGCAGATGGGACAGGGTGCCGAGCGATGATGGACAGCAAACAGGTGATAAAGGTCCGAATCGTCGGTGAGGAGTACACCCTCCGAACCGAAGCGTCCGCCGAGCACACCGAGCAGGTCGCAGCGCACGTGGACAAAACGATCCGAGCCATCATCAGCAGCGGCGCGACTGTCGAGACGCACAAAGCGGCAATTCTCGCCGCTCTCCAAATCACCGATGAACTCTTTCGCGAGCGCACGGCCGCCGAGGAGCTGACTGGGGAAATTCGCCAGCTCGCCTCGGATATCCGTCCGCTGCTGCCCCCGGCCAAGCGCGGCGACGAGCCCGGCGGCGTCTAGCACCAGGGGCTGCCGTGTTGGTCTAGCGGACGGCATGCAGGTTGCGGCGTGGCAAGCGGTTCCGTACGTTCACGAAGCATGGCGTAGCGGGATGCGCGACGGGCGCTGGCCGGGCTCCGCGAATCGCGTTACGCGTGATGATTCGTCGGAACACTGAATCCGCGCCTGCCGCGGTGGAGCATAGATCTCATGGGAGATTTTCCCGTGGCGGCGCTTGTCGGCGCCCTAGGGCTGATCTCGGCTGTCGTCACGTTCTTTGTGGGACGGCAGACCGGACGTCGCGTCGAAGTCGAAGAGCAGCAGCGCGCCAAGTCGACGGCTTCGGAGACGGCGAATCGCATTCTTGACGAAGCGCGTCGCGACGCCGAGTCCGCACGAAAGAGTGCGGTGCTGACCGGCAAGGAAGAGATCCTCCAGCTGCGCGAAACGCTTGAGCAAGAATTTCGCGATCGGCGTGGCGAGTTCGAGCGGGAAGAGAAACGCGTGCTCGAGCGTGAGGGACAGTTGGATCGCGCCCGTGAGTCCCTGGAAGGCCGCGAGAACGATTTGCAGCGGCGAATTGGCGACCTCGGCAATCGGGAAAAGCGAAACTCCGATCGGGAGCGCGAGCTGGAGAAGCTTGCGGATGAGGAGCGTCGCCGCCTTGAGCAGATCGCCGGACTGAGCGCGGAGCAAGCCAAACAGGAACTGATGCGGCGCATGGAAGATGCCGCGTTGGCGGACGCGTCGAACAAGGTGCGCGAGATCCGCGAGTCAGCGCGTCGAAACGCCGAGCGCGAAGCGAAAAAGATCGTCGCCTTGGCCGTGCAGCGCGTGGCTGCTGAGACCACAGCCGAGACGACTGTCTCGGCGGTTTCGCTCCCCAATGACGAAATGAAGGGTCGCATCATCGGACGCGAGGGTCGGAACATTCGCGCGTTCGAACTCGCCACGGGTGTGGACGTCATTATCGACGACACCCCGGATACGGTGGTTGTGTCCTGCTTCGACCCGGTCCGTCGAGAGACGGCGCGTTTGGCCCTGGAAAAGCTGGTCAGTGACGGGCGGATTCACCCGGGCCGAATCGAAGAGGTCGTGGCGAAGGCACGCAAGGAGGTTGAAGTCGCCATCATCGAGACGGGCGAACAAGCGGCGTATGAAGTTGGCGTCGCAGGTTTACACCCCGAGCTGATTAAGCTCATCGGCCGCATGCGCTGGCGCACGAGCTACGGTCAAAACATTCTCTCGCACTCGAAGGAAGTTGCGTGGCTGGCGGGAATGATGGCGGGCGAGCTTGGTCTTGATGTTGCGCTGGCAAAGCGGGGCGCACTCTTGCACGACGTTGGCAAAGTGCTCACGCACGAACACGAAGGCACGCACGTGCAACTCGGTGTGGAAGTCGCCACCAAGTATGGGGAGAACCCGTTGGTGGTGAACTGTATCGCCGCCCATCACGACGATGTTCCGCACGAGAGTGAAGTGTCTGTGCTGGTGCAAGCCGCCGATGCCATTTCGGGGTCGCGGCCGGGCGCGCGTCGCGAGGCGTTCGAAACGTACGTGAAACGTCTTGAAGGGCTCGAGCGCATTGCGTCGAGCTATCGCGGTGTCGATCGCGTATTCGCCATCCAAGCCGGTCGCGAGGTGCGCGTCGTCGTCACGCCCGAGCAGGTTGATGACGTTCGCATGACCGCGCTTTCGGAGGAGATCGCGCGCCGCATCGAGTCGGAACTTCAGTATCCGGGGCAGATCAAAGTGGTTGTTATCCGAGAGAGTCGGGCGGTGGATTTTGCGCGCTGAACTGATCGACGGCAAAGCGATCGCGGAAGCGATTCGACACGAAGTCGCGGCCGATGTCGCGGCATTGAGCGCACGCGGCGTCGTGCCTGGACTCACGGTTGTACTGGTTGGTGACGACGGCGCGAGCGCGACGTATGTCGGCGCAAAGGAGAAGGCGTCGAAGGCCGCGGGAATGGCTGGGCGGACCATTCGTTTGCCCGCGTCGACGTCGCAGAACGAGTTGTTGTCGCTCGTCGAGCAATTGAATGCGGACGACGCGGTACACGGCATCCTCGTTCAAATGCCGCTGCCCAAACAAATCGATCCCGACACGGTGATCCGCCACATTCGACCGGAGAAAGACGTCGATGGCTTTCATCCGGTCAACGTCGGCAAGCTGCTGATCGGCCACACCGATGGTTTCGTGTCCTGCACTCCGGCGGGAGTGATTGAACTGCTGGTGCGCAGCGGCGTTGAAACGCGCGGCGCCGAAGCGGTGATCGTGGGGCGCAGCAACATCGTTGGCAAACCGATGGCCGCGCTGCTTGTGCAGGGACGCGCCGGCGCCGACGCCACGGTCACCGTCTGTCACAGTCGGACGCGCGATCTGGCGGCGCACACGCGCCGAGCTGACATCCTGATCGTGGCCGCCGGTCGCGCCGACATAGTGACGGGCGACATGATCAAACCGGGCGCGGTCGTGATCGATGTGGGTATGAATCACATCCCCGATGCAACGAAAGCCAAAGGCACGCGGTTGTGTGGTGACGTGCACTTTGAAAGTGCGGTCGAAGTCGCGTCGAAGATCACGCCGGTTCCGGGTGGCGTCGGTCCGATGACCATCGCGATGTTGTTGCGCAACACCGTGCGGGCCGCCGAACAAGCCAGCGGAATTCGCGTCCGTTGATGCGACGGGCGCTACGCGTCATCAACGGCGCGTCAATCGTATGAGCGCGAGACGAGCAGGCGCCTATGGACCGCCGCCAGACACGGGCACACCTGGTAGCACGCCCGAGTCCGCGATTCCGGTGCACGCGTTGACCTCGGCGGCCAAAGACTTAGTGGAGGGTGCGTTTCCTCCGCTCTGGGTTCGGGGCGAGGTCAGTGACTTCAAGGCGCATCGCAACGGTCACTGGTACTTCGCACTGCGCGATGCGGACGCGCAAATGCGCTGCGTGGTTTGGAGTGCACAAACCCGTCGCATTCCGGCCACGCCAGATGATGGTATGCAGGTGCTTGCGCTAGGGCAGATGACTGTCTGGCCGGTGCGTGGCGATCTGCAGTTTTCGGTGAAGCAGATCGAGGCGGAAGGCGACGGCCTCTGGCGGAAGGCGCTGGAGCAAACGCGGTTACGGCTCGAGAAGGATGGCTTGCTGGACCCCGCGCGCAAGCGCACGCTTCCGGCGTTTCCGCGGCGAATCGCTGTCATCACCAGTATCGACGGCGCGGCGATGCATGACATCATCACGGTCACGCGAAGTCGCAGCGCCGACGTCGAGCTGGTGATTGTGCCGGCAAAAGTGCAGGGCGAGGGTGCACCGGAATCGCTCGTTGCTGCGATTGGCCAAGTCGTGCGTTGGAACGAAGCCGATCTACTGATCATCGGTCGAGGCGGCGGCGCACGTGAAGACTTGTGGGCGTTCAACGATGAGCGCGTTGCCCGCGCGCTAGCTGCTTGTCCCATGCCGACCGTTTCGGCGGTCGGGCACGAGGTCGACGTAACGATATGCGACCTGGTGGCGGACGTGCGCGCCGCCACGCCGTCGGCGGCGGCTGAGTTAGCCGTGCCATCGAGGCGAGAGGTCATTGCGCGAGTGGATGCCCTCGGCAAGCGTCTGGCCGCCGCGGCGCGCCGTCGCGAAGACCGCGCGGTGGCATCGCTGACACAAGTCCGAAAGCGCCTCGGACTGGCTGCGTCGCGCGTTCTGGAGCGCCGGCGGTCCCGCATCGAAGCGCTCGCGGGGCAACTGCAGGCCCTCTCGCCGCTCGCCACGCTTGGCCGAGGCTTCGCTGTCGCGCGAAGCCCTTTGGGAGCTACTTTGCACAGTGTTGCGGCGCTTCCCACGGGAGCCGAGTTCGACCTGTGGCTGCGCGACGGAATCGTGCACGCGACTGCTAACGAATCGCGGCCGCTGCCCGATGGCATTCGAATCTCTCCCGCCCCAGAGTCGACATGACGTTCGAAGAGACGGTGAACCGACTGGAGGACATCGTGCGCGAGCTCGAACGGTCGGATGTTGACCTCGACCGGGCGCTGGCGCTGTTCGAGGAGGGCATTGGACACCTGCGCACGGCGGGGCAGTCGCTACAGGCAGTCGACGCGCGCGTGCAGCAGTTGGTAGAAGCCGCTGACGGTTCGTTCAGCGTCACCGAGCTCGGTGGCTGAGCACGTGACCACGAGCAGCGGCACGGTACCGGCGGTGGGGAACTTCGCGATCGATCGCGCCGAAGTGCAGCACGCACTCGACGTGTTTTGTGCGCGCTGGCTGGCGGACATGGCGCCGCTCACCGCCGAGGCCATTCGCTACTCGCTGCTTGGCGAGGGGAAGCGCCTTCGCGCGATTCTGCTGCTCGAGGCCTATCGGGCGTGTGGCGGAGAAGGGCGTGCGCACGATCTCGCCGCGTCGGTGGAGGTTGTGCATGCGTACTCGCTCGTGCACGACGACCTGCCGTGCATGGACGACGACGATGTGCGTCGTGGGCGTCCGACGGTGCACCGGGTCTATGGGGTGCCGATCGCGACGGCGGCGGGACTCGCCATGGTGCCCCTCGCGGCGCGTAGTGCATGGCATGCGGCGCGCGAACTTGGATTGCCAGAGAGTGAGGCTGGCGACATCGTGCGCGAGCTCATGGAAGCATCGGGCGGTGGCGGGATGATTGGTGGCCAGTTGCTCGATCTTGAAGCCGAAGGCGTGCACCTCACCGTCGATGCGCTGGAGCGCGTACACAGACTCAAAACGGGCGCCTTGATAACGGCGTCGGTGACGCTCGGTGCGCGTGCGGCGCGATCGACCGAGGCGCAGCGACTCGCGCTCGCCCGTTATGGCGCGGCTATCGGACTCGCCTTTCAGATCGCCGACGACGTGCTCGACATCACGGCGACGACTGATCAACTCGGCAAGACCGCTGGACGCGATCTGGACCTGCACAAGAGTACCTACCCAGCGTTGTTGGGTGTTGAGGGAGCAATCGCGAAGGCGGTTGCGTTGGTTGAAGACGGCTGTGCGGCGCTGGCGGATGAACGCCTGCTCACGCCGACGCTTGAACAGCTGGCGCGGTTCATCGTCGAAAGACGGTCCTGAACCGGCAGCTCACCGCGACGCGGCTGTCTACCGCGTCGGCTTCCATCCATCGTTATGACGATTCTCGAACGCGTTCACTCTCCGGCCGATCTGAAATCGCTGTCACGCGATGAACTGCGCACACTCGCGCAGGACATGCGCGATCGCCTGATCGACGTGTGCTCTCGCACCGGTGGACACATCGGTGCGGGACTCGGCGTGGTCGAGTTGTCGATCGCGTTGCATGCCGTGTTCGATACGCCGACCGACCAGTTGGTGTGGGACGTCGGGCATCAGGGCTATCCGCACAAAGTGCTGACCGGACGGAACGAGGCGATGGAAACGCTGCGGCAAGAGGGCGGATTGTCCGGCTTCCTCAAGCGCAGCGAAAGCCCCTACGACACGTTTGGTGCGGGACACGCGGCGACGGCCATCTCGGCCGCGCTCGGTATTGCCGCGGGTCGCGATGTGCGTGGTGATCGCTTCAAGGTCGCGGCAATCATCGGCGACGGTTCGATGGGCTCCGGTCTCGCCTATGAAGGACTCAACAACGCCGGGCACTCAGATCGCGACATCATTGTTGTGCTCAACGACAACGAGATGTCGATCGCACCGAACGTCGGCGCGATGCACAAGTATCTCACGAGCATTCAGCGCAACCCGCTGTACAATCGCTTGCGCTCGCGCATTGGTGACTTGGTCGACAATGCGCCGGCGCCGTTTCACGGCATGAGCACGCTGCTACGGAAATGGGAAGAGAGTGTAAAGTCGTTTCTTACGCCGGGCGTGCTGTTTGAAGAGTTGGGCTTCCGTTATTTCGGGCCGATCGACGGTCACGACATCGACGCGTTGATGGAAACGTTCACCGCCGTGAAGGGGATGAACACGCCGCGCCTTGTGCACGTGATCACGCAGAAAGGACGCGGATTCCCCGCCGGTGACCACGGCGAGAAATGGCACGCGTTGCCGCCGGGCCACGATCCGGCCACCGGCAAGCAACTCAAAGTCAGCACGGCCAACCCGGCGTGGACGGCCGTCTACGGCAAGGGACTGCAGGAACTCGGTGCCGAGCGGAAAGATGTCGTGGTGATTACCGCAGCGATGCCCAGTGGAACGGGCACCGGAGCGTTCGCCAAGGCGTTTCCGGAGCGGTTTTTCGATGTCGGCATCGCGGAAGGCCATGGTGTGACGTTCGCCGCCGGCATGGCAACTCAAGGATTGCGACCCATCGTCACGATCTATTCAACGTTCCTGCAGCGCGGCTACGACAACATCATTCATGACGTCGCACTGCAGCATCTGCCAGTGGTGTTTGCGATGGACCGCGCGGGGCTCGTCGGAGAAGACGGTGAAACGCACATGGGCATGTACGACATTCCGTACATGTTGGCGGTGCCCGGCATGACGGTTACCGCGCCGCGCAACGGCGAGGAGATGCTGGGGTTGCTGCGCGCCGGCGTTGAACACACCGAAGGGCCGTTCTCGCTGCGTTATCCGCGTGACGCGTCGCCCGATACGCCCGCCGAGATGGGAAAAATTCCGGCGACACCGTACGGCACCTGGGAGGTGCTGCGCCGTGGTCGTGAGGTGGCGATTCTCGCGGTGGGCACGATGGTCGAGACGTCGCTCAAGGCAGCCGAGGCTCTCGCGGCAGAAGGGCTCGAGGTGACCGTGGTGAATTGTCGCTATCTCAAGCCATATGATGAGGTGACGCTGAACGCCGTGCTCGCTGATCACACGCACGTACTCACCGTTGAAGAGGGAACTCTCGTGAACGGCTTTGGCGCGTACATGTCCGCCATCGTTCAGCGACTCGCGCCGACAGTGCGCATGGCAACGCACGGTGTGCCCGATCGAATCGTGTATGCGGCGTCGCGCGCAAAGCAACTCGCATCGTTGGGCCTTGATGCTCCCGGTATCGCCGACCGCGTGCGCGCGTTGCACGAGTCGGAAGCGATGGCCGGCTAATGCGCGTCGGCGTCGTTGGGCACCGTGGCTACGTTGGACTTCCCGCGATCCTGAGCACCTTGCTCGAGATTGCTCCATCGCTGGGGTTGACGCTTGCGTTCGAAGAAGAGCTGTGGGAGATCGCGGAGGAAGGCGATCGGCTGGAGACACCGCATCAAGTCGATGCGCTGATCACGCTGGGCGGCGATGGCACACTGCTTCGCGGGGCCCGCTTTCTCGCCGGTTACTCCGTGCCAATTCTCGGGATCAATCTTGGTCGCCTCGGCTTTCTGACGAGCTGCAGCGGCGAAGACTTTGAGCTGGGTGTTCGGCGGTTTGCCGCTGGCGACTTTATGTCAGAAGCGCGCATGGCGTTGGCAGCCCATACGCTCGATCGCAACGGACATCAGCGCTGCGACTGGTTGTCGTTGAACGATGTCGTGTTGCACAAAGGCGGTTTCGCGCGCGTCGTCAAGTTCACGGTGTTCGTCGATGATGAGCCGATCGGCTCCTACTCAGCGGACGGACTCGTGCTGTCGACGCCCACGGGCTCAACCGGCTATTCGCTCTCGGCCGGTGGACCGATCGTCGTGCCGACGCTCGACTGCCTCGTGCTGACACCGGTTTCGCCGCACACGCTGGCCATGCGCCCACTTGTCTTGCCAGCGCAGACTGTCGTGAAGGTGCAGGCGGAAGATGGGCCGGCGGAGTTGCTGGTGACGATCGACGGGCAGGTTGGCACGACCTTCACGGGTGGCGAAACGTTGGTGGTACAGCGAGCCGATTCGCCGGTGCGCATCGTACGTTTTCCCGGCACCACGTTTTTCAGTCGTATGCGCCGCAAGCTTGGCTGGGGCGGGTTGAGTGAGCGCGACGGCGAGACCGTCTGAAACCGTCACGCGTTTCATGCCGCGCGCATGTTGATTGAGCTGCGTATTCGCAACGTGGCGGTCATCGATGCCGTCTCGTTGCCGCTGACCGCCGGACTGAACGTGCTCACCGGCGAGACCGGTGCGGGAAAGTCTCTTGTAGTTGGCGCGCTTGGCATGCTGCTCGGCGAACGGGCAGCATCAGATCGAGTGCGCCCCGGTACCGACAAGGCCACAGTGGAGGGCGTCTTCGAGCTTCGTTCGAGCGATGTTGTGAAGCGACTGCTCGATGAGCGCGGCATCGAAAGCGACGACGACGTGCTCGTGCTCAAGCGCGAGATCAGTGCGAACGGGCGTTCGCGGGCATGGATCAACGGCTCACCTGTGACGGCGGCAGTGCTCGCTGAGGTTGGAGCCCGACTGCTCACCGTGCATGGACAGCACGATTCACGACAACTCCTCGACGCCGATCATCAGCGCGAGTTGCTCGACGCGTTCGCCGGCGCGCTCGAGGAGCGTTCGCGAGTATCGGCTGCCTACGGCGCGCGACTCGCGTTGGTCAATCGCGAGCGCGAATTGGAAGTTCGGCGAGCGGAAGCACAACGACGAGCGGACTATCTTCGCTTCGTGGTTCGTGAGATCGACGACGCGCGCCCCGTGCGTGGCGAGGACGACGTGCTCGATAGCGAAATTCGAAAGCTGAGCCACGGCACCGACCTGCGAAACTTCGCTGCGCAGGCGGCCGCTGGAATCAGTGGCGACGATCGCGCGGTGCTCGCGCGATTGGCGGCCGTACGCCGTCATCTCACGGCGCTCAGCCGCATCGATCCAGAGACGACCAGGTGGGAGACCATTTTGGACGAGGCCGTCTACGCACTCGAAGAACTGTCGCGAGAGCTCGAGGCGTATGCCGAATCGATCGACGCGGACCCGGATCGATTGCGCAAACTCGAGTTGCGTCGAGATCTGCTGCTGAGCCTCACGCGCAAGTACGGGCCCACCCTCGAAGACGTCGTCGCGATGGGCGCGCAAAGCCGCGAAGCGCTGGAGTTGGTAGACGGCGGCGAAATCGATCTTAAAGCCATCGCCGAGGCGCGGGCGTCGGCGGATGGTGCGCTGGCCGAAGCGGCCGCGCAACTGACACGGAAGCGCAAGGCCGGTGCGCTTCAACTCGGTGCGCTCGTGCAGCAGCTGCTGCCTGAGTTAGGCATGCCCGAGGCGCGATTTGTTGTCACCTTGCAGTCGCTCGATCAGGTCTCGGAGGCTGGTGCCGAAAGCGTGCAGTTTGTTGCGGCACTGAATCCGGGTGCAGAATTGCGTTCGCTTGCCCGCATCGC
Source organism: uncultured Gemmatimonadaceae bacterium (assembly GCA_966096095.1). Taxonomy (GTDB): domain Bacteria; phylum Gemmatimonadota; class Gemmatimonadetes; order Gemmatimonadales; family Gemmatimonadaceae; genus Gemmatimonas. The sequence continues at coordinate 217,282 of CBHTUR010000002.1, read as the reverse complement.
GTCTGGGGGCGAGCTGTCGCGCGTTATGCTGGCGCTCAGCACCGTGCTCGCGCGTTTGCAACAGACGCCCACGCTCGTGTTCGACGAAATCGATGCGGGCATCGGCGGTACGGTCGCGTGGCAAGTTGGTGGTCTGATGCGCCGTGTCGCTGCACATCATCAGGTGCTTGCCATTTCTCATTTGGCGCAGATCGCCGCGCGCGCCGATCACCATGTTGTGGTACGGAAGGGCGCGGTGGGCACCGTGACTACAGCCGACACTACCGTTGTCACAGCGGACGAGCGCGTGGTGGAAATTGCGCGAATGCTAGGCGGCGATGCCGAACGCGAAGTCAGTCGGGCGCATGCGCGCGAGCTCTTGGAGCGCGGTGCGGCCGACGATCACATCGCGGCGCTCCCGCATCCGCCCGAAAGCGGTGCTCGGCGAACCGGTCAGCGCCGCGGAAAGCCGGTATAGATTCGAAGCTCGAGCCGGTCGGTGGAAACCGCGGCGACCGCTTGACCCGAACCGCTAAGCGGCTCGGTGTGCACAAACAGCACTTCGATCGGCCACTTTGATCGGCCTTGCGTGTAACTCGCCATCGTCGAGAACGTCGCGCCGAGGAGATATCCTTGGTACGTCTGTGCGGAAACGGTAACCGCGTTGCTTCCCGCGCCGGCCGCTGCCGAATCGTAAGTGAGTCGGTCCGCGTCACGATGGCGAATCACATAGCCACCGGAAATGCCGAAGAATCGCCCGAACGAAAGACGCGGAGCGACTTCAAGTTCGGTGCGCCGACCCAAACTCCGTGACGCGCCACTCACGATCGATGGAATGAACAGCGCGGTATCGACCAGCAGCGGCTGTCTCAATACCACGTGATCGCTCATTGGCTGGACTACGCGGACCGTGCCACTCACCCAGAACCATTTGTTGAATACGATGTCGCTCGTGCTGCGCAGCAAGAGTGCGTTCGCTCCATCGCCGATGGGCACGTCAAACGCATCGTCGGTCCGATCCGCCCCGGCCGCGCCAAACCGAAAGCCGCCGGTAACCTGACTGCGCACCCCGAATCGGGTGGCGTTCAGCCACTGCGCCGGCCGCGCACCGAGCGTGTTCAGCCAGAGCACCGATGCCGTCAAATCGATATCGCCGATACCCGCGCGTCGCGTACCACCGAGCGTAGTGTAGTTGAGTCCATACGCCGAGTCTTTCGCGATTCTTGGGATCGCGCCCGGACCGTTAATCACCGTCGCCGCGGATGGTGCTAGGCCCTCAGTGAACGACGTAATTCCATAACCCTGCAAGGTTGTTCGAAGTGACGAGAGACGCGTGAGAATGGCCGTGTTGACCGACGACCCAAGAATCGGCACAACCGGCGCGCCGCCGCGCAGGCTGTCGCCGTAGACAGTCACCACGGCAGACATCGTTTCCGTCATCTGCGTCAACGTCTGTTGCGCACTCGTCGGATTGGCGCGAATGGCATCGCAATTCGCGGCTGATGCATTTGCGCACCTCGTGATCTCGGCGCTGAGTTGCGACCGAGCCGCCGCAAGCTGGCGTAACAGCGTTCCGTTCACCGCTCGCGCCGAGGCGCCCAACGTCGTCGAATAAGCGGGATTCTGACCGACGGTCGCGCTGCTGCCGTCGCGATTGAGAATCAATTGCGCGTTGTTACGCGTTTCGACGTACGGCACAACGACACCAACGGACAACCACGATGTGATGCCGACGTCAAGCGCGAACGGCACCACCGATGTCCGCACGTCGCCGCTCGCTTCGAGTGTGCCGAGCGAAAGCGCGAAGGTCGGCAGGCCACTGAGACTGCGAATTGCGGTCTGCGCGGCCGTGAGTTGCGGCAGGGCTCGAGTGCCAAGCGCGTTGGTGGCGAGTCCTCCCAGGAGTCGTCCCGAGCCGCTGTCGGCGAACACTCGATCATAGGCATCCCACTGTCCGGTCAGCCGTATCCGCACCGAGCCTTTCGGAACCGGCGTGGCATCGGCACCGGCTCCGGTCACCGATTGGGCGATCACCGATGTCGGTGCAACGCCAAGTAGCGCGACCAGCGCGCACCGGCCAACGCCATTGGTCGCGCCCTTCGCGCGGCGCAGAATGCGCGCGACCGCTGAGCACGACGATGCGTGTGACGGGTTAACGCGCGGGCGGTGGGAAAGGAACGAGAGACGCGGACGTTGCATTCGGTGGGTCGGACGTGGACAAGCGTAGGCTCGGTTAGATTATAGCGGGTCGCTTTCCCCTTCGTTCGATACTCGTGACAATTCCTTCCGTTCCTTGGCAGCTGACCGGCAATCACTGGCTGGCACTGCCATGTATCAATCCTGCTGATGGCGCGATTCACGGCGTCAGTGTGCTGCATCGCGGAGCCCGCGCCGCCATCGAGTTTGCGGGCGGCGAAGGCTTTGAACGTGGAGATGCGCCGCCGCTTTGCGTCCCCGTGCTTCGGGTCAACGGTGAGGTGCAGGCGCTGGCGACGGAGGGAATCGCGTGGGAGCGCGCGGTCGGTTGGTTGCCGACGTTCACCTGCACGATCGGCGCGCTCATCGTGCGCGGCACCATCTTCGCCCCGTATGGTCGCGACGCGGACATGGCCGGTGCCGTGTACACGTTGGGAGTCGAAAATCGAGGCACGGCGAGCGTTGAGATTGAGCTCTCGCTGGAAGGCACCCTTGGACATCGGCAACAACGAGTCCGTTCGGCGAGGCCGTTCGACGACGCGCATCGCGTGAGTATTGGTGCGGAGAGCGTCGTACTGCTCGAGGGCGCAGCGGTGCCGGGCTTGGCCGCGCTGGCGATTGGCGCCGACGGCGTGGCGCGATTGGAGGCACCGGGCGATGCATCCGATAAACCGTCTGCGTTCGCCGTGCGGCGCGACTTCAGTGTCGCACCTGCATCCTCGGTGCAGTGTGCGTTCTACCTCGCTGTCGGACCGGAGCGCGATGGCGCACAGGCGACCGTTGCGGTCATGCGCCGCAGGGGATGGCGCACACTCCTCTCGGCAACCCGGGACGCGCTGGCGAGCATGGAGCAGACGACGGGAAGCGACGGGATCGATCGCATTGTGAATCGGAATTTGCTTTTCGCGTACTTTTATGGCGTCGGACGTGCGCTCGATGACGCGCACTACTACCTGATGCGCTCGCGGGCACCGTGGCATTCACACGGTGTGACCGTGCGCGACTACGAAGCATTGCTCTGGACACTACCGGCGGTGCAACTGGCGGACGCCGGCCTGGCGCGCGAGCTGCTCGTTCGGGTCTGCGAGCTGCATGGCTACGCACCAGGGCAGGGCGTGCACTATTTCGACGGCACCCTTTTTCAGCCGGGGTTCTCGATTGAAGGCCCCGCAGCCTACGCAATCGCAACCGATCGCTACATCCGCGATACCAACGACGATCAGATCGTCGAGGAGCCTGTTGTCGCGGATACGCTCTACTTGTCGCACGACGATTTGGTCGCGCGTCGCGATGGACAGGTGCCGCTGTACTCGACCGAGGTCCTTCCGTCGGGAGCGCCCGCGCCGTTTCCGTTCACCCTCCACGGAAATGCCGTCGCCGCGCTGGCGCTCGATGTGCTGCGGCGCACGCTTGATGAGGAGGCAGCGAGTTCGGTTCAGGATCCCGCCGCGGTGCGCGCGGCGATGATGCGGCATTTCGCAGTCGATCGAGGCAGCAAGGCGCGTCTGGCGACTGCGATCGACCTCGCCGGAGGCACGTCGCTCGACGACGATGCGGTGGGTTCGCTGCTCTGGCTACCGCTTTACGAGGCGCTCGATCGCGACGATTCGTTGTACAGGCGGTCCGTGCGCGCCGTTGCGGGACCCACGTCGGTGCTCGCGCCGCAACTCGCCCGATTACTCGGCCCCGACGCCTCGGCCGTATTGACGTGGCTCCGGCGCGCGGCGCTCGATAACGGCGTAGCGGCCGAAGTCGTCGACGATACGGGCCGCGCGACCGCCAACGGTGGTGATGCGGCGCTGGCCGGCCTGCTGTCGTATACGCTGTGGTTCGCCGCCCACGCCCTCGGACTGCGCGACTAGTTGGCGGAATTTCGCGTCAACTCGTCGCTTGTCCGAAGGTCGGGGGGCGCGTTATTCTTGGAAGCGTGACGGCGCCTGCGCCGTGCATGCTCAACGCGGGAATAGCTCAGTTGGTAGAGCACAACCTTGCCAAGGTTGGGGTCGCGGGTTCGAGTCCCGTTTCCCGCTCTCCTTTGAAGTTCACGGCATCATCGGAGAGGTTCGTTCATCGGGAGCGTGCAAGCGCTCCCGATGGCGTTTCCGGCACCCGGATGGCGAAACTGGTAGACGCACAGGACTTAAAATCCTGAGGCCGCAAGGCCGTGTGGGTTCGATCCCCACTCCGGGTATTCACGAGGAGCCCTTCGATGCGAACGGTACGCGATCAGCGCGGAATCACCTGGATTTGTCTGGAACTCCCCGAGGTTCCGGTCGAGCAGCAGGCCACCGCCGCGACGTTGTCCCACGAGGTCGTGGCGATCGAATGCAACTCTGGCGCCGATCGCGTGATCGCGCTTGTGGAACCGGGCTGGGATGAAGCCTTGAGCGACGCGCAACTCGCGTCGACCATCACCGCACTCGCTCACTAGCTTCGCTTCGTCAGCCTCGCTTCGTCAACGCGCTCTCGCGCAGACTCCTACTCGCGCATGTCCGAAGTCGTCGCACTTGCCACCGAACTGCTCTCCCTGGAATCCACCACGGGTCGCGAACGCGATGCGGTGGATTTCGTGGCCCGCTGGCTCATCTCGCGCGGATGGAATGTCACGCTGCAGGAAGTGGAGCCGCAGCGCAGCAACGTGTGGGCAACGCGTCGTGGACACGGTGTCACGCTCTCGACCCATTTGGACACCGTGCCACCGTTTGTGGCACCGCGGCTTGAAGGACAGCGCCTGTACGGACGTGGGTCGTCCGACGCGAAAGGCATTGCGGCCGCGATGATGATCGCTGCCCAGCGATTGGCGGACGCTGGCGAAGAACGGGTCGACTTGCTGTTCGTCGTTGGAGAGGAAAAGGGATCGCCCGGTGCGCGTGCTGCCAATCGGCTGCCGGCGACCAGCAAATGGCTCGTGAACGGCGAGCCGACGGAAAGCAAACTCGCGTCGGGCGGAAAGGGCGCACAACGCGTCATCGTACGCGTGCGCGGACGCGAAGCGCACTCGGCGTACGCGCATCTTGGCGCGAGCGCGCTCGAGCCGTTAGTCGATTTGTTGCCCAAGTTGCGGACGCTCGACCTGCCGACTGACCCCGTGCTCGGCGCCACGACGTACAACGTGGGCGTCTTACGCGCCGGGACCGAAGCGAACATCGTGCCCGGTCTCGCCGAAGCGGAAATCATGATTCGACTCGTCGGAGACGTGGCGCCGGTGAAAGCAGCGTTCAGTGCGTGGGCGGGAACTCAGGCGGAGCTCGTGTGGGGTTCACACATTCCCGCGCAAAAATTCCACGTTTTGCCGGGGTTCGACGTAGAGCCGGTGGCATACACGAGCGACATTCCCCTGCTTGATAAGTGGGGCACACCGCTCCTTTTCGGTCCCGGCTCGATTCACGTGGCCCACACACCAATCGAGTACATCGACATCACCGAGCTCGAGGCGTCCGTCGACGCCTACGAGCGCATCGTCCGCACGCTGCTCGCATGACTGCCATTGCCCGTCGCATTCCCGTCGCTGTACTCGGCGCCACCGGCGCCGTGGGTCAAGCGTTTATCCGCTCGCTTGACGGACATCCATGGTTTGAGCTCGCCGAAGTAGCCGCCTCAGAGCGAAGCGCGGGAAAGACATATCGCGAGGCCACGCGTTGGTTAGAAGGGCGACTGCCGCCGGAAGTAGCGGCGTTGACGGTGACCGCCTGTGATCCCGCCTCGGTGAATTCGCCCATCGTGTTCTCGGCACTCGATTCAGGCGTCGCCGGCGAAGTTGAAGCGGCGTTTGCCGCTGCCGGACGGATCGTACTGAGTAATGCGAAGAACTATCGCATGGTCCCCGATGTACCACTCGTGATTCCCGAAGTGAATGGCGATCACCTCGCCATATTGTCGCGTCAGCGCGCCGAGCGCGGGTGGAAGGGCGGGATTGTCACTAACGCCAACTGCGCGGTTACCGTCGCCGCGATGGCCTTGGCGCCACTGCACTCGGTATTCGGCGTGACGAAGGTGTTCATGACGACCATGCAAGCGGTATCCGGTGCAGGCTATCCGGGCGTGGCATCACTCGACATCCTCGGCAACGTGATTCCGTATATCGGTGACGAAGAGCCGAAGATCGAAACGGAGCTGACCAAGTTGCTCGGACGCTTCGACGGCACGAACATCATTCCGGCGGACATCGTGACGAGCGCACACGCCAATCGCGTCGCGGTGGAACACGGTCATACGGTGTGCATGTCGGTGTCGTTCGAGAAGAAGCCGACGGTCGCCGAGGCGTTGGATACGCTGCGCGGATGGAAGGGTTTTCCCAGCGTTCACGGGCTGCCATCCGCGCCGGCGCCGGCGTTGATCGTGCGCGATGAGCTCGACCGCCCGCAGCCGCGCCGGGATGTCGGCGCTGGCAACGGCATGGCCGTTACGGTGGGCCGAGTACGCGAAGACAATCTCTTCGATTTGCGCCTGGTGGCGATGTCACACAATGTCGTGCGCGGCGCAGCCGGCGGTTCGATTCTGAACGCAGAAGTGCTGCTGTCAACCGGCCAACTCGCGGGGATCGTCACGCCGTGATCGTCGCCAAGTTCGGAGGCACGTCGGTTCAAGATGCCGATGCAATCGATCGTGCCGTTTCGATCATTCGCAGCAAGCTTGATCGTCAGCCGATCGTAATTGTCTCCGCGCTTGGCGGAGCAACGAACGTGCTGCTCGATCTCGCGCAGAAGGCGGCGAGTGGAGAGTTGCTGGTCGCACTGCAACTCATCGAACAGTTGCGCGATCGACATCTTCGCGAAGCGGCCGCGCTGCTTGAGGGATCGCCCGAACTGGATGAGATCGCGAATGAAATCGGCGTCGGCTTCGACGAGCTGGCCCACTTGGCTGAGGCGTTTCGGACACTCGGTTATTTGACGCCGCGTTCGCTCGACACGGTCGCCGCGGTGGGCGAATTGCTGTCGTCGCAGATTGTCGCGGCGGCGTTCCGCCATCGCGGCTTGCCGGCAGTGTTCGTCGATGCGCGCGATGTCATGAAGACCAACGACTTCTTCACGAAGGCGGAACCCGATCAGCCTGAAATTGAGCGGGCCGCCGAGGCGGTGTTGTTGCCGTTGGTCCACAACGGACAGATCCCCGTGATGGGCGGCTTTGTCGGGGCTGCGCCGGGTCGCGTAACGACTACGCTCGGCCGCGGAGGCTCGGACTACTCCGCGTCACTGGTTGGCGCCGCGGTGCAGGCGGAAGCGATTGAGATCTGGACGGACGTTGACGGCATGCTCACCGCCGACCCGCGCGTCGTGCCCAACGCCAAACTCATCGAACGCATCCGCTTCGACGAAGCCGCCGAACTCGCCTCCTTCGGTGCCAAAGTGCTGCATCCCAGCACCATCGCGCCGGCAGTGCAACGCGGCATTCCGGTGTACGTATTCAATTCGCGACGACCGGAAGGCAAGGGCACGATGATCGCCTTCGAAGCGCCGCGAATGGCTGTGCGCGCAATCGCCGGCAAGCGCAACACCACCGTAGTGAAATTGCGTTCAGCGCGCATGCTGCTCGCGCCCGGATTCTTGCGTCGGGTGTTCGAGGTTTTCGAGACGCATCGCACATCGGTCGACGTGGTCGCGACCTCTGAAGTGTCAATCTCGGTGACGCTCGACGACGCGACTAATCTCGACGATGTCGTGGCCGACCTCATGCAGTTCGGCGACGTGGCAGTCGAACGTCAACGGGGAATTGTGGCAATCGTCGGCGCTGGCATCGCCGACGGCAGCCGCGCGATCGCCGATGCGATTGCCGCGTTGGGCGCCGTACCGGTCTACATGGCCTCGCTCAGCGCTACCGGCATCAACTTCACGCTCGTCATCGACGACAGCGAAGTCGTGCCCGCGATGCAGCGCCTGCATCAGACGTTTTTCGAGCGGGTTGCATGAGCACGCCTACCGTGCGATTGGCGCTCATCGGTATGGGGCGCATGGGACGGGCGCTTGACGCGCTCGCGCGCGAGCGAGGATGCGAGGTTGTCGCGCGGCTTGATGTTCCCGATATGTCGCGCGGGTTGACGCGAGAGATGTTGAACGGCGCGCAGGTCGCGATCGAGTTCACGCAACCGGACGCGGCCGTCGCGAACGCGTCGGCCTGCTTGGCCTGCGGATGTCCCGTGGTTATCGGCACTACCGGATGGGGCGAGCAGCGGGCAACTCTCGAAGACGCGATCTCGAAGACGGGCGTACCCGCACTGTCATCCCCGAATTTTTCGCTGGGCGTGCAACTGTTCTTGGCAATCGCCGAAGATGCGGGACGTCGCTTGCGCGAGATGCGCGGCTTTGATGGCCATCTTGTCGAAACGCATCACACGGCAAAGAAAGACGCGCCCTCAGGCACCGCCATCGCGATTGCGGAACGAGTCGAGCGAGGCTTGGGTCACGCCATTCCGGTCAGCAGCATTCGCGTCGGGTCCGTGCCCGGCACGCATTCGCTGGTGTTCGACGCGCCCTTCGAGCAAATCACGCTCACGCACGAGGCGCGCGACCGTCGTGTGTTTGCCGATGGCGCACTCGCGGCCGCCCGTTGGCTCTCGGCGGTAAAAGCGCCGTCGCTCTACAGCATGCAGGATGTGCTCACTTCTCCACGGGACGTCGCCGCGTCAGGCGCGTCGGGAGCGTTGCATGAGGGCTGAACGCATTCGCGGCTGCGGTACGGCGCTGGTGACGCCATTCACTGCCAACGGGGCGATTGACGATGTCGCACTACGCGCGTTCGTTGAGTGGCAGGTAGAGCAGGGGGTCGACTTCGTTGTTCCGTGCGGGTCGACCGGCGAAGCCGTGACGATGAGCTTGCAGGAGCATCGCCACGTCGTCGAGCTCACGGTCGAGCAGGTGCGTGGTCGAGTTCCCGTCGTGGCAGGCGCCGGTTCCAACGATACGCAAAAAGCCATCGTGCTGTCGCGCGAGTGTAAAGCCGCCGGGGCCGACGCGCTGCTGCACGTGACGCCGATGTACAACAAGCCGCCCCAGCGGGCGCTCGTGGCACACTTTCGGGCCATCGCGGATGCCTGCGATCTGCCCATCGTGCTCTATAACGTGCCGGGACGCACGGCGATAAATCTTGAGACACGCACCTGCTTGGAGCTGGCACAGGATCCGCGGTTCGTCGCGGTCAAAGAAGCGTCGGGCAGTTTGTCGCAGATCGCCGACATAGTTCGCGATCGTCCCGACGGATTTGCCGTGCTCTCGGGCGATGACGGCTTCACGCTGGCAACCATGGCGCACGGCGCCGAGGGCGTGATCTCGGTGGTATCGAATGTGGTGCCGCATTTGGTCGCGTCGTTGTGTCGCGCTATGCACCGCGGCGACCTCGCCGAGGCCCGGCGCCTCGACGCGCGTCTCGCGCCGGTGATCCACGCGGCGTTCATCGAATCAAATCCGATTCCGGTTAAAGCGATGGCTGCGATGCAGCAGCGCATGCAGAATGTGCTGCGGCTGCCGCTCGTGCCGTTGGCAGACGTGCATCACGAACTCGTTCGGCGTGCTTTAGCCGCCGCGAACGCTCACTAAAGTCCGCTCTCCCTCGAAGGCGTTATGGCTTTCTCTCTCCACGACCTCGAAGCGCGCTTCAACGATCCGCTGATGCTTGACAGCGGAGCGCCGATGCCCCACGACGCGCAGCATTTGTTCGATCAAACCATCGCGTTGATGGAGCGTGGCGAAGTGCGCGCGGCGCAGCGTGACGCTAATGGCGTGTGGCAGGCGGTTCAGTGGGTAAAACGTGCCATTCTGTTCGGATTTCGCATCGGTCGCGTTGTTGAAATGTCGCCGTCCGCCGGTCCGTTCCACTTCCTCGACAAGCACACGTTTCCGACACGCGAGTTTCGCACGGAGCATCAGGTGCGCATCGTTCCCGGTGGTTCAACAGTGCGCCGTGGGGCCTACCTGTCACCGTCGGTCGTCTGCATGCCGCCGATGTATGTGAACGTCGGTGCCTGGGTCGGCCGCGGTACGATGATCGATTCGCACGCACTCGTGGGTTCGTGTGCGCAAATCGGCGAACGTGTTCACCTCAGTGCCGCGGCGCAGATCGGCGGCGTGCTGGAGCCGATCAACGCATCGCCGGTCGTGATCGAGGACGACGTGACCGTTGGCGGCAATTGCGGCGTGTACGAGGGCACCGTCGTCCGTGAGCGGGCGGTGCTCGGTGCGGGCGTGATTTTGACCCGCGGTACGCCGGTGTACGATCTCGTTCGCGAAACCGTGCATCGTGGGTCGCCCGACAAGGCGTTGGAGATCCCGGCCGGCGCGGTCGTCGTGCCGGGCGCGCGTCGCGTGAGTTCGACGTTCGCCGAGCGCGAAGGTCTGTCGTTGCAGACGCCCGTCATCGTGAAGTATCGCGATGATAAGACTGACGCGGCGACTGCGCTCGAAGCCTGGTTGCGGTGAGCGCAGAGAACGGCGACACACTCACGGTGCGCGGTACCATTCGCGCACCGGGTGATAAGTCCATCAGTCATCGGGCGCTGATCTTCGCCGCGTTGGCGACCGGTCCGTCTCGCGTGCGCAACATCCTCGCTTCGGCCGACGTGCACGCCACGGCCGGCGCATTGCGTGCGATGGGTGTGAATGTGCCGCCGCTGAGCGAGGATTTCGTAGTTGTCGGCCGCGGAGTCGACGGCCTCCAGTCGCCATCGCAGGCGTTGGATTGTGCAAACAGCGGCACGACCACGCGACTGCTCGCGGGGCTCGTTGCCGGATTGCATGGCCGCGAAGCGCGGTTCGAAGGCGATTCGAGTCTCAGCCGGCGCCCGATGCGACGCGTCGCGGCACCGCTTCGTGCCATGGGCGCGCGAATCGAATTTGAGGGCGCCGCTGGTCATGAAGGCCTGCCGATGCGCGTATTCGGCGCGGTGCTCCACCCCGTCGCGTGGGACAACGCGCACGCCAGCGCACAGGTCAAGGGCGCGCTTGTGCTTGCCGCACTCGCGTCCGGCGTTGCGGTGGATGTGCACGAACCATCACGCTCGCGCGACCACACCGAGCGTATGCTGCGCGCGCGCGGCGTCTCACTGCATGTGACAGGTCAGGGCATCCATCTTGATGCGCGGCAAACCGTCGCACCCCTCGATCAGGACGTACCTGCCGATCCCTCCTCGGCGGCGTTCTTCGCGGCGCTGGCTGCCTTGGCGGACGAAGGAGAACTGCGCCTCACCGACGTTTGCCTGAACCCCACGCGCACCGGCGCGTTCGATGTGCTGCGTCGCATGGGCATCCAGCTGCGCAGTGAGGATGAGCGCGTGTTGGGGGGCGAGACGGTCGGCACGATCGTCGTCTCTTCGGCGCGCGGCAGCGGTCTGACGCTTAGCGGCACCGTGGTGCAAGGGCCGGAGATTCCCACCTGCATCGACGAACTTCCGCTGCTGGCCTGCGTCGCGACCCAATGTGAAGGCGAGACGCGAATTCACGACGCGCACGAGCTGCGGGTGAAAGAGAGTGATCGCATCGCGGCTGTCGTTGCAAACCTGCAGGCCCTTGGCGCAAATGTGGAAGAGTACGACGATGGGATGCGCATCGTCGGGCCGACACGATCGTTGCGCGGGAACGTCGTCACCCACGGCGATCACCGCTTGGCGATGGCGTTCGGCATCCTCGCCGCGCTTCCGGGAAATCGCATCACCATCGATGACCCGGCGTGCGTCAGCGTGTCGTATCCAACGTTTTGGTCCGACCTGGCACGAGTCGTCGGCCCGCTGGCAGCGCCGATGTCCGCGGTGCCGTCCGCTGACTCACGGTTGAGTGTCGAATCCGCTATGGAGATTGGCGCGCGATCGGCGAGTGGCGCAGCGTCGCCCCTGGTGATTGCGATCGATGGACCGGCGGCCTCCGGAAAGAGCTCGACCGCCCAGTGGGTGGCGCAGCGCCTGGGCGTTCGCCACGTCGACTCCGGCGCGTTTTACCGGGCGATGACGTATCTGGCTTTGCAAAGCGGTGTCGAGCCTGAGGCGTGGGATGCGAACGCGCTGCTCGGCGCCGCACATCACATCGGTCAGCGAATGACCGATCGGTCGGTCCTGCCGCTGGTGAAGGGGGAGGCCATCGACGACGTCCTTCGGGGCTCCAACGTGACTAGGCAGGTGTCTCGGGTGGCCAGCATGCCGTTGGTCCGTCAGTGGGTCAACGCCCAGGTTCGCCAGGCTGCGACCAGCTCAGACGTCGTGGTGGACGGTCGCGACATTGGCACGGCGGTGTTTCCGGACGCCTCGCTCAAGATCTTTCTGATTGCCGACCCCTGGGAGCGGGCCCGCCGTCGGTTGGTTCAGCGGCTGGGGCGGCGGCCGACAGATCCGGAAATCGCCGAGGAGACCGAAGCGCTGGTTGGCCGTGACGCACAGGACGCCACCCAAAGTGCTCCGGCCCGCGACGCGATCACGATCGATACCACCACACTCACCCAGGAAGAGCAGGTGGATCGGATCGTTGCTTTGGCCCGGGCCGCCCGACACTAGGCGCCACGAGACCTGCGGGGCTCCGTTGCCCGGGCTTCCCAGACTGTCTATGTTTCTAGGTTCCGGCAATTCAGCCGGCGCTTTTGCCGTCTCCGGCAATCGCCCCATTTCCCTCATTCTCGGCGCGGCGAGTGTTGTTCCGCGATGTGGAGACAGAGACCAGCATGTCCATCGAACCAGTACCCGATCTTAACGCGGAATTTGCCGACCTGATGACGCACAGTCGGCTGACCGCTCGCGAAAAGCGCGATCTGCAGAAGAGCCAGCTCCGGCCGCTCGCCAATCGTCGTCCGGAACTCTACGAGGAAGATGAATTCGCCTCGGAAGAGTACGAAAAGATGATGGAGCTGTACAACGGGACGCTTGCCTCGATCGAAGAAGGCGAAATCGTCAAGTCCCGTGTGCTTGAAATCCGCGAGAACCTCGTCGTGCTCGACATCGGCTTTAAGTCCGAAGGCACGATCCCGCTCGAAGAGTTCAAGGACATGCCCGACCTCAAGGCGGGCGACGAAGTCGAAGTGCTCCTCGAGCATCTCGAAGACGCCGAAGGCTCGGTAGTTCTCTCGAAGAAGAAAGCCGACTTCATGCGCGTGTGGGAGCGCATTCGCGTTGCCTACGAAAGCGATCAGCCGGTCGAAGGCACGCTCGTCAAGAAGATCAAGGGTGGCGTGGTCGTCGACCTCATGGGCGTCGACGCGTTCCTGCCGGGTTCGCAGATCGCGCTCCGTCGCGTGCCGAACATCGACGAGCTGCTCGGTCACAAGTACGAGTTCAAGATCATCAAGCTCAACAAGCGTCGTCGCAACATCGTGGTGTCGCGTCGCGTGATCCTCGAAGCCGAACGCGCCGGCAAGCGCGAGAAGCTGATGAAGGAGTTGAACAAGGATCAGGTGCGGAAGGGCGTCGTCAAGAACATCACCGACTTCGGTGCATTCATCGATCTCGGTGGCGTCGACGGACTCCTCCACATCACCGACATGTCGTGGGGCCGCATCTCGCATCCGAGCGAGATGGTGCAGATCGGCATGGAGCTTGAAATCAAGGTTCTCGATATCGATTGGGAACGCGAGCGCATTTCGCTCGGCCTCAAGCAGCTGCAGAGCTATCCGTGGAAGGACGTGGCGGCCAAGTACCCGGTCGGCACGCGTGTGAACGGCAAGGTCGTGTCCATCACGAACTACGGCGCGTTCATCGAGCTCGAGCCGGGCATCGAAGGCCTCGTGCACATCAGCGAAATGAGCTGGACGCGCAACGTCCGTCATCCGTCCAAGATCGTCAGCATCGGCGAAGCGATCGAGGCGGTGGTGCTCAAGGTCGACGAGACCGAAGAGAAGATTTCGCTGGGTATGAAGCAGACCGAGCAGGATCCGTGGGTCATCCTGCCGCTCAAGTACCCGGTCGGCACGCGCATCAACGGCAAGGTTCGCAACCTCACCAGCTTCGGTGCGTTTGTCGAAATCGAGCCGGGCATCGACGGCCTCATTCACATCTCCGATATGTCCTGGACCAAGCGCGTCCAGCATCCGTCGGAAGTCGTGAAGAAGGGCGACGCGGTGGATGTGGTGATCCTCAACATCGACAGCGAAAACAAGCGTATCTCGCTCGGTCTCAAGCAGGCCGAAGAAGATCCGTGGCTTCGCATCGGTGAGACCTACCCGGTGGGTACCGAACTTCCGGGCAAGGTCGTGCGCCTGATGGATAAGGGCGTGGTCGTCGATCTCGGCAACGACATCGAAGGCTTCGTACCGGTGAGCCAGCTCAACCCCGAAGGGACGGTCACCAACCCGGCCGACTTTGCGTGGGAAACGATGAATCTCGTGATGCGCGTGCTGGAGGTGGATCCGATCCACCGCCGTATCGTGCTCGCGGTGACGTCGGTGCCGGCCGAACAGCCGCCCAAGCCGGACACGCCGAGCAAGGTGCACAGCTCGGAAGACGAACTCGGACTCTGAGACGAGAACGCCGGAAACAGAAAGGCCCCGCCGAATCGGCGGGGCCTTTCTGTTTCGCGTACTGGCTGAGCGACGACGGCGTTACCGACCGACGATCAACCCCACGCCCTCTTCGGCGACTTTGCTGCCTTTGCGCACGGCCGCTGGATCGCCACGCGAATTCTTGAAGGCAGTCACCATGAGTAAGGAGAAGGCGACGGAGAAGACGAGTGTGACAATCACGACGCGGAGCGACGTCGATTCGAACTGCTGCATCGCCTGCGAGTTCACGATGGTCTTCAGCTGAAGAGCATCGAGCGCAAACAGGACGAGGCTGCCAAGTAGCCCGACCACGAGCAGCGAGGCCAACGCTCCAACCAGGCGCGCCACACCCTTGTTCTCAGTGATCTTTGCCAACGTGAGCATGAGCACGAGGCCGAAAAACGGCAACAGCAGAATGCTCGAGAGCGCACTTGCTGCGCCGTAGCGCCAACGGATGTCGCTTAGCTGCAACGGCCACAGTGCCTGGCCCGCCTGCAAAAACGGGATCACGATGAACAGAATTGCGCCGGTATACAACAAACGCCGAAGCGAGGCGTCGTCTTCCAGTCGATTGAATTGCGTCATGGCAGAGTGAGGGCATCAGGCGGTGGGAGCAGAGCGTGAGCTCTACCCAACATTGGTGACCGTGGTGGTGCCGCGCCACGGCCTGCGGGATTTCTGGGCGCTTCAGGCCTTCTTCCTCCGTCCTGCAGGATTCAGGCCAGCGAGCTCAACCGTGACAGGTTGTGCCGACGTGCATACCGACCTCAGACGGTTGCGGAACGCGAGCGGTCACGAAGAGGCCACCGACGAAACAGAAACGGGCGCAAATCCACCGGTAATTGGGCCACCAGTGTGACACTCGCGCAAGGGGGGTGACAAACACTAAAGACTCGCGCTCGGAGCGTCGATAAAGACGGCGAACGGGTACGTCCCGTCTGCAGCGGGACAGCAGTGCACCCGCAGTCGCCGATCCCCGACGACGGGGAGAAAGCCATCGGAATCCGAGAGGAGAAATAAATCATGTTGCGTCACTCATACCGTCGTTTGCTTGTTCCTGCCGCGCTTGCGGCGATTGCGCTTGCACCATCCGCCCGCACCGCACAGGCGCAGGATGACAAGGTGTACGCGATTGCCGAAGTGCAGAGCCCCCCGAAACTCACCTCGACCGTGCTTGCCGCCAAGCTCATTCAGGAGTCGTATCCGGCCGAATTGAAGAGCCGTGGCGTGGGCGGCATGGTCGAACTGCAGTTCGTGGTGGACTCGAAGGGTAAGGTTGATCCCGCCTCGGTCGAAGTCGTTGACGCGACGCAGACCGCCCTCGGCGAAGCGGCGAAGAAGGTGGTGTCGCGCTTGGATTTCTCGCCGGGCAAAGTGAACGGCGCGGGCGTCAAGACGAAGGTCGTGCTCCCGATTATTTACAAGCCGTAACGGTTCGCACCGCAGATTGAACTGCACACGGCGCCGGTCTCACGCGAGACCGGCGCCGCTTGCTTTTGCCCCCTTGTCACGCTGGTCGCTGCCGCGCGGGACTGCTAGGTTCTGCGCCATGACTTCTACTTCGACGTCGATGCAAGACAAGCTGGCGCGCCTTGCCGAAGCGCGTGACGCCGCAGAACAGGGCGGGGGGGCGACGCGCCTCGCCGCCCAGCACGCGAAAGGAAAGCTCTCGGCACGGGAGCGGCTGGACGTCCTGCTGGACGAGGGGTCGTTCGTCGAGATTGATCGCTTCGTGGCGTCGCGCTCGACGCCAGACGGCGAGACGCCGATTTACGGCGACGGTGTGGTGACGGGACATGGTCGAATCGAAGGCCGTCTCGTCTACGTCTTTTCGCAGGACTTCACCGTGTTCGGCGGCTCGCTGTCGGAGTCGCACGC
Organism: uncultured Gemmatimonadaceae bacterium; assembly: GCA_966096095.1. Classification (GTDB taxonomy): domain Bacteria; phylum Gemmatimonadota; class Gemmatimonadetes; order Gemmatimonadales; family Gemmatimonadaceae; genus Gemmatimonas. The sequence goes on along the minus strand of CBHTUR010000002.1, from coordinate 200,788 downwards.
GGCGAAGATTTGCAAAGTGATGGATCTCGCCGTGCGCAGCGGCGCACCGATGATCGGCTTGAACGATTCGGGCGGCGCACGCATCCAGGAGGGCGTCGTCTCGCTGGGCGGTTATGCCGACATCTTCTTGCGAAACACGCTCGCCTCGGGCGTCATCCCGCAAATCTCCGCGATCCTCGGCCCGTGCGCGGGCGGCGCGGTCTATTCGCCGGCCATTACCGACTTCATCTACATGGTGCGCGGCACGAGCTACATGTTCGTGACCGGCCCCAATGTTGTGAAAACCGTTACGCACGAAGACGTGACAATGGAAGGTCTGGGTGGAGCGGATACTCATGCCGGCACCAGCGGCGTCGCGCACTTCGCGTGCGACTCCGAACTCGCGTGTCTGCAGCGCATTCGTGAACTGTTCCGGTTCGTGCCGTCCAACAACGTGGACGATCCACCGCGCGGCAACAGCAAAGACCCGCGTGATCGACGTGACGAGGCGCTGCTTGACGTCGTTCCGGAGAATCCGAACAAGCCGTACGACATGCACGACGTGATCCGACGAGTCGTGGACGACGGAGAGTTCTACGAAGTGCAACCCGACTACGCCGGCAACATTTTGGTGGGATTTGCGCATCTCGGCGGACATTCGATCGGGATCGTCGCCAACCAGCCAGCAGTGTTGGCAGGCGTGCTCGATATCAACGCGTCGATGAAAGCCGCGCGCTTCGTCCGCTTCTGTGACTGCTTCAACATCCCGCTGCTGACGTTCGAAGATGTGCCGGGCTTCTTGCCCGGCGTGGCGCAAGAGCACGGCGGCATCATCAAACACGGTGCCAAGCTGCTTTACGCGTATTGCGAAGCGACGGTACCGAAGCTGACGGTTATCACGCGCAAGGCGTACGGCGGCGCGTATGACGTGATGAGTTCAAAACACATTCGCGGCGACTTTAACGTGGCGTGGCCGACGGCGGAGATCGCGGTCATGGGTCCCAAGGGTGCGGTGGAAATTCTCTACCGCAAAGAGATCGCCGAAGCCGCCGATCCTCAGGCGGCGATGGATGCACGCGTCGCCGAGTACACGGAGAAGTTCGCGAACCCGTACATCGCGGCAGCGCGCGGATACGTCGACGACGTAATTGACCCGCGCGACACGCGCCCGCGCTTGATTGCCGCGCTCGAAGCGCTGCAGGGTAAGCGCGATCGCAATCCACCGAAGAAGCACGGGAATCTCCCGCTGTGAGCACGCCGCCATTCCGCAAACTGCTCATCGCCAATCGCGGCGAGATTGCGTTGCGCGTGATTCGCGCCTGTCAGGAACTGGGCGTGAAGACCGTTGCCGTGTACTCAGAAGCCGACGCACGAGCACCGCACGTGCGCGAGGCGGATGAGGCGGTGTGCGTTGGGCCGCCGCCGTCGAGCCAGAGTTATCTCGTTGGCGAACGTCTCATCGAGGTGGCGAAACGCACGGGTGCTGAGGCTATTCATCCGGGCTACGGCTTTCTCTCGGAGCGCGCGTGGTTTGCGCGCGCCGTCCGCGACGCAGGCTTGGTGTTCGTCGGACCACCCGCCGAAGCAATCGAAGCCATGGGCTCGAAAACGGCGGCGCGACAGCTCGCCATCAGCGCTGGCGTTCCCGTAGTGCCCGGCACGACCGAGCCGCTGCGCGATGTTGAGGAAGCGATCAGCGCGGCGGAGTCGTTCGGCTTTCCGGTGCTGCTGAAGGCGGCCGCGGGCGGTGGTGGAAAAGGCATGCGTGTCGTGCGATCGCGTGACGAACTCGCCGACGCGTTGGCCTCTGCCAAGCGCGAGGCACAGAGCTCATTTGGCGATGACGCGGTGTACGTCGAGAAGTACATCGAAGGACCACGTCACGTCGAAATTCAGGTGTTGGCGGACGCGCATGGGCACGTGGTCCATCTCGGCGAACGGGAATGCTCTGTGCAGCGCCGTCATCAGAAGATGATTGAGGAGGCACCGAGTGTGGCGGTGTCACCCGAGCTACGAGCGCGCATGGGTGAAACGGCCGTCGCGGCCGTACGCGCGGCCGGCTACGTGAACGCTGGAACGTGTGAGTTCCTCCTCGACCGTTCGGGCGCGTTCTACTTCCTCGAGATGAACACGCGCATCCAGGTCGAACATCCCGTCACGGAACTTGTGATGGGGCTCGACCTCGTGCAGTGGCAAATTCGCATTGCCGCTGGTGCGCCGCTGCCCTTTGAGCAGAAGGCGTTTACGCCGCGCGGCTGGGCCATCGAGTGCCGCATCACGAGCGAGGATTCCGCTAACGGCTTTCTTCCGTCGACGGGCAACGTGGAATATCTGCACGTACCGAGCGGACCAGGCGTGCGATGGGACGGTGGCATTGAGGCTGGGAGTACCGTCGGACTGTACTACGATCCCATGCTCGCCAAACTCATCGTGCACGCGCCAACGCGCCCGCTCGCCATCGCGCGCATGCGCCGGGCGCTGCACGAACTGACGATCGACGGCATCGAAACCTCGCGGGCGTTTCACTTGCGCGTGATGGACCATCCGGCATTCCAGAGCGGCGATATCTCCATTCAGTGGCTGGAGCAAACCCTTCCCGAACTGACGGCGCCGATTCGCGATAAGGAGACCGTGCAACTGGCGGCTCTCGCCGCGGCACTGGTTGCGCACGACGAGCGTGTCGCCGGGAAGAGTGGCGGCGTCGCCAGCACGTCAACGGTTGGATCGTCGTTGAATTCGCCGGCTCCCTCGGCACACAACGCGTCGTGGGCCGGTGTAGCCCGTCGTGAATCGCTTCGGTAATCGGCGCCGAGGCGCGGCGCCCGCTGCGTCGCGAGTCACGCCGCGCGCGGAGTCTGTCGCGACGGTTAGCATCGATTCGATCGCGGCGGGCGGCGACGGGGTGGCACGACTGAACGGGTTGACGTGCTTCGTACCGCGCACCGCACCAGGCGACCGGGTCCAGATTTCATACGTCGATCACGGTCGCTACGCGCGTGGGCGTGTGCTGCAGATCTTGGAATCAGGGAGCGATCGGATCACGGCGCGTTGCCGTCACTATGAGTCCGATCAATGCGGCGGATGCCAGCTGCAGCACCTCACGGAAGCGGCACAACAACTCGCGCGACGCACGATGGTGCGCGACGCGATGCAACGGGTCGCCAAGCGCGACGTGCCTTTGCCCAATTTGATGACGGCCAACGCCTGGGAGTATCGAGAGCGGCTTACGCTCTCGCTACGAACGCGCGGCGGACAGGTTACCGGCGGACTTATCCCGTTCGTCCGTCCGGCGCTCCCGTTCGACCTACAGGAGTGCGCGATTGCGCATCCGGTTCTGGTGGAGTGCTGGCGCGCAATTCGAACGCAGCTGCGCGGTGTTCCGGCGTCGAACGGCGAGCAGGCAACGCAGTTGTCTATTCGACTCGTCGACGAGACGGCACAAAAGGTTGCGGTAGTCGTGGCTGGCGTCGAGGTGTGGAATGGCGCGGACCAGTGGGCTGCCGGTATCGCCGCGGCGACGCCGTTGATTTCCGCCGTGTGGGTGGAGAGCGCACGCGGGCGTCGCTCGCATTTATTCGGCGATAGCGACGCTGCAGTACTGGCATTCGCGCAGGTCAATCGCGCGGTGTCGCGCGCGCTCAGAGACTACGTGGTGCGCACCATTCGCGCGCTGCGACCAGCGTCGGTGATCGACGCGTACGCGGGGCGAGGTGATCTCACCGTCGCGCTCGCGCCCGATGGATTTTCGGTGGTGGCGATCGAGGCCGATCGGGCGGCAACCTACGACGCGTCCGACCGTGTGACGGGATTTCCGCTGGTGAGCGTGCAGACCGCGCTCGTTGAAGACGCACTGCCCGACGTGCTTCCGGCGGATGTCGTCGTGTTGAATCCGCCGCGACGTGGCGTCGACGTGCGCGTCTGTGCTGCACTTGCCGACGCTGCTGACGGCGGTGTTCGTGCCATCGTCTATGTGAGTTGCGACCCCGCGACGCTGGCGCGCGATCTCTCGCGCTTGCCGCGGTGGCGTATCGCTTCGCTCGAGTGCTTTGACATGTTTCCACAAACCGCGCACGTCGAGACGGTGTGCGTTCTGGTTCCCGAACATCGCGACGAACACGTCGCCTCCGAGGTCGCATGAAGTACATCGTGGACGTGAATGGAGAACGGGTGACGGTCGATCTCGATGGCGCACATGCCGTGATCGACGGTCAGCAGTTCGATGTGGCGCTGACGAACGTTGAGGGAACGCCCGTGCGCTTGGTGCGAGTCGGCGAGCAAGTGCATCGCGTCATTGCGCGACGTGGTGCAACGCGCGGTGCGTGGACGCTCGACTTGGACGGAGTGCGTTTGGAGACGGAGGCGCTGGACGAACGTCTCCGCGCCATCCGCGATCTGACGGCAGCGGCGGCGGCGAACAGCGGTCCCGCGCCGTTGCTGGCCCCCATGCCGGGGCTGGTGGTTCGTGTCAACGTCGCGGTTGGCGACACGGTCTCGGCCGGTCAGGGCCTCGTTGTGGTCGAAGCCATGAAGATGGAGAACGAGCTTCGCGCGTCGGCCCCTGCTTTGGTTACCGGAGTGCGGGCCGAGGTCGGTACGGCCGTGGAAAAGGGAGCGATCCTGATCGAGCTCGGACCGCTCCCTTCGTAAGGCACGGGAAACTCGCCAAGGGCACTCGGCTCATTGGCGAGCGGTTATCGGCAGTAGGCGCGGATACTAGGCCGCAGGCGCGGTACGGCGCATGCGATTCACGCCTTTAATGACCATGAAGAGGACGAACGCGACGATCAGGAACGTGACCACCTGATTGAGGAACTGGCCGTAGGCGAGCACCGGCGCTCCTGCTTTCTTGGCTTCCTCGAGGGTGTTGAACGGCCCGCCCTTGAGCACCAGAAACCGGTTGGCAAAGTCGATTCCGCCCGTGGCGATTCCGACGACGGGCATGATTACGTCGTTGACCATCGAGTCCACGATTTTCTGAAAGGCACCGCCGATCACGACACCGACGGCGAGATCGAGGACGCTGCCTTTCATCGCGAACTCTTTGAATTCGGCCACCATGCCCATAGCGCGCTCCTGAGTGAGAGGGGGTAAAGGGCTGCGACGTCGCGACCCTCGCGGGCGTCCCTGTCCCGCGGTCGCCATCATGCAGGCGGGACCAACGGACGGCAATGGCGGTCCGGACCCAGCCTCTGGCGGCAGGCGCCGCATTGACAGGCGCGGCCAGAGGCAGTAACCTACGAGTCTGTCTCGACTTCCGTGGTTTTCGAGCCCCGCGTTGGCCGTAGTGATTCGGGGTGCGGCTTGTGAAGTGTACCGAGACGTTTCGTAGCCGCACGACGGCGCCGGAATGCACGTGCATCTGCCGTGAGTTCCGTTGTGATCAGTCCGATGCGGTGCTTGTTATCCGATCCATTTCAAGGTGCCTGTTGGCGCCCCTGAGTAGACGCACGCATGAAGACCTACAGCGCGACCCCGAAGGATATCGACCGTCGGTGGTACATCGTCGACGCGGAAGGGATGGTCCTGGGACGTCTCGCGTCCGAAGTCGCCAAGATCATTCGCGGCAAGCACAAGCCGATGTACACGCCGCACATGGACACTGGCGATTTCGTCATCGTCATTAATGCGTCGAAAGTTCAGGTGACCGGACGCAAGGCGGAGCAGAAGACCTACTTCGCGCACACCGGTTACATGGGCCATGAAAAGCACGTCCCGTACTCCACGGTGATGGCCAGCCATCCTGAGCGGATCATCGAGAAGGCGGTCTACGGCATGCTGCCGAAGACAGCTCTCGGACGTCAGGTGTTGCGCCGGAAGCTCCGCGTGTACGCCGGTGCCGAGCATCCGCACGTCGCGCAGACGCCGACGTCGCTCTCTTTTACCACTGCTGAGGCCAAGTGATGTCGGAGCAGATTCAGGCCGTTGGCCGTCGCAAGCGAGCGGTGTGCCGTCTTTATCTCACGCCCGGCTCGGGCAAGTGGGACGTGAACGGTCGCACGTTGGGCGATTTCTTTCCGCGTCCGGCGCTCGTCTCGGCCATCCAACAGCCCTTCACACTGACCGATACGCTTGGTCGCTTTGACGTGAAGGCCGTGCTCGATGGCGGCGGCGTGTCGGGACAGGCCGGCGCGGTTCGCCTCGCCATTGCCCGTGCGCTCGTGAAGCTCGACGAGAGCAACAAGAAGAAGTTGCGTGAATTCGGCCTCCTGACGCGTGATTCGCGTGAGGTCGAGCGTAAGAAGCCGGGTCGTGCCGGCGCTCGTAAGCGGTTCCAGTTCTCGAAGCGCTAATCGTATCAGCGACGGTGCTCGCGGCGATGGCCGCGACCCGTCGTATCTCACACGCTGTTCGAGCTGGTGGCGGGTGCCGAGGTCCTTCGGGATTCGGTCGCCACCAGCCATGACAACAGCGGACGAATTTCAAACCTCTTCGCGGTCTTTATCACATGGCTACTCCGTCCCTCGAGCAACTGCTCGCCGCGGGCGTTCACTTCGGGCACCAGACCCGTCGTTGGAACCCCAAGATGCGCCGGTTCATCTTCGCCGAGCGCAACGGCATTCACATCATCGATCTGCAGAAGACGCTGCGCCAAATCGAACTCGCGCAGAAGCTTGTTCGTGAGGTCGTGTTGCGCGGCGAGAACGTGCTCTTCGTCTGCACCAAGCGTCAGCTGGCGGCCATCGTGAAGCAGGAGGCCGAAGCGAGCGGTGCGATGTATGTCACCGAGCGTTGGTTGGGCGGAATGCTCACCAACTTCGGAACCGCCAAGAAGCAGATCCGGAAGCTCAAGGAGCTGCAGGCCGGTAGCGAAGAAGGCGGCGAGTTCGCCAACTACACGAAGAAAGAACAGCTCCTGATGAGCCGTCAGCGCGACAAGCTTTCCAAGTATCTGGAAGGCATCAAGTCGATGAACCGCCTCCCGGGCCTGCTGTTCATCATCGACTCGAAGAAGGAGCGCATCGCCGTCAGCGAGGCCAACAAGCTCGGCGTGCCGATCGTCGCCATTGTCGACACCAACGCCGATCCGGATCTCATCACGGTGCCGATCGCCGGCAACGACGACGCGATTCGCTCCGTCGAGCTGATTGCCAAGGTGATCTCTGAAACGATCGCGGAAGCACGTCGCGAGGCGCCGGTGCGTCCGGCTGAAGAGGAGCAGGAGAGCTACACGTTCTCGTCTGATCGTGGCGCTGAACCGGCTGGCCGCGGTGATCGCGGCGATCGCGGCCAGGGTGGCGGCAATCGCGGTGGTGACGACGAGAAGCGCCGTCGTCCGCGCCGTCGTCGCGCCAAGCCCGAAGCAATCGCGGCTCGGCTGAAGACGGGCGCCGAAGGTGCGGCGGCCGAAGAGGCCCCAGACGCAGGCGCAGGCGACGCGGAGTAACCGGTGCCGGCGTGGCGCAGCAGATTACCGCTGTGCCGTTAACGCCGCGGTGAGCATGTGGCACCAGAGCGCCGCCGGTTTCCTCCGGCGGCGTTCGTCTGCCAAGCAGTTTGCAGGGCAACACCTTTAGATCGCAGTTTGACACTTTGCACATACAGGGCACCACGATGACGACCCCAATCACGGCGAAGGCCGTGTCTGAACTCCGCCAGCGCACCGGCGCCGGCATGATGGACTGCAAGAAGGCGCTTGAAGAAACAGGCGGCGACATGGACGCGGCCGTCGAATACTTGCGTGCAAAGGGCATCGCGAAGGCGGAAAAGCGCGCCGATCGTTCGACGAGCGAGGGTATCGTCGGTGGCGAGCTGTTCAACCACCATCGCTCGGGCGCACTCGTGGAAGTGGCGTGCGAAACGGACTTCGTGGCCCGAAACGAGGACTTCGGCAAAGTCGTGGCGACGTTGGTGGCACATCGCGTGCACTCCACGGCCGCATCGCACGCCGACATGCTTACCGAGAAATTGAGCTCAGATCCGAGCCAGACGGTTGAGGAGTTCGTGAAGGGCGCGTCGGCGCGTACCGGCGAAGCGGTGCGGGCCAATCGCAGCGCACGCTTCGACGCGACGGAAAACGGCCTTGTAGGCATGTATCGCCATCACAATGGCAAGCTCGCGACGCTTGTGCAGCTGACGGCGTCGTCGGCCGAAGTGGCCAAGCATGAATCGGCGCATCAGCTTGCGAAATTCATCGCTGAGCACATCGCCGCGTCGGCTCCGATTGCGGTCGACCGGGCGGGCGTGCCGGCCGAAAAGCTCGAGAGCGAGCGTCGTATTGCGGAAGAGCAAGCGCGTGAAGCCGGTAAGCCCGACGCAATGATCGACAAGATCGCGACGGGTAAGGTCGAGGCGTTCCTCAAGGACGTCACGCTCATGCCGCAGGCTTGGGTGCGCGATCCCGCCATCACGATTGCGGCCCTGCTCAAGGATCACGCCGATCGCGCCGGTGGCACGATCACGGTCGACAAGTTCGTGCGCCTGCAGCTTGGCGCGGAATAATCCCTCGTGAGCGACGATCTCAAGATCGTGGACAACGCGTCGGCGCCTCGCGGCACCGGCGCGTTGCGTTATCCACGCGTGCTGCTGAAGCTCAGTGGTGAAGCGCTCGCGGGTGAGCGCGGAGTGGGTTTCGATTTTGACCGGATCGGCTTTTTCGCCGATCAGATCGCTGAGGTGTACTCACTCGGGGTCCAGCTCGGCTTGGTAATCGGCGGCGGCAATATCGTTCGTGGTTCGCAGCTCTCGCAGATGGGGATGGATCGCGTCGGCGCCGACTACATGGGGATGCTTGGCACGGTCATTAACGCGCTGGCGCTACAGGATGTCCTCGAGAAGCGCGGGCTCGACACGCGTGTGATGACGGCCATTCGCATGGAAGAGCTGGCCGAGCCCTACATTCGACGTCGCGCACTGCGTCATCTTGAGCGTGGGCGCATCGTCATCTTTGCCGCTGGAACGGGCAACCCGTATTTTTCGACGGACACGGCGGCGGTGCTGCGCGCAATCCAGATGAAGGCCGATGTCATCATCAAGGCCACCAGTGTGGATGGCGTCTACTCGGCCGATCCGAAGAAAGATGCAAACGCTCGTTTGTACGACGCGATTAGCTATCGGGATGTGATGCTCGAAGAGTTGCGCGTGATGGATCAGACCGCCATCACGCTCTGCAAGGAGAATCAGCTACCGCTGGTCGTGTTAAACATCAACAGTCCCGGTGCCGTTTCCCGCGCGGTGCGGGGTGAACGCGTGGGGACACTGGTTTCATCATGAGCACCATCGCACAGATTCTGACCAACACGAAGTCCGGCATGGAAAAGGGACTCGAGGCCTCCAAGCGCGAGTTCTCCGGCATTCGTTCCGGCAAGGCGTCGCCGAACATGCTCGACACCATCAAGGTTGAGGCCTACGGCTCCATGGTGCCGCTCAATCAGGTGGCGTCTGTGTCGGCGCCCGAGCCGCGCATCTTGCTTGTCACGCCGTACGACAAGAACCAGGCGAAAGTCATCGAAAAGGCCATTCGTGACTCGGAGCTCGGTTTGGATCCGGCGCATCAGGGTGGCGTGATTCGCGTGCCATTGCCGTCGATGAACGAGCAGCGTCGCAAGGAACTCGTAAAGGTGCTGCACAAGTTGGCGGAAGACGGACGGATTGCCATTCGTCACGCCCGCACCGATGCGCGCGACAAGATCAAGAAGCTTGACGGCGTCTCGGAAGACGACAAGAAGCACGCCGAAAAGGATCTGCAAAAGCTGCACGATGATTACATCGGCAAGCTCGACGCGTTGTTGAAGGCGAAGGAAGCTGAAGTGATGGAGGTCTGAGTCCGCTCACCGGACTCAATCGCGATGACACCATCCGTTCCACGACCTTCCGCGGATTCTGAATCCGACTTGCTCGCGCGCGTGCGCGTGCATGGGGCCGTGCCCCGGCATATCGCGATCATCATGGACGGAAACGGCCGTTGGGCGCGTGAGCGGCACATGCCCCGCCCGTTCGGCCATCGCTCCGGAATGAAAGCCGTTCGCGCCGTGGTCGAGGGATGCCTCGAGACCGGCGTCGAATGGCTTTCGTTGTTTGCCTTCTCGCAGGAGAATTGGCAGCGACCGGAAACCGAGGTGTCGGCGCTGATGTCGCTGCTCGAGGAGTACATCGCGCGCGAAGCCGACGAATTGCGCTCGCAAGGCGTGCGCGTGCGCGTCTACGGCGATCTCTCGCGGCTCAACGCGGCGGCGGCTCGCGCTGTCGAGCGCGTTGTGAGTGAGACATCGTCCGGAACGAAGCTCGGGTTGAATCTTTTCATCTCGTACGGTGGGCGCGCGGAACTGGTGCGCGCGGCACGATTGCTCGCGGCCGATGTCAAAGCCGGAGTGCTTCAGCCCGACGAGATCAGTGAAGCCGACATTCGCGCGCGTTTGTACACCGCCGATTGCCCGGATCCCGATTTGTTGATTCGCACCTCGGGTGAACAGCGTTTGTCGAACTTCCTGTTGTGGCAGGTGGCGTACGCGGAACTGTATATCTCCAGCGTGCTCTGGCCCGATTTTGGCCGAGCGGCGCTGTACGAGGCGATTGTGGATTTTCAGCGCCGCGACCGTCGCTTCGGGCGCGTCTCCGTCTGATTTTCTCCCCACCACGCTGAGATGAGCGAGCTCGGACGACGCTTAATCGTCGCGCTGATTGGCGCGCCGGTTGCCCTCGCGGTTATCTGGTTTGGAGACGCCGCCCTCGCGACGCTGGCGGGTGTGCTTGCCGCGCTCTCGGCGCTTGAGTTCTACCGCCTCGCCGAGGCCTCAGGCAATCGCCCTCTGACGTCGATCGGTGTGGTATCGGCCGCCGTTGTGCCTTTGGTGGTGCATGCACACTACCTCGGCTACATCGACATTCCGCCGAGTGCCGTCATCATTCCGCTGCTCGTATTAGTCGCGCTGAGCATCTGGTTGCGCGGGGTGAACGGAAAACCGTTGAGCGCGGTGGCGACGACGGTGTTGGGAATTCTCTATACCAGCGTGACGCTGTCGTACATCTACGCGCTGCGCTATTTCAACTACGCTGTTGGCGACACCGCTGGAGCGTTGGTTGTGATGTTGCCCGTGCTTCTCACGTGGGCGAGCGACATCGGCGCGTATTTCGCGGGCCGCGCGATTGGCGGGAAGAAGCTTATACCCTCAGTGTCGCCTGGAAAGACGATTGCCGGCGCCATCGGCGGCCTGGTGTTCACGGTGTTAATTGCGTTCGCATTTGTGCGCTGGGCCCTGGAACCCTACGCGCAGTTGGGATTTTCGCCCTGGGGACTGCTGGTGTTCGGTGCCGCGATCAGCATCGCCGCGCAGATTGGTGATCTCGCTGAGTCGCTGCTCAAGCGGGAAGCAAACGTGAAGGACAGTGGAACGCTCTTTCCGGGACATGGCGGCGCACTCGATCGATTGGATTCGATGTTCTTTGTGCTCCCGATCGCGTACGTGTTGTACGGTCTGTTGCTGATTCCGGTACCTACCAGATGACGTTGGGCGCTCCAACGCGACGATGCGGTGTGGCGGTGTTGGGTTCGACTGGTTCGATCGGCACCAGCACGCTTCGCGTTCTTGAGCGACAGAGCGAGCGCTTCTATCCGGTTGCGTTGACGGCACACGAGAATGCTGTTGCGCTTGCGGAGCAAGTCGCACGATGGAATCCGTCATTTGTCGGGCTCGTGCGCGGAGAGCGACCGCTCGGCAGTTCGTGGGCGGCCGGTCCTGAAGCGCTGGTAGCGGCGGCCACGCATCCGGACGCGGCGATTGTGTTGAACGCCGTCGTTGGCGCCGCTGGACTGCCGGCGACGCTAGCTGCACTCAAGGCTGGCAAGCGGGTGGCGCTCGCCAACAAGGAAACCTTGGTGGTGGCGGGTGAGATTGTCACCGCGACGGCGCGCACGCATGGCGCTGAGTTGGTGCCGGTCGACAGCGAACATTCGGCAATCTTGCAGTGCCTCGCTGGTCGAGCGCCCCACGAGGTGCGGCGTTTGGTGTTAACGGCGTCCGGCGGACCGTTTCGAACGTGGAGCTCGGAGCGAATTGCGAACGCGACGGTGCAGGACGCGTTAAAGCATCCAACGTGGCAGATGGGCAGCAAGATCACGATCGACAGTGCGACGCTGGCCAACAAAGCGCTCGAAGTTATCGAAGCCCATCATCTGTTCGGCGTTCCGTACGATCGCATTGCAGTTGTTGTCCATCCGCAAAGCATTATTCACTCGTTTGTCGAGTTCGTGGACGGCAGTGTGCTCGCGCAACTGGGTGTGCCGTCGATGGAACTCCCGATCCTGTTCGCGCTGACGTTTCCGGAACGGGTTGCCGACAGCGGCGTACCACAGTTTGATCCGGTCGCGCTCGGTAGCTTGAGCTTTGAGGCGGTGCGCAGTACGGAGTTTCCTATGCTGGACCTCGGGATCGACGCGGGACGACGGGGCGGGGGTGCGCCTGCCGTGTTCAACGCGGCGAACGAGGCGGCAGTCGCCCAATTCCTGGCAGGGCGAATTCGGTTCGGGGACATTGCGACTCTCGTGGCCGGCGCGTTGCGGAATGTTGTCGTTCCGGATCCGGAGACGCTCGACGGCTTGTGGCGTGCGGACGCCGCCGCGCGTCGATTTGTGGAGTCGGCAGGCGGGTAAGCCGGCAGTAGATTGCCTGTGGGGCGGACCGGAGCACCGGGCCCGTCCCGACGTTTTCGCTCGTGGCGCCTTTCGGAAGACATGCTCTCATCCATCTCGCCCTACATCGCTCCGCTGCTCGTATTTGGTCTCGTGGTTTTTGTGCACGAGCTCGGACACTTTGTCGCGGCCAAAATTTGCGGCGTTTACGCGCCGGTTTTTTCGCTGGGCTGGGGACGCCGCTTGTTCGGCGTTCGGCGCGGCGAAACAGATTATCGCGTGTCACTCATTCCGCTCGGCGGATTCGTGCGCATGGCAACGCGCGAAGACGATTCGATGGCGGGCATTGAAGGCGGAAGCGATCGCGGCGGCTTTGATGCCACTCCCGAGCGTCCGGCAGAGATTCCGGAATCCTTGTGGGATCCAACCGCGATGGCGCCGTTTGGACCGCGCGCAGTCCCCGAAGATCGTTGGGTCGAGAGCAAGTCAACGTTGGCGCGCGTGTTCATCCTCTCGGCCGGCGTGCTGATGAACATCGTACTGACGGTGTTCGTCTCCAGTGGAATTTTTTACGTCTACGGTAATCCGTATCGCCCGGCGGTTATCGATTCTGTGGTTGTTGGTGCACCGGCTGCGGCGGCCGGTCTCGCGGCGGGTGATCGCATTGTTGCGGTCAACGGCGATTCGGTGAAGGCGTGGGATGAGGTTGTGGACCGGATCGCGCCGATCACGACGGGGACGCTCACGTTTGACGTGATGCGCGGCGCGAACCGACTGCACGTGAGTGTGACGCCGACGCCGACCGAAGTCGCAGACCCGGTGACCGGGGCCAAGCGTCGCGTTGGACGAGTCGGCATCCAAGTTCGTGACTCGTTGGCGCGGGAAGATTTGGGCCTGGTAAAGTCCTTCGCGCTGGGCGGCGAGGCCTCATGGGCGATGGCGACCAATGTCGTCGGCGTGCTACGCGGTCTCACGACGGGCGCGGTCTCGCGAAAGAATTTGGGTGGACCGATCCAGATTGCGCAGGTGTCGGTGCAGGCGGCACGTCGCGGCGCTGAGACACTGTGGTCGCTGATTGCGTTTCTCAGTCTCAATATCGCCATTCTGAATCTGGTGCCGATTCCGGTGCTCGACGGCGGACAGATTCTGTTGGTGCTCGCTGAACGAATCAACGGCAAATCGTTCAGCGCGCGCACGCGTGAGTCTTTCGCTCGCGTCGGTGTGCTTGCGGTGCTGGCGCTGATCGTGCTTGTCACGTTCAACGACATCAGCCGCATGTTCACGAAATAGGCCATGAGTGATCGGCGAGCGTTCGCGTGGCATCGGCTTCGCTCGGCGCTCGCTGTTACTGTGTTGAGCGTCGGTGCGGCGTGTCATCGCAGTCCACATGTTGGTGCGACAGACGGCCCGACGACGACGAAGTCGGTCACCGATTCGCTTCCAGTGAGCGCGGTCGCGACGTCGGCCGAGCTGATTCCCCCCGTGCCGCGAGCGCGCATTCCGCGGAACTCGGCGCGGTTTGAAATCGATGCGGTCGACGATAGCAGTGCGCGTTTCAAGCCGCGCGAAGCCTCCTGGGTGAAGCCGGGCATGGACGTCTACATCGTCGATCCCTTTCGGCGCGATGCGCTGGTCGCGCGCGCGCGCGTGACGTCGATCTGGAATGAGACGGCGATTGCTGTCGTGACCTCACAAGTCACGCGCGTGACCAATCAGCAAATCGTGCTGATGATGCCGCCGACGGCGCCATGGTATCGCACGCGACGCTTCTGGGGGGGCACCGTGCTAGGTCTCGTGATCGGCGGCGCTTCCGGTGCTGCGATCGCGAAGTAAAGCGACAAGCGAATGCCTGCCGCTAACGACACTGCAGCGGAATACTCCGACTGAGCGAATCCGCCGGCAATCCGCGGCGCACCGTGACAAAATCGCCACGATAGTCAAAACAGTACGCGGCCGACGCGCGAATTTCGTAGCGACCGGTCGGGAGCATGATCGAACTGATCGTGTCCGCGCGAACTTCGATTGAGACGCCGCCATCCTGCGATTCAAATCGCACCCGCGCATCGGCGGGGCGCGTCTTGAACGTGAACGGCATGCAGCTACGCACCGGCAGCGCGACTGAGAGCTTGTCGCCCGGTTGCAGCGTCACGTTCGCCTCACGCTTCGCGGAAGGGCAGTTGACCGGCGCGTCGAAGATGACGGCACGCACGGCCAGTTGCGCACCACTCGGCCTATTTATTACCGCGCTGCCACGACCGACCATGACGCCGTCCACGTAAATCATCGCGGAGTCTGGAGCCGTGAGCGTCACCTCACTTTTCACTGCCGCCGCCGCTTGTCGCCGCGCTCGCTCGGCGGCTTTGATGATGTTGGAGTCGCTACTGCGTCCTGCCGACGGCGGGAGCGCGGGGCGCGTCGTGCCCGTATCGGTCGGCGGCTTTTGCGTCGAGTCGGACGGCGCGATGTTGCTGCCGGAATCGATTGACGTCGGCGGCGCCGCAATGACCGGTGGCTTCCGCCATTCGCTGACGAGCGGCGAATTCCACACAAACCAGCTCGTCACACCAACGACCGTGACGCCAGCAAGCGCAAGCACGCGGCGTCGCTGAACCGCCGGGCGCGGCGCGACCGGAGAAAACGCGACCACGGTTTCGCTCGGTCCGGTGCGCGAAAGAGAATTGGACGGCACCGTTGGCGGTGCAGTAGGCAACGCTGCCAGCGCATCGGCGAGTGCTAACGCCGAGGGGAATCGCGCCTCCGGCGATTTCTCCATCAGACGCGCCACCAATTCCTCAAACTCGACGGAGAGTTCCGGCGCAATTTCGCGCACTCTGGGCGCCGTGGCCTCGACGTGCTGACGGGCGACGGTGTACCAATCGTCGCCCTCGAATGGCAAACGACCGGTCGCTGTACGAAACAGCGTGACGCCGAGGGCATAGAGATCGCTGCGCCCGTCCAGTTCGAGCCCGCGTGCCTGTTCCGGCGAGAAGTAATGGGGCGTACCCATGACCTGTTGACCGCTACTGCGGGCCGCGTTGGCATCGAGGGTTCGCGCCAGGCCGAAATCCGCCACGACGGCCTCACCGCGGGTGCCAATGAGGATGTTGTCCGGCTTGATGTCGCGATGGACGATGCCGCCCGCGTGCGCGACCGCGAGCGCGGCGGCGACATCGAGCCCCAAACGTACGGTATCGGCCTCGGAAAGCCGCCGTAGCAGCTCCAGGCGGCGGGCCAGGGACAAGGGCTGCAGATCCATGGCCACGAAGGACGCGCCGTCGACCTGTCCGACATCGCGCACGGTGACGATGTTCGGATGCCGCAGGCGCGCCGCCGTAGCCGCCTCGCGCCGGAAGCGGGCTTCGGCGTCGGTTTGGCCGGCAAACTCCGGTCGCAGAATCTTCAGGGCGACGGGAATTTCCAGGTCTCGGTCGACGGCCTCGTAGACCCACGAAAAGGTGCCTCCGCCGAGGAGCCGCGTGACCCGGTACTTTCCGATCTGACGGCCGAGGTATCGTTCTGGCAGGTGGCGGTCCTTTACAGGCAGGGTGAGGTGGTATAAACTACCGTGCTTCATACAATTGCGCGCAAAACCGCGGCGCAGCTACGCACCCTGCGCATTGCATGCGCCGAGAAACTTACGACGATGGCGTTCGATAAGGCATCCACGATCGACAAGTACCGGGCCCACGAAGGGGACACCGGATCTACCCGTGTTCAGATTGCGCTCCTCACCGAGCGAATTAACTACCTCACGGGCCACTTCCGTACCCACGCCAAGGACCATCACGGGCGTCGCGGTCTCCTCAAGATGGTCGGCAAGCGCAAGCGTCTCCTCGGTTACTTGAAGCGTACGGACGTTGCGGAGTACCGCACGCTCATCCAAGACCTTGGTCTCCGGTACTAATCCAGACCACGCCATTACGTCGCGCGGGGGCAGCAATGCCTCCCGCGCGATTTGCGTTCTCACCAGGTAAAAAAGCAGATGATGCATCGCATCGAGCGGACCTTTGCAGGCCGCCAGCTGGTCATCGAGACCGGCCGCATGGCCAAACAAGCGGCGGGTTCCGCCGTTGTACAGTTTGGCGACACGATGGTACTCGCGGCCGTGACGGTCAGCGACAACCAGAGCCCCTTGCCGTTCTTCCCGCTCACGGTCGAGTACAAAGAGAAGACCTACGCGGCGGGTAAGATCCCCGGCGGGTTCATCAAGCGCGAAGGCCGGCCGCACGATCACGAGATCCTCGCGTGCCGCATTATCGATCGCTCGATCCGTCCGTTGTTCCCGGAAGGCTTCAAGAACGAAGTGCAGGTGTTCGTGTACGTCGTGTCGGCCGATCAGGAGAACGACGCCGACGTGCTCGCGTTGCTCGCCACGTCGTTCGCGCTGAACGCCTCCAAGATCCCGTTCATGGGTCCCATCGGCGGTGTGCGCGTGGGTCGGGTTCAAGGACACTGGGTGCTCAATCCCACGTTCCAACAGCTCGCCTTCTCCGACATGGAGCTGGTCGTCGCGGGCTCGAAAGACTCGATCGTCATGGTCGAAGGTGGCGCGCTCGAAGTCAGCGAAGCCGACGTACTCGAGTCGCTCAAGATTTCGCATGACGGAATTCGCGAACTGATCGACATGCAGCACGAGCTGCTGAAGAAGGTGCAGCAGCCGAAGATGGAGTGGGTGAAGTCGGAGCCGAAGGAAGACGTGGTGACGCGCACGAAGACCGCCGCGTCGGCGTCGATTCGCGCGGCGCTCAATCAGGCCGACAAGCACACTCGCATCCAGGCAGTCGAGAAGGCGAAGCACGCGGCGGCGGAGCAGCTCGTGATCGAGTTCCCCGACAACGCCAAGGACATTCACACGGCACTCGGCGATATCGAATACACGGAGTTGCGCGCGCAGGTGCTCGACACCGGGCTTCGCGTCGACGGCCGTAAGCCGAACGAAGTGCGTGCCATCTCCATCGACACCGGCGTGTTGCCGCGTGCACATGGTTCCGCGCTCTTCACGCGCGGTCAGACGCAGGCGCTCGTCGCCGCGACGCTTGGCACCGCGAAGGACGCGCAGCGTCTGGACAGCATCGACGAGCCGGGCGAAACCACGCGTTCGTTCATGCTGCACTACAACTTCCCGCCGTTCTCGACCGGTGAAGTGCGTCCGATGCGCGGCACCAGCCGCCGCGAAATCGGCCACGGTAACCTCGCCGAACGCGCGCTGCAGGGTGTGCTGCCCGACTTCGCTGATTTCCCGTACACGATTCGCATTGTGTCGGAAATTCTCGAGTCGAACGGGTCGTCCTCGATGGCGTCTGTGTGCGGCGGCTCGCTGTCGCTGTTCGACGCGGGTGTGCCGATGAAGGGCGCCGTTGCCGGTGTGGCAATGGGCCTCATCAAGGAAGGCAAGAAGTATGCGATCCTGACGGATATCCTGGGCACCGAAGATCATCTCGGCGACATGGATTTCAAGGTCGCCGGTACGAAGGACGGAATCACGTCCATCCAGATGGATATCAAGATCGAAGGTCTTGATCTGAAGATCATGGAGCAGGCGCTCGCGCAAGCGAAGGAAGGCCGTCTCCACATTCTCGGTGAGATGGATAAGGTGTTGGCCGCGCCGCGTGGCGATCTGTCGAAGTACGCGCCGCGCATCGTGACGGTGCAGATCCCGGTCGACAAGATCGGCGAGCTCATTGGACCGAAGGGCAAGAACATTCGCGGCATTCAGGAAGAGACGGGCGCCGAACTCACGGTCGAGGACGACGGTACCGTCACGATCGCCGCCGTCGGTGGCGAGTCGATGGAACGCGCGAAGCAGATGGTGCAAGCCATTACGGCCGAACCAGTTGTGGGCGAAACCTACGAAGGCACGGTAAAGACCGTGACGGCGTTCGGGGCGTTCATCGAAATCATGCCGGGCACCGAGGCGTTGCTGCACGTCTCCGAGATGAAACACGAGCGTGTTGAGAAGCCGGAAGACGTGGTGAAGAAGGGCGATCGCGTCACGGTGAAACTCATCGATCGCGATGAGCGCGGTCGCTTGCGTTTGTCGATGAAGGCGTTGCTGCCGCGTCCGGAAGGCATGCCGGAAGAGACGCCCAGCGAGCGCCCGCCGCGCGAAGATCGCGGTGATCGTGGTGGCGATCGTGGTGGACGTGGTGGCCGAGGTGGCGGTGGTCGCGACCGGCGCTAACGCGCCCGCACTGCGTCGCACTGACCTGCCCAATGGACTGACCGTGCTCTCGGAAGCCGTTCCGGGAGCACGGTCTGTTGCGTTCGGTGCGTGGGTCCGCGCCGCGACGCTGCACGAGCGCGCCGAAGAGATGGGCGTATCGCATTTCCTCGAACACATGGTGTTCAAGGGCACGCGGACGCGAAGTGCGCAGGAGATTGCCCTATCGTTGGAAACGCTTGGTGGTTCGCTCGACGCCTACACGGAACGCGAACACACCTCGTTTCAGGCTCGCGTTCTGGATGAACATCTCCCGCACGCGGTGTCGGTGATCGGCGACATCATTTTCGAGCCGCTGCTGCGCGATTCGGATCTCGAACTCGAGCGAAAGGTCATCCTCGAGGAGATCAGCATGGTCGATGACACGCCCGACGACGTGATTTTCGACGTGCACAATCGCGAACTGTGGGGTGAGCATGCGCACGGGTATCCCATCTTGGGCACCCGCGAGACCGTGCGGGCGCTCTCGGTGCCGCAGCTCCGCGCCTTGCACGACCGGGCGTATCATCCGGGTCGTCTGGTGGTCGCTGCCAGTGGCAGTGTCAATCATGACGCGCTGATGGAAACGCTGCAGGCGTCTGGTTGGGATTCGCGACCTGCCGGCGATGTTACGCCATTTACGGTGCCGCCGGCGAATGCGGCGGCGCCACACCGGCGACATTTGCCGCGCAAGGATATCGCCCAGACGCACGTCGTTGTCGGAGGCCGGGCGCTCGCGCACAATGACCCGCGCCGGTATGCGTTCGCGCTGGTGGACATGCTGCTTGGGGGTGGCATGAGCTCGCGGTTGTTCCAGCGCGTACGCGAGGAGCTTGGGCTCGCCTACAGCGTGCACACGTTCAGCAGCTCCTACGCGGATACCGGGAGTCACGGAGTGTACCTGGCGACGGCGCCCGAGTCGGCCCAGGCCGCGCTGGATGCCGTGCGCGAGGTACTGAATCGGCTGGTTGAGGAAGGACTGTCCGACGCTGATCTTGAGGCCGGAAAACGCCAACTGCGTGGCCAGCTGGTATTGTCCATGGAAGGGGTTTCCTCCCGGATGTATCGCGCGGCCACGACCGCGCTGTACAATGAACCCTATCGCTCCATCGAGGAACTGCTGTCGCTGGTCGATGCCATCGATTCGCTGACTGTGCGCGAAGTCGCGCGCGAGTTCTTTGATCCTGCACAACACACCATCGTCAGTTTGGGTCCGAAAGCAGTTCGTTAACTCGTTTGCGCCACATGCGTGAGCATTGGACCCATGACGAGACCAGACTCCGACGATCTATCACCTCAGACGATCTGACCTATGCGTATCGGCGTTCCGAAAGAGATCAAAACCAACGAGAATCGCGTCGCTCTGGTGCCGGCGGGCGCCGAGGCGCTCGCTGCTGCGGGCCATCAGGTGTTCATCGAAGCCGGTGCCGGAGTTGGTAGCGGCTTTGAAGATTCCGACTACACGGCCGTTGGCGCGACGATCGTCCCCGACGCCGCAACGGCGTGGGGCAAGGCCGAACTGCTGCTCAAGGTGAAAGAGCCGATCAAGACGGAGTGGCAATATCTCCGCAAGGATTTGACGCTCTTCACGTATTTGCATTTCGCGGCCGACGAAGAGCTCACGAAGGCGCACTTGGCGAGTGGCGCGACGTGCATTGCGTACGAGACCGTGGAACTGCCCACGCGCGAGCTTCCGCTGCTTACGCCGATGTCTGAAGTGGCTGGACGCATGGCGGTGCAGGAAGGCGCGAAATACCTCGAGAAGTTGTACGGTGGTCGTGGCGTGCTGATCGGCGGCGTGCCCGGCGTAGCGCCGGCGAAGGTTGTCATTCTCGGTGGTGGCGTTGTCGGTACGAACGCCGCCAAGGTTGCGGCTGGACTTGGCGGCAAGGTGGTGGTGCTCGACCTGTCGCTCGAACGGCTGCGCTATCTGGCTGACGTCATGCCAGCCAACGTCCAGCTGGTGCACTCCAACCGGCACAATATTCTCGAGCAGATTTCCACCTGCGATCTGGTGATCGGCGGCGTGTTGATTCCCGGGGCGAAGGCACCAAAGCTCGTGCGTCGTGAAGACCTCAAGCGGATGCGGCCGGGAGCAGTGATTGTCGACGTCGCCGTCGATCAGGGCGGCTGCATTGAGACGATTCATCCGACCACGCACGAGAACCCGACGTACGTTGTCGATGGCATCATCCACTACGGCGTGGCCAACATGCCGGGCGCGGTGCCGCGCACGTCTACGCTGGCCCTTACGAACGCCACGTTGCCCTACACCTTGCAACTGGCCAACAAGGGGTGGAAGAAGGCGCTGAGCGACAATTCGGCGCTGCTCAAGGGGCTGAACATGACCGGCGGCCAGGTGACCTACCGCGGCGTGGCCGACGCGTTCGGAATGGAGTTCGCGGAACCGGCTGGATTCCTCGGCTAATCGCCCCGCTTTTGTTGTCGCCGAAACGGCGGGTCGGCCCTGCCGGTCCGCCGTTTCGTGTTTGGGGACACGTGCGCTAGGTCACGCTATTTCAATGGCTTGTTCGCTCTTGCGTTAACCGATACCTTACCGCCATCACGGCACCGGTAGTCCCCTTTTGACGCCCCGCGTTTTGCGTGGCGCGTCGTCGAGCCCCTTCTGGATGTTCTGGCCCTTTAAAAAGGCGAATTCGCTGTTTCCGGCGAACGCCATCGCGGTTGATCTTGGTACGGCGAATACGCTGATCTACGTGAAGGGCGAGGGGATCGTGCTGAACGAACCCTCGGTCGTCGCGCTCGATCGCGAGACGAAAAAGATCAAAGGCGTGGGCCTCGAAGCGAAGCGCATGTTGGGTCGCACGCCCGATGGCATCATGGCGGTCCGACCCATGAAGGACGGCGTGATTGCCGACTTCGACGTGACAGAGAAAATGCTGCGGTATTTTCTCACGCTTGTCATCGACAAACACGTGTTCAAAGTGAAGCCGCGCGTAATTGTGTGCGTGCCGTCCGGCATCACCGAAGTGGAAAAGCGCGCGGTGCGCGATTCCGCGCTCGGTGCCGGTGCGAAAGAAGTCTTCATGGTGACCGAGCCGATGGCGGCCGCAATCGGCGTCGGTCTGCCAGTTGAATCGCCAACCGGTAACATGGTCATCGATATCGGTGGCGGTACAACTGAGATCGCCGTCATCGCGCTCTCAGGCATTGTGAGTGACACGTCCATCCGCACGGGCGGCGACGAACTCGATATTTCGATCGTGCAGTTCATGCGCAAGAACTACAACTTGCTCATTGGCGAACCGACGGCCGAACAGATCAAAATTCAAATCGGTTCCGCGTATCCCGTGGGCGATGAACGGGAGATGGAAGTGAAGGGACGCGATCTGGTCTCCGGTATTCCGAAGACCGTGCGGGTTCATTCAAGCGAGATTCGCGAAGCGGTGCAGGAGCCGATTCAGCAGATCGTCGATGCCGTACGCCGCGCGTTGGAAATCACACCGCCCGAATTGGCGTCGGACATCGTTGATCGCGGTATCGTGATGACAGGCGGCGGCGCGCTCATTCGCGGGCTCGATGTCCTGCTGAGTCAGGAAACCGGATTGCCGATCCACGTCGACGAAGATCCGCTCACGTGCGTGGTGCGCGGAACGGGCAAGATTCTCGACGACGAAGAGAAGTACTGGTCCGTCTTAACGACCTGACGTCGCCGTGGCTCGCGGCGCGCGCGGTAGCAGTCAGGTTGATGTGGCGTTGCTGGGCGTATCGCTCGCCCTCGCGATTCTCGCGCTCGTCATGCCGCGCCGTTTTCGCGATGCGAGTGCGTCGGCGTTGCGCGAGAGTGTGTTAGCGCCGCTGGTAACGATGGAGAGTCGGGCGGCGGCCGCGCGCGCCGCGATCGCGTCGCGCGAGAATGTGCTGGTGGCGCGTGGACAGACTGCCGTTGACGCGCTGAGTGTTCGCGCCGTGAAAGACGAAAACACCACGCTGCGCCGGTTGCTCGGCCTGTCCACGCGATTGGGGAGCGGCTTCGTGGTGGCGGAAGTGTTGCCGCGTCGCGGACTCGACGACGACTTTGTGCTGCCGTTGAATGTCGGTACCGACGTCGGCGTTGAACGCTTTGCACCGGTCGTGACGGCCGATGGTCTGGTTGGCATGATCGAGCGAGTTGACGCCAATACGTCCTTTGCGATCACGTGGGCGCATCCGGATTTTCGCGTTAGCGCCATGAGCGTGGACGAACGCGCGTTCGGCATCGTGCAGCCACATCTCGGCGGCGGCGCTGATCGCTTTTTGCTCGAGTTGCACGGCGTGAAGTTCGCCGCGAAACTCGATTCGGGCACCGTGATTGTCAGCTCCGGTTTAGGCGCATCGTATCCGCGTGGCATTCCCGTTGGTCGGGTGCTCGGCGAAGTCGCGACGCCGGAGAAGTGGGCACGTACGTATCTGTTATCGCCCAGCGTGCTGCCCGCGTCGATCGGTCCGGTGCTGGTACTTCGCAGCGAGCGCACGTCCAAGGGCGTGAGTCAGATCTGGACCAACGTCGCCTCCGCGGACAGCGCGGCACGCGCAATTGCCGCCGCGGGCGATTCGTTGGCGCGCAAGGCCGCCCTCGACGAATTGGCGGCTCGACGAGCGGCACTCGACTCGGCGCTCGCCGACAGTCTAGCTCGCGACACATCGGCGCGACCCGCTGGCGGCCTTCGGCCGCCGCTGACGCGAATGGATAGTTTGCGCGCTGACAGCGTGCGACGTGCGCGAGCCGCCGACAGTGCTCGCTTGAAGGGCCTCACGGTACCGCCGGCAGGAGGGCGCCCCGGCCCGCCGCCGCCGGACGCGGGAGGGCACTGAGATGGCTGTCGCTGCGCCGCAGTCGCCGGTAGTGAGCATGTTGCGCGCCTGGCTTGGGTTCGCGCTGCTCGTGGCTGCGCACTTCGCCGTTCGTCCGCTGTTCGCATCGCGCGTCAATGTCGACTTCCTTCTCATTGCCGTGCTGTTTTCGGCGGTGCGACTGCGTCCAGGGCTCGCCGCGCTGGTTGGTCTCGGCGCTGGTCTCATGATCGATGCGCTCGCTCCGGGCGCGTTCGGAGCGGCGACGCTGGCGTATGTAGCGTTGGCGTTCGTCTCCTCGCGCGTGAAAGCTGTTTTCTTTGCGGACCACGTGGCGCTCACCGGTCTATTCATCTTGCTCGGTAAGTGGTCGTTCGATGCGCTCTACGCGTTGGCGAGCGGCGGGTCGCGCGGAATCACGCTGGTGGTCCAGTTACTGCTGTGGAGCCCACTCTCCGCGGCGTTGACGGCTGCAGTGGCGCTCTTGCTGCTTACGGTGCTGCGACCGATCTACCGCGTCGGTCCCGGATAGAGTGCGCGCGTGAGCTATCATCCGAATGAGGTGCTACGCCGTGCGCGCACGGCGCGAGGACTTCTCGTTCTGGCCTTCGTCGCGTTGCTGGGCGCATTCTTTCGTACGCAGGTGTTGCAGAACGCGCTCTATCGGTTGCAGTCGGAAAACAATCGGCTGCGCGAAGTGCCGCTGCCCGGCGCCCGCGGCACGATTCTCGATCGCAAGGGGCAGATCATCGCTGAGAATCTGCCGGGATATTCCGTGTCGATCTTGAGTCCCAATGAAGACTCGCTCAGGTCGACGCTGACGACTCTGTCGCGCATCGTGCCGATCGATTCGGTGCAGCAGCAGTTGGTGGTGGCGCGCTACCGACGCTTGCCGCAACTGCCGGCGGTGATCTTCAACGACGCTTCGTTTCAAGTCGTGTCGATTCTCGAAGAGCGCCGCGTGGAGTTGCCCGGTCTGATCATTCAGAGTTCGCCCAAGCGCTACTATCCCGACGCCGAGGCGATGGCCGCGCTGATCGGTTACACCGGTGAAATTTCCGAGAAGGAACTCGCACTTCCGACGTACGCCGGATATTCGCCGGGCCAGCAGGTCGGAAAGACCGGTCTCGAGAAGCAATACGAAGAACAGTTGCGCGGCCGCGAAGGGCGACGATTCGTTGAGGTCGACGCGCGCAATCGTGTAGTGCGGGACAACGGCGTGCGCCCAGAAGAGCCAGCAGAGGCGCCGCCACCGTTGCAGACCAACATCGATTTGGATTTGCAGAAGTTTGTGCACAGCGTATTTGGCGACTCGATGCGCGGCGCTGCGGTGGCGCTTGAGCCAAAGACCGGAGCGGTGCTCGCGCTTTACAGCGCGCCAACGTACGACATCAATCGATTTATCGGCGGCGTTTCGTCCAAGTATTTCAGCAGCTTGCGCGATGACCCGCACAAGCCGCTGCTGAATCGCGCACTCCAGGGCGCATGGGCGCCCGCGTCAACGTTTAAGCTGGCCACCGCCGTGATCGGCCTGCAGATGGGGCTCGTATCCATCGACACGCGAATGCCGCAGCCGTGCACCGGAAGCTTTTTCTATGGCCGCGTCTTCAAGTGTCACGACCATCGCGGCCACGGTGACATCACGCTGGCGCAGGCAATTGCGAAATCGTGCGACGTGTACTTCTACCAACTTGGACTGAAGATCGGTCTGGCGAAGCTCCTGGCGGGTGGAATTACGCTCGGTTTCAACGAGCGCACCGGAATCGACTTGCCGTCAGAGACGCGGTCGCAGTGGCCACAAGCGCTGGACTACTTCAACAAGAAATACGGTCCACGGGGATGGAACCAGTCGGTGGTGTTGAGCATGTCGATCGGACAAGCCGACAACGCGCAGACGCCGTTGAACATGGCCAAGTTCTACACGGCGCTCGCAACCGATGGCGCGACGGCGCAGCCGCAGATTGTCGCCCACGAGCCGGTTCGCACGCAGATCCTGAACATCAAGCCAGACCAATTGCGCGACTTGCAACTCGCACTCGGCGACGTGCTGACAAGTGGTACCGGCGCGTCGGCGCGTATTCAGGGACTGACCATCGCCGGCAAAACGGGTACATCGCAGCGCCCGCCGCATCCTGACGACGCGTGGTTTGTCGGCTACGCTCCGGTCGATGACCCGAAGATTGTGGTGGCGGTGATCATTGAGGAGGGGTTGCACGGACCGGTGGCGGCCAAGGTCGCGACCAAAATCATGGAGAGTTACCTCAAGAAGGGACTCACGTTTACCGGGCCCACCAATGACTAGCCGCTCAGCAGTGCCGTTGTTCATGCGCCGGCAAGGCATCGACTATCCGTTGCTCATTCTCGCGCTGTTGTTGAGCGTGTTCGGTATCGCGATGGTGTTTTCCGCTGGGCAAACGGACGTGCCCTCGGGATTCATCGCGAACACATGGAAGCGTCAGATCGCGTGGTTCATCGCGGCGCTTATGGTTACGTGGACGATCACGCGGGGCTCGGTGCGATTAATCGAGTGGAGCGCGTGGCCGCTCTATTTGTTCAGTTGCGTGCTGCTGTTGCTCGTTTTGTTTGTTGGAACCGGTGCCGGAACGGCCGCGAGCCAGAAAGGGTGGCTCAGCGTCGGGGGCGTACGAATTGGGCAACCGGCCGAGCTGGCGAAGCTGGCGACAACGTTGATGCTGGCGCGCGTGCTCGCAACGCAACGGGACACGCCGCGCGCGCTCCTTGAACTCTGGCGCCCGTTATTGGTAGTCGGTGTGCCGTGGGTGCTGGTCATGGCGCAGCCCGATCTTGGCACGGGCATCGTGTTCATCGGCATCCTGTTCGCGATGCTATTCTGGTCGGGCGTATCGTGGCCAGTGCTCGTGCTGCTGGCGAGTCCGGGTATCAGCCTGGTATTGGCATTCAGTACAGGCGTCTGGGGCGCGTGGTTCTTTTTGCTTGGCGCGCTGATGTTGTGGTATCGGCCCTATCTGTTCGAAGGCGTCGCGCTGCTGATTGCCAATGTGACGATGGGCATGGTGGCGCCGATTCTGTGGGACAAGCTCAAACCGTATCAGCAGAAGCGACTGCTCGTGTTTCTCGACTCGTCGCTCGATCCGCGCAATTCGAGTTACAACGTCATTCAATCGAAGGTCGCGATCGGCTCCGGTGGATTGTTTGGCAACGGCTTCACAATGGGAAGTCAGAAGCGGCTCGCGTTCCTTCCGGCGCGCCACACCGACTTCATTTTTTCGGTCGTCGGCGAGGAGTTGGGCTTTGTCGGCGTGACCGTCGCGCTGACACTCTTCCTCGCGCTCTTTCTGCGCGGCACGCGAGTCGCGACACGTGCGAACGATGCGTTTCCGAGTTTGGTGGCGTTCGGATTTGTCGCGGCCTGGTTCATTCACGTCATGGTCAACGTGGGTATGACGTTGAGCCTCATGCCGGTCACTGGCATTCCGCTGCCGTTCTTCAGTTATGGCGGCTCGTTCTTGCTCGTGACGTGGATCGGCGTCGCGGTCATGCTGCGCATCTCTTCCGAAGGGCGCGGACTACCGGAAGCCATTGGACTCTAGGCCTCGCCCGAGCAAACCCATAGTTCGGGGTATGTTTGGTATTTCGCTGGTGGCGAACTCTGCCACGCGCAAGGTCTAGCTTAGGCGCGTCCGACCTTCGATCTTTCGCCGTCTATGGCCTGGTTCCGGAAGGATAAGAAGCCGCGTCAGCCGCGTCGGGAGCGCTTGGAAATCCCACCGGACACGTGGGAGAAGTGCGAAGCCTGCGGGCACACTGACATCCGCGACAAGTTTCTTCGCAATCTCAACGTCTGCCCTGAGTGCGACTATCATCGCCGGGTGCGGGCGTGGGACTATGCCACCATCCTGCTCGATGACGGCAGCATCGGCGAAGTTGGTGGCGAGCTCCGTTCCGTCGACCCGCTCGGCTTTCCTGACTATCCGGCGCGCCTCAAGAGGGCGCTCGCGAACGCCGGGGACAGTGATGCGATTCTGACCGTCACAGGGCTCATGGAAGGGCTGCCCGTCGGAATCGCCATAATGGACTTCGCCTTTATGGGTGGGTCGATGGGCTCGGTTGTCGGCGAGAAGATCGCGCGTTTGGGGCAGCGTTCGCTCGAGAAGAAGCATCCGTTGGTGATCATCTCGGCATCGGGCGGTGCGCGCATGCAGGAAGGCGTGCTGTCACTCATGCAGATGGCCAAGGCGTCGGCTGTCTTGTCGCAGCTCGCGGAACGCCGTATTCCGTACATCTCCATTCTCACGAATCCGACTACGGGCGGTGTCAGCGCGAGCTACGCGATGCTTGGCGACGCCATTCTCGCGGAGCCGGGCGCGGTAATCGGATTTGCCGGTCCACGCGTTATCAAGCAGACGCTTGGACAGGATTTGCCGGAAGGATTCCAGACGGCCGAGTTCCTGCTCGACCACGGCATGGTCGACAGCGTGGTGCATCGTAAGGAGCTTCGCGCGACCGTGTCGCGGCTGCTACGGCACATGACCGGACGTCCCGCAGCGGCGGGACATGCGCAGGAAAACTGACGCCATATCATGAGTCCCTGACACGCTTGTTCGCCCGCACGGGCGGGGCGTGGCGGCTGGGACTCGAACGCGTCGCGGCCCTGCTGAGCGAGTTGGGCAATCCACATCGTGCGTATCCCGTCTTTCACGTTGCTGGCACAAACGGAAAGGGGAGTACGGTCGCCACGCTCGACGCGCTGCTGCAGCACGCCGGCTATCGCGTGGGGCGTTACACGTCTCCGCACCTGGTCGACTTTGGCGAGCGCATTGTGGTGAACGGTCGGCCGATGTCGCAGGAGGCCATTGCTGAATGGCTGGGCGAGCACGAGCCGTTGCTGACGCGGCTGGGCGCGACGTTTTTCGAATCGACGACGGCGATGGCACTTTCGTTTTTCGCCCAGTCGGCCATCGATGTCGCGGTAGTTGAGGTTGGACTCGGCGGACGACTCGACGCGACCAATCTGGTGGAGCCACTCGCGGCCGGCGTGACTCAGATCGGCTTCGATCATCTCGAGTTTCTCGGCAATACGCTCGAAGAAATTGCGTTGGAAAAGGCGGGCATCTTCAAGCCTGGCATTCCGGCAATCGTCGGTGAGACCCGCCCTGAAATTCGCGATCTGTTGGCCAGCAAGGCACGCGACGTCGGAGCGCTGCCCGTGGTTGTGACGGGGACGGATTGGTCGGTGAGCGACGTATCGATATCGGCGCTCGGTACCACGTTTACTCGTCATTCGCGTGGCCGAGTCGAACGGCTCACGACCCCGCTGGTGGGCACCTTTCAGGCGCACAACGCGGCCGTTGCCTTGGCCATGCTAGAGAGCGCTGGCGGCCCTTGGGAGGCAGTAGCAGCCCGGGCTGCGACTGGATTGGCGGGCGTTCGACTCGCGGGACGTTTTCACCGCTGGGGCCCGTGGTTGTTCGACGTTGCCCATAACGCGGACGGCGCGGAGACGGTCGTGGCGAACTTGAAAGCGATCGGGGCGCCGCATCCAGTGGTCGCAGTCGTCACGGTACTCCGCGACAAAGACTGGCGCGGAATTCTACGGGCAGTATCGACCGTTGCGAGCCGGGTGTTTGTGACCGCGGCGCCCACGGCACCGACGTCGCGCGCATGGGATCTCGCCGAGGTCGATTCGTGGTCGAGCGAGCACGGCCTGCCGGTGGAACGAGTTGACGATTTCGGCGACGCGCTCACGCGAGCGCGAGAAAGCGGTCAGACTATTCTCGTCACCGGCTCATTTCATACGGTCGGTGATGCGATGGAGCGGTTGCAGGTCGATCCATTGGCTCGGTAACTTTAGCGGATGCCTCCGAAGCCACTGCCGGGGTTCCGAGATTTCTACCCGGAGCAATTCGCTGAGCGAGCCCACATCTTCGAAACCTGGCGCCGCGTCGTGCGGCGCTATGCGTTTCTGGAGTACGATGGACCGCCGCTTGAGCCGCTCGATCTGTATACGCAGAAGAGCGGGGAAGAAATCGTCACGCAGCTCTACAACTTTGTCGACAAGGGCGACCGCGCTGTGGCCTTGCGGCCCGAGATGACGCCGACCTTTGCGCGCATGGTGGGAGCCAAGGCCCAAACGCTGCGCAAACCGGTGCGCTGGTTCACCATGCCGCAGCTGTTCCGGTATGAGCGCACCCAGAAGGGTCGTCTGCGCGAGCATTTTCAACTGAACGTCGACATGGTTGGCGAAAGCGACGTGCTGGCCGATGCGGAGTTGCTGTCGGTAGCGGTTGAGATCATGCGCGCGTTCGGACTGACGTCGGATGACGTGCGGGCGCGAGTCAGCGACCGGCGGTTGCTCAACGCACTGCTGACGCACCTTGGAGTCCTCGACGCGCAGCTGCCCGCAGTTTACGCCGTGCTGGACAAGCTTGAGCGACAGCCGCGCGAAGTCTCGGCGGAGAAGCTGAACGACGCCGGGCTCTCAGCTGAAGCGCGCGACGCGGTGCTGGAATTTGCGACCCTCGATTTTGCGTCGATGCGCGCGCGTTACGGCTCGGATGCGCTCGTCGCCCCGCACGTGGCGCTCTTCGCGACGTATCTGTCGCACGCCGAGGCCCTGGGAATCGCGGAGTGGATCCGGTTCGATCTGACGATTGTGCGTGGGCTGGCGTACTACACCGGTATCGTTTTCGAATTGTTCGATAACGTCGGTGAATTCCGCGCGATTTGCGGCGGCGGTCGATACGACAATCTCCTCGCCTCGCTCGGCGGGGCCGATTTGCCGGCGTTGGGATTCGGCATGGGAGATGTCGTGTTAGGCGAACTGCTGCGAGCGCGCGGCAAGATGCCAGCGGTCGCGCCGGTCATTGATGCGTGGGTGGTGCAGGGCGCGGACGAGCCGAACTATCCGGCGTCGATGCTCCACACAGCGCGTGTGCTTCGCGATGCCGGAGTATCGGTCGAGTATTCCTTCAAGGCGCAACGCGCGGACAAGCAGATCGATGCAGCGCGCAAGGCAGGAGCGCGCTTTGTCATCCTCGTTGAAGGCAAGGCCGAAAGCGGCATTCGCTTTCGTGTTCGCACATCGGATCAGGCCGATGTGCTGTTTGAGCAGGTTGAGGCCCTCACATCGTGGGCTTCCAAGATCACCGGGAACGGTTCATGAGTGACGACAAGAAGCTGACCGCACGCGCTGAAAATTTCAGCGAGTGGTACAACGAACTCGTGCTACGCGCGGAACTGGCAGACTACTCGCCGGTGCGTGGGTGCATGGTTATTCGACCGCTCGGCTACGGCATCTGGGAGCGGATGCAGCGCGCGCTGGACGATATGTTCAAAGCCACTGGTCATCAAAACGCCTACTTCCCGCTGTTCATTCCGGAAAGCTTCCTGTCGAAGGAAGCGCAGCACGTTGAAGGCTTTGCGCCGGAGTGTGCCGTTGTCACCCACGGTGGCGGGAAGCCGCTCGAAGAGCGACTGGTTGTACGCCCGACATCTGAGACGATCATCTACTCGATGTTCGCGAAGTGGGTGCAGAGCTATCGCGATCTGCCGTTGCTCTACAACCAGTGGGCGAACGTCGTGCGCTGGGAGATGCGCACGCGCCTGTTCCTGCGCACGATGGAATTCTTGTGGCAGGAAGGACATACCGCGCACGCCACGCATGACGAAGCTGAGGTGGAGACGCGGCGTATGCTCGGCGTCTACCGCGAGTTCATGGAAGGGTACATGGCGATGCCCGTCATCACAGGGCAGAAAACGGACAGCGAACGGTTCGCGGGCGCGCTGCGCACGTATTGCTGCGAGGCCATGATGCAAGACAACAAGGCGCTGCAGGCCGGCACGTCGCACAACCTTGGTCAGAATTTCTCGAAAGCGTTTGACCTGTCGTTCCAGAACGAACAGGGTGAGCAGGCGTTTGCGTGGAACACCAGCTGGGGCGTTTCAACGCGCATGATTGGTGGCCTGGTCATGACGCATGGCGACGACGCGGGGCTGCGACTGCCGCCGAGGTTGACGCCGATTCAGATGGTTATCGTTCCGATCTGGAAAACCGACGACGAGCGCGACGCAACCATCGCGAAGGCCCGCGCGCTCGCAGACGAACTGGGGAGCTTTAAGCGGCCCGATCACGAACGCATTCGCGTGCACGTCGATGATCGCATCGGAATCAAGCCAGGCGCCAAGTACTATCACTGGGAGCTGCGCGGTATTCCGCTGCGGCTGGAAATCGGACCGCGCGATCTGGCGTCGTCGAGCGGCATGCTTGTGCGACGCGACACGCGCGAGAAGCGGCCCATCGCGTTCGACGCGCTCCGCAGTGATCTGCCCGCGATTCTCGAGGCGATCCAGGCTGATATGCTCGCGGCCGCGAAGGCGCGCCTCGAGGCCAATTCGATTCGCGAGCGAATTTCATACGAGAAGTTCAAGGAAGTGATGGACGGTCCTGGCGCGTTTGTATACGCGGGCTGGAACGGTGATCCGGCAATCGAGGCGCGGGTGAAGGAAGAAACGAAGGCGACGATTCGCTGCATTCCGGATCCGGAGTTCCGCTCGCCGGTTGCACCGACGACGTGCATGGTGACCGGCGAGCCGGCGAAGCACGAGGTGATTTGGGCGCGCGCGTACTGACCGTATGAGCACAACGGCCGAGTCGGAGCGCGCGTCGGAGCAGGCCGAGGCCTTTGGTCGTCGGAATGGCCTGCTGCATGCGGAGGGCGTGTCGCTGGAGGCGATCGCGGACGCGGTGGGCACCCCGTGCTACGTGTATTGCGCGCAAACGATCGCAGCGCGCTTTGCGCGCTTGGAACGGGCGTTCGCCGGCGTGCCGCACCGGATTCATTTTGCGATGAAGGCGAATTCCAACCGCGCCGTGCTCGAGCGATTGCAACAGCTTGGTGCCGGCGCGGACATCGTGTCGGGCGGCGAGTTGTTTCGCGCGCGCGCGGCGGGTTTTCAGGGGCGCGATATCGTGTTCAGTGGCGTCGGAAAGACGGTTGCTGAGATGAACCAGGCGCTCGACGAGCAGGTGCTGCTGATCAACGTAGAGTCGGAAGCTGAGCTGGTTGCGATTGACGCCGTGGCTGGTGCGCGTGGCATGGTGGCGCCGGTTGCGATTCGCGTGAATCCCGAAGTCACCGTTGAAACGCCGCACGCGTATATCAAGACCGGAGAGAAAGGGCAGAAGTTCGGCATTCCGCGCGACGATGTGGAGCGTATCGCTGCGCTCGCGATGTCGTTGCCGCATGTAGCGCTCCGCGGGCTCGGTATGCATCTCGGGTCGCAAATTGCCAATGCAGAACCGCTGCGCAATGCGCTTCCTCGCCTGCTTGACGTTCTCGCTCAGGTGCGCGCCCAAGGTCACGCAATCTCGCATCTCGATGTTGGCGGCGGGCTGGCCGTGCCTTACGAGCCCGGTGAGCCGCTGGCCGACGTCGAGGATTATGCGCGACTCATTATCGAGGCAACGCGCGCGCTCGATGTGCAGCTCGTGCTTGAGCCGGGGCGTTTTCTCGTGGCCGATTCCGGCGCGCTGCTGATGCGCGTGCTCTATCGCAAGCACGCGGCGGGAAAAGATTTCGTCGTGACCGATGCGGGCATGAATGATCTGATGCGCCCGTCACTCTATCAGGCGTATCACAATATCGTGCCCGTGCGCGACGTACCTTCGACGGTCACGGCCGACGTCGTTGGACCGATCTGCGAGTCGGGCGATTTCTACGCGAAAGATCGTACAATGGCCAACGTGCAGGCCGGCGATCTGCTGGTGGTTCAAACCGCTGGCGCGTACGGCTTCACGATGGCTTCGAACTACAACTCACGACCTCGCCCGGCGGAAGTGCTGGTAGACGGCACGCAGTTCGCCCTCGCGACCGAGCGCGAGCAACTTGAAGACCTGGTGCGGCGTGAACGTGCGCACCTTCAGTGGAGGAGTGCCTGATGCGGATCGGCTTGTTGTCGGATACCCACGATCGTGTACCGGCGGTGAAGGAGCTGCTCTCGCAGATGATTGCGGGCGGCGTGTCGCTGGTCATGCACGCGGGCGATTACTGCTCGCCCTTTACGCTGCGGCCTTTTCACGACGCATCAATTCCGCTGCTTGGCGTGTTTGGTCGCAATGATGGTGACCGAGACGCATTGCAGGCCGCCGCGAAAACGGATTTTGGGGCGGCCGAGCTCTTTGAATCGCCGCACAGTTTTGATCTCGGCGGCAAGTCAGTGTTGTTGGTGCACGATCTGGCCGACGTTCATCAGCGCAGCGTCGATGGACACGAGGTAATCGTGCACGGGTTCACGCACATTTCCGAGATGCGCTCACGAGGTGATTCGTTGCTGGTCAATCCGGGCGAAGGCTGCGGATGGCTGCACGGGGCGCCCTCAGGCGCAATTCTCGATCTGGACACGAAATCCGTGGAATTCCTGAAACTCACCGGACCGGAGTGGCGCGTCTGATGGGCAGCCGTATCCTGATTCTTGACTGTGGGTCGCAGTTCACCCAGCTCATCGCGCGTCGCGTGCGCGAGGCTCGTGTCTTTTCTGAAATTCACCCGCCCACCAAGTCGCTTGAGTGGATTCGGGACTGGAAGCCCGACGGCATCATTTTGTCAGGAGGACCGAGTTCGGTTACCGACGAAGGTGCGCCAACTGTCGATCGCGCGTTGCTCGACATCGCGCCGGTACTGGGCGTCTGCTACGGCATGCAACTCATTGCGCACCTCGAAGGGGGCGCGGTTGTCGGTGCTGGCCGCCGCGAGTACGGCCGAGCGGAGGTTACAATCGACGAACCGGCCGGCATGTTCGCCGGGTTTGACGCGGGCGAGCGAACGACCGTGTGGATGAGTCACGGGGATCACGTGGAAGAAGTGCCGCCCGGATACGTCGCGACAGCGCACAGCGGCAACACGTGCGCCGGTTTCCGACACGCCACGCGCCCTATTCACGCCGTGCAATTCCACTCGGAGGTGCATCACACCGTGCGTGGTGCGGACATCATTCAGAACTTTCTGTTTGGTATCTGTCACTGCACGGCGGATTGGACGCCGGGTCATTTCATCGAGCAGGAAGTCGCGAAGATTCGCGAGTTGGTCGGCGACAAGCAGGTGATCTGCGGCCTCTCTGGTGGCGTCGATTCGAGCGTGGCGGCGGCGTTGGTTCATAAAGCGATTGGCGATCAACTCACGTGCATCTTCGTCGACACGGGGCTCCTCCGGTTGCATGAGCGAGAGCAGGTCGAGCGCACCATGCAGTCGCATTTGGGCATTCGACTCATCACCGTTCGCGCTGAAGAGCGTTTTCTAACCGCGCTCGCCGGCGTCGGTGAGCCGGAGCGAAAACGAAAGATCATCGGCGAGCATTTCATTCGCGTCTTTGAAGCGGCATCGGCCGACGCGGGCAAGCATGCGTCGTTCCTGGTGCAAGGCACGCTCTATCCGGATGTCATCGAATCGGTCAGTGCGAAGGGCGGTCCGTCAGCAACCATCAAGACCCATCACAACGTCGGTGGCCTGCCGAAGGACATGCAGTTCGCGCTCATCGAACCGCTACGCGAGCTCTTCAAAGATGAAGTGCGCAATGTCGGTCGCGAGCTCGGGCTGCCCGAGGAGATGGTTGGTCGCCATCCGTTTCCGGGGCCGGGGCTGGCCATTCGCGTGCTGGGTGAGGTGACACCACACGCCCTCGATGTCTTGCGTCGCGCCGACGCGATCTACCTCGACGAAATTCGCGCCGCGGGGCTGTATCCGGACATCTGGCAGGCCTTCGCCGTCTTTCTACCGGTTCGATCGGTTGGTGTGATGGGTGACTATCGCACCTACGAAAATGTTATCGCGTTGCGCGCCGTCACGAGCACCGATGGCATGACAGCGGACTGGTTTCCGTTTCCAACCGAGGTGTTGGCGCGAATCTCCAATCGGATCATCAACGAAGTCAGCGGTGTCAATCGCGTCGTATACGATGTCAGCTCGAAACCACCTGCCACCATCGAGTGGGAGTAAGCCGCTCAGGAGCTCCGGATGCGTAACCTGATGTCCTTCACCGATCGGAGCGCGCGCGCGGCGCTCTTCGCGCTCATGTGCGGTGTTGTCGCGCACGCGCCTGCCGTGCTGCGCGCGCAGGTGCGTTCCGCCGCCCAAGGCGCCGCCGCGACGCGCGCACCGGCGCCCACCCACGGCGTGCGGCCGAAGCGAATGGTTATTCGCGGCGCCATGATCATCGAGGGAAACGGCACGCCCGCCGAGGGGCCCAAGGACATTGTCATCGAGGGCAATCAGATCACACAGATCGTTGCGCTCGATCCGGTGGCGATGCGCGACGGCACGGCGCGCCGACCGCCGGCCGGGGATGTGGAGATCGACGGCACCGGCAAGTATGTCATGCCGGGACTGATCAACATTCACGGTCACGTGCAGGACGAACGCGCGGGCGTGGCCCAGCCGCTCGACTATCAGATGAAGTTGTGGCTTGGAATGGGTATCACCACGGTACGTGACGTATCCAGCGAGACGGCGAAGACGATTCAATTGCGGGCAAAGAGCCTGGCGGGTGAAGTGGTGGCACCGCGGTTGTATGTGTATGCGCGCTACGCATACATGCCCGTTCCGCTCAACGAAGCACAGGCGCGACAGCGCGTGCGTGATTTGAAGGCGCAGGGCGCGGACGGCCTCAAGCTGTTTGGTATGGACAAGGACCTCTATGGTCCGGTGCTCGACGAGGCAAAGAAGCTCGGACTCGGCACGGCGCATCACATGGCCGTCGACGAGACCAATGCCTGGGATGCTGCGGCCAACGGGCTGACCAGCATCGAGCATTGGTACGGTGTTCCCGATGCCGCGATTCTCGATGGCGCGCAGCATTTCCCATCAAACTTCAATTACGCCGACGAAGGCATGCGTTTTCGTTGGGCAGGCCGCTTGTGGCGTGAAGCGGATCCCACGCGACTGCAGGACGTGTTGAAGGCGATGGTCAAGGGGAACGTGGCGTGGAATCCGACGCTCGAGATTTACGAGGCGAGTCGTGACTTGCAACGTGCGGAAACCCAGCCGTGGTTCAACGAGTACCTGCACCCAACTCTCGAGAAGTACTTTCGTCCAGATCCATCCAATCACGGCTCCTACTTTGCGAACTGGAGTAGCACCGACGAAGCGTACTGGAAGGAGAACTACCGCATTTGGTTTCAGGCTGTGCGCGATTTCGAGCGACTGGGTGGTACGATTGGCGTGGGTGAAGACGCCGGCTTCATTTATCAGGTCTACGGCTTTGGGTTGATTCGCGAGTTGGAGTTGCAGCAGGAGGCTGGATTTCAGCCGATCAAAGTGCTGCAGCACGCGACGGCCAACAACGCGAAAATTCTCAAAGAAGAGGGCCGGCTTGGTCGACTCCGTCCCGGATATCTCGCGGACGTGATCGTTGTGAACGGCAACCCGCTCGAAGATCTCAAGGCCTTTTATCCGCCACGCGCCGATGCAGCAGCTGGCCCCGGGGGCGGTGTCGCGTGGACGATCAAGGACGGCATTCCGTACGACGCGCAGCGACTGATGCGCGAAGTACGCGAGCTCGTCGCGAAGGCGAAGAAGACCGCGTCGGACAGATGATGTTTTCAAGCGCCCCGTGTCGCTGACGACATCGTCACGCGGGTGGGGCGCCGACCTGCGCGACATGGCGCGTTTGGCGGCGCCCGTCGTGCTCATCAATCTTGGGCTTCAGGCCATGGGCGTGATCGACATGCTCATGGTCGGTCGACTCGGTGGAACTGCCATCGCCGCCGTAGCATTGGGGAATTTCTATTTCTTCAATGTGAGTGTGTTCGGTATCGGGCTGCTGTTTGCGCTCGATCCCGTGGTCTCGCAGGCCGTGGGCGCTGGCGCGCATGACGACGTATCGCGCAGCATTCAGCGCGGGCTCGTCCTTTCTGCGCTGATTGCGTTGGTCGTTACGACCGCACTCATGCCGTCGGGCTGGCTGCTGCGCGCATGGGGGCAGCCGGCCGACGTGGTGATGTACACCGACGTTTACGTGCGCAATCGCGCAATCGGCGCGCTGCCGTTCTTCGCATTCAACGCGCTTCGCCAGTCGCTGCAAGCACTCGGCAAGATGCGACCGCTGATTGTGGCGGTGGTGCTCGCCAACGGTGTAAATGCTCTCGCGAATTGGGTGCTTATCGATGGTCGACTCGGTGCGCCGCGACTTGGCGTAGCGGGTTCGGGGCTGGCGCCGGCGCGGGCGTTGTGGTCGTTGACGGGGTGGGTGTGGCGCTTCGCTCGTGTTGTCCTGCGTGTCCACACATGGCCGCTGCCACGCGCGGCGCTCGCCTGGGCGCCTTTGCGTCGCACGCTGGCGATCGGGATTCCGATCGGCACGCAATTCTTTTTCGAAAGCTTCGCATTTGGACTGACGGCGCTGTTTATGGGATGGATGGGCACGGCGTCGTTGGCGGGACATGAAATCGCGTTGAACATGGCGGCGCTCACGTTCATGGTGCCGCTCGGCATTTCGGGCGCCGCGGCCGCCGTCGTGGGACGTGCGATCGGTCGCGGAGATATGCCGAGCGCTCGTCGCGACGCGGCGGCGGCGGTGGTCTGCGGCGTTGGATTCATGTGCCTCACCGCAATCACGTTTATAGCGGCACCAGAGTGGCTCGCGCATCGCTATACGAACGAAGCAGGCACCGTCGCGGTCGCAGTCGCGCTCATCCCCTTGGCGGGATGGTTTCAGGTCGCTGACGGTCTACAGGCGGTCACGAGCGGTGTCTTGCGCGGGACCGGCGATACGAGGGTGCCGGCGGTGCTGCACATGGTCGCGTTTTGGGGCGTCGGCGTACCGTTGGGGGCGTGGCTCGGCTTTCGTACACCGCTTCGCGAACGCGGACTCTGGATCGGACTCGTGGCAGGACTCGCGACCGCCGCGAGTCTGCAATCGTGGCGCGTGATTGTACGCCTGAAACGATCAATCGCGCGATTGACCGTTGAAAACGATCAGGCGCGCGATGTCGTGAGGTAATGCTTGAAAGTCGTCACGGTCGTTCGAAGAACGCGACCGCGAAATGATCAGACGCGTTTCTCTTCGAGCAACGCCATGAATTCGGCCGGCGAAGAAAGTTCAACGAGTCGGCCCGGCACGTCGGCTTCTTTGCTGAACTGTGCAATCTTGCCGAGTACTGGCAGATACTGATTGGACACTTCGAGCGGTGGCGCGACGATCAGGAAGAAGAAGTTTACGGGCTTGTCGTCGATGGCCTTGAAGTCGACGCCTGCGTTCTTGCGACCAAATGCGACTCGCAGGCGATTGACGACCAGTGAACGACAATGCGGAATGGCGATGCCGCGTCCAATCCCGGTCGAACCGAGATTTTCGCGACGCTTGAGCATCTTGAACAGCATACCCTCGGACTTCTCATCGAGCTTGAGCAGCCCGATAAGCTCCTTGAGCACTTCGTCCTTGGTCGTGCCCTGAAGCTCGAGCTGGACGGCATCTTCGGAAAAGAACTCGCGCAGTTCCATAGCCGTGTATGGTAACCCTTGAATGGCAGGTGTCAAACCGCCGCGTTGCCCGGCCCGTCCTGCGTG
Source organism: uncultured Gemmatimonadaceae bacterium (assembly GCA_966096095.1). Lineage (GTDB taxonomy): Bacteria > Gemmatimonadota > Gemmatimonadetes > Gemmatimonadales > Gemmatimonadaceae > Gemmatimonas. The sequence continues at coordinate 161,712 of CBHTUR010000002.1, read as the reverse complement.
GCTAGGTTCCAAGTGTATGTCACGCAAGGTCTTTCCGTTCCCCGTGCCCAATCGGACGCCGGTTTATCTGGCGCCCATGGCAGGCGTGTCAGAATCGCCGTTCCGGCGACTCTGTCATCGCCATGGTGCTGACGTCGTTGTCACCGAGTTTTTGTCGGCGGAAGGCATTCGCCGCGACAATCCGGCGACGGTCAGCAAGCTCCGATTCAAGGCGGAAGAACGTCCGATCGGCGTTCAGATATTCGGCTCCGATCCGGCCGCCATGGCGGAAGCGGCGGCACTGGTGACCGATCTGTTTCAGCCCGACTTCGTCGACATCAATTTCGGCTGTCCGGTCAAGAAGGTCGTTCGCCGAAACGGCGGATCGGGATGTCTGCGAGACCTTCCGCTGGTTCAATCGATCATCCGGGCGGTATCGGCCGCGACGCACTTACCCGTGACGTGCAAGATTCGGAGCGGCTGGAACGAAGAGATGCGCACGCCGGTCGACATCGCGCTTCGCTGTCAGGATGCCGGCGCCAAAGTCTTGGCACTTCATGCCCGCACGCGCACGCAGATGTACACAGGCAGTGCGAATTGGGATGAGATCGCCCAGGTCGCGGAAGCGCTCGACATTCCCGTGCTCGGGAACGGCGACATCAAGAGTGCGCACGACGCCCTTCGGATGTACGAACACACCAAGTGCGACGGCATCATGATTGGCCGCGGTTCGTTTGGACAACCCTGGATCTTCAAGCAGACTCGCGCGCTGCTCGATGGAACTCCGTTTCCCGAAACGCCCGGCGTTGAGGAGCGTTTCGCGGTCGCGCTCGACCACGCGCGACTAGTCCAGGAGTACGAGATCGATCCCGTCGGTGCTGCGCTCGAATTCCGCAAGCACCTCGGGTGGTACGTGAAGGGCCTCCCCAACTCAGCAGAGCTTCGCAAACTACTGCATCAAGTGCGCGACTTCGCTGAAGTCGAGGGAATCTTCGCCCGATACTTGGAGTCCGGAACTCCAACGGAAGTATTGGGTTAGCAGTTGAGAGGTGACATTACCTCACCCGTGCTGGCAGTAAATCGTCACCCGCCGTTTTGCAGTAAACCGTCACCTGCCGTTAGCTTGATAATGCAGTTCAGGGGGTGCCTGGCTTCGACGGGGTTGGTGAAGCTTTGGTAGCGTGCCCAGGTCCTCGAGCACCTGGTAAAACACTCGGGAAAATCACAATCGCGAACAACAACCTCGCGCTCGCTGCCTAACCTTCGGGTTACGTAGCAGTGCTCACAAGGCAGCCCGCCCGGGGCGGCATGTGAGTATCGAAAATCTGGGCTAGGTGTACGGTGCGTCTGCCGCCGTACAGCGAAACTCTAGCAGGCTTGTCCGGACATAGGCTTCCTGTTGGCCAGTGGACGGAGACCTTAATCAACAGGATACGCACGTAGAATCCGAAGTCGATCTAGTCTCGGACAGGGGTTCGATTCCCCTCACCTCCACTTGTTGGCTCGCCGCACCCGAGCCAAACAAACGCAGCGCGCCCCGCCATTTCTGACGGGGCGCGTTGTCGTTTCGGACGGTCGCATCCTACGTCCGCCGATCGAGAACCGCGTGATGCCGCGGCCCTTGTTCTTCTCAGCTATTTATCGCAGGCCGGCTTCGCTTCCTGAGTCGCGTCCGTCGCGTCTGCGCGCGTGCGTGGCACCATCGGCAGCGAATTGCGGTTGCCGACATAGATCACGCAGCTCTTGCCCGCGGCGTCGGGATGCGAGGCCATCGCCGCCCATCCCTTCTTGTCGGCGTAGATCATCTGGACCTGAACCTTGGCAAACGCAGCGTCAGAGGCTTCCGACTTAACGCCTGCTTTGCCGGAGTTGGCGGCGTAGACGCCGTGATCGGCGTACCACGCTTCCTGATCGCGCACCAAGGCCACTAACCGACGTCCGGTAATCGCCATGGGTTCGCCCGCGCGCTCGCGCTTGGGCAGGTGCGGCAGCCGAAATTTTGGGAGCTTGGGTCGCGGAATGTGTGGGAGACTCAAACCCGCCGCTGTGGCCGCGGGAGCGGTTGACATTGGCGTCGCCGCGGCGAGCATCGCGGCGATGGCGATTGCAATCATGCGGGCCTCACACCTGAGTACCCCCTCTCGATTCGACCTCGTGTCGAAATCGGGGATGTACGTTCGTGAGAGCGACGACGTTCGCCGCGCCCTGCAACCGGCAGACAGCGGCCCTGTGACAGCCTTGGCCGACTCGATGACGCCAGCCAAGGTCCGGCAAGCGTGAAGGTGAACGCGACGTTTGATCGCGCCCTTCCGAATCGCTTATGTGGCGTCGGCCAATTTCGCGTGTGCGGCCGCCAAGCGGGCCACCGGCACGCGATAGGGTGAACAGGAGACGTAGTTGAGCTGCGCGTTATGACAGAAGTGCACCGACTGCGGCTCGCCGCCGTGCTCGCCACAGATGCCAACCTTGAGCGTTGGCCGCGTGGAGCGCCCGTCGCGTACGGCCATGCTGATCAATTTTCCAACGCCTTTGCGGTCGAGTACCTGGAACGGATCGTCAGCCAACAGTCCTTTCTCGAGATAGAAGGGCAGAAAGCGACCGGAGTCATCACGACTCAATCCAAACGTCGTCTGCGTGAGATCGTTTGTGCCGAACGAAAAGAACTCCGCTTCCTGCGCAATTTCGTCAGCCGTTAACGCAGCGCGCGGAAGCTCGATCATGGTGCCGATTGAGTACGGAACCGATTCACCCATCACGCCCATTACGGCCTCGGCGGCCCGAACAATAATGCTGCGTTGATGACGGAGCTCGGCAACGTCAGCGACGAGGGGTACCATGATTTCCGGATGCACATCGATGCCACGACGGGCGACACGCACGGCCGCTTCGAAGATCGCTCGCGCCTGCATTTCGGTGATCTCGGGATACACAATTCCCAATCGACAACCGCGATGCCCCAGCATGGGGTTCGACTCACGCAGCGTCGCCACAATGCGCTGCAGTTCCGCTCGTGGAATGCCGAGCGTCTGCGCGAGAATCACGGACTCCTTACCGTCGTGCGGGAGGAATTCGTGCAGCGGCGGGTCGAGCAATCGGATGGTGACGGGATAACCGTCCATCGCTTCGAAAATGCCTTCAAAGTCTCCGCGCTGCATGGGGAGCAACTTTTCGAGTGCGCGGCGACGGCCTCCCTCGTCGCGCGCGACGATCATCTCGCGCATCGCGCTAATGCGATCTCCTTCGAAGAACATGTGCTCGGTGCGACACAACCCAATGCCTTCGGCGCCAAAATTGCGCGCGATGCGCGCGTCGCGCGGCGTGTCGGCGTTGGCGCGCACACGAAGCCGCCGCTCACCGTCGGCCCATGCCATCACGCGTGAGAACGCCTGAAACACCGGCGCTTCTGCGGCGGCAAGCGAGCCGCTGTTCACGCGCATCACCTCGCTGGGCACCATTGGCAAGTCACCGAGGAAGACCCGACCTGTGGCGCCATCAAGCGTGATGAAATCGCCCTCGTTCACCACGACATCGCCCACCTTAAGGCTGCGCGTGTCGTGCGAAATCTCGATCGCGGTGCAGCCAACGACGGCACACTTACCCATGCCGCGCGCGACCACAGCCGCATGCGACGTCATTCCACCTCTCGCCGTCAGCACGGCGCGAGACGCAACAATACCGTGGAAATCTTCTGGCGTGGTCTCTTCGCGCACCAGAATCACATGGTCGCCCCGCGCGGCTCGCTGTTCGGCGGCGTCCGGATCGAACACGGCAATTCCACTCGCGGCACCCGGGCTCGCCGGCAGACCGGTTGCAATCGGCTTGGCGCGAACCGTCGGACTGATTACGGGATGCAGCAGCTGGTCGAGTTGATTGGGCTGCACGCGTCGAACCGCTTCGTGCTGATCAATCAGTCCCTCGCTGACCATTTCCGTCGCGATGCGCAGCGCGGCTGGTGTCGTGCGTTTACCCGTTCTGGTTTGCAGCAGGAATAGCGTTCCGCGCTCAACGGTGAACTCAAGGTCCTGCATATCCCGAAAGTGGCGCTCCAGCAAATCCTGCGTTTCCAGCAGCTGCGTGTAGGCGCCGGGTAACTTCTGCGCCATCTCATCGACGTGCAGCGGCGTGCGAATACCGGCAACGACATCTTCACCCTGCGCGTTCACCAGAAACTCACCGTAAAACCGGCGTTCACCGGTTGACGGATCACGCGTGAAAGCGACGCCTGTGCCGGAATCATCGCCCATGTTACCGAACACCATCGCCTGCACATTGACGCCGGTGCCGAGCGTATTGGAGATGCCGTTCACCTTCCGGTAGTCGACCGCTTTCTTGAGCGTCCACGACCGCCACACGGCCTCGATTGCGCCCCAAAGCTGTTCGCGCGGATCCATCGGAAAATCGTGGCCCGTGGCGAAGCGAATGAGATTCTTGTATTCGCTCACCAGCTGTCGCAACGCATCGGCACCGAGCTCCGCGTCGGTCGTGACACCGTTACCGAGCCGCTTCACCGATAGAAGTTGTTCGAACTTGGCGATGGGCACTTCAAGCACGACATCGCCGTACATCTGCAAGAACCGACGATACGAATCGTAGGCGAAGCGCGGATTCCCGCTGGCCGCCGCGAGACTCTCAACGGTGGTGTCGTTGAGCCCGAGGTTGAGGATCGTCTCCATCATCCCGGGCATCGAAATCGCCGCCCCGGATCGCACAGACACGAGCAGAGGATTGCTGGCGTCGCCAAATCCTTTGCCGGTTGCGCGCTCGAGGGCTGTAAGTGCCTCAGCGACTTGCGCGCGCAATTCCTCCGCAATGCCCTGCGCGTCGAGATATTCGATGCAGCAGCCGGCGGCAATTGTAAAACCGGGCGGAACGGGGACGCCGAGGTTTGTCATCTCGGCCAGATTCGCCCCCTTTCCGCCCAGCACTGATTTCATTTCCCGCGTGCCGTCAGCCTTACCGTTGCCAAAGAAGTACACGGAACGCGCCACGGGAATCTCCAGTCTGTGTCAGGTCTGTCCGGCAGTCACTCGGGATAGGCTGCCAGCACGAAGCAATTCAGGTTCAGCAGGGGTCGCCGTCGGATATCGTCCTGAGAAACAGGCGTGACAGTAACCTTGAGGTCCCTCAGGCATGGCCGATAGCATGCCGTCGAGCGAGAGGTACCCCAGAGAATCAACGCCCAAGTGACGCACCAGTTCCTCGTGTCCCATCTGTGCCGCGATCAACTCTTCTTTACGCGGCGTGTCGATGCCGTAGTAACACGGACTGATGATTGGTGGACTGCTGACGCGCATATGCACTTCCCGGGCACCGGCCGCGCGAACCAAAGACACGAGGCCTCGCGTGGTGGTACCACGCACAATGGAGTCGTCCACCATGACGACACTCTTGCCCTCGAGCAGCTCGCGAACCGGGTTGTACTTCACCTTCACCTTCGCATCGCGCCCGGCCTGCGTGGGTTGAATGAACGTACGGCCGATGTAGTGATTGCGAATCAGCGCGAGTTCGTACGGAATTCCGGACTCGTCGGAAAAACCGAGTGCGGCCGAGTTTGACGAGTCTGGCACCGCGAAAACCAACTGCGCCGTCGGGGCGGGGCACTCGCGAGCGAGTTGGCGGCCGAGCGCCCGACGAGACCGATCGACGGATCCGCCAAAGACCTTGCTGTCCGGTCGCGCGAAATACACGTGCTCAAACACGCACCGATTGACTGGGGCGATGGGCAGCGAGCGCACTGAGCGCAGTCCATGTACGTCGACGGCCACGATTTCACCGGGCGCGACTTCACGCTCGAGTGTGGCGCCGACGATATCGAGGGCGCACGTCTCAGACGCGAACACCCATCCGTCGCCAAGTCGGCCCACCACCAGTGGTCGCCATCCATGAGGATCGCGCGCGGCGATGACGGTTTCATCGAGCACGATGAGCAGGCAATACGCACCTTCAACGCCTTGCAACGCCTGCGCCACACGCTGCTCAGGCGCTGAACCACTGGCGCGGGCGATCCGATGCACGATCACTTCGGAGTCCATCGACGACGAGAAGATCGCGCCTGCATCCTCAAGCTCGCGGCGCAATTCCACTGCGTTCGTGAGGTTTCCGTTGTGCGCGAGCGCAATGTGACCCTGTCGAACGCGCGCGAGAATCGGCTGCGCGTTTTCGATGGCCGATGCTCCGGCCGTGCTGTATCGCGTGTGCCCGATCGATACCGGTCCGTTGAGCTCACGCATCTCAGCCTCTTCAAACCCCTCCGAGACCAATCCCATCGCGCGACTCAGTCGGGCATGTCCGTCTTCGCCGACGGCTACGATGCCGGCAGATTCCTGACCACGATGCTGCAGCGAGTACAGGCCGAGTTGTGTCAGCGCGGCTGCGTCACGATGGCCGTACACGCCAAAGATACCACACATGCTTGAAGCTCCGGTCAGTCAGTAGTAGGCGCGTGTGATGCCGCGATCGCGTGTTCCGCGGGCGTCTCACCATCCATCGCCGAAGGAATTGCTTCATGAAATGCCCGCGCGAGCCAAGCAACCGGCGCGCGGAAAACGTCATCCGAAATCTTGAAGGAGGCACCCGCACTGGCCTCCGTGACACTGCCGATGACTCGGGCCGAAACGCCGTGCTTTGCAGCAATTTCCAGCACCGCAGCGGGATGCTCCGTGCTGACGACAATGCGGCCGTGCGCTTCTCCGAACAGCAGCGCGCGATGTGGCAGCGACGCCCACGCGGACAGATCGACGTCGAAACCCAGCAAACGCTCACGATTGATCATCGCGCATTCGGCCAACGCAACGGCCAACCCGCCGTCGCTGCAGTCGTGCGCGGAACGCACGACGCTGGCGGTGATGGCTTCGAGAATGGCGTCGATCAGCTGGCGTTCCTTGGACGGATCGCACACCGGCGGCGTGCCGGCCGTGAGGCCATGAATGGCGAGGAGATACTCACTGGCTCCCAACTCTGCCGTGGGTTCCCCCAACAGCACGATGGTATCGCCGGCCTGCTGAAAGTTCGACGGGGTGACATGCGCAAGCGAATCGATGACGCCCACCATGCCAATCGTCGGCGTCGGATGAATTGCGCCGTGCGGATTCTCGTTGTAGAGCGAGACGTTTCCGCCGGTGACGGGCGTTTCGAGTATGGAGCACGCCTCGCCCATGCCGGCGATCGCCTCACTGAGTTGGAAATACACTTCGGGCTTCTTGGGGTTGCCGAAGTTGAGGTTGTTGGTAATCGCGCGCGGACGCGCGCCTGTGCAGGCCACGTTGCGTGCGGCTTCGCACACCGCAGCGCGCCCGCCATTGCGCGGCGACAGTGCCACGTGGCGCCCGTTTCCATCAATGCACAGGGCAAGGGCGCGATTCGTGCCCGGTAGCCGCACCACGGCGGCGTCGCTGCCCGGACCGCGCACCGTGCTGGTGCGCACCGTGGAATCGTACTGACGCCAGACCCACGCTTTGCTCGCGATCGTCGGCGACGCCAACAAGCGCTCCAGTGTCCACGCGTGATCGCGCTCTTCGGCGAGCGGCGCGATGGCATGCACATCGACGGCACGAGCCGATTTCAGCGCTTCGCTCTCACGACCTTCGAGCGTGTACTGAGGACACTCAGTCACGAGTCTCGAACCGGGGAATTCCGCGACGACCTTATCGCCCTCGGTCACGCGGTACACGGGCTCGGCGATGACTTCGCCGATGACGGCAGCTTCGAGGTCCCAACGGGCGAGAATCGCACGAACCGCATCTTCGTGACCGATCTTCGCCACGACCAGCATGCGTTCCTGCGATTCTGACAGCAGGATTTCATACGGCGTCATCCCCTGTTCGCGCACCGGTACCTTGGTCACGTCGATCGTAACGCCAACATCGCCACGCTCAGCCATCTCGGCTGACGATGACGTGAGTCCGGCGGCACCCATGTCCTGGATGGCAACGATGTGACCGCTGCGAATCAATTCGAGCGACGCTTCAAGCAGCAGTTTCTCGGTGAACGGATCGCCGACCTGCACCATCGGTCGTTTTGCATCGCTCTCATGCGAGAGATCTTCCGACGCGAACGAGGCGCCGTGAATGCCATCGCGACCCGTGCGTGCGCCAACCGCCATGATCGGATTGCCCACGCCAGAGGCCACCGCGCGCATCAACTCGTCTTCGCGCATCAGGCCGACGCACATCGCGTTGACGAGCGGATTGCCTTCGTAGGACGGATCGAATACCACTTCACCGCCGACTGTCGGCACGCCTACGCAATTGCCGTAATCACCGATGCCTTTCACGCACCCGGCAAAGAGCCAGCGCACTCGGCTCGATGTGAGCGGACCAAATCGCAGCGAATTGAGCAGCGCAATCGGACGCGCGCCCATCGTGAACACATCGCGGAGAATACCACCGACGCCAGTCGCTGCGCCTTGATACGGTTCGACGGCCGACGGGTGATTGTGCGATTCGATCTTGAACGCGACCGCGAGGCCGTCGCCGACTGAGATAACGCCGGCGTTTTCGCCGGGACCCTGAAGTACCCACGGTGCCTTTGTGGGAAGCGTTTTGAGCATCGGGCGCGAGTGCTTGTACGAGCAGTGTTCACTCCAAAGCGCGCTGACCACACCCAGCTCGGTGAAGGTCGGTTCGCGCCCCAACATGCCGACGAGTCGCTCGTATTCGAACGTGGTAATGCCATGCTCGGCGACCAACGCCGGCGTGATCGCGGGATCGCCCGCTCGTGCCGTCACCGTACTCATTGCGCCGCCGTCACCAGCGAAAGTTCCAGGAAAGAGGCAAACAACGCCGCTCCGTCGGTCGAGCCGAGCGCCATGTCCATGGCGCGCTCCGGATGCGGCATCATGCCCAGCACGTTGCCGTGCGCGTTTACGATGCCGGCAATGTTTCGCTGCGATCCGTTCGGATTGCCCGACTCCGTCGCATCGCCGGACGGCGTGACGTAGCGAAACACCACTTGCCCTTCGCCTTCGAGGCGAGCAAGCGTGTCGGCGTCCGCGGTGAAGCGACCGTCGCCGTGCGCGACGGGCATCCGAATGATCTGACCGATGTGATATTGATTCGTGAAGCGCGTTGCGATCGATTCCACGCGCAGATCCACGGGCGCGCTGATAAACCGCAAGCTCGCGTTTCGCAGCAGGGCTCCCGGCAGCAGGCCCGCTTCGCAGGCAATCTGGAATCCGTTGCAGATGGCCAGCACCGGTCCGCCGCGCTTGGCGAAGGCCACAACTTCCTGCATGATCGGACTGAATCGGGCAATGGCGCCGGCGCGCAGATAGTCGCCGTACGAGAAGCCGCCCGGCAACACGATCACATCGCAGTTTTGCAGATCGTGATCCTTATGCCACAGATACGTTGCCTGCTGCCCCATGATGTCGACGACCGCGCGCAACGCGTCTTCATCGCAATTGGAGCCAGGAAATTGAACGATGCCAGCCTTCATGAGTGTTCCACCGCCGCGATTTCGAAATCCTCGGTGACCGGATTGGCGAGAAGCTTCTCGCACATCGCCTTGGCTTGCGCGCGCGCTGCCTCAGCCGAGTCGGCGTCGGTATCCACCACGAGATAACGCCCAACGCGCACTTCATTCACCTGCGGAAAGCCGAGGGAATGCAGTGCATCGGTCACGGCCTTCCCTTGTGGATCGAGAATGCCGCGGCGTGGAACGATATGGATGGACAGGCGATAACGGGTCATGCCGTATGATCCTCGGGGCTCGCGGGTGAGCCGGATTCTGAGCGTTGAAGTTTGCGGCGACGGCGACGCGGCCGGTCGTCCGCTCGATCGTCATCGACTGTCGAATCATCGCCGGCGAGTGGTGCACCGGGCAGGCGATCGAGCAAGCCAACGAAGACAGTGTGGCCAATTCCGTACAACACGTAGCCCATGAGGGCGGGGAAGAAAAACTGCTTCGGCAGGAAGATCACACCAACAAAGGTGCCGACCACCAACAGGAGGCCAAGAATGCCACGAATCGATCGAAAGCCGACCGTTGGCACCGCGGCGTACTGCACGTTGCTGATCATCAGCATACCCAGACCGAGCATGACCCATCGCAGCATCTGATGCCACGGCAGGTTAGCAATCATGGTCTCGGTATACAGTGACGTCTGACTGAACCAGTAGTACGTCGCCAGCGTCATGCCCGCGGCGGGGCTGGGTAATCCGGTGAAGTGGGTCTTCTTACGACCGGCTTGCTCGACGTTGAAGCGCGCCAAGCGCATCACCGCGCACGCGGTGAAGAAGAAGCAGAAGATCCACTCCCAGCGAGAATTCTGAAAAACGGCGAAGTACATGATGAGCGCGGGCGCCGTGCCGAACGAGATCGCATCGACAAGCGAGTCCAGTTCTTCGCCAAATCGTGATCCCGACTTCGTTGCGCGCGCGATGCGCCCATCCAGCGTATCGGCAATGGCGCCGAAGACGATGTACTGCGCGGCTGCGTCGAACTCGCCTCGCGACGCGGCGACCACCGCGAAGATGCCGAAGAACAAGTTTGCGAGCGTGAAGCCGTTCGGCAGCGCAATCGCGGCCTGTCGGCGCACTCGGCGCGGTCGATCCTGCAGCTCCGCGTTCACGTCTTAGGCAACTGTGCGATCACCGTCACGCCCGCTTGGGTGCGCTGGCCAATGGCGACGCTGAGCGTTGAGGCGGGTGGGAGAAACACATCAACACGCGATCCGAATCGGATGAGCCCCATGCGCGCGCCCTGCGTCGCCACGTCGCCGCTTTTGGAATCGGTGATGATGCGCCGGGCGATGAGCCCCGCGATCTGTCGTACGAGAATGCGGTGCGGCCCGCTGACGATTCCCACCGATGCCTGTTCGTTCTCCGCGCTCGACGCTTCGGTGATGGCGTTGAGGAACTTGCCGGCCTTGTGGACGACGTGCTGTACGGCACCACTCACGGGATAGCGATTGACGTGCACATCGAAGACGTTCATGAAAATCGACACGCGCGTCGTGGGACCGTGCACGAACGTCGGCTCGTCCAGCTGCGAGATGAGCACTACTCGTCCGTCGGCCGGCGCAATGACGACATCTGGTCCTCGCGCGCCAACCCGCTCCGGATTGCGGAAGAACCACGCCACCCAAAGTGCGATGATGGTCAGCACGAATGCCACGAGCCACAACGGCCAGGAGCGCAGTTTGAGCGCTGCCGCAAACGTGAGCGCCGCAAGCGCGGCCGCGCCGACGATAAAAGGATATCCTTCGCGCGCAAACATCAGTGTACATCCTCGGGCAAGCCGAGACGCGCCAAATCGAGCGGCGCGCCGGTCAGTCGCAAGAATGCATCGCGATACCGCACGCTCGTTGCGCGGATCACTTCGGCGGGAAGCGTCGGCGGCGGCGCTTCTCCGTTCCATCGTCCAGCGCGACGCTCAACATCGAGCCAATCGCGCAACGGCTGCTTGTCAAAACTGGGTTGTCCGCGACCTGGTGCGTACTGGTCGGCTGGCCAAAACCGTGAGCTGTCTGGTGTCAGCACTTCGTCGATCAGCAAAAGACGTCCGTCACGCCAACCGAACTCAAATTTCGTGTCGGCGACAATGATGCCGCGCGGTTCGGCGGTGGCACGGCCGAATTCGTAGACTGTTCGCGCCAGTCGTTCCAACGTGGCCGCCGTATCCGTACCCACCGACGCGATGACCTGACTTATCGTGATGTTTTCGTCGTGTCCGGTTTCAGCTTTTGTGGCGGGGCTGAAAATAGGCGGATCAAGGCGATCGCTTTCACGAAGCCCTGGCGCGAGCGCTTCACCGGCGAGCGTGCCGTGCTCGCGATACTCCTTCCACGCCGATCCCGTGATATAGCCGCGAATCACGCACTCGATCGGAACCACATCGGCGCTCACGCAGAGCATCGACCGCCCCGCAATCTCACTGCGGTGCGCGGCGAGCGACGGGATTTCTCGGATGATTTCGTCGGTGTCGGCCGTAATGAGGTGATGCTCAACTTCGGCTGACAACTGCCCGAGCCACCACGCGCTGAGTTGCGTCAGCACCGCACCTTTGTACGGAATGGCCTCGTTCATGACCACGTCGAACGCGCTAATGCGATCGGTGGTCACCAGCAGCAATCGATCGGCGTCCACCGCGTAGACATCTCGCACCTTGCCGCGCCGGACGAGCGGCAAGGGGAGGGCAGTTGAGACGAGTGCGTGACTCATACGCGCACCTCGTCCAGCTCAATCGCGCCGCGTTCACGCGCAAGCCACGGCGCCACTTCCTCGTCGAGAAATTCCACGACTTGTTGCGGCGCACGACCCACAAACCGCGTAGCGTCAGCGGCTGCTTTCAGATCGTCGAGGGCCAGCCCGAACGCTGGGTCGGCGGCCAGCCGCTCCAGCATGTCGTTCCTCGGCGCGCCGTCCTTCACTGCTCGCGCCGCGGCGATGCTGTGACCGCGTATGATCTCGTGCGCTTCCTGACGATCACCTCCGGCCCGCACGAAGCGCACAATCAACTCTTCGGTGGCCATGAACGGCAACTCGTCGTCCACTCGACGACGAATGCGCGCGGGATGCACTTCAAGTCCGCGCACCACGTTTTGCATCAGCACCAGCAGCGCATCCGTCGCGAGAAACGACTCGGGAATAACCAGTCGACGGTTCGCCGAGTCGTCGAGCGTGCGCTCGAAGTACTGCACGGCGTGGGTCTGATTGGCATTCGGCTCAAGCGAAAGTACAAAGCGCGCCAGTGACGCAATGCGCTCCGAGCGCATCGGATTCCGCTTATACGCCATGGCTGAGGAGCCGATTTGCTGACTCTCAAACGGCTCTTCAATTTCGCCAAAGGCTTGAAGCATCCGAATGTCGCCCGAGAACTTGGACGCCGTCGACGCGACGCCAGCGACAATGGCCAGCACCTGCGCGTCGATTTTGCGCGAGTACGTCTGTCCGGACACGGGAATCGACGTGGCGAATCCCATCTTGGCGGTGACCATGCGATCGAGCTCGCGCACTTTGGCGTGGTCGCCGTTGAAGAGCGTGAGAAAGCTCGCCTGTGTGCCCGTCGTGCCTTTCACGCCACGGAATGGCAAACGCTGCAAGCGCGTTTCGAGGTCATCGAGATCGAGCAGGATGTCCTGCATCCAGAGCGTGGCGCGCTTGCCGACAGTGGTCAGCTGGGCCGGCTGCAAGTGGGTGTAACCCAGTGCCGGAAGATCCTTCCACGTCCGAGCAAACGTCGCGAGCGCGTCGAGCGCGTCGAGTAATTTTTCCCGCAACAGCGAGAGGCCGCGCCGCATCAGAATCAGTTCGGCGTTGTCCGTGACGAAACAACTGGTGGCGCCGAGGTGAATGAACTTGCGCGCGTCCGGCGCGACGTCTCCGAAGGCGTGTACATGCGCCATCACGTCGTGCCGAAATCGCTTTTCGTACGCCGCCACGGCTTTAAAGTCGATGTCGTCGAGGTGCCCTCGCATCGCCTCGAGCGCGACGTCGGGAATCTCAATACCCAGCTGCTGCTGCGACTCCGCGAGTGCAAGCCAGAGGCGACGCCAGAGACCGTAGCGGGTGGATGGACCCCACAACGTGAGCATCGCGCGCGATGCATAGCGCGCGGCGAGCGGCGAACTGTACGACGAGTGATCAGAGTCGGTCACGGAAGCAACAGAGGGAGTGCCAAATTGAACGAGCCGATGCGGCGGTTGCGTCGCATCGGCTCGATGTTAACGAAGGTAAAACGACGCCTGCATCAATTGGCGTCCTCGTTCGAATACGAGTACCACAGGCCCGCGTTGTCCGTCACGTTCGATCGCGCTCGATGCCGCTTCGGCGCTACCGACACGCGCCCGACCTACTTGCACGATCACATCGCCCGCCTGCACGCCAATCTGATCACTGATCCGATCGGAGACTTTGTACACCAGCGCGCCGTTCGACACGCCGATCGCACGCTCCTGCCGCATGGCATCGGTGAGCGTGACCAACTGCAATTCACTCAACACCGTCACCTTGGGCGCGGTGACTTCTGGCGCATCGGCGACCGTAACCGTCACGCTGACCTCACGCGCCCCGCGTTTCACCGTCAGGGGCAACGACTCGCCAACGCGGAGATCGAGCAGTCGGGCCTCCCAGTCGAACGGATTGCGTACGCCGCGTGTCCCGGCGCGTACGATTTGGTCGCCTGCGCGAATGCCGCCCTTGTCGGCCGGCGAACCCGGCACCACGCGTGCGACGATGGCCCCGGCATTTGCCGCTTCACGCGCGCTTTGCACCTGCGGAGTTTCGAGTCGCAAACCGACCCAGGGCTGACGGACGGCACCATGTTCAAGCAAGTCTTCAACGATGCGCTTGGTCCGATCGATCGGAATAGCGAAGCCAAGACCAACCGAACCGCCGCTCGGCGAGTAGATGGAGCTGTTGACGCCAACCACTTCTCCCATCGCATTGACGAGCGGTCCACCGGAGTTGCCGGGATTAATGGCGGCATCCGTCTGCACCATATCCACGTAAACGCCACCGCCGTCGCCACGACCCGCGAGATTGCGCCCGACCGCGCTGATCACGCCCACCGACACGCTTGGCTCGCTGTTGCCCAGCACGAAGCCGAACGGATTGCCGATGGCAATGGACCACTCGCCAACCACGAGATCCGACGACGTTCCGAGTGCTGCAACCGGCAGTTTGGTGGCCGAGATTTTAACGACCGCCAAGTCGTTGGTTTCATCGACGCCGATCACTTTCGCGTCGTAGGTCGTGCCGTCGCGCATCGCCACGGAGACCTTGGTGGCACCGCCGACGACGTGCGCGTTCGTGACAATCACCCCGTCGGCGCGAACGATGAATCCGGAGCCGATACCGGCGCTGCGCCGTTCGCCCGACCGCCCGCCAGAGAAGTATTCGAAGAAGTCCACCGGCACTCGCTCCACCGTCTCGGTCTGCACCGTGACGACGGACGGAGCAACTCGCTCAACGGCCGTGGTGATGGCGGTGCGACGCGACGCGGCGATCGATTGTGCGGGGAGCGGACCTGACGCCGACGGTGGAGCCGGGGGCAGAGTACGCGTTTGCGCCGATGACGTATCAGGCGAGGCGCCTTGACAGGCTACCGCGACGAGCGCGGCTGAGATGGAAGCGGTCAGTCGAGACACGGCGACAAGTCGGGGCGTCACGAATTCTTGAGGTAAACGTGCTCAGGGTACACGACTTCGTGGAGCGATAAACCCTGCGCAGGCGCAGGGGGCGACGTTTCGGCGTTATGACCCACGCGTAACAGGCGCGCGACCGTACCACGCGGCTGTCGCCCGCGCGCGACGTCGACCATCGTTCCAACCAAGAAGCGCACCATGTGGTGGAGAAAACGGTTAGCAGCGATCTCGAACACCCAGCCGCCGTCGCGCTCCGTCCAGGTTGCGTGATGAATTACGCAACGATGGTGGTCGTCGATCGGCGCCGTATGTGCAACAGCGAACGCGCGAAACTCGTGTTCTCCCAACAGCGAGGCAGCTTCTGCCTCCAGAATGCTGCCGTCTAAACGGCGCTCAAGCGCCCACTCGTATCGATTCCGGAAGGGCGATCTGGCTCCACCGTCATCTCCTAAAAGATAGCGGTATCGGCGGGCGATTGCGCTGCGGCGGGCATGAAATTCCGGCGTCATCTCGTGCGCCGAGGCGACCCAGATGTCCCGGGGGAGCAGGGCGTTCAAAGCCCGCCGAAGCGCGGGTGCGGTCCACCGGTCGGAAACGCGTACGCCAACGCCCTGGCCGTGGGCGTGGACCCCGGCGTCGGTCCGCCCGGCGCCCAGTGCGGGGATAGGCGAGTCGCACACGCGGTGCAGCACTCGCTCCATTTCGCCTTGCACCGTGCGCACGTCGGGCTGGCGCTGCCAGCCGGCGAACTCCCCGCCGTCGTATTGCGTTACCAGCAGAATCACGTGCGGGTCGATGTGCAGGGCCATGTGCGGCTGAAGCTATGTCTCCTCACCCTGTGCTTCAACCGAGGAAGGACGCGGCTGCCCATTGCGCCGCTGACGCCTTGGCTGTTTTCTCCTTTCGTCCATGCCCCCTCGTTCTCTCGCCTCTCTGGCGCACGCTCTCAGCGCCATCGCCGATCTCGACGGCGCGCTTATCGCGCTCGGCGAGTGTCTCGCCGAATTGGATCGCGGCGCACAGCTCGCGCTCGTGCACTACGACGCGCGTCGTGACATGCTGCGCGAACGTCTCACCCCAGTCGGTGCAACCGTCTCGCGATCCATGCTCGAGACGACGTACGACCACCTGCCGGAGCCCCTTCGCGCGCGGGTCACGGCCGGTGGGCAGTTCATCGACGTGACCGACAAGTCGGCCGATTACGCGCGTCTGTTTGGCTTTGGATCGGGGATCGATGGGGGCATGCTGTCCTTGCGCGGGCTCCGGATCGAAGGCGCGTTGGCAGGGGTGCTGGCGTTGTACGAGCCCCGCAAGATTTTCGGTACGCGCACCACCGAGCGACTCGCGCCGGCGCTTGCCCTCTTCGACCTGGCATTTGGACGCATCGCCGAGCGGGATGCGCGCGAGGAAGCTGTGCGTACGCTGGAAGACGTTACCCAGCGTGTACACGGGGAATACGTGCGTAAGCTTGGTCTCCTGGAGGCCGAGTTGCGCGAGGCGCGCACGGCAACTCCGCGCGACAACGGTGCACTGAATGCCGCTGAGGCCGTGGCGCTGCAGGCTGATGCGGCACGTGCTGCCGAGGAAGTGCGACGAGCAATCCGGCGCGCCGATCTCGCCGAACAGCAGTTGGGATCTGCGGTTGGTCAGCTCGAGCAAACGCACATCGAGTTGCACCGCCGAAGTGAAGCGCTGCGGCAGCGCACGCGCACGCTATACCTGCTGGACCGTTTGCTGACCCTCGATGCGGCTTCTCGCGATCCGCGGGCGCTGGTCGACGGGTTGCTGGCGCTGGTTGGCGACGACATGCAGGCGCAGCGATGCTCGCTGATGTTGATCGCGCCCGAACCCGACCATCTGTACCTCGCCGCAGCTCGTGGCATTGCGCCGCACATCGTCGAAGGCATGCGTATTCGCATCGGCGAGGGCGTCGCCGGTCGCGTGGCGGCGGCCCGAGAACCGTTGCTGGTGCAGGATGTGCGCGATGCCGCCCAGCACCCGCTGTTGCGCGATCAGTACTTCACGACTGGTAGTTTCATCAGCTTTCCGCTGGTCTACCATGATGCACTGGTTGGCGTGATCAATCTGACTAATCGGGCACAGCGCGGGATCTACGGCGACGAAGACGTCGAGCGGGTTCGCCTGCTCGGACTCGTTATTTCACTGATTGCGTCGCGGCACCAGTTAAGCGAACGCCTGCTCGCTACGATTCGTGTCAACTGACGCGCTCGCGCAGGCGATTCGCCGGCTCGCTGCACACGATTCGTTGGACGGGCCGTCGATGACGGCTGCGTTCGACGTGATCATGCGCGGTGAGGGCACGCCGGCGCAGGTTGCAGCTTTGCTTATGGCGTTGCGAGTGAAAGGCGAAACTCCGACTGAGGTAGCCGGATTAGTGGAGTCGCTGCGCTCGGCCATGATCCCGTTGCCGGATGCGGCGCCAGATGAACTAGTCGATACGTGCGGCACGGGTGGCGGCACATTGACGACGTTCAACATCTCCACTGCGGCGGCGCTGCTGGTTGCAGGACTCGGCGTACGGGTAGCCAAGCATGGCAATCGCTCGTCGACCTCCAAGTCGGGCAGTGCCGACGTATTGGAAGCGCTCGGCGTGGTCATCGACATGACGCCCGCCGCGATGGCGCAGACGCTGCGCGAGGCTGGCGTTGTGTTCATGTTCGCGCCGCTCATGCATCCGGCATTTCGTCATCTCGGACCCGTGCGGCGCGAACTCGCCATTCCCACGGTGATGAACATGGTTGGTCCGCTGGCCAACCCAGCTCGCGCCGGACGCCAGGTGGTCGGTGTCGCTGAGCCAGGGCGGCTAGAACTCCTTGCTTCGGCGTTGGCAAAGCTCGGCTCACGACACGCGCTTGTGGTGCACGGCGCGCCCGGGCTCGACGAGGTTTCTCCGCTCGGCGAGACCACGGTGGTAGAGGTGAGAGCTGGCGAACTTTCGCGTTGGACCATCGATCCGCGCATTGCGGAGGTCGATGGCATTCAGGCGGATGATCTGGCCGGTGCCGAGCCGGCGCAGAATGCGGCGCTGATCGAGCTCGTGCTGAATGGGAGTGGACCACCGGCGGCGCGCGCCGCGGTGATGCTCAACGCGGCCGCAGCGCTCTACGTGTCGGGCCGGGCGACGAGTTATGCAGACGCTGTCGCAGCGGCGCGCGATGGATTGGTTCGCGGCGTTGGTGCCGACGCGCTCAGGCGATTGCGCACTGCCTCACACGCGGCGTCGCGCGCGGCTCCAAAGGCGTAGCAACCGCGCGCTGTGCTGCTGGCTAATAGCGGCGCAGCACACCGACGACAATGCCTTGGATGCGCACGTCGTCTTCATGCACAAACATCGGCGACATCGTTTCGTTCGCCGGCTGCAGCCGAATGCGACCGTCGCGCTCACGGTAGTAACGCTTGACCGTGGCGGCCGCACCGTCGAGCAGCGCGATAACCATCTCGCCATTGTCGGCGGCCTGACGATCGTTGACCACGACGTAATCACCGTCGGAGATGTGATCTTCGATCATGGAATCGCCGCGCACACGGAGCACATAATGGCTCCCATTTTTGCGCAGGAACCCATCGGGGACCGCCATCGTTTCCCCCGACATCATGGCTTCGATGGGCGCGCCTGCCGCCACCGTGCCGAGCAGCGGTAGTTCGACCGCCCGCTGATAGATCTCCGAGGGGAGGATCTCGATGGCCCGGCTCTCATTGTACGAGCGCTTGATGTAGCCTTTGCGCTCGAGATTTGTGAGATGCTCGTGGACGGTTGCCAGCGAGTTATAGTTGAACTGCAACGCGATTTCCTCGAAGCTCGGCGCATAGCCGTTGCCTTCGTGATACTCCGAGAGATAGGACAGGATTTCTCGTTGCCGTTTGGTGAGCGCCATGGCGCCTCCGGATGGGGTCTGCCTGAGCCGAGCGGCCCATGCTTTACCCGGCGGCGCAACCGGGTGAGTTTCCGACGTGCCATGAAACCGAACGAGCGCCGAATCCACGCTAACCGAAGACAGGCCGAAGTGCAAGGATTTTCTTCAAACTCCGTCTGGAGCGCACCCGTCGGAACACTGGGAGACCTCACCGCGCAGTCGCATGAGCGAGCCGAAACGGTCGCGCCGCGCCTCGGGGAGATTCGGGCTCGTGCCTTGGACCGTCGACCAGCGTATGGGTTCGCCAGCGCACTGCGCGGTGAGCAGCTGCGGGTGATTGCCGAAGTGAAGCGCGCGTCGCCCTCGAAGGGGGCAATTGCTCCGTCGCTCGACGCGGTCAGTCAGGCATCGTCGTATGTCAAAGGCGGTGCGGCCGCAATTTCGGTTTTGACTGAACCCACGCGGTTCGGCGGATCGCTCGCGGATCTCGAGACGGTCGCGTCTGAGGTCGCAGTTCCCGTCATTCGGAAGGATTTTCTCGTTCACCCGGTCCAGCTTTGGGAAGCGCGCTCGGCGGGCGCCTCGGCGGCGCTCCTGATTGTGCGGGCACTTTCGCCCGATTTGTTGCAGCGACTAGCCGATACGGCGTTGGAAGCCGGACTCCACCTGCTGGTCGAAATTCGCGACGAAGAAGAATTGGAGCGTGCGCTCGCCATCGATGCGAAGGTCATCGGCGTCAATAATCGCAATCTGGAAACGCTCGTGATCGATTCGACAACCGCCCCGCGAATCATTCCGCACATTCCTTCGGCGCGAATTGCGGTTGCGGAAAGTGGTATGAGCCAAGTTCAAGATGTACTTCCCGCCGCGCACGCGGGCGCTGATGCGATTCTCGTGGGAAGCGCGGTTTCCGCCGCCGCCAATCCGACTGAGGCTGTCGCATCACTGACGGCGGTTTCGCGTCGCGACCGCTAACGCCGAAAATGCGACCAAGTACTACGCGCACAGCGGAATGACGACCGCGATCAAATTCTGCGGCCTTACTCGCGAAGTCGACGCCGAGCAGGCGATTGCGCTCGGCGCAAGTTATCTCGGCATCATTCTCGCCGGCGGCCCGCGCCTCGTCTCGATCGAGCAAGGCCGTCGCGTGCTCGGCACAGCCCATCACGACGTACGGCGAGTCGCGGTGTTTGGCGAGCAGTCGATGGACGAGATTCTGTCGATTTCCGAGGTGCTCGCGCTCGACGTGATGCAACTGCATGGCGATCCATCGCCCGCGATGGTTCGCCAGCTTCGTAATATCACGTCCCGTGCCATCTGGCCCGTGTTGCGCGTCGAAGGTACGAGCTTGCCTGCGCAGACGATGGCGTTGGCGTCGGAAAGCGGCACGATCGTGCTTGATGCAAAAGTGGTGGGTCAGCTGGGCGGAACGGGTGTGACACTCAATTGGAGCGGACTTCGTGACGAGGTCGCCGCGCTGCGGGCGGCACTTCCGGCACTGCGCATCGTGCTGGCGGGCGGCTTGCGCGCCGAAAATGTCGCGCGGGCGATGGGACTGCTCTCCCCAGACGTAGTCGACGTATCTTCCGGCGTGGAGCTGTCGCCCGGGGTGAAAGATCCGGTCGCGATGAAACAGTTTGCTGATGCGGTTCGCACCGCGAAGGGGACAGGCGCATGACCGTGGCAACGATGGACACCGCAACCGATCACCGCTTTGGTCCGTTCGGAGGGCGGTACGTTCCCGAGACGTTGATTCCGGCGCTTGACGCGCTTGAGGTCGCACTGGCCGAGGCGCAGACCGATCCTGCGTTTCAGCGTGAGCTCGATGAACTGCTGCGCGAATACGTGGGTCGACCGACTTCGCTGACGTTTGCGCCGCGCTTTTCCGAGCGAGTGGGTGTTCCGGTGTGGCTCAAGCGAGAAGACTTGAATCACACGGGTGCTCACAAGATCAACAACACCGTCGGTCAAGCGCTGTTGGCACTGCGAATGGGCAAACGTCGCATCATCGCCGAGACGGGAGCCGGACAGCATGGCGTCGCCACAGCCACGATCTGCGCGCGCTTCGGCCTTGAGTGCGTAGTGTACATGGGCGAAGAGGACATGCGCCGACAGCAGTTGAATGTCTTTCGCATGCGACTCATGGGCGCAACCGTTGTGCCGGTTACCGCGGGCACCCGCACCCTCAAGGATGCCACGAGTGAAGCGATTCGCGATTGGGTCACCACCGCGAATGACAGTCACTACATCATCGGCTCAGTAGTCGGACCAGCGCCTTATCCGCGCATGGTGCGCGATTTTCAGTCGATCATCGGGCGCGAAGCGCGCGAGCAGATGATCGCGCGTGCCGGGCGATTGCCGAAGACTGTGGTGGCGTGTGTCGGTGGCGGATCGAACGCGATGGGCATTTTCGCCGGCTTCGTGGGCGACGCCGAGGTCGAACTCGTGGGCGTGGAAGCGGCGGGTGAAGGGCTGAACACCGACCGTCACAGTGCGTCGATCACCAAAGGTACGCCGGGCGTGCTGCACGGATCGTTGAGCTATCTGCTCCAGGATGCTGCCGGACAGGTGCATCCCGCGCACTCCATTTCGGCGGGCCTCGACTATCCGGGCGTGGGTCCGGAGCACGCATATCTCCACGACAGCGGCCGTGCTGAGTACGTCTCAATCACGGACGATGAAGCACTGCGTGGCGTGGCGCTGTTGAGTCGTCTCGAGGGCATCATTCCGGCGCTCGAAACGGCCCATGCGGTGGCATGGATTGAGAAGGAGCGCCAGCGTTGGAACGGTGGCGAACCGATCCTGCTCTGTGTCAGCGGCCGTGGCGACAAGGACGTGAACACCATTATCCAGCACGAGCTTCCGACGCTGTGACCGTGAGTCCGGGCGGGACGGCTACGGCATCGCACGCGCCACGCTCTCACGGTGCGCTTGAGGACGCATTGCGCGCGTTCGCCAAGGCGCAGCGCGCGATGCAGCTGTACTTGCCCAACAACCCCACGCGCGCCCAGGCAATCGAACAGGCGCGTGCGGCGTTCGCGCGGGTGTGGACGTCGACGCCAAGCGTTTCGATTGATATTCGCGAAACCGCGTTTCTCTGCGAAGATGATGTGGTGTACCAGGACGCTGAGCGCGGCACTGAGGCGCTTCCGTGGCTGTTACATCGCGACGGCCTGCGCGCGCTGACACTGCATGCGGGCTTCGAAACGAGCGAGATGGAGCTGCTGCTCAACGTGCTGCATCGAGCGCGAACGGCACCGGCCGACGACGACGATCTGGTGACGTTACTCTGGGTGGCCGATTTGCAGACCATCGAGTACCGGCACGTTGAAATCGAAGGCCTCTCCGATTTCGCGATGTCGTCTGGCGAGCGCGGAGCCGGCCCCGGTGTAGCGAACTGGCAGCAGCCGCTGCTCGCCGTCCCGGCCAACGAGACGGCACCGGTGGGAAGCGGTCCGGCTGGTATCCTCCGCATGGAGGACTTTGAAAGCGCGCTCTATTTCCTTGAACCGCGCGAAGTCACGTATCTCGTTGACGAGCTGAAACGCGAGTACAGCGAGGATCAGCGTCGCCACGCGTTCAGCATGCTGTTCGACATTGTCGAACTCCCCGATTCTGGCGACGCGCCGGACCGTGCACTCGGCTACATCGATCAACTCTTGCTTGAATGCCTCGCGATGGGCGATTACGAGCAAGTGGGATACGTGCTTCGAGAATCCGCGGCGACGCTGCGACGCGGCGAGCACAGCGATGCGGTGGCCGAGCGATTGCGCGAACTGCCTGCTCGGTTGAGTGAGCCCGCAGCAATCGGGCAGCTGCTGCAAGCGCTCGATGAGGGAACGCGCGCGCCGGTCGCGTCGCTTCTCGAAAACTTGTTCAACGAGCTGCGTCCGAGCGCGCTGTTGCCGCTGGTCACCTGGCTCGGCTCCGCAACGGCGTCGCCGGCCCGCGCCGCGATTGAGCGCGCGTCGCTGCGACTTGCCGGCGCCAACACCACGGAATTGGCGCAGTTGCTTGAGCACACCGATTCTGCCGTCGTTCGTGGGGCCTTGCGCGTGGCGGCGCAACTCGCGACACCGGCTGCCGTGCCAGGGCTTTCACGTGTGCTGCGTGGAGACGACGCGCGGCTCCGCATGGAGGCCGTGGCCGCGCTCGCGGATATCGGCTCTCCCGGTGCGCTTCAAGCGCTCGAGCGCGGCGTGGAAGACACCGATCGAGATGTGCGGGTCGCCACCTTCCGCGCGATCGCGAGCAAGAAGCACTCGGGCGCGTTGCCACGGTTGGCACAGGCGCTCCGACGGAAAGAGCTGCGCACAGCCGATCTTGGCGAAAAGATGGCGCTGTTCGAAGCCTACGGAACACTCTGCGGCGACGATGGCGTATCCGAGCTCGACGGCTTGTTGAATGCGCGAGGATTGCTCGGCGCGAAAGAGCCCGCAGAACTTCGCGCCTGCGCCGCGCGCGCCCTCGGGTTGGTGGGCACCACGTCCGCGATCGGCTCGCTGCAACGTGCCGCTGATACCAAGGATGTCGTCGTTCGCAGTGCGGTCGCACGCGCTCTCCGAGGCGGTGCCTGATGACCTCGCCCAACGCCAATCTTGATCAAGGCAGCGAGGCGCAAACACAGCGCAATGCGCGCGCGTATGTGGTCGCGTTGCATGGTGCGGTGCGCGCAGTCCGCCTGTATCCCGTTGAGAACGCGGCGGTGCAGAAGGCGTTGGCCGAACTGTCAACTTCGACCGAACGGCTGCAGACCACCTCGGACGGATGCGAGCTGCGCCGCGTTGGCGATTACCTGTTCGTCAACGAAACACGGCTGCGACTGACGCTCGACAACTACGCCGCCGTAGCGTACGTGTTGGGCCTCTTCCGTGAAGCGGGAATCGGCGGACTGAGTGTGCTCAATAAGCCGGAGCCTCGCGCGTGGGTCGTACTGCTGGCGTTTCTGCAGGCGCCTCCGCTTGAGTATCCGGAAGAAGAGCGCCTCAATCAACTTGAGTCGCGTTTGCAGCAGTCTGGCGTTACGGACTTCTTGCTGTCGCCGCCAAAGGAAGAAGCGGCGGGTGCCGGCGACGAGCCGCTCGATCAGAAGGAGCGCGCACGACAGACTTATGTGCGCTCGCTCGACGTTACGCGCGAAGTGATGACGTCGGCGCGTCTCGGACGCAGTCCCGGACTCAAGCGCGCCAAGCGGGCGGTGCAGGGGATTGTCGATGCAATCCTGACTGATTCCGCCTCAATGATGGGGCTGACGACGCTGCGCGAGTTCGACGAGTACACGTTTGTGCACAGCGTCAACGTCTGTATTCTTGCCGTCGCGCTTGGCCGACGCCTCGGTCTCACCAAACAGCAACTGCTGGATCTCGGACTGGCCGCGCTGTTGCACGATATCGGGAAGGCCAAACTGCCGCTGGAGCTCCTGAATAAGCGCGGCAATCTCGATGACGCCGAGCGGGCGTTGCTGCAGACGCACCCCTGGCAGGGCGTGTTGACGCTGTTTGAACTGCCGACGGGCGCCGGCCGACCGTGGCGCGCGTTAACGGCCGCGTTTGAGCATCACATGCGCGTGGACCTGTCGGGATATCCGAAAGTCGCGCGGCCTCGTCGCCTCTCGTTGTTCAGCAAGATCATCGCGGTGGCCGACGGTTTCGACGCGGCCACGACTACGCGCGTCTATCAGGAAGCACCTTGGACGCCTGCCGACGTGCTTCGCGGTATGCGCGACAATCCGCGCCTCGGACTCGATCCGGTCGTCGTGAAAGCGTTTATTAATCTCACGGGCATCTATCCGGTGGGCACCATTGTCGGCCTCGATACTTTGGAGCTGGCGATCGTGATGAGCGCCAATCCCGACCCAGCCGCACTCTCGCGTCCGATCGTGCGAATTCTCTCCGACTCGCAAGGCAACCGGTTGGCCGACGCGCCGGTGATCGACCTGACCGCGAAAGCGGTGACGGGTCAGTTCGCGCGCACCATTGTTCGCACCGAAGATCCCGAGCGACATGGGATTCGCATTTCCGACTATTTCGCCTGAGTTCTGATGTCTGTTCTGTCGCAACGCTTCGCTGATCTCTCTGCGCGCGGCCGTCGTGCGCTCGTTTGCTATGTCACGGCTGGTCACCCAGATCCGGCCAAAAGCCTCGAACTCTTGCGCGGACTCGAATCGGCGGGAGCCGACGTCGTCGAGGTGGGTGTGCCATTCTCCGATCCCATGGCCGACGGTCCCGTCATTCAGGGTTCGTCTCAGCGCGCGATTGAACATGGGGTCACGCTCAACCGCACACTCGAAATCATCGCCGAAGCCAAGCTTTCGATTCCGGTTGTGTTGTTCAGCTACCTGAATCCGCTGCTCGCCGGCGGAGCCGACGTGTTGGCACGCGCACGCGCGGCCGGCGTGCACGGCGTGCTCGTGACCGATCTGCCCGTGGGCGCAGATGCGGAGCGCGAGGCTTGGTTTGGGCAGAGCGGATTGGATTTTGTTCGTCTTGTCGCGCCCACGACCCCGGCGCCGCGCATGGCGGAAATCGCGCGACACGGAGGCGGGTTCGTCTATCTCATCAGTCGGATGGGCGTGACCGGCGAGCGCGATTCACTATCGTCGGAGCTGCCGGACACTGTGGCGCGACTGCGCAGTGCAACGTCGCTGCCAATTTGCATCGGCTTTGGCATCTCCACGCCGGAACAGGCCGCCGCCGTTGCACGATTGGGCGATGGGGTGATCGTCGGCAGCGCCATCGTACGGGCCGCTGAACGTTCGGTCGCTGAGGCCATCGCACTGACGGCATCGCTGCGCGCGGCGATCGACGCGGCGTAGCTGCACCGCTGCACCGACTTGCAACTCGTGCATCGAATCGGCCATGACTGATCCAATGCCCGCCTGGGCGGTCATCACTCCAAAACGTCGCGAACATATCGCGCGCGTTGTCGCACTGCTTGATCGCTGGTCGCAACAGCTGAATATCAGCGAGCACCATCGCCGGATGTGGCTCGACGCCGGCTGGTGGCACGATGCACTGCGTGATGCCGACGAGGCCACGCTGCGGGCCATGACGGGCGACTACGAGCGTCCGTACGGCATGCTCCATGGCCCAGCCACCGCGCTGCGACTTGAGGCATCCGGTGAGCATCGTGAAGATGTACTGAGCGCTATTCGCTGGCACACCGTCGGCCATGCCGCCTGGTCGCCCGTCGGTAAGGCACTGTATATGGCGGACTTTCTTGAGCCGGGTCGCACGTTCATGCAAGCCGACCGCGCGTTTCTGGCGGACCGTGTGCCCGATGCGTTCGACGCGGTCTTTCGACAAGTCGTGCGACTTCGCCTCGAATGGACGATCCGTGAAGGAAAAGGGCTGGCCGTCGAAACCGTCGGCATGTGGAACGCCGTCCGATGATCGCCCAACTGCCGAATTTGCCGGAAACGCCGAAGCCGCGTCGTACAATGCGTTGGCTCACCATTGGCGTCGTACTCCTCGTCGTTGGCGGCGCCATTGCGGGCTGGTACCGCGCGTCAGACGCCATCGAGCCGCCCGCACCGCAACCGCCGTCGCCGAGTGATACCACCGCGAGAGCGCCGCAGGGCGCGCGCGTGCGCGTTCGCGTGCTCAACACCACCAACGTTCGCGGGCTCGCGCGACGTGCGACCTTTGTGCTGCGCGACTTCGGCTATGACGTGGTGGAGTTCGACACCGATCTCAAATCGAAACGCGAAGGAACCGTGGTGTTGTCGCACACCGGTCATGACGCGTGGGCGCAGCGACTCCGCAAAGCTTTAGGCACTGGGGCCATCGAGGTGTCGAAGGACACGTCACACTTCGTGGACTTCACCGTCCTGATTGGCCGCGACTGGAAGCCGCCTGCCCAGACGTTCCGTCCGTAGCTGACCGCACGCGGCCGCGATGTCGAGGCCGCGACTGCGGCGAACGGCCGTCTCGACGTTCCGATCGCGCAACGCGCGCGCGAAGGACGCAATCACCGGACCCGATGACGGAACAAAGCCCATCGAGCCGCCAGGGTGCAGCGGAATCAGATTCACAAACGCGCGACAGGCGCGCGCGAGTGCCGCGAGTTGCGCCGCGTGTGCGGGTTGATCATTTACGCCACCGAGCATCACGTATTCGAAGGTGACGCGGCGATCAAACTCGGCGGCTGCGGCAATCACGTCGGCCAACGGGTACTTCGTGTTGACCGGCATCAGCGTCCGACGCAATTCGTCGGTCGGCGCATGAATCGAAATAGCGAGTCGGAACTGTTCCGGACGCTCGTGGAGCGCCACGATGCCCGGCAAAACGCCGACGGTGGAAATCGTGATGTGGCGCGCACCGATGCCCAGCGCGCGCGGGTCGTTGAGCAGCGTCAGCGAGGGACTGACGGCCTTCCAATTCATCAACGGCTCGCCCATGCCCATGAAAACGACGTTCGTCGCCAGAATGGGCTCACTTAACATGCGCAACGCGCGCACCTGTCCCGCAATTTCGGCCGCCGTCAGATTGCGTTGGAACCCCATCGCGCCCGTCGCGCAGAACGCACACTGCAACGCGCAGCCGGCCTGCGAAGAAATGCAGAGCGTCATGCGATCCTGATCGGGAATCGCCACCGTTTCGATCAACTGTCCATCGTGCAATCGAAACAGAAACTTCTCGGTGCCGTCGGACGACCGCTGACGCGCTGACAATTCGAGCGACGGAATCGTGAAGTCAGTGGCCAATTGTTCGCGCAACGTCTTCGAGAGTTCTGTCATCTCGTCGAACGTCGCGACCGGCTTCTGCCAAAGCCGTGCGAACACCTGCGTAGCGCGGTAGCCGGGCTCTCCGCGAGCAGCAAACCACGACTGGAGTCGCGCCAGCGTCTCGTCTGGGGCCTCTTCGAGCAAGTTATGCGGCGTTGCCGGAGCGGCAGGAGCGATTGGAGCGGACATCAGTGCAACAAGGAGCTGAGCGTGAATTGATAGAGCGGACCGAGTCCCGACGCGCCTTCTTCCCGGGCGACGCCAACAACGTAGCGCGCGTAATGCAAGGCAACGCCTGATCGGACTCGATTCACTTGGCGACCCGACGCGACCGTTCGGAGATACGCGCCACGCAATTCCATACGGTCGAACCGCCAGGCCAGAAACGGTCCGTCTTCCTTCGCGCCGCGATTGACCCCGTTGAAGCTGTATCCAAATCGCGTTTCGCGATCTTTCACGCCCATGAGTCGTACATCCGCCGCGGCAAGAAACGCCGGGCGATCCTGAATTTCGCGGCCCGGACGCCACAGGAAACTGGACACCGCAACGCGCACGTCGCGCGACGTCAGATCGTGCAGCACCACTCCGAAATCGGCGGCCAGCGCGTTGTTGACCGTGCGGTCGGCGCGCCCCTCGCGATAGCGCAGCGCCACGCCGGCCGTGAGATGCGGCACGAGCTCGTTGGCGGCCGTCAGCGAGAGGAGCAAACTTGAGTAGGGCACATCACCGACCTTCGTAGGATCGGTCTCCGTTCGAATCAACGACGCGACCCCGGTCCGCGCGACGGACACCCCAAAGAGCTGGCCCGATGATCGGCGAATTGAGAGCGCAAGCAGCTGTCCTTCGACGCTCTGATCGGCCGATGAACTGACCGATGCGACCCCAGCGCGCCAGCGTGCCGAAGGGCCGAGGCCGAGAGTTGCAGGGTTCCAAAGTCCCCCGCCTGGCTCGACCGCCAACGCTGCCGGTTCGAGCACCGCGCCAAGCGGAAACTCCCAGAGATCACGAGCTGGAACGGCTTGCGCGCGAAGCCCGGGGGCCCACAGCACTATGGCAAGCCCGCACAAGACTTTACGGCGCATGCGGTTGAGTCTAGTTGATGACGGATTCCGCTACAAGCAAAGTGATACGCGTCCAGCCTCATTTTTCGCTACCACGGGTACGCTAAGTCTTGTAGGTTACGTCGGTTATACCCATTCCGACCCGCCCAGGTGCAACTTCAAGATTTTCTGACCCCGTCACGCGTCGCCGTGCAGGTGATCGCGGCTGGAAAAGATCAGGTGCTGACCGAACTGGTCTCGCTCGCCGGCCCGGCTGTCTCGGCGCAGGCGGACCTGTTGGGGGAGCTGCGCGCGCGGGAAGCGGCATTTCCCACCGCGCTCGGCGATGGAGTGGCCATGCCGCACGTCCGAACCGATCACGTCAGTGAAGTCTGCGTGGCAGCGGCGGTCATGCGAGACCCGATTCCTTTTGGCGCGGCCGACGGAAATCCGGTGGACGTGTTCTTTCTCGTGCTGAGTCCCAAGTCTGCCCCATCCGAGCATCTGCGCGTGTTGCGCGCCTTGTCGCGATTGGTGGCAAATCACGATACGGTGCTCGCGTTGCGTGAGGCGTCGTCGGTGGCTGCGTTTCTCAACATCGTCGGCTCGGTGGCAACGATCTGATTCATCGCCCGTTGTTTGATCGCACCCGTTTGCCGTTCGAACCGGACCTCGTCAGTTCCAAATCGCTCTACACCGCTGCGCGCGTGGCGCAGCGATCGTTTTCACCAACGGCCCATGCGCGCCGGGAGTTAGCTCAGTGAGTGCTCGTTCAGCTGATCACAACGTGATGTCGACCTCGCTTCGCACCGATGCCTGCGGCCAGCTGCAGCGAAGCGATGTGGGACGCACCGTCCGGCTTGGCGGATGGGTTCACCGCAGCCGAGATCTCGGCGGTCTGGTGTTCATCGACCTGCGTGATCGGACAGGACTGATTCAGCTCGCGTTCGGCCCCGCGTGGTCCGACGCAACGGCGCTCAGCACGGCCGCCGCCGTGGGAGTAGAGTCGGTGGTGTTATGCGAGGGCGAGGTGGTGGCGCGCGAGCCGGACCGGATCAATCCGGAAATGTCGACGGGCGAGATCGAAGTGCGCGTGCGTGCAATTCGCGTTGTTGGGCCGGCTGTCACACCCGCGCTGCCGGTGGCGCGAGGGCGCGGAGAAAAGGCTCCAGCGGAAGAATTGCGTTTGCGTCATCGCTATCTCGATCTGCGCCGGCCGGAATTGCAGGACAATCTGGTGCTGCGTCACCGACTGCTGCAGACGGCGCGTCGATTCCTGAGCGACGGCGGGTACCTCGAGCTCGAGACGCCGATTCTGACGAAGCCGACACCGGAAGGCGCGCGCGACTACCTGGTGCCGAGCCGCGTGCATCCGGGCGAGTTCTACGCGCTGCCGCAGTCGCCACAGATCTACAAGCAGCTTTTCATGTGCTGCGGGTTCGATCGGTATTTCCAGATTGCGCGCTGCTTTCGTGACGAGGATTTGCGAGCTGATCGACAGCCGGAGTTCACGCAAATCGACATCGAAGCGTCGTTCATCGAGCGTGAAGATATCCTGACGCTGGCGGAGGGGCTCGTGTCCGCGCTCTGGCGCGAAGCGGGGCACAATATCGTCACGCCGTTTGAGCGCATGAGCTACGCCGACGCGATGGAGTTCTATGGCTGCGATCGCCCCGATCTGCGCTACGAACTCAAGCTCCGTGATTACAGCGCGATCTTCGCGCCGCTCGATTTCGCTGTCACCAAGAATGCGTTGGCGGGCGGCTCGCGTGTCCGCGGACTCGTCGTGCCCGGCGGTGCCGCATGGAGTCGGAAGCAGGTTGACGAGCTTGAAGCGTTGGCAAAAGGCGCCGGCGCCGGAGGTCTCCTGCGTTTGCGTCGGGCGGACGGTGCCTACGATGGACCCGTGGCGAAATTCCTGACGGACGACGCGCGCTCCGCTCTGGCGTTGAACGACGGCGATTTGGCGCTCTTTGTCGCGGCGTCCGATCGGGTATCGAGTCCGGCGCTCGATCGCGTGCGTCAGGAGTGCGCACGCCGACTCGATCTCGTTGACGAGAATGCGCAGCGCTTCTTGTGGGTGCTCGACTTCCCGATGTTCGACGAAGATCCGGACACGGGGGCACTTGCCGCTGTGCACCACCCGTTCACCGCGTCGCATCCCGACGATATGCGCGATTACCCCGATCAACCGGCGCGGTGGCGAGCGCTCGCGTACGACGTCGTGCTCAATGGCACGGAGTTGGGTGGCGGGAGCATTCGTACCAGCGATCCAACGGTGCAGTCGCGCATGTTCACGTTGCTCGGCATCGGCGACACAGCCGAACAGGAACGGCGCTTCGGCTTCCTTCTCGAGGGTTTGCGAGCCGGCGCGCCGCCGCACGGCGGCATCGCGCTCGGTTTTGACCGCATCGCCATGCTCCTCGCGCACGCGCCATCACTGCGCGACGTCATTGCATTTCCGAAAACCACGGCCGCGCGCTCGCTCTTTGAGGGCGCGCCGGTTCCCGTTGCCGACGCCGATCTGGCCGAGTTGAGTATTCGCGTTCGCGAGAAGGGAGCGTCGGCATGACCGACTCCACGTTGGCACCGGTCACCGCGCGCGTATCGGTGGAAGGTGCTGATTTGTTGTTGATGGCCGGTGTGAACGATGCGAATCTCGTGGAGCTCGCGCGCGCGACCGGCACGCGGGTATCGCTGCGCGGCGACTCGCTCGCGATCACCGGCGATGCCGAAGCGGTCGCGCGCGCCGAAGGCATCGCGGCCGCTCTGGTTGCGCTCGCCCGCGACGGGCGCGCCGTCAGTGCGGACGACGTGCTGCGTCTGTCGCTCACCCAGCGGCCGACCGACGCGCCCGGTGCGACGGCCGGTACATTGGTGGTTCCCGGTGCTCGACGCGGCGTGCAGGCGAAGACTCCTGGGCAGGCAGAATACCTGCAGAAGATCAGCGAGCACGACATCGTCGTTGGCATCGGACCCGCCGGTACTGGCAAGACGTATCTCGCTGTCGCGGCCGCCGTCGACGCCCTCATGCGTAAGCGCGTGCGCCGCATCGTGCTGGCGCGGCCGGCCGTTGAGGCGGGTGAGAGTTTGGGCTTTCTGCCCGGCGATATGCAGGCGAAAGTTGATCCCTACCTGCGACCGCTCTACGATGCGCTCGACGATCTCATTCCGGTTGAACGCATTCAGAAGCTGATCGAAACGCGCACGATTGAAGTGGCACCCTTGGCGTTCATGCGAGGTCGTACGCTCGGCGATTCGTTTGTCATTCTCGACGAGGCGCAAAACGCGACCGGTCTGCAGATGAAGATGTTTCTGACGCGCCTCGGCGTGAACTCGAAAATCGTCATCACCGGCGACAAGACGCAGGTTGATTTGCCCAGTCGCGAAGATTCCGGACTGATGCAGATTGAGCGAATTCTGCACGGCATCGAGGGGATCAGCTTTCACTACTTCACCGACGCCGATGTCGTGCGGCATCGTCTTGTGCGCGATATCATCCGCGCGTACAACCAGGACGCGGCGGGCGCGTGACCGGGACCGCTCGCGGTAACGCCAGTCGAAGCGCGACGCGTCGCACGTCTGCGCCTCGCGCCGAGCGCGCCGTCTCGGTACAAGCCGACGGCGTGCGTTCGCCAGTCGCATTGGTGCGATTAGCCGACGTGGCGCGGCGTGCGCTGGCGGCTCTCAAGGTTTCGCGGGCGATGTTGTCGATCACGCTGGTTGACGCGCGCACGATGGCGAAGTTGAATCGCACTCACCTCGGCCATCGGGGGCCCACCGACGTCATCACATTCGCGCTCGGTGACGACGTCGCGGCAGGAGTAGTCGCCGACATTTACATCTGTCCGGAGGTCGCGCGCGAACAGGCGCGTCGGCACGGCGTCGGTGTGCGTGAAGAGACGGCGCGACTCGTCGTGCACGGCGTGTTGCACGCGTGCGGATGGGATCATCCCACCGATGAGTCTCGGACCACCTCACCGATGTGGCGCAAGCAGGAAGCGTTGCTGCGGCGCCATTGGACTCGTCCGTCGGGCACGACATGATCGACCGAAGTAGGCAGGTGACCACGTGAGCGTGGTCACATGAGCGTGGTCACGTGGATCGTTGCCGGTGCGGGCGCTGGTCTGGCTGCGATGGCGGCCGTCGCCGATGGTGCCTTACTCGGCGAGCACGCGCAGCACGTGACGGCCGAACGTGGCGCGGCAATCCCGCTTCCGACTGTGAATCATCCCGTAGCTTCACGCGAACGGGCGCATCGCGCGCTCGCGTTCGCGCGCATACTCGGACACGCGGTTGCCGGCAGCGCCGTCGCGCTGGCGCTGGGACTCGCGGAACGGACCGAAGCGCAGCTGTTGGCGCTTCTGACACTCGCCGGTTTGCTCACCGTTGCCGTGGCCGAGAGTACGGCGCGGGCCGTCGGAGACGCGTTGGGTGATAAGGCCAACGAGCGACTGGCGACGTTCACTCGTGTGCTCGAAACGATATTCTCGCCGGTCGTACGTTTGGGCGAGTGGGTCGAAGCATTGTTTGTCGAAGCGGTGTCGCTCGGCGATGCGTCCGTTGAGCGGCGCGAAGAAGCCGCGGCACAGTTTCGCGAAGTCATCTCGAGCGAAGCCGATGTCTCGCGCGATGAACGCGATCTCCTGCTAGGCGTCTTCGATTTTGGCGAGACCACGGCCGAAGAGGTAATGGTGCCGCGTGTCGACATTGTCGGCATCGAGCGCGAAACGCCGTGGTCGGAAGTGCTCGATCGCGTGCGAAGCGCGCAGCACTCTCGCGTGCCGGTGTTCGACGAAACGATCGACGAGATCATTGGCTTGCTGTATGCCAAGGATCTGTTGGCGGCGGTCATTGCCGACGAGGAACCTGCCGGAGGATGGCAGGCGCTGCTCCGCCCACCGACGTTCGTGCCGCCGAGTAAGCGCATTGCCGACTTGTTGCGGGAGTTTCGCGCGACCGGCCGCCATATGGTGATCGTCGCCGATGAATTCGGCGGGACCGCAGGCCTGGTCACGATTGAGGATGTGCTTGAGGAGCTCGTTGGTGAGATTCGCGACGAGTACGACGAGGAAGAGCGACAAGTTGAGGAAGAGGATGGCGTTCGCTATTGGGTTTCGGGACGCCTGACCCTTGATGATCTCTCCGAGGCGCTCGGCTTCGATTTCCGGCGCGATGATGTCACGACCGTCGGCGGATTGGTGCTGGATCTCGTCGGGCGCGTCCCGAAAGCGGGAGAATCGCTCCGCATTGGCCCGTTTCGCGTCATCGTGGAACGGGTAATTCGGCGGAAGGTCGAGCGCGTCTATCTTGAGCGCGACGAGGAGTCGGCGGCGATGGGCGAGGGGGACCTCGGCTAATGTCTACCTTCGCGTTACTCGTCGTTGTGCTAATGGTCGCCGTGCTGACGACCGGCGCGACAACCGTGCGAGCAGTGAGCCGTCTGTGGCTTCGCCATTGGATCGAGCATCGCCACACGGGCACGCGTGCGCTGCGCGCCTATCTCGAGCGTCCCGCGCGTCTCGCGCACGCGGCGGGCACCGGGATTACCGTAGTCGTTTTTGCGTGGGGCGCCATCCTGGCCTCAAGCGAAGGGCTTCGCAGTTGGGCGTTTGCCCGCGACGCGGCGGTGGGACTGCTCTTGCTCGTCGTGTTCGGTCAGCTGTTGCCCCGGGCGATTGGTCGGCGTTGGGCACCACAGTTGGTGCCACTCGTGGTGCCGTTGCTTCGAATCGTGGATCTGGTCGTCACGCCGTTCCTTGGGCTCGCGCATTGGGTCACGGCGCGCATTGTCCGCCGGCACTCGCGTGAAGACGGCGAAAGTCGAGAAGGTCTCGAGGACCTGCTGCGCGACGGCGCGTTCGAAGGGATGGGCAGCACAGAGGAGATGGCCATCATCTCGGGCGTCATGCAGTTCGGCGAAAAGACCGTGCACGATGTGATGACGCCGCGCGACGACATCTTCGCGCTCGACGGTGCGAGTTCGGCGCGTGACATCGCCGAACGTCAGGCGCAGTCGGGGTACAGCCGCGTGCCGATCTATCGCGATTCGCTCGACAACATTGTCGGCATGTTTCACGTCTTTGATGTGTTCAAGCTGGCCGGTGAACGCATGCCCACACTGCGTCCCGTGACGCGCACCGCGCCGGGCAAAGCCGCAAACGAGCTGCTCTTCGAATTGCTTCGCGCGCGACGTCAGCTGGCCATCGTCTTCGATGGGCCGCGCGTTGTGGGATTGGTGACGTTGGAAGACCTGCTGGAGGAGTTGGTCGGTGAAATTCGGGATGAACACGATGAGCCGATGGGTGATCCGTCGGTGAACACCAAAGCGTGAACGGACAATCATGAGCGCGGCGATCGAGCGGTTGCTGGTGGACTTTCGGGCGGGGAAGAGCGCGGCCCTCGCGCGCGCGGTGAGCATCGTCGAGAATCACCGGGTTGGCTTCGATCAACTCCTGGCGGCGGTGCACTCGTCGCTGGGCCGCGCGCAGCGAATCGGCATCACCGGACCGCCGGGGGCGGGAAAGAGCACCATGACCACGCGCATCGCGCGCGCGTATCGCGAAGCGGGGAAGCGCGTCGGCATCGTGGCCGTCGATCCGACGTCGCCGTTCACCGGCGGCGCGTTGCTTGGCGATCGCATTCGCATGGAGGAGGTGGCGCTCGATCCGGGAGTGTTCATCCGGTCGATGGCGACGCGCGGCTCGTTGGGCGGACTGGCCACAGCAACCCGTGAAGTCTGCGACGTGTTGGACGGGTTCGGCATGGACATCATCCTGCTCGAAACCGTGGGCGTCGGACAAAGCGAGCTCGATATCGCCCGCGCCGCAGATACGACGCTGGTCGTGCTTGTCCCCGAATCGGGCGACTCGATTCAAACGCTCAAGGCAGGCGTGATGGAGATCGCCGACGTGTTCGCGGTGAATAAGGCCGATCGCCCGGGCGCCGACCGTCTCCGCAATGATATCGAGCTGATGCTCGGTCTACGGAGCGGCGGAGCGACGAACGTCCCGGCCCATCACGGCGTTAACCTATCGTCGCTCGTCGATCGGGAGGCCCAGCGGAATGCGAACAATCCGGCTCGGGCCGCCCGTGAGGCGGCCAAGAGTGAAGCCCCGGATCGGTGGACGCCCCCCGTACTGCGGACAATCGCGGCCCAAGGGGAGGGTATTGCCGACGTCGTCGACGCTGTGGACCGTCACTTTCGCTATCTTGCCCAGAGCGGTGAGCTCCGCGATCGGCGGCGTCAACGTCTGCGGGAGCGGGTGATGGAGGTCGTGGAACAGCAGGTGCGACAGCGTCTGTGGGCAGACGCCGAAACGCTGTCGTGGTTGGAGGCGCAACTTCCGCTGCTCGAAGCCGGCTCGGTGGCACCGTTCGCGGTGGCCGACGCGCTGCGCGCGCGCAGCGGAGCGCTGTTAACAGGCGCGGCGCATGCACCTTTGGCCGGTCACTAACCGGATACTACCGATGACGACAATTCGCGATCTCGAAGATGTAGTGCGGCAGCAGCAAGCCGAACTCGATCAGTTGCGGGAGGAAGTCGGACGTTGGCGCAGCCAGTTTGACGCCGGGCGCAAGCGCGACATCGCCTACACCAATTCCGCGGCCGAAGTGGCGCCGCTGTACAGCGCGCTCGACCTGGAGAACTCCGCCGGCACGGCGTTCGAGACACCGGGTAGCTGGCCGTACACGCGCGGCATTCACCCCACGGGCTATCGCGGAAAGCTCTGGACGATGCGACAGTTCGCGGGCTTCGGTACCGCACGCGAAACCAATCAGCGCTACAAGTTCCTGCTTTCACAGGGACAGACGGGGTTGTCGGTGGCGTTCGATTTCCCCACCCTGATGGGATACGACTCGGATCATTCGCGATCCGAAGGGGAAGTCGGCAAGTGTGGCGTGGCGATCTCATCGCTCGCCGACATGGAAGAATTGTTCAGCGGCATCCCGCTCGACCAAGTGTCGACGTCGATGACGATCAACGGTCCCGCGATCATTCTGCTGTGCTTCTACGTGGCGGCCGCCGAAAAACAGGGCGTCGATCCGTCCAAACTGCAAGGCACGGTGCAGAACGACATCCTGAAGGAGTACATGGCGCAACATGCCTGGTGCTTCCCGATCGAACCCGCGCTGCGTCTGATTGTCGATGGATTCGAGTGGTGCGCCCAGCACGTGCCCAACTGGAACACCATTTCGATTTCGGGCTACCACATTCGTGAAGCCGGCGCGACGGCGGCGCAGGAACTCGCGTTCACGCTGGCGGATGGATTCACGTACGTCGAGCGCGGCATCGCCCGCGGTCTCAACATCGACGAATTCGCCCCGCGGCTTTCGTTCTTCTGGGACATCCACAACGATTTCTTCGAGGAAATTGCCAAGCTGCGCGCCGCTCGCCGCATCTGGGCGCGGCACATGAAGGAGCGCTACGGAGCCAAGAACCCGCGCTCGTGGATGATGCGATTCCATTCACAAACCGCCGGGGTCACGCTCACGGCGCAGCAGCCAATGAACAACGTCGTGCGCGTTGCCTATCAGGGGCTCGCCGCCGTGCTCGGTGGCACGCAGTCGTTGCACACGAACTCGATGGACGAAACCCTGTCGCTGCCGACCGAAGAAGCGGTGCAGGTGGCCCTGCGCACGCAGCAGATTCTCGCGTACGAAACGGGCGTGCCGAACGTGATGGACCCGTTGGGCGGCTCGTACTACATCGAGGCGCTGACGGACAAGCTGGAAGCCGAAGCTGAAGCGCTGTTCGCGCAAATCGACGAGTTCGGCGGCGTCGTGCGCGGTCTCGAGGATGGATGGTTCCAGAAGCGCATTGCCGAGAGCGCGGCGCGACAGCAGTGGGAAATTGAACAGCACCGCAAGTACGTCGTCGGCGTGAACGAATTCGTGACCGACGAACCCGAGCTCAGTATTCCCATTCTCCGCATCGGGGAAGAAGCCGACCGGGAGCAGCGCGCCAAGATGGCCGCGATGCGCGCATCGCGAGACAACGCCGTGGTGCAGCAGCGACTGGACGCGCTGCGCGAGGCTGCGCGCGGGACCACCAACGTGGTGCCGTTTATCCTCGACTGCGCGCGGTGCTATTGCACCTTGTACGAAATCCGCGCGGCGCTCGAAGATGTCTTCGGTGCTTATCGCGAGCCGGTCTTCTTCTGAGTCCGTCCACGCGCACTGCCCCGTGGTGGCAGACGCACTTTGATGCCGGGTATCTGCACGAGTACGAACCGCTGTTCGATCTCGTGCAGGACCGCCGTGAAGTCGCGCGTCTGTTAGAGCTGTTGGAACTCCCTTCGGGCGCGCGCGTGCTCGACTGTCCCTGTGGACAAGGACGCCACGCGCACCTGCTGGCGGAGGCCGGATTTGACGTCGATGGCTTGGACTACTCGGCCACGCTCCTTGACGTCGCGCGTCAACGCGGTACGGGGAAGACGTTGCGTTACACGAAGGGCGACATGCGAAAGCTGCCGTCGCGCTGGACCGCCCGCTTTGACGGCGTCGTCAACCTGTTTACGTCGTTCGGATTCTTCGATGATCCGCGTGACGATCTGCGCGTCCTCGCCGAGTTTGCACGGGTGCTTAAGCCGGGGGGCGTGCTCGTCTGGCACGGCGGAAGCCGCGACGGCGTGATGGCGAAATTTCTCACGCGCGATTGGTGGAGTACGGCCGACGGCACCATGTTCGGACAGGAGCGCTCGTTCGATTCGCTGAGCGGATTTCTGGAAATCACCTCGACATGGCGAGGCCCCAAAGGCCATGGCGAGCGAACCCACCGCATTCGGTTGTATACGGCCTCAGAGTTGGCGTCGCGTATGCGTGACGTCGGGCTGGTGGTCGAGCAGGCGTTCGACAGTTGGAGTGCGCGCCCGTTGTCGAGAAAGAGCGGCGAGATGTTGCTCGTCGCCAGGCGCGAGTCGTAAGCGTTCGTGGTTCTTTCGTTCATCCCTCTGCGTACACACAGATGACCCGACCAATCCGTGTTCTCGTCGCCAAACCCGGCCTCGATGGCCACGATCGTGGCGCGAAAGTCGTTGCTGCCGCGTTGCGTGATGCCGGCATGGAAGTGATTTACACGGGGCTGCATCAGACTCCCGAGATGATTGCCACTGCCGCCGTGCAGGAAGACGTCGACGTTGTGGGCCTCTCTATTCTGAGTGGCGCACACATGACGCTCTTTCCACGCGTACGCGATCTGCTGGTCGAAGCCGGGCGCGAAGACATTCTGCTTACGGGCGGCGGCATCATTCCGAAGGAGGATATGGATGCGCTGCAGGCCCAGGGCGTTGCCCGTCTCTTCGGACCTGGCACCAGCACCCAGGATCTGGTCGACTACATTCGCGAGTGGTTTGTCTCGCGCGAACAACAGAACGCCTGAGCTGAGCGCACGTGACCACTCGATTGCGGCAGTTGGCGGACGAAATTCGCGCGTTGGAAACGACTTTGCGGGAAGGCGGCGGGCCCGATCGCATCAAGAAGCAGCACAGTCAGGGTAAACTCACCGCTCGCGAGCGCGTTGACGCGCTTCGCGATCCCGACACGCCGTTCCTGGAAATCGGCCTACTCGTCGCCTACGATCGGTACGACGGTCAGGCGCCGGCCGCTGGTGTCATTACCGGAATTGCGGTAGTTGATGGACGTGAGGTGGTCGTAGTCGCCAACGATGCCACCGTGAAAGCCGGAAGTTGGTGGCCCGAAACGATCACCAAGATTTTGCGCGCGCAGGAAGTGGCCATGCGCTGCCGCATTCCCATCGTATACCTCGTCGATTCGGCCGGCGTCAATCTGCCATATCAGGGCGGTGTTTTTCCCGGCCAATACGGTGCGGCACGCATTTTCTATTACAACTCCATCATGCGCCGCTACCTGCGTATTCCGCAGTTCGCGGCGGTGATGGGGCAGTGCGTCGCGGGCGGGGCGTATCTGCCGGCGCTCAGCGATGTGATTCTGATGGTCAAGGGCACGTCGTTCATGGGACTGGGTGGCCCTAATCTGGTGAAGGGCGCGACTGGGCAGTCGGTGGATGGCGAAACGTTGGGTGGTGCGATCACGCATACGGAGATCTCCGCCGTCGCGCACTATGCGCTCGATGACGATCAGTCTTGTCTCGCGAAATTGCGTGAACTCGTTGCGCGATTGCCGAAGCCGCTGCCCGCCGTCAGCGCGACGCAACGGCCGCCCGCTGAGCCGCCGCAAAAGCTCTACGACTTGTTGCCGGCCGATCACCGCATGCAGTACGACATGCACGCGCTGCTGCGGACGATTCTCGATGACGGCGCACTCGACGAGTTCCAACCCAACCTCGCCAAAGAGATGATCTGCGGCGACGCGCGTATCGAAGGAATCACGGTCGGTGTGATCGCCAATCAACGCGGTCTGATCAAAGGTCGTCCGGGTGAGCGACCGCGTTTTGGTGGAATCATCTATGCCGAGAGCGCGGAGAAGGTGGCGTACTTCATCGAGCGCTGCGACAAGCAGGGCATTCCACTCTTGTTCGTGCAAGACGTTTCCGGATTCATGGTCGGCCCCGACGCTGAACATGACGGAATCATCCGCGCCGGCGCACACTTCGTCGAAGCGATGGCCTGTGCACGCGTGCCGAAGATTGTCCTGACCGTCAATCACGCTAGCGGCGCCGGCTACTACGCAATGGCGGGGCAGGGCTTCGATCCCGATTTCATTCTGAGCTGGCCGACTGGACGTATGGCCGTCATGGAAGGAGAAGCCGCCATTCAAGCCGTGCACGGTCCGGCGCTCGATGCGGCGAAGAAGGCGGGTGTCGCGCTGTCTCCCGAGGTAGCCGCCGCGGTCGACGCGATGCGAGCGGACTACGAGCAGCAGCTCGACGCGCGCTACGCGGCGGCGCGAGGATTTGCCGACGCAATTGTCTACCCGGAAGACACGCGGCCGATGCTCGCGCTGGCGCTGCGTGCGGCGAGCCAGAACACCGGACCGCACCTCGGTGCGTTCGTGTTGCCGCCAATGCCGCACTTTGGCGCACCGACATTTGGAGTTGCACATCACGCATCGCCGGCCTCCGGCGCGGAGTCATAACATGAGCGAGCACAAGGCGCGCGTTGTTCGCGTCGCGAGCGGTCAGGGCTTCTGGGGCGACTGGCTTGAAGCGCCGCGTCGCCAGGTCGAAGGTGGGCAGGTCGATTACCTCATGCTCGACTATCTCGCCGAAGTCACAATGTCCATTCTGCAAAAGCAGAAGGAGCGCGACCCGAAAATGGGTTACGCGCGTGACTTCATTGGCGCGATGGAAAGCGTCTTTCCGGCAGTGGCGAACAAGGGCGTGAAAGTCATCGCCAATGCGGGCGGCGTGAATCCGGGCGCCTGTGCCGATGCCGTGCTCGCCGCGGCCGACAAGATGGGTTACCGCGGCAAGATCAAAGTCGGCGTGGTAAGCGGCGACGACATTCTCGATCGACTCGATACGCTGCTCGCCGACGGGCACAAGCTGGCCAACATGGATACCGGCGAGCCGCTCAGCACGATTCGCGATCGCGTCTTGTCAGCGAACGCGTACATCGGCTCCACGCCGATTGTCGAGTGTCTGCAGCAGGGCGCAAACGTGGTGGTCATCGGACGCAGCACCGACACCGCCCTCACAATGGCGCCGCTCCGCCATGAGTTTGGTTGGGCTGCGGACGACTGGAACAAGCTCGCGTCCGGCATCGTGGCGGGGCACATCCTCGAATGCGGCGCGCAAAGCTCCGGCGGCAACTGTCTGCATGAGTGGCGATCGATTCCCGACCTGGCGAACGTCGGCTATCCCATCGCGGAGGCGTCACCCGACGGTTCGTTTGTGATTTGCAAGCACGACGGCACCGGCGGTCGCATCTCGGTGCCAAGCGTGACCGAGCAGCTGGTGTACGAAATGGGCGATCCGCATTCGTACATCACGCCCGACGTCGTGGCCGATTTCACCAGCATTCATCTCGCGGCCGATGGCGAGAATCGCGTGAAGGTGCATGGAATCACCGGCGGTCCGCCGACCCCGTTTCTCAAAGTCTCCATCGCGTATCGCTCCGGCTACAAGGCGGTTGGCTCGCTCGTCTATTCGTGGCCCGATGCGATGGAGAAGGCGCATCTCGCCGATCGCGTGTTGCGCGAAAGGCTCGATAATCTCGGGCTCAAGTTCGATCAGGTGTTGAGCGAATTCGTCGGAGCAACCGCGACCCACGGATCACTCGCCGGCGACGGACACGACGCGCCCGAGGTGCAGTATCGCATCGGTGTGCGAGGCACCAGTAAGGCTGACGTTGAGCGCTTCACACGCGAAATCGTTCCGCTCGTGCTCAATGGTCCGCCGAGTGTGACCGGTTTCGCCGGCGGTCGCCCGAAGGTTGAAGAAATCGTGGCCTACTGGCCCGCGCTGCTCGACAAGCGGGCCGTGTCCACCGCCGTTCGCATCCTGGAGTAGACGACATGCAAGTTCGCCTGTTGGATGTCGCGCATGCCCGAAGCGGCGACAAAGGTGATACCGCGAATGTTGGCGTGATCGCTCTCAAGCCCGAGTGGTATGACGTGCTCGTGAAGTACGTCACACGCGAACGCGTCGCGAATCATTTCACCGGCCAGATTACCGGTGAGGTCGTGCGTTTTGAGTTGCCCAACCTGCGCGCGCTCAATTTTTTGCTGCACGGCGCACTCGATGGGGGCGGCACCTTGTCGCTCAAGACCGACGCGCAGGGCAAGGTGTACTCCACGGCACTCTTGCGCATGCTCATCGAGGTGCCCGACAACGAGGCGGCGGCGCTCAGGCTTCCCGCCAACGGGACCGTCCGCTCGTGATCTTGCGGGTGCGGATGGCCCTGTTGCTTGCTGGGGTCCTGGCATTCGCCTTTGCACTGCGCAACGAGAACCAGATCGCGCGTTGGATCGGGATTGGCTGCGTCGGGGCGGCGCTGTTACTGCGGTTCGTGAGAGGCCGCCGGTAACCGGAGCCCCTTGGAGCGCCGACTAGATTTCTCGTCTATGTCCGCGCCCGCTACTCCGCGTCACGTTCCCGAACTGCTGTCACCAGCCGGCTCTCTCGACGCCGTCCGCGCGGCCGTCGCGAATGGGGCGAACGCCATCTATCTCGGCGCGTCGATGTACAACGCGCGCGATGAGGGCGCGCAGCTGTCGCTCGACGAGTTGGCTCAGGCCTGCGCCATCGCGCACGCTCGGGGAGTGCGGATCTATCTCACGTTCAATGTTCTGATGAAGCCACATGAGCTGCGTGATGCGCTCATGTATCTCGGCGAGTGTATTGACCGCGGCATCGATGCCGCCATCGTGCAGGACCTGGGCGTAGTTCGGCTCATTCACGCCATTTACCCGGAACTCGAAGTGCACGGCAGTACGCAGATGACGGTGCACGATGGGGCCGGCGCCAAAGTCTTGCAGCGCTTGGGTGTCGATCGAGTAGTACTGGCGCGTGAGAATACGCTCGACGACATCAAGTCCATTCGTGCCGACGTCCCCGAACTCGGCTTGGAAACGTTCGTGCATGGCGCTCTGTGCATTTCGTATTCGGGGCAGTGCTTCATGTCCGGCATGATCTCGGAGCGTAGCGCGAACCGCGGGTCGTGTGTGCAGTCATGCCGAAAAGACTACACGCTCAACGACGATGTCTCCGGAGTCCCGCTCGACAAAGGGTACCTCATCAGCGCGCGCGATCTCGCCGCACACGATCATCTGGAGCAGATCGCCGACTTGGGCATTGGTTGCCTCAAGGTCGAGGGGCGGAAGAAGAAACCCGAGTACGTGGCGACCGTAACCAAGGCCTACCGCGGCTGGCTCGACGCGATTGCAAGCGGACGGACGGGACGCGCGCCGACGCTCGACGACACTGAACCGTTGGTGCAGATCTTCAGCCGCGGCAACACCGGCGGCATGTACGGCGGACGTGCTGGGCGTGACTACATCACGCGCACACAACCCGATAATCGCGGTTTGCCGATCGGACAGGTCGTTGGACGCGAAGGTGCAGATCTGGTGGTGGAGGTGCGTCGCGCGATTGATATCGGCGACGGCCTCGGCTTTGAATCACCTGACGAAGGCAGCAGCGCAACCATCGGCGGTGCGGTGACGGGCGTACGCACCGTCAGCGCGCGCGACGGGCTTACGCGCTGTGTGATCAGCGTTCGACTCAACGCGACCAAGACGCGTGTCGACACCGGGTGGAGAGTGGTGCGCACGAGCGCCAGTACGCTGCTGAAGACGGCCCAATCGTCGTATGCCACCGTGGTTGTTCCGGAGCGGGTGCAGTCTCGCCGCGTCGACATTCGAATATTCGGACACGCCGGTGGCCCGCTCAAGATGATTTGGAACTGTGGCGCGATTGACGTCACTGTGCGTGGCGAGGTGCCCCTCGCGCCAGCCGCCAAGCGCGCTCTCGATATGACCCAGCTGCGCGAACAGCTTGGGCGTCTTGGTGACACTCCGTTCAAACTTGGCACCGTTGATATCAGTGGATTGGGCGACCAGCTCTTCGTACCCGTGAGCGAATTGAATCGCTTGCGACAAACGGCGTCCGAAGAACTGGCACAGCAGTTGAGCTGGGAAACATCGAGCGATCTCGCCGAGCGCGAGGCGCGCGTGGCGGAGCACATCGTGCTAGCGCCGCAGTCTCGAGTCGTCGAGTCTGTCGATGGCACGACCGCCGGTTCGTTCGCGTTGCGCGCGATCGTCTACAATCTCGATGACGCGCGCTTGGCCGTCGAAGGCGGCGCGACGGAGATTGTGTTTGATCCGTTCTTGCGGCATCCCGCGCCACCGCTCGCGCGAGTGAACGCGTTGCGAGAGGAATTGGCCGCCCGCGGCGTTGGATTCCGGCTTCGCACGCCGACGATTATTCGCCCCGAGGATCGTAAGCGTCTCACGAAGTGGCTCGCGCTTGATGTTCCGGTGCTCACCGGTCACTTGGGCCTACTCTCTGAGCTTGCGGCCGCCGGTCACGACGTG
The DNA here is from genome assembly GCA_966096095.1 of uncultured Gemmatimonadaceae bacterium. Classification (GTDB taxonomy): domain Bacteria; phylum Gemmatimonadota; class Gemmatimonadetes; order Gemmatimonadales; family Gemmatimonadaceae; genus Gemmatimonas. The sequence continues at coordinate 117,048 of CBHTUR010000002.1, read as the reverse complement.
ATCGGCGACTATGCGCTCAACGCGTTTAACCAGCACACGGCGGCTTTCCTGTTCGAACTTGGTGCCCGTCGACTGGTTGCCAGCATCGAGCTGACGGCTGATGAATACGGCGAAATGGCGTCGCCCTGGCTCACCGCTAGTGGCCACAGGTCGCCGTTTGACGTGCTGGTATACGGACGCACCGAAGGCATGACTATCGAACATTGCGTGTTGAGCGCTGCCTTCGATCGTGAACCGACCACCTGTCGCGATTTGTGCGTGCAAAAGCACCCGCAGGTGTCGCTCACCGATCCCTCCGGCTACACGTTCGCCGTTGCGACGGACAGCGACTGTCGCAACCGACTGTTGCACTCACGTCCCATCGACGGCAGCGAGTTCTTGCATACGCTCTGGCAGCAGGGCACGCGCGGCTTCCAACTGTTGTTCAATGTCCCCGGCGATCCCATCGCCGAGGTCACGCGTGCGTACCGCAACGCGCTCGAGGCGATCTCGCGCGGCGACACGCCCGACGCCACAGCGGTACGCACGCTCCTCAACGGCGAATTCACGCGCGGACACTTCGCCCGCGCCGTGTAGTTCGACCCGCCGCGCGCGACGCGCGCCAATTCTGTCGGCCAGGCAACAATTCGATCGTCGATTTCTGAAATCGCGCGCCCTAGCGTGCGACTATGGCTGTTTATGGTGGTGTGCCCCGAGCCTCTCTGGACGACGCACGGGCAGTACTCAAACGCTACTTCGGATATCCGGACTTTCGGCCGCCGCAAATTCGCGCCGTCGAAGCGGTACTCTCTGGTCGCGACGCGCTCATCGTTCTTCCCACCGGCGGTGGAAAGTCGCTTTGCTACCAGGTACCCGCTCTCGTACGCGACGGTCTGACGGTCGTCATCAGCCCGCTCATCTCGCTGATGAAAGATCAGGTCGACGCGCTAGAGCGGCGCCAAATCCGCGCCACGTTCCTCAACAGCACCCTGCCGGCGGACGAGACCGCAGCGCGGCTTCGACGTCTTCAGCAAGGTGCACTCACATTGCTGTATCTCGCGCCCGAGCGTCTGGAGAACTCCGCGATGCTGGAGCGGCTGGCGTCCACCGGCGTGGCTCTGCTGGCGATCGATGAAGCGCACTGCATTTCTGAATGGGGACATGATTTCCGCCCGGCCTTTCGACAGCTCGGCGCCGTTCGTGCCCGACTGGGCCAACCACAAACGGTCGCCCTCACCGCGACCGCAACACCCGAAGTGCGCGCGGACATCGCGCGCCAACTGCGTTTGAAAGCGCCGACAATTGTGGTCGGGGGTTTTGATCGAGCCAATCTCTCCTACTTTGTCGAATCGGCGCGCAGTGTGTCCGAGAAAGACCTTCGCGCCGTTCGCTGGCTCAAGGAAAGCGACGCGCCAGCTGTTGTGTACACGCCTACGCGCAAGGCGGTCGAGCGGGTCACCAGCGTGCTCGTGCGCGCACGCATCAACGCGGTCGCCTATCACGGTGGCCTGGACGATACGCTTCGCCAGCGTGCACAGGACGCGTTCATGCGCGGGAAGTCGCGCGTCATCGTGGCGACCAGCGCGTTTGGCATGGGCATCGACAAACCCGACGTGCGTCTCGTTGTCCACCACGCGATGCCGGGTACACTTGAAGCGTATTATCAGGAAGCCGGTCGAGCTGGGCGTGATGGGCGCGCGAGTCGTTGCTTGCTGCTCTACAACTTCAGCGATCGTTTCACGCACGAATTCTTTCTCGCCGGAGCGCATCCCGGTCGAGCAGTAATTGAGCGCACCTGGAGCGCATTGCTCAGGCTCCGAGAAACGGGAAGCGCCGTGCCGCCGTCGGTCGAATCACTCCAATCCGTACTCGGTCGGGGCACAGAACCTCGTCTGGTGTCGGCCGCGCTCCGTGTGCTGGCCGGCGCCGGCGTGGTGATACTGGATCGACCGTCATTGGGCGCGATTTGGGTTCGCTTACTCGCCACGCCGGAGCGCATTTCGACGGAGTTGTGCCTCGATCGCGAAGCGGACCGCCAGGTCCTCCGCGCGCTCTGGCGCTGCGCCGGGGAGCGTCTTCTGAACGGCGCAACCATCGAGATCAGCGATTTGTCCCCCTCGCTCGGGGGATCGGTGGGGTTGGTCCCGGTCCTCAAGCGGCTCGAAGCCGAACAGTTCGTCCAGTGGCTGCGTACTGGAGGTGGTGTCCGGCTCAACACCGCGGTCAGCGCGGGCAGCCGGTTGCCGGTCGACTGGTCGGCGCTTGAACGGCGACGCCGAGCCGACCTCAGTCGTCTAGATGCTATGCAGCGATATGCGCAAACACGGGATTGCCGTCGCGCCTTCGTTCTGCGCTATTTCGGTGATCCCGAAACACGTTCACATTGCGCGGCATGTGATCGCTGCCTCGGATTACCTCGTGCTCCTCGCTTCACCCGAATTCGTTGAGCAGTGAACTCGTGTGCGAACACGATCTCCTGCTTTATCGATCCCGCCCACGACGCATCTCACCGCCCCAATGGACGATAGTCTCTACTTCTCCGAGCAACACGAAGCCGTTCGCGACATGGTGCGCACGTTTGCGCGCGAACATGTGGCGCCGGTTGCCGCGCATCATGATGAGCATTCCACCTTCCCGTGGGAGAACATCAAGAAGATGGGCGAGCTGGGCTTGCTTGGCGTGCCCTGGTCCGAAGATATCGGTGGCGCCGGATTCGATACGCTCAGCTTCATGATCGCGATTGAAGAACTCGGCAAGATCGACGCTTCACACGCGCTGACCATCAGCGCGCATACCACGCTTGGCACGTCACCCATCGTCAATTTCGGCACGCGCGCGCAAATCGAGCGATATGTGCCCTCACTGGCCAGCGGCAAAGTGCTCGGTGGGTTTGGGCTCACCGAGGAGAGTGCTGGTAGCGATGCAGGCGGCACGCGCACGACCGCTGTTCGCAAGAATGGCCATTACGTACTGAACGGATCAAAGCGCTTCATCACCCACGCGGGTGTTGGAGAAGTGTTCGTGGTCACGGCGGTAACGAATCCCGAGGCCGGCACCAAGGGAATCTCTTCCTTCATTCTCACTAAGGACACGTGCGATCTCGACACGTGCACCACGCTCGGCGTCGGACATGACGGCTCGTTCGATAACATGAGCGGCTTTCGCGCCGGCAAGAAGGAAGACAAACTCGGCTGGCGCGCGTCAGACACGCGCGAACTCCTGTTTGAGAACGTGGAAGTGCCGGCGGAGAACTTGTTGGGCACCGAGGGGCTCGGCTTCGTGAACTTCATGAAGACGCTCGACTCCGGCCGCATTGGCATCGCCGCACTCTCACTCGGGATTGCGCAGGGCGCGTTCGATGAAGCCCTCAAGTATGCGTCAATTCGCAAGCAGTTCGGCGCGGCGATCGCAACCTTTCAGGGCGTGCAGTTCCAGCTGTCCGACATGGCCACGGAAATCGAAGCGGGCCGCCACCTCATGTATCACGCGGCGTGGCTCGCCCAGAACGGGAAGCCGTACAGCAAAGAAGCGGCTATGGCCAAGCTGTTCTGCTCCGAGCTTGCAATGCGCGCGACCATCAAGGCGATTCAGATCCATGGCGGCTACGGATATACCAAGGACTATCCGGTCGAGCGTTTCATGCGTGACGCCAAGATCTGCGAAATCGGCGAGGGAACGAGCGAGATCCAGCGCATGGTGATTGCGCGCCACCTGCTCAAGGGATTGGTGGCGTAGGTCGGCCCGCTAAATCGCTCGCGTCTCAGCACCAAGGGATTGCTGGGCAGTTGACACTCGGGTAGTGTTCGGTCGGGTCGGAGATCACAAATCTCCGACCCGGTCTGTTTTTTCGCTGTCGTCGCTTTCGGCGCCGGCGGCCCGCGCGACTCGCGGGCCGTTTGCGTTCGTGGAGTGGGGCCGTCCGGGGCCAGCGTGCCGCCGCCCGACCCCTCCACACGTCCTGCCGCGTGACACACCTCGTGTGCGTCAATCGCGGGTGTTCGCGTTTGATCCTGTGATCTGCGCCGCGCCGCTCCGTTTGGAGAGCGATGGCAGCGATCCGGGCGCGATTCACCCGAACGATTGGTCACCGTCGGCTGGGTGCCCTGTGACGTGGTTCGCTCCGCCGTTTGGCGTGATCGACCGCATTAGTTGGTTCACCGTGTGCGTCGCCAGTCGGGTCAAGCGGAGTCGCCGCCGCTCGAGTGCGCGGACAAACATCATGAAGCGTGAAATCCTGGTGAATGCGTCGCCGCGTGAAACGCGGGTCGCAATCATCGAGGACGGCATGTTGGTCGAACTGCTCGTCGATCGCCCAGACGCGCGTCGCATGGTTGGCGACGTGTATCTCGGCAAAGTCGAAGCAGTGCTGCCCGGCATTCAAGCCGCCTTCGTCAACATTGGTACTGAGAAGTCCGCGTTCTTGCACGCGGCCGACGTTGTCGTCGACGATTCCGCCGTCAGTGACGACGACGACGAAGACGACGATTCGTCCGAAGAATCCGGCGGCGGCGGCCGACGTGGACGAAAGGAAGTTCGTCCAATTCAGGATCTGCTTAAGCGAGGGCAGGACATCCTCGTGCAGATCACCAAAGAGCCGATCAGCACGAAAGGTCCGCGCGTGACCGCGCAGGTATCGTTGGCCGGACGCTTTCTCGTGTACATGCCATTCGCGTCGAAAGTCGGCGTCAGCCGAAAAATCGACGAACGCAGCGAGCGTCAGCGCCTGCGACAGATGGTGCAGGAAATTCTCCCGGAAGACGTCGGCGGCGTCATCGTCCGCACGGTCTCTGAAGACGCGAATCAGGACACGTTCAAGCGTGAGCTGGATACGCTCATCAACAATTGGAAGCGTATCAAGCGGAAAACGCAGTTCACGCGCGCGCCGGCGCTCGTACACCGCGAGACCAACGTGACGCGCGGCCTCGTGCGCGACTTGTTCAGCGCCAAAGTCGAGGGCGTGACCGTCGACTCCAAGCAAGTCTTCAACGAGATCACCGAATACCTCAACGGCATCGCGCCGGAGCTGGTCGAGCGCGTCAAGCTGTACGAGGACAACGTTCCGTTGTTCGACAAGGCGGGCATCGAAACGGAAATTCGCGACATCTTCAAACGACGCTGCGATCTTCCGAGCGGTGGTTATCTCATCATCGAGCCCACCGAAGCACTGGTATCGATCGACGTCAACTCGGGTCGCTACACAGGGAAGCGCGACCCCGAGAAGACGATTCTCAAGACCAATACCGAGGCGGCGCGCGAAATCGCGCGACAGCTGCGTCTGCGTGACGTCGGCGGCATCATCGTCTGCGACTTCATCGACATGGAGACGCAGTCCAACCGCGATCGCGTGTTGAACGAGCTCCGCACGCATCTGGGTCGCGATCGGGCGCGAACACGCGCCTTCGCCGTCAGCGACCTCGGGCTCATCGAAATGACCCGGCAGCGCGTCCGGCAGAGCCACTATCAGAGCATGACCGAGGCGTGTCCCACCTGCACGGGTACCGGCCGCGTCTTCACCCCCGAAACGATTGTCCGGCGGACTGAGCGGGCGGTACGTCGAATGGCCGCCGAGGGACGCCGGGAGCCCGTGACGCTCCGGCTTCACCCCGAGGTCGCGCTGCACGTGCTGGAACAGGAGCACGATTTCGTCAAGCGACTGGAGAAGCTCGCCGGATTCCCTCTCGAGCTTCGGGACGACCCCCTCCTCAAGCCCGACGAGATCAAGCTGGTCATGCGCGGGGCCCAGCGGGACGTCACCCAGCAGTATGCGCTGGCCTGACCAGACCGTCTTGACTCCTAACCCCAAGCAGAATAAGCTTCTAGGCTACGTTTCAACCGCCTTACACACGACCGATCCATGAGCTACGCCATTATCCGCACCGGCGGCAAGCAGTTCCGCGCCGAGCCGGGCAAAACGCTTCGTATTCCCTCGCTGCTGGGTGATGCCGGCACGGCCGTTGAATTCAACGACGTGCTCTTGGGCTCCGACGGCACGACCGTCCGCACGGGAGTACCCACGCTCGCGGGTGCCAAGGTCACGGGCGAGATCGTCAAGCAGGGCCTCGATGACAAGATCATCGTCTTCAAGTTCAAGCGCCGCAAAAACTACGCGCGCAAGCAGGGACATCGGCAGAAGTTCACCGAAGTCCGTATCAAGAACATCACCCTCGGCTGAGCGACGGCGGCGCGCCACGTTTTGGGCGCGCCCCTCTCAAGGAGTTAGTCATGGCACATAAGAAAGGCGTCGGCTCCTCACGCAACGGCCGCGATTCCAATCCGAAGTACCGCGGTATTAAGAAGTACGGCGGTGAGTTCGTGACGGCCGGCAACATCATTCTTCGCCAGTGTGGCACCAAGTGGCATCCCGGCAAGAATGTGGGCATGGGCACCGACTACACCATCTACTCGATGGTCGACGGCGTCGTGCAGTTCCAGCACAAGAGCAAGAAGGCCTACAAGGTCTCCGTGCTTCCCGTCGAGTACATCGAAGTCGAAGAAACGGTCGTCGCGTAATCGACGCTCCGAAAGTCAAAGGCCCTCGCCACGCGGCGGGGGCCTTTCTTGTTATTGCGCATCCCAACAACTGGGCGGAACTCGCGACCGTTCTCCACGTACGGCATGCTATCAGTTCGTCACCCATCACACAGGACTGCTGTCATGGCGCTCTTCGACAAAATCAAACAGGGCTTGGACAAAGCCGGCAAAGCGGCCCAGGACGTCTTCGACGAAGGAAAGCTGCGAATCGATGCGTATCGGGCGCGTGAGCAGGCCGATAAGGCCGCCGAATCGCTCGGCTACGCGGTGTTTCGGGCGTGGGAGAACAATGCCGAACTCGATGCGGACGCGCGCAGTCGCCTTGCCGGCGCGCTGCGCGCTCGTGAAGCCGAGGCCCGCAAGCTGGAAACGGAGTTGGCAGATGCGCGCGCCAAGGCGGGCAGCACCGGCGCCGCCGGCGCGACATCGGCTCCTGCAAGCGATCCGGCGCCACCCTCCAGCGACACGCCGCCCACAACGTGATGTTCCCTTGAATCTCGCCGGTTAGGCTCGCACCGAGGCGCTGAGCGCCTTTCGCAGGGCACCGGGAGTATCAGTGCACAATCCGTCCACGCCCAGGTCGATCAGCGATCGGGCGTGGACGGCGTCGTTTTCGGTCCACGCGATGACGCGCGCGCCAAGTTGATGCGCGTCGCGAACGAGCTGCTCATCAATCAGAGCCGCCTGCTGCCAGAGGGCATCGGGGCGACCCTGTCCGACGAACGACGAGAGCGACAATGGGTAGCTCGCACTCAGAAGTCCGATCGACGTCGCCGGCCGTTGCGCCCGCACTGCCACTGGTATGCGATGGTCAAAGGCGTGGACGGCCACGCGGGCCCCTGGATGCCGCGCGAGGCAGTCGATCAGTGGGCGTTCGATGCCGCGAGCCTTGACCTCGATGTAGACCACTACCGCGCTTCCCACCAGATCGAGAACCGCGTCGAGGGTGGGCATGCGCTCATCCCCCTTGAGCGGCAATCGGAGCGCGTCGGCGGCGGAGAGCGACACGATCTCCGTGACGGATCCGTGCATCGCGACGACGGGATCGTGGTGCACCACCACAACGCCATCGGCCGTGGCATGCACGTCCAGCTCAATGCCGTCCGCGCCCTGCGCGAGCGCGATGGCAAAAGCGGTTAGTGTATTCTCGAGGGCCTCGCGCGGGGCGCCGCGATGGGCGATGATCTCGGGTATGCGAAGCACGACGATCTCGGGAAAAAGTAGGGTGCGCAGAATTCAATCGGCGCGCCCGGGGCGACGGAAGCCCCGGTTCCGGGACCGGTGGAAGAAGAGCGCTCCAGCGGCCCGGGCCTTAACGTCGGCTATCGGGATGCGTCTATCTGAACGACACGTATGATCGAGGCCGAACACGAGAACGACGGGGCGCTCGATCTGGCGCTACTCGAACGTTGGAGGGCGGGGGACGAGCGGGCAGCCACGCAGATCGTGGAGCGCCACGGCCCTGCCTTAGCACGTTTTGCGGTGCGGTTGGGAATGGCCGACGAGGCCGAAGAGTTGGTGCAGGACACGTTCGTGCGCGCATTCGGTGCATTGGAGAGCTTTCGCGCAGATAGTTCGTTGCGTACGTGGCTCTTCACGATTGAGCGACGGCTCGTGATCGATCGACGGCGCGCGGCAGCGAGACGAGGCAGTGAAGTTGAAGTCGGTGACGAGCACGCGTCGAGCGACTACGACGCGCTCGATTCACTGGTGGCTGACGAAACGTCGCGGCGGATGGCACGCGCAATCGCCCGGCTCACCCGCATGCAGCGAGATGTCTTTTCGCTGCGTGTGCAAGAGGGGCGCAGTTACAAGGATATTGCCGAAATCCTCGGCACGACCGAGGGAGCGGCGCGGGTGCATTACCACAACGCTGTGCGAGCGGTTAAGGAGTATCTCGATGAACAACTGTGAACGCATCGACATTCGCGATCTGTTACCCGACTTCGTGTCGGGTACGCTCTCCGCTGGAGAGTCCGATCGCGTTCGTGCGCACCTCGAAGCGTGCGCCGATTGCGCGGCGGAGCTTAGCCTGCTGCGCACGGCTCGTGCCGTTCGTCCGATCGCGCCGGCACTCGATGTCGCACGAATTGTGTCGGCGCTCCCGAAGCCCGGTCAGGCGGCTCCCCCCGTGCTGACGCTCGAGAAATCCTCCGTCGCGGCGTCGAGGCACCATGGCGTTGACGGCTCCGCGCGCAAGCCGTCGAAGACCAATCGGTGGGCGGCCCGAGGCGTTTGGCGCGCGGCCGCAACCATCGGCGTGATGATCGTTGGCGGGTGGTCGCTGCTGATCGTGCGGCAGGGTGGAATCGCAAACGTGACCGCGGGTCGAGGCGACTCGACGCAGTTGACCGATGTGCCGTCGGTCGCGAGTCCAGCGTCTGGCGCGCGTGACGCGAAGGCGCCCACGACGAACGCCGACACGCAGGTTGCCGCCGCTTCGGCCACCAACAATGCGCATGTTGCCGTCTCGTTTGGCGGATTGTCCGACTACACGGATGACGAACTGCAGTCGGTGCTCGATCGCCTCGAAAAATGGGACGGCGCGACATCGACCGAGACCACGACTACCACTCCTATTCTTCCCGTGAAGGGCAGCGAGACGCCGCAGGAATGACCAGCGCATCGTCATACGCCATGTCCTACGCAACGCCCAACGTGGAGCGGAGCGAGATCCGTTCTGGGTCGACCATTCGCCGCGTGATACGGATGGCGTTGCTGCCGCTGTGCGCGGCGGTCGGGCTGTCGAGTGCGTCGGCACAGGGTGGACCGCCCGGCGGTCCGCCTGCTGGACCGCCAGGTGGACCGCCGCCGGGCGGCGGTCAGGCTATGGGCGTTCGACAGGGTGGGCCGCCGCCGAATGGACCGGCGCGAATTCAGCTCGAGCGTCGCCTGCAGGAGCGGATCAATCAGGTTGTTCGCAAGCGCCTCGCACTGACCGACGATCAGTTCTCTCGACTGCAGGAAACGGCGTCGCGTATCGAAGACGCACGACGCGAACTTCGAAACGACGAGATGACCACTCGCTTCGCAATGCGTCAGGAACTTTTGGCTGGCGATCGAGCCAACGAGGCGAGAGTGGCTGAACTGTTGGATCGACTACCGAGGCTTGAGCGTCGTCGACTCGATCTGATGGATCAGGAACAGCGGGAGCTGTCCAAGTTCCTCTCCGCCACCCAGCGCGCGCGATACCTCGGCCTGCAGGACGAACTGCGGCGGAGCATGCAAGACCTGCAGCGTCGTCGGATGGACGGCGATTCCGCCGCCGGACCGCCACTTGCGCGCCCCGGCGCGCGTCGGCTTTTGAAACGGCCACCGGGCGCTGTGTAGGCACCTGCTCATCGCGCCGCGCAGTTGAGTTCAAACACAAAACAGCGTCCGCACCGGTGGAATTCCGTGCGGGCGCTGTTTACACTTGGGAGTTGGCTTGCCCAGATGGCGGAACTGGCAGACGCACGGGACTCAAAATCCCGCGACCTCACGGTCATCCGAGTTCGACCCTCGGTCTGGGCATTGCAGTGCGGCTTCGTGTCGGGCAACGACAACGATTACCGGCGATCTGCGTATTACGTTGCGTCGCGTGAAGCGTCTCCTCCACGCGTACCCGATGGGGTGTAGCTCAATGGCAGAGCGCTCGACTGTTAATCGAGTGGTTGGTGGTTCGACTCCACCCGCCCCAGCTATCCGTCTCGAACACAAACGCCTCCGATCGCTGCGATCGGAGGCGTTTGTCATTGCACGCTTGACCTAGTGCGCATCGGCCGGAGGTGGCAGGCGACGGGCCGGACGACGGAGGAGCAGAATGCTCGGCGACACGATGATGAAAATCGTCAGCACGAACATCCACGCGTCGTTGAAGCTGAGCATCGACGCTTGTTGTTGAATTTGTCCGTTCAACACCGCCAGCGCGGATTGCCGCGCGTGCTCGACGTCCATCCCGCGCGCCAGAAATCCTCGGGTGAGCATCTGCAAGCGCTCATCAGTCAGCACCGAGCCAACGCTGATGTCCGACGCCAGATCGACCCGGTATACCGCCGTCAGCTTGGATACCTGATTGGCCAACACCGCGATTCCGAACGCGCCGCCTAACTGGCGCGAAAGATTGATGAGTCCTGCGGCCTGCTGCGCTTCCGTCGGTTTGATGCTCGCATAGGCCACGGCGTTGATAGGCACAAACAGGAGTCCCAACCCAAAGCCACGAATGAGCAGGGCGGTGCGCACGTCATCCGCGCCGGCGACCGATGTAAGGTGGCCCATCTTGTACATCGAGATCGCAAACAGGCACACGCCGATCGCGATCAGCACGCGCGGATCGGCCTTCGGCGACTTGCCATTGAGCAACGCGCCGCACACCAGCGCGCTAAAACCTGTAGCGAGTCCTCCTGGCAACATGACCAGGCCGGTCTCGGTCGGCGTGAAGTGCAGAATCCCTTGCGCGAAGAGCGGAAAGAGAAAGACGCCACCATAGAGACCGAAGCCGAGCGCAATGAAGAGAAAAAGCGACGCGGCGAGAGTCCGATTCTGCAGCACACGAAAATTGACCACCGGATGCGTGTTTCGCGGATGCAACTCCCACCAGATCATCGCACTGAGCGCCACCGCCGCGACGATGGAAAGCCGCAGAATAATCGTGCTGTCGAACCAGTCCTTCGCGTTGCCTTCTTCAAGCACATACTGGAGACTGCCAACTCCCGCCGTCAGCAGGCCAATGCCAAGCCAATCGACCGCGCCGGTGTGCGCCTGCTGATCCGGCGGATCGCGCAGGAACGAGGAGACAAGAAACGCGGAGGCGATGCCGATTGGCACGTTGATGAAGAAGCACCAGTTCCACGTGTAGTTGTCGGTGATCCATCCGCCTAACGTCGGTCCCAGCGTCGGCGCGACAATGACGCCAAGCATGAAGACGGCCTGCACGAGCCCTTGCTCTTCTTGAGGAAAAATCTGTCGCAACGTGGCTTGTGCCGTCGACAACAGTGCCGCTCCACCGGCCCCCTGCAAAACACGCCAGAAAACAAGCTCCACCAGGGAGTGCGAGGTGCCACAGAAGAAGGACGCGACGATGAAGATGACGATGGACGCCGTGAGGTATCGCCGTCGGCCGAATCGCGCGGCGAAGAAGGCGGTCATCGGCAGAAAGATCACGTTGGCGAGGATGTATCCGGTGGATACCCAGCCGATTTCCTCCTGCGTGGCGCTCAGATTGCCCGCCATTTGCGGCAACGCGACATTGACGATGGTGGTGTCAAGCACCTCCATGATCGCGGCGGTAATCAGCCCGGCGAGGATGAGCCATCGATATCGACGCACAAACGCGGCGGCTTGCTGCGCGCGCGCGGCCGGAGTATCGAGGTTGGGAGAACCAGCGGCTGAGTGTCCCACGGAGGGCGTCGGTATCGCCGAGGAGGTGCCAGTCATATTCGTCGCATTATAACGACGCTTGCCCTCGCCGACGCTGGCCACCTAGCTTCAGCGTTCCGCTGGGACAGGTCACTCCTGCGCCCCGCAACTGGCACTCAAACAGGTTCTCGTCACTATGCCGCTCACGCTGCATCTCGTTCACCTCGCGCCCGCGTCGGTGGACACACCGATGTTGGCGATCGTGCTGCCGTCATCTCCCTCGATGAGTGATGCATTGACGCCCATCGATGCAGCGCTCGGTGGCGCCTTGGCGCGAACTTTGGCGCGCCGCGATTTCAGGGGCGGCCGCGACGAAACGCTGTTGCTCGTTGGCGGCGATTCGGGGGTGCAGCGCGTGTTGCTGGTGGGACGCGGCAGCGCGCCGTTGAGCCGCACGGGCGCACGACGTGCCGCGGCCATCGCCACGCGCCAAGCCGTGAAGCTCGGGACCGGCGCGCTCCACTTGTATCTGCCCGGAGCCACGGACGAGGCCATCGAAGGATTGACGATCGGCGCCTACGCGGGCGCGTGGGAATACAGTGATCTGCGCACTCCCGCACCAGAAGCGGAGCGTCGTCTTCCGCTGGCCAACGTCACTGTGCTGGCCGATGACACAGCGCCGACGCGTGCGGCATTTTCTGCGGGCGTGGCATTGGGCGAGGGACAGGCCATCGCGAAGCGGCTCGGCCAGATGCCCGGCAACTTCTGTGTGCCCGACACGTTTGTCGAAGTCGGACGCGAAATCGCCGAGCGTCACGGCATGCGAATCACGGTGCTCGGTCGCGACGACATGGAACGCGAGGGGATGGGTTCCTTTCTGAGTGTCGCGCAGGGAACGCCACAAGAACCGCGATTAGTCGCGTTGGAGTATCGCGGTGGTGCCGCCGACGAGAAGCCGGTCGTACTCGTGGGCAAAGGACTGTGTTTCGACACCGGCGGTATCTCCATCAAGCCCGCAGCGGAGATGGAGTGGATGAAGTTTGATATGTCTGGCGCCGGTGGTGTCATGGGCGCGATGGAAACCATCGGCCGCATGAAGCTCCCCATCAACGTGGTGGGCATCATCGGTTCGACGACGAACATGCCGTCAGGCACGGCATTCAAGCCCGGCGACGTTGTCCGGGCGTCCAACGGGAAGACCATCGAGATCATCAACACCGATGCAGAAGGCCGCCTGGTGCTCGCTGACTGCCTCGTCTTTGCCAAGCGTTACAACCCCGCCGTGGTGATCGACGCCGCAACACTCACAGGGGCCATCGTGATTGGCCTGGGGAACACGGCGGTCGGTGTCTTCGGTGCGGAACGAGATGTCGTCGATGAGGTATTGGCTGCAGGCGAGCGCGCCGGCGAACCGGGATGGCCAATGCCCTTGTGGGACGATTACAAGGAGCAGATCAAGTCCGACGTGGCCGATGTGCGACAGACCGGCGGACGCGCTGCCGGCTCAATCACGGCCGCGCTGTTCCTGAAGGAGTTCGTTGATGGCTATCCCTGGGTACATCTCGATGTTGCGGGTACCGCGTACTCACAATCCGATCTCGGCTGGATTCCCAAGGGTCCGACCGGTACACCCGTTGGCACGTTTGTCGAGTTCGTACGAGCTCGCGCGCGCTGAGACGTGATGCGGTCTGCGGTCGCGCGTGCAGTCTCGCTGATGCTCTTGGGCGTCTCGTCACTGCACGCGCAAGCCACACCCGTCAAACGGACAGCGGCCGATTCAGCACGCGCCACCGCGCGTGATACGATTCCCAAGCCCAAAACGAAAGCCGATTCGGCGCTCGCGAAGGCGGATTCCGTACAACGAGCGGTGGACGACAGTGTGCGCAACGCGCGCGCACAATTTCGCGTGGACAGTATCTATCAGGCGAAACTTGCCGACACCATCAAGGCGCCGCTCGCCCACTTTGAGACGCCGGGCGATGTCGAGCCGTTTGATCGGCTGCGTTTTTCGCGCCAACAGATTCTGTCGACGGGCGCCGTCAATCTCGCCGATTTGCTCGATCGGGTGCCCGGTGTTACCTCCTACCGTTCGGGATGGTTGGCCGGTGTCCACAGTGTCGCCTTCAACGGCGGCTTTCGTCGCGTGCGTGTCTTCTTCGACGGAATCGAGCGCGACGCCGTCGAGTCGCGCAACGGTGGGATGCTCGATCTCGTCGACATTCCGCTTATCACGTTGGACGAGATTGTCATCGAACGCACGGCGACGGAGGTGCGCGTGTGGTTGCGCGGCTGGAGCGTGCGGCGCACGACGGCGTACACGCGCGTCGATATTTTCACCGGCGATCTCAACACAAATGGATTTCGCGGATACTTCGCGCGGCGCTTCGCTAATGGTCTATCGTTTCAATTTGTCGGTCAACAAGCGGCCACGCAGACGGGTCGTGTCTCGGCGTTTACCACCAGCGATCTTGCCACGGGCAGCGGCGACGGTACACAGCAGCTGATCGAAACGCGGATCGGATGGTCGCGCGGATTGTTTACGGTCGACGCCGAAGCCACGGGCATTGCCCGTGACCGCGATCCGCACACCGCTCGCGAAGGATTCACCAGTTTGCCGAAGTACAAAGGTGGGCGACGCGAAGGATACGTTCGCTTGGCCTACGGTGACTCGGCGCGGGGACTATGGGGGCAGGCGCTGGTGGGCGTGTTGCGCACGAATCTGCAGGGCATTGCGTCGTCAACCGATACGGCCACCACCGATTCGACCAAGAAGGTCTCGCTCGATACCATCGGTGCTCGCACGCAGCAACTCGTCGCGGTCGGATATCGCACTGGCTTGTGGCAGCTCTCGGCCACCGATCGCATTCGTCCGATTAACGGCACGTCGTATCATGCGCCGGCGTTGCGATTCAGTGCGGGCGGCACTCGCTATCGCATTAGCGCTTTCGCTGAACATCGCGCGCTCGATTCGCTCACGCAGTTCGACGTCTCGGCCATTGCACGACCCTTCTCTTGGCTCACGCTCGTCGCGTCCCAAGGTCGTCGCGACTTCGACACCACCACGCAGCGCGCGTCGGCGAGCGTCTCGAGGGCCGAGGCGCTGTTGCGGGTAAAGGGCCTGTGGCTCGGCGGCGGCGTGGTCCGAGAAGGGATCACGACTGTCGACGCTCCTGTACTCTTTGGCGCACCCATCGCGATGACGAATGCCACGGCCTCGACGGGTGTGCTCGGCTCAGCGCATGGACGGCTCTTCAAAGCGGTGCAACTCGACGTGCAGGCCATTCACTGGGATGCGGCGCAGTTCTATCGGCCACGACTCGACGTGCGATCGGAACTCTCGGTGACCACCAACTGGCTCAGTCGCTTCCCGAAGGGCGAGTTCGGCTTCAACCTGCGCGTTATTCACGAGTCGCGAGATCCGGTGCCGTTCCTGTGGCCCGCCACGAGCGCGACTGAGCAGCGTGTCGCCGAGATGTCGCAGGTCGTAACGGGACTGCTCGAGATCCGCATTCAGAGCGCGACGCTGTTTTATCAGTATCGCAATCTCACGGGCCAGGCCTACGAGCAAATTCCTGGCCTCACGATGCCACCGGCCGTGCAGATGTACGGCGTGCGCTGGGAGTTTTGGAATTGAGCGAACGCGCCACGTCGATTGACGGATCGCGCCCGCCGCATTCAATTGCCGCCGGCATGATTCGATCGATGACGGGCTTCGGGGAGGCAGAGGGTACGGTAGGCGCGGCACGCGTGAGCGTGGAAGTGCGCACGGTCAACCACCGTTTCTTCTCGCCCAGTATCAAGTTGCCGAGTGCGTACTCGCGGTGGGAAAGCGATGTACGCGAGGCGATGCGGCTGCGCGTCAGCCGCGGCCACGTGAGCCTCTCAGCCCGCTCGGTGCGGGAGGCGCAGCAAGGCGCGGTCATCGATGACGCGCGAGTGGCACAGGTGGTGGCGCAACTGCGCTCGCTCAAGGAGCGCTTCGAACTCGAAGGTCCGATCGACGTGGCGACCGTATTGCGCATGCCCGATGTGATTACGACGCCGCGAGAGGACGACGAGAGCGGGACGGCGCCTGAACTGGTCGCGATCGTGGAGCGTGCGCTCGACGCACTCGGTCGTGCGCGCGCCGACGAGGGGTCGCGCCTCGTTGTCGTACTCTTGCAGCGTCTCGAACTGGTGTCGAAGTCGCTCGATCGAATTGCCGTACGAGCGCCCGAGCGGGTCATTGCGCAACGCGATCGCCTGCGAAACGCAGTTCGCGAGCTGGCCGACGGCATGGCGATCGACGAATCTCGCGTAGCGCAGGAAATCGCGATTTTGGCCGATCGGCTCGACGTGGCCGAGGAACTCGATCGCTTCAGGTCACACATCACGGCGTTCCGCGCCACGCTGGCCGACCCCGGCGGCGAACCGGTTGGCAAGCGACTTGGATTTCTCCTTCAGGAAATGCTGCGCGAGGCCAATACCACGGGGTCGAAGGGCGCCGACGCCACCATTCTCCACGAAGTGGTCAGCGTCAAAGAAGAGCTTGAGCGCATTCGGGAGCAGGTGGAGAACCTGGAGTGAGCCCATTTCCGGTCATTCTGTCCGCCCCATCCGGCGGCGGAAAAACCACAATCGCCCGTCGAGTGCTGGAGCGACGGTCCGATGTGGGTTATTCTGTGAGTTGTACTACGCGGCCGCCGAGAGAAGGGGAAGTTGATGGCCGCGACTACCGGTTTTTAAGTCACGAGGCGTTCTTGGCGGCGCGGGATGCCGGCGAGTTTGCCGAGTGGGCCGAAGTGCACGGGAACTACTACGGAACGCTTCGTTCTGAAGTGCTCCGTGTGCTGGCAACCGGTCGGCATGTGTTGATGGACATCGACGTGCAGGGAGCGCGACAGTTTCACGCCGCGTTCCCGGAGACAGTGCTGATTTTCGTCTTGCCGCCGTCGGGTGAGGTGCTGAAAACGCGCCTGACCGGTCGGAAGAGCGAGAGCAGGGAACGGCTCTTGGTGCGGCTTCGAAACGCGCGCACCGAGCTGGGTGAGATTGGCCGGTACCACTATGTCGTCGTCAACGACGATTTGGAGCGTGCCGTGGATCAGGTCAGTGCAATCATCGACGCAGAAGGATTGCGTCATGATCGCGTGCAAGCTGTCGAGGCGCAGGTTGAAGGGCTCATCGCGCAGCTTGAGCAGGAAATCAACGACTTCACCAAAGGCGAGTGACGCATGCAGGTTTTTACTCCGACGGAAGTGGCCAAGCATTCGGCCAACAAGTACTTGAGCGTCCTCATTGCGGCGAAGTTTGCGCGTGTGCTCAACGAGTTTCCGCGCGACCGCTCGCTGCATGAGAAGAAGCTGACCACGCGCGCGCTGGAGGAGTTGGCCTCTGGGGAAATTGAGTACAAGGTGATGCCGCGGCGCCGTTCGGCCTAAGCGGCTCCCCTTCGCAGGACCACCGCCGCGCCCCGACCCCGGTTGAGGCGCGGCGAGTTTTCTCTCCCACCGTCAACGCCGCCGTTCTGGCGTCGCACCCGTCTTCTTTCGTCGCCGCCCGGTAGATGGACGCCAAAGAGCGCCTTCGGATCTATCTCGAACAACGCCGGGAAGTCGGCGAGTCTGAGCTCGTGCTCGACGGGATGCCGGTGGACGACGTGATGGCGCTGCTCGGCGCCCGACAGGTCGCGCGTCCCGGACGCACCGCTCGGGCCCCTGTTTCGGCGATGGTACCGCCATCCGCGCGGACCTCAGATCATGTCGCTGACGACGCGGCGAAAGACGCGACCGACCGTGGCACTACTGAATCGGCCCCCGTTGCCGACACGGCAGTAGGTGGGGCGTCGATCGGCGCAGCTCCACCCGCGCCACCCGACGTGCGATTCGACGCGCACTCAAACGTGAATTGGCGCGATGCATTGCGGGATACCAACCCCGCGATGTCTGCCGCGTCCGGTGCCTCTGCGCCGACGTCTATTCCCGCAGTACTCCCCGAATGGCTCAAGGCGCTGGGATTGCCAGCCGGCGTGTCGACGCTTGCGTCCGCGACGTCGTCGGCCGCCGCGTTGGCGTCGAACCCACTTCAGCAGGCAATTGCCAACTCGCAGACGCTCGAGGAGGTGGCCGCGCACATCCGCGCGTGCACACAGTGTTCGCTACAGGCCGGCGCGAAAAACGCCGTACCCGGAATTGGCAACGTCGCGGCGGAGTTTGTGTGCGTCGGCGAGGCGCCGGGGGCGAGTGAAGATGAGCAGGGAATTCCGTTCGTCGGCGAGGCGGGGCAGTTGCTCACCAAAATTCTCGGCGCGATCCAACTTGCGCGCGAAGACGTGTTCATCTGCAACGTGCTGAAGCACCGTCCACCGGCGAATCGCGATCCCTTGCCCGATGAGGTGACGGCCTGTCAGCCGTTTCTGCACCGTCAGCTTGCGATTGTCCGGCCGCGCGTCATTCTCGCTCTTGGCCGTTTCGCCGCGCAAACTCTGTTTGAAACCACAGCGTCGCTGAGCAAGTTGCGCGGACAGATTCACAGTTATCGCGGAATTCCCGTGATCGTGACGTATCATCCCGCGGCGCTGCTCCGCAACGAATCGTGGAAGCGACCGACCTGGGAAGACGTGAAACTCGCCCGTCGTATCCTCGATGCATCGCGCGTCGCACAACCGGAGCGCGCATGACCAGTCTCGTTCCGATGAACGGCGTCAACCCGCCGGCACCGCGCGATCCGTACAAGGAGCGACGTGCCCCATGGTCGGAGGAGGCGGAGCAGGCCGTACTCGGTGCGATGCTGCTCGATCCCGATGCCGTTATGCGCGCCGCCGAGCACGTCGACGAATCGATGTTCTTTCGCGAAGGGCACCGCCGATTATTTCGTGCGATGTTCGCGCTCACCGAACGCGGCGGCGTTGTTGATCCGCTCACGCTGGCCGACGAACTCGATCGACGCGGAGAGCTCGATCAAGCCGGCGGACGTGAGTACCTCGCGTTTCTCCTCGATGCGGTGCCGACGGTTGCCAATGTCGAGTATCACGCCCGCATCGTCAAAGAGAAGGCGCTGATGCGCCGACTGATTGAAGTCTCCACAGAGATCGTTAGCGAAGCGTTTGAAGGGCGGACCACAGCAACTGAACTGCTCGACAACGCGGAATCGCGCATCTTTCAGCTTGGTCAATCGAAGGAGCGCACCGGCTTCGCGCGCATCAAGGAATTGCTCTGGCCGGCGATGGAAAAGCTCGAGCTGCTGGCGCAGCGCGATCAGGCCATCACGGGTGTACCATCGGGATTCCACGAGCTCGATCACATGACGTCGGGCTTTCAGCCCGCCGATCTGGTGATTGTGGCCGCGCGTCCGTCGATGGGTAAGACGGCGTTCACGCTGAACATTGCGCAGCACGCCGCCATTACTGCGAAAACCGGTGTCGCGTTCTTTTCGCTCGAAATGAGTAAGGAATCGCTCGTTCAGCGTATGCTCGCCAGCGAAGCCCTCATCGACGCGCAGGCGCTGCGTAAAGGTGGTAGGGCGCTCGATGAATCGATGCCCCGATTGGCGCAGGCCGCCGGTATCTTGAGCCATGCGCCAATCTTTATCGACGATACGCCGGGCATTGGACTGCTCGAGATGCGCGCGAAAGCACGACGGCTCAAGGCGGAGCACGACATCGGCCTCATCATGGTCGACTATCTCCAGCTCATGACAGGTCCGGCCAACTCGGAAAATCGTCAGCAGGAAGTCTCGCAGATTTCGCGTGGACTCAAAGCCTTGGCGAAAGAACTGAGCGTGCCGGTCATCGCGCTGTCGCAGCTTTCGCGTGCACCGGAACAACGCACCGGCGACGACAAGGGTCGCCCGCAATTGTCGGATCTTCGCGAATCGGGCGCCATCGAACAAGACGCCGACGTCATCATGTTCATCTTCCGGCAGGAAGTGTATGCGGAACGCGACGAGAACGGCCGCCTGAAGGATCCGGCGCTCGAAGGCAAGGCAGAAATCATCATCGGCAAACAGCGCAACGGTCCGATCGGCAGCGCTCGTCTATTCTTCCACAAGCAATACACGCGCTTCGACAACTTCTCAAACCGCCAGCCGCCGTCGGATTACAGCAGCGGGCCCAAGCTCGTGACCAACCCCGACGACTACGCCCCGTTCTGATGGCCAAGGCGCGCACCGTTTATCGATGCACCGACTGCGGCGCCGAATTTCCCAAGTGGGCCGGACGCTGCGAAAGCTGTGGCGCGTGGAACACGCTGGGTGAGGAGATTGTCGCTAGCGTCAACACGAGCAAGCGAACGGCGGCACGCGCAGCGGGAGGCGTCGCCGCAACGCCGGTGCAGCTCCGCATGGTCACGGGCACTGAAACGCATCGCTGGCGCACCGCACTCAACGAGTTCGACTTCGTGCTCGGCGGCGGCATCGTGCCGGGCAGCATGGTGCTCGTTGGCGGCGAGCCGGGAATCGGCAAGAGCACCCTCCTGTTGCAAGTCACCGCGAGACTCGAAAATGCGGGACACGCCACGCTCTACGTATCGGGCGAAGAATCAGCCTTGCAGGTCAAGCTGCGGGCCGACCGCCTGAAGGAACAAGCGACCGACGTGGCGCTGCTCACTGAGACGTCGCTCGAAACGATTCTCGCCACGGCCGCACAAGGTCGCGACGATGGGCGCCGCTTCGACGCCTTGGTCGTCGATTCCATTCAGACCGTGCATACGGAGTTGTTGGAAGGCGCGCCCGGTAACGTGGGGCAGGTGCGCGAGTGCGCGGCGCGGCTGATGCGTTTTGCGAAGGAGTCCGGCACCACCGTGTTCGTCATCGGTCACGTGACGAAGGGAGGTGGAATTGCCGGGCCGAAGACGCTCGAACACATCGTCGATACGGTCTTGTACTTCGAAGGCGACGGCACGCTCGATCATCGCGTGTTGCGAGCCACCAAGAATCGCTTCGGTTCAGTCGACGAAATTGGCGTGTTCCGCATGATGCCCGACGGTCTCGTGCCGGTGGAGAATCCGTCGGCGCTGTTTGTCGGCGACCGCGCTGACGTCGCGAGCGGAAGTGCCGTCTGCGCGCTGATGGAAGGCACGCGTCCGGTGCTTGTTGAAGTGCAGGCGTTGGCTGCACGCGCCGGATTCGGCACGCCGCAGCGCGTCGCCAACGGCATCGATTCGCGTCGGCTTGCTTTGCTCCTGGCCGTGCTGGACAAGCGTGGTGGATTCTCTTGCGCGCAACTCGACGTGTTTTGCAACGTCGTTGGCGGTATGCGGGTGCAGGAACCTGCCGTTGATCTGGCCGTCGTCGCTGCGTTGGCCTCGAGCGTGGTCGATAAGCCACTCCCCGCGCGAGCGGTGTTTCTCGGTGAGTTGGGGCTCGGCGGGGAGGTACGCCCCGTCAGTCAGGCGGAACGACGACTGGCCGAGGCCGCGAAGCTGGGCATGACGCACGCGTATCTTTCGGAACGGTCGATGCCGCGACGCGTGCCGACCGATATGCAGGTGATTGGCGTGAAGACATTGCGCGACGTCCTGCAACGAACCGTAGGAGCGACGGCCGAAGAAGAGAAGAAGCGTGCGCCGCGAATCACCGAATCGGAGCGTGCGTCGTGAGTCATGATGAGACCCCGCTTCAGCGCCCGCGTCGCGACATACCGCTGCCCTCGCCCGCGCGATCACGCAGCGACGAAGCCGACGCGCGCGACATGACGCGCGACATGACGCGCGACATGACGCGCGACATGACGCGCGATGTCGGCGTGGTAATCGTTGCTGGTGGCTCAGGGAAACGAACGGGTGGCACGGAGCTCAAGCAGTTTCGTTGGGTCGCCGGTAAGCCCGCGCTCTTGCATAGCGTGCAAGCGTTCATGGCGCGCCGCGACGTGGCAATTGTGGTCGTCGTGCTTCCGCGAGCGTATGCGGCGGACCCACCGCCGTGGTTGTTTCAGTGCGATGTCGACCGACTGCTGGTCTGCACCGGCGGCACAGAGCGCCACGACAGCGTCCTCAACGGACTGGAAGATTTGCCCGAGTCCGTCAAAATCTCCATCGTGCACGATGCCGCGCGTCCGCTCGTGACAGACGAGACAATCGATCGCGTCATCGCCGAGGCGCGCAAAGGACATGGGGCGATCGCCGCACTGCCGGTCGTCGACACGCTGAAGGAGGTCGACGAGCACGGACGCATTGTTCGAACCGTCGATCGAGCGCGGTTATGGCGAGCGCAGACACCTCAGGCGTTTCCGCGCGAGTTGCTTGAGCAAGCGCACATTGCAGCCAAGCGTGACGGTGTCGGCGCGACCGACGACGCCGCGCTGCTCGAACGACTTGGGCTTGAAGTCGTCGTGGTGCAGGGGAGTGAACGCGCCCTCAAAATCACGACGGATGAAGACTTCGCGCGCGCCGACGCGCTGAGCGCGCTGCCGGGATGAGTGCGCAATCGCTGTCCACGCCATTTTGGTCGCCGGCGGAAATCGACGCGGCTGTGCGGGGCGCGATCGAACATCTGACGGCGGGGCAAGTGCTCGCGTACCCCACCGAAACGGTGTATGGCTTCGGCACGGCGGTCGATCACGATTCCGTCGAAGCGCTGGTGCGATTGAAGGGCAGACCTCCGGCGAAGCCGTTTCTCATGCTCATCGGCGATCCAGCGCAGGTGGCCCGCCTCGATCTGCATTTGCCAACCTACGCGGCGCATCTGTCGGCGCGCTTTTGGCCGGGTCCGTTGACGCTCGTGCTGAGAGGCGGTGACGGTCGCGTCCCGCCGCGGCTCCGCGGTCCGGAGGGCGGAGTCGCAGTCCGCTGGACGCCGCACGCCGGATTGCAGCGCTTGCTTTCGGCGTACGGTGAGCCCATTACCAGCACCAGCGCCAATCGACCGGGGGTACCGCCGGCGATGACGGCAACGGAGATTGTCCAGCAGTGGCCCGATGCGATTCATCGCGGACTGCTGCATGTGCTCGACGGCGGTCGACTTTCGCCATCGTCACCGTCCACCGTCGTCGATTGCACCGGTCGTCGGCCGCGCGTCATTCGGCCAGGAGTGTTATCCGCCGCCACATTGCGCGAGTGCGTGGCCGATCTGGTCGGCGATCTGTGAAGCTTCCGTCACTCTTCTCGATCCTCCTCACGACCGACCATGCGTCTGCTTTTTCTTTGCACGGGTAACACCTGCCGCAGTCCGCTGGCGGAGGCTATTGCGCGGCGGATGGTAGGCACGCGCGGCTTGGCGAATATCACCGCCTCGAGCGCCGGTACGAGTGTCTGGACCGACGCGCCGGCGTCCGACGGCTCGCTGCTTGTCGCGATGGAGAACGGCCTGGATCTCTCGGAGCATCGCGCGCGAAACCTGACGCCCGAACTCGTGGCTGCGAGCGATCTCATTCTCACGATGGGACCGCACCATCTCGATCGCGCGGAAGCGCTTGGTGGAACGGGTCGCAGCGCGATGCTGACGGGCTTCGCCGCTGGCGGTAAGCATGGGATCGCGACAGCCCGTCCGATCGCGGATCCGTTCGGCGGCGATCTCGATGCGTATCGCACGACATTCGTCGAACTCGAGCGCGAAATTGCCGGCGTGCTTGATCGGATTGCGGCCGAGCGCGCAGCGCGCGATTGACGCGATACGACGCATCAATGCCGCGCGCCGCTTTGCCACCTGAGAGCCTGTACATTCTCGGGCATCCCATCGCGCACTCCATGTCGCCGGTATTTCAGAATGCGGCGCTGCGCGCAATCGGAAAGTCCTTTGACTATGAGCGCGTCGATGTGACGCCTGACGCGCTCGCCGGGCTCATGCAAGAGTTGGCGCACGAGAACGCCGCGGGAAACGTGACGATTCCGCACAAGGAGGCAGTGGCGCGCTTTGCCCATTGCACGCCGCTGGCCAAGCGCGTCGGCGCGGTAAACACCTTTTGGCACGACACTCATCAGCTCATCGGACACAACACCGACGTCGCCGGCGTCACGGCCACCGTGAATGCGCTCTTGCCGGCCGGGTTCGCAGGCAGGTCGTGTGCGCTGTTGGGTGCGGGTGGTTCAGCCGCCGCGGTACTCGTCTCGTTGGCTGATCTCGGTTGTCGTGACATCGTGATGCACGCGCGCTCGCGCGAGCGGGCGCAGGCGCTGGCAGAGCGCCTGGAAATCGATGTCCGACTTGCGGCGAGCGCTGAGCAGGCGGTCGACGGCGCGTCAATGATCATCAATTCGACACCGCTCGGAATGAACGATCACGACATGCCGGTCGAGCCGACGTTGCTCGATGCGCACGCCGTGGTGTTCGACCTCGTGTATCGACCGGAGGTGACGCCGTGGGTGCGCGCCTGTCGTGCCGCTGGACATCGTGCCGAAGACGGACTGAGAATGTTGTTGGAGCAGGGGGCCGCGGCGTTCGCCTGCTGGTTCGGCGAACCGGTGCCACGAAGCGCCATGTGGCACGCCGTCGGTCGTGCATGGCCTGATCACAGCGGCGCATGATGGCGCGCGTCGAGCCGGCGAAGTATTCGTGGCCACCGCTCGCGCACGGCGTGCTGCAGTTGCTTTTCCCCTCAGCGTGCGCGGTTTGTCGTACCCCGCATGAGTCTCGCCACGGAGACATCGTGTGCGGCGTGTGCCTCAATCGCGTGGTGCCACTCACCCATCCGCTCTGCAGCCGATGCGGTCACCCGCGCCTCTCGCCGTCGCGCCCGCTGCCAGGAGGGAGCGCTGACACGGGTGCGCCCGACACGCTGCCGCCCTGTCGTTGGTGCGAGCGATTGCCTCCGTACGTGCGCGCCGCCCGCTCGGTCTGCCGAGTCGACGCAGGCACGGGCGCCGAGTTGGTCTACGCGTTGAAATACAGCGGGTGGCGGGCCGTCGCGCGGCCCATGGCCCAACGCATGTCGCGGCTGCCGTGGCCCTCGGATGTACTGGCGGAACGGCGCGCGGTCGTGCCACTGCCGTTGTCGACGACACGAGAGCGCGAGCGCGGCTACAACCAGGCGGGCGAGCTGGCGCGACACGTGGCTGACGCGTGGCACCTGCCGTGCTGGAACGACGTGGTGTGTCGCACGCGCGACACACAATCGCAAGTGCGGTTGACACCGTCGGAGAGGTCTGGCAACGTTTCACACGCGTTCGCCACCACGGTGACCGGACGCCAGAGGTTGCGGGGTGCGCATATTGTACTGGTGGATGACGTCATCACCACCGGTGCCTCGATGAATGCCGCCGCAGAGGCATTGATTGCGGGCGGTGCCCGCATCGTCAGCTATCTCACATTCGGGCGAGCGCCGGATCCGGGCGACCGCGCCGATTCCGATTCCGCCTTCGACCAGGACTGAAAGGACATGGCTATTCGCGTCGGCATCAACGGCTTCGGCCGCATCGGCCGCCAGGTGCTTCGCGCCGCCAAGCAGCAGGGCGTCGCCGATCTCGATTTCGTGGCGATCAACGATCTCACTGACACGAAGACGTTGGCGCACCTCTTCAAGTACGACTCGGTCCACGGCCAGTTTGACGGACAAGTCAGTGCGGAAGCGGACAGCATCACGGTCGACGGTGACAAGATTCGTATTCTTGCTGAACGCGAACCGGGCAAGCTGCCGTGGAAGGATCTCGGTGTCGACATCGTGCTCGAGTCGACCGGTCGTTTTACGGCCAAGGCCGATGCGGTCAAGCACATGGAAGCCGGCGCCAAGAAGGTCATCATTTCAGCGCCCGCCACGGACGAAGACATCACGATCGTCATGGGTGTGAACAGCGACAAATACAACCCGTCGTCGCATCACATCATCTCGAACGCGTCGTGCACCACCAATTGCCTTGTGCCGATGGTGAAGGTTATTCGTGACAACTTCGGCTTCGTCCACGGCTCGATGGTCACGATTCACAGCTACACGAACGATCAGTCGATTCTCGACCTCCCGCACAAGGACCTGCGTCGTGCGCGCGCTGCAGCGGTGTCCATGATTCCGACGACCACGGGCGCCGCCAAGGCCACGTCGCTCGTGATTCCGGAAGTCAAGGGCAAAATCGACGGTATCGCGGTGCGCGTGCCAACGCCTGACGTCTCACTCACCGACCTGACCTGCGTGGTGGAACGCCCGGTTACGAAGGACGAAGTGAACGCCGCGTTCAAAGCGGCGTCCGACACGACGCTCGCCGGCGTGCTCGGATACAGCGAAGTGCCACTCGTTTCCATCGACTACGTTGGAAATCCGAACTCGTGCACGCTCGACGCGCTCAGCACGATCGTGATTAACGGCACGCTCGTGAAAATATCTGGCTGGTACGACAACGAGTGGGGCTATTCCTCACGCTGTGTTGACCTGCTGCGCTTTGTGGGCGCGCGGCTTTGAGTTTGCGCTGACTTCACTTTCTGCGAGCCCCGGTGCATCAGTGCCGGGGCTTGCGTCTACCATCCCATGACTACTCGAACCATTCGCGATCTGGCGTCGACCGAATTGGCTGGTCGCCGTGCGCTCGTTCGCGTTGACTTCAATGTGCCGCTCGATGACACGGGCCGCGTGGCAGACGACACGCGCATTGTTGCGGCGTTGCCTACGATCAACGCATTACTGGGCGCCGGCGCGCGCGTGGTATTGCTGGCGCACTTCGGACGTCCGAAAGGCGCGCCCGAAGCGAAGTACTCCTTGGCACCCGTCGCCGCGCGACTGCGCGAGTTGCTGCCGTCGCCGGTCCAGTTTCTGACCGACACCGTCGGCCCGTCGGTCGTTGCGGCGACCAATGCGCTCAAGCCCGGCGAAACGTTGCTGCTCGAAAACACGCGCTTCCTGCCCGGCGAAGAGAAGAACGACGACGCGCTCTCGCGCGAACTCGCGTTACTGGGCGACCTCTATGTCAACGACGCGTTCGGTGCGGCGCACCGGGCGCACAGCAGCACGGCTGGCGTCGCGAACTACTGCAAGCCGGCCGTTGCAGGCTTGTTGATGGAGAAGGAGTTGGCGTATCTCGGCGGTGCACTCGCGGCACCGGCGCGTCCATTTGTTGCGATCCTCGGCGGCTCGAAGATCTCCGGCAAAATCGACGTGGTGGAAGCACTCTTACCCAAAGTCGATCACCTGCTGATTGGCGGCGCGATGGCGTGCACCTTCTTCCGCGCCATGGGACTTGAGACCGGAAAGTCGCTCGTCGAGCCTGATCGCCTCGACATGGCCACTGAACTGCTCGCACGCGCGGGATCAAAGCTGGTGCTGCCGACCGACGCGATGGTCGCGTCAAGCATGGATGATGTCGACGGCGCGCACGTCGTCGCCCGCGATCACATTGGCAGTGCAGAAGCGATGTTCGATATCGGACCGGAGAGCATCCTCGCGTACGCGACGCTGGTCAAATCGGCGCGGACCGTGCTCTGGAACGGCCCCATGGGTGTATTTGAAAAACCGCCCTTCGACGCTGGCACGTTGCTTGTCGCCAAAGCTATGGCCGACGCCACCGATCTCGGCGCCACCACGATTATCGGCGGCGGCGATTCCGCTGCGGCCGTCGCCGAGTCGGGACTCGAGACACGCATGTCGCATGTATCGACGGGCGGTGGTGCGTCGCTCGAGTTTCTCGAGGGCAAGGAACTGCCTGGTGTGACGGCGCTCGATCAACGCTGACGACACTCTCTTCACGACATCCGGTATTCCCATGCATCGCAAGCCGATTTTCGCCGCGAACTGGAAGCTCAATCACACGCCCACCGACGCGCGGGCATTCCTGCAGCGATTTCTCGCCCTCACGCCTCGTCAGCAGGATCGGACGATTGTCATCTTTCCGTCCGCGCTCACGGTGTCGACGGTGGCCGAGTGTGTGAAGGATCGTCCGGATATCTGGGTGGGCGTACAAAACGTGCACACAGAAGCGCAGGGTGCGTTCACCGGCGAAAACTCGGTGCTGATGGCGCGCGATATTGGTGCGCGCGTGGTGTTGGTCGGACATTCGGAACGACGCCACGTGTTCGGCGAGTCCGATGCGATGATGACCAAGAAGGTCGCGCTGATCGCGCAGGCCCGACTGATCCCGATGCTGTGCGTTGGTGAGACGCTGGCGGAACGCGAAT
This sequence comes from uncultured Gemmatimonadaceae bacterium, assembly GCA_966096095.1. Lineage (GTDB taxonomy): Bacteria > Gemmatimonadota > Gemmatimonadetes > Gemmatimonadales > Gemmatimonadaceae > Gemmatimonas. Next base: position 89,196 of record CBHTUR010000002.1, on the reverse strand, counting down.
CGGGCACCGCCGCGTCGGTCGTGGAACGTCAGTTGGCGGCAGGCCTCGCCGAGCTCGATGATGCGCAGGTAGCCGCGATGATGCTGGCGTACGAACCCGTTTGGGCCATCGGTACCGGAAAGACGGCGACACCGGAGGATGCGAGCGACGTGCACAGCGTCATTCGTCGCGCGCTGGAAACTCGATTGGGTTCGAAGGCGGCGCAGTCGGTGCCAATCTTGTACGGCGGGTCGGTCAACCGCGGGAACGCCAATACGCTGCTCTCGGCGCCGGATATCGACGGTCTTCTGGTGGGCGGTGCGGCCTTGGACCCGGACGGTTGGAGCAGCATCGTCCGCAGCTGACAGGCGCGGCATTGGGTTTGCCGCAAGCGATGGCACGGGAAGGACTTGCGTAACCTGCGACGGGGCGAGAATTTACAAGGCTATCAGGTCGGTTACGCGATGAATCGCCGGCCAGAACCGTTTCGTCTTTCTCTCGCGCCATGTACAGCTTTCTGCTCGTCCTCCTGATCCTCGACGCCATCATTCTCGGCGCGGCAATCCTGCTGCAGTCGGGCAAAGGCGGCGGCCTCGCGGCCAACTTCGGCGGCGCCAGTTCGTCGGCCGATTCGGTCATTGGCACGCGCCAGGCGGGCAATCTGTTGACGAAGGCCAGCTGGTGGTGCGGTGGCGTGTTCCTCGGACTCGCGTTCGTGCTGCAGCTCATGTCGTCGCGCAGTGCAGCACCGAAATCGGTGCTCGACAAGATTGCCGCGCCGCCGGCCGCCCCTGCGTCCTCGTCGCCGGTTACCGGCAACGGAGCAGCGCCCGCATCGCCGCTGACGCAGCCAGCCGCGCCGGCCACTGCGCCGGCGACCACGACACCGCCTTCAAAGCCGTAACGCGTGGACATCTCGGCGCCGAAAGGGTTCCTCCTCCTCGAGGACGGAACCCTTTTTCGCGGGCGACTCGTTGGCCCGCAGACCGCAACGGTCGCAGAGGTTGTGTTCACCACGAACATGACCGGATACCAGGAGACGTTCACCGATCCGTCCTTCAACGGACAAATCGTTGTGATGACCGCTCCGCAGATCGGTAACTACGGCATCAACACCGACGATCCTGAATCGTCGCGCCCGCAGATCGCGGGTGTGGTGATGCGAGAACTTTCGCCGACCTACTCCAACTGGCGGGCAACGGGCGGGCTGCGCGAGTGGCTCGCCGCCGCGAATGTGCCGGTCCTGACCGAGGTGGATACCCGCCGGTTGACCAAGCATCTTCGCTCGGTTGGCGTCATGAAGGGCGTGATCGCGCCGGGGGAATCGCCGTCGAAGGAAGCGCTGGCGGCGCTCGACGCGTGCCCAGCAATGGAAGGGCTCGACCTGGCGACGGTGGTTTCCACGCGCGAGTCGTACGAGTGGGGACCGCAATCCGCGCCGTACCACGTCGTGGCGTACGACTACGGCATCAAGCGCAACATTCTCCGGCTGTTCGAACAGCACGAATGCCGCGTCACCGTCGTGCCGTCCGATACGCCGGCAAACGCGGTTCTGGCCATGAATCCCGACGGCGTGTTCCTCTCGAACGGCCCGGGAGACCCCGCTGCGGTTACCTACGCGCCTGAAGCGATCCGGACCATCGCGGCGGCGCGCGTACCAATGTTTGGCATCTGCCTGGGTCACCAGCTCTTGGGGCTGACCTTCGGCGGCCGAACCGAAAAGATGCCGTTTGGACATCGGGGCGGAAATCAACCGGTCAAGGACCTCGAGACCGGTAAGGTCCTCATTACGGCCCAGAATCACGGGTTCGCCGTCGCAGGCTCAGAGTCCGGAGTCGATGGCGCGCCCGACCTCGCCGTGACGCACATCAACCTCAACGATCACACCGTTGAGGGGCTGAAGCACCGGTCGCTCCCGATCTTCGCCGTGCAGTATCACCCTGAGGCGGCTCCCGGTCCGCATGACGCGGTCCCACTGTTCGATCAGTTCCTGTCGGCCCTCAGAACCCGCCGCGCCTGAAGTGGGCCAACCGCTTGACTGATAAGCACTAAGGTCATACGTTCGGACCTTCGGTAGCACCTTCGTAGCGCTGCGTCAGTTCGCTCGTCGACGCGCGTCGAACCTCTGGTAGAGCCCATGACGAAAGCCGATCTGGTGGAGAACGTCACGGCGCGTATCGCGCAAACGGCCGGACCGACGATCTCCAAGAAGGACTGTGCACGCGTAGTCGATGCATTTCTCGATGCCATCAAAGACGCGTTGCAAGAACAGAAGAACATCGAAGTCCGCGGTTTCGGCACGTTTAAAATTCGTCAACGCAAGACGCGCATGGCTCGCAATCCACGCACCGGTTCGCCGGTCGAGGTATCGGCTCGTCCCGTCCCGGTTTTCAAGCCGTCCAAAGAACTGCGTGCGATGGTCGCTGGGGTCGAGATCGCGCATCTCGACGATCACGACGACGACGACTACGAGTCGTAAGACGCCCGTCGCGGCGCGCTTTGTCGGCCAATGGTTGCGCCCCGTCACGTTTCAACCTGACGGGGCGCGGTCGTTTCAGACTGCTTGTGCGTTCAATCGCGGAACTCGTAGTCGCGCAACGCGCTATCTTCAATCACGTATGAGCCTTTCTGTGCTGCTCTTCGCGTCGTACGCCGACGCGTTCGGGACCCGCGAGTTGAGCGTGCCGATCAGTGCGCCTTGCACGGTTGAAGCGCTGGTGGAACACGTCCGCCTCTTGCCTGGCGGACATGTTCTCCCTTCGACTCCGCTCGTGGCCGTCAACCACATGTGGGTTAAGTCCAACGCGGTCATCGAAGGTGGAGACGAAGTGGCGCTCATTCCTCCCGTCGCGGGTGGCTGACCCGTGACGTCCGCGGCCATCGTGCAGGCGCCCATCGACGTCGCCAAGGTCTCCGCCTTGGTCGAACACCCGTCCGTCGGGGCCGTGTCCGTGTTTGTCGGCGTCGTGCGTGAAAACAACGATGGTCGCCAGGTCACTGGCATCGACTACGAGGCCTATCAGCCGATGGCCGAGCGAGAATTGTCCGCCCTCTGCCAAGAAATTGTCGAAGAGATCGCCGGGCTTCGACTCGCGATCGTGCATCGCGTGGGAACGCTCACCATCGGTGAGGCGAGCGTCGTGATTGCGTCGGCACACGCACGACGCGCTCCCGCACTTGAGGGTGCTCGACGGGCCATCGAGGTACTCAAGCAGCGCGTTCCTATCTGGAAGCGCGAGCATTACGTCGATGGAGAACGTCGCTGGGTCGATCCCACTGCACAGGCAGGTGCAGCATGATCGATCAATTCGGTCGCTCCATCGAATACCTGCGAATCTCGGTCACCGATCGGTGCAATTTCCGCTGTCAGTACTGCATGCCGCTTGAGGGGCTGCCGTGGCTGCCCAAGTCGGACATTCTCCGGTACGAGGAAATCGTCGCCATCGTCGCTGAGTTGGCCCCGCTCGGCCTCAAGCGCATTCGCATTACCGGCGGCGAACCGACTATTCGACCGCAACTTACGTCGCTCATCGCGATGTTGCGCGCGATCCCCGGCATCGAGGATATCGCGCTCTCGACGAACGGCGTGAAGTTGCCGGAGATGGCAGCGGAACTCGCGCAGGCGGGGTTGGATCGCGTCAATATCAGCGCCGACTCGCTGCGCCCGGAGCGCGTCGCGGCTATCGCACGCCGTGATCTGGCGTTCGATCTCGTGCGTTCCGCTACCGCCGCTGAACAGGCGGGAATCGGACCGATCAAGGTGAACGTGGTCGTCATGCGCGGCATCAACGACGACGAAGTGGTCGACTTTGCTCAGCTCACACGTGACCACCCGTGGCACGTGCGCTTCATCGAGTTGATGCCGGTGGGTGACCTGCGCGAGTTGACCTGGGACCACGTCGTGCCGAGCGAAGAGATCCTCTCGCGGATTGGCGCCTTGGGAGCGCTGGCGCCAACCGATGGCCCGCCGCGGGGAAATGGACCGGCGGTGTACTACCGACTGCCCGATGCGGTCGGTACGGTGGGCGTCATTACGCCAATGACGCACACGTACTGTGAACGGTGCAATCGCGTGCGCCTGACCGCCGACGGGCGACTTCGGACGTGCCTGTTTGGCGACCATGAGGTGATGCTTCGCGACGCGCTTCGGGCGGGCGAGCCGCTGCAGCCACTTTTCGTGCAGGCGTTGGCGAACAAGCCGAAAGAGCATGAGCTGCTCCAGATGCGCGTCGGCGGCCTTCGCGCCCTAAGCCAAGTCGGCGGATAGACCGCTCGCGCAACCCTGCGCACACCGCCGAGTCCGGTGTGTTGCTCGCACATGCGCAGCACTCTATGTTGCGAAGGCTGTCCCTTCTGTCAGCCTTAAATCGCTTTCTGCATCGGACACTCGTCCGGAGAACCGACTCAACATGGTCAACAAGATCACGGTCGTTGGCGCGGGCAACGTTGGCGCAACCACGGCGCAGCGTATCGCGGAGAAGTCTCTCGGCCGCACAGTGGTGATGGTCGACGTGGTCGAAGGCATTCCGCAAGGCAAGGGACTCGATCAGTGGGAGTCCGCGCCGGTTGAAGGCTTTGACACGCGCGTAATCGGCACGAACGGTTACGAAGAGACTGCCGGATCGGACATCGTGGTGATCACGGCGGGCATTGCGCGTAAGCCGGGCATGTCGCGCGACGACCTCCTGAATACCAACGCGGGCATCGTCAAGTCGGTGGCCGAGCAGGTGAAGGCAACCTCGCCGAACGCTATCGTGATTGTCGTGTCCAATCCGCTCGACGTGATGTGCTACGTGGCCAAGCAGGTCACGGGCTTTCCGCGCGAGCGTGTGATTGGCATGGCGGGTGTGCTCGACACGGCCCGCTACCGCTCGTTCCTCGCCGAAGCGCTCGACGTGTCGGTGCGCGATATCCAGGCGATGGTGTTGGGCGGACATGGCGACACGATGGTGCCGCTGATCTCGTACACCACGGTGAGCGGCATTCCGGTTACGCAGCTCATGCCGCGCCCACAGCTCGACGCGATCGTTCAGCGCGCTCGCGATGGCGGCGCCGAAATCGTGAAGTATCTCAAGACCGGCTCGGCGTACTACGCGCCGTCGTCCGGGGCAGTAGAAATGGTCGAAGCCATCGTGCACGATCGGAAGCGCATTCTGCCGTGCGCGGCCTGGCTCGAAGGCGAGTACGGTCTCTCGGGATTGTATCTCGGTGTACCGTGCAAGCTCGGACGCAACGGCCTCGAGAAGGTCCTTGAGATTGAGCTCACAGCAGACGAACGCGCCGCGCTGGAAAAGTCCGCGCAGGCAGTCCGCGAACCGATGTCGGTTCTCTCCCTCTGATTCAATAACGCCGGCGCGGACGACCAGTCTGCGCCGGCGTTGTCTAACACGGTGGCTATGTACGGACTCGGGAAATTCTGGGATAGCACGGTTGGCAAGAAATTCGTGATGGCGGTGACGGGGATCGTGGGTGTGCTCTTCGTCATCGGCCACATGGCCGGCAACCTGCAGATGTTCTATCCAAATGCGCCTGAAGCGATGGCGCACTACGCGCGACTTCTGCGCATCAGCATGCCGCTGCTGTGGGCGGTGCGCGTCGGGCTGATTGTGTCGGTGGTCCTGCACATCATTTCGGCGTACCAGCTCACCATGCGTTCGCGCGCCGCACGGCCGGAAGCGTATCAGGTGCGCAAGCCGCAGGTCACGACGCTCGCCGCCCGCACGATGAAGGTTGGCGGCGTGCTGTTGCTGGCCTTCCTCGTCTTTCACATCGCGCACATGACGCTGGGGCAAGGGATCGCCGGCTTCGTGCATCTCGATCCGTACAACAACTTGCGACTCGGGCTCGCGAATCCGCTCGTCGCCGCGTTCTACATCGTGGCGGTCGCGTTTCTCGGTCTCCATCTCTATCACGGTGCGTGGGCCGCGTTTCGCACGCTCGGCGTGGCGCGCCCTTCAACGCAGCCGCTCAAGCGTCGTCTCGCCATTGTCATCGCGATCATCGTGGCACTCGGCTTCATGGCCGTGCCCATCGCGGCGATGACCGGCATGTTCCCCGAGGCGCCGGCGCCGCAGGCGGAGGCCAACTGATATGCTCGATCTGAACTCGAAAATCCCGTCCGGCCCGCTTGAGCAAAAGTGGGATCAGCATCGTTTCTCGATGAAGCTCGTGAATCCGGCCAACAAACGACGTCACTCGGTGATCGTCGTTGGCGCCGGGCTCGCCGGCGGCGCCGCGTCGGCTACGATGGCGGAGCTTGGATACAAAGTTTCGTGCTTTGTCTATCACGACTCGCCGCGACGCGCGCACTCCATTGCCGCGCAAGGTGGCATCAACGCGGCCAAGAACTATCAGAACGACGGCGATAGCATCCGTCGCCTGTTCTACGACACGATCAAGGGCGGCGACTTCCGCGCGCGCGAAGCCAATGTGTATCGTCTGGCGCAAGTATCGGTGAACATCATCGATCAATGCGTGGCGCAGGGCGTGCCGTTCGCCCGCGAGTACGGCGGGTTGCTGGCCAATCGATCGTTCGGCGGCGCGCAGGTCTCGCGCACCTTCTACGCGCGCGGACAGACGGGCCAGCAGTTGCTGCTCGGCGCCTATCAGGCTCTCGAACGCCAAGTCGGACTTGGTACCGTGCAAATGCACACGTTCGAGGAGATGCTGGATGTCGTCGTCGTCGACGGGCGCGCGCGCGGCATCATCACGCGCAACCTGCTCACCGGCAAGATTTCGTCGCACGTCGCCGACGCGGTGGTCCTCGCCACCGGCGGCTATGGCAACGTGTTCTATCTGAGCACGAACGCCAAATACTCAAACGCGACGGCCATTTGGCGCGCATACAAGAAGGGCGCGGCGTTCGCGAATCCGTGTTATACGCAGATTCACCCGACGTGCATTCCCGTGAGCGGCGATCACCAGTCCAAGCTCACGCTCATGTCGGAGTCGCTGCGCAATGACGGTCGCGTGTGGGTGCCGAAGAATCGGGGCGACAATCGGGCGCCGTCGGCGATTCCCGAAAACGAGCGCGATTACTATCTCGAGCGCAAATATCCGAGCTTCGGCAATTTGGCGCCGCGCGATATCGCGTCGCGCGCCGCGAAGGAAGCGTGCGACGATGGCCGCGGCGTTGGCCCTGGCGGACTCGGGGTGTATCTCGATTTCGCTGACGCCATCAAGCGTTTGGGACGCAACACGATTGCGGAACGCTACGGCAACTTGTTCGAGATGTATCAGCGCATCACGGACGAAGATCCGTACACGCAGCCGATGCGCATCTATCCCGCCGTGCACTACACCATGGGTGGGTTGTGGGTTGACTACAACCTCATGAGCACGATCCCTGGGCTGCACGTGGCCGGCGAAGCGAACTTCTCCGATCACGGCGCGAACCGTCTCGGCGCATCGGCCCTCATGCAGGGATTGGCCGACGGGTACTTCGTCTTGCCGTATACCATCGGCGACTACATCGCAAGCAACAAGTTGGCGCCGGTCGACACCTCGCACGCCGCGTTCAAGCAGGCCGAAGCCGACGTGCGCGGACAACAGGACAAATTCCTGAGCATCAAGGGCACGCGCACGGTCGACAGCTTCCACAAAGAGCTTGGCAAGATCATGTGGGAGTACTGCGGCATGGCGCGGACGCGTGAAGGACTCACGAAGGCGCTCGAGCTGATTCCAGCGTTGCGAGAAGAGTTCTGGCAAAACGTCAACGTGCCCGGGAGCGGCGACTCTCTCAATCAGGCACTCGAAAACGCGGGACGTGTGGCGGACTTCATCGAACTCGGTGAACTGATGTGCCGCGACGCGCTGCACCGCGAAGAATCGTGCGGCGGCCACTTCCGCGTGGAATACCAGGAAGAAGGCGAAGCCAAGCGCAACGACGATCAGTTCGCGTATGTCGGCGCGTGGGAGTACGCGGGCGCCGGACAAACGCCCATTCTCAACAAGGAACCGCTCGTGTACGAGAACGTGCACTTCTCCACGCGGAGCTACAAATAATGAAGCTCACGCTCAACGTGTGGCGTCAGCCGGCAACCAAGGCACCCGGCAAGCTCGAGACCTATGTGCTCGACAACGTCAGTGCCGACATGTCGTTCCTCGAAATGTTCGACATGCTGAACGAGAAGCTGACGCTCGAAGGCAAGGAACCGGTCGCGTTCGCGCATGACTGCCGCGAAGGCATCTGTGGCTCGTGCGCCATGATGATCAACGGTCAGGCGCACGGCCCGTGGAAGGGTACCGCCACGTGTCAGCTCCACATGCGCGCATTCAAGGATGGCGACATCATCACGGTGGAGCCGTGGCGGGCGTCGTCGTTTCCGATCGTCAAAGACCTCGTGGTCAATCGCGGCTCACTCGATCGCATCATTCAGGCCGGCGGTTACGTCTCGGTCAACACCGGCGGCGCGCGCGACGCGAACGAGATTCTGATCGGCAAGGACATTCTGGAAGAAGCGATGGATGCGGCCGCGTGCATTGGCTGCGGCGCCTGCGTCGCCGCGTGCCCAAACGCCTCCGCATCGCTCTTCACTGGCGCGAAGATCACGCATCTGGGTTTGTTGCCGCAGGGTCAGCCTGAACGCGACAAGCGCGCGCTCGCGATGGTGGAGCAGATGGACATCGAAGGCTTCGGACACTGCACCCTGGTGGGAGAGTGTCAGGACGCCTGCCCGAAGGCGATCAGCATCGATGTGATCAAACAGATGAACGCCGATTATCTCGTGGCGAGTGCGCGTCGGCGCGAGCCACGTGCGGTGGTCGGCGCGGGTTGAGCCTCCTCGCTCGATCATGACGAGCGTTCGTCGATGCGTGCGAATTGGCGGCACACTCCTGTGGTGTGCCGCCATTGCGTTTGTGCCCCGGCAGGGGAGCGCGCAGCGCGACCCAACGAGTGAACCGCGTCGAGCCGGCAACGCCGAGCGGGGGCTTGCGCTGGTGCTCAATTTCCGCGACTCGTTGCCACGCAACAGCGGCAACCGCCTGCGCTGTGTGAGCTGTCACCTCGACAATGGCACGCGGGCGACGGCGATGTCGTGGCAGGGCACGGCCACGCGGTATCCACGCTATCGGGCGCGGCCCGGATACGAGGAAACGCTAGCGCGCCGCGTCAACGAGTGCATAGCGCGCAGTCTCGCCGGAAAGATGCTGCACGAAGACGGCACCGACATGCGCGACATGCTGGCGTACATCGAATCGCTGCGCAACAAGCCGAGACCCGCGGCCGTCGACAGTGTGAAGCTCCGCGGCAATCCGCTGCGTGGCGGACGCGAGTACGCACGAACGTGCGCGCGGTGTCACGGCGCGAGCGGCGAAGGCACGCCGAACGCGCCGGCGGCGTGGGGCATCAACAGCTACTCGGTCGGAGCAGGCATGTCGCGGCAGTACACGTTGGCAACGTTCGTGCGACACAACATGCCATTCGATCACGCCGTCGCGTTGACGGACCAGCAAGCGGCCGACGTGGCGTCGTACGTTTTGCTGCAGCCGCGGCAGGATCACCCGGGGAAAGAACGGGATTGGCCGAATGCCGACCCGCCCTCGGACGTGGCGTATGCGACGACCGCGGCTCGTGCCGCCGGCAAGCCGACTCCTCCCGCCCGACCTCTTCTGCGCCGGCGGATCTCTCCCGATTCACTCTCGCGTCGCTGAGGCTGGCATGACATTCGACCCGTCGCAACACACCGCTCGTCGCTCATTTCTTACCCGCTTGGGTGCGGCAATCGCGGCACTTGGCGTCACCTCGGTGCCGGCGGCAGCGCTCGGTCCGGACCGGAGCGCCATCAGCCAGCCAGCTGACGAGCCATGGATGAAGAAACTGACCGGCGCGCAAAAGGTCATCTTCCATTCGCATGAACCGACGAACGGACAGGCCTTCACATGGGCCCGGTCGTTTCTCGAATCGCAGAAGAACAACTATGGCAAAGCCGACCGCGACAGCACCGTCGTCGTCGGTTTGAACGGCAAGTCGATTGGATTGGCCTTCAACGACGCCATGTGGGCGAAGTATCCGATCGCTCAGGCGATGAACATGTCCGGCAGCGCGAATCCGAACACAGCGGCGGTTGCGCAGCTTTTGGAGCGCGGCGTGATCGTCCTGGTCTGCAATAACTCGCTGCGTGCGGCCGGGCAGCGCTTCCTGCCGGAGACCCAGCGGGGCGATGCGACGCTGCGCACGGCCTTCTCCGACGAGGTACGGGCCAACCTGCTGCCGGGCGTCGAGGTCGTTCCCGCGATGGTCACGACCCTGCAGACGGCGCAGGATCGTGGCTGTCGCTACATCTACGCCGGCGGGTAAAGGATCAGATCCGGGGCAGCGTGACGCCGTGCTGGCCCTGGTATTTCCCCTTCTTGTCGCCGTAGCTGACTTCGGGCTCTTCGTCGCCGGTAAAGAACACGACCTGGGCGATGCCCTCATTGGCGTAAATCTTGGCCGGCAGAGGCGTCGTGTTGGAGATCTCGAGGGTGACGTAGCCTTCCCACTCGGGCTCGAAGGGCGTGACGTTGGTAATGATTCCGCACCGGGCGTAGGTGCTCTTGCCGACGGTCAGCGTTAGCACATTGCGCGGAATCCGGAAGTACTCCACGGTCCGCGCCAGCGCGAAGGAGTTTGGCGGGACGATACACACGTCCCCCTCGTATTCGACGAAGCTCTTCGGATCGAAGTGTTTCGGATCGACGATCGAGTTCAGGACGTTGGTGAAGATCTTGAACTCGCGCGCCACGCGCATGTCGTAGCCGTAGGAACTGACTCCGTACGAGATCACGCCTTGGCGAACCTGGCGGTCTTCGAATGGTTCGATCATGCCGTGTTCGCGCGCCATGCGCGTGATCCAGCGGTCCGAGCAGAGCCCCATGGGATGGCAGAGAAGAGGGTGGCAGCTCCTGGGCGCGCGGGCCCCGCGTCGCTGGCGACGCGAGCTGACCCGGCTGAGCTGGCGCGAATTCTACCGGAGAGCGGCCCAAAGTGCCACGAGCTTCGTTGCGGGCGGGGACGCATCGACGTCGTCGGGACGTAAACGGTTACGCGCCGAGGATTTCGGAGTTTCTCACGTTGAGTCACGGAGGTCCTCTCACTAGCTTCATGTGACCCCGATTGTGAATTCTTTCACGAAGTCGGGCGCGCCATTTCGGACATCGGTGATGGTGCCCGTGGCTGTGCCCGATGCGGGGGCCTATTGAGGCCTGCTGCACGCGTTCCCCGTCCTCGCGACGATGCTGCGTACATATCTCCCAGTACTCCTTCTCCTCGGCTTTGCCATTCTGAACGCGGTGCTCATTCTGGGCCTCGCGCATATGACCGTGCGTCCGCAACCGACGCCGGTGAAGTCGCAGCCCTACGAATCAGGTATCGCGCCGCTCGGTGATGCGCGCGAACGGTTCTCGGTCAAGTTCTATCTCGTCGCGATGCTCTTCATCGTGTTCGACATCGAGACCGTGTTCATGATTCCGTGGGGCGTGCATTTCCGACAGCTCTCGTGTCTGGTGCCGATGGTGAACGATGCGTGTCCGGTCGGGCAACTGTCGTTCTTCGGGTTGGGCGAGATGCTCGTTTTTGCCGCAATTCTCGTGGTAGGGTTTGTGTACGTCTGGAAGAAGGGAGCGCTCACATGGGATTGATGCCCGCCTCGGCGCGCACATCTGTGACCGTCGATCCGTCGTCGCAGGACGGTTGGATCACGTCGCGTCTCGACTTTCTCGTGAATTGGGCGCGCGCAGGATCCTTGTGGCCGATGCCGTTTGGTACGGCTTGTTGCGCGATCGAGTTCATGTCGGTCGCGGCCAGCCGATTCGACCTCTCGCGCTTCGGCATGGAGCGTCTGAGCTATTCGCCGCGTCAGGCCGACGTGCTCATCTGCGCGGGCCGCGTGCCGCTCAAACTCGCACCGGTGCTGCGTCGCATTTATCAGCAGATGCCGCAGCCGAAGTGGGTGATTTCGATGGGTGCGTGCGCGTCGACCGGCGGCATGTTCGACAACTACGCGGTGGTGCAGGGCATCGACACGATTATTCCTGTCGACGTCTACGTGCCCGGGTGCCCGCCGCGCCCTGAAGCGTTGATGCACGCCATTCTGATGCTGCAAGACAAGGTCAAGCGCGATCGTTTGAAAGACGCCGGCGCGCACGTGGAAATCGAACCAGACGTGACGAGTCAGCTCTACATTCCGCCGTCACGCATCGATGAGCTGTCGGAACCGTTCGGCAACTCCGTCAACCAAACGCGGTCGGCGCCGTGAGCGAGGACGCGACACCTGCTCTGACCGTGAGCGACTCGGCGAATGCGCCGATGTTTACGCACGCCGTGACACCGCGTGACGTGCCGCATCGGAATGGCGCGGCCACGGATGCGGTCGCGGCGCTGCGCGCACGATTCGGTGATGCGATAGTGCGTCACGAAGTCGTGTGGGGTGAGACCACAGTGTTCGTGGCCCGCGAGCGCGTGCACGAGATCATTCGCTGGTTGCACGACGACCCGTCGCAGCACTACGACTATCTCGTCGACGTGACCGCCGTCGAGTATCGTGAGCGCGGTCGTCCGATTGAAGTCGTCTGGCACCTTCGCGCGCTCTCGCGACGTCGGTTTCTACGACTGAAGGTGGAGCTGCCCAAACAACGTGCGATGTCCGTGGCGTCGGTCGTGGACATTTACAGCGGTGCCGACTGGCTCGAACGTGAGTGTTTCGACATGTTCGGCATTCAATTCGACGGTCACCCCGACCTGCGTCGTATTCTGTTGTGGGACACCTATCAGGAAGGGCATCCGCTGCGCAAAGACTTTCCGTTGCGCGGACGATTCTCGCGGGCCGAACAACTCAAGCAGGCGCTCGCGGCGAATCCGGAAGCCCGGTACTCGATGGAAGAGCTGCATATCGCTGAAGCGTTCGATCAGCTGCCGGAAGACATGAAACAGCGACTCGCGGCGGAGCGCGAAGTCCGGCATGGACTTGAGGGCGGCGAATGAGCACGCGCACGATTGAGGTCGCCCTTGGCACTGGTGGACTGGACGCCAATGGGCAGCCGATCCGCGCGCCGTTGACCGTGCGTGGCGATGGCGCGGTGGCGATGGATGACGTCCGTCGCGATTCGTCGGCCGAGCCCGAGCTGGAAGGCGATCACATGCTGATCAACATCGGTCCGCAACATCCGGCAACGCACGGAGTGTTGCGCCTGGTGCTCGAGCTCGACGGTGAGACGGTGGTGCGTTGCATTCCGCATATCGGCTATCTGCACTGCGGCTTCGAGAAGATCGGCGAGTACCGACAGTACAATCAGATCATTCCCTGGACAGACCGCGAGGATTATCTCAACTCGCCGGGAAACAACGTCGCGTTCGTACTCGGCGCCGAGCGCCTCTTTGGCGTCGATTGCACCCCGCGAGCGACGGTGTTGCGCGTGATCCTGATGGAACTGTCGCGCATTATGTCGCACATCGTCTGGTTGGGAACGACGTCGGTGGACATTGGCGCGTTCACGCCGTTCCTGTGGCTGTATCAGGAACGTGAAAACGTCTACAATCTCCTCGAGTCGTGGTTCGGCGCGCGTCTGACAACGAGCGCCACGCGCGTCGGCGGCATGGCGGCCGATCTTCCCAACGGATGGCTCGACGGATTGCGTGCGTTTCTGAAGGGGTTTCCGCGCACACTTGAAGAGTCGGTCAAGATGCTGGAAACGCACGGCATTTGGGCGGGGCGTACTGTGGGCTTGGGCGCCATCAGCGCGCACGATGCAGTGAACGCGGGGTTGTCAGGGCCGATGTTGCGGGCGTCGGGTGTCGCGTACGACGTGCGCAAGGATTTTCCGTACCTCGACTACGAGACGTACGATTTTGATGTCGCGGTTGGCACGACTGGCGACGTGTACGATCGGTTTCTTGTCCGGTGCGAAGAGATGCGCCAGAGCGTGCGCATTCTTGAGCAGGCGTTGCAGCGTCTGCCTGACGGTCCGGTCAACGTCGACGACCCGCGACTGATTTTGCCGCCGAAGCATAAGGCGACCAGCGAGATGGAATCGATGATCCATCACTTCAAGCTGGTGATGGAAGGTCCTCGTCCTCCGGCGGGCGAGTGTTACGTCGCCGTGGAAAGTCCAAAGGGCGAGAAAGGGTACTACTTCGTTTCGGACGGATCGGCGAAGCCAGTGCGCTGGCGCATTCGTCCGCCGTCGTTCGTCAACTTGTCGGCCATTCCCAAGATGGTGGAAGGTCACTTGCTGTCCGACGTAATCGCGATCAACGCGAGCATTGATATCGTGATGGGAGAGATCGACCGATGAGCCACGGCCCATCCGCGAGCGGCGGAGCGTTGGTGGCGGCACCGCCGCACGGCCACGCACACGATGCGCCTCACGAACCCGTGTTTGTCGGCGCGGCGCGGGCAGAACTCGATCGCATTCTTTCGCGCTACCCGTCCAAGCAAGCGGCGTTGCTCCCGGCGCTTTGGATGTTGCAGGATGCGCGCGGGTGGGTGAGCGAGGGTGGCATGGAAGAAGTGGCGCACGCGCTCGATATCACCCCGGCGTACGTGAAGGGTGTGGTCACGTTTTACACCATGTATCACCAGCACCCGGTCGGACGCCATTTCATACAAGTGTGCACCACCACGCCGTGCAACGTTTGCGGCGCCGAAGACGTGGTGAAGTCCTTACTTGAACACACCGGCTGCGGAGACCTCGGACTGACGAGTGCGGACGGCAAGTATACGGTGATCGAGGTGGAGTGCCTCGGCGCATGCGGCTTTGCCACTCCGGTGATGATCAACAACGACTTCGTCGAGTCCGTAACTCCCGATTCCGTTCCTCGTTTGCTCGCGGAGCTCGCGTAATGGGTTATCCGCATCCCTCGCATCCGCGCGAGACGCCCGTCCTGTCGAAATACTTCGGCGACGCCGGCGCGCGTACGCTCGACGGATGGCGCGCGCGAGGTGGTTACGCGGCGTTGGCGAAAGCCGTAACGACCGATCCGCAGGAACTGCAGACGATTGTGAAGGACTCGGGACTGCGCGGGCGCGGTGGCGCTGGCTTTCCGACGGGCATGAAGTGGTCGTTCATGAAGCCGGACGGCAAAACGCACTATCTCTGCTGCAACGCCGACGAATCCGAGCCGGGAACGTTCAAGGATCGCGAAATCATGCGGTGGACGCCGCACGCGCTCGTGGAAGGCGTGGCGTTGGCGGCGTACGCGATCTACGCGGAAACGGCGTACATCTACATTCGCGGGGAGTTCACGGAGCCGTTCGCACGAGTGACCCGTGCAGTGGAAGAGGCGTATGCGGCCGGAATCCTCGGCCCGAACGCGATGGGTTCCGGCAAGCGCATCGATGTGCACGTGCATCGCGGCGCCGGCGCGTATATCTGCGGTGAAGAAACGGCGCTCATGAATTCGCTGGAGGGTCGGCGCGGCAATCCGCGCATCAAGCCGCCGTTTCCGGCAGTCGCCGGACTGTTCGGCAAACCCACGACCATCAACAACGTCGAGACGCTCACCACCGTGCCGCACATCATCAACAACGGTGCGGAGTGGTACAAGCAATTCGGCCGACCCGATAACCCCAAGAGCATCGGCACCAAGTTGTTCTCGGTCTGCGGCAACATCTCGCGACCGGGCAACTACGAGGTTGCGCTCGGATTTCCGTTCAAGGAATTCTTGTACGATCTTTGCGGCGGACCGCTACCCGGGCGCGAAATCAAAGCCGTGATTCCAGGTGGCTCGTCGGTGCCGATTCTGACGCGTGAAGAGGCCGAAGGCGCCATCATGGACTACGAGGGGATGGTGGCCGCCGGTACGATGCTTGGATCCGGTGGCGTCATTGTCTTTGATGACCGTCAGGACATGGTCAAGCAGATTGCGCGGCTCACCCGGTTCTACGCGCACGAAAGTTGTGCCCAGTGTACGCAGTGCCGCGAAGGCACCGCGTGGACCACGCGCATCATGGAACGCATTCGCGACGGTGAGGGCACGATGGAGGACCTCGACACCATGTTGTCGATCGCGGACAACATGAGCGGCAAGACTATTTGCGTGCTGAGTGATTCGTGCGCCACGCCGGTCACCTCGGGCATCAAGAAGTTCCGGCACGAGTTCGAAGCGAAGATCGCGGCGAGCCGAAACATGGTCACTGTACCGGGGGCGCTGCGCGCCCCGGCCGCGTGAGGCACGCATGGCTGACGTAAAGATGGTTTCGCTGACGATTGAAGGCCGTCCGGTTTCCGTGCCCGACGGAACGTCAATTCTCGAGGCCGCGAAGACCGCGGGCGTACTGATTCCGCACTACTGCTATCACCCGGGACTCCCGGTTGCTGGCGTGTGTCGCATGTGCCTCGTTGAAGTTGAAAAATTCCCCAAGCTCGCGCCGGCCTGTGCCACGTCCGTGGGCGAAGGGCAGGTTGTGCACGTGCACTCGCCCAAGGCGCTCGAAGCGCGCAAAGGCGTGCTCGAGTTTCTGCTCATCAATCACCCGCTCGATTGCCCAATCTGCGATCAGGCCGGCGAGTGCGAGCTGCAAGACTACACGTTCGCTGAAGGTCGCGCCGATTCGCGCTATCGCGAACCCAAGCGCTTCAATCCCGTCGAAGATTTCGGCGGCGACGTCTTGTACGTGCAGAATCGTTGCATTCTCTGCACGCGTTGCGTGCGCTTCATGAGTGACGTGGCTCAGGAGCCAGCCCTCAACGTGTCCGAGCGCGGCGACCGCGCTTTTATTGGCAAGGCGGAAGGGCACGATCTCACGAATCCGTGGGCGGGCAACGTGGTGGACCTGTGTCCTGTCGGTGCGCTGCTCTCGAAGGATTTTCTGAACAAGGCACGCGCCTGGGAGCTCGATCACGCGCCAACCATTTGCACCGGTTGCAGTCAGGGGTGCAACGCGGTGGCCGAAACTCGCGACAACGTGCTCGTGCGACTGCGCCCACGTCCGAATGACGCGGTGAACCAGTACTACCTCTGCGAAACTGGCCGCCAGACATATCGCGCATTTAATCGACGCGATCGGGCAGATCAGCCACTCGTGCGTCATGGAAACGCGTTGCGTGTGGTAGAATGGGAAGCGGCCATTGCGCAGAGCGCGCAGCTCCTGAACGGTCGTCGTACGCACGCGTTTGTCTCGGCCAATTTGTCGAACGAAGCGTTGTTCATGGTGGAGCGCCTCTTGGCGGCCACCAACGGGACGGGTTCGTTTCGGGTCACCCGCGGCGAAAGCTGTGCGTTGCCTGGCGCGCCCGACCTTGCCCTGCGCGAGGAGCGCGCCGCCAACGCGACGGCTGCCCGCGCGCTCGGATTCCGCGAAGTGCAGACGGTGACCGAAACGGTGCAGGAAGGCGACGCGTTATTGGTGATTGACGAGTCGCTTGACCACATCGATCCATCCGTGCTTGATCGCGCGGCGTCGATCATCTACGTGGGAACGTCCCTGCCTGATGTACTGTCGGCTCGTGTGTCGGTCGTGTTGCCGATCACGACGATCGTTGAGGAAGAGGGCACGCTCACGAATTTGCGCGGGCGTGTTCAGCGATTTCTGCAGTCGAAGGCGGCGCCCGGCGTGGCGCGTCCCTCGTGGTACGTGCTGGCGGATCTCGTCACCGCGTGTGGTGGCGAGGGACGCTTCTATCTGCCCTCCGAAGTCTTCGCCGTCCTCGCGACCACCAACGCGGCCTTCGCGGGACTCGATTACGAACGGCTTGGCCTGCACGGCGCGTTGCCAACTGGCGACGCCGCCACGCGCGCGTCGACGGTGAACGCTGAGGCGACTTCGTGACCGCGGCCAACGTGCTTCCGACCGCGTTGATGCGCGCGCAGCTGCCAGATTTCTCGACGCTCTTTCCGCGATCGAATCCGCAGCTGCCACCCGAGTCGATGGCCACCTACGCCGCCGCCAGCGTGATCAAGATTCTGGTGGTGTTCGTGGTCTACCTGCTCGGCGTGGCGTTCCTGACGCTCGCCGAGCGTAAGATCGCGGCGTGGATTCAGGATCGGCGAGGACCGAATCGGGCGGGCCCGGGTGGCCTGCTGCAGCCGGTGGCCGACGGCCTCAAGAACTTCATGAAGGAAGAGACCAATCCTCCGTTCGCGGACCGATGGCTCTTCATTCTGGCGCCCGCGATGGCGTTTGTTCCCGCGATGCTGACGTGGGCCGTCCTGCCGCTGGCGTCCCCGCTTCCCACCCCGTGGGGATTGATCGACATGGCGGTGGCGCCGCTGCCCGTCGGCTTCTTGTTCACGCTCGCGATCTCGTCGCTCGGTGTGTACGGCATCGTGCTCGCGGGTTGGTCGTCGAACAACAAGTACGCCTTGCTCGGCGGCCTGCGTTCGAGTGCGCAGATGATTTCGTACGAGATCGCGATGGGCATGTCCACCATTCCGATTCTCCTGCTCGCGGGCAATGTCTCGCTCTCATCCATCGTGCAACAGCAGTCGCACATGGGATGGAACGTGCTGTCGTTGACCGTTGCCTGGATCACCTTTCTTATTGCCGCATTCGCGGAAACCAATCGGTTGCCATTCGATCTGCCCGAAGCAGAGTCTGAGCTGGTGGCCGGGTACCACACCGAATACAGCGGCATGAAGTTCTCCATGTTCTTCATTGCCGAGTACGCGAACATGGCAACGGTGAGCGGACTCACCGCGGTGCTTTTCTTCGGTGGTTGGGACATTCCTTTCACGCAGTGGGACAACATCCCGCCGTTCACTGTCGTGAAGACCGTCGTGACGCTGCTCGCGTTTCTTGCGAAGATGGCGAGTTTTCTGTTCCTCTTCATGTGGATTCGTTGGACCGTACCGCGCTTTCGCTACGACCAGCTCATGTCCCTGGGCTGGAGCGTCATGCTGCCAGTCGCGTTGGCGTACATCATGCTGATCGCCGGCGTGACACTGCTGCTCGACTTCATTGGACTGGAGCGCGGCGTGGTGTTCTCGCTCGCGATGCTGGTCATGAACATCGTGCTGCTTGTCGTGCTCTTTGGCTGGTTGGATCGCGGCCGGATTATCAGCCCGTCGAGCGCGCGCGTTGATCGCGACAACCTCGATCGCATGCGCGCCCGAGGGCTCGAAGTCGCGCGTCGGAAGTTGGCGGCGCATGAGTTGACGATCGCCGGCGCGTCGGTGACCGCGGCCGTCACCGACGGAGGTGACGTATGAGTATCGGCGTGAAAGTGCTGCCACGGCCGCTTGAGCGCGTGAGTTATGTGCGCGCCACCCTCAAGGGCATGGCGGTGACGCTCAAGCATCTCGTCGACCCGCACAAGGTCACGATGCAGTATCCCGAAACAAAGTGGGATCTCTCACCGCGTTGGCGCGGCACGCACCGCATGCTGACCACGGAGACCGGCAAGGCCAAGTGCGTAGCCTGCGGCCTTTGTCCGTCGGTGTGCCCGGCCAATTGCATCAAGCTCGTTCCCGGTGAAGACGAGCAGGGCAATCGCTACCCGCTCCTGTTCGAGATCGACGAGTTTCGCTGCATCTTCTGCGGCTACTGTCAGGAGGTGTGCCCCGAAGAGGCGATTCACCTCGGTCGCCATTATGAGAACGCGGAGTTCGATCGGGCCGCGTTTGTGTACGATCTGGAACGACTCACCGCACAAACGCATCCGGTGAGCGAGCTCTGGGACCCTTCAGATCCGAAGGGCGAATGAGCGCTTTCTATCAGTTTCAATTCTACCTGTTTTCGCTGATCGCCATCGCGTCGGCATTGCTGTTTGTCACGCGCAAGAACCCGGTTCCCGCCGCGTTGTGGCTCGTCAACGTGATGTTCTCGCTCAGCGGGCTCTACGTCATGCTGGACGCGCCTTTTGTGGGAGTCATTCAGGTTCTGGTGTACGCCGGCGCAATCATGGTCGTGTTCGTCTTCGTGGTGATGCTCCTCAATTTGGGCCGAAGCGAGATCACCGACTTGCGGTCGCTTGGCGCGCGCGTCGGCGCCGGACTCGTCACCTTGGCGTTGCTGGCCAATTTGTTGGTGGTCGAGCGCAAAGCCGTGCCAGCCGTACCGCTCGCACCGGCAACGGACAACGTCGTCACGCCGGTCGCCTCGTCACTGTTTACGGATTATCTCGTGGCCTTCGAGCTGACATCGGTGGTCTTGCTCGTGGCGGTCGTGGGCGCCGTACTGCTCTCAAAGAAGCGAGCGCGCGCATGATTACCGAAGCGCTCATCGTCTCGGCCGTACTGTTCGCGATCGGCGTCGTCGGCGTGCTCACTCGCCGCAACGCAATCATTCTGTTCATGTGCGTCGAGTTAATGCTCAACGCGGTCAACCTCTCCTTCATCGCGCTCTCAAAGCTGCACGGCGTGACGGGGCAGGTATTTGTCGTCATGGTGATGACCATTGCGGCCGCTGAAGCCGCTGTCGGTCTGGCCATTGTGATCGCGGTTTTCCGACATATCGGAAGCGTGCGTCTAACCGATCTCCGGATGCTGCGCGGATGAGTCTCCTCGCTCTGCTCACGATCGCGGCGCAAT
Organism: uncultured Gemmatimonadaceae bacterium; assembly: GCA_966096095.1. Lineage (GTDB taxonomy): Bacteria > Gemmatimonadota > Gemmatimonadetes > Gemmatimonadales > Gemmatimonadaceae > Gemmatimonas. Next base: position 68,768 of record CBHTUR010000002.1, on the reverse strand, counting down.
CGGTCGCGCCCCCCGCGCACCCCTTGAGTGGGACGGCCGCGAGTTTCATGCGGTTCCTGCCTCTGCTGCCACTGTTAGGAGCCGTGATCAACGGCGGCGTGGCAGTACTCACCGCTTCTCGCGCGGACGAATCGCGACGTACGACAGCGCGGTCGATGGTGGTAACCCTCGTCGGACCAGGCGTCGTGTTTGCGGCGTTTGGTCTGGCGATCGCGATGTTCGTAGCCATGCTTGGCGCTGGCGAACTGACGCGGCCATACATCCAGAACTACGGCCAGTGGATTCCGGCCGGCTCGCTGGTTCTCGACTGGTCGTTCCAACTCGATCAGCTGTCAATGCTGATGGTGCTCGTGATCACGGGCGTGGGTTCGCTCATTCACTTGTTCTCCGTCGGCTACATGCGCGATGACGCGGGCTATGCCCGCTATTTTGCGTACCTGAACTTGTTCGTTGCGTTCATGCTCGTGTTGGTGCTTGGAGCCAGCTATCCGCTGATGTTCGTGGGGTGGGAGGGTGTCGGGCTCTGCTCGTACCTGCTCATCGGCTTCTGGTTCACCGACTCCGCCAATCTCGAAGCGGGAAAGAAGGCGTTTGTCGTCAACCGCATCGGCGATTTCGGATTTCTGGTCGCGATGTTTTTGATGTGGTCGACGGTTCAGCATCTCGACTTCGTCGGCGCGCATGCGGCGTTGTCGACCATGGCGGGCTCGCCGGTAGTCCTTAGCATTGCGCTGCTCTTGTTTCTCGGCTGCACCGGCAAGAGCGCGCAATTGCCATTGTACGTGTGGTTGCCCGATGCGATGGCCGGTCCGACGCCCGTCTCCGCGTTGATCCACGCAGCGACCATGGTGACCGCTGGCGTCTATCTGATCGCACGCGCCTCGCCGATCTTCGCCGGCGCGCCGTCGGCGTCGCTACTGGTCAGCGTGGTTGGCGCACTCACCGCACTGTTTGCGGCGACGATCGCGCTGCGGCAGTGGGACATCAAGAAGGTGCTCGCGTACTCAACGGTTTCGCAGCTCGGCTACATGTTTATCGGCGTGGGATCCGGCGCGTATACGGCTGGTGTCTTTCACCTCGTCACGCACGCGTTCTTCAAGGCCGTCTTGTTCCTCGGCGCAGGCTCGGTGATTCACGCGATGCACCACGCTTTCCACGCGACACACCGCCATGACGACGCCCAGGATATGCGCAACATGGGCGGGCTGCGGCGTTTTATGCCGTTGACGACGATCGCCATGGGAATTGCCTGGCTCGCGATCGCCGGCGTTCCGCCGTTCGCCGGGTTCTTCTCGAAGGATGAGATTCTTTCGTCCGTGTTCGTGCGGGCACACGGCTCGCCCCTTGCGTCGGCGACGCTGCTCGGCCTCTCCGGCGGCGTTTGGCTGATGATTGTGTACGTCATCGGCGTGCTGACCGCGTTGCTGACTGCGATTTACATGACGCGCCTGATGCTGCTCACGTTCTTCGGCGCGAATCGAACGGGGGACGCGGAGTCGGCCTCGCTACACGAGGCGCCATGGATGATGGGCGTGCCAGTCGCGGTCCTCGGGCTGCTGTCGCTGCTTGGCGGATGGCTCAACTTGCCGGAGATCTTCCCGCTCGGCGCAACGCAGTCCTTGCACCATTGGCTTGCTCCCGTCACGGGCGCCAGTGAGCAACTGCTGGCAGGCTCTTCGCACGCGAGTGCACAAACTGAACAAATGCTCATTGCGTCCGCGATTGCGATCGCCCTGGTCGGCATCGGCATCGCGTTCGCCGTCTTCCGGCGGCCAATTCCCGATAAGCAGCACTCGGCCGCCGATGTCGGCATCGCGAGCCTGCTCGCGAACGCCTATCACGTTGATCACGCGGTCGACGTCACTGTGGTCCGGCCTGTGAATGCCGTTGCCTCCACCGCGTTTGCGAATGGCATCGAGCCGATCGTGGACGGCGCGTTCAGTGGTGGCGGCCAACTACTGCAGCGAATCGCAACGCTCGTCGGCGCGCGTGTTCAGGACGGCGATGTTGGCAAGTACGCCTGGCTGATCGCGGGCGGTGCGGTCGTCGTTCTTCTCGCTCTCAGCCTCCGATAGTCGATGCGCGATTCACTTTTGGCAATCGGTGCAGGGAATTGGGTGCTTCCCGCGATGGTGCTGTGGCCGCTGTTGGCCGCCGTGTTGGTACGCGCGTTTGGCCGCGATACCGCGCGCGCCGAGCTTGGCGCCGAGGCGCCGGCCGACGGCATCGATGCCCGCGCATTGACGGTGTCAGCGCTCGTGATCGAAGCGCTCCTCGCGATGGTACTGGTGGCTCTCGATGAGCCGGGCGCTATGGGATGGCAAGCGCACGTCGATTGGCCGTGGCTTCCGGACCTTGGTGCCTCATTCAATCTCGGCGTCGACGGTCTCTCGCTGCCGATGGTAGTGATGACGGCCGTACTCCTGCCACTCTCGCTCTTGGCGTCGTGGCGCAACGTGCGTACGAGAACACCGTCGTTTGGTGCACTCGTGCTGTTGCTGACCTCCGGGTTGATTGGTGTGCTGGTCTCGCTCGATCTGATGCTGTTCTATCTGTCGTGGGAATTGATGCTCATTCCCACCTACTTCCTCGTTGGCGTCTGGGGCACGGGCAACGCACGACGCGCAAGCTTGCGCTATGTGTTGTTCACGCTGGTGGGTTCGCTCCTGATGCTCGTTGCAATGCTCGTGCTCTGGAATCTCGGCGGTGGATCGTCGTTCGCACTCGATCACCTGCTGCAGATTCGACTCACCGAGTCCATGCAACTTTGGCTGTTCCTGGCGTTCTTCGCCGCCTTCGCCGTGAAATCGGCGCTCGTTCCCTTCCACACCTGGTTGCCGGACGCGCAGGGCAGTGCGCCCACCTTTGCTGCGGTGACGCTTGGCCTCAAGGTTGGCGTTTACGCGCTGCTGCGATTCGCCATGCCGCTGTTCCCGTCGGCAACCACAATGCCGGTTGTGCGCGATACCGTCATGCTTGCCTCCGTCGTGGCCATCGTGTACGGCGCGATGGTTGCCATGAGTCAAGGTGATCTCAAGCGACTGATCTCGTACAGCTCCGTCAGCCATCTCGGATTCATCATGCTCGGCGCGTTTGCGTTGACTCAGCAGAGCGTGCAGGGTGCCGTGTGGATTATGGTCAATCACGGAATCACCACCAGCGCGCTCTTTCTGCTGGCCGGATTGCTGCAGGATCGATTGGGCAGCACCCAGCTCTCGGCGCTCGGCGGCGCCGCCCGCGTGGCACCGTATTACAGCGTCGCGTTCGTAGTCGCAGTGCTGTCCACCGTGGGGCTGCCAGGCACCAACGGATTTGTCGGTGAGTTTCTCGTACTGCTCGGCACGTATGCCGAAAAGCCAACGCTGACAATCGTCGCGGCAACCGGGGTGATCGTAGCCGCCATCTACGGTCTGCGCGCGGTGCAACAGGTCGTGTATGGCGGCAATCCGGATGCGAAGCCATCGCTGATCGACCTCAATGTGCGTGAACGGGTCGTTCTGGGCGTGTTTGCCGTTGCCATTTTGTGGCTGGGACTCGCGCCGAGCCCGGTGCTCTTGCGCGTGGAGCGAGCCTCGCGTGCGGTGGTGGAAACGGTGCGATTTGGCCCCAACGCATCAACCACGCGTCCGCACCTAACGTCGATGTTGCCATGAACGCGTTCATGAATCCCGGCCTCATGCTGCGCGCGCTCGCCCCGGAAATGCTGATGTGCGGCGGCGCGATGGCGCTCTTGCTGCTGTCGGTGTGGACACCGGCGGATCATGCGCACGACGGCGCCGAGGGCAGCGAGCGGACCGGAGTGATCGCGCGATTGGCGATCATGCTCTGCGTCTTCACGGCCATCGTTGTCGTCATCGCGTGGGGCGATCATGGCGGCGCAACCGCCGATGGACGTATCGCCGGCGATGGATTCCGCTGGGCGATCGATCTGATCGTGCTCGGCGGCACGGCCGCGTCACTGGTTTTGCTGGAAACCGAACATCATCGCAATGCCGCCTATGGTCCGGAGGTGCCTGTCCTGATGCTGCTCGCGGCCGCCGGAATGATGGTGCTGGCCGCTTCGCGCGATCTGATGTTCGTGTTTCTCGGCATCGAGCTGATGTCGCTCGCGATCTACGTGCTCGCCGGCGTCAATCGTCGCAGTCGTCGCGGCGCCGAATCGGCCATCAAGTACTTCCTCCTCGGATCCTTCTCAACCGGATTCCTGCTCTACGGCATGGCGCTGCTGTTCGGCGCCACGGGTAGCACGCGACTCGTGGACATTGCCAGTTGGATCACGCAACACCCCGAGTTGTCCCCGATGCTGGTCATCGGCCTCGGCCTCTTGCTCGTTGGCTTCTGCTTCAAGGTTGCGGCCGCCCCGTTTCATCTCTGGACTCCTGATGTCTACGATGGCGCACCGCTGCCGATGACGGCGTTCATGTCGGCGCTGGTGAAGGTGGCCGCGTTTGCCACCTTTGCGCGCGTGATGACGGAGGCGTTGCCGGGCGCAATTGCGCGCTGGCATCCGGTGTTGTGGTGGATCGCAGTGGCCACCATGCTGGTCGGCAATGTGTTGGCGCTCTCGCAGCGAAACGTCGTCCGTATGCTCGCGTATTCCAGCATCGCGCACGCGGGCTACCTGCTGACGACAGTGCTCGTCAATTCACCATCAGGCCCATCAGCGCTCCTCTTCTACGGCGTCTCGTACACGCTCGCAACGATGGGCGCGTTTGGCGTGTTGACCGTGGTGAACGACGGTCGCGATCAGTCGCCGACGCTTGACGATCTCGCCGGCCTGTGGTCAGTGCGGCCGATGCTGGCGGCCTCGATGGCCGTGTTCATGCTGGCGTTGATGGGCATGCCGGTCGCCGGCGGCATGGGATTCTTTGCCAAATGGTACCTGCTGCAAGCGGCCCTGCAGGCACCGGTGCCGCAACTCCAACTCGCAGTCGTACTCGTCCTCGCGAGTGTCATCTCGGCTGGTTACTACCTCCGCGTGATCTCCAACATGTTCATGCGCGCGCCCGCCAATGGAGCGACGGCACCGACCATGCTCCCGGTAACGGCGGGGCTCATCGGTCTTTGTGCGATTGCCTTGCTGGTGTTTGGCGTGTACCCCACACCGGTCTCGCATTTCGCGCGCATCTCAACGCTGGACACACGCGCCGCGACAACTGCGCCTTCGCCGCTGCCACGTCGGGTCGCACCCTTTAGCACCGCACAAGCCTCAACGCGGCCGGAAACACAACGCCGCGCGATGGTGTCCTCCGATTCACTGCTGCCGGTGCGTGCGCAGCCGCGCGAGCGCAGCAGCACTCCCTGAACCCGTCGTTTCGTGTCGATCAGCCGAACCATCTTTCGCCAGTATGACGTTCGCGGCATTGTCGGAAGCGATCTCACCGTCGAAGTCGCCTACGGACTGGGGCGCGGATACGCGGCTTATCTGGCGTCCAACGGCGTGCACGGCGCGGTCGCCGTCGGTCGGGACAATCGCCCCAGCGGAACCATGTTGCGCGATGCGCTGGTGCGCGGACTGACGGAGTGCGGCGTGGACGTGGTGGACGTCGGTGTCGTACCGACGCCATTGCTCTATTGGGCGCTGCATCACGAACCTGTAGTTGGTGGCATCCAGATCACCGGTTCGCACAACCCACCCGAGTACAACGGCTTCAAGATGTGTCTCGGCGCCGGTTCGATTCACGGCGGCGAGATCCAAGCGATCTACGAACTAATTGTCGCCGGCGCGTTTCCGACTGGTGCGGGCACTGTGCGTCAGGCGGAGGTCATCGATCGCTACGTCACCGATATCGCAGCGCGCATAGGTCCGATTCGAGGCGCCGATGGCGCGCCTATCAAGGTCGTCTTCGATTGCGGCAACGGGGCAGGCGCATTGGTCGCGCCGCAGCTCATGCGTGCGCTCGGCGTCGACGGCATCGGTCTCTTCACCGAAAGTGACGGCACGTTTCCAAATCATCACCCGGACCCAACGGTTCCGGAGAATCTCGTCGATTGCATCCGCGCCGTCCGTGATTCAGGCGCCGAGCTTGGCGTTGCGTTCGACGGCGATGCGGATCGCATCGGCGTCGTCGATCGGACCGGTCGAATCATCTGGGGCGATCATATTCTTATCTTGTACGCGCGTGACGTACTCGCGCGCACAGGCAAGGGACAACCGATCATTTTTGACGTGAAGTGCTCACAGGCACTTACGGATGAAATCGAACGCGCTGGTGGAACAGCCGTCATGTGGAAGACCGGACATTCCCTCATCAAAGACAAGATGAAGGAACTGCACGCGCCGATCGCCGGTGAAATGTCGGGGCATATGTTCTTCACCGAGGGCTTCTATGGCCACGATGACGCACTGTACGCCGCCGCACGACTGCTCCGCATTATCGCCGACGCCGGCAAACGGATTGATGAACTGCTGGCGGACGTACCGCCCTTCGTTTCCACTCCCGAGTTGCGGATCGACACGGACGAGACGTCGAAGTTCGCGATTGTCGAACGAGCGTCGACCCACTTCAAAGCGTCACACGACGTGATCGATGTCGACGGAGTGCGCGTTCTCTTCGGTGACGGGTGGGGGTTGTTACGCGCCTCCAACACGCAGCCGGTGATCGTCGCACGGTTTGAAGCCCGGAGCGAAGCGCGGCTGGCCGAGATTCGCGGCGTGATGGAATCGTGGTTGCACACGCAGGGCGTTCATCTGTGAGTCACCTGGCCGCTACGCGCTGAGCATGCGTCTGCGCAGCTGGATCGTCGCCTGCGTCGCGCTCATCGCGACGGCCCTGCTGCTCGGTCGGGCGCTTTCGACCGTTGTCGTGGACTACGCGTGGTACAGCGCAATGGGCGCTCCGCAAATCTTCTGGGAGCGCGTGATCGACACCACGCTGCTGCAGGGCGGCGCCTGGCTAGTGGGATCCCTCTTCGCGTTCGCCAACTTGCACGCCGTGCGGCGCACCATTGCCGACGTGGCCGTGCCATCACGCGTCGCGAATCTCGAGCTCACCGCGATGGTGCCCCGACGTCGACTGACGTCGATTACCGTCGGGCTCGCGGCAACGATCGGCCTGGTCGTTGCGCTGCCAATGTCCGATTGGACACAGGTCGCGATGGCCCGACATGGCCTCTCGTTTGTTGAGCGCGAAGGTATCCTCGATCGCGACTTTGGCTTCTACGTGTACCAGCTGCCGTTTGAAGAGACCACCTACTTGTGGGCGCTCGCGACGCTGGTCATCACGGTGCTCGTCACGCTGCTGTTGTACGCGCTGACGCGGAGCCTGCGGATGGACGGCCGTCGCATCATCGCCACCAATCATGTGCGCCGGCATCTGACCATTTTGGGAACCGTGGTGCTCGCGCTCCTCGCCTGGAGCTATCGCCTCGACGCGTTCGATTTGTTGCAGCGCGGTAGTGGTCCCGACGGTTTGTTTCTCCGCGTCGATCACGTCGTGACACTGCAAGTCGATCGCGTGCTCGAAATTGTGTGTCTGGTGGCGGCGCCGATTCTATTACGCGCGGGATGGACGGGGCAGGTGCGCATGGCACTCTTCACCCTGACGGCCGTGCTCTTTGGCGCATTGGCGGGTCGGCAAGTGGTACCGGTGTTGCTCTCGCGTGGTTCGCTCATTGGCGATCCGGCGCAACGAGATCGCGCCTACGTGGCCACTCGCACCCTGGTTAGTCGTCGCGCCTACGACGTTGATGCGATCGATCATGCGGGGTCAGCACGGGCCCCCAGGCTTCGCGCGCGGACGCTGTTGACGTCGGACGAAGTCGCGTCGCGCGTGAGTGTCTGGGAAGCCGACGCGTTTCGCCAACGTTCAAGCGACACGCGCAATGCCCAGATCGACGCGGGCGCTTCCGGTTGGCTGGCCGCTGGCGCCGGACATTTGCATGCGCTGATGATTCGACGCCCCGTGGCCCAGGGCGAGCGCTGGAGTGCCGCCATCGCCGATGCGACTTCGTCGGCGCTGCGCGATAGCATTCTCGACGTGGCCGTCGGCGGCCGTGGCGATGATGACGACAGCGTCGAACCGATCGTGGCGCCCGGACTCTCGGGTCACAAGCTCATCAGCGATCCGGCCGGTGTGCTCGGGCCATCGATGCGCAGTGTGGTCATGCGTCTGACGCATGCGTGGGCGCTGCGAGATCCCGATTTGCTGAGCGCCGATACCGTCAGTGGGCCGGCCGCTCGATTGGTCACCTATCGCGATGCGCGCGCGCGTGTGGCGCGCTTGGCTCCGGTGTTCGTGCAAGGTGACATCGTGCAACCGATTCTGCATGATGGCGCGGTGCTCTGGGCCATCAATGTGTACAGTGCATCCGATCATTATCCGCTCAGCCAGCGCTGGATCATCGCGGGGAATGAACGCAGCTATTTCCGTTTCGCTGCGACGGCGCTTATCGACGCGTCGACCGGACGGGTGCGCTTCGTGCCGGCAGAACAGATTGATGCCGTCGCGCACACCTGGTTTGATCGATTGCCGTCGATCGTCACACCGCTCAAAGATTTGCCGCCGGCACTCGCGGATGCCCTGCCACCGGCATCGGAGAGCGCGTTGGTGCAGGCGAGAACATTCGCCCGTTTCGGTTCACGGCTCGAAGGCGCCGTGGTTCGGCATCTCCCCGACAGTCTCCCCTCCACGGCAAGCCTGCCAGCGCATCTGGTCGACGTTGGCTCAGGTCTTTCCCCGGCTTGGAGCGTCGCGCTCCTCGACAATGGCGATCAGGTTGACGGCATCGTTACCGCCGTTGGCGGCCGCCTCCGGCGAACCGTCTGGGATTCCACAGCCTTGCCGCGCGTGCGATGGAGCGTCGCGATTGAACAGCTGCGCGGCGCGCTCGATTCGGCGCGAACGGGCGTGCCAGACGCCAGCCGCCGTGAACCCCGAGTCCGTATCGGACGCGCCCAGATCGTGCCCACTGAAGGCGGCCCGCTGCTCGTTCAGTCGTTGATCTGGAATCGTGCCGACGGCACGCCGCTGATCACGCGCGTTGGCGTCCTGCACAACGGTCGTGTCGCAATGGGATTTTCTCTCTCGGAGGCGCTCGCCGCGTGGCGTGGCGCCCCGGTTTCCACAACGACAACGGCCGCGTGGCCGTTGCTCTCAGGCAACGTGCGAGACGAACAGATCACGCGCTTGTACGACGCCATGCGCGACGCTATGAAGCGGGGCGACTGGACTCGGTTTGGCGCCACCTTCGATAGCCTCGGCGTCATGCTTGGTAAGCCACCGCGCTGATCCCACCGCGCTGATCAAAGTATTGTCTCAGGCAGGAACCGTCGGCCGCGCGGGTTGGCAGAGCGGCGCTCGTCCGGTAGCATTGCATAGCATCGCATGGAACGGCAGGATCCAGACCGATCAAAAGCCGGTCCCTGGAAGCGTTGGACAATTCGATTCGGAGAACGCGTGAACCTACACGAGTATCAGGCGAAGGAACTGTTGCGGGTGGCCGGCGTGCCGATCCCGCCCGGCGAAGTCGCCACCACCCCGGAAGCGGCGGAAGCCATCGCGCAGCGCTACGGGACAGCCGTTATGGTCAAGGCGCAGGTCCACGCTGGCGGCCGCGGTAAGGCCGGCGGTGTGAAATTCTGCAAAACGCCCGCCGATGCGCGCGAGAAAGCGACCGCGATCCTCGGCATGAAGATCAAAGATCTCACCGTCGAGAAGGTGCTGGTCACCGTCGCGGCGGATATCGGTTCGGAAGCGTATGTCGGTATCATCGTCGATCGCGCCACCAAGAAGCCCGTGTTCATGGTGAGTGCCGCCGGCGGCATCGACATCGAAGAAGTCGCCGCGACGACGCCGGAAAAGATCCTCTACTATCCGGTCGACACGCGCTACGGCTTGTTGCCGTTTGAAGCGATGCGCATGGGCTTCTTCCTCTACAAGGACGTCAAGCTTGCGCGTCAGGCAGCCAAGATCATGCAGCAGCTCTACACGGCGTTCATGAATGCCGGTTGCTCGCTTGCCGAAATCAATCCGCTCGTCATGACGCCGGCCGGTGAGTTGATCGCGGTCGACGGCAAGATGGTTATCGACGACAACGAACTCGATCGTCGCGCCGAGATCGCCGCGCTGCGCGATGAATCGTCGGAAGCGCCCAGCGAAGTCGACGCCCGCAACGCCAACCTCACGTTCATCAAGCTCGATGGCAACGTCGGCTGCGTCGTTAACGGTGCCGGACTCGCGATGGCGACGATGGACCTCGTGAAGTACTACGGCGGCGATCCGGCCAACTTCCTCGATATCGGCGGCTCGTCGAATCCGGAAAAGGTGGTGAATGCCCTGCGCATCATTACCGCCGATCCGAACGTGAAGTGCATTCTGTTCAATATTTTCGGTGGCATTACGCGCACCGATGACGTCGCGAATGGTATCGTGACGGCGACGAAGGCGAATCCGCTCAAGGTGCCCATCGTCATTCGACTCACCGGCACGAACGAGGAGATCGCCGTGAAGATTCTGCAGGACAACGGCTTCTCGGCGTCCAACGACATGGATGCCGCCGTGCAGCGCGCGGTTGAGCTGGCGACGAAGGGAGGTGCCGCATGAGCATCTTCATCGATAATAGCACGAAGCTGATCGTGCAGGGCATCACGGGCCGTGATGGCTCGTTCCATGCCAAGCAGATGATCGAGTACGGCACGAAGGTCGTCGGCGGCGTCACGCCCGGAAAGGGCGGTCAGCAGTTCGAAGGCACCGTGCCGATTTTTGACACCGTCTACGATGCTGTGCAGGCGACGGGCGCGAACACGTCGGTCATTTACGTGCCACCGATGTTTGCGGCCGACGCGATGATGGAAGCGGCGGCGGCCGGCGTGAAGCTCATCGTCTGCATCACCGAAGGCGTGCCGGTGTTGGACATGACGAAGGTCTATCCGTTCGTCAAAGAACATGGCGCACGTTTGCTCGGGCCGAACTGCCCGGGACTCATCACACCCGGCCAGTCCAAGGTGGGCATTATTCCGGGTCGCATTTGCTTGCCCGGTAACGTTGGCGTGGTGTCGCGTTCGGGCACGCTCACGTACGAGATCGTCAACCAGCTCACGCGCGCTGGCATCGGTCAGAGCTCGTGCGTCGGCATCGGTGGTGACCCGATCAACGGTACGAACTTCATCGACTGCCTCGCGGCATTCGAAGCCGATCCGAACACGAAGGCCGTCGCGATGATGGGCGAAATTGGTGGTACGGACGAGCAGGAAGCCGCCAAGTTCGTGAAGGAGCACATGACGAAGCCCGTCGTGGGCTTCATTGCCGGCCAGACTGCACCGCCGGGTCGCCGCATGGGACACGCGGGCGCCATCATTTCGGGCTCGGCTGGAACGGCCGCGGAGAAGATCGAGGCGTTCGAGGCGGCCGGCATGGGCGTCGCCAAGCGTCCGGTCGATTTTGTCGACCTGATTCGGGCTCGCCTGAAGTAGGGACTTCCGGGGGCGGCTCCCTTCGCCCGTCGGTCCGGTTATCTTGCGCGCGGCGGACACCTGGTATTCCAGGCGTTCGCCGCGTTGCATTTCACCCTCTCGACCCTATCGGACCATGGCTGGCCGTCGCACTCTGACCATTATCAAACCCGACGCCTTCGGCAGCGGGAAAGCAGGACTGATTATCGCGCTGCTCGAGAAGTCGGGCTTCAAGGTGAAGTCGGCGCGCGTGATGCATCTGACCACCGCCCAGGCGGGTGAGTTTTACGCGGTGCACCGCGAGCGCGGCTTCTTCGGCGAACTCGTGGAGTTCATGACGAGCGGGCCGTGCATGCCCATGATTCTCGAGCGCGACGACGCCGTGGCAACGCTGCGCACGGTGATTGGCGCCACCGATCCGGCGGAAGCCGCCGAAGGCACGGTGCGAAAGCTGTATGCCGAATCGAAGGGCCGGAACGCGATTCACGCCTCGGATTCGGATGAGAATGCGGCCCGCGAGGGTGCGTTCTTCTTCGCGGAAGCCGACCTCGCGTGAGTAGCGCCGGTCGCGCGCCGGCGGGGCGTTCGCGCGATTGAGGTAACTCTGCACGGCGACGCCACTTAAAGCGGCTTGGCGCGGTGCACAAACGCCGGCGGCGGCCCTTGTGTCAGGGGGGCCGCCGCTCTACTTTTCATGGCTATGCTGTGCTTTGACATCCGCAGTCTGGAAGCCCACGCCGAGAGCGTCGATGACACGCTTGAAGCGGTGGATCCAGTGTGGGAGGCTGGTGACACCCGTCCCTTAGGCGACGGTGTGCACGTGACCGGCCGCCTTTCAGGAGCGGGACACGGCCGGTTCTATTTTTCCGGTGCGTTGTCCGGCGTTGCCATCGCGGAGTGTCGGCGCTGTCTGGTCTCGGTAGAAACACCGGTGTCAGAAGAGGTGCAGCTGCTGTTCGCTGAAACCGGCATGGAAGAAGCGGAAGAAGACGACGTTGTTCCGATTCCGCCGCACAGTCGTGAACTCGATCTTCGGCCGGCGGTGCGGGAAGAGTGGTTGCTCACAGTTCCCGCGTTTGTGCTCTGCCGCGAAGACTGCAAGGGACTTTGTCCCACGTGTGGTGTCGACCGTAATACCGATGCATGCTCGTGTGCATCGGAAACCGATCCTCGTTGGGCCGGGCTGCGCGAACTGCGCTCGCCGGGCTCGTGACGAAGATTTTTTTGTCTCGAACGTTCAGGTCCTGATCCCATGGCCGTACCCAAACGCCGTACATCCAAGCGCCGCAAGCGCGCACGCAACACGCACAAGACTGCGCCCGCGATCGTTATTCAGACGTGCCCACAGTGCGGCACCATGAAGCGCCCGCATCGCGTGTGCGAGGAGTGCGGCTACTACGCGGGCGAGCAGCGAGTCACCGCGCAGGAAGCGTAAGCGTTGGTGCGCATCGCCGTGGATGCCATGGGGGGCGATCTCGCCCCCCGGGCCCCCATCGCGGGCTCTCTGCAGGCGCTCGCTGAGCTCTCGCCAGATTTACATATCGAGTTGGTTGGTCGCTCAGCGGTCATCGAAGCGGAATTACATACGCTTCTGACTGGTGAGCTGTCGGCGTATGCGGTGCATCGGGATCGCCTGAGCATCGTTGATGCGCCAGACGTCATCGAGATGACGGACAAGCCCACCGTCGCGCTGCGTGCCAAGGCCAACAGCTCGATGGTTGTGGGCATCAAGCGCGTCGCCGACCGACATGCGCACGCGTTTGTGTCGGCCGGCAACACCGGTGCCCAGATGGCGGCATCGTTGGTGCACCTCAAGCTGTTTGCCGGGCTCACCAGGCCAGCCATCGGCACCATTTTTCCAACGGCCAAGCAGCCCGTACTCGTGCTCGATTCGGGCGCCAACGTCGATTGCTCGGCCGAAGAACTGGTGCAGTTCGCGCGCATTGGCGCGGTCTACGCCAAAGATTTGCTCGGACGACCCAATCCCGCCATCGGCTTGCTCTCGATCGGTGAGGAAGCGGAAAAGGGCAACGCCGCCGTGAAGGAGGCCCATCAGCGCCTGCTGCACGCGGGGCTCAACTTCATCGGCAACGTCGAAGGGCGCGACATTCCGCGCGGGACCTCACCGCACGGCGACATTGATGTGGTGGTGTGCGACGGCTTCACAGGCAATGTGCTGCTCAAGTTCTACGAGAGCATCACGCCGATGCTCATCGGGATGATTGCCGGTGTCACGAGCATCAATCCTCGCGAAGTGATCAAGTCGCTGACGCAGCTCGACGTCGACGAGTACGGCGGCGCACCGCTGCTGGGCGTCCGCGGCGTGTCGATCATTTCCCACGGCAAGAGCTCCCCGCGCGCGATGAAAAGCGCCATTCGCATGGGCCTGCGCGCCCACGAATCGGGCATGACCGAAGAAATCGGTCAGCGCCTGGCGGAACTCATGCCCTCTAGCGATTCCACGTCTGACGGGAGTGCTGCGTGAAGCGACCGTTTGCCTATATCGCCGGTACCGGACACGCCGTCCCCAAGCGCATTGTCACGAACGACGACATCGCGGCGATGGGCATCGATACCAACGATCAGTGGATCGTTGAGCGTACCGGCATCAAGCAGCGCCACATTGCGTCGCCCGGCGAGTCGCTGACCTCACTCAGTGCAGACGCCGCACGACAGGCGATGGCGCGCGCCGGTGTGCAGCCCGGTGAAATCGATACGATCATTCTCGGCACCGCGTCGCCCGATCATTTGCTCCCCGCGACGGCAGTCGAAGTGCAAACGATGCTTGGCTGCACGCGCGCCGCGGCCTTCGATCTCGCCGCGGCGTGCTCGGGATTTCTGTACGGCACCATCGTTGGTGAGTCGCTCATCGCCAGCGGCAGTGCCGACACCGTATTGGTCATTGGCGCCGAGAAGCTCAGCGCCATCGTCGACTGGTCCGATCGCAACACCTGCATTCTGTTCGCCGACGGAGCGGGTGCGGCCGTGCTGCGGCGCACGCGCGGTGGTCAAAAGGGAATTCTGTCCACGTTCATGCGCTCAGACGGCGCGCTCGCCGAGCTACTCTGGCGCCCCGCCGGCGGTGGCGCCGAACCGTACACGCCCGACGCCGCCGATCCCAAGCGCCAGTTCATCCACATGGCCGGCCGTGAAGTCTTCAAGCACGCGGTGCGGTCGATGGCCGAAGCTACCGATCGTGCGCTCGATGCGGCCCGACTCACGTCGGCCGATATCGACTTGCTGATTCCGCACCAGGCAAACATTCGCATCATCGAAGCAACCGCCAAGCACGCGGGCATCGGAATGGATCGCGTGTTCGTTAACGTCGACCGCTTCGGCAATACGTCGGCAGCCTCGATTCCGATTGCCCTCAACGATGCCATCGAGCAGGGACGCATCAAAGAAGGCATGACGGTACTCTTCGCCGCGTTCGGCGCCGGATTCACGTGGGGCTCGCTGGTCGTGCGCTTCTAAGCGCCAGCAGAACGCGCCCCTTTTCAGAATTTCCATGACCAACATCGTGGCACTGCTGCCCGGACAGGGCTCGCAGAAGGTGGGCATGGGCAAGGACTTGTTTGAGGCCTTTCCCGCTGCGCGCGACACGTTCCGTGCGGTCGACGATGCCATCGGCATGTCGCTCTCAACGCTGGCGTTCGATGGTCCCGCCGACGAACTCACGCGAACACACAACGCGCAGCCGGCGTTGCTGGCGCATAGCGCGGCCGTCTGGGCCGTGTTGCGCGACGCACTCGGCGCGAGCGTGGTCGCCGCCGCCGGACACTCCCTCGGTGAGTTCTCGGCGTACCATGTGGCCGGCATGTTCGACGCGGGCGAAGCCGCGCGCATCGTGCGCCGACGTGGCACGCTCATGTACGAGCAGGGTACGGCACGACCTGGCGCGATGGCGGCCATTCTCGGCGTGCTCACCGAGTCGATCGATGTTATCTGTCAGCGCGCCAGCGACGAGCGCGGACTCGTGGTTCCCGCTAATTACAACAGCCCGGAGCAGGTCGTGATTTCCGGTGAAGTAGCGGGCGTGGAGCGAGCCATGGAGCTGTGCAAAGAAGCCGGCGCCAAGCGCTGCTTACCGCTGCCGGTGAGCGGTGCGTTTCACTCGCCGCTGATGCAGGCCGCGGCAACGGGATTGGAAGAAGCATTACGCGCAGCCGCGTTGCACGATCCGCGCGTACCCGTCTATGCCAACGTTAACGCGCACCCGGTGCGCAACGCCGTGCAAGCGCGTTCCCTCCTCATTCAGCAACTCACCGCGCCTGTGCAATGGACGGGCGTTATGCAGGCGTTGGCCAAGGCCTATCCCGACGCATTGTTTGTCGAGATGGGCACTGGCGCCGTGTTGACCGGACTCGCGCGACGCATCGCTCCCGATGTGAAGACCGCCACGTGCGGGACGGTAGCCGAGGTGGAGAAGCTGATGTCGGAGCTCGCGAACAATGTCTGAATCCAACGGGGCGCCGTCGATTCGGCTTGATGGTCGCGTGGCGTTGGTTACCGGCTCGACGCGCGGCATTGGACGAGCCATCGCGGTCACGTTGGCCAGTGCCGGTGCGCGGGTCGCGATTTGTGGTCGTGATGCGTCGCAGGCCGCGGCCGTCGCCGCTGAGATTACCGCCGCGACGGGCGCGGAAGCGCGAGGCTATGCGGCCGACTTGATGGAAGTCGCCCAGGCGACGGCCTTGGTAGAGCAGGTCGAGCGCGACTTCGGTCAGCTCGATATCCTGGTCAACAACGCGGGACTGACGCGCGACAATTTGCTGATGCGTATCAAAGACGACGATTGGGACGCGGTGCTCAACGCCAATTTGCGCGGAGCGTTCGCAACCTGTCGTGCAGCCTCGCGCGGAATGATGAAGCGACGCTGGGGACGTATTATCAACGTCGCGAGCGTCGTCGGACTCATTGGCAACAAAGGGCAAGCGAATTACGCTGCCAGCAAGGCCGGTCTGATTGGCATGACCAAGTCAATCGCCAAGGAGCTGGCCTCCCGGAATATTCTGGCAAACGTCGTTGCGCCGGGCTTTATCGAGACCGATATGACGGCCGCCATGACGCCAGAGGCGCGCCAGTCGATGAGTGCAGGAATTCCCCTCGAACGTCTCGGAACACCGGACGACGTTGCGGGAATGGTTGCCGTCCTCGCCTCGGACCTTTCCCGGTATATCACCGGGCAGGTGTTTGTGGTGGACGGCGGTCTGGTGATGTAGCTAAATTCCACGCTTACCTTCTCAACCTAGAGGATACGTTCCATGTCGGATCACGCGTCGAAGATCAAGGACATCATCGAAAAGGAGCTCGGGGTGGAGCGCGAGAAGCTCACGCCTGAGGCGAGCTTCATCGAAGACCTCGGCGCCGACTCGCTCGACATCGTTGAGCTGGTGATGGAGTTCGAGAAAGAATTCAACATCGACATCCCCGACGAAGACGCGGAAAAGCTCCGCACTGTGGGCGACGCGATCGCCTATCTCGAGGGGAAGGTCGGTAACTGATGGGTAGGCGGGTCGTCGTCACCGGACTCGGCGCCATTACGCCCGTCGGCAACGACGTGGCGACGACCTGGCAGTCGCTGTTGAGCGGTGTGTCTGGCGGAGCACCGATCACCAAGTTTGATGCGAGCACGTTCAAGGTGCAGTTCGCGTGCGAAGTGAAAGGCTTCGACGTCGGGTTGTACATGGACCGCAAAGAAGCCAAACGCGCCGATCTCTTCACGCAATACGCGATGGGAGCGGCGGTGCAGGCAATGCGCGACGCCGGACTCGATCAGGGCGGCTTTGTACCGGAAGACACCGGTGTGATCATAGGCTCTGGCATTGGTGGTCTGGCCACGATGGAAGACCAGCATTCGGTGCTGATGACGTCGGGCAATCGACGTATCTCGCCCTTCTTCATCCCGATGTTCATCGCGGACATTGCGGCGGGTATCGTGTCCATGCGCTTTGGCGCCAAAGGACCGAACTACGCCACGATGTCGGCGTGCGCCACCAGTGCTCACGCCATCGGTGACGCGTTCCGCATTATTCAGTACGGCGATGCCGACGTGATGATCGCCGGAGGCACCGAAGCATCGGTGTTGCCGATGGCGATTGGTGGCTTCGGCAACATGACGGCGCTTTCCGAGCGCAACGACTCGCCGTCGACGGCGTCGCGTCCCTTCGACCTCACGCGCGACGGTTTCGTGCTCGGCGAAGGCGCCGGCGTTGTCGTGCTCGAAGAGCTCTCGCACGCGCTCAACCGCGGTGCGCGTATTTATGGCGAAGTGATCGGCTACGGCGCCACGGGTGACGCCTATCATCTCACCGGGCAGCCGGAAGCGCACGAAGGGTTACAACGGGCCATGCGTAAGGCACTCGCCGACGGCAAACTGGCGCCAACCGATGTTCAGTACTTGAACGCGCACGGCACCTCAACGCCGCTCAACGATCCGAACGAAATCAAGGCGATCAAGGCGGTGTTTGGCGAGCATGCCTATGCGCTCTCGGTGAGTTCAACCAAGTCGGCCACTGGGCACATGCTCGGCGCGGCCGGTGGCGTCGAGTTCATCGCCTGCGCGCTGGCGATTCGTGATGGTGTGGTGCCGCCGACAATCAACTACTCCACGCCCGATCCGGAGTGCGATTTGGACGTGACGCCGAATGTGCCCAAACAGCGCAGCATCGACGTGACGCTCTCGAACAGCTCCGGATTTGGCGGTCACAACGTGTCCCTCGCGCTCCGACGGTTTCAGCAATAGGTCTGTCGGGGCGCCTTCCGCAGTGCAGGATGGCGCGAGGTACTCGCGCCCGTGCCCGAGTTTCTCCCGATGCCTGTCGCGATTCCGTTCGATCTTGATAAGCTCCGCGATCCCGCGCTCCGCCCGATCGGCGAGAAGCTGCGCGCGGGACAACGGCTCTCCAGCGACGACGCCGTCCTGCTGTATCGCTCGCCCGATCTCCTCGGTGTCGGAGCGATGGCTGATGCAGCGAATCGTGCGCGTCACGGCGATCGCGTCACGTTCGCTTCCAATCAGCACATCAACCCCACAAACGTCTGCGTATTGCGCAAGACGTGTGTCTTCTGCGGGTACGCGCGTCTGCCCAAGGAAGAGGGGGCGTATCGCTATTCGCTGGAACAGGTGCTCGCGGAATCCGATCGCGCAGACGGAACGATCACGCGAGAATTCCACATCGTCGGCGGCCTCGACATGCAGGCGGGGCTTGAGTACTACACCACGATGTTCCGTGCGCTGAAGGCGCGTCATCCGCACGTGCATATCAAGGCACTGACGGCGGTCGAGATCGCGCATATCGCGCGCATCGAGAAGATGAGCCGCGAGGATGTGCTCATCGCATTGCGCGAGGCGGGGCTGGACACGTTGCCGGGCGGCGGCGCCGAGACGTTTAGCGCGGCCGTGCGCGATGTCATCGCCGACAAGAAGCTCGGCGGCGCCGATTACATCGACGTGCATCGGACCGCGCACAAGCTCGGCATTCGCTCGAATTGCACCATGCTCTACGGCCACGTCGAGTCAATCGAAGATCGGGTGCAACACCTGACCATGCTGCGCGATCTGCAAGATGAAACCGGCGGCTTTCTCGCCTTCATTCCGCTGTCGTATCACCCCGACGACAACGAGTTGGGAAAAACGCTTGGACGTCAGGGCGTCGCCTCCACGGGATTTGACGATCTGCGTAATCTCGCGGTCGGTCGCTTGTATCTCGACAACTTCGAGCACATCAAGTCGCACTGGATCATGGTGACGCAGGCGGTCTCGCAGATTGCGCTGCATTTCGGTGTCAACGACATCGAAGGCACCGTCGTTCGTGAAAAGATCTACCACGCAGTCGGCGCGCATACGCCGCAGGGGATGACGCTACCGCAGTTGTTGACGCTCATTCAGGGCGCCGGCAAGCGTCCTGCTGAACGCGACTCGTTTTACCGGGTGTTGCGCGAGTTCTCAGACGACGAAATGGCGGCGATGACGGCGCCGCCGAGCGACGAGTCCGCGCCGACGCCCGAACTCGCTGCGAGCGCGTGAGCTGATCATGCTGCGCGTCGGTCGGATTCCCTACATCAACTGCTATCCGGTTTACGGGGGCATCGATCGCGGTGTGGTCGAATTCGCTGGTCAGCTCGTCGACGGCATTCCGTCGGTCCTGAATCGTCTGATGGGCAGCAACCAATTGGATGTCAGCGTCGTTTCGGCGGTGGAATACGCGCGCGACGCGTCGCGATACTTGTTGCTGCCCGATCTGGGAATCACGAGCGACGGCCCGGTGCGCTCGGTCATGCTGTTTTCGCGACGGGATCCCGCGACGTTGAGCGGACGTCGAGTGATCGTCAGTCGCAGTTCGATGACCAGCGTCGCGCTGCTTGAACTGCTCTTTGAGCACGTCTGGCGCTCGTCGCCGAACTTCGTGCCCGGCGACGCGGAGCTCGCCGACCTTGATCGTTTTGCAGATGAAGAGCACGATGCTCGATTGGTGATCGGCGACGCAGCGCTCTTGATGGCCGACAGCGCGAGTCGCGGTGGCGTCTGGGCCGAGCGGTATCCGCACGTGGTCGATCTGGGAGCGGCCTGGAAGGAGTGGACCGGACTGCCGTTTGTGTTTGCGGTCTGGGTCGCACAGCGTACGGCGCCGGTGCGTGAAGCGCTCACCGTGCACGCCGCGCTGCTTGCCTCGCGCGACTGGGGGTTGGCGCATTTGGACCAGCTCGCGGCGCAGGCGTCGCAAGCGAGCGGCGTGCCTCAGGAGGCGTGCGCCGAGTACTTTGCGGGACTCGATTACCGTTTGTCCTATCCCCATTTGGCGGGGCTGACCGAGTTTTTCCGCCGTCTCGTACGCGCAGGGCGCGTGCCCGACGGAACGCTCGCCTTTCTGACGGCGGCGTGATGACTTCAGGAACCTCTATGCGCGACTTGCTCGATTTCTACACGCACGCCCCGCTGCTCGAACTTGGCCTCGAAGCTGATCGCGTTCGTGAGCAGAAGCATCCGCACAGCGTGGTGACGTATATCGTCGACCGCAACATCAACTACACGAATGTCTGTGTGGCAGATTGCGGATTCTGTGCGTTCTACCGCCGCCCCAAGCACGGCGAAGGGTACACGCTCTCGTTTGAACAGATCGGCGCCAAGATCGAAGAAACGAAGGCGCTGGGTGGCGTCCAAATTCTGATTCAAGGCGGGCACAATCCGTATATCCCCTTCGAGTGGTATCTCGACTTGATGCGCTACATCAAGCGATATCACCCGATTCATATTCACGGATTTTCGCCCAGCGAAGTGGATTTCTTCTCCACACGCTTCCGGATGGACGCGCGTGATGTCATTCGCGAACTCAAGGCGGCCGGCCTCGATTCGATTCCGGGCGGCGGCGGCGAAATTCTGGTGCAACGCGTTCGCGACATCGCGGCGCCCAAGAAAGCCGGTGCCGACCGGTGGCTCGAAATCATGGAGTTGGCGCACAACGAGGGTATGAAGACCTCGGTGACGATGATGTACGGCATCGGTGAGACGCTCGCGGAACGCCTCGAACACTTGCAGCGCGTGCGCGATTTGCAGGCGCGCACCGGCGGATTCACGGCGTTCATCACGTGGCCGCTGCAGCCCGAGAACACGCCGACGATGTCACACATGCCAAAGACGGATGCGACGACGTATCTGCGCACCGTCGCCATCTCGCGCATCGTGCTCGACAACGTCCCCAATCTGCAGTCGAGCTGGGTGACAATGGGCATGAAGGTCGGCCAGATGGCGCTGCGTTTTGGCTGCAACGACTTCGGCTCGCTGATGATCGAAGAAAATGTGGTTTCAGCGGCCAACACCACGCACCGCACGACGACAGCCGAGTTGGACGCGCTGATTCGCGATGCGGGTTTCACTCCGGCTCGCCGGCGCCAGGACTACAGCATCATCGCCGACGAACGCGTGAGCGGCGCTACCGCGACGGCGGCGTGAACCCGTCGTTCGCGCCACGAACCGGCATCGGTTACGACTCGCATCGGTTCGGTGAGGGCGGACCGATGCGTCTGGGCGGCGTCGATTTGCCGGTCGATTTCCATTGCGCCGGGCACTCAGATGGTGATGCGATATGTCACGCCCTTACCGACGCGATTTTGGGCGCAGCTGCACTTGGTGACATCGGCGAGCTGTTTCCTGACACCGACGCGGCGAACAAGGGCAAAGACTCGATCGTTATGTTGCGCGCGGCGCTCGAGCGCTTGCACGCCGCGGGGTGGCGGGTCAGCAATGCCGACGTAACGGTGATTGCGCAATCGCCCAAGATCGGGCCACATCGGGCCGAGATCCGCGCCCGTCTGGCCGCGGCCCTCGAAGTTTCTGTCGACGACGTCTTCGTGAAGGGCAAGACCAACGAAGGACTCGGCTGGATTGGACGCGGTGAGGGACTCGCCGTCGTTGCTGTCGCCAGCATCGTGCGCGCGTAAGCACACGGCGCGGCGAGTGAACGAGCCCGAGCACCGCGCCCGTTTGATTGGCACGAGCCTTCATATGCGGTGTATCGTGAGCCCACGATGATTGCCTCTTGGCTCGCTTGGCTGGCGGCGCTCCCCGCGCCGCTCTTGTACGGCGCCATCGTGCTCGCGTCCTTCGCCGAAAACCTCTTTCCGCCATTGCCGGCCGATACGGTCGTGGCGCTCGGTGCGTTCGTCGCCGCACGCGCGCACGGATCCGTTGTGGGGGCGTGGGCCGCAACAATGGTCGGCAATCTCGCCGGCGCCATGTGCATGTTCGCCGTCGGCCGGCGCGTTGGGCTGGCGTGGCTCTCAGAGCGCTTCCCACGCGTTTTCCCCGCCGAGACGACCCGGAAGGCCTCCGAACGATTTAAGGAGCGTGGAGCCGTCGCTGTGGCCATCAGCCGGTTCTTTCCGGGCATTCGTGCGGTCGTGCCCCCGGTCGCGGGCGCGATCGGCATGGCGCCCCTCCGCGCCGCAATCGCAATGACGATCGCCTCCGGAGCGTGGTACGGCATGGTGTGCGTGCTCGCCTTCGGAGCGGGTGAGAGCGCCGACGCCCTTCTGGCGCGAATCGCCACTCAGCAACGCCTGTTCGGCGTGATAGCCGGCGTCGTGGTGCTCGCCATCGCGCTCGCATGGAGGTGGCGACGGAGACGAACCACCTCATGAGCGCGCTCGAATCTCCCGATCCGAGTCCTGCCGATCGCGACGACACGGCAGCGCTGATTGGCCCTTTTCACCTGCGCACCTTCGAAGACGCCCTGACGCTCGAAGAGGGCGCGTCGCCGCGCACGCTCGACGCCTATCGTCGCGACGTCATTCGGTGCGCGGCGTTTGCGCGAACGCAGGGAATCACGCGTGTGGAAGACCTGACCCCGGGCGTCCTGCGCGAGTTCGTCTATCATCTCAAAGATCTCGGCCTGGCCGGCAGCTCGATTCGTCGCAACATCTCCGCGTTGCGCACCTGGTTCCGCGTGCTTCTGGCGGAGGGTGTCGTGCATCACGACCCCACCGAGCGACTCGACGCCCCTCAGCGTTGGCGCTCGCTCCCCGAGGTGTTGACCGTCGATGAGGTGACGCGTCTGCTCGCCGCGCCCGGGCTCGACGAACCCCTCGCGTTTCGCGATCGAGCCATGCTCGAGCTGGCCTACGGCGCCGGACTTCGCGTTTCAGAGTGGATCGGTCTCGCCGTCCGTGACGTGTTGCTCGAAGACGGGCTGTTGCGCGTCTTTGGCAAGGGGAGCAAAGAGCGTCTCGTCCCGATTGGACGGTCAGCAATTGGTGCGGTGGCCGTGTATATGCGCGAGCTGCGCCCGACCCTCGAGCGCGGGGCGGGGCAGGGCATCCTCTTTCTCAACGCGCAGGGGCGACCACTCAGTCGCATGGGTGCGTGGAAGATCTTGCGCAAGTACGTCCTGCTTGCGGGCATTGAGCGCGCGGTGTCGCCGCACACCCTGCGGCACTCGTTCGCCACGCATCTGCTCGAAGGCGGGGCCGACCTGCGCGCCGTGCAGGAAATGCTCGGTCACGCCGATATCGCCACGACCCAGATCTACACCCACGTGGATCGTGAGTATCTTCGAAGCGTGCACCGGCAGTTTCACCCGCGCTCCTAGTTCCCGCGCCTCGCAGATTCCGTCATGATTCTCGTTCTCGACAACTACGATTCGTTCACCTACAACCTCGTGCAGTATCTCGGTGAACTGGGCGCAACGCTCGACGTGCGACGCAATGACACGCTGACGGTCGACGAGGTGCTGGCGCTTGATCCGGAGGCGATTGTGGTGTCCCCCGGGCCGTGTACGCCGAGCGAAGCAGGCATTTCCGTCGAGCTCATTAAACGTGCGGGCGCACACATTCCCTTACTGGGTGTCTGCCTCGGTCATCAAGCCATCGGCGAAGCGTACGGCGGGCGCGTCATTCGTGCCTCGCGCGTCATGCACGGGAAGCAGTCTCGCATTCTCCACGACGGCACCGGGTTGTTTGACGGCGTGCCATCGCCGTTCTCCGTGATGCGCTATCACTCGCTGATCGTCGAGCGCGCCTCACTGCCGCCCGAACTACGCGTCACCGCCGTCGCGGAAGACAATCCAGACGAGATTCACGCGCTCACGCACGTGTCACATCCCGTTTGGGGTGTCCAGTTTCATCCGGAATCGATCCTGACGGAGCATGGAAAGCAGCTGCTCCGGAATTTCCTCTCAATGGCCGCGTCGCGACGCACCACCGCGGTCGCGTAGAACCGCGCGGAGCACCCTCTGCACGACCGCGCGAATCTCCGATCTACTCGCGCGTCGCCGGCTTGATCACGAGCGAGAGCAGCACGCTCACCACGAGGACGCCGGCGACGACTCCGAGCGAAAGGCCGATGCCGATCGGATACCATTCCGCGAGCAGCATCTTCACGCCAACGAAGCAAAGCACCACCGAGAGGCCGTACTTAAGCAGGTGAAAACGGCCCATGAATCCGGACAGCACGAAGAACATCGAGCGGAGTCCGAGAATGGCGAAGACGTTGGAGGTGTAGACGAGAAACGGATTTCTCGTGACGCCAAAAACCGCGGGGATTGAATCGACGGCGAACACGACGTCGGTGGTCTCCACGAGCGCCAACACCACAAAGAGCGGGGTCGCGACGAGCTTCACGGCGCCGCCGGGCGTCAGTGGCTCGCGCACGAAAAACCGTTCGCCGCGAAAGTGGTTGGTTATGGGAAAGATCTGTCGCACGAACCGAATCACCGGATTCGATTCCGGTTCGAGTTCGCTCTCGCCACCAAAGGCCATTCGAACGCCCGTGACGACGAGAAAGGCGCCGAAGAGGTAGATGATCCAGTGAAAGTGGGCGAGGAGCGCCGCGCCCGCCCCGATCATCGCACCGCGCATGAGCAGTGCGCCGAGAATACCCCAAAACAACACGCGATGCTGCAGGGCGGGTTGAATCTTGAAGTAGCTGAAGATCAGAATGAAGACGAAAAGATTGTCGACACTGAGCGCTTGCTCGACGAGATAACCGGCGTAGAACTCGAGCATCGCCTGTTGCCCCATCGCGCTCCGAATCCAGAGCCCGAAGCCAATGGCGATCGATATCCAGACGCCACTCCAGCCGAGCGCCTCCCGGACCGAGACAGCGTGCGCCTTGCGGTTGAAAACCCCGAGGTCCAGGGCCAGCAACACGAGAATCAGCGAATTGAAGCCAATCCACCAAAGAGTGGTCGGCACGACGGTGGGCGGGACCTCGGTCATGCAGTCGGGTTTGGGAAAGGGCGCAGCGCAAAGCGGCGATGTTTGCCTTCGAGTGCGCCCGTTCGTATCTTACATGGCGTGAAATTTGCGGCAACCACGCCCCGGTATACCCGTTGATGTCTGTTCTCGCCGTGATTCCGGCGCGCCTTGGCGCCACGCGGTTGCCGCGGAAGCCTCTCCGACTGTTGGGGGGGCTGCCATTGGTGGTCCGAGTCTTCCAGCGGGTCAATGACCTGGCTGTCGCCGATCATTGCGTCGTCGCAACCGATGCCGACGAAGTGGCCGCCGTCTGTGCCGCACACGGTATTCCGGCGGTGCTCACCTCCGACGCGCATCCGTCAGGCACCGATCGCGTAGCCGAAGTGGCGTCGCGCGAGGAGTTTGATCGGTTCAGCGTGATTCTGAACGTGCAAGGTGATGAGCCGTTCGTGAGCGCGGAATTGCTCGCGGGAGCCGTGGGCGTCGTTGCAAATGGCGTCGCTCCCATTGGGACTGTTGCCGTGCGCGCCTCGGCCGATGTGCTCGCGCTCCGCGATGTGGTGAAAGTGGTCTGCGACGATCACGGTCGCGCGCTTTATTTCTCGCGAGCGCCGATTCCGTTTTTACGCGATGCCGCCGATCGCGCGCTCCTTGCACCACTCGTCCGACAGCACGTGGGCGTCTACGCATACACGCGCTCCGCCTTGCAACAGTGGGTTGGTTGGGAGCCGCATCCGCTCGAACTCGTTGAACGCCTCGAACAATTGCGTCCGCTCGCGCACGGTCTGGCCATCGGCGTCGCCGACGCGGTGGCGACCGAGCGCGGAATCGATACCGAAGCGGACTTGCTCCGCGCGAATTCTTTTTTTGAACACCCCGTCTTACGCCCTCTGAGCCAGGAACTCACAACATGACTACTCCGACGACCGCCAGTCAGACTACGTCGCCCAAATACATTTTCGTCACCGGCGGCGTGGTCTCGTCGCTCGGCAAGGGCATCGCTGCCGCGTCACTCGGTCGCTTGCTCGTCGAGCGTGGGTTCCGCGTGACCATGATGAAGTTGGATCCCTATCTCAACGTGGATCCCGGCACCATGTCGCCGTTTCAGCACGGTGAAGTTTTCGTGACCGATGACGGCGCCGAAACCGATCTGGATCTCGGCCACTACGAGCGATTTCTCGATCGACCGCTCTCGCAAGCGAATAACATCACGACCGGCCGTATTTATTCGAACGTCATCACCAAGGAACGACGCGGCGAATACCTCGGCTCGACGGTGCAGGTAATTCCGCACATCACCGACGAGATCAAAGGGGCCATCAAGCGAATCGCGCCGGGCAACGATGTAGTGCTGGTGGAGATCGGCGGAACAGTCGGCGACATCGAGTCGCTGCCGTTTCTCGAAGCCATCCGTCAGTTCCGCCGCGAAGTCGGCAAAGAGAACGCGATGTTCGTGCACCTCACGCTCGTGCCGTATATCGCCGCGGCGGGCGAGGTCAAGACCAAGCCCACGCAACATTCCGTGCGCGAACTGATGGAAATCGGTATTCAGCCCGACTTCCTCATCTGCCGCACCGAGCGCCCGCTGCCCGACGACGTGAAACGCAAAATCGCGCTGTTCTGCAACGTCGATTTTGGTGCCGTGATCGAAAGCGCGGACGTGCCGACGATCTATCAGATACCGCTCTCGTTCGAAACGCAGGGATTCGCCGAGCGCGTAATGGAGCGGCTGCGCCTGACGGCGCCTACGCCGGATCTCAAGGCGTGGCGCGGCATGGTTCAACACATCACCAATCCGCGTGAGCGCGTGAAGATCTGTGTGGTCGGCAAATACACCGACTACGTCGACAGCTACAAGAGCGTGCAGGAAGCCCTCATTCATGGCGGCATCGCCAACGATGTGGGGGTTGATCTGGCCTGGACGTCATCCGACACCTTTACGTCGCCCGAGCGCGCGCGCGAGATCTTGTCGGCGTTCGATGGGCTGCTGGTGCCTGGTGGTTTCGGCGTTCGCGGCGTCGAGGGCATGGTCGAAGCCATTCGTGCGGCCCGCGAAATGAAGCTGCCGTTTTTCGGTATTTGTCTCGGTATGCAAGTGGCCATCATCGAGTTCTCGCGCCACGTGCTCGGTCTCGACGACAGTCACTCCAGCGAGTTCGCTCCCGAATGCGCGGATCCGGTCATCTCGCTGCTCGACTCTCAGCGCGAAGTCACGGACAAGGGCGGTACCATGCGTCTGGGCGCCTACCCCTGTCGCTTGCGTGCTGGCTCGCTCGCGGCCGAGGTGTATGGTCAGCCGGAAGTGAGCGAGCGCCATCGGCATCGCTACGAAGTTTCCAATCGCTATCGCGAAACCTTTGTGAAGAACGGCATGCGACTCAGCGGTCTTTCGCCCGATGACTCGTTGGTCGAGATGATCGAGTTGCCGCAGGAGGCGCACCCGTACTTCATCGGCTGTCAATTCCATCCGGAACTGCAGTCGCGCCCGCTGCGCCCGCATCCACTCTTCGCCGGATTTGTCGCCGCGGCCGTGAAGCATCATCGACATGCCGGTGCCACGCTTGGCGCGGCTACGCCGCGCTCGAATGGCGCCATCGGCAGCGGCGCCGCGGTGAATGGCTCGGTTGCGAGCAGTGCCGCCAACGCCACACACTGACGTGTCTTTTCCTCAGTCCATCGCCACGCCGTGACCACGCTACGCTTTCCCGGGAACCAACTCTTCCTCATCGCCGGCCCGTGTCAGCTTGAGGATGACGCCCTCAATCTGCGCGTCGGTGAGGCGTTGGCGCGGCTGGCCGAACACGTCCCCGGCGGCATCATCTACAAGGCCAGCTTTGACAAGGCCAATCGCTCGAACGTCGATGGCGTGCGCGGACCCGGTATCGACGAGGGCCTGCGCGCGTTGGAGCGCGTACGCGCCGCAACAGGCTTGCCAATCCTGACCGACGTGCACGAGCCGGCACAGTGCGCAACCGCCGCGGCCGTGGTGGATGTTTTGCAGATCCCCGCATTTCTGTGCCGACAAACCGATTTGCTCGTGGCCGCTGGAGCGACAGGGAAGCCGGTCAACGTGAAGAAGGGGCAGTGGATGCACCCGGAAGGAATGCGCGGAGCCATTCGGAAGGTGGAAGCGGGTGCCCAACTCGCCGGCAAAGCCGCCGGCGAACTCGCTGTAACCGAACGCGGCACTTTCTTCGGCTACGGTGACTTGGTCGTCGACATGCGGGCGTTTGCACGCTTGCGCGAGAGTTGCGATGTGCCAGCGATTTTCGACGGTACGCATTCGGTGCAGCGACCCGGTCAGGGTGCGGGCGGCACCAGCGGCGGCGCGCGCGAATTCATCCCACCGCTTGTGCTGGCCGCGATCGCCGCCGGCGCCGACGGACTTTTTCTCGAAACACACCCCGATCCGGATCGAGCGCCCAGCGACGGCCCGAACATGTTGCCGCTCGACACGCTCGGCGATCTCATTGCCCGTGCCGTCGACATCTGGGATCGCGTTCGTCGATGAGCATCTCAACCGATAACGACACGCTTCCGCCGCTCGAACTTCACGCGCCGCGCATCGATGTCGCGTTAGCGAAACGCATTCGAGTCGTTGGCCTTGATGTCGACGGCGTGCTGACCGACGGCGGCGTGTATCTCGGCGCCGCTGCAAGCTCCGACGGCGACGCGGCACCGTTTGAACTCAAGCGCTACGACATTCAGGACGGACTCGGCCTCTACTTGCTGCGCATGGCCGGTATCAAAATCGTCATCATTACGGGCCGCGTCTCGGAAAGCGTGCGCATGCGCGCGGCCGAACTCAAGGCCGACGCGCTGGTGCAAGATCCACACGCACGCAAGCTGCCGGCGTTGACGCAGATCTTGCACGACTTGGGCTGCTCGCTCGATGAATGCGCGTTCATCGGCGACGATTTGCCCGATCTCGCGGTGCTGCGTGAAGTCGGGCTCCCCGTGGCGGTCGGAAACGCCGTCGCCGAAGTGCGCCGCAGTGCGAAGCTCCAACTCAGCGCGCGAGGTGGTTTCGGCGCGGTGCGCGAATTTGTCGAGGCGTTGTTGACGGCGCGTGGCGAGTGGACGGATCTCGTCGAGCGCTACGTTGCAGAACGGCGTGGTACCGCAGCGGGAGTGACGACGTGACTCCCGACGCGGAACGAATCGCACGCGGACAGCGTGTACTTGAGCAGGAAGCGGAAGCGCTCGCGCGCACCGCGGCGTCGCTCGGCGACCCGTTTGCGCGTGCGGTGCAACTGCTTGCGCAATCACGCGGGCGAATCATCGTGGCCGGCGTTGGCAAGTCGGGACTCGTCGGCCGCAAGATGGCTGCGACCTTTACCTCGACCGGTACTCCCTCGACGTTTCTTCACCCGGTCGAAAGTGTGCACGGCGATCTCGGGATCGTGAGCGCCGACGACGTGGCCATTTTGATTTCCAAGAGCGGTGAGAGTGAGGAGCTGCTTGGACTGATCGACGCGCTCGCGCGCATGGGTGTGCACATGATTGCCATGACGTCGGAGCCCGCGTCTCGACTTGGGCGAGCGGCCGAGGTCACGCTGGATCTGGGCGTTCGCGAGGAAGCCTGCCCGCACGATCTGGCGCCGACCACCAGCACTACCGTCACGCTCGCCTTGGGCGACGCGCTGGCTGTCGCGCTCTTGCAGGAGAAGGGATTTCGCAAAGAAGATTTCGCCCGTCTGCACCCCGGCGGCGCACTGGGGCGACGCCTCCTTACGCGCGTCCGTGACGTGATGGAGTCGGAGCGAATTCCGGTGCTCAGCCGCGAAGCCACTATGCGCGAAGCGGTGGTGCTGCTGGCCGAACGACGGGGGATTGCCATTGTCGTGGAACAGTCACGCGTTCTTGGGGTCGTCACCGCAGGCGATTTGACGCGCCTGCTGGACCGCGAGCACGACGTGCTGACGGTGCCCGTCTCGCGTGTCATGTCCATCACACCGCGAACGGCCCGCGTGCACGAACTGGGGAGTGCCGTGGTGCACCGCATGGAAACGCACGGCATCATGGCGATGCCGGTACTGGACGACAATGAGATGCTCGTGGGAGTGGTGCACTTGCACGACCTGATGCGCGCGGGGGCGGCGTGAACACTCGTCGTCGACGTTTGTCGTCGGTTGTGCGATCCGTCGCCCTCGTCAGCGCCGCCGTGCTGCTCGGCGGCGCCAACAAGTGTCCTGGGCGCGGCGCGTCTGCGAAGCCGGCGGTGGCAAAAGCATCAGGGATTCCGGATTCGGCCGATTTCGTCGTATTCGGCATGCGCAACTTCATGGCCGATCAGGGTATCTCCAAGGGCACGCTGCTCGCCGACACCGCCTTCAGCTACGACGACGGTACGCGACTCGACTTGCGTCGCGTCAACCTCACCTTTCGAACCGCGCAAGGCGTGAAGGATGGCACCATGACCTCACGCACCGGCATCTACAACTCGCGGCTCTCGCGCCTCGAAGCGCGCGGTGATGTCGTCGTGATTCGTGAGGATGGTACCAAGCTCACGTCGCAACAGTTGGTCTACGATCAAGCGCGCAACCAGATCTTCACGGACAGCGCGTTCGTAATTAACCAACCCAACCAGCAGCAGTTCATTGGCATCGGTTTCGAGTCCGATCCGCGCCTGAACAACTTCAAGTGCTTGCGCGCCTGCAAGGGCATGGCGCCAGTGCAACTGCCGCGGAAGTGAGATCGTGACTGCCACTCGCCGTCTGCGTTCGGTCGCCATGCTACCGCTGCTCCTGGCGAGTTGTGTATTTGGGCGCGGCGCGAAGGCACCAGGCGCCGGTGACGCGCGCGCGCAAAAGGGCGCGGCGGCTGCGGATAAAGTGGCTGGCCACGACTCGACCGCGCGCAAAGCCGACACAACCCGCGCTCCGGGCGTACCGGTCAAAGCCGATTCGGCGAACGCAGCCGCGCCGGACAGCGCGCGCGCGCGCGGCGACAGCACCGCGAAGCGAGACAGCGTTGCCAAGCGTGGTGCAACCAAGAAGCCCGCGCCAACGAAGGAGTGCCTGCTCGATTTCAGCGACTCACCGCCGGAAACGCGCATGCGTTATCAGCGGCTACCGGACAGCACGAGTCTCACCTTTATCGGCGGTGGCTTTGTTGGTCACTGTCAGGGCGAAGTGAATCGCATCCGCGCCGATTCCGCCGAGAACTATCAGGCATCGGGAATCGTGAATCTCTTTGGCAATGTCGTTTACGAAGAGCCCAACAAAACCCGCATCGAGTCGCAACACGCCACGTATTTCACGAAGGAGCAGCGACTGAACGCCGACGGCAACGTGGTCGCAACGCAGTTGCCGAGCGGAAGTACGTTTCGCGGCACAAGTATCGAGTACCTCAGGCCGATTCCCGGCACGAGACCCAGTTCTCGTCTCATCGCGCCCAACCGTCCCGTCGCCCAAATCATCGAAAAAGACAGTCTCGGCAAGCCAGGCCCGCCAGTGACCGTCACCGCCACCACGATGGTCGATGAAGGTGACAGTTTGCTGTTTGCCTGGGGCGACGTGCAGATCAATCGACTCGCGCTCGTCGGCGAGTCTGACTCGGCGAGTTTTGACAAACTCACCGAGAAGGCCCGACTCATTCGCAGCGCGCGCATCAACAATCGCGACAAGGACGAACCGTTTCGGCTCTTCGGCGATACCATCGACATCTTTTCGAAAGATCGCAAAGTCGAACGTGTGGTCGCGCGGCACAACGCCAACGCGGCCAACAACGATGTCGTGATGACGTCCGAGCTCATCGACCTGCGCTTCACCGATCAGAAGCTCTCGGGGGCTACGGCCTTCGGTCCGGGGCGCGCGAAAGCCACCACGTCCACCCAGGTACTGGAGGCGGATTCGATCAACGTGCGCATGCCCGACCAGCGCGTTCGTCAGTTCAAAGCCATCGGTCACGCGGTGGCCACCGGGCTCCCCGACACGCTCAAGATCAAGTCCGACGACCGGGATATTCTGCGCGGAGACACGGTCTCGGCCTGGTTCGATTCGACGGCGGCCGCGCCCGGCGACACGACCGAACGCACCAAGATTCGTGAGATTCACGCGCTGGGTACGGCGAGCTCGCTCTTCCAGATCGCCTCGAAGGAGGGGCCGAAGGCGCCGGCCTCGCTCAACTACGTGCGCGGTCGCATGATCTACGTCATGTTCGACAGCGGTCAGGTCCGCTTCGTGACCGTCGACTCCTCAGCGTCGGGGATGTATCTCGAGCCCGTCTCCGATAGTCTCTCGGACAGCACAAAGCGAAAGGCCGCCGCCAAGGCGGCACCCAATGCCAAACCGGCGACAGGGCGTCCACCAGCCTCGCCCACCAAGCCGCCGCCGTCTCCATCGCAGTCCGAAGTGCCCTTCATTGCCTTCTCGCCCGATCCCCGCCGTCGTCCATGACCGAATTCGACCACGCCAACGAGCCAGCTGATTCGATTGTTGCGCTTATCGAGCGACTGGCGCTCGGTGATCGAAACATGGCGCTCGTCATGGGCGCGATCATCGAGAGCGCGACACCGGAGGGCGCGGCGCCGATTCACGCCATCGTGACGCGCTTTCGCGAGAGTCTGATCGCAACGCTGGTTCAGGAAGGCCGCGACCGCGAACAAGAGAGCGGTCGGCTTTCGCTCGATGCCGTCCGTAATTATCTCATCGGCAACCTGCTCCCGCGACTCGCGGCGCAGGAACTGATCGAGATGCCGGCGGCCGGCGTGGCGAGCCCAGAGGCGCTGATCACCATACGTCCGGGCGTGTGGCAGCAGATTGCCGATCACCGCAACGAAACCTCACAGCGGCTTCGGGTGACGGGTGAGCATGCACAGCAGGCGAGGCTCACCGCTCCGATGGCAATGCATGCCGTCCCGAGCGATGCCTCCGTGCTCTCGGCGGAAGGATTGGTCAAAGTGTATCGCGGACGGCGCGTCGTGAACGACGTGGCGCTGCGCGTCGCGCAGGGCGAGATCGTTGGCTTGCTCGGGCCGAATGGTGCCGGAAAAACCACCACGTTTTACATGCTGGTGGGTCTCATTTCGCCGCAAGCGGGCTCGATTCAGCTCGAAGGGAAAGACATTACCAGCATGCCGATGTATCAGCGTGCGAGACAGGGCATTGGGTATCTGTCGCAGGAACCGTCAATTTTCCGCAAGCTCACCGTCGAACAGAACATTCTGGCCATTCTCGAGACGCTGCCGCTCTCCTCGAAGGAGCGCGCCGAGCGACTCGACTCGCTGCTCGACGAGCTGGATATCAAGCACCTCCGACACTCGAAGGCCTTTCAGCTGTCGGGCGGCGAGCGCCGTCGCTTGGAGATCACGCGCGCGCTCGTCACGCAGCCCAAGTTCATGATGCTCGATGAACCGTTCGCCGGCGTCGATCCGATCGCCGTGCACGACATCCAGAGCATCGTCGCCAACCTGCGCTATCGCGGCATTGGGGTGCTGATTTCCGACCACAATGTCGAACAGACCTTGGATATCGTCGACCGGGCGTACATCATGTTCGAAGGACAGGTCAAAGTGTCCGGAACGGTACGAGAGCTAGTGTTCGACGACACCGTGGCCAAGATTTATCTGGGCCCGACACTCACGGCCCGTTTGCGCTCCCGATTTGCCGAAGCCGACGAGGGGATGCTCGCGCGATGAGAACTGGGCTACAGCAGAGTACCGGGCTCCGGCAGGAGCTGAAGGTCAATCCACGCCTGTATCAGGCGATGGATCTGCTGTACATGCCCCTCCTCGACCTTCAGCAGCATCTCAAGCAGGAGTTGCTGACGAATCCGTTCCTCGACCTCGTTGAGCCGGAGGACGAGGACAACGACGCCGAAGCCGACGCCGAAGTCGATTCCGACGAACGCACCGAAGCCACCGATCTCAGCGAGCCCGAGTCAACCAGCGAAGCGCAGACGGAGCCGGAGAAAACCGGCGACGACGACGTCGACTGGGAAGCCGTGCTGCTTGATGGCTTCGAAACCGGTGGCCAGCGCGAAGAGCACGAGCAGCGCGAGTGGTATGAGCCGGTTACCGTCGACACGCGCGATCTCTCGGACCACCTCAAAGAACAGATCTCGCTCCTCGATCTGACTCCGCGCCAGGCGTTCCTCGCCGACGAATTCGTCGGCAACATCAGCGACGACGGATGGTTGGCGTGCTCGCTCGCAGAAATTCGCGACGGGGCCAACGAAGTGGTGCAGCGCGAGGCCGATGCGCGCGAGCATGAGGTGAACGTCAAACTGTTCACCGACGACGAAGTCACCGCGATGCTCCAGATCATTCAGGATCTCGATCCGCCGGGTGTCGGCGCGCGCGACTTGCGCGAGTGTCTGATGCTGCAGATGCGCGCGGCGGGGCAGAGCGAATCGTTGGCCTTTCGTCTGGTGAACGAAGCCTTCGATGAACTAATCGCGCATCGGTGGAGTGAGCTCTCCAAGCGGTTCTCCATCAGCGCACTCGACGTGCAAAGTGCTGCGGACGAAATCGCGAAGTTGGATCCGAAGCCCGGTTTGCGGTTCAGCGCGGGCAGCGACAACTACATCATCCCCGACCTCGTCGTTGAGCGCATCGACGGTGCGTATCACATCTTCCTGAACGACGGCAACCTGCCGCGCCTGCGTCTGAGCAAGGCCTATCAGGAAATCGCCCGCGACAAGAAGCGCTTCGATGTCGAGAGCAAGGACTTCATCGCCAATAAGCTCAATTCGGCGAACTGGATGATTCAGGCCATCGAGCAGCGTCGTCAGACGATGCTCAAAGTCATGCATTATATCGTCGATCGTCAGCGTGATTTCTTCGAGCGCGGTGTGCAGGGGCTCAAGCCACTTACGCTGCGCGAAGTCGCCGAAGCGGTCGGTATGCACGAATCGACCGTCAGCCGCGTGACCAACGAGAAGTTTGTGCAGACGCCACGCGGCGTACTTCCGCTCAAGTTTTTCTTCTCCTCCGGGCTTTCGACGTCCGACGGCGACGATGTTTCCGCGCGCGGCATCAAAGATCAAATTGAAAAGCTCGTCGCGGGCGAAGATCCCAAGAATCCGTTGACCGATCAGGCCATCGTGGAAATCCTGTTGCAGACGGGCGTGCAGATCGCGCGCCGTACCGTCGCGAAGTATCGCGATCAACTGGGCGTGTTGCCGGCCCGCATGCGCAAACGCGTTTGACGATGGCCGTCGACGTCAGCGTCCTCGTTCCGGCGAAGGACGAAGAAGGCAACCTGCCGCTGTTCCTGGAGCTCTGCGACGCGACCTTTCGCACGCAATCGCTGACATACGAAGTCATCGTGATCGATGACGGCTCGCGTGACAACAGCTGGGCGGTCTTGCAGGATCTCGCCAATCGCTACGCGTTTGTGCGTCCGGTACGCCATCGCGTGCAGCGTGGCATCGCCGAAGCGCTGCGTACCGGCTACCTCAACGCGCGCGGTGATATCCTCGTCTTCTATCCGGCCGACCTGCAGTTCAAGCCCGAGGACATTCCGCGACTCGTCGCGCCTATCGCCGCCGGCACGTCCGACATGGTCACCGGCTTCAAGGAAGGGAAGTACGAAAAGGCGTTCGTCTCGAGCGTCTACAACAAGCTCAGTCGCACGCTCTTCGAAATTCCCGTGCGCGATCTGAACAACGTGAAAGCGTATCGTCGGGAAATCATGGCGTCGCTGCCCATGCGTCCTGACTTTCATCGCTACATGATCGTGCTCGCGGCGGCGCAGGGATATACGGTTACTGAAGTGCCCGTTCCGCTCTACGCGCGCCACTCCGGCAAATCCAAATTCGGGTGGTCGCGTATTCCGGTCGGCGTCCTCGACATGCTCGCCGTCTGGTTCGAGCTGCGTTTTGGACAGAAGCCGTTGCTCGCGTTCGGAATGGCCGGTGCCGCGCTCTTCGCGCTTGGCGTGATGGCGGGCGCAACGGCGCTTATCTGGCTCTTCATCACCGGACAAGGTCAGCGCTGGGTCTGGACGCTCATCCAAACCTGCCTCATCCTCGGCTCCGTATTCTTCGCCACTGGCCTGCTCGGCGAGCAGATTGCGCAGCAACGTGCCGAGCTGCGCGAGCTGCGACGGGAGCTCGACGAGGACGCGCGGCGCCGTGAGCTACGCGCCGATTCGCGGCGTGCCAATTTGGAGCGCGCCGATTCGCACAGCGCGCTGCCGCCAGCGCGCTAAGATTCGCACCTAGCGTGCGCATCCTCTTTGTCACGCACAATGTGCCGCGCTACGACGGCGATGTGGCTGGCTCATTTGTGCTGCGCCTCGCCGCGTCGCTGCAAGCGTTGGGTGCCCGGGTGGAAATTATCGCGCCGGGTGCGCGCGGACTGCCGGCATCCGGCACCTTGCGCGGTGTCATGATTCATCGCGTGCGCTACGCAAGCGACGATGATATGACGCTCGCGTACGACGGCACGATGGTCGAACAGGTGAAGCGAAGCTGGCGCGGGAAGACCGCGCTCGTGGGGCTCCTCCGTGCGCTTCGGCGAGCCACGCGCGCACAAGTCTCGAATGCGGCGCGCGCTGGTGATGCCTTCGATGTGGTGCATGTCCATTGGTGGTTTCCCGCCGGCCTGGCCGTGTGGCATGCATTGCCGTCGCGGGCGCGTAGCAACAGCGGCGCACCGGCGCGCGTGTTGACCATGCATGGATCAGATGTACGCCTGGCCGAACAGCTTGGGCTGTCCCATGCGTTGTTTCGCGCCGTGCTCGACGAGCAAGACGAAATTGCTGCAGTCTCGTCGTGGCTCGCTTCAACTGCACAGCGGTTGGCTCCCGCGCGCACCGTGCGCGTGGAGCCGATGGCCGTGGATGACGCGCGCTTCGCACCGCCCCACGAGGATCAACGACAGGGCGTGCTGTTCGTGGGTCGGTTGAATGCGCAGAAAGGCATCGCCGATTTGTTGGCAGCAATGAGTGCGCCCGAGTTGGCCGGCGCCACGCTCGACATCGTCGGCGAAGGCCCCGATCGTGCGGCCCTCGACGCGCAAGCGTCCGCCGCCGGCATCGCCGATCGCTTGCGATGGTATGGCAATCTCGCACCCGATGCGCTTCGTGATCGCTACCAGCGCGCGCGCGTGTTGGCGATGCCGTCGCGCAACGAGGGACTCGGTCTGGTGGCGGTCGAGGCGCAGCTGTGCGCGACACCGGTGGTGGCGTACAACTCCGGCGGTCTGGTCGATGTCGTCCGACCCGACGCCGGCGGGACGCTGGTGCCCGAGGGAGACATCCCGGCGTTGGCGCGCGCGTTGTCCGCGGCACTCAACGATCGCGACGCCGCGGCAGAACACGGTCGCGCGGCGCGCGAGGCCATGCTCGCTCAGTTCAGCACAACCGCGGTCGCACGGCGCTATCTGGCGTTGTACCACGACGCGCAGCGACAACAAGCGTCCGGGTTGTCATCAACATGAGCGACGACAGCGGACGCCGGCGGCTCTGGACCGCGGTGCAGGCCGTACTCTTGATCGTCACCTTGGTGCTTGTCGGTCGCGCTTTGTCGCATCAGTGGTCGGAGGTGCGCAACGCAGCGCGCGAGGCTCAGCCGCACTGGGAGTACCTGGCGCTCGCGAGTGCCATCGTGCTCGCTACCTACGCGGCGCTCATTCAGAGCTGGCGTATGCTTTTGCGCGGGTGGGGTGGCGAGCTGTCGTTCGCGCAAGCCACACGCATTTGGACGATTGCCAATCTCGGTCGCTATCTCCCTGGAAAAGTTTGGTCAATTGGCGCGTTGGGCGTGTTGGCCAAGCGAGACGGTGTGTCAGGCATCGCGGCGTCGGGTGCCGCCATTCTCGGTACGCTGCTCAATATTGGTGCCGGGTTTGGCATCATGGCGCTGAGCGGCTCGCGCGTCTTGGGTGCAATTCAGCCGTGGCTCCAAACGGTGGCGATTGTGGTCAGC
This sequence comes from uncultured Gemmatimonadaceae bacterium, assembly GCA_966096095.1. GTDB lineage: Bacteria > Gemmatimonadota > Gemmatimonadetes > Gemmatimonadales > Gemmatimonadaceae > Gemmatimonas. The sequence continues at coordinate 30,808 of CBHTUR010000002.1, read as the reverse complement.
GTCGTTTTTGTATTCGGCACGCTCGCACTGCCACTCATCCTTCCCCCACTGCTGGCGCGCGTGGCTGCGTGGCGCGGTGTGGCGACGCCTGAGCGCCACCTGCCGGCACGAACGCTCTGGATCGCGATCGCGATCAATGCGTGTTCCTGGATGGCCTACGGTCTCGCGTTCGCCACCTTCGCTCGCGGCATTACGCCCGCGGTGATGTCGTCGCCGACGATGTTCATCACCATCTGGACCGCGTCGTATCTGGCCGGGTACATCAGCCTCTTTGCGCCAGGGGGAATCGGGGTGCGCGAAGTCGTAATGAGCGGAAGTCTTGTTGCCCTGGGGCTGGCGTCGCCGGGTGACGCGACGTTTCTCGCGATCACGTCGCGTGCCTGGCTCACGATCTGGGAAATCGCGCCCGGACTGTTGTCGTTGCTCTGGGCCTCACGCCTCGCGCGATCGTCACGCTGATGCGGCATTCACGGCGCGCTTTCGCTGCGGTCGCCGTGTTGGCGACGCTAATGCTCGCGTGGCCAGCGTTGGGCGGTGCATTTCTCGCCGGTCCGAATTCCGACCAATACATCGCGGGCTACGCGTTTCGCGAGTTCGCCGCACAGTCGCTTCGCGCGGGACACGGCTTTCCGCTCTGGAATCCCTTCCAATTTGCTGGCATGCCGTACGTCGCCGCGATGCACGGCGACATTTTTTATCCGACGTTTCTCTTGCGGCTGCTCTTGCCGACCGACATCGCCATGACGTGGGGATTCGTCCTGCACGTCATGCTCGCCGGCTACCTGACGATGTGCTTCCTTTCGGCGTGCGGCGTCTCGTGGAGTGCGTCGGCGATCGGTGGCGTTGCGTATCTATTGAGCGGCGCAGTCGCGTCGTATGCGTCGCCCGGACACGACGGCAAACTGTTCGTGAGTGCGTTGCTTCCCGGCGTCTTGTGGGCGCTGGTGCGAGCCATTCGCGACGGCCGACGCGGAGCGTGGGGTACACTTGCGCTGCTGGTCGGAATGGCGACGCTCTCGCCGCACCCGCAACTGCTGCAATATCTGCTGTTGACCGCGGGCAGTTTCGCCGCCTATCTCGCGCTGCGCCCGCGCAACATTGTCGGCGACGTCGCGAGTGAATCCGGCTCGAACGCGCACGGGGCGTCCAGCGTCGATCGCGCCGCTCCCGCGAATGTGACCGAGTATGCGTATCGCAAGTTACTGGTTGCGCTCGCGGCAGTGACGCTCGGACTCGTCATCGGCGCCGTTCAGTATCTCCCGGTACGCGAATACGTAGCCTGGTCTCCGCGTGCGGGCGGACGCGGCTACGAGTACGCGACCTCATTCTCGATGCCACTCGAAGAGACCATCAATCTGTATTTGCCACAGTTCTCGGGTCTCCTTCAACAATATTGGGGCCGCAATGGCATTCACTTTCACAGTGAATACGCGGGCGTGTCCGTGCTGCTGTTGATGTTTGGTGCCTTCGGCGGTGGTGTGCTGAATCGGCACCGCAAACATGCCTGGTTCTGGCTGGGCGTGGCCATCGTCGGCCTGTTTTGGGCGTGGGGAGGCAATACGCCGTTTTATCAGTTGGTGTATGCGTTGGTGCCGGGAGCGAAGTATTTCCGCGCCCCGAGTACCATGCTGTTTGTCGTGGCCTTCGCGTGCGCAACGCTGGCCGCGTTTGGAGCCGAGCGCGCCCTCGCCAATCGATTGTCAACCCGATACCTATTGGCCTGGGTTGGTAGCGCCGCGCTTCTCGCGGTGCTCGCCTCGTTCGGATTCTTCACGGCCCTCGCGTCGAGTCTCGCGCCATTGCAACTAGAGCGCATCGACGCCAATGGGCCAGCGGTCACGCTGGGGGCGTGGCGCGCGGCGCTATTCGTCGCGGCGCTCGCCACGGTTCTCATCGCGCTCGGTCGCGAGAGGCTCTCGGCGTCTCGCGCCACGTGGATTGTGCTCGGACTCGTCGCGCTCGACCTCTGGAGCGTGGAGCGCAACTACTGGAACTTCGCGCCGCGCGCCAACATCGCCTATGCGGGCGACGCCATCATCGACTTCCTCAAGCGACAGCCAGAGCCGGCGCGCGTGATTGCATTGCCGCTAAGCGAGAATATGGCGCCGCACGATCCGTTCATCGCAGGCGATGCGCTCATGATTCACGGTGTACGAGGCGTGCTGGGCTATCACGGCAATGAACTCGGTCGATATCAGGAGTTGTATGGCAAGAACGATGGGTTGCAGTCCATCGCCAATCCAAATTTCTGGTCGCTCACGAACGCACGATTCCTCTACACCAACGCCAATGCCGTCCCGATTCCCGGCACGCGGCTCGTCGCAGGTCCGGTTCGCAACGCTGCGGGGACGATGTCATATCTCTATCAACTTCCGGGCGAACATCCGGCGGCGTGGGTGGTACCCTTGCTGGTGACCCTCGATGATGCTACGAGCAAAGCCGCGCTGCTGAATCCCAATTTCGACGTACGTCGCGTGGCGCTTGTTCCGCCCGGCTCCAGCGCGAAAGCCGTCGATACTGCCGCCGCCCTGCCGGAGCCACTGTCGGTCACAGCACGAACCACGTATGGCGATGCCGGTGCCATCAATGTTTCGCTTGAGGGAGCCGTACCCTCCGGAAGCGCGCTGATCGTTTCGGAGAACTTCTACCCGGGGTGGCAGGCAACCGTCGATGGGCGACCGGCCAAGGTCACTCGCGCAGATTATTCGCTGATCGGGGTCGAATTGCCCGCGAATGCCCACCAGATTTCACTGCGCTTTAGTAGCCGCGCGTATGCCTGGGGTCGCCTGATCACCTGGTGTGCAGTAGCGCTGGCCTTCGTTTGGATGTGTGGTGGCGTGCTGGCCGACAGACGCCGCATCGCCCCGCAGCCTTTATAGAGGATTTCTGAGTGACCCGAACTCCCACGCCGGCTCGTGGATCGCTGGCGGCTGATGAACGCGGGTTGGTTATCGTGCCGACCTACAATGAAAGCGACAACATCGGTCGAATCATTCCGCGCATCTTGGCGCAGGATCCGCGGCTCGATGTCCTCGTGGTCGATGACAACTCCCCCGACGGCACCGGGAAACTCGCCGACGAGATGGCGGCTGACGAACCGCGCATTCATGTGCTGCATCGGGCAGGGAAGGAGGGGTTGGGTCGCGCGTATCTCGCTGGTTTCAAGTGGGCGCTGAAAAAGCCGTATGAGTTCATCTTCGAGATGGACGCCGATTTCTCGCACGACCCCAGTCACCTCCCGGAATTCTTGGCGGCCGTCAAGGGCGCCGACCTCGTGCTCGGGTCGCGCTATCGCGACGGCAAGGTCACGGTTGTCAATTGGCCGATGACACGACTCATGCTTTCGTACGGCGCGAACATCTATGCGCGGGCCGTGACCGGCCTCCGCCTAGGCGACGCCACCGGCGGGTTCAAATGTTTTCGTCGCAAAGTCCTCGCCGCGATTCCACTCGATCAGGTACGATCAAACGGCTATGCCTTTCAGATCGAGATGAGCTTTCGCGCGTGGAAGCGAGGATTTCGCATCGCAGAAATTCCCATCGTCTTCCACGATCGCACAGAGGGCGAGTCAAAGATGTCGAAGGGCATCGTGCGCGAGGCGATCTGGATGGTCTGGCGTCTTCGCTGGTGGGGCCTGACCGGTCGCTACTAGTGCCCACAACAGTCACAAAACGGCGAACCTCACATCGAACCGGAATTTCACCACTTGAGCGATTTGCGCGCGAAACTCACCGGATTGCCATTCGCAAAGATGACGGGATCGGGAAACGATTTCGTCTTCTTCGACGGACGGGCAGTGGAGCTTTCGCTGGTCACGGAGCCTGAAGCGATTCGGGCTATCTGCAATCGCCACAACGGCATCGGCGCTGATGGTATTGTCGTACTTGAGGCACTGGCTCAACCAGCGTCTCAAGCATCGACCGGCGATCAGTCCGAACGCGGCGCGACAGCGCGCATACACTACTTCAACTCCGACGGTACACCGGCCGATCTGTGTGGCAACGCGACTCTCTGTTCGACGACCATGTCAATCGAAATGGGGATGACGCACGGACGTGATGTAACCCTGATGACTCCGGCCGGTCAGATCGACGGTCGGCGCGTCGGCGATGAATCTGAGATCGACCTGCAGCCTGTGCGAGAAGTCCGCGAAGACGTTGAGATCGCACTCGCCGCAGGCGAGAGACGAGTGGGCTTTGCGGTGGCGGGAATTCCGCACTTGGTCGTTCTATGCGAAGACGCGGAGGCCGTAGACGTGGCCGGCCGCGGTCCTTCGCTCCGACGGCATCCCGCGTTGGGCGCGGCCGGTGCCAATGTGAACTGGGTCTCAAGGCTGGCGGATGGACGCTGGCGGTACCGCACGTTTGAACGCGGGGTGGAGGGCGAAACCCTCGCGTGCGGAACAGGAGCCGTCGCTGCGGCGGTGGTGCTATGCGCCTGGGGCCTCGCTGAGAGTCCCGTGGTCATCCAGACCAGCTCCGGCCGCAACCTGACAGTCAGCCTTCGACGGGACGGCGACGCCTGGGTCCCAAGACTGCGAGGCGAAGGACGTGTGGTTTTTCGAGGCCAGATCGGCCTGCTGTAGTGTGCTCACCGGGAAAAGTCGCCTTCGCGTTGCCCCCGGAAATCGAGATCGCGCTGCGTGCAGTTTTCCGCCACGCGGACTGTGGAGACGTGCACAGCCAGTGATCCGACCTGATCCGCAGCCCGATTCAACTTGATGTAATCGGCGTAAGTCGTTTTGAAGCAGGCGCTTACGACTGCTCACCGGAAGTGAACCAGCCTCAGGCTATCCACGTTTCCCACAGTTATCCACCATTTATAGTTTACATAACATGTATTATGCGCACTTATTCAGGGCGTTTTCCCCAGCAGAGCGCTCGGAATTCTGGACCCCTACCGACCCGTCTCCGGTCGCAGCCTGCGCGCCGCCACAACCAACCGAAACGAATCGCGGCTCACGTTCAGAGAACGTGAGCCGCATCTATTTTCCATCCGCCTACGAAGCGAAAGAATTCGGGGCGTGTTGTCCGGTGCTACGAGCTACTTGGCCGAGGCCGCCAGTTCACCAAGGCGGACCTGCGCCTCCTGAGCGAACGGAAGATTCTCCATCTTCGCCAGCTCTTCCCAGATCTTTTTCGCGTCGGCCGGCTTTCCGGCGGCCGTCAGGCTCCGAGCCTGCGAGGCCTGGTTGGTCGCCTTGTCCAGCGGAAACTTGGCCGCGGACGCCGCCTTGGCGTAGTGCTCAGCAGCCTCCGCGAATTTGCCTTGGGCCTCGAATCCCGCCGCCTCCATCGCTTCGATCGATGACTGAAAGTCGTCGCTCGCCGAGCCTCGACCAGACTCCAGCTTCTTGATTCCATCGCCGAACTTCTGCTGGTCGAACATGACCTGGCCGAGCAGCAGCAGCGCCTGAGTACCCGACGCGGTTCCGCTGTAGCGCTGTGCCACCTTTTCGAGGGCCGCCTGAGCTTCGGGAAGCTTGCCCTGCGCCATCGGCGCCGTGGCTTGGTAAAGCGCTTTATTCGCCTCCTCGCGCTTCCCTTCATCCATCGTCCGATATCCGTACACGCCGATTGCAGCGAGAGCGACGGCGGCGACGCCAATAATGATCGGGCGCGCGTTCAGCTGCAGAAAGGTGGTAAAGTTCTCGATCGGATCGTCGGACAGTCCGGCCGACGACGAGACCCGCGATGCCTGCGACATACGAAAGACGTGCTGGAGGAAATAGCCACAGGGCGCGAACCGTTCGCGCCCGCAGTTACGGAATAGCCGTGTAAGATAGCGGCCGCCGCGCACTTCGGCACTGGCTGCCAGGACTTTGGTGGTCCATCGGCAGGCGGCCGAGAAAGCGTCCCCGGCAGGAGTCGAACCTGCGACCTAGCGTTTAGGAAACGCTTGCTCTATCCAACTGAGCTACGGGGACCGTCTCCAACTGCCGCAACTTAGGTGGCTGCGGGCGACGTTCGCCACCCAAGGCATCGTGGATCGCTCAATAGCGCACGATACTCGACACGCTCGTCGGTGACAGCCGCTCGCGTCCATCCAGGAACGTGAGCTCGGTCAGCACGCTGACGCCGCAAATCTCACCGCCGCGCCTGGCGCATAGGCGCACGGCGGCGGCGGCGGTGCCCCCGGTTGCGAGTACGTCGTCGACCACCAGCACTCGCGCGCCGTCGCCAAGCGCGTCAACGTGGATCTCGAGCGCGTCCGACCCGTACTCCAGCGAGTAGCCTTCCCGGTCTGTCTGCCACGGCAGTTTGCCGGGTTTTCTCGCCGGGACAAACGCCGCTTCGAGCGCGAGTGCAATCGGAACACCGAAAAGGAATCCGCGGCTCTCGATTCCCACGACGTGCGAAACCCGCGCGCTGCGGTGCGGCGCGCTCATCGCCTCGACGATCTCGCGCATGAGCGAGGCATCGGCCAGCACCGGCGTAATGTCTTTGAAGATGATGCCCGGTGATGGAAAGTCCGGCACATCGCGGATCGTGCGACGCACGCGCGTCGCAATTTGGTATTCTTCGAGCGTGGTCTTTCTCCAACCTACGGGCGAGCGGCGCTGGCTTCCACCCGCGCCGCTGGCGCCCCTAGCGTCGGACTCCGAGCAGCGCCGCCAACGCAGCCGCAAGCGCCGCCGCATCACCGAGGTCGGCGCTGTAGCCCGGGAGAGTCAGCTCACCGTCGCGCACCTTTTTCGCCAGCGATTCCAATACAACCGCCACCGCCTCTACGCCCTCGGCGCTCTGCGCCTCACGTCGCGCTTGCGATGCCCACAACTCTTGCGCGGACACCCCAACATCTGCGGCGCGAACGGGCATGATGTCCATCACGTCATCGTCACTCCAAGCCGGCATCGGAGTGATGCGTGAGACCGTGACCTGATCGCTCGGCACTTCCGCGGCAATGTCGGCGGCGATCGACTCCATCATCGCACCGGCATCAGCCAACTGCCATTCCTCGTCTACCGCGTCTTCGCGATGGTCATCGCCCAACTGTAGTTCGATGACTTCCTTACCGTCCGCGTCGACCGACGGGTTCGGAGCGACGACGTCCGCCGACTCGGTCGCGTCACTCAGCGCCGGCATCATCAACGCGTCGTCCGCCGATGCCTCCGCTTCGGTCGGTGCGCTCTCAGCCGCGCTGCTGGCAGCGGCAAAAATGCCCGTAACCGCCGCCGGTACCGCAAACACCACGGGTGTTGAAGCGATCTCGGTAGCGATCTCCGTCGGCTTCTCGGCAGACGAGCCCTCGAACGCGACGAGCGACGAGCCCTCGCCCGTTGGCTCGGAATCGTGCAGAAATGTATCGATCCACGGGAGCGACTCACTCGCCGATCGCGCGCTCGCCTGGTCGGTCGCCACCGAAGCAAGAGCCGACGCGTGAGCATCGTTGGCAAGCGAGATCGTGCGCCACGGCTTTGGAACGTACGGACCAACGGAGGCACGGAGCGCGTCGATGACCAACGGATCGACGGAGCGAGAGTGCGTCTGCGCTGGCTCCCAATACGGTCGCGACTCGGCGGCCGCGTTCGTGGGAGCGACCTGCACTCCACCGCGGCTTCGGCTTGCGTCAAAACCCTTCGAAGAGGAACCGGCTGCGTTGCTCATGATGCCTTCTGGCTGAGGCGATTGAGTCGGTCCGAAAATGCGACCGAGGCGCGGGCACCGCAAACGCGGAGCTAATCCCGGTCGCCTAGGACGGCCATCCCCCCGCCCCAACTAAGGGGACGAATCGGACGGGCCCGATGTCACGCCGATCGAGCCGCCCGTCTCGTTTGGTCAGCACCGTGAGCATCTGCTCCTCCCGGTCGCCGAGCGGAATGAGCAGACGGCCGCCTTCCGCCAATTGCTGCTCGAGCGCCGGCGGGACGTGCGGAGCGCCCGCGCTCACGACGATCGCGTCGTACGGTGCGTATTCGCGCCAGCCCAGCGTACCGTCACCGAGCAGTACGGACACGTTACGCACTCCTGCCGACGCCAGCAGTTGGCGTGCCCGATCGAGGAGCGCGGGAAATCGTTCAATACTGAAGACCTGCTCCGCCAATTGCGCGAGCAACGCCGTCTGGTACGCCGAACCGGTGCCAATCTCGAGCACTTTCTCCGTGCCCGTGAGCGACAGCAATTCGATTGTTCGGGCGTGCACAAACGGCTGCGAGATCGTTTGTCCATTGCCGATTGGTAGCGCGCTATCCTCATACGCGCGATGGCGCACCGTGGGCGGCACAAACAAATGACGCGGCACGACATCGATCGCGCGCAACACCGCGAGATCTTTGATGCCTTTGTCTTGCAGCGTTTCGATCAATCGGCGACGCGCGCCGCGAAACTCCGGTTCTACTGCGCCGGCCACCAGTCACTCACATTCTCAAGCATGACGTGATGCGTGAGGTCGAGGTGCAATGGTGTCACCGACACGAAGCCATCGTGCACGGCGCGGAAATCGGAGTCTTCAGGCCCGCTCCATTCCACGGAACCGCCGCCGATCCACAAAATGTCGCGCCCCCACGGATCCTTCATGCGTGAGATCGAATCGCTGAACACGCGACGACCCAACCGCGTGATGCGAACGCCTTTGACCTGATCCGCTGCGACCGCTGGCAAGTTCACGTTCAGGAGCGTATCGCGTGGAAAGCTGGGCAGCGACATCAGCCGCTTCAGCAGCGAGCGTAGAATTTCAACCTGCGTCTCGAGCAGTGCATCAGCGCGCAGAATACTGCCCGCAAACGACACCGCGATACTCGGAATGCCGAGTGCGAGGCCCTCCATCGCCGCGGCGACTGTGCCCGAGTAGAGCACATCCTCGCCCATGTTCGGACCATGATTGATGCCACTGATCACGAAATCCGGTCGTACGTCGAACAGCGCCTCGCAGGCAAGCATCACGCAGTCGGTTGGCGTGCCGTCTACCTGCCACCGTCGCTCGCCAAGTTGCACTGGACGCAACGGATGATGCAAAGTGAGCGAGTGACTCGTAGCGCTCTGTTCCCGATCGGGAGCGACCACGTAGAGTTCGCCGAGCGGTTCACACGCGGCCTCGAGGACTTTGAGGCCTTTCGCCAGAATCCCGTCATCGTTGCTGAGCAATATTCGCATGCCGCTACTCGTGTTCGACTGAAGTGTTCGTCACGGGCTTGGTTGGCGGAATTGGCCGATCGTCGAGGAGCGCCATCAGCTCTGCCAATTCGCGTTCGACCGACTCGATCGACTGCAATTCGAGCGCCGCACGTGCTTCCTTCCGCAGCGTTCCACCCTTGCGGTGCTCATCCAGCTTCTGACGCGCGCCGTCGATCGTGTACTTCTCAGTGTACAACAGGTGCTTGACCAGCAAGATCAGTTCGACTTCGCGACGTGCGTAGACGCGATTGCCGCTCCGATTCTTCGCGGGATTGAGCAGTTTGAACTGACTCTCCCAATAACGAAGCACATGCGGCTTCAGTTCGGTGAGTTCGCACACTTCACCGATGGAGTAAAACTCCTGCACGGGTTCGCGGCGCGCCATCGTTCAGTCCCGCTCCGGGCGCAGCTCGCGCGCCATCAGTTCCGCCACCGCCTCGCGCGGCGCCTGCCCTTCAAACAGAATGCGATAGGTGGCGTCAATGATCGGCATTTCCACCTCGGCACGCATGGCGAGCGCGCGCGCGCTTTGCGTGTTCAACACGCCCTCAGCCACACTGTCTTTTCCGGCGAGCGCTTCTTCGAGTGAGAGCCCCTGCCCGATGGCGACGCCAACCGCACGGTTGCGCGAGAGCGCACCGGTGCACGTCAGCACCAGATCTCCGAGTCCCGCGAGACCCGCGAACGTGTCGGCGCGCGCACCGAGCGACACTCCGAGTCGCGTCATCTCCGCGAGCCCTCGCGTCATGAGCGCCGCGCGCGGATTGTAGCCCATGCCTAGTCCGTCGAGCACACCGGTAGCAAGCGCCATGACGTTCTTGAGCGCGCCACCCAGCTCGACGCCAATGACGTCGTCGCTCGTGTAGACACGAAACGACCCGGCACTCATGGCGTGTTGGGCCAGCAGCGCGGCAGGTCGCGTTGAACTGGCCGCGACCACCGCCGTGGGTTGACCGGCCGCGACCTCGGCGGCGAAGCTTGGTCCGCTCACCGCGACGACATCGTGCGCCGACGCTTCTTCGGCGACGACATCCGTCATGAGGGCAAGCGTTTCGCGCTCAATCCCTTTCGTTGCCACGGCCAAGACGGCGCCTGGCGCGACGTCGCGATGTCCCTGACGCACCACGTCGCGCAGCACGTGCGAGGGCGCCGCGTAGACGACAAGCGCGGCACCGCGAAGCGCCGTCGACATATCGTCGGTCGCTCGAAGCGACGCGTGTAACGTTGAACCGGCGAGAAAGCGCGTGTTGATGTGTCGCGCATTCACATCCTCGACCACGTCGGCCTCTCGGGCCCAGAGCTGTACCGGATGCCCATTGCGCGCGAGCCGATCAGCGATCGCGGTACCCCATGCACCACCGCCGATCACCGCGCACGGAATTACCTGACGTGTCGGATCTGTCATCTCGTCACTCCCGTCGCGCGACCGACGCGCCGTTCTTCGCCGCGACGCAGGCGGCCGATGTTGTCGCGGTGCGTCCAGAAGACGAACGCCGCGATCGCGACACTGACCAACACCATTGGCGAAAGGCTCCGCTGCTGAATCGCGAAGGCGACTGGCAGCACAACGGCGCCAATCAGCGAGCCAAGCGACACGTATCTCGTGAACGCCACCGTCAGGGCGAATCCGATCAATGCACACACCGCCGGGATCGGCGCGAGCGCAAGGAAGACGCCGCTCGCGGTAGCAACGCCTTTTCCGCCGCCCTTGCCGAGTAGAAATATCGGGCGTACGTGACCGAGAATCGCGATGACGCCAAATACCATTCCCCACGGCCAGCCACGGGCGACACCGGCGACGCTCGGCAGCAACAACACCGGCGCCGCCCCCTTGGCAAGATCCACCACGTACACGAACAATCCCCAACGCCAGCCTAGCGTTCGAAACACGTTGGTTGCACCGAGATTTCCCGAGCCGACTGTGCGCAGATCAACGCCGTTCGCCTTGCCAACGAGGAACGCGGTCGGAATGGAGCCGACGAGATATGCGCACACCATCGCCAATCCCAGCATCGCGCTCACGCGTTCTTCCGCTTCATCACAATGCGAACCGGTGCACCCTGGAAGCCCCACTTCTCGCGAATCTGATTGTGCAGATAGCGGATGTAGTTCTCGGGAATCAATTCCGGGTGATTGCCAAAAAACGCGAACGTCGGCGGCGCTACATCAACCTGCGTCGCGTAGTTGAGTTTCACTTCGCGTCCGGCCGCCTGCGGCGGCTGCAGCTTGCCGACCATCTCGCCCAAGGCCTCGTTAACCTGCGACGTTGGGATGCGACGTTCCCGCTGTTCCTGCACATCAAGCACGAGATCGAGCACCTTGGTCACGCGAAGTCCGGTTTTCGCGGAGGTAAACAAGAACGGCACGAAGCCGATGTATGGCGCCTTCTCCACCATCTCCTTGCGCATCTTCGCCGCGCTTTTGTCCGTCTTGTCTTCGTAAATGTCCCACTTGTTCAGCACGAAGATCAAACCACGACCGGCCTCCCACGCCATCGTCGCGATCTTGAGATCCTGATTCTGCAATCCCTCAGTCGCGTCGATCATGAGGATGCAGACGTCTGAGCCTTCGATCGCGCGTCGAGTGCGCAGCGATGCATAAAACTCGACACCTTCGTCAATCTTCGACTGTCGCCGCAAGCCAGCGGTGTCGACAAAGATCAGATCGCGATCCTTATACCGCATCGGCGCGTCAATTGAGTCGCGCGTGGTGCCGGCGGCATCGTGCACGACCAGTCGATCTTCGCCCAACAGGCGATTGACGAACGAAGATTTTCCGACGTTCGGCCGACCAATCACGGCCACGCGCACCGCGTTCTCTGGATCCTGCGGAACGTCGGGAATGGCAGCCACCACGGCATCGAGCAAGTCGCCAGAGTTCTTGCCGTTTTGCGCGGAGACGGGATAAACGTCGCCGGCGCCCAACCGATAGAACTCGTAGAAATCCGTGCTGTCCGGAACGTCCACCTTATTGGCGACAATCAGGAACGGCTTGCGTGAATGCCGCAGCAGATCGACGAGCCGTGCGTCGCTCGGATGCACCCCAACCTTTGCATCCACGACCAGAAGCAGCAAGTCGGCTTCATCGATCGCCTGCATCACTTGCTTGCGGATCTCCGTGTCCATCAACAGCGAAGAGTCCTCGACCAGTCCGCCGGTATCAACGAGCCAGAAGTTGTGCCCCGCCCACTCCGCTCGACCGAAATGGCGATCGCGTGTGGTACCGGCTTCTTCGCTCACAATGGCCGAGGCTTCGCCAATAATGCGGTTGAACAGATGCGACTTACCCACGTTGGGGCGTCCTACGAGAGCAACGACAGGGAGACTCATGCGGCCGGGCGGATTGCGGTGTCGCCTTCAGGCACGAGGGCGTCGATGAAATCGTACGAAGGAAAAACAGGAATCGGCAACGACTCTCGAACGGCGACAAACGATTCGTCGTCGAGGAACAGTCCGTCGTCGTTAATGCATTCGGCAGGAATCAGTGCGAGATCAAACTCGGAACGGCCACTCAGCGCTCGCCGAATGTCCGCGCCCACGAGCAGTCCGGCGGTCGTCGTGGTCACACCGAACAACGAATTCTCAACGGGAATGACGGTAAACTTGGCACCCGTCGCGCCTTCGAGTTGGTCGATTAGCTCCGGCATCAGCGGCGCCATCGACACGCCCGTCACGACCGCAATCCGACGACCGTCAAGGCGCGGTAACTGCGCGACGCCCTCTTCAACCCGTCGACGCAACGATGCAACAGCGCCGACACCGTTCTCGATCTGCGAGAAGTCGCCATAGTGATCGAAGTCGGGCAGCGGCTCGGCGGCGAGCAAGTACAGCTCGTCAGAGCCATACACCCAGCGATCGTCGCGCTCGGCGAGCGCCTTCGCCTCCCATCGATCGATCACGCTCAGCAGCTCGCGAGCGCGCTCGCGATTCATCGGCTGGCCGGTATAGAGATGCGAGAATTGCGTCACACCGACGGGCACCAGCGCGACGGACATCATGGCCTCGCCAAGATCCCACAGATCCTGCAACGACTGCTCAAGCACGTCACCGTCGTTGAGGCCGGGAACAATGACCATCTGGCCGTGGAACTGAATGCCGCCGTCGGCGAGTCGGGTGAGTTGCTCGACGATGTTTGGCACTCGCGGATTGTTCAGCAGCACTTTGCGCGCTTCCCACGGAGTCGCATGCACCGACACGTAAAGCGGCGACAGTCGATACTCCAGAATTCGCGCGATATCGCGATCCTTGAGATTCGAGAGTGTCGCGAAGTTTCCGTAGGCAAACGACAGGCGATAGTCGTCATCGCGCACGTACAGTGGCTTACGCAGACCTTTGGGCAAGCCTTCGATAAAACAGAACTCGCAACGGTTGGCGCACCGCCGGACCGTCGGAGGCGCGAGTTCGAGTCCCATGGGTTCGCCATCGACGCGCTCGATGTCGTATTCGACCGAGCTGCCGTCGGGCAGTCGCGCGGCGACAACAAACGACTCCTCAGCTGTCAGAAACTCCCAATCCAGGAAGTCCTCAAGCTGGCGATCGTTTACCGATAGCAACTCGGTGCCCGGTACTATGCCGATTTCCTCGGCGATGCTACCGGCGTGAACACGCGTGACGCGAACCATGACTGACGAAAGAGCGGGAAAGGGATGGCAATCACCTTCCCAGAGAACACAGAAGGGCGCCGGCTGACGCCGTCGCCCACCTGAGAAAGCTTACGAAGCTGGTAGGCCGAAGTCTCTAAAATACATAGACTTCGGCCAATCCACCATACGTGCTAGTGCACCAGTTTACTTGATCGGCGCGTAGCGGTACGCCACAGCCTTCGGCGCTTCAACCTTGACCGTGAAGGTGGTTGAGGATCCAGCGTCGAGCGGACCAACGGCGACATCCTTGGACGCAACGACCGCTCCCATTTCGTCGAGCAACTCCATCTTGATCGTCCACGAACCGGCCGCCTGCCCTTCGTTCGCTACTGATCCCTGTACCTGGAACGAGTTCCCCGACTTGGCGGCGAGAGTCACGTCGATGCGGGGATTGGTCTTGGTCTGCCGGTCGAGATAGACCAGCACCGAATCGTTGTAGATCTTCTTCTTGGCGCCATCGGTTTCAGCGCGCGCCTTGAGCTGCCAGTAACCGGCCACGAGACGCCAGCCACGATCGAAGTTCGGGTCAATCTCCGTCAGCTTGTGCACGACCGGTCCCATCCGATCCGCGTCCTTCATCTGGAACAGCGTGTTGGAGAGGTTGAGGAGCGCCGTGCGATGATTCGGGTTCTTTTTGAGGCCGTTTTCGAAGAGCGTCACCGCGTCCGCGTCATGCGCGCTCGCGGCCGCGTTCGACGCCGCCTCAAAGAGCTGATCGGCCGTGAATTTGGCCGGGGACTTCAGCATCTCAGCGAACACCGATGCGACCGCCGCCGTGTCGCCCGAGAGGCGCATCGCACGACCCAGCGCCTGGGTAGCGCTCGCATCGCCCGGTGATTCCTTGAGGTAGTCTTCGAGCAGCCCGCGCGCCGTCTTGATCTGCGCGTCCTTGGCGCTCCCGCCCGCTTCCGCGTTGGTCAGATTGATGACAGCCAGATTGTAGCGACTCTGCTGCTTCACCTTTTTGAACAGCGAATCGGATCCCGAAAGGCTGATCACCTTCTGCATGGCCATCGTCGCGCTGTCCATCTTGTTCTGCTTCTGATAGACGGCTGACAGCACGTTCCACGGCCGCGGATCGGTGCTAGCAATCTGCAGCGCGAGACGCGAGTAGTAGATCGACGAGTCGTTCTTGTCGGCGTTCATCGCCGCGATCGCCTTGTTGTAGATCTCGGCGGAGAACTGATCGCGGTACGGATGCGTACGCGATGCGCACTCGGGCACGAGACGGTCTAGCGTTGTCACCGCCGAGTCGATCGCGAGCAGCAAATTCTGCGTACCGTCGAGGTTCGTCGTGAAGCCGAGATCTTTGCGCTTCATCACGTACGAGGCGCCATCCCGCTTCAGCCACTGCACATACGTGCGCGCGAGAAGGTCCTGCCGGCCGGCTTCGTTGTTGATCTTGTCCGGGTTCTCAGTCAGCACCTTGATCGAGTTCGCGAGATGCTTCGGAATCTCATCTTCCTTTCGCGAGCTCGCGGCCATAGTCACATACTGCTTCGCGCCGTTGATCTGAAACGGGCTGCTGTCGTTGATGTTGCAAGACTTCTGCTGCGCCGACAGAACCGTCGGAGCCGCGAGCAAGAGCGCCGATGTGCGAACGAGCACGTGAGAACTCACCAAAGACCGCATCCCTTCTCTCCTCATCAGTGTTTCAGAATGTCCGAGGTGCCTGCACTGTTGTGTGGCGGAGGTCACCGTCGCGGTATTACGCCCGGTACGATGCACCGCTACCAGTATTAAACACCACGACCTCCGCGTCGGTCGAAAGTGTGCCCTGCGTCACGGAATCTCGCAGCACGGCGAGCGCGCAACCACCCTCGGGGGCCCCGTCAATGCCGGTTTGCGTTGCCAAAATTTTCGTCCATTCCGCGATCGACGCTTCGCTGGCGGAACCGGCGATGCCGCGCGTCTCCCGAAGCACCCGCAGGAGCAGGCGATCGCCAAGCGGCGACGGCACCCTGAGCCCCGCGGCATACGTCACCGGATTGACCCACGGCTCAGCCTTCTCAGCGCCGCTCGCGAAAGCGCGAGCGATTGGAGCGCACCCTTCGGCCTGTGCCACGATGTAGCGTGGCTGAGCTGTGTCCTTCGGCAGCCAGCCCGCCTGCACCATCTCGTGGATGGCCTTCCAGATGCCGACCGTCCCTTCTCCGCCGCCGGTTGGATATACGATCGCATCGGGGAGGCGCCAACCGAGCTGTTCGGCGATCTCGAAGCCCATCGTCTTCATTCCTTCGACGCGATATGGCTCACGAAGTGTCGACACGTTGAAATAGCCGTGCTCGGCCGCGAAGGCCATCGCAAGTTTGCCGGCATCGCCGATATGCCCGTCGATCCGCACGAGCGTCGCGCCCATCGCCTCGATCGTGTCGAGAATCGGACGCGGCGTCGTTCGGGGCGCGAACACCTGCACCTTGAGTCCGGCCGCCGCGCCATAGGCGGCGATCGCGGCACCCGCGTTTCCCGCCGTCGGAACCACGACGCCGGGCACGCCGGCTCCGCGGGCGCGCGTCATGGCGGCGCTCATCCCGCGGGCCTTGAACGACGCCGTCGGGTTCTGCCCTTCGTCCTTGATCCAGAGCTTCCGAACGCCAACGAGTTTCGCAATCGCGGGCGACTCGATCAGCGGTGTGAGCCCCTCCCCCAGCGAAACGGGCGATTCACCCGGCAGCAGCGGCAGCAGCGCCTGATAGCGCCACAGATCCCATCGCGGCGCCAGCTCACGCGCCGGCGCGCCCGCGTACCGGGCAAACAGCGGCTGACCGCATGCGCCGCAAACAGCGGCGCCTTCGAGGGCGGCCGCCGTACCGCAGGCGGAGCAGGAAAGCGTCCACGAGGCGTTCGAAGAGGAAGTCACGTTGAGGAAGAATCGGAAGGGAGATCGGATGAATCAGATGAATCGGAAGCACTGAGACCCGACGCGTTGTCGCCTGCCGGTCTCAAATCGGAGGCGTGGTCGTCGATCGAGTCTCCAGAAGGGACTTCGGTCGAGTCTCCAGTCGAGGCAACTTCGCTTGGCGCCGCCGGTGCAGCAACTTCGACACCGAGCGATCGAAGAATCCGCTCGGCCGACGCTCGACCGAAACCCGGAAGCATCGCGATATCGTCGATCGATGCATCCTTGACGCCCTGCAGACTTCCGAAGCGGTGCAGCAACGCGCGCCGCTTGGTCGGACCCACTCCGGGAATCGATAGCAGCTCGCTCGTGATGGTACGCGCCGCACGCTTGCTCCGCTGAAACGTAATGGCGAACCGATGCGCCTCGTCACGGGCCTGCTGCAGCATCCGCAGGGCCGGCGACCGTCTCGGCAAGCGTATCGGATCGCTGCGCCCGGGCACGAAGATCTCCTCCTCACGCTTCGCCAAACTGATGAGGGCCGTTTGCGAGAGTCCGAGCGTTTCGAGGGCGGCGCGAGCGGCGCCCAGTTGTCCCTTGCCGCCATCGATGACGGTGAGGTCAGGCAAGGGCTTTCCCTCAGCGACACGGCGCGAAAAATAGCGCGTCACGACTTCGTGCATCGATTTGAAGTCGTCATTGCCGTCGCTCACCGCAATTTTGAATTTGCGGTATTCGCTGCGCTTCGGTCGCGCATTCTCGAACCAGACTCCACTTGCGACGACGTCAGTCCCTTGCGCGTGCGAGATATCAAAGCAGATGAGCGAGCGCGGCACGATCAACAAACCCAGTTCGCGCTGCAGCTCATACACCGGATCAGCTGCCCGCTCTTCCGCTTCGAGCGAGGCCAGTTTGAACTCTTCGAGCAGGTGTCGCGCGTTCTGATCGGCCAGATCAACCAACGCGCGACGCGGTCCGCGCTGCGGTACGCGAATCTCGACGCCGTCGAGTGACGCCGAGAGCACCTCGCGATCATCGAAGTCGAACGGCACCAGCAACTCATTCGCGCGCGCGTCGGCGGTTCGATACCACTGCGCGAGACTCGCGCCAAGAACAGCTCCATCGTCCTCGCCCTCGGCATGCTCCAGCAGGCGGTGCTCACGCGCCAAAAGCTTGCCGGCGCGAATGCGCATCACGACCACGCACGCGTCCTCTCCGTCGCGAGCAAACCCCACGACGTCGCGATCGCCACCTTCAACCTCCAGGACAACCGTCGGTTCCTCCATCTTCTCGAGATGCCGGAGGGCGTCGCGCAGCTCTCCGGCTCGCTCGAAATCGAGTCGCTCGGACGCATCGAGCATGCGTTCGCGAACATGCCGAATCACGTCGCTCGTCCGACCGTCGAGAAACCACACGACTTCGTCGATCATCACGCGATAGTCGCTCTCCGACTGGTAGCCGACGCATGGCGCCTGGCATCGCTTGATGAAGTAGTCGAGACACGGGCGTTCGGGCGTCTCGCGTGGAAGGTCGTAGTGGCACGAGCGCACCGTGAAGATGCGCTTCACGACATTAAGCGCCCGCCGCATCGCGCCGACATCCGTGTACGGCCCGAAATAGCGCGCACCGTCCTCGAGTAGGCGACGCGTTACCAGCACGCGCGGGAATGGTTCCTGAACAGTGACCTTGATGTACGGGTACGACTTGTCATCGCGCAGGGCGATGTTGAATCGCGGACGGTACTCCTTGATAAGCGTCGCTTCGAGAATCAACGCGTGCGCTTCGGACGGGACAACGATGGTCTCGACGTCGTGAGCCTTTCGTAGCAAGCCTCGCGTCTTGGGGCTCGCTTCGTGGTCTTGGCTCCAGTAACTCTTGACGCGCGACCGAAGTCGCTTGGCTTTTCCGACATAGAGGACATCGCCGTTGATGTCCTTCCACAAATACACGCCAGGAGACTCCGGCAGATGCGGCAGCTTCATCGCGATTGCCTCCGGCATCCCACGATCGATTGCCGCTTGCGCCCATGCGTCGTCAGCCATGCTCGACTCCGGTCACGCGCTCGCGCGCGGCGACAGACGTAAGAGGCGCGCCGCTTCGCGCGATCCCATGCTCCAGGCCGCAACCAAGTAAATGACACCGAACGCCGCCAGAATCGGCACGCCGCCAACCATCGGATGGAAATCGCGCAACGCCCAGCGCACGGGAATTGCCGCAACGGCCGCAATGATTCCGGCGGCTGCGATGCGCGCCGAGCCAACCCACATCGCTCGTGTGTAAAGTTTTCCAAGCGGACCATGCAGGCCGCGAATCAGCACGGAGAGGTTTACGAACGAGCCCAGCGAGCTGCCCAACGCGATCGCCGCGGCTCCCCACGCGGACGTGCGCAACGGAATCGCGAGCGCGATCGAGACAATGGCCGACACGATGAGGCTTGAAATGGACGCCCGGAGCGGCGTACGATAGTCCTGCAGGGCGTAGTGTGCCGATGCCAACAGCTTCACCGATGCAAAGCTCACGAGGCCTATCGCAAAGGCACCAAGAATCAGATGCACCGCGTGCTGTTCGCTCGCACCGAATCGACCAGTCCGCAGCAGAATACCCACGCACACGTCACCGTACGCAATGAACACAATGGCGCAGGGAATGATGTAGAACAAAATGCGCTGCCATCCCCCGCGTAGCCGCTCAAGCAGCGCGGCGCGGTGAGCCTCTCCTGTCTCGCGAGAGAATTCCGGCAACGACGATGCGGCAACTGAGACGCCAAAGAGGGACACGGGCAACAGCGCAATCAAGTTGGCGTAGTTCATGTTGGTCGGCGCGCCACTCGGCAGATATGAGGCGATCTGCAAGTCGATCAGCGATGAGATCTGCACAACGCCGAGCGCGATCATCACCGGACCGATGTTTCGAAGCACCGTAACGGTGCCTTCGGCGTGCCGGTTGAGCGTGGGTGTGAAACGACCAAGCAGCCGCAGCACCTCCGGTAGCTGCGCGCCAACCTGCAACAGCGAACCGGCCAGCGTCGCCCATGCCAGCCACCATGCAAGCTCCGCCAGCGAGGCGGCCGACTTCCCCCACCACAGTAAAAGCGCGATCTGCGCCAACGACCAGAGCGCCGCGCTGGCGTACGACCAGAAGAAACGACGATGCGAGTTTTGCACGCCCAAACACCAGCCGCTGACAACCATCATCGCCGTCATCGGAAATGCCACCCGCGTGAGCCGCGTGGCAAGCTCATTGCGAAACGGATCGAGCCCCGGGGCGAACACGGTTGTCAAGAACGGTGCGGCCGCGATGCCCACCAGCGTCAACGCGGATACAGCCGCCAGCAAGAATCCCAACACGGCCGACGCCAACGCTTTCGACGCACGCTCGTCACCGGCAGCCAGCAGCCGCGAGTAAACCGGCACGAACGACGCCGAGAGCGTTCCCTCCCCCAGCAGATTCCGCAGCATGTTCGGAATCTTGAACGCCGTTACAAACGCGTCCGCCTCCGCTGCTGAGCCGAAGTAACGCGCGAATATTGTGTTTCGAGCGAGGCCGAGCAGACGACTAAGCAAGATGCCGACGAACACGATACTCGCACTGCGAGAACCGGTTGCATCGGCGCGTCCTTCAGCGCCCGTTGACAAGTTGCTCGGCGTAGGTGTGCGCATCGTGACGCATGGCGTCCAGCACGCCTGGTCCGTATCGCACCAAGAACGGCATCAGATTGAGCTTGCGCTCAGGTGATTGACCGAGAGGCCGCAGCGCAGCGCGGATGTACGCGACGTCACGCATTGCCGACGTCTCGCGCCGCTTGACGCTGGCATACACACGCCGCTCAAATCGCGACAGTCGGGCCGAGAGATCGCTCGCGAGTCCCTCCAGCACGCTCGGCGCGACCACCGCGTCGTCGCCGCCCGTCGCTTCACGCACAGCGATCATTTGCGTTTCAACGGCCACCCGAAGCCGCTCCAGCGCATCCTGCAACTCGACATCAAGCAACGCGCGCGCCACATGGCTTTCCGCGGCATGCGGGTCTAGCAACATGCGATCGTCCAAGCCTCGCTCGGCGGCCAAGCGAAGCGCGCGTGTCTCAACCACCTCGGCCGACCACCGCGGCACGGCCAGCGGTGCTTGCGCCGAAAGCGCTGACGCGATGGGGGCAATCTGCGCGAAGTAGGCAAACTCACCGGGTCCGGCGTGATAGGCCACGGTAGGCAACAGCGCACGTTCCATCACCGGCCGCAGTAGCACGTTTGCTCCGAGCGACCCGTGATCGGCCTCGCGAATTACGCGCGCCGCATCGGCCACTGGCACGCGCGCGCGAGTGCGGTCACGTTCACGACCAGACGCACCTGTCGTTGTACGGAAGACGAGCGACAGCTCGTCGACAATTTCCACCTGCGGCGCGAATCCCGCGCCGACAATGTCTTTCGTGCGCTGAAGCAACGCATGCTGAATTGCCGGTGCGTGCTGCAACGCCTGTCGCAGAAATGGATCAGCGGCCGATCGCAGCGAGGGATGCGCGGCGTCGAGCACGGCAATGCCGAGCGGTTCCAGCAAGGCGCGCAACAGTTGAACGTATGCGGCGCCGACCGTCGCGTGCTCAACGTACGCGTTCTCGATGAGTTGCATCACAGACGCGTGCGCCGCCGACCCGCATGCGCGCCGAAGCAACTGCAGCGCGTCGGTCAGCGAACCAAGGGGCACATCCGCCATCGCCACCCCGTCGGTCGGCGGTCCTTCGAGCGAGGCCAGTTCCAACCCGTTCGCCGTGGCAAACGCAGTTGATGCGGCTTCCACCCAGTCAGCGTCGTCGGTTGCGGCCCAGAACACCGGCGCCACCGGAACTCCCGAGGCCTCTTCCAAGGCGTCGGCCATTGCCAACGCGCTAAGCGCTTTGCTGATGGTGTATGCCGGACCACCGAACAGCCCCGGCTGTTGTCCCGTGGTCACCACGACCCCACTCGCGGCGGCGCGCCCGATGCGTTCTGCTGCGCGGCCAGTCACCGCAAACGCGGGCGCGAGCGGCGTAAACCAATCCGTCGACTGCACGCTCGCGCGCACTGACTGCACGCGCGCAATCCACTCATCGCGAGAAGTCGGGCGCGCCGATAGCCAGCGGTGTTGCGCATCGGCCTGCAATTCGCGCGAAAGCGGCGATCCGCCGAGGGCGACGCGCCGCAGAGTCCACTCGGAATTACTCGCGTTACTCATGTCGACCATAACATCGTTGGGTGACATCGCGGCTCGCGATCACTTGTGATACGGTTCACCGCGCACGATCGTGCCGGCGCGGTAGAGTTGTTCCGCCAAGACCAGACGGGCAAGTTCATGCGGGAGCGTCCACGGAGCGAGAGAGAGACGGCGCGATGCGCGTTGACGCACGGCCTCCCCCAAACCATAGGCACCGCCGATCACGAACGCCACACTCTGCGCCCGATCGCGCTGATCGTTGAGCCACTTGGCGAACTGCGCCGAGTCCAGCGTCTCGCCACCAGGATCACACGCCACGATCCTCGCGTCGGACGCAATACGTTCCAACAGCCGTCCCGCCTCACGATCACGCACGACTTCGATCGCAGCACCGCGTGCCACCTCTTCGCGGACCTCAATGACGTCGAGCGGCCAGTACCGCGCCGCCCGGGTCTCGTAATCCGCAATCGATTCCGCCAGCCCGCCGTGGCGTGGCCGTCCCACGGCGAGCAGCGAAACGCGCACGGGAATCGCCGACTAGGCGTAGATGCCGCGCAAACGGTGCACTGTAGCAACGCGGCTGATCGAAAGCATGTAGGCTGCCGTTCGCATGTTCACTTTGTGTTGCTTCGCCATCTGCAACACTTCCTGGAAGCTGCGCTGCATAATGCCGCCGAGACGTTCGTTGACGTCGTCTTCCGACCAGAAGTATCCCATGCGGTCCTGCACCCACTCGAAGTACGAGACCGTCACGCCGCCCGCGTTGGCCAGGATATCGGGTACGACGAAGATTCCCTTTTCGTCGAGGATCGGATCGGCGCCGGCTGTTGTCGGACCGTTCGCGCCTTCCACGATGAGTTTCGCCCGCATCTTCCCGGCGTTCTTCGTCGTGATCACGTTTTCAAGCGCTGCCGGAACCATCACGTCGACATCCAACGTCAGCAAATCATCGGCGTCCATCATGTCGGCGCCGGTGAAGCCCTCAAGCGAGCGGTGCTTCTGCACGTGCGCCGCCGCGACCTCAACGTCGATGCCATTGGGATTGTGGAACGCACCCGCGCGATCTCCGATCGCGACAATCTTGCACCCTTCTTTCGCCAGCAGTTTGGCAGTGATCGAACCGACGTTGCCGAAGCCCTGCACCGCGACGGTTGCGCCCTGCATCTTCAATCCGAGGTGCGCCATGGCTTCACGCGTCACCATCATCACGCCGCGTCCGGTTGCTTCGCGACGGCCGAGCGAGCCGCCCATTTCGACGGGCTTGCCAGTGACGACGGCGTTCTCCGTGCGGCCCACGTGCATCGAGTACGTGTCCATCACCCACGCCATCACTCGCTCATTCGTATTGACGTCCGGTGCCGGCACATCGGTGTCCGGACCAAGCAGCGAGATGATGCCCTTGGTGTAACGACGGGTCACGCGCTCCAGTTCGCCGACGCTCATGCTCAGCGGATCGCAAATCACGCCGCCCTTCGCGCCGCCGAATGGCAAATTGACGACCGCGCATTTCCACGTCATCCACGCAGCGAGTGCCTTCACTTCCTCAAGCGTGACCATCTTATCAAAACGGATGCCGCCCTTCGCCGGTCCACGCGACGTGTTGTACAACACGCGATACCCGGTGAACACTTCGACGTCGCCGTTATCCATCGTGACCGGAACGGACACGATGAGTTGTTTCTCGGGGTTGCGAAGAATCTTGTAGATGCCCGGCTCGAGATCGAGCAACTCGGCGGCGCGATCGAAGCGCGACATCATCGCTTCGAATGGGTTCTCTTCGTTCAGAAACCGGTCTTTGTCCGGGCGGACGATACTGTCCGTCGGAAGTCGCAGCAGGTCGATAGCCATGTCGACTGGAAGATTGAGGCCGGATTACCCGGCGGTGGGAGAAGTGGCTACGCGCGCCGTCAGAACCTTGGTGAACAGACGGTCCATGATGTCGGCGCCGCGACTAACCACAACCGATTGCGAAAGATACCAAAGGGGCGGCGCTTCGCGAGGCCACAGCGCCACCAGCTTCACGGCATCCTTCAGCGTGCACACGACGCCGTCCGTCCCCTCGGCTCGACGAGCAATGTGGACGACTTCGTGCGTCGAAAACTTGTGATGATCCGCAAAGCGATGCCGATGCGTGATGGCTGCGCCAAGCGCCGAAAGTTGCGTCTCGAACGCCCCTGGGTCACCGATAGCACTCGCGACCGACACCGATCGACCCGCGAGCCACGACGGCGGATGCGAGATCGTGGGTCCGCTCGTCGCGACGCCGGGCCCGTCGGCACGAAGGAGCATTGCCGCCAGGAGCAACGGTCCGGGCACGAGTTGCATCATCACTTGCGGCACGCCAGGCGCACATCGCGCCGCTTCCTCGCACGCTGCATCGATCCGCTCTGGAGCGGCCGCCTTGTTGGTCACAACAATCGCGTGTGCGCGTACGAGCGATGACAGCGGTTCGCGAAATGGACCTGCGGGGAGCGACCGGACGGAACCCGTCCAGCGATCTGCACTCAGTAACACGATATCCGCGATCCGATCCGCCTGGCGATGCTGAAAGGCGTCATCAAACACGACCACATCGGCGCCTTTGGTTTTCGCCACAAATGAACCGTTCACGCGATCCGGCGAGACCACAACCGGAATGCCCCGGTTCAGCACACCATGCACGCGCCACTCGTCGTCACCGACACCGCGTAACACAATCGCCGGACGGGCGCCCTTCGCACGCAATTGCTGCACGCACCACGCCGCTACCGGAGTCTTTCCGGTACCGCCGACCGTGAGATTGCCCACCGACAGCGCAGGAATGGCCGTGGCGCGTGCCAAGCGTGCGTCGTAGCGCGCGTTGCGCCGCTGAACGATTTGCGAGTACAGCCAGCTCGCCGGCCTCAGCGCCCCGCGCGCCATGCCACTCAGCGGCCCGCGGCCGTACCACACCGCGTCAGCAATCGCTTCCAGCGACATGTTCAGCCGCTCTTCGCGAGTTCGGCCGCGCGCGCCACGGCCGCCGTCATCGCTTGCGCCAGCTCGTCGGTCCGCGCCGACGCCTCCCGTGCATCTTCACCACCGACTGGTATCGGTTCGCCGTAATACAACGTCACGCGCGCGAACGGCTTGGGAATTTCGAATTGATCCCAGCTCTTCAGTCGCCACACACGATCGGCGTGAATCGTGAATGGTACGATTGGCACGCCGGCGCGAAAGGCGATGACCAACGCACCGGGCGCGTACGAATGGCGCGGACCGCGCGGCCCATCAGGGGTGACAACGACGTCCATCTTTTCTTCGCGCAAGACGCGAACGCATTCGAGCAACGCCCGCGCGCCGCCTCGACTCGACGAGCCACGCACCGCACCAATGCCAAGCTTGGCAACGAGGCGTGTGATCATCTCGCCATCGCGATGCTCGCTAACCAACGCCGCCGCGGGCTGTCGATGTCCCCAAGCCGCCGGCAACAACTGACCGTGCCAGAGCGACAAGACCACGCGCGAGTCGTCCGGTGCGCGCGCCGTCAGCGCGTTTCGACCGTACACGCGGACGCGCCATGTCGAGCCGAGCGCAAAGATGACGAGCGTGCCGAACCAGATGATCAGGCGCGTCTTGAAATCGATTTCCGGTCGCTCGTCGGGCGCTCTCACATTTACTTCACGCGCCGGCATGCGTGTCTCGCGTTCCTCGTTCACCGCAACATCTCCAACGCCATTGTGGCGACACGCTCAGATGCACCCGCCGTTCCCAACGCCGCACGCACGCCGGCCAGCGCCTCGAGCGCGGCATCGCGTGGTGCACTACCGACCGTCAAGAGCGGATCCAGCGCGTCCGCGACCAGCGTCGGCACGAATGCATCCTGCACGAACTCTTTCGATACTTCGCGCTGCGCGACCACGTTCACCAAACCGATGTGCGGGATCTTCACAAGACGGCGAGCAATGCGAAACGTGATCGGACTCGTTCGGTATCCGATGACGTGCGGCAGTCCCGCGACTGCGGCCTCCAACGTCGTCGTGCCGCTCTTGAGCAGGCCGGCGGTGGCCGCGCGCAACACCGCGAAAGACTGCCCTCCCACGATCGGAAACGGACACTGTTCTCGATCGATTTCCACGGTCGGCGCGAGGCTCACGATTACCTGCAACGTCGGATGTCGTTCAACCAACAATCGCGCCGTTTCGACAAACGGTGCAAGGTGCCGCGTCACCTCACTCCGCCGACTGCCGGGAAACACCGCGAGAATCGGACGTGATGGATCAAGGCCCAGTGTTCGGCAAGCGTCCTCGCGCGACGGAAGTTCGCGCGCCCGGTCGAGCAACGGGTGTCCGACAAACGTGGCATCGATGCCGTGCGCGCGAAGCAGCGCCTCCTCGAACGGAAGGATCGACGCCGCGCGAGTGATCACACGCGCCAGCTTTGGCAGGCGCCCGGCTCCCCACGCCCACACCTGCGGCGTGATGTAATAGAGCACGGGGATGTTGGCCTCGCGTGCAGCATCCGCAACCTTGATGTTGAAGCCCGGATAGTCGAGCAGCACAACCAGACCGACCCGACCGGAACGCAGGCGTGCGCGCACGTCGCGCAGCAGCGCCCAATGTTTCGGAATATGAGCCAGCACTTCCACGAACCCCATGACGGCCAGTCGTTCGACGGGCTCGAATATCTCCACGCCGGCCTGTCGCATGTGCCCACCGCCAACTCCCGACATACGAACATCAGGCCGCATGGCGTGAAGCGCTTCAGCGACCTTTCCGGCGTGCAAGTCGCCGGATGCTTCGCCGACGACGAACAAAATCTCACGCACGAGGACGCGCCTGATCGTTCGGTGGGTGCGCGTCGCGCATCACCTGATGCGCTTGTTCGATCGACTGAACAATTCGCAGCGCCGCGGCGAGCGCATCGCGCCCCTCGGCACCAGTTACGGCCACTGGCTGAGTGCCCATGATCGCGGCCAGAAATTGCGCGAGCTCCATTGCCAAAGGCTCACCGTCGGGCGCCTCGAGCGGAACGCGCTCCACGAAGTCTTCCAGCGCCCTCGGCGCGCGCGCCAGCTGACGCGGATCGAAGTCGGCGCGTAGTCGGAAAAACTCACCGTGCCCGGCAGCCAGATCGAGCGAGAGGTAGCCGCTCTGCTGGAAGATGCGCAGCTTGCGCACGCGCTCGCGTGACACGCGACTCGCCGTGATGTTCGCCACCGCACCGTTGGCAAACGTCAGACGCGCGTTCGCAATATCAAGCTGCGGCGTCAGCACAGGGATACCCATGGCCTGCACGTCACTCACCCGCGACGCCACGAGGGTGTGCACCAGGTCGAGATCGTGGATCATCAAATCGAGGACGACCGCGACATCAGATCCGCGTGGATTGAACGGCGCGAGCCGATCGCTCTCGATGAAGCGGGGCCCATCCACGAACGGCATTGCCGCCCGTACCGCGCGATTGAAACGCTCGACATGGCCGACCTGTAGCACCACGCCCGCGTTGGCCGCCAGTGCAATGAGTTCGTCGGCTTCCTCGAGCGTCACCGTGAACGGCTTCTCGATGAACACGTGCTTCCCCGCCCGAAGTGCAGCCGCGGCGACCGCATGATGCGCCGTCGTCGGAACCACAATCGACAGCGCATCGACCTGCGGTAACAACGCGTCGAGCGAGGCGTGCGACGCGACGCCATGCAGCGCCGAAACTTCCGACGCGCGCGCGGGATTTTCGTCAACGAAGCCAGCAAAACGATCGCCAGCGAGATCGCGCAAAATGCGCACGTGATGGACGCCGAGCCCACCAGCGCCGACTACGCCGATGCGCGGTGCCCCCGCACCGCTGAAGGCGCGCAAATTCGGCGCGCCGCTCAGAAACCCACCCCGCGCTGACTGGCTTCGATGAAGGCCAAAAATTGCCGGACTTCTTCCAGGTCGGCGACTTCGGCCCGTGCGCGCTCCACACCTTGCGACAGGTTGAGATCCGAACGGAAGCAGTAGCGATAGGCGCGCTTCAATTCTGCGAGAACCGCCGGATCAAATCCGGCGCGCTGAAGCCCAACTGAGTTGAGCCCGAACAGCTTGATGGGATTGCCAACGGCGCGCACGAACGGCGGAACGTCCTGTGCCACGCGCGAACATCCGCCGATGAAACTGTGTCGACCGATGCGCGCGAACTGGTGCACCGCGCACAAGCCGGAGATCGTGGCTTTGTCGTCGACGGTAACGTGTCCCGCCAGCTGCGTACCATTCGAGATGATCACGTTGTCACCGACGTGGCAGTCGTGCGCCAGATGCACGTACGACATCAGAAAGCAGTTCTTGCCGACGCTGGTCGTGACAGAATGTGCAGTGCCGCGATTGATCGTCGCGTATTCTCGCACCGATGTCTCATCGCCAACGTCGACCCACGTTTCTTCACCGCGGTACTTGAGGTCCTGCGGATCACCGCCGAGAATCGCCCCGACTCCGATCTTGACCTGCCGGCCCAGGCGCACGTTCCGCTCGAGCGTGGCACGCGCGGCCACTGACGTGCCGTCGCCGACCACACACTTCGGACCGACGATGGCCCACGGTCCAATCTCGACATCGCTGCCGAGTTCAGCCGACGGATCGACTAACGCGGAGGGATGAATGCGAGCCGTCATCGATCGCGAACCATCGCCGCCATCTCGGCTTCCGTGACAACTTGCCCATCGACTGTTGCGACGCCGCGCATCTTGCACATCGTGCCGCGCATCTGCAGCACTTCAAGTTCGAGTCGCAGCTGATCTCCCGGCTTCACGGGTCGACGGAACTTCACGTTGTCGAGTGACATGAAGTACACCACCTTGCTCGACGGGTCGGCGATGGTCCGCATCAACAGCATCCCACCGACCTGCGCCATCGATTCAATGATGAGCACCCCGGGCATGATCGGATGACCTGGGAAGTGTCCTTGAAAGAAGGGCTCGTTGATCGTGACGTTTTTCAGGCCGACGATTCGCTTGCCTTCCTCGATGTCGAGGATCCGATCGACCAATAGAAACGGATATCGATGCGGCAGGACCTGAATGATGTCTTCGATCGAATACACGGCAGACTCCCGGACGGCGTGTTGCACGAGCGCGCGAACAAACGCAACCGTCCCACGATGACTCGGTTTGACAGCGGTGATGTGCGCGCGCACGCGAGCGCCCGCAAGAACGAGGTCGCCGACACAGTCAAGCGCTTTGTGACGGACAAACTCATCTGGCCACCGCAATGTCGTGTCGAGCACCCCATCGGCGTCGAGCACGACCGCGTTCGCGGTGGATGCGCCCTGAATCAACCCTTTCGAGCGCAAGCCTTCAACTTCGTGTACAAATCCAAACGTCCGGGCGGCAGCGAGCTCCGCACCGAATCGCTCGGGTGTAATGCGGTACTCCCCCTGCTGAGCGCCGATGAGCGCATGGGGAAAATCGATGGACACATCAAGCACCAGCCCGATCGAAGGTCGGGCCTCGTACACCGATTCTCCATCAACTACCCGAAGCGGCTTCCGCACAACGAGCCAGTCGGGACGCCCGCCATTGTCGACGACGTCGGCCGATTTGAGTGCGGCGAGAAACGGCTCGGCGCTCCCGTCCGCGATCGGCGGTTCGGGTCCGTCCATGACGATGATCAAATCGTCGATGGCCAACGCACCTACCGCCGCGAGCACGTGCTCCACCGTATGCAGCGCATCGTCACCGCGTCCCAACTGCGTCCGACGCTCCGCCTCCACGGCCACCTCAACCCGCGCCGGAATCAGTGCCGATCCGGGCCGGTCACCGCGCTGAAAACGAATACCACTGCCCGACGGCGCCGGCTGAAAGGTCAGTGTGCATGGCTGGCCAAGATGCAAGCCGATGCCACGCACGGTGGCCGCAGTTGCGATCGTGCGTCGTTCTCCGGAGAGCGAGGCCGACTCGACGCCCGTTCGCACGTCCGCTCGCGCAATCATTGACCGTCTCCTTTGTCGAGCAATCGCTCCAACGGGCGGATGATCTTCGCAAGGCGCTGCAGCGCCGCTAACGCGCGCATCTGCTCTTTGTGCGGACGCGCCGGGTAGCCTGACCACGTCTCTCCGGCGGGCACGTCACCAAATACACCAGCCTGCGCGGCGACCGACGATCGCGCGCCGATCGTAACGTGGCCCGCAATTCCCGCCTGCCCGGCAATTTGCACACCGTCTTCGACACGTGTTGACCCCGCAATGCCGACTTGTGCGATCACGAAACACATGCGCCCAATGCGCACATTGTGCGCGATGTGCACTAAACTGTCGATCTTGGTGCCCGCGCCGATGATGGTATCGTCGACACTTCCGCGATCGATACAGCTGTTCGCGCCGACTTCCACGTCGTGCTCAAGCACGCAACGCCCCGCGTGAGGAATGCGCACCAGCCCGTTGGCAGTTGGCGTGAACCCGAATCCCTCGCGGCCAATTCGCGCGCCTGAGTGCAGCATCACGCGATCGCCGAGCTCGACGAATGGATAGACGACCGATCCGGCGAAGAGGCGAACGTCGCGACCGAGCGTCGAACCCGCGCCCACGGCACAGTGCGCCCCGATCCAGCAGCCGTCGCCAATCACGACGTCATCACCAATCACGGCGAATGCATCGATCGTCACACCGGCACCGATGGTTGCCGTTGGCGCTACCACCGCCGTCGGATGTACGCCGGCTCGGCGCGCTTCCGTGCGGTGAAAGAGCCGCAACACCGGAAGCATGGATTCCGCAGGCTTCGCGACGACGATTTTTGTGAGCGGCGCGCCCGGCGCGCTGGCGAGCTCGCGCGATATGACAACGATGCCCGCCTTCGTTGACGCGTACCACGACGCATAGCGCGCGTGCGCCAGGAAACTCAGCTCCTGCGGACCCGCGCGATCCAACGGCGCCACTCCCGAGACGACGACGGAGCCATCACCGTCGAGTTCCCCACCAACCAACGCCGCAATAGCAGCGGGGGGGGGGGGGGGCGGGGCCCCCCCCCCCCCCCCCCCCCCCGGCGCCCCCCAGAGCACCCAGCCACGGGGGGGGGGGGGGGTGGGGGGGGCGCGCCGGGGGGGG
>CBHTUR010000001.1:0-496703 GCA_966096095.1 uncultured Gemmatimonadaceae bacterium | reverse complement strand
AGGGACCCGGGCGGGGGTTTGGCCGGCGCGGGGGGTTCGTGGAGACCCCCCCCCCCCCCATCCACACCGCCCCACCCGTACGGGGGCCCGCCTCTGTGTCTTGCTCGCGCAGTCCGCTTCGCGCGGCCAACCGTGTGCGACTACTTCACCGCATTCACCATGTCGAAGATCGGCAGGTACATCGCGACGATCATGCCGCCGACGACGACACCCAGGAAGACGATCATGATCGGCTCAAGCAGTGAGAGCAGCGCGCTCACGGCCGCGTCGACTTCGTCATCGTAGAAATCGGCGATCTTGGTAAGCATTTCGTCCAAGCCACCGGTCTGCTCACCGACCGCGATCATGCTGATCACCATGGGCGGGAACACTTCCGACTTCTGCAGCGGGCCCGCGATGGTATCGCCACCGGCGATGCTGGCGCGGCTGCTCATGATGGCGTCCTGCACAACGCGGTTACCCGACGTGCGCGCCGTGATTTCCAAGCCGTCGAGAATGCTGACGCCCGAGGAGATCAGCGTGCCCAGCGTGCGCGTGAAGCGCGACACGGCCGACTTACGCAACACGTCGCCCAACACTGGCACGTGCAGCAGCAGCTTGTCGATGGTGAGCTGACCGCTTGGTGTTTGGTAGTACTTCTTAATGAGATAGGCGCCACCGGCCACGCCACCGATGATGGCCCACCAGTAACTGTTCAGGAAGTGCGAGGCACCGATGACAACACGCGTCGGGAGCGGCAGTTCCATGCCTACGCTGCCGAACATGTTGGCGAACACCGGAATGACCTTCCACAAGAGAATGACCACGCACAACGCGGCCACGCACATGATGACGGTCGGATAGATCATGGCGCCCTTCACCTTGCGGACGAGGGCGTCGTTCTTTTCCATGAAGATCGCGAGGCGATTCAGGATCGTATCGAGAATACCGCCCGCCTCACCGGCCGCGACCATGTTCGTGTAGAGATCGCTGAAGGCCTTCGGGTGCTTCTTCATCGCATCCGCGACCGTGTTGCCCGACTCGACGTCGAACACCACTTCGCGCACCACCGCCGCCAGCGCCTTGTTTTCCGACTGACGAGCCAGAATGTCGAGCGCCTGCACGAGCGGCAGGCCGGCGTTGATCATGGTGGAGAACTGACGCGTGAAGATCACGATATCGCGCATCTTGATCGAGCCCATCGACTTCTTGGGCGTCGACTTGCTCTCGTCCACCTTGATAATCGTCAGCCGCTGCCGGCGCAGTTGCGCAACGGCATCGTCCCGGCTCGGCGCGTCAATCGTCGCCGACTTCAGTTCGCCGGAGGTTGAACGCGCAGTATAGGTGAAGGTAGGCATCGTTAAGAACCGGGTGCGAGAGCTGGGTTACGAACGCGTGAAGCGAGAAATGTCAGACGGCAGACTGCAGTGTTCAGTGGCAGAGGATCGTGTGACGAGCGAACGACTACCGACGCATGCCGCCGGCGAGCGCGCGCTCGGCCGGACGACCGTTGTTGGAGGCGCCGCTGTTCGGCATGGAGTCGTCGAGCGGACTCTTGCCGATCATGCGCAAGAACTCGTTCGGGTCGCTCGATGAACGCACGCATTCATCGGCGCTGACCTGACGCGAGATGTAGAGCTGATAGAGCGCATCGTTCAGCGTTTGCATACCGAACTTTTTGCCCGACTGCATGAGCGAGTAGATCTGGTGCACCTTGTCGTCGCGCACGAGCGCGCGAATGGCGGGCGTGACGACAAGAATTTCGGCGGCCATCGCGCGTCCCTTGCCGCTCACCTTCGGCAGCAGGATCTGCGTGATGATGCCTTCCAGCACGAAGGCGAGCTGAGCACGCACCTGACTCTGCTGGTGACTCGGGAAGACGTCGATGATGCGGTTAATGGCTTCGGCCGAGCTGTTGGTGTGCAGCGTGGCGAACACCAGGTGACCGGTTTCCGCGATGGTGAGCGCCGCCTGGATCGTTTCCAGGTCGCGCATTTCACCAATCAGGATGACGTCGGGGTCTTCACGGAGCGCGTACTTGAGGGCCGACGCGAAACTCTTCGTATCGGCGCCGACTTCGCGCTGGTTGATGATGCAGTTGCGATGGCGGTGGATGAATTCGATTGGATCTTCCACCGTGATGATATGACCGCGACGCTCGCTGTTGATCTTGTCGATCATCGCCGCCAGCGTGGTGCTCTTACCGGAGCCCGTCGGGCCGGTAACGAGTACCAAACCACGGGGGCGTTCCGCGAAGCTCGCGATCACGGGCGGCAGCGCCAGATCGGCAAAGGTCTTGATCTGAAACGGGATCTGACGAATGACCATGCTCACGCAACCGCGCTGCTTGAACACGTTGCCACGAAAGCGCGACAGGTTCGCGATGCCGAACGAGAAGTCGAGCTCGTCCTCCATTTCGAACCGCTTTTTCTGATTTTCGGTCAGCACCGAGTAGGCCAACTGCAGCGTATCGCGCGGCGTCAGCGTGTGTTCGGTGGCGGAGTTCACGATCTCACCGTCCACGCGCATCTTCGGCCGATCACCGGCCGTGATGTGCAAGTCGGACGCGTCGCGCTCGATCATTTCATCGAGCAGCGTGCGAAGTGATACGGGAGATTGGACGGGAGGCGTCATCGGGACAAAAAGTGCGAGACCAGAAGCGGGAAGCCCTGGTTCATCCGGGAATGGACGAACTGGCGCGAGCGAGGAAACCCACCGTCACACAAACTCAACTGGATGTTTCACGGATGACCTGATCGAGGGTCGTGACGCCTTTGAGGACCTTGAGCCAGCCATCCATGCGCAGGGTCAGCATGCCTTCGCCGATAGCCCCTTCCCGGATTGTCTGCACGTCGGCGTTCTGCATGACGAGCTTCTTGATGACGGGTGTGAGGAACATCACTTCGTACAAACCCTGTCGGCCCTTGAGCCCAGTGCCGCCGCACGCGTCGCAACCATGGCCCTTGAAGAACGGCAGCTCGCCGATGGTCGTATCGAGCGAGAGGTTCTTTAGGTGCGGCACCGCCTCCGGCGTGGCGCGCGCCTTGGCGTTATTGAGCGCCTCGTCGGTAAAGCGCAATTCGCGCAGCGTCGTACCGCGTTTCACCTTGGCGCCCGCCAGTTCGGCGTCGTCCGGTTCGTACTTCACCTTGCAGTTGCTGCACACGCGGCGCACGAGGCGCTGGGCCAGAATGAGATTGAGCGCCGACGCAACGTTGAACGGCTCGAGTCCCATGTCCAGCAAACGCGTGATCGTTTCGGGGGCCGAGTTGGTGTGTAGCGTGCTCATGACCATGTGGCCCGTGAGCGCGGCCTTGATAGCGATACCGCCGGTCTCCAGGTCTCGAATTTCGCCGACCATGATGACGTTCGGATCCTGACGCAAGAACGCCTTCAGCGCGGCGGCGAACGTCATGCCGATTTCCGTGCGGACCTGCACCTGATTGATGCCGAAGAGGTTGTACTCAACGGGATCTTCGGCGGTCATGATGTTGACGTCGCCGTTGTTGATCTTGCTCAAGGCCGAGTAGAGCGTGGTGGTCTTGCCCGACCCGGTCGGGCCGGTGACGAGCACCATGCCGTACGGGTTGGAGATCGCTTCCATCAGCTCGCGTTCGGCGCGCGGTTCAATGCCGAACTTCTCGAGATCGAGTGTCAGGTTGCCCTTATCGAGAATTCGGAGCACGACCTTTTCACCGAAGAGCGTGGGCAGTGAGCTCACGCGGAAGTCGATGACCTTTTTGCCAACCTTCAGCTTGATGCGGCCGTCTTGCGGCACGCGGCGTTCGGCGATGTTGAGCGACGCCATGATTTTGAATCGCGAGATGAGTGCCGCCCGCATTTTCATGGGCGGCTTCATCACTTCCACCAAGGCGCCGTCAATGCGATAGCGCACGCGCAATTCGTGCTCGAAGCATTCGAAGTGAATGTCCGAGGCACCTTTGGCGACGGCGTTGGTGAGAATGGCGTTGATGAGCTTAACGACCGGCGCTTCGTCGACCTGCGCCGCCAGCGCGCTGGCGTCGACGATGTCGCTTTCGGACTCCAGTACTTCGACGTCGTCTTCGTCGGCTGCGATGTCCTGCAGCAGCGACTGCATTTGGATTTCGTTCGCTTCGTAGTGCTTCTCGATGGCCATGCGCATCGAGAACTCACCGGCGAGCACGGGCACGATGTCGTAACGCGTGATGAACTTGAGGTCATCGACCACGCCCATCGACGTCGGATCGGCAATC
This sequence comes from uncultured Gemmatimonadaceae bacterium, assembly GCA_966096095.1. Lineage (GTDB taxonomy): Bacteria > Gemmatimonadota > Gemmatimonadetes > Gemmatimonadales > Gemmatimonadaceae > Gemmatimonas. The sequence goes on along the minus strand of CBHTUR010000001.1, from coordinate 492,489 downwards.
GCGACGGTGAGCTGGCGGCCATCGCGCTTGAGCGGCAGCACGGTGTGCTTCGACGCGAGTTCCGCCGGCACGAGCTTGAGCAGGCGCGTATCGACTTCAAATCGCGCCAGGTCGACGGCTGGCATGCGGTACTGACGCGCCAGCATGCGCACAACTTCGGTCTCGGGGACAAGCCCGAGTTTGACGACGGTGAGCCCGAGGCGCTGGCCGGGTGTTTGTGACTGCTCCTGCAACGCTTTGGCGAGCTGCTCTTTGGTGAGCAGCCCTTCGCGGACGAGCATATCGCCGAGCCGTTCGGTGGCCCGGTTCGTTGATGTTGTGGCGGGAGCAGCCATAACCAGAGAGGTCGTCAGTTCATGTAATGCACAGCGTTATGACGGGCAGAGCGCCCCTCACACTGGAATGGACGGGGCCGGGGTCAAAACGTCACCGATTCTGCCAGCAATGAGGTGATGGCTGGGCCGATGCCGCGGACGTGACGGAGGTCGTCCAATGTGTGATAGGGCCCGTGGGCCTCTCGCCACGCCACAATGCGCTGGGCCAGGGCAGGACCGATGCGGGGCAGTCGCTCGATTTCAGCCGCTGAGGCGCGATTGATGTCGATTGGTGCGGGCGGGGCTCGTGGAGCCTGCTCTCGTTTGAGTATCGGCCGTTCGGTAGCTCCGCTGGAGCCGACGACTCGTTCCGCGCGCCCGACACGGCGACGCCCCGCGCCCCCGCGCGAACGCCGGCGGCTGCCCTCTCCGGCGGCGCGCGCAGAATCGACTGCGCCGATCTGCTGCCCGACGGCCGTCGAATCTTCGGCCGGTGTTGTGAGCTGCGCGCCAGCACTCAGCTCACGTTTGAGGCGCGCGCTGTGTACGACGCGCGCACCGCTGCCCAGCAGGGCTACGGCGGCGAGAAAGATCAACGCCTGACGTTCGGCGGCGGTGGGCATGCGCGACGATAGCATCAGGCGCACCGAACACCTTCACCGAATCATTGCCGCACCGATCGTTTCGCCGCCGACGGCGACGATGCCAATGTCCACTCGTGGACGGAAAGGTTCCGTTCCGCGAGCGCCTCTCATTCAACGCACTGTTATTCGGCGCAATGCGTCACTCCGCGCCCTCCGCGCCTCCGCGTGAGCCAACGAGGCATGCCGCGCTCTCTCACGCCGATCGTCTCAGCGTTCTCCGCAGTTCTGCGCGTGCTCCGCGAGTTGCAGTGCCGCGAGTTGCAGTGCCGCGAATTGCTGCCTCGCCCGGCTTGCCCGAACGCCAACCACGTGACGGTGAATCGTTACCGCAGCTCGCCCGCGAAGAACTGCAAACTTAAAATCACACTCAGCACCGTGTTCGTCGTGCGCCGATTGTAGTTGCGGTCGAACGACAAGATGTGCGAACCGGTGAGGCTGAAGCTCACGCGGTCCGAGACATCGGTATCGGCGTTCAGGTTGAACGCGCGTCGGCCGCTGTTGGTGAGCACGGACAACGAGGGCGCAGTGGGGTCGCTAATGACCTCACCCGTCGTGGTCGATGTGCTCGTGCCACCGACGGTAGCGACGGTCTCTTCCGACTGATACGAAAACCGGCCACGCATCTTGCCGGTGCGCGTGTTCCACTTCTTTGGCAGCGGGAAACTGCGGGCGAAATCGAACGACGTGCGGCGGGTGTCGGAAAGCGTGAGTGATCCGGGTCGCGCGTCTTCACGGTGCTGCCGATCAATCGACCCGTTCGTCGTCAGGTTGCCCAGCAACGCCCACGTGACGGAACCGGAAATCGGCTGGAGTCGAACCGAGCCGTTGCTGCGATCGGCAATCGTGCCGGCATCGCTGGGAATAATCGTCGACTGCTCCGTGATGCTGTACCGTCCATTGAGCGACACCGCCGAGATGTACTTGGCCCACTTCACCGGCCGCCAACTCCAGCGCAAGCTCACATCGGGGTACGTGCGACGATCACTGGTGATGAGCGCCTGCGAGCCGTCGAGAATGCGCTTGGTCCACGTTTCGGTGGTGCCGTTCTCATAGCGGGATTGCAGGTTGAATGCCAACGGGAGATTGAGTGCGCCGATGGTGCTGAAATTGCGCACGCGCCCTGCACCACTGGCCAGGCGGCCATGCGACAGACCGCGAAATACATCGATGCCACCAAGTCCAAGCTGGTAGCCGTAACCCGGATCGAAAATTGTGTTGTCGTAATTCGACGTCAGATCGCGCTGCCACGTGACGTCGGCCGGCGCGAAGAGCTTGCCGAGTGCCTTGAGCATCGCGCTATTGCCGGCACGATCGGTGAAGAACCGACCAAGCTGCAACTGCGTGGTTGCCGTCAGACTCTGAGCAGCGCCAAGGCGCTTAGGCAAGCGATACGCGCCGGTCGAGTCGCCTTCGCGAAGCAGCGCACGGGCGTTCGCGTCCTTCGCGAGGCGGAATGTGCTTCGATAATCGAACCGCGGTTGCATCCACGAAATGAACTGCGGTTGCCACTGCACTCCGCTCGTGAGATTTCGCTCCTGCTCAAGCCCAATGTCGGTGCCGAGGAATCGCGTACGCTCGGCCGACGCGGCTTGTCGCCGGTCGGTGCTGTCGGCACCAAGCGAGGCATCGCGATAGTCGCGCAGATCGAGCACCTGACGCGCGTCGATTGAGCCGGTCAAGCCGAGCGTGGGTCGGAACTCCACGCGCGCGTTGTTCACCCAGGCGTGCGTCAGGCCGGTGATGATCTGCCCCGTATCGGTCGGTGACGCGGCCGCTTTGGTGAAGCTCGTCAGCGAGTTGGCGTTACGCGCGAGCGAACTTGTGAGACGAAACTGCGTTGGCGCCCACCGATAGTTCTGCGAGCGCGCGTTGCGAAGGGTACTGGTTTCGCGAAGTCGCTTGGGAAGCAGGCCAAAGAGTTTGTCGACGATCTTGGGCAGATGGCTTTCACGTGCATCGCCGTTCAGATCGAGCGTGGCACCCATGACGTAGTTCGACTGGCTTCCTTCCTGAAATGCACTTTGGGTGGAGCCATTCGACCACGCCCCCGTCAGCGAGAGCCCGTTCAGCACGGGCGCGTACCAACCGCCGCTCATCGGAATGGCGCGTCGCAACGCCATTGAGTAGTTCACACGGCGATCCTTCGGATTGCGCAGGTTGTCGATGCCGCTGGCGCGAACGTCGGACCGATTTAAGAACAGTGGATCGGCGGCCGATCCGGCGTAGTCGATGTTGAAGGGCATCACGAGCCCGAGACTCGCCGGCAGCATACGCTCGAGGTGCAGCGTCGTGCCGATGCTCACGCCACTCGTCGTGAGGAAGCTCGGTGTCTCGCCGAGTTGGCGGAAATTCGGATCGCGTCGACTGAGGTTGACTCGGAAATCCGCCAGATCACCAGCGTTCAAGGATAAGCCGACTTCGCCCGCGAACCCCATGTCGTCGACGACGTCCGCCAATCGCACGTCATCAACCCACAATTCGAGCGTGTCGCTCGCCGACACGGGCTTGCCATTTCGCGCCACGCTATCGACGCGCACGATGCCCACCGACAACTCCTGCACGCCCGCAAGATTCGGCGGTGTGACGCTGGGATCGGCGCTATACACGATGTACCCGTCCTGACAGACGGCGTAGCGTCGCACAGACTGCCCACGCGGCAACGACGAGCGACGCAGCAGTTCCAGATCCACGCCAGTGCACGCCAGCGAGTCGGGCGACGAGCGAAGGAAATTGTTCTCCAGCTGCGCCCGCAAAATCTGAAAGCGCTGCAGATCCACGCGCACTTCAGGATCCCACGCCGACTGCGCCGGCCCCTCGTTCACCGGCGTGCGATACATGTAGAAATTGTGTTCGTCGCGGCCGATTTTCACGTAGCCGTTCAACTCACCGTTTTGCCCCCAGCCGTTGCCGCGCCCACGCATCCACAAACGCAGCGACTTGTAACCCATGAACGACTTCGTGCCCTCCGGAAAGCGATAGAACGCTTCGGCGCGGTCGAAGACGCGGAACACCTGCCCGGTGGCGCCGGTCTGCAGGCGCAGTGCGCGTTCGTTGATTTGCACGCGCGTGTTCTCGTAACCGGACTGCCGGTTTTCAGGCGCCTCGATCACGCCCGGAGGCGAGGTGTAGGGCAAGATTGCCGTGGAATCGAGCGTGCCCACCATACTCGCAATCACATAGCCGTTTCCTACGGTCGAAGAATCGCCGGCAATACCGCTGATCGGACGGTCGGCACGCTTGAGCCACGGCGCGCCAACCAGCCGAAACTTGGCCAACGCGATGCGTTCAAAGTCGTCGTCCGACGCCGCCGCATTGGAGATCATCGTCACGCGCATCGCGCGCATACGACGATCGTTCGGATTGTTCAGCGCTTCGAGCGGCGCGCGCCAATTCAGGCGAACCTGCACCCAGCAGAGCGAGTCGGAGACCACCACGCCCCGCGCGCTGGAATCCCGGCGCGCCGCGCAGACGCCAACGCGCGTCCAGTTGCGCTTGTCGCTCAGGTCAACCGCATAGCGGCGAATCGATTCGTTCTCGCCGTTGGCCGACGTCAGATTGAGCTGTCCGTCGAGGTCGATGTCCTCTTCATCCAGACGATTGTTGCGCGCGGAGCAAACGGCGCGACTGTCGCCGAGCACCTGCACGATCGCGACCGACTGCGTACAGAGCGCAACTTTGTTTGCCGTTGTGACGCTCGCTGGCGTTTGCGTTTTATTCACCACCACCAACGTGTCCGCGACGTCACCGGCGATGCCCTTGTCGTTCTCAACCGCGTTGAATGCGCGCGAGAACGGGTCGCGCTCCGAGTCGAAGCGATCGAAGCCCACGAGTCGCTTGCCGCGATACGTCGAATCGGCAGGGAGCCCCGCGCGAACCGGTGCGTTGACCGTCAGCGTTTCCGGCGCAAACGCGACCGAGTTTTCGCTGATCTCACCAAAGTCGAAGACGAGCGTGGGGTTGAGTTTGAGCTTGTCGTTTTGCGCTTGTACGAGCACGAAGAACTCCAGGTTCTCGATGCGCGACAAGTCCGAACCGCTGGGATTGAGCACTGTGCGCAGCGACCGCCAACGACGACCGCTGGGAGTGGTACCGACGAGCGACTTATCGCCAATCGTCCAGGCGAATCGCCGTTTGTTGGTGCCGGGCTCGAAGTCGAAAATGCCGCCCGTCTTGAGCGGGTACAGCGTCATCCACAGCAGCTGTTCCGGCGCGAGCACGCCACCGCCGGTATCACGCACGGCTGGGTCAATCTGCTTAATGCTGTACTGGATGTAGTTGCCCGCCGTGTCGACGCCGTTGTTCTGATACGCCAGGGTTGACGCGCGCGTGAGGTCAAGCGCCGACGCACCAACCAGCGTGGGCAACATCGAACCGAGCGCTGGGCGCGAACTGAACGTCCACGCCGCTTCCGAAAGCGGGACCGGCACGCCGGCCTCCCCTTCAAAAGATTCGACGTACGCCTGTCCGGCCGAATTCGGTTGCGGTTTGCTCATGGCAAATTCGCCCTGCAACGACACGCGCGACGGCGCAGTGCCCGAACCGAACGGCAACTTCTTGATGAGTTGATTGAGCGCCGTTGCTTCCCAGGCAAAGTTGCCGGTGACACCCGCGACGAGTGAACCACTCGGCTCAAAGCCGAGCGGCGGACGCGTCAGACTTGAGGCCTGCGACTGCGAGATCGCCGTGAACGAGAGTTGTCCGTTCTCGAGCGGAAATTGCGAATTGAACCCGAGAATTGTGATCGGTGCCGCGGCGAACTGTGGATTCTCTTCGTAGCGAACGGTTACCTGACGCGGTCGTGGAAAAAGCGTATCGCCGCGCGTGAAGCTGATGGTGCCCAACTCGTACTCGATCTTGTAGTCGAGATCGCGCTGCAGCACTCGGCCGTCGATCGATACTCTTTCCGAATTCGGGCGGACCTGCAAGCTCGCCAGGCGAATACCATACTGCGATGAGCCGCCTTCGGAGAGATATCGCGTCACCATGCGATAGATCGCCTGCGGCCGTTGCGTTGAGTACAGGTATTCGTTGGGATACTTGTAGAGCGTGTCGTTGGCCGGATTGGCTGTCGGTTGAGCCAGCCCCGCGCGCGCAAACGGCTGCACCGACGGAAAGAACACGAAGTAGTCGCGAATGAGCTTGTCGCGTCCGCCGCTGATCGCTGAAAAGTTCGGATCGTTGGGCCGCGGCCAAACGCGATTCTCGACGTCGAATTGGGTGGGGTTAGTGGCCTGCGCGAGTCCGAACATCTGCAAATAGGTCTGCCCGCGCGACGGGTCGGCTGGTTTTTCCTGATCGCCGGAAATGCCCGTGACCAGCTTGAGCGACAGCGACTCGCGCTGCAGATCTTCACCGCCCAATCGATAGACCGATTTGATTTCGCGCTGAAAGTACTCCGGCTGCGAGGGCTGCAGCTCGGGCTCCCAGAGCAGATTGGCAAACTGCGGCGCGTCGGTGAGCTCGACGTCGGGCGTACCGCCCGTGCTCAGCACGCGCGTCGGCACGCCGTTGATGGTGACCTCGTAGGCCACTGCCAGCCGCTCGGTGTTGGGGAGCAGCGGTCGCACCAACGCAATCCACAGTTGCGACGGATCGAGGTAGTAGTCGACGTTTTCGCGCAGCACTTCGTAGACCTGACGCGCCGGATTGCGCGCGCCACGCACTGAGAACTGCGGCCCGCGGGGATTCTGATTGGCCGCGCCGATCAGCTGGCGATAGACGTAGATGCGCGACGGACGCACCGAATCGGGCAATGATGCGGCCAGCTGCTGCATCTGCTGGCGATTCAGCAGATCGATGTTCGGGAATCCGGGAAGCAGCCGCGGATCGATGGTGAAGAAGAAGCGTCGAGTTTCGAGCTGGATGTCTTCGATAGGGCGCTCGACCTGCTGCTGCGTGCGTTCACCCACCGTGAAGACGTTGTCCTTCGAGACATTGCCCTTCTGCTGCGCGACAATCGACGTGAAGCGCATTGGCCCCAACTGCCCGGTTGCCTGAATGCCGTAATTGCCCGCTGGGATGCCGCCCGTGATGTATCGTGACGCCGTCGGCTGAAAACTCACGTTGCCCACTTCGAGCCGTTTGAGAATTTCGTCCGACTTACCCTCGTAGTAGACCGAGATGTTGTTCGACGCATCAAACTCGCGTTGCGAGTTGTAGTCGACGTTGACGTGCACCCGATCGGCGATCACACCGCCGGTGCGCAGATTGAACTGAAAGTCGAACGCCGGCGGTACGAACGCGCCGGTACAGTTGTTGCCGATGATGGTGATCTGTGCGGCTGTGCAGCGCAGATTCTGCGAGCGCGCGAGTTTGGACTCCAACCGCGCGTCGAGATTGATGCCCAGATCCGCGACGTTGTTGAGAAAGTCGCCGGTGCCGATGGCATTCTTCGCGTCGGCGCCGGTTGGTTTTTGCGGTGCCAGCGGCACCAGGGCTCCGGGCGGCGGGCCGGAATCGGAGCGCGCAGCCACCACCACCGGGGTCGCAGGAGCCAGCCCCGCCTGAACAACGGCCAGCCAGCGGGACTCGAGCGTTCGCGCCATTCGCTGGCGCGCGCGCTGCACGACGCGATCAGTCAGTCGGGTCGGGTCGATGCGGGAAGGACTGACGTTGTAGAGCAGCCCGAATCGGGGCAGCGGCTTGAAGGTGAGCGTGTCGCCCGCTTCCCTGAGGTGCAGCCCAGAGAGCGCCTTCGGGAGCGTGGAGTCGACGGCCGCCTGCGCCTGAACGCGCACAGGCCGGCCCATGAGGGCCGCCCCGAGCAGGCAGGTCAACATCGCAAGGCGGCGGCCAGTTCGGGGGCCGAGGCGTTCGGGCACACGCCCCATGGGCGTATCGCGCCAGATCGCCTGAAGTCGGCCGCCGGGCCGCAGGCGCTTCAGGTGGCGCACCGAACTCCGGTCGTGGGGTACGGAACTGCGAACGAAACGGGAAACGTGAGACTGAACGAGCGGCGCGTGGCCGACAAATTTACGCGACGTGCGCTTGCGCCCTTGATAATGCAGGTCGTACCCGAGGAATTTACGTCGTGAAGCTTGTTACCCGCTACGTCGTGCGCGAGCACGTCGGCCCGCTCATTTTCGCGCTCAGCGCGCTGACGTCGCTGCTCATGCTGCAGTACGTCGCGCGTCAGTTGGCGAACCTCGCCGGCAAAGGACTGCCCTGGAACGCGATCGCGCAATTCTTTGTGCTGTCGCTGCCGTTCACGATTGCCATGACCACGCCGATGGCCGTGCTCGTGGCCACGCTGTATGCGTTCGGCCGCATGGCGTCGGAGCATGAAATCACCGCCTTCAAGGCCAGCGGCGTGCGAGTGCGCGGCCTGATGATGCCGGTGCTCTTCTGTGCCTTCCTGCTCTCGGTGTTGATGGTCGTGTTCAACGATCAGGTGCTGCCTCGCGCCAACCACCGGCTGCGCATTCTGCAGCAGGATATCGCGCGCACGAAGCCCACCCTCGCGTTGCGCGATCAGGTACTCAACGCGTTGACGGAGCAGATCTTCATGCGCGTGGCCCGCAGCGATGCCGCCACCAATCGCATGTGGGATGTCGTCATCTACGACATGTCGCACGGCCTCGACCGCAAGACCGTCTACGCCGACAGCGGACTGTTCCTGCTCGCGCCCAATGGCAAAGACCTGCAGCTGTTGCTCTATCACGGGTACTCGCAGGAGTTTGTGCGGGGCGATAACCGACGGTTGCAGCGCTCGTATTTTCAGCAACAGACGTTGCAATTGAAAGGCATTGGTCAGGGGTTTGAAAACTCGACGACCGACAGCTACAAAGGCGATCGAGAGATGTCGGTGTGCGAGATGCATCGCAAGTATGCGGTAACCGCCGTCGATTTTAAGCGCCATCGGAACGACTACATCATGTACGCCTCCCGGTTGGCCCCGAAGGGCGCCACCGGCATTCGCGCGCCGCGCGATCGACCCGCACAGGACGCCTTGGCGCGCTTCTACTGCATCACGCTGCCGTCGCTCTTTGGCGCCAAGACCGCCAAAGCGCAAAGCGCGCTGCCCTCGGCACAGCCACCGGCACAGCCGCCGGCCCAGCCACCCGCTATACCCGTGGTGCAGCCACCTACCCCACCGCAAACGACTGTTCAGCCACCGACAACCGGCGCGAACGCAGGCGGCGCGCCCGCAACCGGTACACCAGCAACCGGTACGCCGATCCTGATCGGCGGCAAAGTCACGGTGCCGCAGGGAGCGCCCGCGGCTGGCCAGCCACCTGCTGGCACCTCTGCAACCACGCCAGCAACAACACCCCGCCCCGATTCCGTCACGGGCGCAACGGGCCAACTTCAGGGATCACCGGGCGTACCTCAGCCTGTGATTCAACCCGTGATCGTGCCGACGCCCGACCCGCAGCAGGCCGCGCTCGACACGATTTCGCTCTATCGCGGGGAGATGCTGGCGTCACAGACGCAACTAACGGATTTGCGCGAGTCGCTCGATAGTCTGTCGGTCGAAATTCAGAAGAAGTTCGCGCTCTCGTTCGCCTGCCTCGTGTTCGTGCTCTTTGGCCCGCCGATCGCGCTGCGCTTTCCGCGCGGCGGCGTCGGCGTCACAATCGGTGTCAGCATTGTGGTGTTTGGCCTGTACTACGTTTGCCTGATGGGCGGCGAGGCCCTCGCCGACAAGGGACGACTGCCAGCCATCGTCGCGATGTGGATTGCCAATTTCACGTTCGCCGTCGTGGGCGTGCTGATGCTCTGGCAGGTGGAATCGACCACCGATGCGTCACGCGGCGGCGGCCTGCGGGACTGGTGGCATGATCGCGCCACGCGCCGTCTGCTTAAGCAGGAAGCGAAGGCGCGCCGAGCGGTCGCCAATTCGACCGGCGTCTCCGCGTGAGCCGTCGCCTCATCACGCCGCTCGACCGCTACGTTGCGCTCGAATTCACGCGCATTTTCGGCGTGACGATTGCCGGCTTTCCGGTGCTCGTGTTTGTCATCGACCTCGTCGACAATCTGCGCAAGTACACCGAGAAGAAGCTCGCGTATCAGGCCGTCGCGCTGAGCTATTTCTATTGGATTCCCGACACGCTGTTCATGGTGCTTCCGGCGGCGGTGTTGTTCGCCACCGTCTTTTCGATCGGCACCTTCACGCGCTACTCGGAAATCACGGCCGCGAAAGCATCAGGCATCAGCTTTTATCGCTTCATCGCGCCGATTCTGCTTATGGCCACCTTGGCCATGGGATTGGGTCTCGTCTTCAGCGAGGTGGCGCCGCCCGCGAACGCCAAACGCCTCAAGCTCCTGGCCGGCAAGAGCGAGTTCCGTGAGTCGGTGCGCTTCAATTTCGCCTTCTCGAGCGACGCCGGACGCGTATACCGCATCTATGCGCTCGATTCGGAAAAAGGACGCATCGAACGGCTCGAAGTTGAGGAACGCGGCAGCACCAAACGCCCCGGGTTGCTCGTTGCCGCCGACAGCGCACACTACAAGGCGGGCCGCGGCTGGATGCTGCGAAAGGGTCAGGTGCACGTCATTGTCAACGATTCGTCAGATCGCTCATTTGGCTACGACTCGCTGCTCGATCGACGGCTCAAGGAAACCCCCGACGAGTTGCGCGCCACGGAGCGCGAGCCCACCGAGATGACCTACGGTGAACTGACGCGATTCATCAACGCGCTCGAACGCGGCGGCGCCGACGTGAATCAGCTCAAAGTCGAACGCATTCTCAAAATCGCGATCCCGGTCACCTGCATCATCATCGCGCTCTTTGGCGCGCCACTGGCCACCAGCTCGCAACGCGGCGGGGCCGCGTACGGTATCGCGGTCAGTTTGGCGACCACAGTATTGTTCCTCGTGCTCATTCAGCTCACGAAGGCGATCGGCGGCAAGGGACTCATGTCCCCGGAGCCCGCGGCATGGATGCCCAACGTGGTCGTCGGGCTCCTGGCGATCGTGTTGCTCGCACGCGTGCGTACCTGACGCGAACCTAACGCGAACCCACACGCGTATCTCACCGCGTATCTATCCGCGAAGCTATCCGCGTATCTGACCGCCTCCGCTATCGTGCCCCTGCCTCTGCTCTGGAACAGCTCAAAAGATTGGATCGCCGGTGTACTGCGCGCTGTTGGACTGCGCGCGTACTTCCTGCGCGACGTCGTGCGTGGCTTGCGTGAACCCAAAACCTGGGTCCCGGAAACCATTCGCCAGATGCAGCGCATTGGCGTAGAGTCCGTTCCGCTCGCCGCCATCGTCGCGGCGTTCCTTGGCGGCGTCACCGCGTTTCAGACGCGCTACCAGCTCTTTCCGGGCGTGCAACTCTCGGTCGTTGGACTCATTGCGCGCCAGAGCATCGTGCTCGAACTCGGTCCGTTGCTCACCGCACTCGTGCTCACCGGCCGCGTGGGCGCACGCATGACGGCCGAAATCGGCACCATGCGTGTCACCGAACAAATCGACGCTCTGGAAACGCTGTCGTTCGACCCGGTGGGTTATTTGGCGACGCCGCGACTGCTGGCCGCGCTCGTGATGGTTCCGGCGTTGACGATTATTGCGAACGCCACGGCCATCGTGAGCGCATGGGCCACGCTGGTGCTCGCCACTGACGTCCGCACCTCCGACTTTCTTGACGGCCTGCGCCTCGCCTTCGATGCGTTCCAGGTCGTGTACTCGCTCATCAAGTCGGTGTGTTTCGGCGGCGCGATCGCTTTCGTCTGTTCGTACGAAGGTTACGTCACCGAGGCAGGAGCGGAGGGTGTGGGACGCTCGACGGCGCTCGCCGTTGTTATCGCCTCGGTGTCAATTCTGGTGCTCGATTCACTCGTGGCGGCCGTGCTGGCGCCATTCATTCAGGCATAGCACGTGACGCATCTATGAAACGTCGTGACGAGATTCTGGTTGGCCTGCTGCTGTTGATTGCCGTGGTGACGGCGGTTGGCGGCACAATCTGGATTGCGCGCGGTGGCCTCGCGCGGAACTACACCATGACCACGCGGTTCCCGTGGGGCGCCGGTCTCAAACAAGGGCAGCAAGTGCTGCTCGCGGGCGTCGCCATCGGCTTCGTGGACGATGTGCAGTTGGATCCGAACGGCACGATTCTCGTGTCAATGAAGATTCAGCAGAAGTATCGCGTGCCCAAAGGCTCCACCGCGACAGTCGAAGCGAATGGCATCTTCGGCGATCAGCTCATCGCCGTGCGCCCGCAACTCGGTGTGAAGGAATACATGTCGCCGGGTGATTCAATTCCGACGGGCAAGAGCTCGCCGGGCACCGCGGAACTGCTGGGCAAGGGCGACTCGATTGCCACCGACATGCGCGCGCTGTCAGGGAAGATTCGCAGCGAGTTCGTCGAAGGCGGCGGCACGGCGGATGTGCGCAAGACCATCAACGACCTGACCAAACTTGTTGCGCAGTTGAGCAAGGTCGCCGCCGATCAATCCGCGCAGCTCACCAAGACGCAGGAAACGTTGCGCCACACCATCGCCGCGATCGACAGCGCCAAGATCGATTCCACGCTCAAGAACGTACGCGCCACCTCGGCCACCTTCGAGCAGCTCTCGCGCGAGCTCAAGGAAACCAACGCGCAGGTGCAGGCGACAATCACCAAGGTCAACAGCGGCAACGGCACGGTGGGCAAGCTGATGAACGATCCGGCGATGTACGAGCGGATGAATCAGTTGCTGCTGCGCGTGGATTCGCTGACGGCGGACTTCAAGAAGAATCCGCGGAAGTATATCAATCTGAAAATCTTTTAAGGGCGGGAACGGCAACGACGTAAAAGGAAAAAGCGAAGGTGATTGGCCAATGTTGGCCGATCACCTTCGCTTTTTCGTTTGGCGCAGCTGCCGTTACATCAGAACGCGTAGCGCAACGTCATCTGAATCTGATAATTGTTGCTGGCCGAGTTCGTGCTCACCGACCACGGTGAGTTGAACGTCGTCACCGCGTTCTGCACCGACGTGTTCAGGTTGTAGTTCCACTGACCCACGTTGAGCGCGCCGGCCGTACGACCCGCGGTGTTGAGCACCGCCTGGTTGTTGAACGTCGACACCACCGGGAAGTAGTTCCGGCCCCACGAACGGTTGAGCAGGTTCGCGAAGTTGAAGATGTCGAGCTGCAGCGTGAGGCGCTGACCCATGCTTTCCGGAAGCGTCTGGCGAATCGAGACGTCCATGCGCTTTTGGAACGGTCCGTTGCAGCTGTTGCGCTTCATGATCGTGCCGCGCTGACGATCGAGGCAGGGCTGCATCTTGATGAACTGCTCGAAGGCATTGGCCGACGTCGCGTTGAGCGCGAACGTGGAACCGGCGCCCGAGCCGATACGCACTTCACCGCCGTCCGTCGCGTTCTTCGGCACGTAAATCGGATCGTTGCCGTTGATGCCATCGCCGTTGATGTCGTTGTTCGTGACATACGTGATGGAGTTGCCCGACACGGCTTCGAAGTAGAACGTGACGTCGGTCTGGTTCTTGACCCACGGCGCCGTGTACGTACCGAAAACGAGGACGCGATGCGGACGTTCGAAGTTTGACGTCGTCGCGTCCTTCGTGTCGTTCTCCAGCCCGGCGAACTGCCGGCCGTTGCGCCAGTTTGAAATCGCGCGATCGGAGGTGAGCGACTGCACGTCTTTGGCGCGGTTGAACGTATACGCCGCCGAGCCTTCGAACGTGCGATTGAAACGCTTCTTCAGCTGGCCGCTCAACGTGTAGTTGTAACCGGCCTTGGCGTTGGTCAGCTGAATCGCATCTTCGGAGAACGCTACCCGGTTCGAACCCAGCAGGCGCGTGGCGGGGATGTACTTCTGATTGTTGTTCACAATCGTGGCCGTACCGTTCGAATTCACGGTGATCGTGTCCGCATACAGGATGCGTCCGTTCTGATCGGTGTACGGCACGCCGTTCACCAACCGCGGTCCCTTGAGGTTGGCGTTCAGCACCATCAACGCGTTCAGTTCCTTGCGATACAAGCCTTCAAACGTGAACACGTAGCCGCCCGGCAGCTTCTTATCGAAGCCAAACGACGTGGTCAGGTTCTGCGGATACTTGAAGTTCGGATCGTTGATATTGACGCCCGCCGTTCCGGCCGTGCCCGGCGTCGGCGCCGGCTGACCGGCGCACGACTTCGGCAGTGCGTTGATATCAGTGGTGAACGTCGGCACTGAACCCACGGCGCTGCACACTACGGTCACGCCACCGAGGCCCGTGTTGCCGTAGGCATTGCCGATGAGGATGTACGGCGTCTGGCCCGTGTAGATGCCCACGTTGCCGCGGAACTGCATGGTGCGGTCGCCGTTCACATCCCAGTTGAAGCCGATACGTGGCGACCACATCACCTGCGTTTTGATCTTGTAATCGGTGCGAATGACGCCACCCGACGCGGCCGTGATCGTATCATTCTGCAACGGCGCCGTCTTGAACGACGGCATGTCGAGACGGACACCGGCCGTCACGCTGAAGTTGCGCGCGACGTTCCAGAAGTCTTGCACGTACGCCGACAGCTGGTTGCCCTTGAACTTGGCCGCGATGTCGCCGCCGTTGGCGTACGAGAACGCGTAGCTGCTCGGGTTGTTCAAGCGCAGCGAGTCGATGGTGCGGAAGTTGTACGCACCGTAAGCCGCGCCGCTCAGGAAGTAGTTGTAGATGTCGGTCGCTTCAAACCGTCCGCCGGCCGTCACCGTGTGGGCGCCGAGCGGAATGGACACGTTGTCGGTGAGTTCGAGAATCTTCTGCCGCAACGCGTTGCCGGGGGAGAAGCGCTCGGTACCGAGCGTGACCACCGCGTTGGGTGTCGTGCCCGTCGGGTTGGTGGTCGTCGATGACACGACACCAACCGCGAGTTCCGGCGCCTCGACCGGAACGAGGCGAATATCGTTGATCGTGTTGTAGCCGAAGCTGAATTCGTTCGCGACGCCGCTCGAGAAGTTCGAGAAGAACTGCGTGGTATACGAGCGGTTCTTGTCCTGCGTGCGGAAGCGGTTCGACGTCAGACGCAAACCCGTCGACTGAATGCCGGCGTTCGCGGCGATGTTGTTAAAGCCGCGCGAGTAGGCGTCGCTTTCCGCCGTGTTATCGAGCACGCGGAACGACATACGGTTGCTTTCGTTGATCGACCAGTCGAGGCGCCCCATGAGGTTCGTCAGCGGGTTGCCGCGACGGAACACGCTCAGATCGCCCGGATCGAATTTGCCCTGCACGAGCGACCGTATGAGGTTGATCGAGTCCATCGAGATGGACGTCGTGGCGTTGGCGATGGCCGTTCCCGCGGAGTTGAGCGTCGGACCCGTGGTCGGATCGGTGCGCTGCTGCCACTCGGGTGCGAGGAAGAAGTGCAGCTTGTTCTTGATGATCGGACCACCGAACGTCAGGCCGTACTGCTTGATGCGGAAGTCCGACGTACGAATGGCATCGATGTTGGCCGCCATGTACGGCGTGCGGAACATGTAGATGCCGCCGCCTTCATAGTTATTCGTGCCGCTCTTCGACACGGCATTGATCATCATGCCCGCGAAGTTGCCGTAGCGCACGTCGGTGGGGCTCATGAGCACCTGGAATTCCTTCACCGCGTCCATCGACATCAGTCGGCCGCCAACGGCGCCACCGGGCTGGCCGCCCGACGAGCCGAGATTGAAGCGGTCGTTCTGGTTGGCGCCGTCAATCGTGAAGTTGTTCAGGCGATTGTACGCACCACCGGCCGACGGACCTTGCGACGTCGTGGAGACCTGCGGCGTGAGCTTCACCAGATCCGTGAAATCGCGCTGCAGCGTGGGGCCGCGGCGAATCATCGAGTCGGTGATGACCGTGCCAATACCCTGACGCGTGGACGAAAAGTCAGCCGTCGTCGAGGGGTCGGCCGTGACCGCAATCGCCGAGAGCTGCGCCGCTGCTTCGGCCATGACGAAGTTCACCGTCACCGCCTGGTTGAGCAGCACGCGGACTTCCTGTGTCTGCGGCGCGTAGCCGAGCAGGCGCGCGGTGACGCGATAGCCGCCGACTTCGAGCCCTTGCACGAAGTAGCGTCCGTTCGCGCGCGTCAGTACGCCGGCCCGATACCCCGAGGAGACGTTGACGATTTCGATTTGAACATTTTCTAACGCGGCGCCACCAGTCTTGGTGACGGTTCCGCTGACGGCGCCCGTGGTAAGGCCCTGCGCTTCGACGCGTGTAGTCGCTCCAACAAATAGAGCGGCCACCGTCGCGGCGAAGCCGAGCCAACGCTGCATGCGCATGATACGAAGGGTCGGTTGTGGAGGGGGAATTGCCTCGGTCAGCCTGACCGATTGATGGCAATGCTACCGAGTGGCTGGAAAGGTACGGGCTGGTGGCTCGGGCTTCAAGAATGACTTCCCTGAGGGAGCCAGTACCCCGGGCAGCAAAACGCGGGAGAGAGCTCAAGGCTCCCTCCCGCGCTGCCAACAGCCGGTGCGGTCAGTTGGTCACGTCGGCGCTGACCTGCCAACCATGCCGACCGACCGGCCGGCGGTCGCTACTCCGAACCGTGCATCAGTTCGTCCATCAGTACGTCCATCAGTTCGTCCGGCAGTACGACGCTCAGTTGAACGTGTAGCGCACACCCAGCTGCATGCGCCAGACGTCGGCCGAGCCCGCGGTGTGCTGGTAGGTCGTGCTGAGCAAGTCGGTGCCGATGTTACGCAGGCGATACAGCAGCGCACCGTTGGCGTCCGCACCCTGCGGCACGAGCGGCGTGTTGAAGATCACGCGCTGACCCGAACCCCACTTCTTGTTGATCAGGTTGTCGAGGTTCAGGATGTCGAAGCGAATCGACAGCGTGTTACGCTTGCCGCCGACATTCTGGAAGATCTCCTGCGTCACACCCAAGTCACTGCGCGTGAGCATCGGCAGGAAGAACGCGTTGCGCACCGCATACTGGCCACGACGCGACTTGAGGTACGGATCCTGCGCGATGTACGCGTCCCACGCCGTCGCCTGATCGGCCGCGGTGAAGATCTTGACCGAGTTGGCGCAGTTGGTCTGTGCCGTTCCGGCGGCGTTCACGCAGTACGACTGGAAGTTCATCTCGCTCGTGTTGCGCGGGATGTAAATCAGGTCGTTAGTCTGGCTGTCGCCGTTCGCGTCGGCGCTAAAGCGATAGTCGGTGTTACCCTGCGTGGCCGCCTGCGTGAAGAGCGAGATGCTCGTCGCGCCGAACTTGCCGTACTCCTTGCGATACGACAGCGCGAGGAACGCGCGCTTGCCCGGCGAGAAGGCCGAATACTGCACGCCCGGGTTGTTCGGATCGTTGGACTGATCGTTGGCACCCCAGTTCGACGACGCCGTCGAGCCCGGGTCGTACGAGTTCTTGGCCACGCCGTACGAGTACGCCGCCTTGGCAAAGAAACCGTTCGTGAACTGCTTCGAGAGTGAGGCCGAATAATTGGCGTTCGTGCCAGTGCTCACGTTGCTGATGACGAACGCGCTCGTGACGTTGCTGTTGATGCGGTTGCTGGTCCAGCGTGACCGCTGATCGGCGCCCGTGAACTTGGTCTGCGCGGCCGGCAAGTTGGCGTTGATGTAGTAGGCGCCGTTCATTTCCTTGCCGTAGAGCACTTCGGCCGTGGCGATGAAGCCCCACGGCAACTTGCGGTCAACGGCGATATCGGTGCGCCACGTCTGCGCGAACTTGTACTTCGGATCGGTCACGTCGAGTTCGTACGTCGCAGCCGGCGCGCCAGTCACGGTCGTCGGCTTGTACGTATCCGGATTCGGATTGAACGGACGCGTCTTCGTGTTCGAGATCTGATCAAAGCCGGTGAGCACGCCCGTGTTGCCGAGCTGGTTGGAGATCCACACGTACGGCGGCGTGCCCGAGAACACACCCGTACCGCCGCGCACTACCGTGCGGCGATCGCCCGTCACGTCCCAGTTAAAGCCGAGTCGCGGCGAGAAGAGCACGTTGGCCGTCGGCAACTGACCAGAATTGTACTTGACCGGCTGGCCGTTCCGATCGCGGAACGTCAGCGTGTCGGCCTGCGGGTTATCGAAGGCCGTGTTCGTGAACACGGGCAAATCGAAGCGAATACCGTAGGAGATCTTGAGGTTCTTCGTGGCGCGCCAGTCATCCTGCGCGTACGCACCATACGTGAACACCTCGAGCGGCTGGAACGGAATCTTCACGCCCGGCTGATTCGCGTAACGCACCTGGAACTTGTTGAGCGTCACCGGCGACGTGGTGCGATTCGGATTGGCGAGGAAGTCGTTCGCGTCGGTGTAGAAATCCGCGAGCGAGTTGTAGACATACGAGCTCTGCAAGCCCGGCGAGAAGCCGTTGAGCGAGTTGTACTTCTGCGCCGTGACACCGAACGTCACGTCATGCTTGTTCGTGTAGATGCTGAAGTTGTCCTGGAACTGGTAGGTCTTGTACGTCAGCACGTTGCTCGGCGTGAACGGCTCGAAACCGAACGAGATGTAGTTCGTGCCGCCGTTCAGGATATCAACCAGCGGGAACAGATTCGGAATCTTGTACTTGCGGCTTTCGTCGTTGGCCGTGTAGCCCGCGATGATCTGATTCGACATGTGCGAACCGACCTGCGAGTTGAGCTCACCGATATAGGAATCGATGTTCTCCATGATCGCGTAGCCCGAGTTCTGGAAGCTCATCGAGCTCGTGTTATCGCGACGGCCGGGCGACGACGTACCGAGCGACGTCGAGTTGGAGATCGGCTGGTCGGCCTGCGACGTCAGCTTGCTGTAACGGAAGCTGAGCTTGTTGCGATCACCGAGGTTGTAATCAAGCTTGCCGATGAAACGCGTGGACGGCGTTTCGAGGTTGAAGCCCTGATACGGACCCGTGGCGTAGTTGAACTTGGTCGCGAGGAACTGCTGCAAGCCGTCCAGATCGCTCTGCAATACGCGCGTCGTGTTGCCGGTAACTGCCTGGCCCCCAGTGTTAGCCGTGAACGACGTCGCTGGCGCCGAGAACGTGTCGGTCTCGTAATCGGCGAAGAAGAACAGCTTGTTCTTGATGATCGGGCCGCTCACCCAGCCGCCGGGCTGCGAGAACTTGTAAGTACCCTTGTTGAAGAAGAGTCCCGCCGTGCTGTCGCCCTGCAGCCCCTGGTTACGCGCACTGTAGTAAATCGAGCCCTTGAATTCGTTCGTGCCCGACTTGGTCACGGCGTTCACACCGGCGCCCGTGAATCCACCCTGGCGCACGTCGAACGGCGCGACGTTCACCTGCAACTGTTCGATGGCGTCGATCGGAATCGGCGACACACCCGTACGACCGCCCGGCTGACCCGACAAGCCGAACGAGTTGTTGAAGTACGATCCGTCGAGCGTGAAGTTGTTGAGGCGGTTGTCCTGACCGGCGAACGAGCCGTTGCCACCGTACTGCGGCACGAGACGCGTGAAGTCGGTGAGCGTGCGGCCGATCGTCGGGAACGCGGTGAGCGCTTCCTTGGGAATCGTCACCGACGCGCCAGTGATCTTCGAGCTCAGCGCGCCACCCGTGGCGGTCACTTCGATGCCTTGCAGCGTGACGGCCGCCTGCTTGAGATCGAAGGTGACGTCGGTGGAGTTTCCGAGCGTGACTTCGAGTCCTTCCTGCTGATTACGCGCAAATCCCAGCGCAATCGCGGAGACGGTGTACGGACCACCGACGCGCATCGCGGGAATCACGAAGCGACCATCGGCGCGCGTGATCACCTGATACGCAGTGCCCGATGGTTGGTGCACCGCCACGACGCGCGCCGACGCCACCGGCCCGTTGGGGCCGCGCACGACACCGTTCATGGAGCCGGACGTCACGCCTTGCGCGTGCATCGGTCTCACTGCTGCTATCGCGAGCGCGATCATCAGCGCTCCAAACTTCCACATCCGCCGCATCTAGTCGGTCTCCGTTCGAGTGTTGGGATCGCGTGGTACAACCACTTTGGCGATCTCGAACGAAGCAACTGTCCGCGAAGGGCGGCGTCACCGGAGCAAACAAGGACGTTTCGCGAACGTTACGCCTCTGTGCCACGACTGGCAGAAATACGCGCGGCAACCAGCGGGATGGTCAAACGCACCGACGTTCTACACGGCTTCAATTTCGAGTCGACACGCGACCAACGGAAAAGAAATACACTGGGATCCCGAGCGCTACGATCCCGAGCACACCAATTGTGCCCCACCGCTGCCCCGGATCGATCAGCGCGTTCACCAGCAGAAACAGCGTGGCCGCGCAAAACAGTGCGGGGGTGAACGGATACAACGGCACACGCATCGGCGGATTCCAGTCCGGCCGACGACGTAGGCGGAAGATTGCACCCACACTCAGGATGTAAAACACCAGCGACGCCGTCACAAAAATGTCCGCCAACTGCTCAAAGGATCGGAGCAACACAAAGGCGATGCCGATGCCCGCGGCGAGCGTGATGGCGACGTGCGGTGTTTTGAATTTCGGATGAACTTTTGCCACCTGCCGGAAGAACAACCCTTCATCGGCCATCGCGAAGAAGATGCGCGGACCCGTCAGCAGCGAACCGTTCACGGAGCCGAATGTCGAGAGCAAAACCGTGATCGAAACGATCGTGACACCAATCGGTCCAATCAGTTTTTGCGCGACGTCGGCCGCAACCAATCGCGCGCCCTTGATCTCATCTACTGACAGCACCGAGAGATACGCAACGTTCGCCAACACATAAATCAGAATGATGGCCAGCGTGCCAATCACAATCGCGCGCGGCAAGTTGCGACGCGGGTCGGCTACTTCGCCGCCCACTTTTGTGAGATCACCCCATCCATCGTAGGCCCACAACACCGATACCAGCGCCAGTCCGAACGCGCTGACGCTGAAGCTTCCAGCCGGCGCCGCCGGCGTGAAATGACCGCCCGTACTCGGCAATCCCAGCACCAATGCGAGCACGACGATCAGCATCAACCCACCGTACTTCGCGAGCGTTGTCACATTTTGGACCAACGCGCCCCAACGCACGCCGACGATGTTCACCGCGCCCATCGAAAAGAGGGCCGCCGCGGCGAGGTAATGCGCGTAGCTGTCGTACGGCGCGATGCTCGGATCAAACCCCAGCCCGCGCAGCGCATATTCGGCAAACGTGAGCGAGATGCCCCCGAGAGCCGCGGCGCGGATCAGAATCAGCTCTGTCCAACCATATAGAAATGCAGGCAAACGGCCCCAGCCTTCGCGGATGAACACGAAGTAGCCGCCAGTTCTGGGCAACGCACCGGCCACCTCGGCCAGGGTTAAGGCGCCACAGAGCGCAAAGATGCCGCCAACCGTCCACACGGTGAGCAGTGGAAGTGGTCCCGGTAGCTTGGCGGCGATCCCGGCCGGCGAGCGAAAGATGCCGGAGCCGATCGTCGTGCCGATCACGACGGCAATCGCGCTCCACAGCCCCAATCGGCGGGGGAGTTCGGTGTGGCCCGACGATTCAGAGGCCGAGCGGCCGGTCAGATCGCCGGCCGAGGGGGTGTGCATGGGCGAAGGCGTGGACGAGGGCATGCGCAATGGTAGCCGCCGGGACGCACCATCGCACGGGTCCGGGTCCGGAATGCCGCCACATGGGTTCAAGCTGGATGCGGGGGGGTCACACACGGTGCGACAGTGCCTAGCTTTCGCGCACCATTATGCCACTCTCGCTGTCTCTCATGCAGTCATCGACTGTCCCGATGCCGATGCCGGTGGGCGATACCCCGGTGCGCGATGCGCTCTTTGTGCTCGCCGCTGTGAGTTGCGTCGTCGCGCAGTACTTCATCATTCGCGCCGTGTGGCGCGTGGTGCCCGCGGAAACCGGATCGCCGTCGGTGCCGGCGCCGCGGCGAGCGTCGGAAATGGCCTGGGCGATTCTGCCAGCGCTCTTGATCGGCGCCGCTTTTGTCGGCGCTTGGCGCGTGATGCACCCGCGATGACGCCTGTTTCTTCATACTGACTCATGTCTGCTGCCTCGCTGCCCCCCGCCTCGGTTCGTCGCGCTGCGTACGTCGCGCTCGCCGTGGCGTTGTTGCATATCATTTTTGGCGCCATCGTTCGTATCTCCGGCTCGGGCATGGGTTGCGGTGAGAATTGGCCGCTCTGCTACGGCTATCTCTTTCCACCATTCGAGCGCATGGACCTCGTCATCGAGGTCACGCACCGCTATCTCGCGGTCGCGCTCTTTGCGAGCATTGCGTGGCTCGTGCTGGCGGCCTGGCGCGCGCGTCGTGATGCGTCGGTCGGCGGCGACGGTGGCGTGTGGAACGCCGCGCGCTTAGCGCTCGCCCTCTGGTTTGCGCCCGCGCTCTTTGGTGCGGTCACCGTGTTCACCGGCAATCCGGCGTGGGCGACCGTCGTGCACAAGTTGCTCGCGGCGTCGCTCATCGCCGTACTCGCCGCCGCTACGGTGCGAGCTGGTGGTTTGGGTGGCACAAAGATTCTTGGCCAGACCGCCACGAAGAAGGCGGTTGGCGGTGCGACGGGCGCGGCCGCGATGGCACTGCTGGTGGTGCTGCTGGGTGGTCTGACCGCAAAGATTGAAGGCGCGGCGGTCGCGTGTGTCGGGTTCCCGTTCTGCGGCGAAGCGTCGACCGGCGGCGTGGGGCAATACGTGCAGATCACGCATCGTTTGATGGCGTATCTGCTCGTGCTGCATCTCGCGTCACTGCCGTTTGTGTTTCGCAAACGTGGAGAGCCGGCACCGCTCGTGCTTGCTGCGTGGATTGGACTGTTTTGCGGTGTGCTCCAGGTGGTGTGGGCGGCGTGGATGGTCCTTGGCGGATTCCCGTCGGTGATTCGCTCGCTGCATCAGGCAACCGGAATCATGATCTGGCTCACCGCGTTCACGATGACGTACCTCGCGCGCATCGCGGCGGGGCGCACGACGGTGGCGGCGCAGCGATCGCATCCGCTGCAGGCTGGCCGAACCGCTCCATCAGCCGGTTGATGACCAGCGTTCCAGTGGAACCGACTCCGGGAGCCCCGACACCAGCGGCAAGCGTGAAAGCCGAGCCGACGCTGTCGCGTGACCTCGTGTCGCTCACCAAGCCGCGCATCATTTCGCTGTTGTTGGTGACGACGATCGCGCCGATGTATGCGGCGGGATCGCCCTCGTGGCTCACGGTGTTGCTGGTGACCATCGGCGGCTACCTCATGGCCGGCGGTGCCAACGCGGTCAACATGTACATCGATCGCGATATCGACGATGTCATGGCGCGCACACGACTGCGTCCGATTCCCAGTGGACGCATGTCGCCCACGCAAGTGGTCGCATTCGGTGTCGCGTGCGCCACGTTTGCCACGTGGATGCTGGCGCACTTTGTAAATGTGCTGACGGCGGCGCTCGCGCTGGCCGGGTTCTACTTCTACGTCTTTATCTACACGCGCTGGCTCAAGCGCACCTCGCCGCAAAACATTGTCATCGGCGGCGCCGCCGGCGCCTTTCCACCGCTGGTGGGCTGGGCGGCGGTGACCGGCACGCTCGATGTGTCGGCGCTCTGTTTGTTTCTCATCGTGTTCTACTGGACGCCGCCGCATTTCTGGGCGCTCGCGCTACTCAAGCAGGTTGACTACGGTCGCGCCAAGGTGCCGATGGCGCCGCTAGTCTGGGGCGAACGCGAAACGATGAACCAGATGATCTGGTATACGATCATTCTCATCGCGCTCACGTTCTTGCCCGTGCTGTTCGGCGCCTTCGGTTGGCTGTATGCGGTGTCCGCGCTCGTGCTCAATGCGCTGCTGATGCGCGGTGTGCTGCGCATGCGCGGCGCCGCGTTGCGCGGCGAGCCGTGGTCGGGGCCCGCCTGGTGGGTGTACAAATACACGCTGTTGTATCTCGCGCTGTTGTTCGTCGCGATGGCGGTGGATCGCGCCATTGGCTGACCGATCGACGGGTCGACGGCTGTCCTCTCCGCGTCCGCTGACGCGTTTACTGCCGCTCCTCCGTCCGTATCGCACCCGCCTCGCCGGTGCCGCGATCTGTCTGGTTGTGGCGGCAGCCGCGGGTCTCGTTTTTCCGCTCGTGCTGCGTTACCTGCTCGATGCCGCGTTCGAGCTGAAAGATCGCGCGGCGCTCAATCGCGTCGCGCTCGCCCTGCTCGCCGTGTTCGCGGTGCAAGGGCTGATGAATTTCGCCCAGGTGTATCTGCTCAGCGTGACCACCGAGCGCGTCATCGCGACGCTTCGTGAGTCGACGTTCGCGCACCTGATTCGGCTCTCGCCGGCGTTCTTCACCGAGCGTCGCACCGGCGAACTGACCAGTCGCCTCTCCGCCGACCTTGGCGTGCTGCAATCGCTATTGAGTTCGTGGATTTCCGAACTCTCGCGTCAATCGCTGTTCCTGGTCGGCGGCGTGATCATGCTGACGATCACGAATCCTCGTTTGACCGTAACGACACTGGCGGTCGTGCCACTGGTCGTCGGCGCCGCACTCGGATTTGGTCGAGCGCTCCGCAAAGCCAGCACTGGCGTGCAGGACAAAGTCGCCGATGCCATGGGCACCGCCGACGAAGCGTTCGGCGCGATTCGCATCGTGCAGAGCTTCACGCGCGAGTCGTTCGAAGTGAGCCGATTCGCTTCCTTGTTGCAGGATGTGGTCTCGGCCGCCGTGCGGCGTGCGCGCTTACGCGCGGTGTTTTTTGGCGCCGTCGGATTCGTGGCTTTTGCCGCTGTGGTCGCCGTGATGTGGCAAGGCGGCATGCAGGTTATCGATGGCAAGTTGACGGCGGGCGCGCTCGTGTCCTTTCTGTTTTACGCGCTCACCGTGGCGGCGGCCGTCGGCTCAATGGCCTCGCTCTTCGGCAACTTTCAGGAAGCCATTGGTGCGGCGACGCGCGTGTTTGAGTTGCTCGATACGGGAGCAACGGTGCGCGCGCCGGCGGCGCCGGTGCCACTCAAGCGACCGCTGCGTGGTGCGCTGGCGTTCGAGAACGTGAGCTTCCGCTACGCCGACGATTTACCGACGGTATTGCGCGATCT
The DNA here is from genome assembly GCA_966096095.1 of uncultured Gemmatimonadaceae bacterium. Classification (GTDB taxonomy): domain Bacteria; phylum Gemmatimonadota; class Gemmatimonadetes; order Gemmatimonadales; family Gemmatimonadaceae; genus Gemmatimonas. Next base: position 467,666 of record CBHTUR010000001.1, on the reverse strand, counting down.
GACGTTGCGTATCACGCCGGGTGAGGTTGTCGCGCTCGTGGGCAAGTCGGGCGGCGGCAAGACGACCATCGCCAATCTGTTGCCGCGTTTTTGGGACGTGACCGACGGTCGCATTCTCTTTGACGGCTCGGACATTCGCGCGTTGTCGCTCGATGAGTTACGCGGCGCAATCGGCATCGTGCCGCAGGAACCTGTGCTCTTTAGCGGCACAATCCGCGAAAACATCGCGTACGCACGTCCGTCGGCCACCGAATACGATTTGCAACGCGCGGCGCGCGCGGCACACGCCACCGAATTCATCGAACGACTGAGCGACGGCTGGGACACACGCGTCGGCGAGCGCGGCGTGAAGCTCTCGGGCGGTCAGCGCCAGCGCATCGCGATTGCACGGGTGTTTCTCAAAGACCCGGCGGTGGTCATTCTCGACGAAGCCACGTCGAGCCTCGACACCGAAAGTGAGCGCCTCGTCGAGCAGGCGCTCGAGGAGCTGTTACAGAGCCGTACCACACTGCTCATCGCGCATCGTCTGTCCACAGTACGGCGGGCAGATCGCGTGGTCGTCATCGACAACGGCGTTGTCGTGGAATCTGGTCATCACGACGAGCTCGTACAGCGTGATGGCGGCAAATACGCGGCGCTGTACGCAGGGCCCTAGGCACCACCAGCCGCGTTACGACGTCGCTGAACGTCTGTCGTGGTACGCGGTACGCTGACTAGCGATCTCGCCCAGGCGACGCGAGAGGTTCACGCGGAACACCTAGTACTCGACTTGTACTCGCGTCTCCACGCCCCGCGTGACCTGAACGCGACGCGTGCGCACACCGAGTTTCTCTTGCCAGACGACCATCGTGTAGCTGCCCTCTGGCACGTTCGCGAAGCGGAATGCGCCGTCGGGATCGGTGACGAACACGAACGGATGCGTGGACACGGCAATCCATGCGCGGATCCACGGGTGCATATCGTCCTGGACAGCCACGAGGCCAGCGCGCGCGGCAACGTCGGTCGTTGGCACAACCTGCCCCGCATCGTTGAGTGCGATTTGCGCGCGCATGGCGAGCGTACCCCACATGTCGCTGAAGCGAAGACGTGACATCATCGGATCACGCGACGTGACGAGCAGCGTGCTGCCCTGCACCACACTCTGGACGCGCGGCTCCAGACGGCAGCGATCAAGCCACAGCGTGACCCGGCGCGGCGTCGTTACTTCCGGTCCCGTTTCGACGCCGACGAGCCAGACCACGGCGTTGCCGACTCCATCCTTGTCGGCCGGAATTTGCGTTTCGGTAAACGGCTTGCACACCGTCAGATCGTGCGTCGGTTCGATGGCGGTGTCGCCGACGACCGCGTGTGTGGTGCGCACGCGCCCGAGAATTGCGCCGCCATGCAGCAACGTGGTGTCGCGATTCGCCCGATATTGCGTGCCGTCGCCTCCGGCACTGAACGCGAGCGACCACATCACGCTGTCCGCCGGCAGCACACGCGCCGTGTGCTCGTCTGCTGCACCCGTTCGTGCGCCCTCACGTGCGGAGTCCGCACTCGTCTGATCGCGCGCGCCCGTTCCGCTGCACCCAACCAACGCACCTGCCGTCAGTGCACCAAGAAGCAGCGCAACGAAACCGGAGCTCGCCCGGGCCAGCGTCGTCACGACGCGCGTACCCTGGCGCACGTCAGAGCAGGATCAGATCGCGCTGGATGGCGCCTGGGGTGATGAGCAGACGGTCTTCCTGCACGAAACAATTCACCTCGCTCCGCACCCCCAACTCGCCTGGCACATAAATCCCGGGTTCGATGGAAAAACCAACGCCCGGAATGAGCAGCCGATCGTCGCGCGATTCGAGATTGTCGATCTGCGGTCCCGATCCATGCAATTCTCGCGAATCAATGCTGTGCCCCGTGCGATGCCAGAACTGGGCGCCGAATCCGCGCGCAGTAATGACCTCGCGTGCCGCATCGTCCGCTTCTCCGCCCCGCACCGCCTGCCCCGCGTCGATGCGCGACGTGAGCAGCGAGAGCGCGGCGTCGCGCGCGTCGCGTACTGCCTCCCAGACGGTAATCGCACGACCGGAGGGCGCGCCAAGGGACGCCATCCACGTCTGATCAGCGTACACGCCGCCGTTGTGCTCTTTCGCCCACAAATCGATCAACAACAGGTCACCGCGCTGTATGAGTCGCGGTGCCGCTGCAGAGGGAGCGTAGTGCGGGTTCGCCGCATTCTCCGACGCCGCGACGTCGGGACCGTGATCGGTTTCAAGCCCGGCGCGCGCGAAGCCGTCGAGAATGCGCTGCTGCAGCTCGTGTTCGGCCACTGGCGTTCCCGCGGCGACCATGGCACCTGCGTGGGCCATCGCTTCGAGAGCAATGCGACGAATGTGTTCAGCCGCGCGCTCGTGCGATTCGCGTTGCGATTCGGTCCATGTGGCATACACACGCGACACCAGTTCGCCGGAACTCACGACCGTCGCTCCGGTTGCGCGAACCATCTCCAGAACACCCGCCGGCACGCGATCGAGATACGGAATCGCATCGCCTGCCGAGTATTCCATCGCGACGCGCTTGCCGGCGACGAGAGCGTGCAATTCACTCTCGAGCGCGCGCCAGCCGCTGTAGACGCGTCGCGGCCACTCAGCCGGCCACTTGGCCCACGGTCCTGGCTCGATGGCGTGTTGAATGCCGATCGGCGTGCCGTTACGCGGGATAAACGCGAACACCCGACGCGACACCAGTCCGTCGAATCCCAGCAGTCCCGTTGCGATGGCGTTGGTGCCACGGAAATCGTACAGCAACCAACCATCGAGATCCGCCGCAGCAATTAACTGCTGCAGGCGGGGGAGCATCTCAACTGTGAGCATTCGCAGCGAAGCGAGCGGCGAATAAACTCAGCGACGACGCCAATCAGCGCGCCACTGGCAGCGCGCGTCGCCGCGCGCGCGGCACATCACATGATCGACCGTGCCGTCTGCATCCGCCAGCACATGCAACGCTTCGCGGAATGCTGCCTCGTACAAACCGCATCCGGCGCCACGCGGAGCGGCATCGGCTGAGACGGGTGCGCTGACTTCGAGCACAATCGAACTGCCCTGTCGAACCAGCGTTGCCGACATGAATCGCCGCGCAATGCTGCGCAGCTGCCGAAACGCGATCGGACGACCCAGCAGTGACGGTAAATTTACCGCCGCGCTCCGCGTTGTCGCACCGATCGTGCTGATCGCGGCTCGGGCCCAACGACGGCCCGCTTCACGAAACGCCAAATCGGCGTCGGGCCGACGGCCGATGAGACGGGCGAGTGCCAACACTTCGTCAAACGCCACTTTCTGCTGTCGGCGCACCGCGTCCTGATAACGGCGGATTTGCTGCAGCACGGTCTCGCTGAGTCCCAGCCGTTTGTTGCGCAGTTCGTGCACCAGCTCGGCGTCGAGTTCTGCTTCCGGCGTATCAATCGCCTTCACTGCCTCGAGGAGCGCCAACGGCAAACGCGCATCGAGTGGCGTGCCCGCGAGCGAAAGCGCCGGCACGCCGTTGGGCGTTCCCACGAAGGGCGCGGAAGCGGCGGCCGCCCGCATTGCAGAATCATCGAGCATCTGTGTCACGACGGGCGAAGCTAACGTGCTGCAGGTCACCGGAACAAGCGGGAGACCGGGCGATTTCTCACCATTTCACGTATCGACGGTGACTATTGACGCGGTACTGACGCCACAGCTTGCCAGCGGAGTTGCCTATTGGGCCGCCAGTCCGCTTGCGCCCAACTGGTACAGTCCACAGCGTGGACCCGAGATTTGCGCGGGGACGACGCGTTGCGTCCGTGCTTTTCGCGTGTAACGAACCCTTCGACGGCTTCACTGATCACTCGATGATCGCTCAATGACGTTGACGTCGCCGGCCCCATGGTGGCTGTCCGTATTGCTGGCGGGAGGTATTGCGATCGCGGCCTGGCGCGCGCGCAGTTTGCGGTTGAGCGGCGCGGTCGGTGCATTCGTGATTGGCACGCTCGCGCTCCGTGTTGGCGCTGGATGGGGCGTGTTTCTCATCGCCTGGTTCGTGCTGGCCAGTGTGCTCTCGCGAATCGGTCGTCAGGCGAAAGAGCAACGCACGCGCGACATCGTCGCCAAAGGCGATCAACGTGATGCGTGGCAGGTGCTGGCCAACGGCGGCGTCTTTGCTCTCTGCGCCGCGATTGCGCTCGCGCTGGATAGTGACGCGCGGTGGCTTGGCGTTGCCGCCGCGGGCTCGCTCGCTGCCGCTGGTGCCGACACGTGGAGCACGGAAATCGGTACGCTCTGGGGCGGGACACCGTACTCACTGCGCGAACGCCGGAGGGTGCCGCCCGGAACATCGGGCGCAATCACCCTCGCAGGATCGGTGGGTGGGCTCGCGGGCGCGTTCATTCTCTCCATGCTCGCCGTTGCGTGCGCGGTGATCGATCCGGTCGCGACGATCAGCGTCGCAGTTGGCGGCACGGCCGGCGCCTGGATGGACACATGGATCGGCGCCTGGGTGCAAGAGCGTCGTTGGTGCCCGCGCTGCGAGCGCGCCACGGAGCGAGACGTGCACAGCTGTGGGACGAGTACGGAACAACGCGGCGGCTGGCGCCGTCTCGACAACGATGCCGTGAACGCCGTCTGCTCCGTTGCCGGCGCGGTGGTCGCCGTCGTCGCGGCTTCGCTTTTCGCGCCGCTTCGATCGTAGCGTGGGATCAATCGGACCATTTCGTGCGTTAAACTGCCTACGATGACCTCCACCTCAGTTCCGAAATCAGCGCAGCTGTTGGTGGTAGGCGGCGGTCCGGCTGGTTCAACGACCGCATGGTTCGCGGCACGGGCCGGGCTCGACGTCGTGCTGGTAGATCGGGCGCGGTTTCCGCGCACTAAACCATGCGCCGAGTACGTGAGCCCGGAAGGCGCCCGTATTTTGTCGCAGATGGGCGTGCTTGAGTCGCTGGAAGCACAAGCCAGCGCACTGACTGGCATGGTCGTGCACACGCCCGCCGGCAGGGAGATCCACGGCGAATTTGCCGCCGCGCACGGATTTCGCGGCTTTCGCGATCGCGGACTGGGCATCGCGCGCGAACGTCTCGACGCGACACTCCTCGCCTGCGCCGTTCGCGCGGGCGCACGCGTCGTTGAGCGCGCAAAGGTGGAACAACTCCTGTCAAACGACGACGGTCGGGTGCTCGGCGCCCGCGTGCGTACCGCCGATGGAGTGCACACGACAAACGCACTGCTTACTGTCGGCGCCGATGGACTGCGTTCGATTGTCGCGCGTCGCCTCGGGCTCGCCAGACGCTCCGCGTGGCCGACACGCGTAGCTTTCGTCGCCCACTACACCGGTGTGGCCGATGTTTCATCGCTCGGCGAGATGCACGTTACGCGCCGCCGCGGCTACGTGGGCCTGGCGAGCATCAACGGCACACCGGGTGGCGTCACCAACGTAGCCATCGTCGTGCCGCAACGATTCACGCGCGGCGCACTCCAGCGCATCGAGCCGGAATCCTTCATGCGCGAGTGGCTCGAAAATCATGCCACGCTCGCTTCACGCTTTCGGAACGCGCAACGCATCTCGGCCGTGCAAACGACGGGGCCATTTGCATCGCACGTACGACGTGCGTGGGCACCAGGCGCCGCGTTGGTTGGCGACGCCGCCGACTTCTTTGATCCGTTCACCGGTGAAGGCATCTATGCGGCCTTGCGTGGCGCCGAACTGCTCGCCGGTCCGCTCACCAACGCGGTTCGCGCGATCGAACGCGGTGATGCGATGGCAGAAACGCACGCGCTCGATTCATACGAGCGCGCGCGCCGCGAGACGTTTGTCGGAAAATGGCGCATCGAACGACTGATCGGCGCTGCCGTGGCGTTTCCGCCGCTGCTTGAGATTGCCGCGCACGTGCTGCGTCATGATCGACAGCTTGCGGACTTGCTCATTGGCGTAACGGGCGACTTCGTTCCACCATCTGCGTTGCTTGCGCCCTCGACCTTATGGCGGCTTGCGCGAGCCTCGGTCAAGTCATTCGCCCCATCGTTGTCAGTTCCAGCACCGGCTCATGTCCATCGATCCTGATCTCTTCCGCGCGGTACTCGGGCGATTCGCCACAGGCGTTACCATTGTCACGACTCGCGACGAGGACGGCCGCGACCACGGCATGACGGTCAGCGCGTTTTCGTCGATCAGCCTCTCGCCGCCGCTGGTGATGGTGTGCATCGCCAACGATGCCACAATGGCGCCCGTCATTCGGCATGCGGAAACGTTCGCGGTGAACGTTCTGTGCGCATCGCAGGAGTCGTACAGCCGCCGATTCGCGGGCAAACTCGACGATCGGTTCACGGATATCGGTGTAACGCGCGGCACGCTCGGTAACGTCGTGCTCGACGGCGTGCTCGCCTCGCTCGAATGTCGCGTGGTCGCGCGCCACCCCGCCGGCGATCACGTCATCGTGTTGGGCGAAGTGGAATCAGGCACGGCACACGAGGGTCGTCCGCTTCTCTACTATCGCGGCGGTTACGCCTTGCTCGAACACTGACGTGACGCTCGCGCGGCGACTGACGCCGGCCCGGCGACGGGGCCACGAGATTCTCGATGACCCGTCGCTCGATCCGGCGCTGGCCGAGCGCTCGTTGCATGACGTGGCACTGGCCAACCGATTTTTCGGTGGGCGACGTGCAGTACTGCGCGAAGTGGAAGCTGTGCTTGAGAGCGTACCAGCCACCTCGTCGCTTTCGCTGCTCGATATCGGTACCGGCCTGGGCGACATCCCGCTCGCTGCGTCGCGCGCCGCGGCACAACTCGGACATCGCCTGCAAACCATCGGGCTCGAACTCGCGCCCGCCTTGGCCCGCGCCGCGCAGCAGTCCTGCGACACGACGCTCGCGGCCGACGCGCTCGCCCTGCCGTTGCGCGATGGCAGCGTCGACCTGGTTACGTGCTCGCAGGTATTGCATCACTTCGAAGAACCGGCGGCAACGCAGTTGCTGCGCGAATGTACGCGCGTCGCGCGCGTCGCCGTCATCATCGGTGATTTGCGACGCAGTTGGTTGGCGGTGGCGGGCCTGTGGGCGTCCTCGTTTGCGTTGCGCTTTCATCCCGTGAGTCGGCACGACGGGATCGTGTCCATTCTCCGCGGTTTTACCGAAGACGAACTGCGCGCGCTCGCGACCCGCGCCACCGGCATCACGCCGCAGGTGCGCCATGCGTTGGGGTGGCGCGTGACCGCGCGCTGGCAGCCCACGTCTGAGCCGTCTCGCCGTTCACTCACCAACGCCTGAGCGTGACATGAACTCCAGTACCCTGCCGCCTTTTGCGTTGGGCCCGCTGCCAACCGACCGGCTCATGACCACGGTCGATGAACGCGTCGTGCGCGCGCCATTGCGACGCATCTTCGATTTGGCGCGGGAGGTGGAGCATTGGCCAGCGTATCTCGCGCACTATCGTCACGTTCGCTTCACCGATCGTCGGAGTGACGGCGGCGGCATCGTCGAGATGTCCGCCAATCGGCCGTTCGGTCTCGTGAACTGGCCCACCTGGTGGCGATCGGAGATGGCAGTGAATCACGACGTGCCGTGGGTACGGTATCGCCACATTGGCGGCGTCACGACGCGCATGGATGTCGAGTGGAATTTCACCGAGACACCGACCGGTATTCTCACGCGCGTCATTCACGTCTGGAACGGACCCAACTGGCCCGTGATTGGTACCTTTGCGGCCACCAACGTCATCGGTCCGGTGTTCGTGCACGGCATCGCCTCCCGGACGCTTGAAGGGCTCGCCATCGTGGCGGAACGTGCCAATGGAGGAACGACGTGAGCGCCGCTGTACCACTCAAGCGCCGCGTGGCCATCACCGGCATCGGCTGCGTCACACCGCTCGGGGTCGGCGTCGAGCAGCTCTGGACGGGATTACGGGCCGAACGCTCGGTGGTGCAAGCCGCCACGCGCTTTGATACATCGATCTTTCGCAGTCAGTGCGCCGCCGAGGTTCGCGACTTCGACGCGGCCGACTTTCTTGAGGCGCGTCGCGTCAAACGACTCGACCGGTTTGGACAGTTCAGCGTGGTGAGCTCGCAGCTCGCGCTGAACGATTCAGGCATCAATCTCGCCCAGGAAAATCGCGAGCGCGTTGGAGCGATGATGGGCACGGCCCTCGCCGGCGTGGCGTACGCCGAAGAGCAGGCCGCGCGATTCATGCGCGGCGGCCTGCGCGATGTCGATGCCACGCTCGCCCTCGCCGTTTTCGGCGGCAGCTCGAGCTGTAACATCGCCATCGAGTTTGGCGTGAGTGGTCCGAACATCACCAACGCGATGAGCTGTGCCTCCGGCTCGATCGCCATCGGCGAAGCGTTTCGTCAGGTGCGCGATGGCTACGCCGACGTGATGATTGCTGGCGGCGCGGAGTCGCCCCTGGCCACGCTCTGTTTCGGTGCATTTGCGCTCATACGCGCGATGTCCACGCGCAACGACGACCCGGCCCACGCGTCGCGCCCGTTCGATCGTGATCGCGACGGCTTCGTGATGGGAGAGGGCGCTGCCGTGCTCATTCTCGAGGAATGGTCGCGCGCCGAAGCGCGCGGTGCGCGCATCTACGCCGAACTGTGTGGCTACGGCACGACGAACGATGCCCACCACATGACCGCGCCACTCCCGGGCGGCACACAGGCGGCGCGCTGCATGCGTCAGGCCCTCGCCGATGCCGATGCCGCGACGACGTCAGTCGATTACATCAACGCCCACGGGAGTAGTACACCGCTCAACGATCCCACCGAGACGTTGGCCATCCGTCAGGTGTTTGGCGCGCACGCGGATTCGCTGCCGGTATCCAGCACGAAGGGCTACTACGGCCATGCGCTCGGGGCGTCGGGTGCGTTCGAAGCCGCGATTTCCGCGCTCGTGCTGCAGCGCGGATGGATTCCGCCAACGCTCAATTTCGAAGCACCCGGCGACGGCTGCGACCTCGACTACGTACCCAATCACGGGCGCGACGCGCAGGTGAACACGGTGCTCAGCAACAGCTTCGGTTTCGGAGGCATCAACGCCAGCCTGGTGCTCCGGCGCTAGCGCTCCTCACCTCGCTCAGGAGTCGAACGTCTCCTTGTAGCGCTGCATGCTGCGGCGGATCACATCCATCGCATCGGTGCTCTTCTTCCAGCCCGTGATCTCCATGCGTTTGCCCTCGAGATCTTTGTAAATCAGGAAGAAGTGCTCGACTTCCTTGAGATAGTGCGGCGAAAGATCGGCAATGTCGAACACGTCGTGGAAGTACGGATCGTCGGCCGGCACCGCGAGAATCTTGTCGTCGGGTTCGCCCTTATCGAGCATGCACAACACGCCAATCGGGCGCGCCGCGATCTGACACCCTGGAAACGTCGGCTCGTTGATCTTCACCAGGATGTCGAGCGGGTCGTTGTCCTCGTGCAGTGTTTGCGGAATGAACCCATAGTCGCTCGGATAGTGCACGGCCGAGTAGAGCACCCGATCGAGCTTGAAGTGTCCGGTTTCCTTGTCGAGCTCATACTTGTTCTTCGAGCCGGCAGGGATCTCGATGATGGCCGTCACCTGTTCCGGCGGATGTTTGCCGGCGGGGATGTCGTGCCACGGGTTGTGCAGCATTGCCTTGCTCCTAGGGTCAGCGCGCCCGCAACGCCGCAGCGGCGTCGAGCGCGAAATAAGTAATGATCAAGTCCGCACCGGCGCGCGCGATCGATGTCAGCGATTCCATCATCGCGCGGTCGCCATCAATCCAGCCCCGCTCCGCGGCCGCTTTGATCATCGAGTACTCACCGCTCACCTGATACGCCGCGAGTGGCATGCCTGTGTCCTGCTTGACCGCCGCAATAATGTCGAGATAAGCACCGGCTGGCTTCACCATGAGAATGTCCGCGCCTTCTGCAACATCGAGACGCACCTCGCGCAGTGCCTCGCGACCGTTGGCCGGATCCATCTGATAGCTGCGGCGATCGCCGAACGCGGGCGTCGACTCCGCCGCTTCGCGAAATGGTCCGTAGAATGCCGACGCGTATTTGGCCGCGTAACTCATAATCGGCGTCTGATCGAACCCCGCCGCATCGAGCGCGCGTCGCATGTGACCGATGCGACCGTCCATCATGTCGCTCGGCGCGACGATATCGGCGCCGGCTTCGGCGTGCGCCAACGCTTCCCGCGACAGCAATTCGAGCGTCTGATCGTTGTCGACTTCACCGGACGGCGTCAGCAATCCACAGTGGCCGTGATCGGTGTACTCACACATGCACACGTCTGTCACGACCAGCAGCTTGGGGAATTCGCGCTTCACCGCTCGCACGGCTTCCGCCACGGGACCGTGCGGATCCCACGCCGAAGAACCGGTCGCATCCTTGGTGTCGGGAATGCCGAAGAGCAGAATGCCGCCGATGTTCGCGGCAACGGCGCGCTCCGCGTCGCGCAGGAATTCGTCGACCGACGTCTGAAACACGCCAGGCATCGAGCCAATCGGAGCGCGCAGCCGTTGACCCGAACGGACAAATAACGGCCACAGAAACTGCGCCGCATCGAGTCGCGTTTCACGCACCACGCGTCGGAGCGCATCGGTCCGACGCAGTCGGCGCATCCGCACCGACAGCGCAACGTCGTTTGAAACGGGGGTATACGTCATCGTGCTCTCAACTCCGCCAGAATGTCTGCGCCGCCCGCGGCGTGCAACTGCGCGGCAAGCTCGCGACCGCCGGCCATCGGGTCATCCGCATTCACCGCCAATGCGCCGCGCACGACTTTCGTTCCGTCAACACTGGCCACCACGCCGTGCAGTGTGTGCGTACCGTCGACCGACACAAGGGCCGCACCGATCGGCACTTGGCAACCGCCTTCGAGCGCGGCCAACAGCGCTCGTTCCGCTGTAACCGCGATGCGCGTGGTCGGATGGTCGAGCGCCGCGAGAATGTGCAGAACATTCGAGTCGTCCGCCCGCGCCTGCACCGCAATTGCCCCTTGTCCAGGCGCACCAAGCCACGCCGGTGGATCGAGCAGCGATACGATGCGATCACCTAGACCCAGACGGCGAAGACCAGCCGCAGCGAGCAGCGCCGCATCCACCTGCCCTTCATCGATCTTGCGCAGCCGTGTGCCGACGTTGCCGCGTAACTCCAACACCTCGAGATCGGGGCGCAGGGCGCGCAGTTGCGCGCGGCGACGCAGCGATGATGTGCCGACACGTGCGCCAGCGGGAAGCTCGAGCAACGTCCGCGCGGTCACGCCCGGTCCGGTCACGAACGCATCGCGGGGATCTTCACGTTCAAGCAACGCGACGATGGTGAGCCCGGCCGGGTCGGCAGTGGGCAGATCTTTCAACGAATGCACCGCGCAATCGGTGCGACCGTTAATCAGATCGGCCTCGAGCTCCGCAGTAAACAGTCCTTTTTCACCGATCGCCGAAAGCGGCTTGTCGAGAATGCGATCGCCAATCGTGGTATAGGTCACCAGCTCGCTCTCGACACCACGTTCCCGCAGTTGGGCCGCGACGAGGCGCGCCTGACGCAACGCCAATTCCGATGAGCGCGTGCCGATGCGAATCACCGGCGCCTGAGGTTCAGTCATACCGGAAACTATCCGCTCCGTCCGAAAGCCGCGACGATCGCCTTCACGAATCCGGGAATCGTCGCGTATTCCGCTTCAACCTTGACCGGAAACCCGGCGGTGCGCGCGGCGCGCGCGGTCACCGGTCCAATGCATGCTACCGGCAGTCGGCGCGCGCGCTCGGCCGGCAGCGCATCGAGGAGCGCATCGACCGCACTGGGTGCCGCCACGGTCACCAGCGAAAGTGCGCCCGATTCGACGAGCCGGCGCAAGCTTTTTTGCCCGTCCGGATCCGGTGCGCTGCGATACACGGGAATGACATCCACCGTGGCCCCAAGCGCACGCAGTCCACTGGGGAGCACATCGCGCGCGCCGGCGGCCGAGGGATACAGTATGCGCGCACCCTCCACATCGGTGCGTGATGCGAGCGCGTCGAGCAGCGACTCGGCGACGAACTTTTCCGGTACGACTGCCGGCACCCAACCATGTTGCTCCGCTGCAGCGGCGGTGCCCGATCCGACGACAGCCAGATGCGGACCGATCAGTCTTCGCTGCAGCTCGGCCAGCATGGCTGCGACATGTTCGACTGCGTTGACACTTGTCAGCAGGATCCAGCGGTATCGCCCGAGGTTGACCAAGGCTTCACGCAACGGTGCGCCATCGAGCGTCTCAATCCGTGTGAGTGGAAGTTCGGTGACGGTCGCGCCGACTCCCCGCAATGCATCCGCGAGTGGACCGCCGCGCCCCTCGGCGCGGGTAACGGCGACATGGATGCCATCAAGCGGCTTCGCGCGCTGCGGTTCGGAGAGCATGACCCAAGTGTAGCTGAATCCCCGGTTGCTAGCGACGCGCCGGTGTATGAAGCTTAGAAAGCTGCTCTCCGACCGCGTGGCATCTGCTGGTGCCCGCCAATCCGAACTTCCCGCCGACGTGTCCGCCATGAGCGATATCGACGTCCTCCTGCAGGAAAACCGTTCGTTTCCTCCCTCCGACGATTTTCGCAGTCGCGCGCGCGTGCACTCCGCGCGGTTGCACGACGACGCGTTCATGGACCCTCTCAACTTTTGGGCCCGCGAAGCCGGCGAACTGACGTGGAGCAAGCCGTGGGACACAGTCATGCAGTGGACGCCGCCGCATGCGAAGTGGTTTGAAGGCGGTGAGCTGAACGTGAGTGTGAATTGTGTCGACCGGCACATTCACGGGCCGCGACGCAACAAAGCCGCGCTGATCTGGGAAGGCGAGCCAGGTGATCGCCGCACCTTCACCTACTGGGACGTTTATCGCGAGGTGAATCTCGCGGCGAACATGCTTAAGAAGCTCGGCGTCCAAAAAGGTGATCGCGTGGCGATCTACCTGCCGATGATTCCGGAGGCGGTCTTCGCAATGCTCGCGTGTGCGCGCATCGGCGCGGTGCATACCGTGGTATTCGGCGGTTTTTCCCCCGAATCGCTGCGCGATCGCATCAACGACTGCGGATGCAAAGTGTTGATCACCGCCGATGGCGGCTATCGCCGCGGACAGGTCGTTCCCCTCAAGCGCAATGCCGACAAGGCAATTGAGGAGTGTCCGACCATCGAGCACGTATTGGTGGTCATGCGCCGTCGTAGCGCCATCGGCGACGAGACGTTTGCCGAAATGAAGGACGGGCGCGACCACTGGTGGCATCGGCTCAAACGTCAGGTGCCGCGCGAGTGCGCACCGGAGCCGATGCAGGCGGAAGATCTGCTGTTCATTCTCTACACGTCGGGAACGACCGGTAAGCCCAAGGGCATCGTCCACACAACCGGCGGCTATCTCACCGGCGCGTACGCCACCACTAAGTACGTGTTCGATCTGCGCGACGAAGATGTGTACTGGTGCACGGCTGACATTGGCTGGATCACCGGACACTCGTATCTCGTGTACGGACCGATGGCGAATGGCGCCACGTGCATTGTGTACGAGGGCGCACCCGACTGGCCGGAGAAGGATCGCTTCTGGCAGATTTGCGAACGCTACGGTGTGACGATTTTCTACACGGCACCGACAGCGATTCGCGCGTTCATGAAGTGGGGCGAAGAGTTCGTCAACAAGCACGATCTTTCGCAATTGCGCTTGCTCGGCTCGGTCGGTGAACCGATCAATCCTGAAGCGTGGATGTGGTACCACCGAGTTGTAGGCAAGGAGCGTTGTCCGATTGTCGACACGTGGTGGCAGACGGAAACCGGCGCAATCATGATCACGCCGCTCCCCGGCGTGACGGCCACCAAACCTGGCTCGGCGACGGTGCCCTTTCCCGGTGTCCGTGCGGCGATGCTCGATACCGCGGGCAACGAAACAACCGTGGGCGGCGGGCTGCTGGCGCTCACGCATCCGTGGCCGTCGATGCTGCGCACGATTTGGGGCGATGATAAGCGTTACGTCGACACGTATTTCTCCAAGTGGCCCGGTCGACCCGATTTATACTTCCCCGGCGATGGCGTGAAACGCGACGACGACGGCTACTACTGGATTCTCGGCCGCGTCGACGACGTCCTCAACGTGGCAGGCCACCGCATCGGCACCATGGAAGTCGAGAGTGCGCTGGTCGATCACCCGAGCGTCGCGGAGGCAGCGGTCGTTGGCAAACATCACGACCTCAAAGGTCAAGCCATCGCCGCATTCGTTACCCTGCGCTCTGGCTTCCACGCCAGTGGCGACCTGCGCGACGAACTGCGCGAACACGTAGCGCTCAAAATCGGTGCGCTCGCGCGCCCGGACGACATTCTCTTCAGCGCCGATCTTCCCAAGACGCGCTCTGGCAAGATTATGCGGCGCTTGCTGCGCGATATTGCCGAAGGGCGCGCGTTGGGTGACACGACCACACTGGCCGATCCGTCGGTCGTGGCAAGCCTCAAGGACCAGTACGAGGCTCAGGAGTCCTAGCCACAGGGTTCTTGTCTCGCGGACACGCAGCAAGGAGTCGGTCGCGCAACCCGCCGCACCACCGCGGGTATGAATTGTCGCGCCTGTGACACCAATCACCGCGATGTGATAGCGCGCGGTGAAACATGTCTGCCCCAACGCGCGTCAAGAACCAAACAATGTCGATCCTCAGCAAACTCTTCCCGGAAACGCTTTTTCCTCGCAAGCTCTCGGCCGACGCCGAGCAGCGCTTGCGTCTCGCGCAGGCGAAGGCCGAGGAAGCGTTGGTGCAAACGCACGTCGAGAACGCATTGCACTTCGTCGAGACGCTGGCGCCCGACGTAGGCTATGAGCGCGCGCTCGACATTTACGTCCGACAACTTGGTATTCCCGATCCGCTTGCCAGCGTCATCGCGACACGTGCACTGGTCGCGCTGGGTGAATCGTTGATGCCGACGGTACAAAGCGAACAGGGCACCGCCGATGCGGTGCCCTGGCCCAAGTTGCGTCTCGACGAAGCCGCCGAGCGGCGCCGCGCGTAACGATCAGCGCGTAACGATTAGCGCGTAGCGCTTTATTTCTTCGACGTGTCCGCGCCCGTCGCTGGGGCCGCCGCGGGAGCCAGCTTGGCGATTGAGTCGACCATCGCCTTCATGCGATCGACCGACGTGCCGTTCGGAATCTGCACGTTGCCGATGAAGATCGTCGGCGTGCCGCTTACGCCACGCGACTCACCCGCTTTGCGGTTGGCCTGAAGTCGCGACATGTACTTCTGCGATGCCATGCATTCGCCGTACGTCTTTTCGTCGAGTCCGACTTGCTTGGCCAACGCGTCGATCACTTTGCGCGGATTCGACGTGGCTTGCGTGTTCCACTGATCCTGCGCAGCAAACAGCGCGTCATGCATCTCCCAGAACTTGTTCTGGTCGCCGGCACACGCGGCCGCCAAATGCGCCGACAGGGTGTTCTTGTGAATCTCGGCCAACGGGAAATCGAAGAATCGGAAGTTGGCCGTGCCCGCGTCGAGAATGCGCGCCTTGATATCAGGCTCGGAAATCGTCGCGAAGTTGCCGCACATCGGGCACTCGAAATCGCCGAACTCCACGATCGTCACCGGCGCGTTCGGATTACCGCGCAGATAGCCTTCCGCGGCGGGCAGTGTTCCGGCGTTGGCCGCGTCGAGTGTGAGCGGCGGCGTCTTGTTGGCATTCATCGAATACCAAATGCCGGCACCACCGGCAACCGCTAGCAGCAGCAACAGGCCGTAAAACGGCGTGCGGGACTTGGTTGGCGTTGCTTTTACCACTCGATCTCCTCGTCGTCGTCCGGCGACCAGCCGGTCGGGGTCCATGATGCGTCATCGCGGCGTGTTGCCTCGTCGACGAGTCGACGATGGTCCGCGATTTCGGGCGAATCGTACGTGCTGCGCACCTCATAGTGAAACAACTCCGAGCGAACGTCGCCGATCATGCGCATCAACTCGCCGGCGTTCAACAACAATCGGTCGGCCTGATCCAGCTCCTGAATGCGTGCTGCGAGTACCCGCAACATCGCACGAAGGTTCGCCGCCCTCCCCTCGTCGTACGTCTGCTCGTCGTGCTCCGACATCGCTCTCCCGGGTCGGGGATCCTCTGCACTCCGGTGTGTGACCGGCGCGCGGCGCGTCGCGGTTTGCGCCTCTCCGCAGCTGGCGGCGGCGACTCCACAAGCTACGAATGCGTCCTGCTGCTGGCTACGTCCCAAACCGGCGCTCCCCGATCAGATTCCACGCCATGCACGTCGAACATCTGCGCGTTCCGGTCGGCAACGGCGCCCTGCACGTGGAGCGTGTGGGTCGCGGCGGCGAACCCGTGGTGCTCCTGCACGGCTTCGGCACCTGTGCGTTTCTCTGGCGCAACCTTGCTCCGGTCCTGGCACACGCCGGATTTACGACCTACGCCATCGATCTCTTGGGGCACGGCGAGTCCGATCGGCCGGACGAAGCGCTCTACTCGCTCCGGGCGCAGGCGGAGTACGTCGCTCGCGCCATCGCGGCCCTGCGCTTTCCCCGGGCGCATTTCGTGGGACAGGACATTGGCGCCCTCGTGGCGCTTTTGGTTGCCGCCCAGTCGCCCGCCGCGGTGGCCTCACTCGCCCTCTTGTCCGCGCCCGATCCCGACGACCTTCCGGGGCCCGAGATTCGCCAACTGCAGCGGACGTCTGCCCGTTTGGCGCTCAGTGGCGGTTCCCTCTTCGGCGCCCTCCCCGCGCTCGCGCCGTTGTTGCGCTCAGCCGTGTCAGACGCCACCCGGATGCCGGAACTCCTCGTCGCCCGCTACCTGGCGCCATTTGTCGGCAACGACGGTCTCGCGCAACTGCTCCGTCGCGCCGCCGCGATCGAGCTCGAACCAGGGACCAGCGATCCATGGGCGCCGGTAGCGGTTCCGACTCTTCTCATCGAGAGCGCCGGGACGGACACCCAGGAAGCGCCGTCGGAGTGGGCACGCCGCCTGCCAGCGGCCCAGGTGGAGACCCGCAGATTTGCGGGTGGCCGCCTCCTGCCGGAAGACGCGCCGGAGGCACTCGCTGAAGGGCTCTTGTCGTGGCTCACGCGTCAACGAAACGGCTGATTGGCGCGTCGTTTGATAGACGCCTGAGGCAGTCCTGGCGAGACTTTCCGGACTCAGCCACTAGGTCTCGGATGTCGCAGTAGTTAACTTGTTCGGGCTGGCCGGAAGCTCCGATCAGCCTCGTTTTTTCGACGCACTACCCAGAGGAAATGGCTAAGCCCAAGCTTCGTCCGCGTCGTGACGTTGCGGTGAACGCTCCGTATCAGGAGGCCCGCGACGAGCTGTTCCAGCAGATCATGCAGTGCGGCGTCATCGGATGTCATCCCGAAGACCAGAAAGAGTGGTTCGATAACACCCTGCAGTACCTCGCGGGCCGTTATCCCGAACTCAAGCCGACGGAGCTGACCGAGCTTCGGACGCTGGGTGAGCGCTTCGCGCAGCCGCCCAAGTCGCAGGCACCGGAAGCGGCCGCAGTCTGACCGCGCGGTTTTGCCGCCGGACATTCTTCGCGACGCACCATTGTCAGATCAGCTGTACGCAGAAGTCACGTCGTTGCAATATCGGATGTAGCCGGATCACATCCGAACGCAGATACTCGAACGCCTCACGATTTTCGCGAGGCGTTCGTTTTTTTATTCGGACCTCGCTCGGCTGACGGCGTGAGCGAAGGTTACGGCGCGAGCGGATTTCGCACGCGCTCGCGCCAGAGCATCAGCGTGTAGTCCACGGTGGCCGCGACGCCGAGCGTTCCGACGACAATCACCAGCGCGTTGGTCGCGCTCGGCAGCAGTAACACGGCGAGGAATGTCACCAGTTGCGCCACCGTGACCGCCTTGCCAATCAAACGCGCCTGAAACGGGATCGGGCGCAGCCAACTCACATTGCGCGCGACGAAGAATCCGATCACGGACATGACGTCGCGAAACATGACCGCGATCGCCTGCCAAAGTGTGAATTGGCCGCCGATGACGTAGCTGATCACGACGCCGAGCACGAAGAAGCGATCGGCGATCGGATCGAGCAGCGCGCCGAAGCGCGACGCCACCTTCGTCCGGCGTGCGAGCCAGCCGTCGAGAAAATCGGTCAGTGACGCAATGCCGATCAGCGCGAGTCGGGTTGGCACCGCGTCAGTCGCCACGAAACCAACCGCCAGCGCAACACGCGAGCTGGAGACAAGATTGGGGAGGGTGAAGACGGTCGGACGCGCCATGATGGATATTACGCCACTTCCTGCCGTGCGTGCCACCAATCTGCGCGCCGACGTCGTCACAAGATCGCGCAGCTGCGCGCGTCCGCGCCGGCGCGCCCTGTTCCGTGTGGCCGCGAGGAGGTTATCCTGCGCGTATGGAGGCACTGATTAGCGGGCTGACGCGTCTGATCAATGAGTTGAGCGGATTGGCCCCGGTCACGCTCGTCATCGCCTTGGTGGTGTTGGGGTGGGACATCACCCTCGCCGGCTGGATGGCCGCACGCCGCGAGGCGCCGCGCATCTTCACGCACCTGACAAGTATCTGTGGCCTGCTGGTGGCCCCGGCGCTGCTGATTGCGGTTGCGAGTGGCACCGAAGTCGGCGCGCGCACGGTCGTTGGCATTTCCTGGCTGTTGCCCGCGATCTGCGCGGTGTTCGTGTTGCAGGTGCTTTACGCGCTGCTCGCGGGCATCCTGTCGCCGGTCATTGCGTTGCCAATACTGATTTACGATTGCGTGGTCACGGTGGTCGTCACGGGCGACTATCTCGTCTCGCAGTTCGGCGTGGCACCGTTATGGATGCAAGCCGCCGTCGCGGCTCGTGACGTCGTGGTGGGTATGACCGTGGGCCGAACCGCCCTCGTTTCACCGCTCGCGATGCTCGTGCCGATGATTGCGCCCGCGTACCCCGCTCGTTGGAAACTGTCCGGACTCGCGCGCGCCGTGCTCGTGCTCTCCGCCACCGCCGTCACGACGCTACTCGTGATTGAATGGCCGCGCGGCGTCGGCGCCGTGCGCAGCTATCGCGTTGCCTACAGCGAGCCGATGCAAGCGCGACCCGCCGGCGATTTTGCCATTGGTATGCGGTGGTTGCCCGTGCTTGACGGACCGCCTCCGGCGCGCGCAGCGCGCGCCGACCGCGCGTTAGCGGAAGGCTTCGCGCCCGACGTGCTCTTTCTCGTACTCGACGACGATGGCACGCGCACGTCGTCGCTCGACTCGCTCGCCCGCGTGCTGGCGCCGCTGCGCACCGATAGTGTGACAATCGCCGTCGCGTTGCGCCACGGCCGTCACCCCGCGCCGTCAGTCGACCAAGGACGCGCCGCGGCGCTTGAGCGAATTCTGACGCAGCTCGAACCCGATGTGCTCTTCCCGGCAATCGGTGATCCCTTTCCGAGTGTGCTCGTCGAAGAAACACCCAGTGTCAGTTGGTGGCGCTTCATGCTCCGCACTTCCAACGCGGTGCGACAGCGCGTGCGCCCGGCCACCAAGATGGGCGTGGCGCTCGCGCACTTGGACGCTCGCGATAGCGCGATCTACGCGCTCGCCACGACACGCGGCGCTGGCGTCGATGTGATCGGCGCCATGATTGCGCCCTCCTTCTCGGGCTTACCCGGCGTTGACGCACGCCTGCGTGCGCTCGAACGGTGGCACAATCAAGTGGTCGATCAGCGGAACGCGGCCGACACACTGGCCGAAGCGCCAACGCTTCCTCCGCTCCCGCAGCATTGGCTCACGCCGATAACCGGTCTACCGCACGCGCACGGCGACGCCGCCCAACTCGCCGCGATGCGACGCGCACTTGCGTGGGCCTCTCGTCGCCCCTGGGTGACGGCGGCGATTCTCGGCGAATCGGCCGACTACGACGGGTGGAACGGCATCCGCGCGGCAAATGGTCGGGTGCGCAGCGCGTGGCCCGCCCTCACCGCCGCCGCCAAAGGCATGCGCGACGCGCGTAGCGCGATGCGGTGAAAAGACGCGGCAGCGCGATGCGCTGACGCGATGCGCTGACGCGATTACGCACGCCCTCGCACGAGCCCCTCCACCACGCGCTGCGGATCGAAGTAGTCGATCGCGACCTGCTGTACGTCGTGCGCCGTCACTGCGTCAATCGACGCCTCAAACTGCTCCCGCTCGTGCAGTCCGCTGCCGAAGAGCCACGCATCGACGAGCTCGCCCAGCACGGTACTGCCCGTTTGCTGAGCAATAGCGTGGGTGCCAATGAGGTAGCGCTTGGCGCGAGCGACCTCTTCATCGCTCGGCGGCGCTTCTCGCAGTCGGGAGAATTCGCCCATCAGTCCAGCGCGGGCCTCGTCTTCGCGCGCAGGAGAGGTCGCGATGTACGACGCAAACACGCTTCCTGCGCGGCGCTCAATCGGAAACGCTGTCACCGTGTAGGCCAGTGACTGCCGATCGCGTAGCTGCTCGAAGAATCGCCCACCTAGTCCGCTCGCGATTGCCGCCAGCACCCGCGTAGCGTAGCGCGCTGGATCATCACGCGAGGGGCCGGGAAAGTACAAAGCGAGCGCGGTCTGCTGCTTGTCCCGTTCCTCTGCCTTCAACTGCGGCGTGAGTGGCCACGACGCGCGTGCAAGTGGAGCGTCGGCTGAGAATTGCAGCTCGGCGAATTCACGGGCCAGCAAATTGACGGTCGTATCGACGTCCACTTCGCCAACAACTGCCAGCACCGTTGGCGCACTTAGCATGCATGAGGCGTGAAATTGGCGAACATCCGGTACCGTCAACGCCTCCAACGTCTCTCGGACGCCGACAACCGATCGCGCGTACGGATGCCCGCCAAACGCGGCTTCCATCGCGAGACGCATGGGCCATCGATGCATGTCGTCACGAATGCGGTGTGCCTCGGCCAGCGCCAGCGTTCGCTCAGTAGACACGCCCTCCTCAGGAAAGCTGGCGCGCTGTACAACGTCACCGAGCAGCTCAGCCGCTGAAGCGAGATGTCTGACGGGTACCGACAACGACCAACCGGTGCTCTCCAGCGAAGGGCTCACGGAGATGCTGGCGCCAAGTTCTTCACTGGCTTCGGCGATGCGAACGCCTGTGCGACTGGGGGTGCCCTTGAGCGTTGCGTGCGCCGTGAGGCGAGACAACCCCTGCTGACCTTCGCGCTCAGCGAGACTGCCGCCGCGCTGAAAGACGCCGATGCTCGCCAGTGTACCGGCGCGCGGATACACCAGCACGCTGACGCCGGAAGTCAGTCGACGTACGTGCACGCCGCCTGCACTTTCCTCACGTCCCTCGCCGCCATGCACTGCAACCGAGCCCTTCGGAGTGACCGCCGCAATCGCAGTCATTCCGGCAACGGGCGTGCCGACGTTCGGCGGCGGCAGCACACCGCTACCTTCGTTCTCCACGGCGCGCAGCGCGTCCCGAAATCGTTGGGCGTCATCGGCAATCGCTGGCGTTGCGTGCGGTCGGTAGCTCGCCACGCTGACCTGCGTCGGATCGAGCGTGCGCGCCACAGCCGCGTGCACTTCGGCGGCGGGCATCGTCAGCAATCGGTCGTGATACGCCTCCGCGAAGCTCAGACCGCCGTCGGCCTCCATACTCGCCAGATAGGTGGCTTGCCCATCCATCGTTTCGAGGCGACGCAACCAGCGCGCCTCAAGAATGCGCTGCGCACGCGCAATCTCACTGGCTCGAAATCCGTACTGGCGCGCTGCCTGCACTTCACGCCAGATCTCGAGCGACGCGTGACCGCCGTTCGATCCGGGCGATTCGGCGTGAACGACAAACACCCCGAGATCTCCGGCCGTGTAGTGCCAGGCAGAAACCGACGTCGCGAGCTGACGCTCACGGACAGCGCGATACAGACGTGAGGCTCGTCCCGTCGCGAGCGCAACGCCGGCGAGTTCGAGCGCTGGCGCATCAGGATGATCGATCGACGGAGCGCGCCAGCCGAAGGCGAGGTGATGCTGCGCGATGTCGCCAGACCACTCGCGCAAGCGAAAACCGGGCGCTTCGGTTTCAACGGGGCCGCGGGCGCGCGGCACTGCGGCCGCGGGCAGCGCGCCGTGACGCTGCATCACCTCGCGACGAACCTGTTCCACATCGACGTCGCCGACGACGGACAGAATTGTATTGGCGGGCGTGTACCACGTGCGATAGAACGACGTCAGCGCGTGCTGAGTGAGCTGACGCAATCCGTCTTCATCGCCAATACGCCAGCGACGAATACGATGCCGATCGTGCAGTACCTCGTACAGCGTTTCGATGGTCACCGCCGTCGCGGTGTCACGCTTGCGCTTCGCTTCCTGAATGATGACTTCGAGCTCGCTGGTGAGCTCGCCGCTGTCGATCAGCGAGCGCGCGTAGGCATCGAATTGGATCTCCAGCCCGTGGACGAACGATGCCGACGGCAGCACCGTGTAGTAGCTGGTGTGATCGTAAATGGTGTGCGCGTTGAGGTAGCCGCCATTCGCCTTCGTCTCGCGCGCAATCGCGCCAACGCCGCGCGTTGGTGTGCCCTTGAAGTACATGTGTTCAAGCACATGCGCGATACCGACAATGTCGTCAGTCTCGTCGAAATAGCCGACCTTCACGTGGGTCACGATGGCCACAACCGGTGCCGAGCGGTCGCGACGAATCAGCAGCGTGAGGCCGTTGGGCAGCACCTCGCGAATCGTGTCGTGATGCAGCGCGAGGGCATGCCCGACGGTCGATGAACTCATGGATTCACTGGAGGAGGAGGAGCGCGAACGACGGCGGCGAGGCACGGTGTCCACTCGCCAGTCCCGGCGCGATCCGCAAATCTCTGCGCTTCATCCTCGCGCCCGAGGCGATGCAGCGTGCAGGCGAGAAATCCCAGCGCGGTGCGATCAGTGGGATCGAGATCGACCGCGCGCACATAGAACGGGCGTGCGAGATGAACGTTGCCGCCGGCGAGCAGCGCCGAGGCGAGCTCGCGCATCGCGACGGCGTTCGTTGGCGCAATCGCGATGGCCTTCTGCAAATGCAAGCGCGCGGCCGCGAGATTGCCGCGCGTGCGCTCGATGCGCGCGAGGTAGAGCAGCGGTCGCTCGTCGCGATTGTGCGTGTTGTAGTAGTTGAAGAAGGTTGTGGCGGCGAGATCGAGGTCGCCGCGTTCAAAGGCGCGTACGCCTTCGTTGAAATCTGCCGCCTTCAACCGTTCCTGCCGATCTCGCATATAGAACACCGCCGCAGTCGACACGGCGATCAGCAGCACGAGCAGCACCCACGGCCATTTCTTGCGTCGACGTCGTGGGGCGGTGCTTTCCGCTGCCCGATGTCGATCGCCGCGCGGCACGGCGGGGCCCTGCGCCGCATACGGACGCGCGCCGCTCGCGATCGCGGCCTCGGCGTCGGGCGTTGGCACGGTCGTAATGCCGGCCGGCGTGACGATGGACGACATACTCGCACCGGTGACCGGCGGATACGCGACCGCCGCCGCTTTGCGTTCGAGGTGTTCCGCAAACTCTACCGCGTGTTCGAGTGCCGCCCACACCTCCGCCGACAGCGAGTCGCGCGCCGTCAGCCATTCTGCCGTGAGCTCCGCGTGCCGCGCCGCGTCGGCGGCCGCGTCGCGCAGCCGATCGCTCCATCCCTGAAGGGACACGAGCGCATGCGCGTCATTGAGAGTGATGGCCTGCAATCGTCGACCTTCGCCGATCAGCGCGTGGCCACGAGCAGATGGAGCGGAAAACGCCGCTTGCAGAATCTGCTCAGCGGCGTTGCCCAATTGGTCTGGGGTAGCGGTGCTCGTGGCGGCGGAGGCGAACAACTCGCGCGCCGCGTCGAGCGCGGCACGCGGGGTCATGTTGCCGGTCTCATGGCGCGCGTCTCACCGGCGGAATGTCACCGTTCAATGCGCAGCAATCCGGCGTTGGCACTCTCGCGAATGAACGCCTCGGGCGCATGCGTCGCAATGCGCGCGCCGGTGGCACCGTAATGACGCCGAGCCTCCAGCGCCATGTACTCTTCGAGCGGGCGTCCGGCGTCGCGCGCATCACGCAGCGCCTGCACAATGGCTTCCCACGTCCCCTCGAACACGCTGCCATCACGCGTGATGACCCGATGCAATCCGTCGGCCGTGGCGGCCTCGCTTGGTGCGAACGACTCGGCGATCGCGCCAAGGTGCGCGCTTTGGTGTTCGGGATGCGCGTCGGCTTGTTGCTGAGCGAGCCCCGTGAGGAGCCCGCCCAGCGTTTCCAGCTGTTGATGTGCCGCAGCGGCGGCTTCGTTTTCCTGTTCCATCACACGCTGCTCAACTTCGCCCAGCAAGTCGTCGATCGCGTCTGACTCGCCCGTGAGCGCCTCCAGTCGCGCCTCCCACGGTTTCAACTCGGCGTCGTCGTCTTTCAAGCGATACACCGACTTCTTGAGCTCGATCAGGCGCCAAATACCGAGTTCGTCCCAGTGATCGTCGGGCGTTGTTTTTTCGAATTCGAGCAACGCCGCATCGAGGTTGCCCGCATCGTAGAGCAAGTTGGCGAGATAAACGCGGGCCTCCGTGAAATCCGCGTCGATCGATAGCGCCCGACGCAGCGACACGATCGCCGCTTCGTCCTGACCGAGTCGATGTTGGGCGTACCCCACGCAGGCGGCCGCCTCCGACGAATCGGGGGCATTGCCAACGGCGCGTTCGAAGTAGGTCAGCGCGTCGTCCACATAGCCTTCACGGAACAAGGCGCGACCGATCTGCAGCATCAGATCGATGTCGTCGTCGTAGCCAAGCGCGATCGTGCGATCGAAGGCACGCAGACCGGCGTCGGTCTGGCCAAACTTGAGCAGCACTTCGCCGAGCCCCGCCAACGCATCTTCATGCTCGGGATCCAGGATGAGCGCTTCTTCGAATGACCGACGCGCCCAGGCGAATTCCTCACGCGCCAGTCGCGCATAGCCCACGCCGACGTGCAGCTCGACGGCGTGGGGATAGAGTTTGAGACCTTCACGTAGCAGGTCCAGCGCCTCATCGTACTGCCCCTCGTTGTAGAGGGCATGGGCGCGCTCGTCGTATTCCTCGGAACTCAGGAACGGAGTGGACATTTCGGGGAAAACCTCCGGAGCGAGCGGGTTACCGGATAGTACCGTGCGCTTCGTACGAAGTTCAACGGCCGACTGTCAACTGCACTGCGATGAGTCAGGGTGAGGAGAGATGCGCCAACGCCGAGGCGATTTGCCCGGCAAGTGACGCGTTGGATTCGAGCAACGCGAGATTCGCGTGCACCGACGCACCGTTCGTTCGGCGCTGTACTTCTGACAACAAAAACGGCGTGACGGCTGCTCCGCGAATGCCCTGCGCGGCCGCCGCGTGCAACGCGGCGGCGGTGGCATCTTCGACCAATTCCGGCATCAACGCATACTCGGCCGGAGGCGGCTGGACAACCAACATCGATCCCGGTCGGCCCAGTGATTGATGCGCACGCCACGCCTTGGCGATCTGCTCGGGCGAGTCGACCCACGCGCTGAGCGACAGGCCGGTGGTCGTCGTAAAAAACCCGGGCAATTCGCGCGTACGATATCCGACCACGGGAACTCCGAGCGTTTCGAGGCGCTCGAGCGTGGCTGGCAAGTCGAGAATCGATTTCGCACCCGCGCAGACGACGATCGCGCGACTGCGCGCAAGTTCGGGCAGGTCGGCAGACTCGTCGAACGGCGCGTCGCGATGCACGCCGCCGATGCCGCCGGTCGCAAAAACCTGAATGCCGGCCAACTCACAGAGCGCGAGGGTTGCGGCAACCGTGGTGGCGCCGTCGGCGCCGTCGGCTATTGCGACTCCCAGGTCGCGCGCCGACACCTTGCGCACCCCGTCGCGCGCCAGGAAGCGCTCAAGCGTTTCGGGGAGGAGCCCCGCCACCGGCACCCCGCGATCGATTGCCGTGATCGCGGGTGTGGCACCCTGCTCGCGCACGGCCTGCATCATGCGCTCGGCCGCGTGGCGATTGTGCGGCGGCGCGAGCCCCTGCGCCAAGACTGAACTCTCGAGGGCGACGACGGCGCTGCCGCGCGCGAGCGCGGCGCTGACGTCGTCGGTACAACGCAGCGAAAGCCGCAAGTGAATCAGCTGCCGGCCGGTGCGTCGTCGAACGTATCGCTCTTCTTGGCCTCGATCAGCTCCCACTCTTTGGAGGTCGGATCGAAGACCGCCATCAGCTTCACGGTCTCGCCCGCCCAGACATCGAACACTTTCCCGGTGTTCTGATAGACCTTGATTTCGTGTCCGTCCTCGAACTTCAGCACCACCAGCGGATACTGGTTGTTGGCGTACTGCTTGCGGAGCTTCCGGGGCGGATGATTCGTGGGTGAGTTCATACGTCGGCAGGTCAAGGACAGTGGATCGATGGCAGCAAGTTGGTGGAAGTTCGCGCCGCGCGCCAGAGCCATCGACGGAGCTCCGGCGGTAGCGTCCACGATTGTCGCCGCATCGCCTGTACACCGTCAGCGCAGCTGCTTCTCCCCGCACGAAGAGCCACGCGCCGCGACATCCGCCAACGCGATACACGTGGACGTCGTGAACGCCGCGAGCGCGACCGCATCGAACATCACAACCCGCGAACAACGCAGACGGCGTGCACAGGCGATGACGCACGCTCGTGTTCCAACGGGCTTGCGCGAGCACTCCGTCTTACCGCATCGCGGAAAACGTTGAACATCGTGCCATGATGGTGACGGCCGATCGCGTTGCGCGGGTTGCGCTCGACATTCGCGCGACGAGGTCCGCGAGCGCCCGCTCCGTTTCACCGCGGGACAAAGCGACACACCAGCGTGCGATTCGTCACTAACGATTCAAGAAGTCTGCGGAAGGAGCCGATGAAGACTTCAGATCCACGAGTGGATACCGACGACGTTGTCCCTCTTACAATTCCGATCGTGCCTGCAATTCCAACTCCCCGCGCATCTCAACCGATCATTGCGTACGTTCCGCCGTCGCTCGACCCGTTGGGTCGCATCGTGCGGGCCTACGATCGCGCAATTCTGGCGTGTGAATCCTTCGATCACACTGCCGCACGCGAGTCGATCGGGTTGCTCCGCGCCGCGCTGGAACTCGACACGCCCGCCGCGCGCGGCTTTGACTCGCTCTACGCGTGGTGTGAATCGGCCGTCGACGCTCGCGATTTCGTCGGACCTGCGCGCACGCTTCGTGCGCTGCGTGATGCGTGGTGCCAAGCCGGCGAACCGGCGCCCATCGTCACGCCAGCGGGCCGGCCGGTCAGCTAGTTCCCGCGACGGGGCGCGAGCGCAAATCGCTCGACGCCCTTTGTCGTTCGTGCTACAACCGGCGCTACGAGGTCCGCTTCGGAAGGCGCACGGTCACGAGGGTACCCGCGTTGCGCGGGCCTGATGTCAGTTCGATCTGCCCATCGTGGCGCTCGACGATCCACTGGGCGATAGCCAATCCCAGTCCGCTGCCATCGTTGCGATGGGCGCGTCCACGAGGACTGCGATAAAAGCGCTCGAACAGTCGCTCGCGATCAACCGGATCGATCCCGATTCCATCATCCTCGACCTCGAGTATCGCGTCGCTCGCCGTCGAGGTCACGCGCACATCGACAAAGCCCTGCGGATGCCCGTAGCGCAATGCGTTGTCCAGCAGAATCCCAACCAGTCGACCCAGCAACACCGGGTCGCCTCGCGTGGGCGCCTCCTGTAGCACCGAGCAGCGCAGCGTAATCGACGCGCGGTCGGCCGGCGCGTGCCATTGCCGCAATTCGTCGGTGACCACGTCGTCGAGAAACACCGCCGAAAACGCTGCGGCCGGCGTATCGCGTCCGGCGTCGGCGCGGGCGAGTTGCAGCAGTTCGTCGACTAACCGGGACATTCGCACCAACTCCTCCTGCACCGCCGGCAGGACGATCGTTTCGTCGCCCTCCTGCCGCTCAGCGGAATGCATCGCCAGCTCCACCCGACTGCGCACGCGCGCTAACGGCGTGCGCAGCTCGTGCGCGGCGTCGGCAATAAATCGCCGTTGCTGAATGAGCGCGCCATCGAGGCGCTCCAGGAGCGCATTGAAGCGCGTACCGAGCCGCCCCAGCTCATCCTCTGAGTCGCTGACGGGAATTCGTCCGCCGCTTCCGGCTTCAATGCGCGACGCCGCGTCGGCCATCAGCCCCACCGGGCGCAGCGACCGACCGGTGAGCCACCACCCCGCCAGCGCTGCGAGCGCCACCACCACGGGAATGCCGAGCGCTATCCAGCGATCCAGACGGGCTTCTACGGCCGCGATGGCGGCGGCGCTCGCCTCTACATCGATGCTCCACCCTGGGGCGAGGTCATCCGCGAGCGGCACGTGCACATGACGCACCGGCGGCTGGAGCGCGGGGCGCGGGCGCGAGCGCGGGTTGCCCAACGCCACGAACTCGCTGCCATCGGGCCGGTGGATGTGCATGGCCCGGTCCTCGAAGACCAGTTCGGTCGCGATGTGCGAAAGCGTGCCGTCGATACTCTCATACTCGCCAATCTCGACGCGAAAAAACTGACTCACGAGCGCCGCCGACGAACGAACCGAAACATCAAACTCGCGCCCGAGCGCGTCGCGCATGGCGACGCGCACGAATGCCGTGGACAGCAACAGCAGCACGAGCAACGAGGCGGCGTACATGATCGTAAGCCGTCGGCGAATCCGCGGCGCGTGGACCTCGCGCTGATGCACGCCAACGCTCACGAGACGGCTCGCGGCGCTGAAATGCGATACCCCGCACCGCGCACGGTTTCCAGCAACGAAATCTCGCCGTCCTGATCGATTTTTCTGCGCAGACGCGCAACATACACGTCGATGACGTTGCTGAGCGGGTCGTAATTGTCATCCCACGCGTGCTCACTGATATACGTCCGGCTGAGCACCCGACCGGCGGAGCGCATCAGCACTTCCAGCACCGCGTATTCCTTGGTCGTCAGCTCGATCTCGCGCGCGCCGCGTCGCGCCACGCGCGTCGCCGGATCGAGCGTTAAGTCGGCAACCCGTAACACGGTCTCCGCGGAGGCGTTCGGGCGACGCATCAGCGCGCGTAGCCGAGCCACCAGTTCGCCCAGCGAATAGGGTTTCACCAGATAGTCGTCGGCCCCGAGGTCCAACCCTGCAATGCGATCGTCGACGCTGTCGCGCGCCGTTGCCATCAGGATTCGTGGCGGTGGTGTGCGTTGGCGAAGCGCGGTACAAATCGCAAACCCATCGTCATCCGGAAGTCGGACATCGAGAATCACCGCATCGAAGGGGCTGACGGCGGCCAGTTCGCGGGCCATCTTCCCAGTAGCCGCCACGTCGACGGCGAAGCCCACACTGCGCAGATACGTTGCCGCACTGTGACGTAGGGTATCGTCGTCTTCCACGAGCAGGATCCGCATTTACGGAATGTACCGATTCAGATGACAGCAGGATGAATCCCGGCGGAAGTGCTTCGGTCACAGCCACCTCGCGGGCGATGACGATTGGGCTCGTTTTGGGCGGCGGCGCGCTCAAAGGGCTCGCGCACGTCGGTGCGCTGCGGGCGCTTGAGGAGGCGAACATTCGCCCGACCTTGTACGCCGGCACGAGCATCGGCGCGATGATCGCTGCGGCGGCCGCGTCTGGTCGTTCGCCGAGCGATTTGTACGACCGCGCGCTGCGCTTCCGTCGTCGCGACATTTTTCGCATCAATCACCTCGGGATGCTGATGGAGCGCATGCTGTCGCGCTCGATCTACCTCGAAGCACCGCTGCGCGATCTGGCCGATGAGTTGGTCGCGGAAGGCACGTTCCGCGATTTGCCCACGCCGTTGCTGGTCACGGCGGTGGATCTCGAGAGCGGAACCCCGGTGGTATTCGGCAGTCCGGGGCTGATGGACGTATCCGTGCGAGATGCGGTGTACGCGTCGTGCGCCCTGCCGGGCTTCTTTCCGCCCGGCGCGGTGGGTGGCCGGATGTGTATCGATGGCGGAACGACGGACAATCTGCCGGTGGCAATCGCCGGACTCTCGGCCAGCGCGCTCATCGCGATCGACGTCGGTATTGCCGACGTGCCGATTGTCGCCAACGTTAGCACGCAGGGTTTCGCGTCGATTTTCATGCGCGCCGCCACGATGATGATGCACGAACAGCAACAGTCGACGCTGGAGCACTGGGTCTCTCCGTCGATGCTGCTCGTGCGGCCGCCGGTTTCGCAAATCGGATGGTTCAGCTTCTCGCACGTCGAAGAGCTGCTGCGCATGGGATATGAATCCATGCGCGACGCCCTCAAACACATGCACGAGTTGCGCCCCGGCCGACGCGGCATTTTTCCGCGCCGCATGATGCGCATCGATGTCGATCGCTCGAAGTGCACCGGGTGCGGCATTTGTGTGGCCCGGGCACCCCACACCATGGCGCTGGATATCGACCACCGCGCGTATCCGCTCACCCCGGAGCACGAGTGGTCGCCCGCCGACGGGGCCTTCGTTCGGGCTTGCCCCTTCGGCGCCATCTCGGCGCACCCGGTCTCGAGCCGTTAGTCCCCTCCCGCGCTGCGTTGGTGGCGAGACGCCGCGCACCGGCCGATATTACAGATAGCCTCGTCGGTACCGGACCCCGCATGAAGGGTGGGGTCACGGCGCGATGAGTGGCTCCGTCCAGAACGCGCGTGTCCACCCATGGGGCCGGCGCGCGCAGGACCAACTTCCTTCCATGTCGCATCCCAATTCGTTTGGCAGCCGCGCCACCTTGTCGGTGGGCGACCGTCAGTACGCGTACTTCCGTTTGGCCGCCCTCGACGCGCTCTCCGGAAGCACCGCCCCCACCTTGCCGTTCTCCTTGCGCGTGTTGCTGGAGAATCTCCTGCGAGGAGAAGACGGCGCCTTCGTGAAGCGCGACGACATCGAAACGATGTCGCGCTGGAATGTGAAAGCTCCGGTGGACAAGGAAATCGCGTTTCGTACGGCGCGTGTGTTGTTGCAGGACTTTACTGGCGTGCCCTGCGTGGTCGACCTCGCCGCAATGCGCGATGCAATGGTGGCTCTGGGTGGTGATCCGACGCGCATCAATCCGCTGCAGCCCGTCGACCTCGTTATCGATCACTCGGTGCAGGTCGATGAATACGGCACCGAAGCTGCGCTGCTCATCAACACCGACCTCGAATTTGAGCGCAACAACGAGCGCTATCAGTTCCTCAAGTGGGGACAGGATGCGCTGCGCAATTTCCGCGTGGTTCCGCCGGGCACGGGCATCTGCCACCAGGTGAACCTTGAGTACTTGGGTCAGGTTGTGTTCACGGCGAAAGACGGTAGCGACACACTCGCCTACTGCGATTCGCTCGTCGGCACTGACTCGCACACCACGATGATCAACGGACTCGGCGTGCTGGGCTGGGGCGTCGGTGGTATCGAAGCCGAAGCTGCAATGCTCGGCCAGCCGGTGAGCATGCTCATTCCGGAGGTCATTGGTTTCAAGCTGCACGGCAAGCTGCCCGCAGGTGCCACCGCCACCGATCTCGTGCTCACCTGCACCGAGATGCTGCGCAAGAAGAAGGTCGTCGGCAAGTTCGTCGAGTTCTATGGCCCCGGCCTGTCGTCGCTCGCGCTGGCCGATCGCGCGACCATCGCAAACATGGCGCCGGAATACGGTGCCACGATGGGCTTCTTCCCGGTCGACGACGAAACGCTCAAGTACCTGCGTCTTTCGGGGCGCAGCGAAGAGCAGGTCGCGCTCGTGGAGGCGTATACCAAGGCGCAAGGACTCTTCCGCACCGACAGCACGCCGGATCCGGTGTTCACCGACACGCTCGAACTCGATCTGAACACCGTCGTGCCGAGCCTCGCGGGCCCGAAGCGTCCGCAGGATCGTGTGCCGCTGTCGCAGAGCAAGGCGATGTATCGCGACGCGCTCGCCGCACAGTTGGCCACGCAGGCCGCAACCGCGGCGGCGCCGGCGGGCAGTGCCGCCGCGACGATGGTGGCAGAAGGCAGCCCGATCGATTCCGATCACGGCGTCAGCTGCCACTACAAAGGCCAGTCGTTCAAACTGCAGCACGGCCACATCGTGATTGCGGCCATCACGTCGTGCACCAACACCAGCAATCCGAGCGTGATGCTCGCGGCGGGCCTGCTGGCCAAGAAGGCCGTCGCGAAGGGCCTGTCCACCAAGCCGTGGGTGAAGACGTCGCTGGCGCCGGGTTCCAAGGTGGCCACCGATTATTTCCATAAGGCCGGCCTCATGTCGTCGCTCGACGCACTGGGCTTCAACGTGGTCGGTTACGGCTGCACCACGTGCATCGGCAACTCGGGTCCGCTGCCGACGGAAATCAGCGAAGCGATCGACGCTGGCAAGTTGAACGTCGCGGCCGTGCTCTCGGGCAATCGCAACTTTGAAGGCCGCGTCAATCCGCAAACGCGCTTCAACTACCTCGCGTCGCCGCCGCTCGTGGTGGCCTACGCCCTCGCCGGGCGCATGGATATCGATCTCGCAACCGAACCGCTGGGCATCGGTACCGATGGTCCTGTGTTCTTGCGCGACATCTGGCCAAGCGCGCAGGAAGTCGAAGACACGATTCTTTCGAGCGTCAAGCGCGAGCAGTTCACCACGCAGTACGCCAACGTGTTTGCGGGTGACAAACACTGGCAGGCCATCGCATCGCCGAGCGGAAACCAGTACGCGTGGAGCAACGACAGCACGTACGTGAAGAACCCGCCGTACTTCGACGGCATGACGATGACGCCGCCGGGGGTGCGCGCGATCAGCGGTGCCAAGGCGCTCGGCATGTTCGGTGATTCGATCACCACCGACCACATCTCGCCCGCCGGCTCCATCGCGGCGGCGTCACCGGCCGGTTTGTGGCTCAAATCACTCGGCGTTGAGAAGAAGGATTTCAACTCGTACGGCGCGCGTCGTGGCAATCACGAAATCATGATGCGTGGCACGTTCGCCAACATCCGTCTCAAGAACGAACTCACCGGCGGCAAGGAAGGCTGGTGGACGGCGACCGCTGCCGGCGCCGAGCCGGAAGCGATTTACGATGTCTCGATGGCGCGCATGTCGGTCGGGGTGCCGCAAATCGTCATCGCCGGCAAAGAGTACGGCACGGGTTCATCGCGTGACTGGGCGGCCAAAGGTACGGCGTTGCTCGGCGTGCGTGCGGTTATCGCGGAAAGCTTTGAACGCATTCACCGCTCGAATCTCGTCGGCATGGGTGTGTTGCCGCTCGAGTTCGCCGCCGGTGAAACGCGTCAATCGGTGGGGCTCACCGGCTTCGAAACGTTCGACATCGAAGGCATGAGCGACGCCATGCAGCCGCGTGCCACACTCACCGTGAAAGCCACCGCGACCGACGGCAGTGTGAAGAGCTTCAGCGCCCGCTGCCGCATCGATACGCCGGAAGAGCTGCAGTACTACAAGCATGGCGGGATTTTACCGTATGTATTGCGGAGTCTCGTGGCGAAGTAACAGCGCTCGCGGCATTCGGCGCCGCGCTTAAATACGTCAAACGTCAAAGTGAAGGTGATCGGTTAACGTTGACCGATCGCCTTCACTTTTTCGTTTGGCGTGGTTCGTAGTCGTACACAGATTCGCATTTCTGTGCTTTCACGCGACATTACCACAGTGCCCTCCTCCTCCCTCCACCTCCTCTTCAACCCCGCCGCCGGCTCCGGTCACGCCCGCGAGCGCGTTGAACGCGCCTACGCCGCGCTCCGCACCGTCGGTCCGGTGACGCTGATGGAATCGCTGGCCCCGCGCGATGAAATCCGACTCGCCAGCGAGGCCGCGCGCGCGGGGGCACGCGCCCTCGTGGTGCTTGGTGGTGACGGCTCTGTCTCGAACGCCGCGCGCGGACTGCTGGCCGTCGGTGGCGACACACCGCTCGCGGTGTTGGCCGCTGGCACCGGCAACGACACCGTCAAATCGCTCGGCTGGCCGGCGCACGACTATCTCGCGATGTCGCGACGTATCGCCGATGGCGCCGTTCGCGCGATCGACGTCGGTGAGTTCGATGGCAACCCCTTCATCAACTCGGCCGGCGTCGGATTCGATGTCGATGTGCTGCAACAAATGTCGGCACCACAGCGGTTGCCGCTGCGCGGCACGGCGCGCTACGTGAGCGTGGCCCTGCGACGGTTGTTCGCCTATCGCGGACTCGCCGCGCAATTGCGTTGGGATGACGACTCTTCGGCATTGCTTGAAACGCAACCCTGGATGACCGTGGTCTTTGCGAACGGACAATGGTTCGGCGGCGCATTTCGCATCGCTCCCGCCGCCAACATGAACAATGGTTCACTCGACCTCGTAGCGATTCGCGACATCTCACCCATTGAGCGCGCGAAGCTCTTTGCGCTCGCGCTTCGAGGTCGACACATCCCGCATCCTTCAGTGATCACGACGCGTCAATCAGAGTTCACGCTCGAATTCCCCGAGCGGGTGTACTATCAGGCCGATGGCGAACTCTATCGCACCACCGGTCGTGTGGTGACGGTGCGCACTCGCGCCGGGGCGTTACGGGTAATCGTCTAGCGGGTTCGGCGTTCGGATTCGTGCGGCGGAGTGAATAACCCCGCGCTCCGTAGCGTCTGCCCATCCGCGCTGATGTCGCGCGAGCATCGTCGCCTTTTCTCACCTTCGCATCTGCCGATCACCGACTTTCGTTGTGACGACCCCGCGCTTCGTTCAGACTCTCCCATCTCGATTGCAAGACGCGCTCGGCGAGCGCTATCGCATCGTGCGCCCGTTGGGTGGCGAAGAGTTGATCGACGTATATCTCGCGTTCGATGGCGCAACGCGGCAGTCGGTGCTGCTCAAGGTCCTCTCTCCCGCCCTCATTAGCGGCGTCGACCTCGGCGGTTTTCGTCGGGAGTTCTTGCGCGCCACCACGCTCACACACCCACGCGTGTCGGCCGTGCTCGAGTGCGGTCTGCTCGATGGCGTGCCGTTCTACACTACTCCGCTCGTCGCAGGCGAGTCGTTGCGCGCACGGCTGGCCACGGGGCCACTATTGCTCGATGACGCGCGACCGATCCTGCGCGACGTCGTCGATGCGCTGGCCTACACGCACGCGCAAGGCATCGCGCACCGCGATCTCCGCCCCGAACACATCGCGCTGACCAGCGCGGGTGCCGTGCTCACCGACGTCGGCGTCGCGCAGGCACTTATCCTCGCTTCAGCGCAGCCCATCGATTCGCTCGCACGGATCGGCTTGCCCATCGGCGCACCTGCGTACTTCGCGCCAGAGATGGCGCGTGGTGAGCCGAGCGATGCGCGCGCCGATTGGTATGCGCTTGGAGTCACCGCGTTCGAAATGCTCGCCGGACGGCCGCCGTTTGTTTCAAGCACGCGCGGCGGCGTGTTGGTTGGCCACGCCACGGAAGCAGTTCCGTCGCTCGCAGCGCTGCGGCCCGACGTGCCGCCCGAATTCATCGCGCTCATCGCACGTCTGCTGGCGAAGGATCCGGGGCAGCGCCTCTCTGATCCGATGCGTATAGCGCGGGCGCTCGACGCTCCGACGACGCTCGATGATTCGTCGCGCGAGTCCACGTTCGATGAGGCAAGCGAGCCTGAATCGCCGCCATTCACCACGCGACTCACACCGCTCGCGGCGATCGCTGTTCGCACGGCCGCCACCAAGCGAGATCGCACACCCTCCGCAGGAAGCCGCCTGCAGTCGCGGGACGCCAACAGAGCAGGCGCTCGTGCGTCACATCGCGACCAACCGGTCACACCGCAAACGAGTCGGCGCACGCAGATCGTCTTCGCGGCGTCGGCGGCGATGGTGCTGCTCTCCGCATTCGGCATTGCCAGCGTCGTGCGTCAGCAAGTACCACTTGCCCCGGCACCCGACGACAGCGCTCAGGTCGCAGCGAACACGAATACGCAACGCGAAGACTCGTTGGCGACCGCGCGTACCGAGCGCGCCGATCTCACAATCCTTAATCGCATCGCGACCGATCCGGGCGGTGCGTTGATTGCCGCGCGCAGCGCGCTGGCCGCGGGACAGACGTCGGCTACCGTCATGGCGATGGCCGCGATCGGTGCCGGCCACCCTCGTGAAGCCTTGGCCGCACTCGATCGACTTGGATCACGCATCGATACAGTCGCCGGCGCGCCCATGGGCGCCGAGGTCACGATCGCCATGCGCGCCGAGGCGCACTACCTCACCGGCAGCGATTCGCTCGCGCTGCGAACAGTCGAAACGTCGCTCGGCGTCGCCCCGCCGCTCCTCGGCAGCATTGGCTATCCGATTGCTGCCGCGCTCGGCGACTCGATGCGCTGGAGCGCGTTCATCAATACCGCGCGCGTTGTTTCGCCAGACGATCGTGTGGCGGCCCTGCTTCTCTCAGGCGACATCGCACGGATGGCTGGCCACGACTCGCTTGCGGTCGTGTGGTAT
Organism: uncultured Gemmatimonadaceae bacterium; assembly: GCA_966096095.1. Classification (GTDB taxonomy): domain Bacteria; phylum Gemmatimonadota; class Gemmatimonadetes; order Gemmatimonadales; family Gemmatimonadaceae; genus Gemmatimonas. The sequence continues at coordinate 431,439 of CBHTUR010000001.1, read as the reverse complement.
CGCCGCGCCGCCCAGGAAGCAGCACCGCGCGTTGCAGCGGGCAAAGCGCTGCCGGCGTTGCGGCTGAATGTCGCATTGGCCGAACGTGGAGCGCATAACACGGGGCGCGCCGATTCGCTGCTCGCCGCGCTCGAGCAAGATCGTGACACCGACGTTGCGCGACGCGCTCGCTATGCGCGCATGCTCGTGTCATTCGAACTGCACCACGACAGCGCAACCATGGCCGCCGAGCGAATTGCGCGCGATGACGCGCAACGTGGCAAGCGGTGGGACGCGGCGTTGAGTCTGGCGCGCCTGTATGCTCTGCGCGGCAATCTCGACATCAGCGAGCAGTTTCTGCGAACGACGCTCGCCCTCGGCATGCCGTATTTGCACCGCACGCCGGGCAGTCGAGTGGGCGACACACGTGCTGAACCCGATTTGCGCTCGCTCCTGTCAACACCCGGTGGTCGCGCACTGTTGCGTCCGCTCGAGTAATCGCGGACGGTCGACTAGAGCAAGCGCTTTGGCTCGCGCGCGGCGTCGTCCGTCGTCGACACTGGCGAGGTTGCCGCAGGGCGCGGCACTGAATCGCGCGGTGACGAAGGGATGTTGGGCGACGGGTCGGCCCCACTCATCGTTTTCTTGAATTCGTTGATGCCCTGTCCGAGCGAGCCCGCAATCTCGGGGATGCGCTTCGCGCCGAAGAGCAAAACGAAGATGACGAGCACCACCAGCAGGTGGCCAAGCGAGAGATTTTCGAACATCAGTCGGCGGATGAACTGAGGGGACAGACGGTGGATTACTTGAGAAGGATGCAACGTCTTTCCTTGCGCCACCGTTAATTCATACGGCTGTCCTGTTCCGGTGCCCCGCCGCCGATTATCGTCTAGCGGGTCGTTGAACACCCGCCGCCTTCCCAGCCCTCCCTAGGAGTAGTGCATGTCTCTGTTCACGCGCTCGTTGCGTCAGGCCTTTGCTGTCGCTGCCGCCGTTGCCGTTGGAGCCACCGTTGCGTCGGCCCAGGCCGCACCCGCCGCCGCCGGTCCGTCGCTCAAAGTCGGCGACATGGCCCCCGACTTCACCGTAACGTCGGTCACCAGCGCCGGCGTCACCGCCAAGCCGTTCAAGCTTTCCGAGCATCGCGGCGAAACGGTCATTCTCGCCTTCTTCCCGAAGGCGCGCACGTCGGGATGCACGATGCAAATGCACGCGTATCGCGATCGCTACGCCGACCTCTTTAAGGGCGGCAAGAAAATCACGCTCGTCGGCATCAGCGTCGATCCCGATTCAGCGCTGACCTCGTGGGCCAAGGATGACGGCTTTCAGTTCCACTTTGGCGCCGACGTCGATCGCGCGGTTGGTGTGGCATATGGTGCCAGCGCGGGCTCTGGTTTCCATAAGCGCTACCTCTACGTGATCGACCCGAAGGGCAAGATCTCGTACATGGCCATTCCGTTTAAGCAGGCCGCGGAAGACGCGTACACGGAACTTGGCGCAGCGATCACTCAAGCGTCGGGCAGCAAGTAGCGCGCATTCGCGCGACGTAGTTCACTCGCTTGCTCGATGGTTGATCCCACCACGAATACCCGCGCCCTCGCTGCCGCGCTTCATCGCGCTGCGGTCGAGGGCGCGGCGCCGTTTGTGCGCACACGAGACGCCATCGCCACGTGGCTCGAAGCGCATCGACCGCAGCAAGCGGTGCACATCATTGCGCTGGGCAAGGCGGCCAATGCGATGTGCGCGGGGGCGTGCAATGCGATCGCGTTGCGAGGCCAATCCGTCGATGGCGGCTTGATCATCACCTCGCATGCCGCAGACGCGTTGCTGGCGCGACACATTCCGGCGACCATCGCCACGCACATCGGCGACCATCCGGTGCCGGGACCGAATTCCCTTGCCGCAGCCGACGCGCTCGACGACGCCGTGACCGGCGTTGACGCCGGCGACACGGTCATTGTGCTGGTGTCGGGCGGCACCACCTCCCTCGCCGCTGCGCCGACCGCCGCACTCGCTCAGCAGGTTGGTGACGCGGCGCGCGCGCAGGCGCATCTCGCCAATCTCGCCGACACGCTGCTCGAATCGGGGCTCGCGATTCACGAAATGAACGCGATTCGTCGACGCGTGCTGCGTTGGGGTGCCGGTCGTCTCGCTACGGCGCTGCATCATCGGGGTGCGCGACACATCGCCGTGTTTGCCATCTCCGACGTAATCGGCGATGACCCGGCAACGATTGGCTCTGGCCCGTGCAGCCCCGAGCCGCTCGACGATGCAGCGTTTCTGTCGCTCTTCGACGCGCACGGATTGCGCGCTCATCTCGAGCGCGAAATGGCGCATTTCTTCGGACTGCTTGGCAGCGGAGCGCCGCCGGCAGTTCCGGCACCAACACACGAGGCGTTTCAGCGCGTCAGCTATCGCTTCGTGGCGCGCAATCGCGATGCCGTCCACGCACTCGCCGATGCGGCTCGTGCTTCCGGATTCACACACGTGATCGTAGACGATACGCCGCTCGCGGGCGACGCGGCGCAGCTCGGCGACGAGCTGGCGCGACGAGCCTTGCACGCGGCGCGCGCCCTCCCGCGCAACGAATCGTCGATCTGGGTTGCCGGTGGCGAGCCGGTTGTTGACTTGCGCGCCGCCACCGAGCTCGCGCTGACTGGCACCGACGATGAGCCAGCGCTGGACGAGGTCGCACTCGACGAACCGCAACGCGGGGGACGGATGCAGGCGCTTGCACTCGCGGCAGCACTGCGATTGGAGAGCCTGAGCCGCGACCCAGACAATTTCGGGTGGCGCATTACGGTGCTCGCCGCAGGCACTGATGGTCGCGATGGCCCAACCGACGCGGCCGGCGCCATCGTCGACTGTGCCGTGCCGATGCTCGCGCGGCGCAACGGCAATCGCCAACCCGACCGTGATCTGGCCACCGGTCGCTCCTGGTTCTCGCTCGACGCTGCCAATGCGTTGCTGCGAACGGGACCCACGGGCACCAACGTCATGGACGTCGTTGCCGTGCTGATCGATCGCCGTCCCGCGTGATTTTGGCGTAGCTTACCCGGGTCCTCTCCCCGCCAGATGAACGAACCCCGCGCGCCGCGACCGCGCACGCGTACCAAGCTTGCGGAAGGCCACGAATCTTCCGCACTACCGGCTGTCTCGACCACCGGAGAGCATGAGGCCGACGACGCGTTCCGTCGCCGGCCACGGCAGTCGCGTGGACAGAAGCGGGTCGAACTGCTGCTCGATGCGGCCGCCGCCGTCATCGCGGAATCCGGCATCGAAGCCGCAACGGCCGAAGCCATCGCGCTGCGCGCGCGCACCGCGAAAGGTTCGCTCTATCAGTTCTTTCCCAATCGCGACGCGGTGTTGGCGGCATTGGCTCTGCGCTACGCCGATGAAATGCGCGCCATTCATGAGCGGGCCTTCCCGATGGAGGCCACCGCGTTGCCACTCGAACGCGTGATCGATCGGATCGTGAAATCGCTCGCCGAATTTCACGATCGCAATCCGGCCTTCCGGCGCGTCTTCGCGTCGCACGATGGCCCCGCCGACGACACACGTTCCGCACCGGCGCGTTTGCGCGCGCAACTCTTCGATTCGTTTGTCGATCGCCTCGACGTACAGTTTGCCACCCGCAATCCCAAACTGAGCACGCGCGACCGGCGCCGTGCCGCGTTAATTGCCGCCACGATTGGGCAAGCACTCCTCGCCCGCCGCGCTCGAGCGGCGGCGGCCGACAAGAAGCCGTTGATCGATGACACCAAGCGCGTGTTGCTGGCCTATCTGACGCCGATTCTCGAGGCGCCGGCTGAGCGACGGCGCGGCACCATCAAGCGCGCGAAATAGTTCCGTCCAATCCGTTTTGGCATTGGGTCGCGCGGTCATTGTGTCCGCCTTGCGAACTGATGACCTTTCGGCATGTCATCGTCCGCTCCCAAGACTCCGGCGCCCACGCGCACCGTGACCATCGGTCTCATTCAGGAGACCGCGTCCGACAACCTCGCCGACAATCTCGCGCGTGCCGTGCAGCGCGTGCGCGAGGCCGCCTCGCAGGGCGCGCAGATTATCTGCCTGCAAGAACTCTTCAACGCGCCGTACTTCTGCAAAGTCATTCGCGCTGACCGGTTCGATATCGCAGAGCCAATCGACGGGCCGGTGGTGACCACCATGCAGGCGCTCGCGAAAGAGTTGGCCGTTGTGATCGTCGTCCCGTTTTACGAGAAACAGGCCCCGGGTCTGTATCGCAATTCGGCCACGGTCATCGATGCTGATGGTGCCATCCTCGGCACGTACCGGAAGATGCACATTCCGCACGATCCGCTGTTCGAGGAGAAGTACTATTTCGCACCGGGAGACGTCGGCCCAGACCTGCGTCAGGATCGTCACCCCGGCATCAACGGCTTTCGGGTCTGGCGCACCAAGTACGCCGACATCGGCGTGCTCATTTGCTGGGATCAGTGGTATCCTGAGGGCGCCCGTATCACCTCGCTGTTGGGTGCGCAGATTTTGTTTTATCCAACGGCCATTGCGTGGCACCCAAGCGAGAAGGCCGTGTTCGGCGACGCGCAGGTCGACGCGTGGCGTACCGCCCAGCGCGCGCACGCCATCGCCAACGGTGTCTTCGTCGCCGCGCCCAATCGCGTTGGCTTCGAAGCCGAAGCGGGCACAGACGGACTCGAGTTCTTTGGTCATTCGTTCATCAGCGATCCGTTCGGTCGGTTTCTCGCTCAAGCCGGTACGACGCCAGCCATTCTCACGGCGAGTTGTGATCTCGCCCTCATCGAGGATACGCGTCGCAACTGGCCGTTCCTGCGTGATCGCCGCGTCGACGCGTACGGGCCGATCACGCAGCGTTGGCTGGGCAATTCGTGACTCTCGCGTCTGCCGCGGCGCCAATGGTCCGCATGCCTGCAGAATGGGAGCCGCACGACGCTACGTGGATCTCGTGGCCGCATCACGAGCCTGACTGGCCGGGCAAGCTCGCGCCCATCCCCTGGGTGTACGCGGAAATCGTGCGCGCTCTCGCCCCGTTCGAACGCGTGGAGATTCTCTGCCACAGCGACGCCGTGCGAGAGGATGCGCGTCAGGCCCTGACGTTGCATGACGTGGATCCGGCGACATATCGCCTGCATCTGCAACCCACCGATCGCGTCTGGTTACGCGACTCCGGCCCCACCGGCGTGCATCGCGCGGACGGCTCGGTTGCACTCGTGCACTGGGGCTTCAACGCGTGGGCCAAGTACGACAACTACTCGCTCGACGCGCAGGTACCGGAAGCCGTGGCGCGCATCACGCAGCTCGATCGCGTTGACGCGCGTCGCGCGGACAATGGGCAGCAACTCGTGCTCGAAGGCGGGGGCATCGAGACGGACGGACGCGGAACCATGCTGGTGACCGAAGAGTGGTTGCTGAGCGACACGCAGATTCGCAATCCGGGCTTCACGCGGGCCGACTACGAACGCGCCTTCCACGACTATCTCGGCATCACCCACACTATTTGGCTCGGCGACGGCTGCGTCGGCGACGATACGCACGGTCACGTTGACGACATCGCGCGCTTCGTCGCCCCCGGCGTGGTGGTGCTCGCGCACGAAACCAACGTTGACGACGAAAACCACGCGCGATCGCTCGATAATCTCGAACGGCTGCGCGCCGCGCGTGACGCCGACGGCAACGCGTTGCGCGTGGTGACGCTTCCGTATCCGCGACCGGTCATCATGGACGGCACGCGACTGCCGGCGAGCTACGCCAACTTCTACATCGCCAACGGCGTGGTCATTGTGCCCACCTTCAACGATCCGAACGATCGCATTGCGCTCAATACGTTGGCCGAGCTGATGCCTGATCGACAGATCGTGGGTATTCACAGCGTTGATCTCGTGTGGGGGTTAGGCACGCTGCACTGCTTGTCGCAACAGCAGCCGCGCTCACGCGCGTCGTCGCGAGGAATCGTCGCGTGAGCGATCAACTGCCCAATCCGCCGGAGCCGTCGCTTCCCTCGTGGGCGCGCAAGCAGCAACAGCTCGATGATCCGCTCACCGACGAACGACTCGCGGCGTTCATCGGTCCGCGTTGGCCCACATACGCGCGCAAGTTCCGGCAATTTCGGCTCGACCCCTCGTTCACTCCCACCTGGAACTGGGGTGCGGCGCTGTTTCAGTCGGCGTGGTTCATCTATCGCAAGCTGTACCTCGCGGCCTTCGCGTTCATGCTCGTCCCCACCCTCGTCTTTCGGCTGTTGACCAACGCGGACACCCAAATGACGATGGCCGAACTGCAGAAGCCGGAAAACAGTTGGCTCGCGCTGACTCAGGCCGGCGTCGGCTTGAGCGCGATCATTGCCGCGGGAGGTGTCGCGAACTGGCTGCTGTTTCGTCGAGCGCGCGTGGCGGCCCAAATCGCCGCCGCCCAAGGCGCCCCGATCGACGAGGAACGCAGTTGGCTGGCCCGGGTTGGGGGGGTTAACAACCTCGGCGTCGCCCTCGCTGCTGCCGTTTTCCTGATGACGATGTACGCTGCCGTAAAGTCCTGACCCCTTTTGGTGACGCCTGTTGCGCCTGCAGTGTTGTCCCCTTGATGACTGACGCGGAGCTGATTGCTCGGACCCGCGCCGGGGATCCGGATGCCTTCGGCACCTTGGTCTCGCGCTACTACGAGGCGTGCTGGCGATTTGCGTATCACATGCTGGGGGAACGGGCAGATGCGGAAGACGTCGTTCAGGAGACCTACCTGCGCGCGTACCTCGCGATCGGGCGGTACGACGAACGCGATCAGTTTCGCGGCTGGCTCTTTCGCATTCTCACCAACCAGTGTCGAAACGCGCTGACGTCACGTGGCCGGCGCACTCGGCGTTTTGTGCAGGACGAGGTGGCGCTCGATACGGCCGCCGCGCCTGCCAGCGGTCTGTCACTCGGCGTGGAAGACGCGGCGCTCGCCCGGGCGCTGACACAGCTGGATCCGAATCAACGAGAAGCCCTGTTGCTCAAATACGCTGAAGGCCTCGAGTACACCGAGATGTCGGCCATGACCGGTGTGGGGGAGTCCGCGTTAAAAATGCGCGTAAAGCGTGGCGTTGAGCGTCTGCGAGGTATGTTAGGCCCGATCGATGACTGAGCGTGACGTGATCCCCTTCCCCATCGACGACGACGATCGCGAGATCGCCGGGCGGTTGGCTGCGCTCTATGAGCAGACGCCGACCCCCGACTCGGCTCAGGTCGATCGCTGCGTGCGCAATGTGCTGGCGGAGAGCATGCACATGTCGCGCCGCGGTCTGACAACATCGGTACGCCCGCAGTGGTGGTGGGGTGCGGCGGCGGCGGCGGCGCTGTTGGTAGTTGTCGCTCGGCCGTGGCGCGCGTTGGAGAAATCCGGCCCGGCCGCACCGACGACTGTGCCAGAGCTGCTCCAAGGCACCGTGACGCCGGTCGCCGGCGATGCGGTGCGGTTCGAGGTTCGCCTGCCGACGGACGCGCGCGAAGTCGCGCTGGTTGGCGATTTTAACGACTGGAACGAAGCGGCCAATCCCATGGCGCAGCAGTCGGCCAACGGCTCATGGACCACCAAAGTCCCGTTGGCGCCCGGGCGACACGTGTACGCGTTTGTCGTCGACGGTAAGCGGTGGCTTGTCGACCCAATGGCTCCGCAGGTGCCGGATGACGGACTCGGCCCAGCCAATGCCGTCGTCATTGAAGGCCTGCCGAAGTGACATCACCGCTCATCGCGTTGTCGCTGGCGGGTCAGCTGTTAACGCTGACAACGGGCACGCTCCCGCGAGACGTGCGCCTCATGGCGTACGACGACTCGGCGACGGCTCAAGTTGTCGCGCAGCCACCGGTCAAGTTCGACGCGACGCGCTTTGACAGTGCGACCGCGGTTGGGCTGCGTGGTTTACTGGACAGCGCCATCGAACAGGGTATTCCCGTTGGGCCGCTCATCGACCGGGCACTCGAGGGCGCGGCCCGGCGGCGCAGTGGCGCCGAGATCCTCAAGGTCGTGCGCATGCACGCTACGGCGTTGCTGATTGCCCGCGATGCACTGGGCGATAAATCGCCCGTCGACGAGCTCGACGCGGGTGCCCGTGCGCTTCGCGCCGGCGTCGATGTCAAAGCGCTGGCGGATCTGCGCGCGGCGCGACCCACCGGTTCGGTCGTTTTGCCGCTGGTCGTTTTGACCGACATCGTGTCTCGCGGCGTTCCGCAGAACACGGCGCGCGACGCGGTCACCTCGATTGCGCGCATGCCGCGCTCCGACGACGCGTTGAACGGGTTGCAGGCCACCGTGGCCAAGAATTCCGTGCGCGGCCCGGGGATGGCCGTCGACGCGCTCAATCGCTACCTTCGAGGAACGGGTTCTGGAGCTCTGCCGCCGTCTGCGCCTGCGACGACGGATCGCAAACCGACTCGCCCCCCTACGCCGTGACGCACGCCCGCCGAATTCTTCGCGCGTCGTGCCGCCGCTCTGCACCGAGCCGCGGATCGGCTGTGCTGTGCGCCGCAACAGGGATGAAAGTGCGCGCTACCGTCGGTGCACTCATCACGGGGCTCGCTTCTCCGTTCGTGTCTTCGGCCGCCGCGCAGCGCGCTGGTGAGGCGCCGGTTGCCCCCGCCTCCGCCATTGGCGCGGCAACCACGTTGCCAACGCTGTCCGTGCTTGGACTCGCGTCATCGGTCGACGGTGGATCGCCGATTACGCAGCGCAGCGATGTGTGGCTCGGCGCCACGCAGCCGATTGGACGTTTCCGCAACGTACGCTTCAGTGCGATCGCGAGCGGTAACGTCAGAACGCGCGACGCGGTGGCGACCAACAGTGCATCGGAAGGGTTGCTCGCGTTGCGCGCTCGCGCGCGATTCAATCACGCGCAGGTCTACACGGCAGCGAGCTATGGCTATGTCAACGCCACGGGTGACCTGACGGGGCACTCGCTCGGACTTTCGCCAGCGGCCGGTACTGGCTTCGATGGCGTGCGCGTCGACACCACGGTCTCTCGTCGCGTCGACGTCGGTTCGATCAGCCGCGCGGAGGCTGGCGTGCTCACGCGAATTTCCGGAGTCGAGTTTGCCTTCGGCATGTCGCTCGAGCGGGCTTCACGCGTCACGACACAAACCGTGACATTTGGAGAAGCCGGCAACGCGCCGACGATTCCGGCGCAAAACGTTTCGCGCTTGCTCACCACGCGCATCACGCGTTCCCTGCAGCGCCGCGACATCGCCACCGGCATCGCGTCGATGGACTTCGCTACCGGCCCGGCTATGTGGCTCGTCTCGGTCACGTCGCCGCTGGCTACCTGGATCAGCAGCGATGCGCTCGCGCCGAAACCGCGCGTGGCGCCCACCATCGCGTCGATCGCAGTCGTGCAGCCCATCACGCAGTGGTTCAGCGTCATGGGTGCGGCCGCCACGAACAATGCTTCGGTCGGTACCACCGCGCTTCGTGATGATCTCGGACCGGGACGCAATCGCAGCTTTGCGCCAGTCATTGCGCTCGGCGTGCGATTCGACCGGCTGCCGTTCTTCGGTCATCACGACGATACGCCAAGCGGCATTTTGTCCTTCGAAACGCGCACCATTGGCTCCATCGATTCGGCGACCGTCACCGCGGCGACGAACGTCGACGCCGTGGCCAACGCGCCCGCCGATACCCTGCGCGTCATGCTGCTTATCGACGCACCTAAAGCGGAGTCGGTGGAGCTCATGGGCGATGCAACGCAGTGGACCGTGACGCAAATGACGCGTTTGCGGAACGGTCGTTGGCGTGCTGAGCTCAAGCTCGCGCCCGGTGTCCATCGCGTGACCGTGCGGGCGGATGGTGGCAAGTGGATTGCCCCACCAAATCTGCCCGTTGGCAACGACGACTATGGCACGCCGGTTGGCATGATCATTGTGAAGGGCGCCAAGCAGTAACCACGCACTCTCCCCGATATGCGAAAGGCGCGAAGCGAGCTTGCTTCGCGCCTTCCTGCTTATGAGGTGTTGGGCGACGGAGAATTCCCGTCACCGATTGCCGTTCGACGCGCTACTTGCCTGCGCGCACGCGAATTCGCTGCGTGGTACTGTCAGTCTGACCCGCACCGCTCACCAACAACGTGAGCTGATACTCGCCGTCAGGTACCTGCGGAAAGTTGAGCGTGATGCTGCGTCCGCTTCCACCATCGCCGCGCCCGTTGTCCGCAAACTTGATCGACACGGGCGTCACGGCCTTGGACAAACCGATTGACGATCCGAGCTTTTGGAAGAAGCTGGCGCCGATGCGAGTGGCCCGAATTGAAACGGACAGCGGTGCATTCACCGACACCGGACGATAGACCTCCCAATAGAGTCCGATCGTGGTGCCGCCTTCAATGTCGAGCGATCCGTAGGCGTTGTTTGCCAACTTCTCCAGCGACGGTGTTCCACTCGGATCGCCGCGTGTCAGCACGAGATAGTCGGAGAGTCGAGCCGCCTTGGGGAGCGGGTCCACCGTCGTGCGATAGCGCGCGGCGCGGCGCGAGGCCGGCGTCAGCACCTCGATACTCGCCAGCATTGGCGAATCGTGCATCGTCACGAGCAGCGCACCCGCGGCGTTCGCCGAATCCTTCTTGACCTGTCGTGGCGCAGTGCCGTCAAAGCCGTCGAGCGTGACAGCCGCTGTGTACGGCGCGCGCCCCATCTCCAAATCGCGAATCAGTCGATAGCCTCCGGCCACGAGCGTGCTGTCACCACGACGGAAGCGCGCCACCTGATGCGGTAGCACACCAAACCCACCGGCAAAGCGCGGACTGTATCGCATCTTTGCCTTGGCGCTGCGCAACGACCAATCGTTGTCGGTCGCACCAATGGGTTTGGCGATCGCCGCGGGCACCGCCATGAAGTTGAAACTGGGTGTTGGCTCATGGCCAATCACTTGCGGTGGCCGCGGATCAGCCGCGCCTCCATTCTGCACCGACCACGCGGTGGGCCAGCCGTAGCGCACCTGCGACTCGAGAATGTTGCGCCCGAAATTCATGTCGTACGGAATGCGCCCGAGCGAGTGCACGCGCGAAATCGTCCAACGCGAGTACAACTCGTTGGTCATGTCGTTCGAGGGCAACATCCAAAGCGGCTGCGCCAACCGCAGAATGCGCGCATTCTCGGCGCCGCGGTCGGCGCAGGGAATTGCTTTGTAGGTCGTGAGTGTGTTCGACTCGAGCCACCACGTCAAATCGGTCCATTCGCAGCGCTGGGCAACGGGCATACGCTCGAGCGCCCGCGCGAAGGCTTTGGTTGCAGCCTCATGGCGATTGGCGCTATGCAGGGCCAATCCCGTCAAGGCATCACACCACCACGCAGTGCCCTGACAGTCAGCGGCGGCGATCGCTGCCGTATCGAGCTGATTTGCTTCGAGCGCATAACGCACGCGCATACCGCTCACCCAGTCGTCCTTCGGATCGGCCGCCTGCGCCTTCTTCAGCGTTTCGAGCAACTCCAGACGTTCCAGCTTCGCGTCGTTGCGCTCATCCGGCGGTGGCACGTCGCCGTTGTTGTTCCAGTAGCAAAGGTTGCCACCGAGGTCCACTTCGCAGCGTGCGTCGGCGCCGCCGTTGTAGAAGCGCAAACCCTGTCGGTGATTGCGCTCAAACTGGTCTTGCTGCGTCCGCGCCGCGGCACTGAGCGACGAGAGCTTGTCGCGCTCGCCTCGCAGCGGATCGATGCCGACGGACGGGCGAATGATGCTGTCACGCGGCGGACCGCCCTGCTGCGCGAGCGCGCGGGCAGCTCCGAGCGTCGAAAACGCCAGCGCCGCCAGCGCGAGCTGTCGCGCGATCGACATCAGTGGTGATCGCGCGACAACGCGGGCCGAGTCGGCAACACGGTGACCATTCAGCAGTGAGTTCGGCACCAACACGCTCCGGTAAAGACGACGCTGTCAACCGAACTCGAAACTAACCGCTGCGAAGGCCCTTAGAAGCCCAAACGCACGCCGGCCGACAGTGCAAAGTTGTGCGTGAAATTCCCGTTCACGCGAAAACCGATCGCATCCTGCGAGTCGAATCGACCCATCCAGTCCTTCGCTTGTACGCGAACGGCAAAGCCCCTCGCGACGCCCACGTCTACACCCAGTGCGGCCGTGTAGGCGAGGTTGGTGGCGTGCACGTCGAGCAGACTATTGCTGATGTTGCTCGTCATGCCACCGATGCCGCCCTGCACGAATGGCGCAACGCCGCTACGCCGCCCCGACAAGCCGCCTATCTCAACGCCAGCGTCGTACATCCACGTTTCCGCCTTCCCGACGTTGACACCACCGATAATCGGCAACCCTACCTGCAAATCGCCGTTCGCGTAACCGAGGTTACCGACGAGGGCGATGGACTTGGCGAGCCCCACCGAGCCCTGCACTCCGAGCATCGGCGAGTTGCTGGTATGCAGGTTGGTTCCCAACGGGCCGTCATACCAGTTGCCCGTTACCAAATACCCCGCGTACGGCGTCAACGACGCTCCGCCAACCGCTTGCGCGTGTGCAACAGCAGCCGGCACGACGAACGTCACGATAGCTGCGACTCGAACGAGACTACGCATGGTGCTCTCCAGTAGAGGGACACCCGTCTCTATCGCAACGGCCGCGCCAGCGATATCAGCGAATCAAATGCTTAATCGACAACAACTTACGAACAGAGGAACGAGAGAGGTTTGCCGAACCGTCCTGAAATGAGGACGCCCTTATGGGTCGCGGAATCCGCAGGTTCGGTGAGTCCCGTCACAGAGGGGCTTTCGGCGTGATTCGCCGCAGCGGCAGAGCGACACGCGACGGCCTTCGACAAGCTCGGTACCATCGTCTCGCACGAGCCGGACGGGCCCGCGTACGACGAGCGGACCGTTGCGGCTCGCCTTCACCGTGAGTGTCTCGTCGGAAATCTCAACGGGCTCGCCATCGCGCGTCACGCGCAGGGCACCACTGGGACAACGATGCACCGCGGCAATGATTGCGTCGGCATCGGCGCGCTCGGGACGGACCCACGGGCGCGCCGACGAATCGAACACCGCGGGCAGGTGCCGAATGCACTCCGCGGCGTGGTAGCAGCGGCGTGCATCGAACGTGACCGCGATCGATTCGTGCTCATACACCTGCAACAGCTTGCCCATCTGCGGCCTCCTCGAACGGTGTCGCTGTTACGGTAACGATGACGGTAACGATGACGGCGACGGTGACGGTGACGGCGAATCATCGGGCATGTGCGGGCCGCGCAATTGCACGGCGGCCTGTTTGGCCCGCACGCGAATGTTCAGCATTTCCACGAGTACGGAAAACGCCATCGCCACGTATGTGTAGCCTTTGCTGATGTGTTGGCCCATTCCCTCGGCTACGAGGTTCGTACCGATCAGCACGAGGAACGACAAGGCCAGCATCTTGATGCTCGGATGTCGATCAACAAATGCGCTGATTGGTCCGGCGGCGAAGAGCATCACGGCCAACGCAATGATATTGGCCGTGATCATGATCGACACATCGCTCGCCATACCAACCGCGGTGATCACCGAGTCGAGCGAGAAGACAATGTCGACAACCATAATCTGCGCCACAGTGGCAGCGAGCGACTTCACTGCGCCGCGCGTCTCCGAATTCGTGTCGGGACCTTCGAGCTTGTGATGGATCTCCATCGTTGCCTTGCCAATCAGGAACAGGCCGCCGACAAGCAAGATCAAATCTCGACCGCTCAGGTCGTGACTCCAGAGCGAAAAGAGCGGCGCCGTCAGGCGCATCACCCACGTGATTGACAAGAGGAGCGCCACGCGCGTGATGAACGCGCCGGCCAATCCCAGTGAGCGCGCACGCGGTTGTTGCGCCGGCGGCAGTTTGCCGCTGAGGATGCTGATGAAGATGATGTTGTCGATGCCGAGGACGACCTCGAGCACCGACAGCGTGAGCAACGAAATCCACGCGTTCGGATCAGACAGCCAGGACATGTGGGAGCGGGGCGGGAGAAGTCGGGTCGGTCGTGCACCGGCGCGAGAACCAGACGGCAGACCAACAATCCAACGCCTGCAAGCTCGCACGGCGGCAGCGCGGCTTCAACGCCTCGAACCCGAGCATGAGGTGGCTATGTTTACGCATGTCTGATTTACCGACACCGTCTCGCGCGACCGCGACTCCACGCCCCGCAGTAGTTCTGCTGTCCGGCGGTCTCGACTCGACCACCGTACTCGCCGTGGCCAAACGCGAAGGGTTCGTGCCGCATGCGATGACGTTTCGCTATGGACAGCGACATTCCGTGGAAATCGAGGCGGCGCGGCGAGTGGCAGCTGCCTACGGGGTTGAAAAGCACGTCGTCGTTGATATCGATTTGCGTCAGTGGGGTGGTAGTGCGCTCACGGGCGATGTCGCGGTTCCGAAAGATCGCGATGTCGAGCACGCCGACAGCGAGATTCCAGTGACCTATGTTCCGGCGCGAAACACCATCTTCCTCTCCTTCGCGCTGGCGTGGGCCGAGACCCTCGGTTCGACCGACATCTTCATCGGCGTCAACGCGCTCGATTACTCCGGCTATCCCGACTGTCGCCCCGAATACATCGAGGCGTTCGCGCGCATGGCCAATCTTGCCACCCGCGCCGGCGTCGAGGGCACCTCGCGGCTGGTGATTCATGCCCCGCTGCAACATTTGAGCAAATCGCAAATCGTAGCGCTCGGCCAATCGCTCGGCGTTGACTATTCCATGACGACCAGCTGCTACGACCCGGCGTCGGACGGCACGGCCTGCGGGCACTGCGACGCCTGCCAATTGCGGCTCAAAGGGTTCGCGGAGAATGGAGTGCACGATCCGATTGCGTACGCCGCACAAGCCCCGCACCGCGACTGACATGGCGTACACGGTGAAGGAGTGCTTCTACACGCTGCAGGGAGAGGGGGTGCAAGCGGGTCGGCCGGCGGTCTTCTGCCGCTTCAGCGGTTGCAACCTCTGGACGGGGCGCGAAGCCGATCGCAGCGTCGCCGTCTGCACCTTCTGCGACACCGACTTTGTGGGAGTCGGGCCGGACGGGGGAAAGTTCTCGTCGGCCGCCGATCTCGCGGCATTCGTGAAGAGCCGCTGGCCTGCCAACGCCCCGGCGGACGTAAAACCGTTCGTGGTATGCACGGGCGGCGAGCCCTTGCTGCAATTGGACGCCGCCGCGGTCACGGCGCTTCATGCTGAAGGGTTCGCGATCGCGGTTGAGACGAACGGTACACAGAGCGCTCCGGCGGGCCTGGACTGGATTTGCGTCAGTCCCAAGGCGAATGCGCCGTTGGCGCTGACCCGCGGCGACGAGCTCAAACTGGTTTTCCCTCAGCCACTGGCCTTGCCGGAACGGTTCGAAGGCCTCCAGTTCGACCATTTTCTGCTCCAGCCAATGGACGGTCCGCAGGTGGCTCAGAACACGCGCGACGCCGTGGCCTACTGCCTGGCGCATCCTCGGTGGCGGCTGTCGGTGCAGACGCACAAGGCCCTCGGAGTCCGCTGACGCGGCGCTGGCGAGGCTGGGTTTCTGCCCCTCAATGGGCGGCATTGATCACAAAGGTGACACTTCGCACATCCTTGGCCGCGGATGTAACAGCCGCGGTAGCGGCTCGCTCGTCTGGTGGATAGCTTGTTGGCCTGCCGAGTATCGTTTCGTTGCTGGCCGCCCCACACTTTCGCCGTCGCCTCGTGAACTTTTCGCGTCGATTCGTCCTGCCGCTTTGCTTCGCTGCCGCGCTTGTCGCGGGCGCGTCGCGTGCGCGGGCCCAGTCGGAGGCGACCGAGACGAAGAAGCCACTCGCGTCGTTCAGCGCGTCGCTCACCGCGATGCGCGACAGCATTGTGTCGATGGCGCGCGGACAAATCGGCACGCGCTACAAACTCGGCGGCACGGCACCGAACCGAGCGCTCGATTGCAGCGGTCTGGTGAAGTACGTGATGAGCGCGCTCGACGTGGTGCTGCCGCGCACAGCGCGTCAGCAGGCCACCGTTGGCGTGGCGGTCGAAAAGAAGCTCGACGCGTTGAAGCCGGGCGACCTCCTCACGTTTGGTCGTGGCAAACGCATCTCGCACATCGGCATCTACGTGGGCGACGGCCGCATGGTGCATGCGAGCACCTCACAGCATCGCGTGATTGAAACGCAGCTGACGTCGCGTTCGCCGTTGATCAAGCAGTGGAAGGGCGTGCGGCGACTCGTGGACGGTTCGCGAAACGCGCTGCGTGACAGCCTGCTCGCGCTCGCCGATACGCTGCGCTGACAATCGGGCGGGCGTCCGACTCCGCCCCTCTCGTGAAAAAGATTTGACTCGACTCACGCGTCATGATCCGACGTGATTTGTTGTTGCGGGGGCGCGGAGCCGATATCGGCATTCGTGCCCCTCTTTGGTTTGTGCGTGCCGGTGGAGCGACCCTGGGTGTCAGCGCGTACTGGCTGGGCTACGCGCTCGGCATTTGGAGTATCGTCGGTGTACCTGGATGGATCGCGCAGCTTGCCGCGCTGTTGCTCGGCGCGCTCATCGCCCCCACCGCTATGGGTGCGACACTCTGGCTGCTGAACGGCATGATGGTGTTTGTGCTCATGCTCGTGATGTACACGCCAGTCGTGCGCGGAATGGCGGCGCCGTTCGTTCGCGCCGATCTGCCGACGACCTCCCCGATCGATGCCGTGGTCGTGCTCTCGGGCTCCATCACCGACGAAGGACGCGTGAAAGGTCAGGCGTTGGACCGCCTCATCACCGGCGTCACGATGGCAAAGCGTCGACATGTGTCAGAGCTCGCGCTTTCGGTTGTCACGCGCCAGAAATCGAGTCCGGTGCCGAATTCCGAAGCCGATCAGCGGGCGCTCGTTGGCCTCATGGCACCCGAGTTATCCGTGCGCTTCGTGCACCAGGTCTACAGCACCCACGACGAGGCACTCGCCTTCGCGGCCCTCGCGCAAACCAACGGCTGGAAACGTGTGATCCTCGTCACGTCGCCAACGCATACGCGTCGGGCATGCGCAACATTTGAAAATGTTGGTCTTGCGGTTGAATGCCATGCAGCGGATGCGCGCGACTATTCCCTGTTCGCGTTGCAGTTCGCCGAGAATCGACGGCTCGCCTTTCAGGATATCGGGTATGAGTGGGTGGCGATGCGCGTGTATAGATGGCGAGGGTGGATTCGTTAGCTGGTTCCGTCGGGCACAAGTTTGTGCGATCTGACCAGAAATATTTCAGAAAGCGTGATCCAGCTCACTTTCACCGAGCACATCGTGCCGGTACGTTTTTCGGGTTCCTCTCTCTAGCCCACTTTCCATGACTGTTTCCGATATCCGCCACCAGTCCCGACTGGCCGTCGCCCTCCTGCTCGGCGGCGCCATTCTGGGCGCATGCACCGACGCCAAATCGAAGGCCCGCGCCGATTCCCTGGCCGCCGAGCTTGCGAGCGCGAGTGCGTCCCGTGATTCGCTGCAGACCGTGATGCAGAGCGCGTCCGCTGAAAAGGATCGCGCGCTGAATCAGGTGGTCGAAGCCACCAAGTTCGCCGACCAGGTTGACGCGGAGCTGCGTCAGGTGCGCGGTCTCACGTCGCGTGTGACAGTCAAGAAGAGCGACGAGTCGGGCAAGACCGAAGCGGCCGACGCCAAGAAGGACATTCTCGATCGTCTCTCGCAGCTTCGCTCACGTCTCGCCGCGCGTCAGGCGCAAGTAAAGGCGCTGCTCGACACGATGAAGACGTTGCGCACCGACTCCTCGGCAACCGCTACGCTGCTCGCCGACTTGAACGCTCGCCTGGCCACGCGCGAGAAGGAAATCGCCGCGTTCCAGGAAGAAGTGCAGCAGCTTCGTACGGCAAACGCGCAGCTGACGGCCGAGAAGGCGACGCTGACTGACACCGTCAAGGCGATGGATACGCGTGAGAACAAGGTGTTCTACGTGGTCGGCACGAAGCGTCAGCTCATTGCGGACGGCGTGGTGACCGAAGAAGGCGGCTCGCGCGGTCTGCTCATCGTGAAGCTTGGCAAGACGCTGGTGCCGTCGCGTTCGATCGACGAGTCGCGCTTCACTGGCGGCGATCGCCGTCAGGTACTCACGATTCCGTTGCCGCGCGCTGATCGTCCGTATCGCATCGTGTCGCGCCACGACGTTGGGCTGATCGATGTCGCCAAGAAAGAAAAGGATGGCTCGTTCCGCGGTGAATCGATCAAGATCATCGATCCGGCCAAGTTCTGGGCGTCGTCGCGCTACCTGATCGTCGTCGAGAAGTAACCTCGAGCGACTCAGTTGCCAAAGCGGCCCGCGATTTATTCGCGGGCCGCTTTTTCTTTCGGCGCGTCCGCTGCGCGCCGACATCGGCGCGCCAACAATGAATTCTACAGGTGCGGAAGTTCGCGATCACCGACATCGCCACTCTCGGCGTGCCAGTTGAGTTCTTCGGGCGAAAGCGGCCGGATTGCGATGTCGACCGCCAGCCAGGTGATTTTGGCGAAGGGATAACAAAGTACACATCCCGCCAACACGAGCGTGGCCGTCACTGGTGTGATGATATTCCACGGCGGGTTTGGCCACGTGATGTATACGAAGCCGCAAACGCAGAAGAAGAGAATCAGTTCGACCGCGATGAGGTTGAACAGATAGGCGCCAACGAAGTAGTCGCCCTCACCGCGCTCCAAACGCAGACCGCACGTGGGACAATGCGCCTTGAGCTTGAAGAAGCTCTCGAAGATGTGCCCACCGCCGCAGTGCGGACAGCGAAGGCGCAGCGAACGCCACATCAGTTGACCGAGCGACGCGCGATCAAACCCGGGGGCATGCGGCGTGTTCACCGCTCGGGAAGCGTCGCGAGAAACTCCTTCAGGTAGTCGCCCCACACAGCCGGCAACGAGTGAGTGCCGTGTCCACGGGTTGCATCCGTGATTGGCAACAGAATGAACTTCGTCTTCGGCATCTTGGCTGCGAACGACTCGGCGAGTTTCAGTTCGGGCGGATTGACTTGATCGTCGGCCGAGTTGATGTAGAGTGCCGGCGCCTTGATCTGGTTGATGCGAGGTGAGGGATCGTAGTCGCGCGACGAATCGAACTGGTAGAGGAAGTCGTTCGCATCAGTGTTGCGCACGCCCCGATCGAGATAGGCCCGGATCACGCTGTCCGCCGCATCGCGCGTCGGTGCCTGCTTGTGCTGCACGAGCGGAGCGCTGGTCATCACGAACAGCATCATTTCGGCCGAGCGGAGCCCGGGCGGCTGTGCGGTGTAGTTTCCGCCGTTGTACGTCGGGTCGTTGCGAATCGCGTCCATGGCCATGGTGCGCAGCATTCGATTACGCCCGGCGATTTGCGCGGGAACGCAGGCGAAGGGCGCTAGTCCGTCCATGAAGTCGGGATAGGCCTCGCCCCACACCCACGCCTGCATGCACCCCATCGACGTACCCATGATGAGCCGCAGGTGATTGACGCCCAACTTCTCAGTCAGCAGCCGATGATGCGCCGCGACCATGTCGTCGTAGGTATAGCGCGGGAACTTGGCGCGCAGCCCGTCGCTCGGTTTGCTCGAACCGCCGTGTCCGATGCCGTCCGGAAGCACGATGAAGAACTTGGTGCTGTCGAGAATCTGACCGGGACCAAACAACAGCCCGGCGTAGGTATTGCTGAGGAAACCGCGTCCGGTGCCGCCCGTACCGTGCAGGATCATGACGGCGTTTCGCACGACACCGCGCGCGTCTTTGCGCGGCGATCCGAGTGTCGTGTAGTGCAGTCGCAACTCGGGGAGCACCTCGCCCGTGGTGAAGCGAAAATCGCGAACTACGTAGTCACCCTGTGAGCCTGCGCGCGCCCAGCCCGCCGCGCCGCCCTGCGCAAACGCCGATGTGGGGACGGTCAGCACGGGGGCACTCACCGCGGCGGCTAGGGCGACCAGGCGCCCGATACGAAAGCTGAGTGTGGAGGCCATGCTCCAACGTAACTGTCTGTACGCTATTTTTCCCGTTCGCGCCCGCTTTCCCGCTATCGCCGCCCCGTAGTGCGATCCGCTTCACGTCCTCCGATTCCCGACTCCGCGCGTGACCCAGCCGAAAATTTGCCCGCGATGTGGTGAGGCATACGACGCGACCGTCGACTTCTGCGCGAAGGACGGCACGCGGCTGGTGCGTGGTGGTCAAACCGGCGACTTGATCGGCACGGTGATCGCCGAGCGCTATCGCATTGTCTCGCGCATCGGCGAGGGCGGCATGGGTCAGGTGTACCTCGCCGAGCACGTGCGCATGAAGCGGAAGAGCGCGATTAAAATCATGCGGCCGGCGCTGGTCCATGAAGTGGAATCGCTGCAGCGGTTCACGCGCGAGGCGGAGAACGCCAGCCAGCTCTCGCATCCAAACATCGCGGCGATCTTCGATTTCGGTGAAACCGACGATGGTGTCGTGTACCTCGCGATGGAGTACATCGACGGCGAATCGCTGGCCACGAAACTGCAAATGTCCGCGCTGCACCCGGACGTAGCGGCAGACATTCTCGGTCAGGCGGCCGACGCCCTGCAGGCGGCGCACGACATGAACATGCTGCACCGCGACATTAAGCCTGACAACATCATGTTGGGCAAGCGGAACGACGGCACGTACATGGTGAAGCTGGTGGACTTCGGTATCGCTCGCACGATGGACGGCAGCGATCAGAAAGTCACGCGCACCGGCTTTGCCGTGGGCACACCGCAGTTCATGTCGCCCGAGCAACTCGCCGGTGACGCACTCGATGCGCGCAGCGATCAGTATTCGCTCGCGCTGGTGGCGTTCGTTGCCCTCACCGGCAAACAAGCGTTTCCGGCTGAGTCTTCGAAGGAGAGCTTGATTGCGCGCCTGACGAGTCGACCGCAAACGCTGCAGAACGCAAAGCAGGATGTAGAGTGGCCCGATGCGTTGCAGGAGATCTTCGATCGCGCGTTGGCGCCTGAGCCCAACGATCGTTTCGACACGGTGTCGGAATTTGCGCACGCGTTGTCGGGCGCCATCAGCAGCATGACGCCGACGCAGACGGCCGAGCTCTATCGTCGCGCGCTCGATGTGCGCGTGGCGAGCGTGGCCGCGCGTACGCCGCACTCGGACCTCGAAGGGCTTCGCACACCGAGCGGATCACTCGCCACCCTGGGCACGCCTTCGACAGGTCGCGAAATCGTCTCGCGCAGCGGCTCGATCAGCACCGTGGGTACACCCACCGGCGCACCGCAGCTGACGCCGGGCGGTACCGCAGCCACACCACCCAAGCCACCCGCCCGCTGGCCGTTCATCATCGGTGGCGTGGTGACAGTGTCGGTCGCCGCAACTTTGTACTTTGTGAGCCGCGGAAAGCCCGGCGACGCGCTCGAGAAGTCGCTCGACGCCTCGACGCTTAAGGACAGCGCGCCCGCCGTTGCGGTCGCGTCGGCTCCATCGACTGCAACGCCAACGGCCGCGGCGGCGCCGCCGGCATCGAACGGCTCCGCGCCGGCACCAGCGTCGGCGGGCCAGTCCGCGCCGACCGCATCAAGCAAGCCGGCGCCCGGCGCACCACTCACGGCCGGGTCGGCGTTACGGGCGCGCGCCGCCGCTACCGCGGAAAGCATCAAGCAAGCGCAAGCCGACTCGGCGAAGAAAGACGCGGCGCGAAAAGCAAAGCGCGTTGCGGATAGCGTTGCCGCTGTCGCCAATGTCCGCGCGCGCTATCCCGAAGCAGCTGCACGCGCGATGGTTGAACGCGGTATCGATGTGAAGGCGCACACCACGAAGAGCAACGACGTACGCGCGACGATTATGCCGACGCCGATGTTTGTGTGGCGTTCCGAACAGGCGCGCGCGTTCAAAGACGCGCATCCAAAGCCGGGCGGTGGCAGCTATGACGCGGTAGATCCGATCGAAAAATGGGGGGCGTGGCCGTCGCTCGTCAGCAGCCGGCGCGCCGTGTATGTGCTCGATGTCGTCGCTGATCGCACCCCATGGCCGTCGTACGAACCCGAAAAACTTTTCGATTTGAAGAAGGGCGATGTCACCGCCGTCGAACTGCTGCGCGACGGCTCGCCGGTCACGCTCGATAACTCGGCTCAGATTCCCGCGGTGGTGAACGGACCCGCGCACGTGAGCGCGGGCAAACCCGTGTCGAATGGATTCGTGGCGACGATCGCGCCAACGGCGTTCATTCCGCGCGACGACGGCAAGCTGCCGAAGATGGAGCTCCTCATCCACGACGCGTCGCGTGGCGGCGCTGTGACGAGAATCACGCTGAGCGAGTCTCTGGTTCGTCGACTGTACGACGAATTCGCACCCTGGCGTGATGCGCTCGCCAAGCCCTAGTCGGCCCTGTGGCCGACTTCACTATCGCGTAACGGCATGACTCAGGACTCCACCCCATCACTGATCGGTTCCATCATCGCTGATCGGTACCGCATCCTCGAGCGAGTGGGGGAAGGCGGCATGGGCCAGGTCTACATGGCCGAGCACATCCGCATGAAGCGCAAGAGCGCGATCAAAGTCATGCGTCCCGCGCTGGTCGACGACGCGGAAGCATTGCAGCGCTTTACTCGCGAAGCGGAGAACGCGAGCAAGCTATCGCATCCCAACGTTGCGTCGATTTTCGATTTTGGTGAGACGCCGGATGGTTTGGTGTATCTGGCGATGGAGTTCATCGAAGGTGAATCGCTGCACGCCACGCTCGAGCGCGAGAAAGCGCTGCACCCCGACATCGCCGCCGATATCATCGGGCAGGCCGCGGATGCGCTGCAGGCCGCGCACGACGCGGGCATTCTGCATCGCGATCTGAAACCCGACAATCTGATGCTCACTCATCGTCCCGACGGGACGTATCTGGTGAAGCTGGTCGATTTCGGAATTGCGCGCACAATGGACAAGGGCGCGACACGCGTGACGCGCACCGGCTTTGCGGTGGGAACACCAGAGTACATGTCTCCCGAGCAACTGGCCGGCGACACGCTTGATGCGCGGAGCGATGAATACGCACTTGCACTCGTGGCGTTTATCGCCCTCACTGGCGAGGAGGCGTTCTCCGACGCATCTGGAAAGGACTCGCTCATTCTCCGCCTGACGAGCCGCCCGCGTCGCCTGGCCGAGGTTCGCACTGATATCGAATGGCCGGTGCCGCTGCAGTCGGTGTTCGACAAAGCACTTGCACCCGACGCCGCCGACCGATTTCCACGCATCGCCGAGTTCGCGGACGAACTGGCCAACGCGATCAGCCTGATGACGCCATCGCAGACCGCGGAGATGTACCGTCGCGCACTCGATGGTCGAGGCATCGGCGCGGCGCGGCGTACGCCGAGCATGAATCAGGCGACATCGGCACGACCGGCGAATAAGCAACCGGCCAAGAGTCAGACGCCCTCGATCGCAGCGCCGAGCGTACGCGATATTCCGATCGCGCAGCCAATTGGCATGAAAGAATCGCGTCGGGGATTGCTGCCCATCGTGCTAGTGATCGGGCTCTTCATTTATGGTCTCTACTGGTACGGCGGCACGCAGCCCAGCGGACCAGTGCGCTCGATGTCGGACTCGATTGGACGCGTGACACGCACCGTACTCACACCGGTGATGCCGTACATCGACAAGCTGAAACGCGCGGCCACGGTCGACAGCATCGCCAAGCCCCCCGTTGCCACACCGCCGAAAAAGGCGCGCGCACCAAAGGTCACCCACGACACCGCGGCGCCGACAGCACGCGACTCGGTTGCCACCACTCCGCCCGACACGAGCGCGCCGCCCGCATCACGCTAGGCGCTGGGTCACCTCGAGCAGGCGCGCGATGTCGTCCGCGTTGTTGTACAGCCCCACCGATACGCGCACATGTCCTTCGCGTAACGTGAGGTCGATCCGCGCTCGGTCAAATGCGTCGCGCATCTCGGCCATCGGGCGCGTGTAGTGAAACGCCGTAATGGGCGACTGATTGCCCGCCGGCGTGAACAGCCGAAAGCCTTGCGCGGCGAGTCCACTGCGGAGCGTCTGCGTCAGCGATGCCAGATGCGTCTCGATACGCGTGATGCCAACTGTCTCGAGATACGTGAGCCCTGCGCTCAGCTGATGAATCTCGGCGAACGGCAAGGTCGCATAATCGTGCCGTCGCGCATCGGCGCGGAGCGTGAAGTGCAAATCGGGCGTTTGATTGGTGACCTGAAATATGCCAAATCGATCGGCCGGAATACGATCGACGACAGATCGCCGAATGTAAAAAGGCGCAACACCGAATCCGCCGAGGAGCCCCTTGTAGGTTCCGCTGCAGAGGAAGTCCGTGTCGAGTGCGCGCACGTCGACGGGAAATGTGCCCAGCGCCTGAATCGCGTCGAGGTGCAGCAGTGCACCGTGCGCGTGTGCAATATCGGCAATGGCCCGCGCGTCATGCAGCCAGCCGTTGATCGACGACACGAGTGAAAGTGAAACGATTCGGGTCCGGCCATCCACCTGCGCTGCAATGTCGTCGGGCGTGATGCGTCCGTCGCGGTGGCGCACGAGCCGCATGGTGATTCCGCGTCGTCGCTCAAGCTCGCGATACACCACGTGCGCACCGTCGTAGTGCAGATCGTCGAGCACCACATTGTCCCCGGGGCGCAGCGCAACGTTGTTGGCCACGATGTTTTCGCCTTCGGTGGTGGCGAACACAAAACCCACTTCTTCCGGCGTGGCATTCAGTAGGCGCGCCACCTGCGCGCGCACCGCACCTGTCTTTGAGAGCAGCTCCCCAACCGTCAGCGGCCGCTCGGCTTTTGCGTTGAGAAATGCGACGCCGGCCGCGGTGACGGCGCGCGGACTCGGCGTGATGTACGCGGCGTTGAGAAACGTCCGCCCGTTCTCCAAGATCGGAAAATCGGCGCGCACACCGAGCGGATCGTCGCCCTGCGCGGAGCTCGCGCGCGACGGGATGGGCTCACGTGCTAATGCGTCACGAGCGTCGGCAGCGAACAACGCCGATCCGGAGACGACGGCGGCGGCTGCGTGCGCGGCGGTGCTTACAAACGTTCGGCGGTCGACGGTCACAGCGATGCTCCGGCGGTTCGGCCATTGCGATGGAAACGCGAGGTCACGACCGATGGAACGAGACGTCGTGTGCCCGCCCAGCGCAAGATGAGAGCGTCGCGTTAGCCCCGCAGATTGCGCAAATAGCGCTCAGGGTTGGCGAGAAAATCGCGCGTCAGTCGCACGTGCTCCGTCTGCTCCCATTCGATTCGCGACACCGCTTCGTCGTCGAACGAATAGATGAGCGCACCGGGATACGCGAGCAACAGCGGCGAATGGGTTGCGATGATGAACTGGGCGCCTTCCGCCACGAGATCGAACATCATCGCGAGTAGTGTGAGTTGTCGTTGCGGCGAGAGCGCGGCTTCGGGCTCGTCGAGCAGGTAAATGCCCTTCGGCACCAGGCGTTCCTGAAAGAAATTCAGGAACGCTTCGCCGTGCGATTTGGCATCGGGATTGGCACCGTAGCGAGCGTCCATGTCGGCGATGCTTGCCTTGAGCGGCCCCATCGCGAGCTTCTTTGCGTACGCCGAGCGATCGGCGTATTCATCATCCATGCGCTCAAGAGTCGCCTGAAACTCGGCGCGCTCGCGTTTCAGCAATTGCTGAAAGCCAAAGAAGTCTTCGGCGCGAAGAAAGAGGCCGCGATTGTTTCGCGTGCGCCACGAGAGTTTGAGCGCGCGCGACAGCCACAACTGGTCGACGAGCGTGGGATCGTCTTTGGCGCGATCGGCCGCACCCGCCGAGGGCAATGACGCGCCGATAGCGATGGCCTCGAGCAGCGTCGATTTCCCGGAACCGTTCTCGCCCACAAAGCACACGACCGACGCATCGAGATCGATCGACGTCAACGACGCGATCGATGGCACGCAGAACGGAAATCGCGCCGGATCCGCCCACTCCGGCCGACGATATCGTACTTCGACCAATTGCGGCGCACGATGAAAGTCGGAATCGGGCACCGCGGCGGGACGTTTTGGCACGATGAGTCGAGCGAGCGGATTGCGAAGGGTCGGCGCCGAAACCGTTCCGCGCAGAGCGATTGATGTCTCTAGTGCGTGAGGTCGCGGTGCGGCGCGAGAATACCGCCCAACCATGATAGCGGCAGAGCGCTGACCGCGAGAGCAATCGGATACCACGCGGGGCCGAGATGCATCGGTACCGTAGCGATCGCACCAAGGGTGGCGAGAACGGTACCGATTCCGCCGCCGATGAGGGCGTGGCGAACGGGGGCCGTTGGGGCCAGTCGGGCGGTGAGATACATGCCGAACACGGTGTAAATCGACCGGTAGCTCAACGCCAGCAGGTTGAGCGCCGGTTGGGGCATCGGCTCCCCCCACGGCGGGTAAACGCGAAAGACGTGAAGGACTTGATCGGTACCGAGCGACAGGACTACGACAACCAGAAAGCCCGCCACGATCGGAAGAGGTCGAACGGAGCGGCGGCTGGTCGAGGGGGCGATCGTCGATTGATTCTCGGTGCTGGCCATACGGACTTTCCTGATATGAGAAATATTGAAAGGGGGGGTTGCTTGTAGTCGGAGCGGAACCGCGAACCTCGACATTCTCGTATCCGTTAATTGGAAAGTCCCGCACACCCCCATGCCGAATTCATTCCAGTTGCTAGGAAAATCGCCGACCGGCAGATTTTGGTTGGCGGTAGAGCCGGCTGTACGATCCCCGGAACTGCTCCGACCCTGCGGCCGCGTGACTCGACACGCGCTATCGCCCTCCCCTCCCTTCACGGAGCAACCGTGCCGACTCCGCCGTATGACGTTCGCGAAGTGCTGGTCGCGCCACGCGCCGTCGCCGGGGTGAAGGCACGGGTTCCACGAGGTCAGGTTGGGGCGCAGTTCGGACGACATCTCGACCAGGTCTATGCCGCCGCCCGCGCCGGTGCAATCGCATTGGACGGGCAGAACATCTTCATCTACCGATCTGCGACCGATGACACGCTCGACGTGGAGTTCTGCGTTGGCACGACGGCCGAATTTTCGGCGACTGGCAACGTCGAACCGCTGCTGACGCCGTCGGGACGCGCGGTGATGACCACGCATGTCGGCGACTACGCTCGACTCGGCGAGGCAAACGCCGCGATTGTTGAATGGTGCCGAGTGAATGGGCGCGAGCGCGCTGGTCCGTCGTGGGAAGTCTACGGTCATTGGGATCCCGATCCGACTCGACTGAGCACCGATGTCTACTACCTGCTCCGGGATCGTTAGCCTGCGCTACCGTGCGTTGAACATGCGCCAGAAGTGCTCTCGCGTTGGATGCTGCCGTGTCTGAGCGCGCCGAGAGCGAGGCGACCTCGATAACGGATTTTCTCACGGCAGCGCAGCAAGGCGACACTGCCGCGCAGGAAGAGGCCGCGCGTCGGGTTTACGCCGAGTTGCACCGACTTGCCGATGCCTACCTGCGGCGCGAGCGGGAAGACCACACGCTGCAGCCAACCGCTCTGGTACACGAGGCGTATCTGCGCCTGATGGGTCAGGATGTGCCGTGGAAGAATCGCACGCATTTTTTTGGCATTGCGGCCACGATGATGCGCCGGATTCTGGTCGATCACGCGCGTCAGGCTGCCGCCGCACGTCGCGATCGCGGCAAACAGGTTACGCTCGATCCGGTGGCCGGTGCGGACGCCCCGGCGGCGCCCGATCCGACGCTCGACGTTCTCGGCGTTCACGAGGCGCTTTCGCAACTCGAACGCGTGGACAGGCGACAGGCCCGAATCGTTGAGTTGAAGTTCTTCGTGGGTCTCTCGCTCGATGAGATTGCCGAATTGCTTTCAATCTCGCCGGCGACCGTATCGCGCGAGTGGGCCATGGCGCGCGTCTGGTTGCACGCGCAATTGAGTGATCGATGAGGGAAGTTCGGGCTGGGCAGCGCGTGTAGATACGATGACCGACTCCCTGTCTGATTCTGAAATCACCGCGTCGATCGGTACCGCCAATGCGCGCGACTGGGCGGAAATCAAGCAACTCTGGTTTACGCTGGCCGAGCTTGCGCCGGATGAGCAGCGTCGGGTTCTCGAACAGCACGCGGCGTCAGCCACGGTAAAGGCGCACGTCGCGAAATTGCTGCACGCGGCGCCGGGGGTTGGCGATCGATTCGATGCACCGGCGCACGTCGCGCTCGGATTTGGGGAAGATGTACCGCCTCCGTCCGACGTGCTGCCGCTCACATCGCTGATCGGCCAGCGACTCGGTCCGTATCGAATCGCGCGGCTCATTGGTCGCGGGGGAATGGGTGCGGTCTATGAGGCACAGCGAGACGACGCGCAGTTTGAACAACGCGTAGCCATCAAGACCCTGTGGCGCGGTGCTGATAGCGACGTCCTGCTGCAGCGCTTCCGCGCGGAGCGCCAGATTCTCGCCGCGTTGCAGCATCCCAACATCGCGCAGCTGATCGACGGCGGGGCCACCGAAAGCGGCACGCCGTGGCTCGCGATGGAGTACGTCGATGGTGTGCCGATCGATCGGTACTGCGATGAACACTCGTTGCCGCTGGCGGCGCGGCTCGACTTATTCCGCGCCGTCTGTCACGCGGTGCATCACGCGCACCAGCGACTGGTGGTGCATCGCGATCTCAAGCCTGGCAACGTACTCGTCAGCGCTGACGGCACGGTCAAATTGCTCGACTTCGGTGTGGCGAAGCTGTTGGACGACGGTGGCCCGAACCACGTGGTGACTGGCGATGGTCTTTCGCCGTTCACCGCCGCCTACGCGGCGCCTGAACAAGCGAACGGCGAGTTCGTTTCGACGGCGACCGACGTTTATGCACTTGGCGCCCTGCTCTGCACGCTGCTGGCTGGCGCACCGCCGCTGGACGTCAGCGAACTCGATCCGGTGGCGCGTCTGATGGCGGTTCGCGATGCGTCCCCGCGCATGCCGAGCACAATCGCGCGCGCGAATCCGCGAACGGTAGCAGCGGCACGCGGATTCGAGAGCGCGGATCGGCTGGCCAAGGCGCTCGAGGGCGAGCTCGACGCCATCGTCGGCGTTGCGCTGCGTCGGGAACCGCAGCGGCGTTACGCGAGCGCGAATGCGTTGAGTGATGACATTCTGCGTTACTTGCGCCGGGATCGCGTCTTGGCGCGCCGTGACACGGTGGGGTATCGCGTCTGGACGTTTGCCCGCCGCAATCGCGCATTGATGTTCGGCACGACACTGGGACTCGTGGGCGTGCTGATCGCATCCATGCTGGTACTGCGACAGGCACAGCGCGTACGGGTCGAGGCGTCGCGCGCCGAACGTGCGGCGGCCTTCATGGCGGGCATCATGAGCGGGCCGTCGATGTCATCGCAAGATCCGATGATGCGAATTGGCATGACGACGACGCTCGGGCAACTGCTCGACAGCGCGGTCCTTCGCGTCCCGCAGGAATTCGCCGGAGATGACGCGATTCGTGCGAGGTTGTACACGGCGTTTGGTGCCAACTATGCCACGCAGATGCGCTATCGGCTCGCACGGCAGACGCTCGACTCTGCCCGCGTGTTGGCGGCGCGGGTGTACGGTCGGCGAAGCGCCGAATTCGGCAACGCGAGTCTGGAGCTGGCAACCTTGGAACTCGGATTTCGCGGTCCGGAGGTCGCCGACTCGTTAATCGCGGACGCCGAGTCGTCGGACCTCGAGCGGGCCACGCCGCTGAGCGCGCGTGCAACGGCGTTGCGCGCCAAGCAAGCGTGGTCGCGTGGGCGAATCCGGGTCGCCGACTCCATCGCGCGTGGGCTCGTTGCAGCCGACGTGGATGGACACGGCGCGAGCCGCGTCGCGCCGACGACGCGCGTGACGGCACAAGCGATTCTGATGGCGACGTCGTCGTGGCTTCGTCGGGATCCGCGTGAGTACCTGCAACGTGCGCGGGCCATTATCGCCACCACGGACTCGCTTGGGACACAACTCTCGGCGGAGCGTCTCGATGCTGACGGCGCTGAAATGGAAGCGCTGCTGGTGCTTGGTCGCGCTGACCAGGCGGAGGCGCGCGCACGGCTCGGCTTCGAACGGTTGCGCACCGTCATTGGCGTGCAGCCAGCGCTCGATTTGCAAAGCGCGCGCGTCGAAGCGCTGCTGTCTCAGATGCGCGGCGACAGCGCCGCTCAACGTCGGGCCGTGGAGCGCGGCTGGGCATTGTTGCAGACACCGACAGAGTTTCCGGTGGCGATGCGCATGCTCTTCAGTGAGGTCATCGTCGACTATGCCATCGCGCGCGGCGATACGGCGCTTGCGCGTCGAGTCGCGGAAACGACGCGTGAGCAGTTGTCTGCCGCGCATTCTCCGCTGACCGATGTCTTCTCTCACTTGTACGTTGGTCTCGCGCGCCTGGCGAGCAAGGATGCGGACGGCGCCGAACGCGCGCTGCGTGCGGGTCTCGAGGTCGTGCACGCCGCACCGGATCTCTCCTCAATGGGTCCGCGATTGCGTCGCCCGCTGATCGAAGCGTTGGTTTTGCGCGGGCGCCTTGCAGAAGCCGACAGCGTGGGTCGATTGGATCCACCAAAGGCCGCGATGCCCGCGTGCACGCCGGGCGGTCGGTGGGTGGGGTGTCCGGATGTGGCGCCAATGAAGTAGCGCGTGTACGCGCGCGGTGATTCATACCAATGTGCGCGATGTTTGACCGACGACTTCATCAGACAAAGCAATTCCCTTGCTGAGCGTGTCGGCGTTTCGCCGATGATTGAATTCCCTACACACGCTGCAGGGAATCCCGACCGTCTTCTTGCGTGCGCGGCCGAAGAATGTAGTAGGTGCAATTTCGTACGTAGTTTCACCTACGCAATCTTGACGCTAAAGCGCAGCCCTGGAGCGGGCTTGTCATATGAAAACGCATGCATTCTCCATCGTCATCGTCGCGGCACTCCTCGCGGCGTGCGAAGGACCGATGGGACCCGCCGGAGTCGCGGGCAAAGATGGAACCAACGGCACGAACGGCGCGAACGGCACCAACGGAAAGGACGCAAATTCGGTGTGCCTCTCGTGCCACTCGACGGCGAACATGTCGGCCAAGAATGTCGAGTATCAACTGTCGAAGCACTACACCGGCACGACCAGCTCGCGCAACACGAAGTACTGCGCGCGGTGCCACACCAATCAGGGCTTTCTCGAAATTACCGACGCCGGAACGTTCGTCGTCGCGAACGATATCCCCAACGCCACCCGCATCGACTGTGGGACGTGCCATACTCACAGCGGCTTCGATTTCGCCGTCGACACCAACACGCAAATTCTGCGGGCCACGTCGCCTGTGTTCCTGAACTACAACAAGAACGCCTCGTCCACAGATTTCGGGAAAATCAACAACCTCTGCGTAACCTGCCATCAGATTCGCGGTGCCACGCAGGAGCGGTACACCGATTCCCTCGGCGTTGTGAAGACCTTCACCCAACTGCCGTTCTTCCCGTTCCCGGCCAACAAGGACGACAACGCATCGGTGAACTATCAGGTCGGCCAGAGCTTCTCCGTGCATGACGGCAACCAGTCGAATTTGTTCAAGGGGATCAACGGCTACGAATACACGGGCGTGACCTACACCCGCACCTGGAAGCACTCGGACAACTCGTGCACCACCTGCCACATGAACAAGTACGATGCCATCGGCAAAGTGGGCGGCCACACGCTCAAGCCCAACAAGGCCGTCTGTGAAACGTGTCACGACACCGACAAGATTGCGCCGACTCAGGCGAAGATCGATGCGAAGCGCATTGAACTGGCCGAGTTGCTCGCAACGCGCAAAGTCTTCCGCAAGACCGTCAACTCATCGGGCGTGGCATCATACAGCGCTATGCAAACGCATGATTTCTACGGTCGCCTGTTCCCCACCACGCCGTCGACCACGTTGTTTGCAACCGCGCTGACGTCGGCCAACACGGTCTCGCCAACCACCGGACTCGTGGTCTACGGTAATACAGTCACGATGGCAACCGACGCCAACTACGCGTATCGCATCGGTCGTCCGTGGAAGTACGGCGAACTCGGGGCGGCGTACAACTATGGCTACATCAACAGCGAACTCTCGCTGGGCGTTCACAATCCGGTGTACGCGATGCAGTTGCTGCAGAGCTCAATCGATTGGTTGAAAGCGCACCCGTAACACGTTTACGAAGCGCAGCACGAACAGCGGCCGGCAGGTGTCAGCACGACGCCTGCCGGCGTTTTGTTGCCCAGTTACGTGCGATTCGCGCTGTGGCGGGTCGGTAGTCCGGACGATATGCTTGCGCTATGACCAAGACCTCTTCGCTTTTGGCGCTGGCGCTGGCCGTCGGCATTGCGTTGTCCTGCAGCAAGACTCCGCCGTCCGATGGCACAGCGTCATCGGCGATTGATCGCGATCTGCTCGACGTCACTGTACCTAAACTCGAGCAGCTCTATGCCGACCATCGCTACACGGTCGAACAGGTAGTGCAATGGCACCTTGCCCGAATTGATCGTTACAACGGTGTGTACGGCGCCATCGAAACGGTGTTGCGCGATGACGCCTTGGCCGACGCGAAACGTCTTGATGTGGCGGCGAGCGGCGCAGCGCGTGGCCCGCTCTGGGGCGTGCCTATCGTCATCAAGGCCAATACAAGCGTCAAGGGACAGGTTACCACCGCCGGATGGGCAGGCTTTAACCGCGCGGGCCATGAGTTGCTGGCGCCCAGCGACGCGACGATTGTTGCGCGACTCCGCGCCGCGGGTGCGATCATTGTTGGTCTCGCGAACATGCCGGACCTGGCGAACAGCGACACGAATCGCAGCAGTTCGTTTGGCCGCACCGGCAATGCGTACGACGTGCGATTCTCGCCGGGTGGTTCGTCGGGCGGCGTCGTCACTGCCGTGGCGGCCAACATGGCGGTTCTCGGTAATGGCACCGACACCGGCAACTCGATTCGCATGCCCGCCGCGACCAGCGCACTCTTCGGCGTATTTCCGACGCGTGGACTGGTCAGCATCGCCGGTATCGCACCGCTCGATTGGCTACTCGACAACACGGGTCCGATCGCCCGCACTGCGACAGATGCCGCCATCGCGCTCGCCGTGATGGCCGGCGCGGACTCACTCGATCCCGTGACCCTCACGGCCCCGGCTGGCGCGCGTCAGCTTCCCGAACCCTCGGCGCTCGCCAACGCGTCGCTCAAAGGCAAGCGTTTCGGCGTACCCGCGTTTGTGCTCGCGGGAAGCGGCGTGCCATTTCACGGCATTCCGGCAGCTGTCGCGGAGCCGGCGGCGGACTCGATCCGTGCCGCCGCGAACATGACGCTGCGCGACGATACACGCGCGATGTTCATGAAGTCGCTCGATGCACTGCGCGCCGCCGGGGCGGAGATTGTGATGGACGATCGGGTGCTGCCGCCGGCGTTCGCCAAACTCGCGAGCCGCGTGTCCACCTATGCCTACATGAAAGACGGTACCGATCGCTTTCTCGCGCGCTTCGGACCGTCGGAGTATCACTCGTCCTCGGAGTACGCCAAAGCGGTTGGCACTTCTCTCTTCACGTCGTCCATCGGCACCGAGGACAATTTTCGTATGATGCCAGGTGCGCGACTGGACCAGCGAGTGCTTGATGTCGATCCAGACGCCGTGCGAGAGTACCGCGCGCCGCGTGCGGCGGTACTGGAGGAGTATGTGGCGACCCTCGACCGTCTCAAACTCGACGGCTTTGTGTATCCGGCCATTCAAATGGCGCCGCCCGATGAATCGATGCCCCAGGACGGACGTGTGAGCGAGGGACCACACTCCGCCACGAGTTGGGTCAACATGATCGGTGTGCCGGCCGTGGTGGTTCCCGCCGGATTCTACGCGAGCGGGTTGCCGTTTGGTCTCGAGTTCTCAGGGCGCCCGTGGTCGGACCCGATGCTGCTTTCCGTCGCGCACGCGTGGGAATCGTCGACGCATCTGCGACGTCCGCCCGTGCTCGTTGAAGCGGGTCTGCTCAAAGTCACACCGGCTCGCGAAGGGCGGAGCACGCGGAATACCTCACCGTGACAATGCAGATGGCGCGGCGCGCGCGACGCGGACTCGCAACGTCTGTTCGTCGGCTAGCAGCGTCGCGTCCTGCGCCTCGAGAATACGCCACCCCGTGCGCACCGCCAGATCGTCGTTGATCGCGCGCCACGGTGAGATGGCCATTTCGACGTGCGACTTCGTAGAGTGTGCCCGCAGGTCGAGAATCTCATCCGTCCCGCACCGCTCGGCGGCGCGCACGGCGAGCAACGACATCGCCTCGGCCATCGCCGAGCGATTGCCCCACGCGCGCGGCATCGCGGGTTCGAGATGCAGCTCGACGCGCGCGCCGACGCGCTCTGCCGTTGCGCGCACCATGGGAAGAATTGCCCGCAGGATGTCGTTCATGGCGACGGGTTCGCATCGGGTCACGGTAACACCGCGATCGACATCGGCAATCGTGGCGAGGCGCTGCAGCACGTCGCCCATCTGATCGGCGCCGACATTGGCGGCCGCCAGCAACTCCTCCTGATTTTCATTCAAATCGCCGAACGGCGCATTGAGCAGGATATGGAGCGGCAATCGCACTTCATCCAGTTGCAGCAGCATACCGCGAACCGCCGCGGCCATCATCGTCGCCTGCTCGGCTTGGGCGCGCGCAGCCTCTCGGGCCGCCTTGTCGCGTTCGACGCGCAGCAGCTCGAGTTGAGCGCGTAGTTGGACCATGCTGTCCTCGAACCGATCCAGCTCATCGCGCGGACCGCTCACCACGCGGTCGCCGCGCCCGAGTCGACGCATGCGTCGAACCAGGTACCGCGTGTTCCACCACGTCAGCGCGAGCGACACGGCGGCCAGCATCGCTGAAGTCGACACAATGAATCCCGGCGCTTGTCGACCGAATTCACCGTAGTACGCGAGCGCCACCACGAGTGCGATTGCCAGGAGCGACGGCGTCAATCCCAGCAGCAGTCGCTGACCGATTGTGAACGTCAGGCGTCGCGCGACCGCACGAGGAACGTTGATCGCGCTCATGCGGATCCTGAGGCGGTGTCGGCGGACACGACCAGTACGTCGAGTCTCGTACCGAATTCCATCAGTCGCTCAACCACCGAGCGTCGACGCAAGCGATACCAGCGCGAGCGTTGACTCTGGCCGACGAGAGCGAGTGAGACTCCACGCTCGGCCGCGAACGCGGCGAGTGTGGCCGCCACGTCGTTGCCCTGCAGCTTAACCACTTCGGCGCCAAGCGCCTGCGCGAGTTGGAGATTGTCCACCAGGTGACGCTGCACCGTGGCATCGATGCGATCGGCGCGCTCAGCGGCGGTCTGCACGTACACACAAAACCAGTCGGTGTTGAGGCGACCGGCAATTCGACTGGCCTTTCGCAGCAACGCTCGCGAGAGCGCTGGAGTGCTGGCCAAGCAGACCATTAGTCGATCGACGCTCTTTGGCGCTGCGGCCACGTCGCGTCGGGCAGCGTCCTCGCGAGACCGGTCAACCGAACTGGCCACCTCGCGCAGCGCGAGCTCGCGGAGCGTGCTGAGGTTGTCGACCGTGAAGAAATTGGCCAGCGCGGACTGAATCTTTTCGGGGCCGTAGATTTTCCCGTCGCGCAGTCGCTGGCGCAGATCTTCGGAGGAGATATCGACATTCACGACTTGATCGGCCTGCGCGAGTAGCCAGTCGGGAACCGTCTCACGCACTGCGACGCCGAGTTCGCGCTGCAGCACGTCGTTCAGCGATTCGAGATGCTGCACGTTCATGGCTGAAATCACATTGATGCCTTCGTCAAGAAGGTCGCGCACATCCTCCCAGCGCTTCGTGTGACGTGCGCCCGGCACGTTACTGTGCGCGAGTTCGTCGACGACAGCAATCTGCGGATGTCGCGCGATCACGCCGTCCAGGTCCATCTCTTCGACCGACACGCCGCGATACGCGACGCGCCGGCGTGGTACGATTTCCAGATCTCCAACCGCCGCCTGCGTATCCGCGCGGCCGTGTGTCTCCACGAACGCCACCACCACGTCGAGACCGCGCCGCCGAAGGTCGTGCGCCTCCTGCAGCATGCGAAAGGTTTTCCCGACGCCCGCGGCTGAGCCGATATACAACTTGAGCTTGCCGCGCTCGCGCTGCGTAACCAGCGTGAGGAAGGTCGATGTCTCAGTCACGTGGCGCTCGCGCGGCTATGCCTTAGAAGGTCAGCGCGAGTGATGTCACCGCCAACGCATTTTCGCGACGTGCCGCTGTCGGACCGGCGGGAAAGAGCGCGTCGCTCGCGCGCAGCAGACGCAACTCGGAGCGCCACGTGACGTGCGCATACGGTGCGACGTCGATGCCCACCGAACCGCCGAACCCGCGAAACGCCGGATTGTTTACGCCGTCGACACTGCCGGTTGCGATCACCACCTGATCCGCATCGCGAAACGCTTCGACGCGCAGCGACAGCGCTACGCGCTCGCTGGTCTGCCGCCGCAGTGCCGCCGTTCCGCCGTACCAGTTTGACGAAGCGCCCGCTTTTCGGGACTGCGATCCGACGTCGGCCTCCGCGAGCACGGTCGTGGCGCCACGAGCGTGCCTGAGTCCAACGCCGTGAAGCGTGCGCAGGCGCGTGCCGCTCTCCGGTGTAAAAACGTTGTAGTAGCTGAGAGTACCCCACGACGGCGACGTCCAATCGACGCGAATTCCCGCGCCTTTGCCGTTGTTGTTTTCGGCAATGTTCTGCCACCCGTTCACGACATCGAGTTGCGCAGTAATCGACGGCTTGGGTGTCCAGGTGAGCTTGGCGCCACTCTGGTAGTAAGGCGAGTAGTCAGCCACCAGCGAACGGGTGTAGGTCGGATTGTCGCGCGAAATCCAACTCTCCATCCCCATGTGCGAGAGGAATACACCGCCGTCAACCCACAGCGTCGGCGCGAGTTGCACGCCCACGATGGCCTCTTGCAACAGACGGGAAAGAGCGGGACCGCTCACGGTCCCGGACGACGGCTCACCGGCGTAGTTGGACTGCACGGAGGTGCCCGCCTGAATTGCCAGCCGTCCGCGATAGTGTGGTGCCTCGACTGAGAGATCAACGAAGGCCAGGTTGACGTTGAACTCATTGTGTCGCGCGGACTGTGTTCCGAAAACGGCGCCGCCGGCGAACGAGCGATCGCGCGAGGGCGGCCGTCCGAAATCCCAAGCGTAATAGGTGTCGACAAATCCGCCGACGCGCACTCGCGGGGTGCTGTCTGTTGGCGGCGCCACAGCCGTTGAAGGTTGTGACTGCGCGGGTGGTGCGAGAACGTTTAGCAGCAGGAGCACAGTTGCCGCGTGAACACAGTTGCGCATGAGACTACCGATGACGGGGGAACAATGAATCGAGCGCCACGTTAAGCAGCAGCACGTTGACACGTGGCTCGCCGAAGACAAGCAACTGGCGCCCTTCCGTATGCGCGTCGAGTACTCGGCGTATGGCGGCCGAGTCGGCGCCACGCGCGCGTGCGACGCGCGTGACCTGCAACTGTGCGCTTGCGGGCGAGATGTGTGGATCGAGCCCTGAGCCGCTCGCGGTGACCAGGTCCGAAGGGATTTCGCCGCGCCGGACACCGAGCATCGACACCGCGTTGTCGGCACGCTGACCGATGAGGGAATCGGCCAATTGGCGATCGGTCGGCCCCTTATTGGTGCCCGACGACGCGGACGCATCGTAGCCGGCTCCGGCGGCTGAGGGTCGCGAATGAAAGTACTCAGGACGCGTAAAGGCCTGTCCGATCAGCGCGCTGCCCACCACCTGGCCATGCACGCGAATGAGTGATCCGTTGGCTTGCGCAGGGAACAACAGCTGAGCCGCGCCGGTGATAGCCGCCGGGTAGAACGCTCCGGTCAGTACGCAGAGCACTGCCGTGAGCACGACGGCCGGGCGAACGAGATCGCGAATCATGAACAGGTCTCGGGGAGGGAAAGATTGGGCGAGCCGCACCTAGACGAGCCGCAGCAACACAAGCGCGGCGTCGATGGCTTTGATGCCGGCGAAGGGGACAATGAGTCCACCCACTCCATAGATCAGCAGATTTCGGCGCAACACGGTAGCCGCGGGCGCCGGGCGGTACTGCACGCCGCGCAACGCGAGCGGGATGAGCGCCACGATCACCAACGCGTTGAAGATGACCGATGCCAGAATCGCGCTCTCGGGTGAGTGCAAGCGCATGATGTTCAACGGCTCCAGCACTCCGTGTACGCCATACATGGTGACGAACATCGCCGGGATGATGGCGAAGTATTTCGCGACATCGTTGGAAATTGAGAATGTCGTCAGCGCGCCGCGCGTCATCAGCAACTGCTTTCCGATCTCAACGATCTCGATCAGCTTCGTCGGATTCGAATCGAGATCGATCATGTTGCCCGCCTCTTTCGCCGCTTGCGTACCGGTATTCATCGCCACGCCGACGTCCGCTTGGGCAAGGGCGGGCGCATCGTTGGTGCCGTCACCGGTCATCGCGACCAGCCTGCCGCCCTGCTGTTCGCGCTGGATGAGGGCCATCTTGTCTTCAGGCTTCGCTTCGGCGAGGAAGTCATCGACGCCGGCCTCCTGCGCGATTGCGGCCGCCGTCAGCGGGTTGTCGCCCGTGATCATTACGGTGCGTATCCCCATCGCGCGAAGTCGATCGAAGCGTTCGCGCATGCCTCCTTTTACGACATCCTTGAGATAGACCACACCCAATACCCGCGCGCCGGCTCCCGTCCGTTCGGCCACGGCCAGTGGCGTGCCGCCCGCGCGCGCGATCTGTTCGACGATGCGGTCGAGATCGGGCGCCACGTGGCCACCACTCTCGCGCACCCATCGTACCACGGTGTCACCGGCGCCTTTCCGCAACTGTCGCGCATCCGCAAGGTTGACGCCGCTCATCCGCGTTTGCGCCGTGAACGGCACAAACTCCGCGCCGGAATGGCCGGTGGTATCGGCGAGTTCGCGCTCGCGCATGGAGAAGCGTTCCTTCGCCAGCACCACGATGCTACGTCCCTCGGGTGTCTCGTCGGCCAGCGACGCCAATTGAGCACAATCGGCCAACGTGCGCTCATCCACGCCATCGACGGGGAGGAACGCGGCGGCCTGCCGGTTGCCGAGGGTGATCGTTCCCGTTTTGTCGAGCAGCAGCGTATTCACATCGCCTGCGGCCTCGACGGCTCGGCCGCTCATGGCAATCACGTTTTGTTGAATCAGCCGATCCATTCCGGCGATTCCAATCGCGGACAGCAAGCCACCGATGGTGGTGGGGATGAGACACACGAGCAGCGCAATCAACACCGGCATGGAAACGGTGGACTGCGCATAAGCGGCAAACGGCTTTAGCGTTGCCACTGCCAGTAGAAACACAATCGTGAGCCCTGACAACAGAATGGTCAGCGCAATCTCGTTCGGCGTCTTTTGCCGCGATGCGCCTTCGACCAGCGCGATCATGCGATCGAGGAACGTTTCGCCGGGGTTCGCGGTGATTCGCACGACCAGATAGTCGGATAGCACCCGCGTACCTCCGGTCACCGCCGAGCGATCGCCGCCGCT
The DNA here is from genome assembly GCA_966096095.1 of uncultured Gemmatimonadaceae bacterium. Taxonomy (GTDB): domain Bacteria; phylum Gemmatimonadota; class Gemmatimonadetes; order Gemmatimonadales; family Gemmatimonadaceae; genus Gemmatimonas. The sequence goes on along the minus strand of CBHTUR010000001.1, from coordinate 392,104 downwards.
TTCGCGAATGACGGGTGCACTCTCGCCGGTAATCGCACTCTCATCGACCGACGCAACACCTTCGATCACTTCGCCGTCGCCCGGTATGACATCGCCGGGCAGGCACAAGACGATATCGTCGCGCCGCAACTGATTGGCCGCACGCTCGGTCACCGGCACCGCGTTGATACGACCGGACACGACGGTACCGGCGGAGAGCACTCGCGCGTGCGTCTGCGTACGACTGCGTCGCAATGTGTCGGCCTGCGCCTTGCCTCGCCCTTCCGCCATGGCTTCGGCAAAATTCGCGAACAGCACGGTGAACCATAGCCAGAGCGTGAGCTGCACGAGAAACCCGACATCCGACGCACCGCGAACGATGTCGAGCACGAGTACGCCGGTGCTGTAGATCGAACCAATGAGTACCACGAACATCACGGGGTTCTTGAGCATTACTCGTGGATCGAGCTTGCGAAACGCGTCGGCCATGGCCCGTCGCATCACGGCTGGCTCGAAGAGAGCGCGCGCGGGGCGTTCCCCTGAACGACTTTCGCGAACGCGCGGTACGTCCGCGCCGGTTTGCCATTTCGATGTCATCGTGAGTCTCAGAAGAGCACGCCCGATCGCATCAGCATCTGCTCTGCAATCGGTCCCAGCGCGAGCGCCGGGAAAAAGGTGAGGGCGCCGACGATACCAATCACCCCGATCAACAGCGTCGTGAACAGCAGTCCCGACACGGGAAAGCTGCCGCTCGACGCAGGCACGATGCGCTGTTCGGCAAAGAACCCGGCGAGCGCGAGTACGGGCACGATCAGCGCGAAGCGACCGACGAGCGTGGCCACGCCAAAAAGCGTGTTGTACCAGTACGTGCCGCCGGAAAGGCCAGCGAACGCCGAGCCGTTGTTCGCTGTCGTTGACGAAAACGCGTAGAGAATCTCAGAGAACCCGTGTGGACCCGCGTTGTTGAGCCCGGCGAGCCCGCGCGATGTCACCACACTCACGGCGGTCAGAACGAGAATCGACGCGGCCGCGGCCAACACGTACAGCATCGTCATCTGCACTTCGCGCGCCTGAATTTTCTTGCCCAGGTATTCCGGCGTTCGCCCGACCATCAACCCGGCGATAAACACCGTCAATACGACGAAGATGATCATTCCGTACAGCCCCGCGCCCACGCCGCCGAAGATCACCTCGCCCAATTGCATGTTGATGATGGGCACCATTCCGGCGAGCGGCGTGAACGAGTCGTGCATCGAGTTCACTGCGCCCGACGACGCGTCGGTCGTCACCACGCTATAGAGCGCAGAACTCGCAATGCCGAATCGCACTTCTTTTCCTTCCATGTTGCCGCCCGGAGCGGTGACTGACGCTTCGACGGCCACCCCTTTTGCGGCATGGATCGGATTACCGCTGGCTTCCGCCCAGTACGTGAGCGACACGCCGCCAAGAAACAGCAAGAACATCGCCGTGAGTACCGACCATGCGTGGCGCCGATGCCCCGTCATAGTCCCAAGCAAGTGAACCAAGCCCGCCGGCAGCACAAAGATTGCCACCATCTGCCAGAAGTTGGTCCACGGGGTGGGATTCTCGAACGGATGTGCCGAGTTCGCGTTGAAGAAGCCGCCACCGTTGGTGCCCAGCTGTTTGATGGCCTCCTGACTCGCAACGGGGCCGAGCGCGATCGTCTGCGTGCTGCCCTCGAGCGTTGTGATATGCGCGTAGGGCGCCAACGTTTGTATTGCACCCTGCTGCACAAAGAGCAGCGCGAGCAGCGCCGACAACGGGACCAGCACGTAGATCGTGCCGCGTACCAGATCGGTCCAGAAATTGCCGATGCGTCCTTTCGCGTCGCCGCCGCGTCGCGCGATTCCGCGGATAAGAGCGACCGCGATACCCATGCCAGCGGCCGCCGAAACGAAGTTGTGATACGCCAGTTGTGTCAGCTGCGAGAAGTACGACATCGTCGACTCGCCGCTGTAACTCTGCCAATTCGTGTTGGTCGTAAAGCTCGCCGCCGTTTCAAACGCCTGACGATCAGGCAAGCCTGGTAATCGCTGCGGATTGAGGGGGAGCCACTGCTGCCAGCGCAGCACCGCATAGGTCAGCAGCATTGACGCGGCGCTGAAGAGCAACACACTTCGCAGATATGTCGTCCAATGTTGTTCTTCGCTCGGATTCACGCCCGCCAACCGATAGATCGCGCGCTCAATGAACGCGAGAGTCGTCGCGCGCCCTTCGAAGACCCAGGCGAGGTACGTACCCATCGGTGCCGTTAGCAGCAGCACCGCGAGCGTGAAGAGACCGATTTGCGTCCAGCCGTTCAGAGTCATCGCCGCCTCAGAACCGCTCGGGACGCAGCAGCGTGTACACGAGATAGCCCATCAGTCCAATCGCGAGAGCGAGTCCCACCAACACATCGGCGGTCATGGCTGCCGCGACCCCAATGTCCCGGCGTCACCCGATCGCCCAAGGCGCGCACAGAGGTTTACGAAGGCGAGCATAAGCGCGAAGAACAACGCCGAACCCGCGACATACAGCACGTCGAACACCTGAAGTCCTCCGAAGAAGTGAACCTGCTTCGTCCAGAGGATGCACTAGTCGTCACAAAGGCCGCACAATGATTCCGAACCGCGGCATAAAGAACTCACAAATAGCCTGCGGCCCGGCGGTCGTTCAGGCGAACGGACGGGTGACTACACGCCGGCGCCTGGAATCGAGAACGTGAATACCGCACCGCCGTCACGCGCCGGCGCGTAGCGCAGCCAGCCACCCTGCGCCTCGGCCAGACCGCGCGCAATCGAAAGCCCAAGACCGGTGCCGCGCACGTCGGGCGGCGTGCCGTGCGGACGAAAGAACGGCTCGAAAATCCGCTCGGCGTCGGCGACCGCGACGCCCTTTCCGTGATCGACGACGTCGATACACACATCCGGTCCGTCGGCGCGAGCGACAATCTCAATCCCACTCCCCGACGGCGAGTACTTTGCCGCATTCTCCAGCAGATTGACCAGCACGCGAACGCTTTGCGCGAGATCAAATCGTGCCACCAGCATGGCGTCGGGCAGCGTCACGGCAACCGCACGGTCACCCAACGCGCCATGACTGCGTCGAAGCGACGCGCCAATGAGCTCGTCGACGGTGTTGAGCTCGGGTTGCGTGGGTAGCGCGCCCGACTGAATCCGCGACAGGTCGAGCAAGTCGCCAACCATGCGGTCCAGACGATCTGATTCCTCTGAGATCACTCGCGCCGCCGCCGACTCATTGCGACTGAGCAGTTCGTGCGCCAGCGCCTTGATCGTGGTAAGCGGCGTTCGAAGGTCGTGCGAAACGGACATGAGCAGCGCCGTTCGCATCGATTCCATGCGACGCTCGGCTTCGGCCTTCTCGGCGCTCGCCTCAAGGCGCACGCGCTCAAGGCCGAGTGCCGCGTAGTATGCCAGCGCATCCAGAAACCGCGCACGCGCCGCCGTCATTTCCGTGTCGCGAGCGAACTCCACGCTCAGCTGTCCCAGCGCCTGATGACGCACGTCGAGCCGGCGATCAACACGCCGAACGGCGAGACCGATCAAAGTTTCCGGGTCGATTCGAGTGGTTCCGTCGGGCAACTGGACGGCGGTTCGCACGCTTTCGCCATACCACGCGGTCGGCGTCGGCTGACCTGCGTCGAGCGGCGTGCTGTTCGACGAGGATTGCTCGCTGCGAGTTGTGGCGACAGCCTGCAGCGCCGACGGACTGCGCTTCGCGTCGTACTCGTACACGGTTACGTGGTCGGCGCCGAGGGCTGTTTGTGTCACGCGTGCAATCGCCGTAAGCGCGTCCGCCGCCGTCGGTGCCGCCAACGACTCGGCACCAAGCGCCGCCAGCCGATCAACTTCGTCGGCGCGGGCGAGTGCCAGCGCCGTATTCATCTGTGCGCGGAACAGCAACTGCGCCGCAACGGCGCTCGTGATCGCAAACGTCACGAGAATCAACCAGTCGAGCGGATTCGCAATGACGAGCGTGTAGTACGGTGGCAAGAACAGATAGTTGAAGACGAGAAACGCCAACCCCGTCACCAACAATCCGACGCGACGACCTGCGTCGGCGCTCGCCCCAAGCACCACCAACAAGAAGACAAATGCCACGTGTGCTTTGTCGAGCGCGTCACGCAACAAAAGCAACACGATGGTACTCGCGGCCAGGATCGCGAGCCATCGAGCGGTGCGCCGCGGAGTCTTCACGCGTGGTCGGTCAGACCGTCGGGCTCAAAACGGTAGCCCACGCCGGACTCGGTGTGAATGAACATGGGTCGAACGGGATCTGCTTCGAGCTTCCGCCGCAGATGTCCGATGTAGACCCGCAGATACTGTTGTGCATCGCCCTCCGCGTTGCCCCAAACGGCCGCAAAGAGTTGGCGGTGCGTTAACGTGCGCCGCGGTTGCAGGAGAAACGCGCGGAGCAGCGCAAATTCCGTCGGCGTGAAATGCACAACTTCGCCGCGACGTTCAACGCGGCGACGCGGCAGGTCGACTCGCCACTCGCCGAAGATCTGCACATCGTCGGGTGTCACCAACACCGCGCGGACGCGACGCATCTGCACGCGAACGCGCGCGACAAACTCCAACGTGCTGAAGGGCTTCGTCACGTAGTCGTCTGCGCCGGCGTCGAGCAGCGCCGCCTTCTCCGTATCCTGATGTCGCGCTGAGAGCACGATGATGGGTGCCGCCGACCAGCGACGGATCTCGCGACAAACTTCGATACCCGGACGATCGGGCAGCCCGAGGTCCAGTATCACAAGGTCAGGTTGCTCGGTGGCACAGAGATCGATAGCTTCTTTCGCGGTCGCGGCCTCGACGACGCGCGCGGGCTTTCCGACGTCGTCCCCCAGCGCGCCTTCGGCCGTCAGGGCGTGACGAACCGCCCGACGGATAGGCATCTCGTCGTCAACCACCAGAACCAACAATTCGCCTGTCGGAGACATGCTGAACGCTATCGCCGAACAAGCGACGGGCGACAGCGTCTCGCCCGACTAATTGCCGGGCTCGCGCGCACTTTTGCGGCTTTTTTATGGTTCCACAGCGGCGACGAAGGCACGCCCAACGCATCATTTTACTCATGGCCGCCGCGATGCCGTTTGACCCGCTCGAACCGTTGCAGGTCGAGGAGATTCGCCTGCTCTTTGCGACCGTCTCGCATTGGAGCTCCGGTCGATGGCGTTCGGCAATCAGTGCCACCGACGACTGCGCGTTTCGCGCCAAGCGCGGTGTCGCCCGCCTGTTGTGCGACGCGATTATCGCGACCGAGCAGCCGCCGATAGCCGATTGGCTGGTGCGAGATCTCGCGCGCACTGCGGCCGAAACGCTTGGTCCGCGCAAGGATCGCCGGCGAGCGACGGAGATGCTGGAGGACGCCGCACTAGCGCTGCTGGCACGCGCATCGCTGGCTCGGGTCGATCAGGCTGTGCTCTTGCGCCCGTGTCTGCCGCTACCGCTTGATCGGGTCAAAGGCCCAGACTAATCGGCCACGAGCAGTTGACGGCCCGACATTTGACTCGCTGATTCCGGATGTCGCTTCGCAATCGCGTCGTTCCACCGAGTCGCCTTCGGAGTCTTGCATGTCGTTGTCATTTCGGTCGGCAACCCCCGACGATTTGCCGGGGGTCGTGTCGCTGTTGCGCTCCCGATCGCTCCCGGTCGACGGCGTTGGCGACTTGCTCCGCGCCCATCCGGAAAACGTGTTAGTGGCCGAGCTAAACGGTGGTATAGTTGGCACCGCCGCCCTCGACGTGCACGCGCCAGACGCGCTGCTGCGATCGGTTGCGGTCGCCACTGATCTCGCCACACTCGGCGTTGGTACTCGCTTGGTTCAGGAGTCGCTCGCCCGCGCGCGAGCCGACAACCTCGCCGCAGTCTATTTACTCACCACGACAGCCGCGGAGTGGTTCCCCCGCTTCGGATTCCGCATCGTCACGCGCGATACCGTGCCGGGCACCATCGCTTCAACCATCGAATTCACGTCGGCTTGTCCTTCGAGCGCGACGGTGATGCATTGCGCACTTTCCGCTGAATAGGCGTTCATCGTTCTCAGTCCTTCGATGCTATCCATGTCCATCTCCTCGTATCTGCGTTCGCACGCCGCTCAGCGAGCCTTGGTTGTTTCAGCGTTATCGCTGGTTGGAGCGCTCGTTCTTTCGCCTGCCTCCAGTGCCGCGCAAACCTCTGGTGCCAGCACTCCACCGGGTGGTGGGTTCACCACCACGCCGCCGCTTCCCTGGCCGCCTATTGCTACGTTCAGCATTCTCGGGTACGACCCCGCCACCGGTGAAGTTGGAGGCGCGGTGCAATCGCGTGTCTTCTCCGTCGGCAACGGCGTGTTATGGGCCGAAGCCGGCGTCGGTGTGGCCGCAACGCAAGCCATCGTCGACGTGAGCTACGGCCCGCAGGCAATCGCGTTGCTGCGTCAGGGGATGAAACCCAAAGACATCATCAAGAAGGTGTGGGACAGCGATCCCGATCCGCGTCCCGACGACTGGACCAAGTTCGGTCGTCAGTTCGCCGTGATCGACAATCAGGGCAACGTTGCCGCGTACACCGGACCGAAGGCAACCGAGTGGGCCGGCGACAAGCAGGGTACTTACTGCACGGCGCAGGGCAACATCCTCGCTGGGCCCGAAGTTGTGAATGCGATGGTGAAGGCATTCGAGTCAACCGAAGGGCACCTATCGTTCCGTCTGCTCGCCGCGCTCGAGGCAGGTCAGATGGCAGGCGGCGACAAGCGCGGTATGCAATCAGCGGCGATGGTCATCGTCAAGAAAGACGCCGGCGTTTGGCTCCATAACGACGTCGTGCTTCGCCTGCAGGTCGACGACAATCCAGAGCCGATCAAGGAGCTGCGCCGACTTGTCGAGAAGGCTGCCACGCAGCGTCGACCTGCGCGTCGGTAAGCATGCATACGCCTCGCGGTGTGGCCGTGCTGTTGTCGCTCGCGGTGTTGGCGTCTTCGACCTCCACCGTCGGAGAAGCGCAAGCGAAGACGAAAACCACGACAACCAAACCGACGACGCCGAAGCCGCCCGCTTCGAAGCCGGCCGCGGCACCCACGACGCCCAACATCATCGTGCTGTTAATTGATGATCTGGGATGGCAAGATCTCGCCGTGCCGTTTTATCGGGACACGACGGACTCGAATCGCAAGGTTCGGACACCCTCAGTCGCCAAGCTTGCGGCACAAGGCGTGCTCTTCACCGATGCGTATGCGGCCGCTTCAGTGGGAGGGCCTTCACGCGTCGCGCTGCTCACGGGTGTTGCGCCGGCGACGTCACGCGTCACGGGAGAGCCGCGTTCGGGAGACACCGACAGTTCGGCCGTCTTTCCGCTCATCGGCGCGCCCGATTGGAACGTGAACGGATTAACCGCATCATCGGTGCCGCATGCATTCACGGCCGCGGCGCTCCCCAAGCTGCTCCGTGCGGCGGGCTATCGCAGTATTCACGTTGGCACGACGCGTTGGAGCGCCGACGGCGTACGCGCCAGCGATCCGAAGTCGCTCGGCTTTGATGAGACCTATCCCGGCGCGCGGCGCGCAGACTCCCTCGCGGCAGATGCGCTGAAGGCGCTAACGACCACTCGCGCCGCGTCAAAGCCGTTCTTTCTCTGGTTGTCATACGATGCGGTGCGCGAGGATGGCGCGAGCGATGATCGCGCGTTCGATGACGCGATCGCGCGCGGTCTCGATTCCGCCGAGGCGCACTTCGCGTCGAAGGTGGAAGGGGTCGACCGGAGTATTGGCGACATCCTTTCGTGGCTTGATGCGAACGCGCTTACTGAGCGCACCATGGTCGTACTGCTCTCAGACAACGGCGCGCCAGCGCTTCGCGACCGTCCAGGCACCCGACATTTTCAGAACGCGCCACTGCGCGGCGGCTTGGGTTCTGCTTACGAAGGTGGGCTTCGGGTTCCGCTCATCGTTCGTTGGCCCGGCACCGCACGCGTCGGCTTTCGTTCGTCGTCGCCGGTCACGACCGCCGACGTGTTCGCCACTATCGTGCGTGCTGCGAAAATTCCGACCGCAACGGCAATTCTACGCCCGCTGATCGGCGTTGATCTAACCTCGACGCTCAACGACCGCACGCCGGTTTCGTACGAGCGTCCGCTGCTTTGGCACGCGCCGAACGTCGCGCGAGCAGCGGGCCCTGGCGTCGAGCCGTTCACCGCTGTGCGAGTCGGCAAATGGAAGCTCATTCATTTCTATCAGGGCAGTCGATATGAGTTATTCGACCTATCGACAGACATTGGCGAGGGCCACGATGTTTCGCTGCGTCAGCCTGAAGTCGCCGCCCGACTTTCCGACGTGTTACGACGCATGCTGACGGAAACGAACGCGCAGTTGCCCCTCGACAAAGCCTACGGTCGCGCGATGTCGTTGCCCGGTCGCCTGCTCGCACCAACGCCGCCGCTCTAGCGAGTCGAGGATGACGACCGGCAGCGTCATCACTTCCGCGATTTCAGCACGCGATGCGGTAGCTGCCAGACGCGCGGGTCTTCCAAACCAATCAGCCAGACGGAATACCCGCGCAGTTGGTACTGCGTGACCAGCGAGAATTTCTCGCGAAACGCGCGCACATCTTCGATCCACAGATGCTCAAACACCCCCGCGTTCTCCCACATCGCATACGGCGATCGCTGGAGCGCGTCCCATCGCGCGGTGAGGTGATTCTTCGTCAGCAGCGACTCGGCCGTCTTGTAGCTGATATCGCTGCCGGTCATGCGTGAGCCGTTCCGCCACTCCCACGTCGGATACCAGTGATCCGAGTATCCGGGTAAGCCCAGCGAAATCTTGCTCGGCGGCACGCCCTGTTTCAGCACGTATTCAAGGCACGCTTTGATCCACGGGTAGCCACCTACGGGTCCGGCGGGAGAGCCGCCTGTGTGCTGCGCGTAGGTCATGTACGACAGAAAATCCAGCGTGTCAGCGAGTGCTTTGTAGTCGTAGACTCCGCGCCAGTTGTCGTAAATCCACCGATGATACGGAGTCGGCCCCGGCTCATCGCTGCTGCGCGGTACAACGGCCGCGGAGACCGAGCATCCCGCGCGATGAATGGAGTCGACGGCTTCGCGCACCCAGTTCGTGAACAGATCGCGGTCGGAGACGTGCACGTTCTCGATGTCGAACTGTATGCCATCGAGATGCTGATCTCGACATAGCGCCGCCAAGCTGCGCATGGCGCGCGCCCGCGGCTCGGCGACGGCCAGCAGCCGGTGCATCAGCGCCTGATCGAAACCGGGATTCATCACGAGCGGCACCACTTGCACGTGCTGCGCCCGCGCGACCCGAACCACGGCGGTGTCGAGCGCTCCGCGAATAGCACCCGTCGAATCAAACGAAAAGACTTGGGGCGAGATGATCGACACACGATCTGCGTGCGCCGTAAACGTCGGTGTTCCAGGGGCCCCGTTGCGCGAATACCAAAGCGCTTCAACCGGGCGCGTTGCTTGCGCGCTCAATCGCGTCGGCGTCGCGTTACCAAGAGTCGCGCCGAGTACCGCGAGCAGTGCTAGTCCCGCGCGCCTCGCCCGCCCTCGCGTCACGATGTCAGCGCCCGCTGACAATCTTGCGTCGCACCGCCACTTCAGACTCAATCCGGCCACACACCAGCTCACACAGCTTCATCACGTCTTTATCCGCCAGCTGATAGCGCACGAAGAGCCCGTCGCGCTCGCGCGAAACGAACGCCGCATTGTGCAGCAACGCGAGATGGCGAGACACGTTGGCCTGCCCCATTCCCGTGTCTTGCACCAGCTCCGTTACCGTGCGCGGGCCACCGCGCAGCGCCTGCAACAACTGCAGACGCGCGCGATCGCTCAGCGCTTTGAATCGCTCGGCGAGCAGATCCATCAATTCGGGAGTCATGCGACTCATCGGCAAGTGGTCAACTCCGGAGTGCCTCGGGTCATGCAGAATGGTGTGCCCGCGATCGATTCCGTACGCTCCTCCAGCGAGAGGCCAGCGGAGCGTCGTTCCTTGTTCACCCGACCAACTTCGCTTCGAGACTGATCGGAACACTGAGCGCCTTCGATACCGGGCAGTTCGCTTTCGCGACGCCCGCCAACTCTTCGAACTTCGCTTGATCGATTCCCGCAACTTTCGCCTCGAGCTTGAGCACAATGCCCGTGATGGCAAAGCCACCCGTCGGCTGCGGATCGAGCGAAAGCACGGCCTGCGTGCGCAACTCCTCCGGAACGTGACCGGCGTTGGTGAGCTGGAAGCTGAGCGCCATCGAGAAACATCCCGCGTGAGCCGCACAGATCAGCTCTTCGGGATTCGTGCCGCTGCGACCATCCTCATCCACAAACCGCAGCTTGAACGAGTACGGCTGATTGTTCAGCACGCCACTCGGCGTGGTGAGATTACCGCCGCCTTCTTTGCCCGATCCGTGCCACACGGCCTGCGCTGTACGAAGCATGAGTCCTCAGGGGGAAATGGGTTCGGCCGAAAACTATACCGCCGCACCCGTTGCCGGATGAAGTGGGCGGCGCTCATTTGATCCTGGCTCAGCCGTCCGTCCCATCCGATCGTCACTCTTCACCGTTCGTCACGGCCCCCGCGTCCGTCGGCGATACCGTACGTGAATCCGTATGAGACTCCCTATGCACCTCCGTCTTCGTGGCGCCTGGCCGCTGGCCGTCGCCGCCGTGGCGTCATGCTTCGTTACCGGCGTCCTCGTTGCCCAGACGGCCGCCGCAACAGCTTCCACCCCCGCGTCGCCCGCGCCGATGGTGACCACCGTGCTGCGCGCCGCCCGAGTCGTGGACGGCAGCGGCAAAACCCTGCTCAAGCAGGACGTGGTGATTACGGGCAATCGCATCACCGCAATACGTGCCAGTGCGGGCGCTCTTCCTCCGTCAGGAATTGATCTCGGCTCGCGAACACTGCTCCCCGGACTCATCGATACGCACGTGCACTTGGGGTGGTATCTCAACGACAAGAATCGTCTGCATCAGGACGGCGATGGCGATACGCCCGCCATCGGAGCGTACAATCAGGCCGCCAATGCGTGGGCAACTCTGCGTGCCGGATTCACGACGGTACAAAGCATCGGTGAAGCGGAGAACGGTGTACTGCGAGACGCCATCAACCGCGGCCTCATTCCCGGGCCACGCGTGCTGACCTCGCTCGGCTCACTCAACGAGCGCTCGGCCGGTGGTTCGCCCGACTCTCTTCGATCGGTAGTGCGCCGCTTCAAGCAGCGCGGTGCCGACGTCATCAAGATCTTCGCGTCGAAGTCGATCCGCGATGGCGGTGAAGCCACCATGACAGAGGCGCAGTTGAGTGCCGTCTGCGGAGAGTCGACAGCACAAGGGCTGCGCAGTGTCGTGCATGCGCACAGCGCCGAGGCGGTACAGCGCGCCACGCGCGCCGGCTGCACGCAGGTGGAACACGGCGTCTTCGCCGACGACGCCACGCGCGCACTCTTGGTTGAGCGCGGCACCTACTTCGACCCGCAGTGCGGACTCGTGTTTCACAACTACCTCGACCACAAATCGTGGTTCGAGGGCATCGGCAACTACAACGCAGCGGGCTTCGCCTCGATGGAGCAGGCCTTGCCACTCGCCGAGAAAGGCATCGGGCTGGCCAGCAAGACCAGCAAACTCAAGCTCGTCTTTGGTACTGACGCCGTGGCCGGCGCCCACGGGCGCAACGCCGAGGAACTGGTTTGCCGCGTGCGCCGCGGCGGACAGGACGCGATGGACGCGCTCATCAGTGCGACGTCCCGTGCTGCCGAGTCGATGAAGTTGGGCAACGAGATCGGCCAGGTTCGCGTCGGCATGATCGCCGATCTCATCGCCACCGACGGTGACCCGGTGGCGGAGATCGAAGCGACGCAACGAGTGAGCTTCGTGATGCGCGACGGCCGCATTTATCGCAACGATGCGCCCACGGCGAAGAAGCCCTAGACGCGACGGTGCGCCCCTACCCCTCCGCCGACATGCGCCTAGCGTTGCAGTAACTCAGCCGCTCGACAACACAAACTGGTTTCCTTCGCTGTCTTTGAAGATCGCCGACGTGCCCCAGTGTTCGGCCTTCGGTTCTTTCACAAACTCGACCCCGGCCGCTTTCATCTCGGCGGCCGTGGCGAATACGTCGTCGGCCTGGAAGCTCACATTCATGAAACTGCCAATCCATTGCTCCTGACCAGGCGCGGTGAACAGCACCACGCCGGTCTGCGCGCGCGGAATGCTCAGCTCAATCCAGCGCTGATCGGGCCCAAATGGTGCGTCGGTCGCCACGCGGAAACCCAGTTTTTCGGTGTAGAACGCCAGCGCGCGGTCCTGATCGCGCACTGGAATGCTGATGAACTTCACCTGCTTGATCATACGCGCTCCCTGGTGTGAGTCCGGTTGAGGCACACCTTCGCCGCCGGGTCGGTCGCGCGCAAGGCGCGCAAGCGTTACTATGGCAATAATTGCCATAGGGAGCCCGTCTGTCCGTCGCCTTCGATCCATACATCTTCGATACGCTCATGGCCGATCTCGTTGGTCACGATCGTCAGCCATCCGCCTATCTGGTCTATCTCGCGCTGGCGCGACGCGCTATCGCCGTGACGCGCGGTCCGATTCACATCGCCTTGCTCGATATCGCCGAAGCGACCGGCCTGTCAAAGCGCACCGTGCAAAGCGCCATCGGTCATCTGGTGCGCCGGCGCCTTGTGCACGTCACGCGACTCACCCCGACCAGCGTTCCGGGTTACACCGTGTTGCGCCCCTGGCGGCGTTAGCGGTCAGAGTGGCGGCGCGAACGGCGCGTCAACGGCCTTGCTGCGCTCGCTGCACGGCGGCACGCAACCGCTGCGACGCGTCGGCGGACAGCGGCGTGGGCTCGTGCATCGTTGCGCGCAACGCGGCAATCGTCTGCGCAATCGTTCCACCGAAGCGGGAGCATCGGTCGCACCCGCTCAAATGGGCGTGAATGGCCTGAACTCTGGCCTCCTCGAGCGCGTTATCCAAGAGCTCTGAAAGGTCGTTCAGCACGTCCCGACACCGCAGGCCGGCGACCACCGTATCGAGTCCGGCATCAGGCACTGGCATGATCCCTCCGAAGCGTTTGATCGTTGCCCTGCCGGCGCACGAGCGCGGCCAGATGAATGCGAGCCCGGTGTAAACGGCTTTTCATTGCCGCAGTGGTAATCTGCAAAAGCGCCGCGGTCTCTTCGCCAGACAGCTGTTCGAGTTCGCGCAACACCAACACCTCTCGTTCATCGTCCGGCAACCGTTCCATGGCGCGCATCAACAGATCGCGATCCAGTCTGGCGTCCAGCTCCCGTTGTTCGTCCGCCCCGCAGCCCCAGCCGGCATCTGCCGCCAGTACTTCGAGCGCAACATCTGTTGTGGGTTCTTCCACTCGTTTGCGCCGCTGATGCCGGTGTACGTTGCGCGCGATGCTCAAGAGCCAACTGAGCACCGCGCCGCGTCCGGCATAGTGGCGCGCGCTGCGCCAGGCCGCGATGAACGTTTCCTGCAACGCGTCTTCCACTTCCCGCGCGCCGATCACCTCGAGAAAGCGCTGGACCGCGGCCCCGTGCAGCGAGATCAGGCGATCGAACGCCGCCGTATCTCCCTCGGCGGCGCGCTGCACCAACTCGCGGTCATCGGCGTCAACCATTAGGCGATTACGACCGTTGCGCAGGGCACGTGGAAAGCCCGAGGATCGAATACAATGGGCATGAGCCCACGATTGCCGTGAAGAGTGGAATCACTCCGAGGAACCCCCACGCCGTCTGCGGCCCGGTGAATGCCAGTGAGAGGAGGACGATGCCCAGCACCACGCGAGCCACGCGATCGATCGTGCCGACGTTGGTGCGAAGCAGTGAGTCTTTGAGCGAGCTCATAGTGTACTCCGGCAGAATGCCAAATGGATATGAGAGAGTTGTCGTGGGCCCGCTCGCCTTCTTCAGCGGTCCTACTCCCCTGTGCCGTCGAGCGCCGGAAAGGATTCAAATCGACCGAAAATGCCTCCGCCGTCCCCCTTTGCCGCACCTGTTTGTCGTGTCAGCTTGGACGGAGTGGCGATCGTCCGCAGTCCTCTCGGCTCCCAGCCCGTTTCTCCCATGTCGTCTCGAATTCCGACTTCATTGTCCGCTGCGCAACGCGTCGCCGGCACGTTGCTTCTGGCTACGGCGACGTTTGTGATTCCGGCCGAAGCACAAACGCGCGCCCTCACGGCGGACGACTATGCCCGGGCCGAGCAGGCGCTCGGCTTCAATACAAACGGGTTGGTATTTGGAGTCGCCTCGGCGCCCGACTGGTTGCCCGATGGCAAGTTCACCTATCGGGCACGACAAACCGATAACACCTCGCCGCTGATTCTCGTTGATCCGGTTACGGGTGCGCGCACCAACTGCGCTACGGCCGCTGCCACGTGTGCGATGTCTGTCAAAGCGCCACCCGTCATCATTCCGCAGCGTGTCGGCACGGAACCGTTCACGCTTTCGCCGGATCGCAGCAAGGCGGTGTTCATTCGCAACTGGAATCTCTGGGTTCGCGACGTCAAATCGAATATCGAAACCCAGCTCACCTTCGATGGTGCGAAAGATTTCGGTTACGCCACCGATAATGCGGGCTGGATTCATTCCGATCGGCCTATCGTGCTCTGGTCGCCCGACTCCAAGAAGGTCGCCACGTTTCAGCAGGATCAGCGCGGTGTCGGCGAGATGTACCTGGTAAAAACCAAAGTCGGTCATCCCGAACTCAGCGCCTGGAAGTACCCGCTTCCGGGCGACAGTGTGGTCGCGATGATCCAGCGTGTCGTGATCGATCTGTCTGCGGCGACGCCGAAAGTCGTACGATTGACGATGGCGCCTGACCAGCATCGGTCAACCGTGTGCGATCACATCAGTTGCGTTGACGGAGAATTTGCCGACGTCCAGTGGTATGCCGATGGATCGCACGTCGCGTTCGTGTCCTCCTCACGCGATCACAAGACGGCCACGTTGCGTGTTGCCGACGCGAGCACCGGTAGCGTGCGCGACGTGATCACCGAAACCGTGAAAACGCAATTCGAATCGGGTGAGAACACACCCAACTGGCGCGTGCTCCCTGCGTCGAACGAAGTGCTTTGGTTTTCCGAACGTGACGATTGGGGGCAACTCTACCTCTACGACCTGACGACCGGCGCGTTGAAGCGCCAGGTCACGACTGGCGCCGGCAACTTGCTTTCGATCGCGCGCGTCGACGAGAAAACACGTCAACTCTGGTTTGTCGGCGTCGGCAAAGACACCACGCGAGACCCCTACTTTCGCCATTTCTATCACGTCGGCCTCGACGGAAGAGCGCTCACATTGCTGACGCCGGAAGATGGCGATCACACAACTTCGCTTTCGCCCGACGGGAAATACCTCGTTGATTCGTGGTCGCGCCCCGATCTGCCGCCGACCACGGTGCTGCGCAACGCGCTCACCGGCAAGCTGATTGCCACGCTGGAGCAAGCCGACATTTCAAAACTCAGCGCAACCGGCTGGCGGCCGCCGACGCGCATCACCGTCAAAGCGCGTGATGGTAAGACGAACATCTACGGCTTGATGTTCACGCCCGTCAACTTCGATTCCACCAAGAAGTATCCGATCATCAACTACATCTATCCGGGACCGCAGACCGGCAGTGTGGGAAGCCGCAGTTTCGCCGCCTCCCGCGGGGACAATCAGGCGCTGGCCAACCTCGGCTTCGTTGTGGTCGCTATCGACGGCACCGGAACACCGTACCGGAGCAAGAGTTTTCACGACGCCTACTACGCGCGCATGGGCGATAACACGCTGCCCGATCAAGTCGCCGGTATGAAGGAGCTGGCGCAGCGCTATCGGTTCATCGACATCGACAAGGCGGGCATCTGGGGACACTCGGGCGGTGGATTCGCCACCGCCGGGGCCATGTTCCGGTATCCCGATTTCTTCAAAGTCGGCATTGCCGAATCGGGCAATCACGACAATCGCAACTACGAAGACGATTGGGGCGAACGATATCATGCACAGCTCGTGCGCGGCCCCAACGGAGGCGACAACTATGACGCCGAAGCAAATCAGTCATTGGCGCGCAACCTCAAGGGCAAGTTGCTGCTCGCGCACGGCACGACCGATGACAACGTGCCTCCCGATAACACCCTGCTCGTGGCCGATGCGCTCATCAAAGCCGGAAAGGACTTCGATTTGCTGATGCTGCCTAATCAAGCCCACGGCTACGGCTCCGCGACGTTCTACATGATGCGTCGCCGGTGGGACTACTTCGTAACGAACCTCCTCGGCGCGACTCCGCCGAAGGAATACCAGATCGGCCCCAAAGCCGTCCGCCAATAGGCCGCACCATGGAAATTTTTCGTGAGTTCACATTCGAAGCAGCGCATCGGCTTCCCAACCTCCCCGCCGATCACAAGTGCAGCCGTCTGCACGGTCACAGTTTCCGCGTAACGGTGCACGTCGAAGGTCCGCTACTCGAGCGCGAAGGCTGGGTGATGGATTTTGCCGATCTCAAGCGCACCTTTCAGCCGCTCTACGATCGACTCGACCATCACTATCTCAACGAGATCGAAGGACTTGAGAATCCAACCAGCGAAGTGCTGGCGCAGTGGATCTGGACCCGCCTGAAACCCAACCTGGCGGGGCTGACCAAGATCGTGGTGCGCGAGACCTGCACGAGTGGCTGCGAGTATCGCGGCGCGTAGTCCGCGCGGGTCTTATCCCTGAAGAGCCGCGCGCTGATCGCAGCGTGCGGACATGTCGAATCCTTCCTGCTCCAATTGAATGGTGCTGTGCTCAATACCGAACTGCACGCGAAGCTGCGCGCACAGCTCGCGCAGGATGCGCGCCTGATCGTCCGAGCTGGCATCGGCACCAACCTGCACGTGTCCCGCCAAGGCGACCGTGCCGCTGCCGATGGACCAGATATGCAGGTCGTGCACCGCGCGCACGCCATCGATACGCCCGAGCGACGCGCGCACCGCAGCGACATCGACGTGCGACGGAGCCGATTCCATCAGCACATCGACGGTCTCGCGCAGTAATCGCCAGGAGGAAACAGCAACGAGCACGGCGATGATCACCGAGATCACCGGATCGGCCCACATCCACTGGAACTTCCAGACCGCCACACCGGCGAGCATCGCACCAACGCTGCCGAGTGCGTCGGTCATCACATGAAGCCAGACGCCACGCTCATTGAGCCCCGCGTCGTGGCCGCCGTGCAAAATCGCCATCGCGATCAGATTGACGGCCAGACCGCCAGTCGCGATCGCGAGCATCGGCAGGCCCGCCACCTCGGCCGGCGCATGCATGCGTTGCCACGCTTCCACGACAATCCATACGGACGCCGCGAGTAATGCCGCGCCGTTAGCGAGCGCCGCCAGAATCTCAGCGCGCTGATACCCGAACGTGCGCCGCAGCGTCGGTGGTCGCTGCGCCACGCGCATGGCAATCAACGCCAGCACGAGCGAGGCGACGTCCGACAACATGTGCCCCGCGTCCGCGAGCAGCGCCAGTGAATTGGACAGCAGCCCGCCGACAACCTCCGCCACCAGGTACAGCGCAGACAACACCAACACGATGGTGAGTCGACTGCTGCTGGCGTTCGCCCCGTGAGAATGGCCGTGGCCATGCGCATGATTATGACCGTGCTCATGACCGTGATGATGACCGTGATCATGACCGTCATCGACTTGTGTGCGGGCGCGATGCGCGTGGTGCGATGTCATAACGCAATATGATCTGCGACTCCAGCGATCGCGCAACCACGCGTCGGCGAGTTTTGCGAAATCTCACGGCAAGTTTGCACACTGTTGCCAATTGAGACTCAATTCCCGTCTACTCACCCCCACGGCACGCGCTACATTTCGGCATGGACCGACTCTTTCTTCTCATCGGCGCGCTCTCGGGCGGCCTCAGTGTTGCCGCGGGCGCATTCGGCGCTCACGCGTTGCGCGACAAGGTGGAACCACGGCTGCTCGAAGTGTTCGAAACAGCGGCGCGCTACCAGATGTATCACGCGCTCGCGTTGATCGCGCTTGGGCTCATGGCCAGCCGTTGGCCGAGTTCGCTGCTCAACAGCGCGGGCTGGCTCTTTGTCGCCGGCACGCTGCTGTTCTCCGGATCGCTCTACGCGATGACCTTCACCGGTGTCCGCGCACTTGGGGCCATCACACCAATCGGCGGTGTGTGCTTTCTTGCAGCGTGGGGCTGTGTGGCGCTCGCCGCGTGGCGCATCAACAACTGATCGAAGTCGTTGCTCGCGGCGTACAACGCGCGATATCTAGAACGTCGCGCGTATGACGCTCAGGGCATTTGCAGTCGCACGGTGACAAGGAGTTGGCCGAAGTGCCGCGTTGAATGCTCGGCCGCGTGAAACAACAGTCCGAGCACTGTTGACGGCAACTGCGCACGGCCCACAAATCGCGCATCAAGCACCGCGGCGGCGTCGGTATTCGCCAGCTGCGCCAGCGAAGCATCGACCTGCTCGTTGAATTCACCAATCAGCGAGGCAACCGTGTCGCTCCCGCGATTTGAGCCTTCTGAACGAAGCGCCGCTTTCTGCGCATCATTCAAGGCCTCGCCGCGGGCGTAAGTGAAGAGGCGATCCATTACGCCCCGCAAATGCTGGAGATGAAAGCCGACCGATGCCACATCGTTGGGCCGACGCCACAGCATCTCCTCGGTGATGGACGGCGCAACTTCGCGCAGTTCGTCGCGCACTTGAATGAGGGCATGCGCTACCGGCTGCAGCACGGCGGGCACGCCGCTCACGGGTCCGGCCAACCACGCTTCGGCCATGGTCAGCGTCCCGACGCGGCGTTCGCCAAATGCGATTGCACTTTCAGCAGCCGCTCGCCAGCGGCGTGCAACGTCTCGTCCTTCTTCGCGAAATGGAATCGCAGATAGTCGTGTACCGACTCCCGGAAGAAGCTCGAGCCAGCCACTCCCGCCACGCCAATCTCCTTGATTAAGAAATCGGACGCCTCCGAGTCGGTCTTGAAGCCGAGCGGGGAGACGTCGACCATCACGTAATACGCGCCCTGGGGATCGGTGTAGGTCAGTCCGGTTTGGCGCAGATAGCCAAGGAAGAGCTCTTTTTGGCGCGAGTAGAATGCGCGCACGCCGTCGTAATACGCGTCGGGAAACTCCAACGCCGTTACGCACGCTTCCTGCAGCGGCGCCGCCGCGCCGATGGTCAGGAAGTCATGCACCTTGCGCGCGCCCTTGATGACCTCGGGTGACGCCTGCACGTAACCGATGCGCCAGCCGGTGATCGAGTACGTCTTCGAGAGCGAGTTCGTCACGATCACGCGATCGAAGGCGCCCGGCAGCGCATGCGTGTACACATGCTCGTGCGGCGCGTGCACCATATGCTCGTACGGCTCGTCGGTAATGACGAATGCGTCGTACTTTTCCGCGAGCGCCAGAATTGTCAGCAACTCGGCGCGCGTGAATACCTTGCCGGTCGGGTTGCCTGGGTTGCAGATCACAATCGCCTTCGCACCCTTTGCGAAGGCGCGCTCCAATTCGGCCGGATCGAAGCCGAAATCGGGCGGACGGAGCGGAACCCAAATCGCTTCTGCGCCCGACAGAATGGTGTCGGCGTAGTAGTTCTCGTAGAACGGCGAAAAGATGATGACTTTGTCACCCGGACTGCACACGGTCATCATTGCCACCATCATCGCTTCGGTGCCACCACACGTCACCACGAGATGCTGGTCTGGATCGATTTCGACGCCGCCCTGTCGGGTGATTTTACGCGCCAATGCATCGCGAAAACGCTGCGATCCCCACGTTACCGCGTACTGGTGAAACGGTCCACGCGCAGCACGCTCGAGCGCTTCCAGTAACTCGGCCGGCGGATCGAAATCCGGAAACCCTTGGGCGAGATTGATGGCCTTGTACTGGTTGGCCGTTCGCGTGGTGTTGCGAATAACCGATTCAGAAATCGTCGAGAGACGCGAGGAGATGGCTGGCATTAAGCGAATATGCGCTGCGACGCATCGTGGGGCTACATGGTTCCATTGCGCCGCGCGATGCACCACGTTTCCCCGATGCCAGCCAGTCAGCCGACCTACGTGCAGCTTGGTGCCATCGCGATGATCAGCGTCATCAGTGGCGCCGTGAATTCCATTGCCGGTGGCGGCACGCTGCTCACCTTTCCCGCGTTGCTCGGACTTGGCGTTCCAGCCGTGCCGGCCAACGCGACCAGCACCGTTGCGCTGTGGCCTGGTTCGTTCGGCAGCATGCTGGGTTATCGACGAGAGTTGGTCGGTATCGAGCGGTGGGCCATGCGACTGGCGATACCAAGTCTGATTGGTGGTCTGGTCGGTGCGTGGTTACTGCTCGTCACGCCGGAAGAACGGTTTCGCGCCATTGTGCCCTGGCTCGTGTTTGGTGCGACGGTGCTCTTCGCCGTGCAGGGCGTGGTGATGCGCTGGCTCAAAGAGCGGTTCCAAGTCACCGGATCCTTCTCGACCAAGCGCCCGCTCGATCCGACCGCCGGCATGTTGGCATCGCAATTTCTGGTCGGGATCTACGGCGGCTATTTCGGCGCCGGCGCGGGCATCGTGATGCTCGCGGTGTTCGGACTGATGGGCCTAACGAACATTCACCAGATGAATGGGCTCAAAAATATCAACGGCATTTGCTTTAATGGCATCGCTGCTATCGCGTTTGCCTCGAAAGGGCTGGTGAATTGGCCCATCGCGCTTGTCATGGCAATCGGATCGACCGTCGGCGGTTACGGAATGTCGGGGCTCGCGCAACGCGTGCCGCAAGCGTGGGTGCGCGCCGCCGTCACCTGCATCGGATTTGCGAGCGCGCTTTGGCTGCTGCTCAAGTAGACCACACAACAATCGAGGCGTGAAACGTAAATCGGGAACGCTTTTGCGTTCCCGATTTCCCGTTCATCGTTTTCCGACCACCAGTACGACGACGCCCCCCGACGTCGGCGTCCGGCAGCTTCGCTATCGACAACGACTCGTCACGCGCGGCGCTTGCGTCGGGCTACCGCCCCAACCGCCGCGAGTCCGGCAACCATCAGCGCGTAGGTAGACGGTTCCGGCGTTGTCGTCACCGGCACCTCGAGCTGCTGGATGTTCACTTGCGGAAAGCTGCCTTGGGCGGTGCCTTCCCAGCTCGGATTGAAATTCGTCCAGTCTTCGCCCTTGTCCGCGAGCGACTGCGACCATCCGAACGCGTAGTACTTGAACGACGTCGGCGCGGTAACGTTGCTCAGCCAGATCTGGAAGCCCGACTTGGTCTGACCGGCTTTCACTCCGGTAAACGTCGGATCAATCCACGACGTCGCATATGAATTGCCCGAAGGCAATCCGCTCATCGTGAAGCCGAGCTTCGACCAGCCGGCCGGCTGGGCCGTGGTGGCCGAACCAGGCGCCTGAATCCCGAACATGTAGACTCCCATGTCAGGCGGAGCGCCAACGAGATTGTTCGCCACCGTGAAGTCGAGCATCCAGTTACCGGCGGAGCCCGTCACGGTGTAGCTCACCGCCACCGGCTGCGCGGTCAGCGAGCCCGCACTCAGAACGAGCGCGGCGACTGCAGATAGAATGGGACTTCGCATAATGGACCTGCCCCCCCAGAGATGAACGGCACCTACCCTTTCACTGCCCTTCATACTCAAGGTCCATGCCAAACTCGACCATTCGCCCCTCCTCGCAGGTGTCGACTCGATTTTCACTCTAGACGAGCACGACCATACGTGAATTGTTCGGTTCGCTGCGGCCAAGCAACACACATTTGATTGTTGCATTCTCGCAACACAATTGGCCTTCTCGCCTACAGTCGAGCTGGCTGAGACACCTACGTACCGCCGGTTTGCTCCGGTCGCGGAGCCATATTCCCGGTCGTTGGGTCGTGTTGAATTCGAGCGCAAGCGCCGGAGTGTGGCGGTCGCTGGCGCGTCCCACTTTGCGTCATCCTTCCATCCGGAGTCGATGATGCTTGCCCAGACGGTGTTTGTTGACCTCTCTCGTCCGCGTGCCATGACCACCCCATCGTTCGCCGATCGTGCGGCGAGCCTCGACACCGAGCGATACGCGGCCGTCGTTGAGCGCGACCGCGCGTTCGATGGACAGTTCTTTTATTCGGTCCGCACCACGGGTGTGTTTTGCCGTCCGTCGTGCGGGGCTCGCACGCCACGACGCGAGAATGTCAGCTTTCACGCGTCGGCTTCCGATGCGATTGCCGCGGGCTTTCGTCCGTGCAAGCGCTGCCGACCCGAGCTGCTTGGCGCCCCGCAGCCACACGCGCAGATGCACATCGACGTGGTCACGGTGATCTGCCGCGAAATCGATCGCGCAATCGAAGAGGGACACGCGGCGCCAACACTCGCCGCCTTGGCAGCTCGCACCGGGTTCTCGCCTTTTCATGTGCAGCGCGTCTTCAAACGCGCCACGGGAACCTCGCCCCGCGAGTATGCTGTCGCCGCCCGTGCAAAGCGGATGCAGGAAGCATTGCACAGGAAACGCACAGTTTCGGAAGCGATGCACGCCGTCGGATATTCTTCCTCGAGCCGTCTGTACGAGCAGTCCACGCAACGACTGGGCATGACGCCCTCCCGCGCACGAACGGGTGGCCGCGGAGAAACGATCCGGTTCGCCGTTGGAGAAACGTCGCTCGGCAGTATTCTCGTGGCTGCCACCGAGCGGGGGATCTGTGCGATTCAACTTGGCGACGACCCCGATGCGCTCGTGCGAGCGCTCGACGAACGTTTTCCTAAGGCCACGCTGATCGGAGACAATGACACCTTCGCCGAGACCGTGGCGCGCGTGGTGGCGTTGGTGGAATCACCTGAGTCTGCGCTTGACCTTCCGCTCGACATCCGCGGCACCGCGTTCCAGCAGCGTGTCTGGCGTGCGCTGACGACGATTGCAGCGGGTACGACGTGGACGTATACCGAGTTGGCCGCGGTGATTGGTCAGCCGCGCGCCGTTCGCGCCGTCGCGAGTGCGTGCGCCGCGAACGAAATCGCGATTGCAATTCCCTGTCATCGCGTCGTGCGTACCTCGGGAGAATTGGCGGGTTATCGCTGGGGCGTCGAGCGCAAAGGCGTGCTGCTTGAACGCGAGAAGCGAGCAGCCACGCCGTGAGCGACGCGCGATGAGTGGTCGCGAATCATGAGCGGGCGTGCACCACGCGCGATCACGCATGCGCCAGACATGTTCGGCGACACACGCGCCGCGGCGTTGCCACAGGGCGCGGCGATCTTCCCCGGCATGGCGCTGTCCGTGGAGTCAGAACTGCTGCGAGCCCTTGATGATGTCGTCGCCGCCGCGCCGTTTCGCCACATGGTCACCCCTGGGGGATTCACGATGTCCGTGGCGATGACCAATTGTGGCGCCCTCGGCTGGATCACGGATCGCCGCGGCTACCGGTATGCTGCCAGCGATCCGCAATCGAATACGCCGTGGCCCGAGATGCCGAGCGTGTTTCGCACGTTGGCGGAGTCAGCGGCACACGCCGCCGGCTATCTCGACTTTTCTCCGGATGCCTGCCTCGTGAATCGTTACGAACCAGGGGCGCGCATGTCGCTGCACCAGGACAAAAACGAACGAGACATGACGGCTCCCATCGTCTCCGTGTCGCTCGGCCTGCCAGCAGTTTTTCAGGTCGGAGGCCTCGAACGCACCGACGCCGTCGAACGGCTGGCGCTGTTGCACGGCGATGTGCTGGTATGGGGCGGTCCCTCGCGGTTGGTCTATCACGGCATTCTCCCGCTCAAAGACGGCACGCATCCGCAGTTGGGCCGGGCGCGCATCAATCTGACCTTTCGAAAGGCCGGGTGAGATGCGTTGGTCGCACGCCGCCGTGCGACGCCGACAAACAGACGTCTTTGTCGTGAGAGACCCGCCGGGAGCACCTCAGAAATTCCCCACGAAATACCCGCCTGGTGCGTATTGCTGCAGTCGGCACGACGAGCCGCTTCGCCCTATGTTTGCGTCAGCTTCACGGTGCGTGCGGTTCCCCTTTTCCACCAGGCAGGAGGCAGGATGTCGCGAATGCGAGAGTCGATGCGGCGTCACGCGTTTTTGTCGTTGATTGCGGCGTGTGTCGCAGTCCCAACGATGGCAGCGCAGACGACGCAGAAAATCGACGAAGAGTACACCCGACTCATCAAGCAGCATCTCACCGATCCGCGCATCAACACGGATCTCGTGAGCTCGCTGCCGGCGTCAGATAAAGTCCCCACGACTCTCAAGTTTCAGGGCATCAATCGCATTGTCGGTACGCCGGGGTATCTGACGCACGCGGCCGACATCCATCGCTACCTCAAAGCCGTTGCCGACGCCGCGCCGACGCGCGCGAAGTTCTGGAATATCGGCAAGACGGAAGAAGGACGTGACATGGTGGTGCTCGTCATTGCCGACGAAGAGACCATCAAGAATCTCGATCAGTACAAGGGCTATCTCGCCGAACTGGCCGATCCGCGAAAGACCAGCGAGCAGCGCGCAAAGCAGCTGTTTGGTCTCGCGAAGCCGATTTATTACCTCACCAGCGGCATGCACTCCACCGAAACGGGTGGACCGGAAATGCTGATGGAGTTGGCGTACCGTCTGGTTGTCGACGACGGACCGATGATCTCGGGCATTCGCAAGAACGTGCTCACGATGATCACGCCGGTCGTTGAAGTCGACGGCCGCGAAAAAATCGTCGACGGTGCGTGCTATCGCGTGCGCACGGGCCTCAACCTGCCCACGCCGTACTGGGGCAAGTATGTCGCGCACGACAACAACCGCGACGGCATGGGGCAGTATCTCAAGCTCACGCAGAATTTGCGCGCGGTCGCGAACGACTGGCATCCGACCATTCTGCACGATCTGCACGAAGCGCAGACGCTGCTCTACGTCTCGACGGGCACCGGTCCGTACAACGAACAGCTCGACCCGATCACCGTGAACGAATGGTGGTACATGGCCGAGAACGACGTGATGGAGATGACCAAGCAGGGCGTGCCCGGCGTGTGGACGTATGACTTCTACGACGGCTGGGTTCCGAACTACATGTTCTTCCTCGTGCACTCGCACAACGGCATCGGCCGTTTCTACGAAGTGCAGAGCTACGGTCAGGGTTGCGACGGTCAGGTCGCTGGTGGCCGTGGCGCGGGTGGTGGCGTTGGACCGTTGGCGGCGAACGCGCCGCCCGCGGCTGGTGCACCGCCTGCCGCCGCCGCAGGTGGCGCGGGTAACGCGGGCGCCGCAGCGGGAGCAGGTGCTGGCGGCGGTCGTGGTGGACGTGGCGGCGGTGGTGGCCGCGGCGCCGGTGGTGGCGGAGCGGCTGGTGGGAACGCCGGTGGCAACGCGGGCGCGGCAGCTGCGCCGGATACGTCGCTCACGTGGATTCTTGGCGGCACGACGTACAATCAGAGCCGTGAGTGGTTCCGTCCGAATCCGACACCGAACGACATCAAGTGGGGCTCACGCGCCAACACGAACATTCAGGAATCGGCCGTGCTCTACGCGTTGTGGAACACCGGCAAGGAGCGTGAGCGCTTCCTCGAGAACTACTGGATCAAGAACAAGAACGCGATCAAGAAAGGCAAGATGGGCCCGATCAAGGGCTGGGTGATTCCTGCGTCGCAGCATTCGAAGGCGAATGCGGCCGAAGCGGTGAACGAACTCGTTGATCAGGGACTCGAATTCCATGTCGCCAACAGCGACATGACGTTCGGCGGTGTGTCGGTGAAGAAGGGAGACTGGATCATTCGTGGCGATCAGCCGTTCCGCACGATCGCGGACATGTACTTCTCGATTCAGAACTACCCGACAACCAATCCGTCGCCGTACGACGACACCGGTTGGACGTACCAGATGATGCGCAACATCATCATGTACGAGATCAAGGATCCCGCGTTGTTCACGGCGTCGATGACGCCGGTCACGGGACACGTGACGGCCGCGGGTGGTATTGCCGGAGCCGGCGCGACGGTGATCGTCGATCATACCGGCGACAACAACATGGTCGCGTTCCGCTATCGCTTCCCGACGGTGAAGATGTCGGCGGCGGAAGCGTCGTTTGAAGCCGGTGGTCACAAGTTCGGTGCGGGTTCGTTCATCATCGCGAAGGCCGACAAGGCCAAGCTTGGTGCGGCGCTCACGGAACTTGGCTTGAGCGCGTGGGCCGTTGATGCCGTGCCGACGGTCAAGCAGCACGATCTCGACTTGCCGCGCATCGGCTACATCCACAGCTGGAACAACACGCAGGATGAAGGCTGGGTGCGTGCGGCGCTCGACTACTACAAGATCCCGTACAACTACTTCGGCGAAAACGCGGTGCGCAAAATGGGTGCACTGCGCACGAAGTTCGACGTGATCTTGTGGCCGCACGGTGGCGCCGTTGGTCAGCCGGCGCCGACAGACGGCAAGCCTATTCCGTATCAGCGTACGGCGGAATATCCCGCGCTTGGTTTCCCCGACAGCACGGCTGATACGCGCGGTGGTCTGGGTGAAGACGGACTCAAGATGTTGTACGAGTTCGTGCAGGCGGGTGGTACGCTCATCACCGAAGGCGGCACGGCGGGCATCTTCCCGACGTACAACCTCACTCCGGGTTTGCGTCCGGTGGCGGCGCCGGGTCTCGTGAATCGCGGCACGATTTTGCGCGGCATCATCGCCGACATGACGAGCCCGATCGTGTACGGCTATGACGTGAATCAGTTGCCGGTGTACTTCAGCGGCGGCACGTTGCTCGACGCTGGTGCAACACAGGCCGCGACGTCAAATCCCATCAGCAAGACCGATGTCACGCGTCCGGGTGCGGCCGCGGCCGGTGGCGGATTCGGCGGTGGTGGCTTCGGCGGTGGTGGCGCGGCGAGCGTGTATCAGAACACCCGTCCGATGTCGACGTGGGTTGAACACTCGCAGTGGGATCCGACGTTCATGTGGCCCACGTCGTCGGCCTCAGGCGCAGCACCGGATCTCGGCTTCGGCGGGCGTGGTGGCGGTGGCGGCATTCAGGCGCCCGCCTCGCGTGTGCTTGAAGACATGAAGCCGCGCGTCGTTATGCAGTGGCCGGCGAGCTCGCGCGATATGCTGCTCTCGGGTGTGCTGGAAGGTCAGGCCAACTTGTCCAATCGCCCGAACATCGTCGATTCGCAGCTGGGCAAGGGACACGTGGTCATGTTCAGCATTCGTCCCTTCTGGCGCTGGCAGACGCAGGGCACGTTCATCATGGGCTTCAACGCGCTGATGAACTGGAACGATCTGAGCGCGAACGGCAAGTAAGTCGCTCGAGGGAGAAACCAGGGGCACCGGGCGAAAGGGTTTCGCCCGGTGCCCCTCTGCGCTTTGTCGACCACAGACTGTCACTCGCCTGAAAGGTGCGTTGCGCTAGATAGCTCGTTCAGTTCCCGTTATCGCCCATACTCCGAGGTGCGTGTGTTTACACGTCAGTCGCACGTTGCAGTTCTCGTGCTGGCATCGCTGTGCTCAGCAACCATTGCCAGCGCACAAACGTTCAAGGTGCAGAAGTACAGCATCGGTGGCGAAGGCGGCCACGACTACATCACCGCGGAAGCCGGCACGGCCCGCCTGTTCATCTCACGTGGCACGCACGTGATGGTGGTTGATGGCATGTCCGGCAAGGTGATCGGCGACATCCCCAACACACCGCGCGTGCATGGCGTGGCACTCGCTGCGAAAGCGAACCACGGGTTTACTACCAACGGTGGCGACTCCAGCGTGACGGTGTTCGACCTCAAGACGCTGGCGTTCATCAAGAAGGTGAGCGTCAAGGTCGGCGGTCTCGATGGCATCATGTACGACGACGCATCGAATCAGGTGATTCTGACCAACCACAGTCGGCCGGGTACGGCGGTCGCGCTCAATCCTGAAACGGGCGACATCCTTGGCACCGCCGAACTCGAAGACAATGCGCCCGAAGGCGCAGCGAGCGATGGCAAAGGCAAGCTGTACGTGAACAACGAAAGCAAGAACACCATACAGGTGATCGACGCCAAGACGATGAAAGTGCTGTCGTCGTGGCCGCTCGAAGGTTGCGACGGACCGACCGGCATTGCGCTCGACCGCAAGACGCAGCGCATCTTCTCCGGCTGCGGCAAGAATTCGGTCGTCGTCGATGCGGCCAACGGAAAAATCGTGGCGAACATCAAGAACGGAGACGGCGTCGACGCATTGGGTTACGACGCCGAGCAGAAGCTCATCTACATTCCAGCCGGACGAGACGGCAACGTCACGATCGCGCATCAGGACGGTCCCGACAAGTATTCGACTATCGCGACGGTGGCGACCGCGCCCGGTGCAAAGACCATCGCCGTGGACCCGGTCAAGCACATGGCGTTCGCCTTGGCGCTCGAATACGGTCCGCCGCCGGCCAATGCCGCGCCGCCCGCCGCAGGCCGCGGGCCGGCGCGTGGCCCCGTGATTGGCGCCTCGCTGTTCGTGATCAGCCACTAAATTTGTTGGGGCCGACGTCTCGTCCGTCGGCCAATCCAACAACGATTACTGAGGCTCGCGATGACCGACCCGAATACGTTCACCGCTGAACACCGCTCGTGGC
Organism: uncultured Gemmatimonadaceae bacterium; assembly: GCA_966096095.1. GTDB lineage: Bacteria > Gemmatimonadota > Gemmatimonadetes > Gemmatimonadales > Gemmatimonadaceae > Gemmatimonas. The sequence continues at coordinate 363,603 of CBHTUR010000001.1, read as the reverse complement.
AGTGGGAAGTGATGCTCAAGTTCGAGGACGGGTCGTTGCCGGCAAGCGACTGGAACGAAGCGACATTGAGCGTGGTGGCCGATTGGTACGCGAAGAACTTGCCGCGCGATCAGGCGATCGCCCGCTACGACGCGTCGTACAAGCGCAACCACCACCGCCTCACGCATCGCCTCGGCGCTGCCGCGGTGCAGACTGAGGCTATTGATGCGTTGGACAAGGTTTGGGAGTCGTTGCTCACGAAGCGACTCGACGCGTTGAACAAGTAACGCGCAGTCGAAAGCGGCCGCGAGCGCCAGCTATCGCGGCCGCTTGGGCGAGAGGATCCGCACTTCCACGCGGTGTACGAGCACCTCGGGCGGCGTGTGCACAACGCTCATCACCGCCGCCGCCACGTCCTCGGCGCGCAACTGTGCGCCGGCCTTCGGTCCGCCGCGACCACTGAATTCCGTTTCCACCGAGCCAGGACTGACGACGGAAACTTTCACGCCTGCATCGCGCACCTCGAGCATGAGGTTTTCGGCGAAGCCCATGACAGCGTGTTTGGTGGTTGCATAGCCGGCGCCGCCGATGAAGGCGCTGCGGCCCGAGATGCTCCCGATCATCACCACGTGGCCACGACCGCGCGCGATCATGCCCGGAAGCACCGCACGCGTCACGTGAAAGAGCGCATTGAGGTTGACGTCGATCATGCGATGCCATTCCTCAGGCGACAGCTCAAGCATCGGCTTCAAGATGCCGACGCCGGCGTTGTTCACGAGCACGTCAACGTCGCGACCGACGAGTGCTCGCTCGATGCTTGTCGCGTCGGCGACGTCCATCTCGATCGCGTCCGCCGTGCCGCGAGTGGTCGCAATGTCACGCACGAGCGAATCGAGCCGCGCACGATCTCTCGCCGCAGCCAAGATGTGATGCGTCTCGCTCAGTGAGCATGCGACCGCGCGGCCGATGCCGCGCGAGGCGCCAGTAACGAGGGCGATTGGGCGATCTTGCACGGGGCGTTACGGTGAATGACTGTCAGTTTCAGACGGTGGTTATCGACTGGCGTTGCCCGATAAAGGTGCAGCGCGTGACGCATCAACGTGAGCCCGATGGCGCTTGAACCGCAGGTGCTGCGGTTTGCTGTCTTTTGTGAATTTGACTGTCTATGTTGCACGATGCCCTCGTGCTCACAACCGAACCGTCCGTTCGAGCGTCCCGGGCGACCGGTTACGCCGAGCCTTGGCGCACGCGACCGACGCGCGTTTATGGCGACTCGGCCGCAACCCCGCGTGGCCTCACGCCACGCCGAGCGCGTGACTGTTCACGCATGAACAACGTGCACGCGCCTCGCCGATTGCACGCCCGGTCGCCGCTGTTCACACTGTTGCTCGCCGGACTCGCGACGCTTTCCGCCTTTGCAACCGACATGAGCCTGCCCGTGCTCGGCGACACGGCGGCCGCGTTTGGTGTGTCCGCTGGGCAGGCGGCGCTCACCCTCAGCACGTTTCTCATCGGGTTTGCATTCGCGCCGCTGGTGTCGGGGCCCGTGTCCGATCACGTGGGGCGTCGCCCGATTTTGATCGCAGGTACGGCGCTCTATGCGCTGTGCGGCGTTTTTGCGGCGCGCGCCGGTTCGCTCGGGGCGCTCTTGGTCTGGCGCTTGCTCATGGGCGCCGGTGCCGGAACAGGCTTTGTCATTGTCGTTGCGATGGTGCGCGATCTCTTCAGCGGCACCGAAGCGCGTGTGCGCCAGAGCTACGTGAATCTCGCGGCGGGCGTTGCACCCGTCATCGCACCAACCGTCGGTGTGCTGGTCGCGGCCGTCGGCGGCTGGCGCGCGATCTACGCGACATTGGCGGCGGGCGCCGGTACGTTGGTGGTCGCCGCCTGGTTCCTGCTCGATGAATCGCTGCCCGCGTCGGCAAAAGATGTGTCGAGCTATCGGGAGCATCTCGTGCGCGTGCGGGCGAGCTACGCGCGTGTCCTGCGCGAGCGACTCACGGTTGGTTTTATCGCGATGGCGACGCTCAATTTCGGCGCGCTGTTCGCGTATGTCACCGGATCGTCGCTTGTGCTGATTGGTGTCCTGGGCGTCGACAAGCGCACCTACGGGCTGCTCTTTGCCTGTTCATCGCTCGGATTGATGACCGGCTCTCTGAGCAACGCACGTCTGAGTCGCGCTGGCGTACCACATCTGGTGTTGGTGGCGTGGGGCATGGGGTTAATCACCGGCACTGCAGTGGCGATGCTCATCTTATCCTTCGCGGCGCCGGCACACATCTGGGCGATTGTGCCACTCGCCGTGCTCGGTTTTATCGGTCACGGTATGGTACGTCCCAACGTCGTGCAGGGCGCGCTCGAGCCGGTTCCCGATGTCGCGGGCGTCACCAGTGCTATTATGAGCGCCGTGCAGATGATAACCGGCGCTGGAGTGAGCGCGCTGGTCTCCTCGTTCTTTGACGGCGCGACCGCTCGTTCCACCAACATCGCGCAGGTGCTCTGCGCGAGCGCGTCGGTGGTGGTATTCTTGCGCGTTGTGCGACCGGCCGAACGCAAATCGAAGGTCCCCTCCCCATGACCGACCATGCGCCCCCATCCGTGGATCACCGCTAGCGCGATTGCGTGCAGCATGGCGCTGCTCTCGGCCGCGAGTCCCGTCGCCACGCGACACCTGTCGTGGGCGGGCGCCGTCATCGGTAAACCCGCAACACCGATCCGGGGCGACGTCGAGATGTACGGCGCCAAAATCGCGAACGCGACGTATATCGAGTTGCGTCATCGCAACGACTCCCCGGGCAAGACACGGGCGTGGCAAATGCGACGCGGAACCTGCGCGCGCGACCAAGGTCCGTTTGGCGATCTGGCGCGCTTTCCGGTGCTACGGGTCAATCGCGATGGCACAGCGGTCGGAAAGGCTACGGTGCCGTTCGCGATTCCTGACACGGGGGATTTTCACGTCATCGTCGCGGAATCGCGCGTGAACTCGCACAACATCATTGGTTGCGGCGACTTGTATCTGGAGGACTGACCGAACGCGCACGCGCGTCTTCAATCGCCTCGCGCGCGAGTTCCTGTTTGAGCAGACCCATTTGTTTGAGACCGATGCGGCGTCCAAGGCCGGTGGGGTCGACTCCATACTCCGCCGGCAGCACCACGATAAGAGCAATCGCGAGCGCGAGCAGCACCGCGAACACCGTCGCTCGCCGCAGCTGCCGCGGAGTGGGCAACTCGTCGTCGCGTGGAGACTCCGGGGTCACAGCTTTTTCATCTCGGAGAATTGTCCCACCGCTTTCACGGTAATGGTGACGGGCTTCTCTGAACTATTGCGCCACGACCAGCCATGAATGCCATCGAACGCGGCCTCGATGGTGCCCTTCTCTCCCGTCGATGCGCCGCGCTGGTACACGAACGCCTTAACGCTGGGATCGGTGGGCACCTCACCGTGCATGTTGTACGTGACGGTCGTGCCGTCCGTTTTCCATTCAAACTCCGCTCGCTGCCCCTTCTTCATCACCAACTTCACCTCAAGGCGCTTGGTGGGCTCGATCGTGACCACCATGGAGTCGCGTCGAGTAGCGACCGCAGGGGATGTCGACGCCTTCGCATCGGCGACAGGCTTGGCGCTCTTGCGGGTAGCAGCGGATGACTGGGCCGAAAGCGAAGTCGCGAACGCGCTCAAAGCGACGAGACTCGATGCAATCGCAACGCGCATCGGGGTGACGACGGCGCCTGCTGGTCGAGCTGCTGCAACAAATAACATGTGGATCACCGCGAAGAAGAGGTAAGGTACCCGGTTAGCTGCACGCCAACGAGCAAGAGCCCCGCCGCGAATAGCACAACGTTGGCCGATTTTCCTCGACGAACAAACGAGGTGGAGCGCCGCCAGTAGCTCATGCCGATCAGGACAATCATAAGCGCCAGCATCTGCCCCGTTTCGACTCCCACGTTAAACGCCAACAAATTTTCAACGAGCCCGTTGGGATCCATTTCGAAGTCGAGCAGCTTCGTGGCCAGTCCGAATCCGTGGAACAAACCAAACACGAATGTCGCAGCGCGCGCGTCAGGCTGACGTCCGAACCAACGAGGGAACACACCCAAATTATCAAGCGCCTTGTACGCGACCGAGAATCCAATAATGGCATCAATGAGGTACGGGTTCACGCTGACTTTCGTCAACACGCCAATGAGCAGCGTCGTCGAGTGCCCAATCGCGAACAGGGTGACGTAGGTCGCTATGTCCTTGAGCCGATAGAGATAGAAGATCACGCCGCACAGGAAGAGGACATGGTCGTATCCGGTGACCATGTGCTTCGCGCCGAGATAGAGGAACGGCATCAGCCGGACACCGAACGTCTCCTGGATGTAGCCCTTGTCGCCGGCGGAGACACCGTGCGCCAGCAGCGGTGAGGGCAGGAGCGCAGACAGGCCCGCGACAATCGCCGCCGCTCGTATGACCACCGCGTGGCGGGACGCGACCCGAGGAGCGCTCACGAGCCGCGCGCCACTTTGGGCGCCACTGGAGCTTTCCATTCCGACGGCGCGCGGAGAGAATATCTGCGGTGTCAACGGGGGCGGTGAGGAAGCAGCCTTGCCGCGCGCACGTGAGCGCACACGATCGTGCTCCACTCGCCGATGTATCAAGTTGTCATCACGTTCCATGACCTCTCTCTCGTTCATCTCTATGTCATCCCGTCGCCGCTCGTACCGAGCGGCACGCGCGCATACACAGATTGTACGGTTCACTTTGGCATTTGCGACGGTCGGAATGCTCGCGCCGCGCGACTGTCTTTCGCAAGGCGGAGTCGAGGCGACGTTGCGAGCCACCTCTAGCGCCAGCGCAGTCGCCGCTCCCGCGCTCCGCGTGAGCGCGCTTTCTTCCGCCTGGCGCCTGGACGGTCGCCTGGACGACGCCGCCTGGGCAACCGCCGACTCGATTGACGGCCTCACCGAAGTCGAGCCGGTGGTCGGCCGGCGACCGGCGGTGCGCACCGTCGTGAAAATCCTGGCGAGCGCTGATCGCATCGTGGTAGGGGTGCGGGCCGATGATCCCGATCCGTCGAAGATCGTGGCGTTCGCTCGCGAGCGCGATGCGTCCCTCGCGAATGAGGATCACGTCAAAATCGTATTCGATACCTTCCGCGATGGCCGCACCGGCTACGTCTTCGCCGTGAATCCCAATGGCGCGCGGTATGACGCGATCATCGCCGACCAAGGCAATACCGAGAACGCCAATTGGGATGCCGTCTGGGATGCGCGCACCGAACGAACGTCCACCGGTTGGTCGGTCGAAATCGAAATTCCGGTTCGCAGTCTGCAATTTGCCGGCGGCGCCGCGGAGTGGGGATTCAACGTGCAGCGTCGCACGCAACGCTTGCAGGAAACCGATCGCTGGGCATCGCCCGTGCGCGACTTCAAGATTACGCAGATGTTCCGCGCTGGCGCGATCACGCAGTTGCCGTCATTCGGTTTGGGCATCGGCCTGCAAGTGAGACCGTCGCTCACCGGCGCGACGGGCGTGCCCGCTCCACAGGCGTCACGACACGATGCACGCGACCTCAGTCTCGATGTCACGCAGACGCTCGGGGCAAACGCGTTGGCGGCGTTCACCATGAACACCGATTTCGCCGAGACCGAAGTTGACACGCGTCGCACCAATTTGACGCGCTTCCCCGTCGTGTTTCCCGAAAAGCGCACCTTTTTTCTGCAGGGCGCGGACATCTTCGACTTCGGCCTCGGACTCGGTGACGACGTTCGGCCGTTCTTCAGCCGGCGTATTGGGCTCCTCGACGGCACCGAAGTGCCGATTCGTGCCGGCCTGAAAGTGACCGGTCGCGGCAACGGCACAAACGTCGGCGCACTCGCGTTGCACACCGGACAAGTATTTGCAGACGTCGATCGGACCACTGACCGCCCGGGTACGGAAAACACGCTCGGCGTGGTGCGTTTCAAGCAGAACGTGTTGCGCGAGTCGAGCGTCGGTGCGCTCGTCGCTTTCGGTGATCCAGTCGGTCGGGCTGATAGCTGGACTGCCGGCACCGACTTGACCTATCAGACCTCTCGATTTCGCGGCAGCAAGAATCTCGGTATTGGCGTCTGGTTGTTGCAAACCAATCGTGCGGACTTGACGGGCAATCGGCGCGCATTTGGCGCGCGTATGGAGTATCCCAACGATCGGTGGTCACTCGACGCGGCCTTCAAGCGAATTGGCGACGGTTTCGACCCGTCGCTTGGCTTTGTGCCCCGTCGTGCCGCGCAGATTTTTGAACTGCAGGGCAACTTCCTGCCGCGACCGTCGTCGCGCGTGGTCGGCTTGCATGTGCGGCAAATGTTTCACGAATTCGAGCCGCGCCTCGTGACCGATTTGTCCGGGCGGTGGGAAAGCTACCGGGTCTTCATGGCGCCGATTAATTGGCGCCTCGAAAGCGGCGATCGGTTCGAATTCAACTTTAATCCCACCGGCGAACGGCTCGACGCGCCCTTCGCCATTGCGCCAGGTGTCACGATTCCTGCGGGTACATACCGTTGGCACCGTATGCGGCTTGAAGGCGGGCTCGCGCAGAAACGCAAGTTCAGTGGTCAGTATACGTGGTGGTTCGGTCCGTTCTACACAGGGCGTTTGAACGAATTCATCGTAACTTCGTCTTGGAAACCTTCTTCCGTGTTCAATCTTGAGTTGAACACAACGCGGAACGAAGGGCACCTGCGTGAAGGAGGGTTCTCTCAGACGTTGGTGGGCGTGCGGGGACGCATCAATTTTTCGCCGAACCTGCAGTTCAACAGCTACGCGCAGTACGACAATCAGAGCGACACCTTTGGCGCAAATACTCGCCTGCGCTGGACCTTCTCGCCGCTCGGCGATCTCTTCGTTGTTTATAATCACAACCTGCGCCACGACATCAATCCCGACAGCGGCGTGCCATACGATGGCACGAGCCTGTTCGATCCGACAACTCGCCTGCCGCGCGTTTGGGGGTTCGCGTCGAATCAGCTCCTGCTGAAGGTGCAATACGCGTGGCGCTACTAGCAGCCGTCGGCGCGGCCGTGCGCTGGCCAAATGGCTCGACGCGGCCAGCGACGCGCGCCAACGCGTTGACCGATTAGAACCCCGTACGGACTTGAAAGCACGCGTCCGTTGGCGGCACGGGTCCTTCGTAACCCATCACGGCACGAATCTCCTCGTACGGGCCGTCCACCCGCAGGATCACAAAGAGATCCGCGGCGCTTCCAATAACTTGCGCCATGGCTGGCGCAACGCGTCGCAGCATTTTCGCTTCGTTCACGAATGCATTGCTGATGTTGCGACCGGCCGCGTTCGGCGCGAGGGCAATTGCGATAGTGGGAAACTGCGATTTGAACAGCGCCTCGTGGTGATTGTTCACATAGTAGAACCGATTCACCTGATTGTCGCTGATGCTTAAGCCGGGACGGCCGCCGGTGATCTGTCGAAAGACCGTACGCAGCTGCAGACGCCCGTAACACGCGATCAAGTCGATCGGCGTTAGCAGTCGCTCGCCTGAGACCGGCGTGCCATTGTCCATCAGGAATTCGCACACCAGGTGCGCCCCGATGTGCGTCGTATCGTAGAAAATGGCGTTCTCGTCGTCTTGAAAGCGTACAGCCGAGCCGTGCGTACCAGGCAACACGTACACTTCAAAACCGCTGCGACGTTTCTTGAACGGCTCTTCCTGCGGCTGAAACAGATACGCAACCAGTCCCTTCTCATCGTTCATCAGCACGACCGAACAGCTCGTGACGTTCGCGTTGATTTGCGACGTTTTATGACGAACCCACTGATTGGGGCCCCCGGGAACCGGGTCGAACAGAAAGAGGTTGATGGGAAATTCGCTCAGCCCGTTGGCAATCAGCACGGCGGTGATCGAACCGCGACTCCAGCCAGCGATGTTTATGGTGGTGCCAGGCGCCGCCGTCTTTCGCACAAACGCGACGGTGTTTTCGGCCACGTTCTCGACCGTAAGTCCGAGCGCCTGATCGAGGACCTTGCCAATGCCGCGATTGACCGTATTGAGAAAGCCCAGATGGTGCGCATCGAAGAACTGCGTAGCCGAATTCACCGTGCCTACGCGTTGCGTGCTGCCCGGACCGGGCACGAACCACGCACTTTTCTTGTCGGGGTTCTGCGTGTTATGACTCAACCAGGCGATGATATCATCGCTATCCGAGTCAAATGCCGTACCGGCGCACAGCAGTGTCATCACACCCATGTGGTTCCCTTGAGCGGTGGAGTCGATCGCGATATGCTGACACCCATAGGTTCGTCCCAACCGAGCGCAACCGCCAGTGGCGCGGGTCAGCATGGAACGAGCGTTGCCACGGTCTGTCGCGCGGTGTGCCTGATTGTGGCCGTGGCCTGCGGCGGTACACCGCAGCAACAGAATCCGGAACGGCCGCCCGAGACTGCCGCGATCGCGCCCGCTATGGAAACGCCGCCGACGCCAGCGAGTGCGCAGACCGCCTGCGCCGCCACTGCGCGGTCGCTCACTCCGCCCACGTGGAACGCCACACCTGAGGCGCCGCGCGCCACGCCGATGCCGGGCTTGCAACGCATCGCCGACATTCCGCTGCCAGGACCGGCCAACCGATTTGACTATCAAAGCGTCGACTCGACCGCGCGGCGATTGTACATCAGCCACATGAACGCGGGCACGCTGCTCGTGGTCGACCTCGACTCTGAGCGCGTGGTCCGCGAGGTCTCGGGCGTGTCACGCGTCACGGGTGTGCTGTCGGTACCGTCACATCACCACGTGTACGCGTCGGCGGCCGGATCGCGTGAAGTTGCAATCATCAACGACCAGGATTTCTCGATCGCGGCACGCGTGAGCGGCCTGCAGTTTCCGGACGGACTCGCCTACGCCGCTGGGGCCAACAAGGTTTTCGTTTCGGACGAGCGCGGTGGCGCCAGTATCATCATCGACGCCGGCACCTTGCAAAAGCGCGCCAGTCTCGACCTTGGTGGCGAGGCCGGCAACACGCACTTCGATCGCGTTTCAGGATGTGTTGTGGTGGCCGTGCAGAGCCGCGGCGAGTTGGTTGCCATCGATCCATGGTCGGAAAAGATCGTCGCGCGCTACGCCGTGCCCGGTGTCGACCAACCCCACGGATTCGTGCTCGACGAAGCACGGCGGCTGGCGTTCGTCACCGGTGAAGGCAACGCGTCACTCGCGGTGATCGACTTGAAGTCGATGCGCGTCATTCAGCGCTTTCGGGTCGGCGCTGAACCCGATGTCTTGGCCTGGGATGCGGGCTGGCGCCGTCTCTATGTTGCAAGCGAGTCTGGCATTGTATCAGCCTTCTGGGCCGCCGGTGACACACTGCTGCCGCTTGGCGACGAGATGATACCGCACGCGCATTCGGTCAGCGTCGATCCGCGAACCCACCGAATCTATCTGCCGCTCGAAAATATCAACGGCAAACCGATTTTGCGCGTGCTCGCGCCGGCGCCCTAGCGCTAGGGCTTAGCGCGCGACGTCGGCAGATCGCCCGTGTCGATCGGTACGCTGATGATGGCGAGATAGGTTGCCATAGACGAATCGCCAGTCGTGCGCGAGACCGTAAAGCCACCACCGTGTCCCTCGGCGATCCATCGGACGATGCGGTGACCAACGCCACCACGAGGCGCATCGTTCGTCGCGGCGCTGCCGGCGAGAGCATGCCCTGCGGCGGCATCGCCGCTCTGCACGCACAGCTCAGCCATGACCTCGCGTTGCCTCACGGAGATCTCAACCGGCTGACCGGGAGCTCCGTGGCGGCACGCGTTCTCCAACAGCTCCATCAACGCTTCGCGTAGCAGCGCACTGCTTCCGCGTACGGCAAGCGGTGCCAACTCGCCGAGCGCCAGCGAACGACCCAACTGCGCAGCTCGCGCGCGAAACAGATCGGTGGTGTCGGCCGCAAAGACATCCAGCTCGATGCGTTCACGGCGCTCGATCTGTACACCAGTCTCCGCCTCGGCCAACAGCATCAGCTCGTTCACGCGACGCTGCATCTGCTCCGACGCCGTGCGTATCCGCGCGAGCGTCGCCATCAACTCACTCGACGGGCGATCGACCGCCGAGAGCGCGAGATCCGCCTCGCCACGTACAAGAGTGAGTGGCGTGCGGATCTGATGCGCGGCCTCTTCAACGAAGCGGCGATTCTGTGCCTGCGCCGACTCGAGTCTCTCCAACAGGGCATTGAATCGCAAGGCGAGATGGTCGATCTCATCGGGCGTTGCACTCGTCGGGACACGAGCCGACAAATCGTTCGGATGAATTGCTTCGAGCGCGACGCCCAGTGAATTCACCGGCGTCAGCGCGCGCCGCGCGAGGAAGTACCCACCGGCGATCGATACGACAACGATCAGCGGCATTGCGATACCGAGGGCGATGGCGAGTTGCTCAATGTCGCGTTCGACACCTTCGCTCGACGCAAACGCCACAATCGTGTAGGCCGGCACGCGCCCCGCGGCGGTGACGCGACGCACAACGCCACGCAAATCGTCGCCGTCTAGTTCGGAGACAAAACGATCGGCGTGAGCCGTGCGCTGAGCGTCGAGCACACGAGCGGTGGTCGCCGGAGTGGCGAGGGTGGTAATGACGCGCGCCGAGTCGTCGAGTACGATCCACTGATCGACGCTCCACACCCAGTCGCGACGAACTTCGTCGAGCGCGAAGACAAGGGACGAATCTGGCGTTTCGGCGCGCTCTCGCCCAATCGCTTCCTCGACCGATACAGCAATGCGCGCTACGCGCGCGTCGAGTCGGCGTGAGCTTTCGCGCCAGAGCCACCCCAGTGACGCCGTCGCGACCAGAAGCAGCGCGAGCGCGAGCGTCAGTGCAAACACGCCCGCCAGTCGGAGTCGCAAGCGGCTGAAGATCATTGAGCGCACGGCATGCGGTTACGAAGCGCTCGTACGGCCATCGTGCAGCATATACCCCGATCCGCGCACGGTCCGCACGAGCGGCGTCGCGCCGGGCACGTCAATTTTGCGTCGAACGCGACTGACCAGCACGTCGATCGCGTTCGCTACCGGATCGAAGTTGTCATCCCACACGTGCTCGAGAATTCGCGTGCGCGAACAGATACGACCGACGTGACGCATCAGATACTCCAGCAACGCAAACTCGCGCGCCGTCAGTTCGATTATGCGCGCACCTCGCATAACGACTCGTCGTGAGGGATCGAGCGTCAAGTCAGCGCACTGCAGCAGCGGACCAACAAGGTTCAATGGGCGCCGTGCGAGCGCACGCAGGCGCGCCAACAACTCCGACACAGCGAATGGCTTGGCGAGATAGTCATCGGCGCCCGCATCAAGTCCACGCACCCGGTCGTTGACCGCGTTTCTCGCGGTGAGGAGCAGAATTGGCACGCCCAGACCCGCGCCGCGAATGGCGCGGCACAAATCGAATCCGCTCTGATCGGGCAACCCGACATCGACGACCGCGAGATCGTACGACACCTGTTGGCACATTGCGAGCGCCGCCGACGCAGTCGCGACGGCATCGGCGGCCCAGGTGGCCTCCCGCATCACGCGCAGGAGGAAGTCCGCGACATCGGGTTCGTCTTCAACGACGAGAACGCGCACGCTAAATCGTCGAACCCTTGTGAGGCGGCTTGGACGTCGACGCTTTCGCGCCAGACTTGCCGGTCGACTCCTTGGCCTCTTTCGCTTCCTTCGCCTCTTGCTCGGGCGATTCGTGCTCGGTCTTGATGACGGCGCCAGTCAGTGCGTCTACCAACACCTCATCCTCGCCCGGTTTGCCCTTGGTGGTGAAGTTGAACGAGTACACCAATTTGCCGTCCTCTTTTTCGATCTCGGCGGATTTGAAGACGCCGCCTGGCACTTTGGCGCGCGCCGAGGCCAGGGCGGCGTCGGCAGAGATTTTGGCTTGCTTCAGCAGTCCCGGCTTTTCTTCAGTGACTTTGACCGTAGTCGTTGCTGCCGCTCCCTGCGTCGGCCCTTGTGCCGTTGCGTTCGCTGGAGTTTGCGCAAACGCACCATCGGCGAGCGTCAGCGCTAGGGTCATGCCTAGCGACATCGAAGTAATCGGACGCATTGAGTTTTCGCTCCTGTTGAGTGGTAAGCAACCAACCGCGTCCCCAACATGCGTCGTCATCATGACACGCCGATGACGGACGACGACAACGCCGTCGCGTGCGCGGAACATCGCTCGCCACGCGACACGCTGTCCTATTCAGACTCGCCTTCGAACGCTTCCTCCGCATCCGTCTCGCCGACGTACGCCGCGGCCGTCATCTCGGAAAACCGACGCGCCATGCGGAGTTGCCACGCGGGATCTCGCTGCAACGCCGACGGCATCGGCGCCTCACTCACGCCGGCGTCAGCGAACACATCGGCCAACAGTTCCTTGCCGTCGACGAATACCAGCGTATCCGCGTGCAGTCCAGATAACACGTGCACGCCATCGGCTTCGACCACGTATGCGAGCAGGATCTCACTAACGCCGAGGTCATGCGTCAAATCGGGCTCGTGCACGAACACTGTCGTTTCACTCAGTCGATCGGTGATCGTCGCGCCCACGCCGGGTTCGACCGTTTCGACGGCCCACAGGCCGAGCGGTGATCGAAGTGAGGCACGCACCAGTGCGCGTGCGTCCTCGTCGGCGCGCTTGGCCGACGTATCCTCAAGCCACGCGGCGGCCACGGGCAACCCCAACGCAACGGGCTGGTAGTTGTAGAGCGACCACGCGGTGAAGATGTCGGCCAAGCCTTCGTCGATATCCTCGTCGGTCTTGACGCCCCACGAATCAAGCGCGGCATCAATCCACTCAACGCCAAGTTTCTTGTCCGCCCAGTCGAGCAGCTCTTGTGCGACGCGTTTTTGGCGCTGCAGCACGCGATCACCACGCAGCCACTCGTCGCGTGCGTCAGGCTTGAGCGCGGCCGCCTCTGGGGGCACAGCGGCGCCGTGACACTTCTTGAACTTTTTGCCCGAACCGCACGGGCAGGGTTGGTTGCGATCCATTGTCGCAATTTAGTCCGCCAGCGCTTATGGCCCGGCCGTTCACAACGACAAACGCCCGCAATCACCTAAGTGATTGCGGGCGTTTGTATTGCCCCTCCTGGGATCGAACCAGGAACCTTCTGATCCAGAGTCAGACGCTCTGCCAGTTGAGCTAAGGGGCAGCAGAACAGGCCTTCGGGCGAACCCGGCGGCGAGTGGTCAAACCTAAGACGACCGCACGAGAGACGGTAGTGCCGGGCCGAGGGTCACGAACCCTCCGGCGCCTTCCGCCCTGCCACCTTCGCCCAGCTGTCCCGCAGCCCAACGATGCGGTTGAACACCAGCGCCTCGGGCTTGGAGTCCTGAGGGTCGCGCCAGAAGTACCCGACACGCTCAAACTGATAGCGCGTGTCCGCCGCATCAGCGCCCACGCTGGGCTCAATCTTGGCGCCCTTCACAGTCACCAGCGATGTGGGATTGAGCGCGCTCAGAAAGTCCTGATCATCGGGCACATCATCGGGATCGGGCTTGGCGAACAGTCGATCGTATACGCGCACTTCGCAGTCCAGCGCGCGCGCCGCCGACACCCAGTGAATCGTGCCCTGCACTTTGCGACCGTCCGGCGCATCGCCACCGCGCGTGGCCGGATCGTACGTGCAGCGCAATTCGGTGATGTTGCCCGCCGCGTCCTTTACGACTTCCTGACACGTGATGAGATACCCGTAGCGCAAGCGCACTTCACGACCGGGCGCGAGGCGGAAGAATTTCTTCGGTGGGTCTTCCATGAAGTCATCGCGCTCGATGTACAATTCGCGCGAGAACGGAATCTTGCGTGAGCCCGTGAGCGGAACGTCGTGCGGATAGTACGACGCGTCTAACTCATCAACCTCCCCCTCGGGATAGTTGGTGAGCACGACCTTCAACGGGTTCATCACGCACATCACGCGCGGCACGATCATGTTCAGGTCATCGCGGATGGCGTGCTCGAACATGCCAATCTCCACGCGCTGCTTGTTGCGTGTCACGCCGGCCGCATCGGCAAAGGCGCGAATCGCATCGGGACGCACGCCGCGACGACGCAGCGCCGCGATCGTGGGCATGCGTGGATCATCCCACCCGCTCACGTGGCCGTCGTTCACGAGGCGCAGCAGCTTGCGCTTGCTCAGTACCGTGTAGTCGAGTTCGAGACGTGCGAATTCAATTTGCGTGGGCGGTTTGTCGTAGCCCGCCTCGGCCACAAGCCAATCGTAGATTTCCCGGCTGTCTTTGAACTCCAGCGTGCACAACGATCGCGTAATGCCCTCAATGGCATCGCTCAGTCCGTGTGCAAAATCGTACAGCGGGTAGATACACCAGTCATTTCCACGCCGATAGTGATGCGCGTGACGAATGCGCAGCAACAACGGATCGCGCATGATCATGTTCGGGTGCGCGAGATCGATCTTGGCGCGTAGCACATACGTGCCGTCGGCGAACTCGCCCGCGCGCATGCGACGCAGCAAATCGAGATTGTCCTCGACGCTGCGACTGCGATCGGCGCTCGGCGTGCCCGGCGTCGTGACCGTGCCGCGCCCTTCACGAATCTGCTGCTCGTTCTGTGAGTCGACGTACGCCTTGCCCTTCTTCACTAAGAGTTCGGCGATGTCGTAGAGCTTTTCGAAATAGTCCGATGCGTAGTACAGCCCATCCCACTGAAAGCCGAGCCATTGCACGTCGCGCTGAATCGCCTCCACGTATTTCACATCTTCCGTGGCGGGATTCGTGTCGTCGAAGCGCAGATTGCACGTACCGCCAAACTCCTGCGCGATGCCGAAGTTCAGACAGATCGACTTCGCATGCCCCATGTGCAAGAAGCCATTGGGCTCGGGCGGAAAACGCGTGGCGGGGCCGCGACCAAAACGGCCAGTGGCCACATCGTCGGCAACGAGTTCGCGGATAAAATCCCGGCGCGGCGTTGAGGCGCTCGCGCCAGATGGCGTTGTAGGGGTATCAGACACGTCGGATTCGGTGAGGTAGGTGCCCCGAAAGCTAATCCCCCGTCATTCTTCTTCCATGTCCTTGCCCCGACGATCAGTGCGTTCTGCCGCCGCCGCCTTCCTGGCAGTGCTGGCGTCATGCCGGGGTGCGGCGTCTGCCTACGGCTCAGATATCGCCACCGCGCGAACCAACTTCGACGCCATTGCTGGCGCACTGGAGCAGCGATTCACGCACGTCGTTCGCACTCCGAAGTTCGCCAACGCACGCATGCGCATTGCGCGATATGCCTTCTCACCCTCCAAGCTGGCCAACGATACGTCGCTCTGGACTGCGATGCGCAGCACTCGCACGGGGGGCGATCGCGAGCTCGAAATCGGTGGTGCGCTGGTGGACGGACGCTACACGTTCGCCGCTATGCCGCTGGTGCCCACTCCTGCGCGCGTCGGTGACGCCCGCCATTTCATTGCGCTCTCGAAGCTCGCGGGTGACGACGACTGGCAATGGACGACCACCGTGGACCATGCGGTCGGCACGATGCATCCCGCGCGCGCGGCGGATGTCATGCGCGCCCTCTTCGCCTCGGCCGAGCGACCAGCGGCCGAACTCCGCGCGGACTACCGAACGGCATTTCCGCGCAGCACGGCGGCCTTCGGGCGCATGGTTGCTGTGGACTCGCTTCGCACAACGCCGCAAGCCGACGGCTCGACCGTGGTGGTGCTGCATTTGCTGATGAGCGATCGCGGATTGACTGGTACGTTCCCCGCGCTTGCGCAGTTCGTGCGCAAGTACATCGCGTCCGCCAAGTACAGCTTTCGACTCACCGATCGCGAAGGCCTTGAATGGTTCGATGCGAACGCCGTGAAGTCACGTCTCGTCGTCCGCTTCCGCTCCCGCGACGGCGAGTTGCAGCCACTTACAGGCGCCGCGAGGCGCATGCCGGACACGCTGCAATTCGTGGCCGGCGCGTCCGGCAAATTTGGACATTTCACGCTCGGTATGACCGAACTCACGGGTGAGTTTGTTCATGTGCGCACCACGGTCGAACAGTCGTGGGTTCTGCACTTCACCAAAGAACCGAGGTGGGATCTCCCTCTGCTCGCGGAGCAGCTACTCCACGGGCCACTCAAGCGGCCGTTTGAAGGGCGTGGCGCGTACTTCCGACTGGGATTCGTCAGCAGCGCCAACGGCCAGACACTGCTCACGCGGACCGCATCGGCGGTCGTGAACGAATCGGCGATTATGCGATTCCTGGGCAACCTCGGCTTCACCGCAATGAGCGACTACGCCGGCGCGGTTGAAGAGGAGGAGAACCGCTATCTCGCCGAGGGGTTCGCCGCGCTGCGGGCGGACGCGAAGGGGCTGCCGTGAGGACGGTGTGCGGGCAACCCGTTAGGAGGGTGGGTTGTCGGTTTTCGGTTTGGGTTATCGGTTGTCGGTTTGGGCTATTGCTTCTCGGTTTGGGTTATCGGTTGTCGGCGTGAAGGAACCGACAACTGACAACTCAAACTGACAACCGAGCACTTAAAGCAGTTCCCGCAGTCAGCACTTCCACTCCCAAAAATGGAAAACCCCCGACCGGGCATAACGCCCTCGGGGGTCTTCAAGCAGGTGCCACGCGCGCCGTCATTGGAACTCTCCGTCCTACCGAACAGCGGCGGGCTCACTCTTTCTACAAGCTAATACGACCAAGGTTCCCGGGGGTCACAAACTCGTATCGACCGTTTCACAACCGGGTACCAAACCTTCAGAAACCGCTATATGGAGCTGAGGGGGCTCGAACCCCTGACCTCTGCAATGCGAATGCAGCGCTCTCCCAGCTGAGCTACAGCCCCGTGTGCCACCCGGCCGGGTAGCCAGATGAAAAAACCCCGCACCGGTGGCGCGGGGCCCTTCCGAACACTCTGGCAAGCTAGCTGTCCGCGGGTAGGTGTCAAGGCACCGGGGAGGAACTGGCGGTCGACGCCAGCCGTTTAGGGCGCCTGATGACATCTGCGCGAACGAATCCGCACGAACTCGAAAGTGACTATGTCCGCGACCAATTGGTCGCGCGTACGCTCGACCTGAACGGTAAGCGCTATCGCTCGGAAGGCGAATTCGTGCTCTACTGGATGCAGTCTACGCATCGCCTCGACGAAAACTGGGGATTGCGCGCAGCCATCCGAACGGCCGATCGCCTCAATTTGCCGGTGGTCGTGCATCAAGGACTCGACCCGACATACCTGCACGCATCCGACCGGCATCACACAACGATCTTGCAGGGCGCGATCGATACAGCGCGGCAAGCCGAATCGCTGGGGATACACTACCAGTTTGTCTTGCGCCGTCGTCGCGATGACGATCGCCGCGTCGTCGACCGGTTGGCCGAGCACGCGTATCTCGTCTTCACCGATCTGTATCCGACCGCAGGCATTCGCGAGCGCTCACAGCGTTTCGCCGATCGCTGCTCGTGCCGGGTGTTGGCAATCGATAGCGTGTGCACCGTTCCGAGCGGTTCATTTGCCACCGCGGAATACGCGGCGCGCACAATTCGCCCGAAACTCGCTGCCCTGCTCGCGGCCTCGATCGAACCAATCGCCGATCACGCCCCGCGTGCGAGTGTCTCGGCTGCGTTGCGGGAACGATTGCGTGAGCTCACGCGCGAAGCACCGTTGACGTTATCGCGCTTCACCGACGTCGACATTACTCGCGAGGTGTCGAGTTGCGAAATCGATCATGACGTGCGAGCGGTGACGATGCGCGGCGGACAGGTTGCCGCGCAGGCCAGATGGCGCGCGTTTCTGGAGAACGATTTGCCGCAGTACGCCGAACGCCGTCAAGAGGCGGGCGACGCGGACGGAACGAGCGGACTCTCGCCGTATTTGCACTACGGTCACATCTCCTCCGCCCGCGTGGTGCGCGAGGCGCTCGAGAGTGGCGCGCCTTCCGAGTCGCTCGATCCGTTCGTTCAGCAAATCACCACGTGGCGTGAGCTCTCGTACAACTGGTGCGTTCGCACGCCGGCGTTCGACGCGTTGACGTCATTGCCGGCATGGATTCAGCGAACGATGGACGAGCACGTGAAGGATCCGCGGCCCGTGTTGTACGACTTGGCCACGCTCGAGGCGGCAGAAACCGGCGACGAGTTGTGGAATGCCGCGCAGCGACAACTCGTGCGCACCGGAGTCATTCACAACTATCCGCGCATGCTGTGGGCCAAGACGGTGCTGCTGTGGACACGCGACTATGAAGAAGCGCGCACGTGGCTCTTTCATCTGAACGACAAGTACGCCACCGACGGACGAGACGCGAACAGTGTGGGTGGCATTATGTGGTGCTTGGGATTGTGGGATCGCCCGTGGGGCAACAAGCCGATCTGGGGTGGCATTCGCCCGATGGTCACATCGCGTGCACGTTTCAAGTTCGATGTCGACCGCTACATTTCGCAGTATCCCCGACACCCCACGCAGTGACACTAACTCTCGATCCTCGCATTCTGCCGTCGCTCGACGCGGTCCGCGCCGCGGCGCTGCGCGTGCGCGACGTTATGCCGCCCAGCCGGCTAGAGCGCGACACTTCGCTTTCCGAGCGCTGTGGCACCGACGTGTTTTTGAAGTACGAATTGGAGAACCCAACCGGGTCGTTCAAAGTGCGCGGTGCGTACAACGTGCTGGCCTCAATGACGGCCGATGAACGCGCGCGTGGTGTGGTGGCCTCCAGCGCCGGCAATCATGGACTCGGTGTCGCCTACGCCGCCAAAGCGTTCGGCGCACCGGCTTTTCTCTACGTGCCCGCCAATGCGCCGCAGGTCAAGAAAGACGGCATTCGTGCGCTCGGGGCGACAGTCAACGACAGTCAGCCCGACTACGACGCGGCGATGGTGGTGGCGAAAGCCCATGGAGAAGCGCATCAGGTGCGCTTCATCAATCCGTGTCTCGGCGTCGACTTGCTTGCCGGTCAGGGTACTGTCGCCTTGGAACTGTTGGATCAACTGCCGACCGCGCGCACCGTGCTGATTTGTACCGGTGGTGGTGGACTGCTTGGCGGCATGGGAGCCGTGCTGCGCGCGCTCGCGCCGCACGTCCGCATTGTCGGCGTCCAGAGCGTTGAGACGGCTGCCATGAGCAAGAGCGTCGCGGCGGGGCATGTCGTTGAAATTCCGCACACGCCAACGTTGGCCGATGGACTCGCAGGCCAGATCGACGACGACGCCTTGCATATCGGGCAAACCTGCGCCGACGACATGGTATTGGTTTCCGAGGAGCAGCTCGGCGAGACCATCGCGTGGCTCTCGCGATCACATGGCCTGACGGTTGAAGGTGCCGGCGCCGTTACGGTTGCCGCGCTGCGCCACCAACTGATTGCGAAGCTCGAGGGGCCCGTCGTGGCGGTGCTGAGCGGTCGCAACATCGACCGGGCGCGACACCAGGCGTTGCTCGAACGCTATCCTCTCGCGCAGTAGCGGAGCGCTGTTGAGACACGCGGAGCGCTAAACACAACGGCCACCCGATGAGGGTGGCCGTTACGATGGTGGCATTTCAGTAAAGCGTTGCTGCTCAAATCGTCGCGGTCGGTCCGTCAGTGTGCGTGTCGCGCATGCGGTCGGCCGGGCGAACGTCCGGACGACGAATGTCGAGACCATCACGACCGATAGACATCGGCACTTCCCGCTCGCTCGTGCGCTGACGCGCCAAGCGTGCGGCCGCGCTCCGCGACTCGCCGCCTTCGCGGCCAATGGCCGCCATGTGCGCCCGATCGCGAGAAACCGCGACCCCGCCCTTACGGCCGGCATCACGCGCCTCACCCGACGACCACTCGTGAGCGGTGCCCTTTTCGTGAGCGGCACGCCCACCCTTGCTCGCAATTTCTTTCTGTCGCGCTGGATCCATCGACGCGAACCCGCGTCGGCTTTTTCCGGTCATACGCCCCCCGGCTGTCCGGACGTTCATCACTGAAAACTGTGCGTGGTGTTCGGTCGTCGAAGCAAACCCACTGTTTCGCTCCCGGCACAACACGACTTCGCGGGGCATTTCTCTGCAAGGCTTGGACCGCCCCGCCGAGAACGCCTCGGAAGACCTGATCGACCTCCGTACAGCAAGCCTTGGGCCGAACGCCTCGGCTAGTCCTTTGGATCGCTCGTCTATATTGCGCCGATGCCTTTGCTCGTTCGCTTTCTCGGCACCGCCGCTTCACGCCCCACGATCGAACGTGGGGTGAGTTCTCTCGCCGTCATTCGGGAAGGCGAGACCATGCTGGTTGATTGCGGCGAGGGGACGCAGCGACAGATGATGCGATATGGCGTGTCATTCGCGTTCGACGATCTGTTCTTCACGCATACGCATTCGGATCATATCCTCGGGCTCACCGGACTGATTCGAACGCTTCAGCTTCAGGGGCGAGTCGATCCATTGCGGTTGTGGGGCCCACCGGGCTCTGCCAAAACGTTGCGGCAATGCATCAGCTTGGGTGGTGAGCGCACCACGTTTCCGGTCACGATTACCGAGCTTGAACCGGGCTCATCATTAAAGCGCGATGACTACCGAATCGACGCCTTTGGCGTCGATCATCGAGGGACATCGAGCATCTCGTTCGCGTTCGTGGAAGAAGAGCGACTGGGCCGATTCAATCCCGACCTGGCCCGCGCGATGGGCATTCCTGAAGGGCCACTCTGGGGGCGTATTCACAAAGGGCAATCGATCACGCTGGAAGACGGTCGCGTGATTGAGCCATCCATGCTGGTCGGTGAACGGCGCCGGGGTCGACGGGTCGTGGTTACCGGCGATACTCGCCCCTCTGAGTCGACGGTCGAGGCCGCGCACGACGCCGACCTGCTGGTGCACGAGGCGACGTTCGCCGAAGAGGAGGCCGCGCGCGCCGTCGAGACCGGACACAGTACGGCGCGTGAAGCTGCCGAAGTTGCCAAGCGCGCCGGCGCTCGCCGACTCGTGCTGACGCACATCTCGGCTCGCTATTCAGCGAACACCCGCGATTTGGAGGCCGAGGCGAAGCGTGTGTTTCCTCATACCTCTGTGGCGCGCGACGGCTTTGAAGTCGAACTGCGTCTGACCGAAGAACTCGCCGTCGAGTAGCAACCCGCAGGTCGCGCGTTGCGAGTAGCGCGCGTTGTCGCCCTTAGTGCGCGCGCTCGCCCGTTTGCATTTGTCGTAGTGCCCGCAGCGCTGGCGTGCGCCAGGCGACGGTTGAGACCACGCAGAGCGTGGCGATGCCACCGACTACGACGCTGCCAACGGCGCCCCACCAGCGCGCCGTCAGCCCCGATTCGAACGCGCCGATTTCGTTCGACGAGCCAATGAAGATTTGATTGACCGCTGAGACGCGACCGAGCAGCGACTCCGGTGTGCGCGACTGCAGCATGACGCTGCGAATCACGACGCTCACCATGTCAAACGAACCGGCGAGAAAGAGCCACGTTACCGACAACCACATCGCGCGACTCAACCCAAAGCCGATCGTGCAAAGGCCAAACCCAGTGACGGCAACCAGCAGATTGGGTCCGGTTCGCGCAAATGGCGGCCACCGCGTTAGTAGCACGCTCGAGATCACTGCACCGGCCGCCGGTGCGGCGCGCAAAATGCCGAGCGCGGTGGGTCCGCCGTGAAGGATTTCAGCGGCGAATACCGGCAACAGCGCCGTGGCGCCGCCAAAGAGTACCGAGAAGAGGTCGAGCGTCAACGCGCTCAAGAGCAACGGTTCATGAAAGACGAACTTGAGGCCGCTCGTGATCGAACTGAGAATCGGCTCATTCGACGATTCACGCACCGGCGACGCGTGGCGTACCGACACGAGAATGAGCAGCGCAAGCGAGACGAACGCGATGTTGACCGCATAGCCCAGCGCGGTACCACCAAGCGCATAGAGCAGGCCGCCCAGCGCCGGACCAAGCACGGCCGCCAGCTGCCAACTGCCGCTGCGCCAGGTGATCGAGTTGCTGAACAGCGATCGCGGCACGAGCTCGGCGCTCAAGGCTTGTCGCGCCGGCGTCAGAAACGCGCGCGCCATGCCGCATACCACGATCACGCTGTAAATCGCGTTCACGCGGACGCGCGTCGTGAGCACCGCGCCAAACGGCGTGGATTGCGCGAGAAACCACAACGCAATTGCACAGAGCACGAGCACGAACATCGACACGAGCGCCAGTCGCCGTCGATCGTGCGCGTCGGCAACGTGCCCCGCATACAACGATAGGCTGATGGCCGGTATCGCTTCAGCAAGGCCAACCAGCCCGAGCGCCAGCGGATCGTGCGTCAGATCGTAGACTTGCCAGCCGACGACCGTGCCCTGGATCTGAATGCCCAGCGTGAGGGTGAACAGCGCAATGATGTAGCTGCGGAAGTTCGGGATGCGCATGGCCGCAAACGCATCGGGCTTTTCCGTAATGTCACTCACGCGATATCGCTCATGGAGACCGACAAATGGAGTCGCAGGTTACGAGGACCGATCGGCGAACGAGGTCGGAGCATCGCTCCGCACGCGCGCTTCCGATTCACGCTCTTCGAGGCGTCGACGGCGTCGCGCCTGCGCGGCGTCATGGCGTCGACGCTCTTCATCCGACTCGACGATCAATTCGGGAATCGGCACGGGACGCCCGTTCCGATCGATGGCGACGAAGGTGAGATAGCACGTGTTGGTGTGACGGCGTACACCAGAAATCAAATCTTCCGACTCGACGCGCACCCCCACTTCCATCGACGTCCGACCCACGAAGTTCACTGACGCTTTGCAGCAGACCAGTTCACCGACGTGAATCGGCTCGCGAAAATCCACGCGATCGATCGACGCCGTGACGCAGTTGGCGCGCGCATGACGAAACGCCACGACCGCGGCGGCTTTATCCACCATCGCCATGATGGCGCCACCGAACGCGTGGCCGAGGATGTTGGCATCCTGCGGCATGATGAGTTCACTGGATTCGTGCTGGGAGGCGCGTACCGGGCGCGCAGGACGATCAGTCACGTCGTATGTAGGTCGCGGGAAAAATCGATGCACGCGGCGCGCGTGATGCGGTCTGGGCCGCGCCCTCGAGCGTCTTGGACGCGTCGAACGCCCGCGCGAGTGCCGCGTGCAATTCGGTGGAGATTGCGGGGGCGTCGAGTGGAATCACCTGATACGCCGGCGCCGGCACCGTTGCAACGGGCCATTCCGGTGACTTGCCGATGGTCGCCGACGAACCTGCCACAAGCGCCAGCGCGAGTGACTCTCCTTCGTTGGTCGGACGCGCCAGCACCGTGTAGGCCTTACGCGGCCACCGCACTGTACTGGAATCTTTCGCCCATTCAGGAAGCGTCGGCTGCACCGCGTTCCACCACGCCGGCGCTTTCGCCTGAATGGCGGGCAAGTTCAGGGCGAGCGCTTCACCATCGCTGCCATTGCCGGGCACCATGAAGGCGACGGCGGGAGCGCTGGCAATATCCGTCAGTCCAAAGCTCGTCGAGTCGAAGTGAAAACTGTCGAGAGTTTCGCGCGCGAGTTGCGCCCGATCGTCACCGACGGTGCGAATGGAATCGGTCAGCTGCTTGAACGAGGCGCGTGCGGCCGCGATCAGCCGCGCCGATTCGTCCGCGCCAAACAGCTGAACCAGCGTGGCATGCTGGCCCGTGCGCACATCTACCACATAGCGACGGCCAGCGTGATGGTGCGGCTCGCGATCCGCGATGTCGACATCGAGCAGGTGGTTGAACGTGACCCAAGGTCCATGGACATCGAGAATCTCGATGTCATCGGACACCACGGTGTGCGGGTCCGACGACAAGTCTTCGTTTTCCGGGTCGATTGGCTCTTCCGATGGATGCCGCTTCTTCCACCCCTCGGCTTCGCGCATCACCGTGCCGTCGTTGAACAAGGCCAGTGAATCGCGCTTGGTCACTTCACGCGAGTACACGCGCGCGGCTGAAAATGCGGCGTCCGCGTAGTCGACACCGTCTTCGGCGATAAAGACTTCGTAGAAGTGACCGTCGACCTGTGTCAGCAGAATGGGAGCGCTGCGAACGCGCACACCATCGGCGTTGCTGCGGACCCAAAACGTCGAATCACCAGCGGCAAAAAGAAACTCCGCATCTGGTGGGCCCTTGGCGCGATCGGCCTGGCGCCCACACGCCACGCTCAGCGTGACGATCACGGCCGCGACTATCGCATGGCGACGAACTGTCAGATAGCCCCCGAAACGATGTCGCGCACGCCGTCAACGAGTCGTTCGACTTCGTCCGCGGTGGTGTAGCACGCGCAGCCCGCACGTACCAATCCTTCTTCGGCGAGTCCCAATTTTTTCGCGACCGTCGTGGCGTAGAAGTCGCCGTGCGAAACGTACACGCCGCGTGGTGCGAGCTTGCGCGTAACTGTTTCCGAAGGATGTCCCCGCACGTGAAACGACAACGTGGCCGTTCGCGCCGTGCCGGGAAGCGGACCGTACAGCGTGACGCCGTCAATGGCGCTCAGGCCTTCCCACAGCTGCGACAGCAACGCGTCGCCGCGCTCGTGCAGCACGTGCATCGCCGTCGAAAGCCGTTCGCGACGACTGCCCGCGTCGGGCGCGAGCGACGCCAGAAATTCGACCGCGGCGGCCGCACCTACAATGCCTTCGTGATTTTGCGTGCCCGTCTCCAGTAACTCCGGCACATAGTCGGGCGCGGGTTCCAAACGCGGCGCATCAAGCGCCGCCGTGGCGTCGTGCCGACCGTAGCAGATGCCGATGTGCGGGCCGTAGAACTTGTACGCACTGCAGAGGATGAAATCGGCACCAATCGCGCGCGCGTCGACATGTGCGTGCGGCGCATAGTGCACCGCGTCTACGACGGTAATGGCACCCGCAGCGCGCGCGAGCGCGACCATCGACGCGACATCGCTGATGGTGCCCAGAATGTTCGAGGCCGCGCCGATCGCCACAACCTTGGTACGTGGGCTCAGCAGGCGTTCCAACGCTCCCGCTTCATGGCGATACGTGGTCAGATCGAGTGGAAGCCACCGCAGCACGGCTCCGCGCTCTTTCGCCAGCGCCTGCCACGGGGCCACGTTGGCGTGATGATCGAGTTCCGTGATGATGATCTCATCACCGGGAGAGAGCGACCGACCGATGGCACGCGCTACGTGAAACAGAATGGTGGTCATGTTGGCGCCGAACGAAATCTCACCGGCACTCGCGCCGAGGTAATCGCCCAGCACCTCACGCGCGTTCGCCAGCAGCGCGTCAGTTTCAGCACTGGTCGGATAGGCCCAGTGCGTGTTGGCGTTGTGATGCAGCAGATAGTCGCTCATCGCATCGACCACACGCTGCGGCACCTGTGTGCCACCGGGACCGTCGAAATACGCCACCGGATAGACGCCGTCGCGCCGCGAGAGCGCGGGAAATTGGGCGCGAATGATGTCGGTGGTGGCGATCGTATCTTCGAAAATGCCCGTCATTGCGCCGCGTCTCCTGCCATGTCCGATGCGTTGGATTTGCTGATGGTTGCGCCGCCGAGGCGCTCGACAACCTGCACCGCCTCGACGTGATCGGCGACCTCGCCCAGCTCGCCGTGCGCCAGCCGGAAGAGTTCGGCCGTCAATTGCAGCAGCGGTGACGGCACCTTCTGCTCTCGCGCCAGGTCGGCAGCGATGCCAACGTCTTTGTCGAGCAGCGCCAACCGGAACGTTCGGGGAAATGCGCGCGTCAGCACGCGTTCGGGAAAGAGATTCATGCTGGAGTTGGAGCGCCCGCTCGACGCGTTAATCACGTCAAGTGCGACGTCGGACTTCACGCCCGCTTTCTCCAACGCGACGAGTCCCTCGGCGGTGCCCCAGATGTGCATCGCGAGCATGGCGTTGTTCACGGCTTTGAGCGCGTCTCCCGTGCCCACGACGCCGCAGTGCACAATGCGTTTGCCAAAGCGTTCGAGCACGGGCCGCACGCGATCGAGCACGGCGATGTCGCCACCAACCATCACCGTGAGCGCGGCGTTCTCGGCGCCAACGACGCCGCCAGACACGGGAGCGTCGAGAAACTGGATGCCGCGCTCCGCGAGCCTCGCGGCCATACGTCTCGAGGTGGCGGGATCGCCGGAGGTGCAGTCGACGAGGACACTGCCGCTCGCCATCGTCGCCAAGAGTCCGTCTGGACCGTCGAGCAGCGACTCCACGTCGCGAGAGACCGGCAGGCAGGTAATAACGACATCACGATCACGCGCCGCGTCGGCCGGCGTGGCCGCGACGGCGGCCTGCTGCGGTGCGGTGAGGCCGCGCGCAAAGTCTTCGGCCTTGCCGGGCGACCGATTCCACACAATCAACCCGAGTTCGGGAGCTGCGAGATGACGCGCCATTGGTGTGCCAATGGCACCGAGTCCGAGAAACGCAACGCGTGGCATGCAATGATCGGGGAAAGGGACGAACGACGACGGGTCTGCTTGACAGGTATCAGGCCGCCCCTAAAGATGTCCGTATGAAGCGGCTCGCAGGAGGTCATCGGCGCACTTTCGCGCTGCGGTTTGTCGTCGTAGCCGCGAGCATTGTCGCGGCCGCTTGTGGCGCCAGTCCAGTAGGCGGGCCCGACCCGGCGCTCTCCGCGTACTTCAAAAGCACGCTGGTCGACGGCGGTCCATTGCCGTTTCGCTTCTCGCTCCCGGGCGACTTGGCGCCGACCTTCCTCATGGAAGCGCGTCTCGTTCCACTCGACTTGGGGCGCACTACTGACACGCGAATTTTCGACGACCGCGGTGGGTCCGGCTCAGGCAATGGAAACGGCCGCGATACCACGGTTTCGACCGGACGCATGTCGGACATTCGCGTCTTCGCCTCAAGTTCCCTCGGGGCCAACGCGCAACTCGACTCGGTGGTAGTCGACGTGCTGCGCGTCGGTGATGTCTTGTACATCACGCGCCCGCACCCGGACCCCAGCCGCTCGGTCACCGATACTGCTTACTACGAAAACGGCGTACTGGTGCGGCCGCTGGGTTATTGGCGGACCCTGACCGAGAAGAAAACCGGTCGCCTGGTGACGTATACGACGGTGCGGTGAGATGCACACCCGACGGACCCGGCGTCGCGCACGCTGGGTACACGTCGCCGTTGCCATCAGCGCGGCGCTCTACGAAAATGGCGTTCTGGTCCGCCCGCTCGCCTATTGGCGAACCGTTGGCGAGCCGAAGACCGGTCGGCGACTCACGTACACGGTGGTTCGTTGACCGTCAGCAAATCCACCCTGCAGCTGCGGCTTGGGGGACTCGTTGCCATTCATGCAGCTCGCGCGGCTCAGACGGCCCTCGGCGGGATTCCGCAGATCCTGACGGCAACGGTCACGTTGGGCGGCGGTGAAATTGAAGTCGCGCGTCCGTTCGACCTCGCCTTGCTGGAGCACGAGATTCGCTCCGCCCTCACCGCGGTGGACGTGACATTGATTGAGCTGACGGTGCTTCAGGAGCGCATGCTGCCGCTCGCCTGAGCGGCTGGAAAAACTCGTCGATGCCGACGGGTTTGCATGGCCATGTTGTCGATGTAACTTGCGCGCGCCGCCACCCCCCTCGTGCAGTTGCCGAGGCCGGTCGCGGAACCCGTCCTGCAGCAACACAACCAAGAACGCCGCGCGGCGGTGAGCGACCCGACGCTCACCCCTGGAGGGGCCACCCATGACGCCACCCCAGAACGAAAAGAACCGTCCGCTCGCGGCGCTTTTGGTGCCCGATTTGCTCGAGCTGCTCGAGGAATCGCCCGAGAGCATCGGGCCGCAGACGGAAGAAATGCACCCGGCCGACTTGGCCGACGTCGCCGAAGCGCTCCCCGAAGAAGCGGTTCGCGCTTTCATTTTTGCGCTGCCCAAAGGTCGCGCCGCCGAGGTTCTCGAATACCTCGACGAAGAACTGCGCACGCAGGTTCTTGAAGAACTCACGGCCCGCGAAGCGGCGTCGATCGTCGCGGAAATGGACCCCGACGAGCGCGCCGACGCCCTCGAAGAACTCGATGAGGAGACGGCCGACGAAATTCTCGCGGAGCTGACGCCCGCCGACAAGGCGGAGACCGAGCGGCTTCTTGAGTACGACCCCTACACCGCCGGTGGCCTGATGACCACCGAGTTTGTGTCGGTGGATGAATCGCTGACGGTGGAAGAAGCATTGCGTTCGGTGCGCACGATGGCCCGCGCCGGTCGTCGCGAAGCGATGTACACCATCTACACCACCGACAGTAACGGACGGCTCCGCGGCGTCATGTCGTTACGCGAACTGCTGGCGGCGGCCGAAGGCACGCACATCAGCGAGCTGGCGTGGAGCGAAGTGGTCAGTGTCGCACCAGAGACGCCACAGGAAGAAGTGTCGCAAGTGACGTCGAACTACGACTTGGTCGCGTTGCCGGTGGTCGATGCACAGCAGCGTCTGCTCGGCGTGGTCACGGTTGACGACGTCATCGACGTCATCCAGGAAGAGCAGACCGAAGACGCGCAAAAGTTTGGCGGTATGGAAGCGCTTGAAGAGCCGTACATGCAGGTCGGGCTGCTGCAAAACGTGCGCAAGCGCGCTGGCTGGCTCTCCATTCTCGCCATCAGCGAAATGCTGACCGCGTCGGCAATGGCGCACTATCAGAGCGATATCGATCATGCGCCGATGTTGGCGCAATTCATTCCACTGGTCATGAGTTCCGGCGGCAACTCGGGATCTCAGGCTACCTCGCTGATCATTCGCGCGATGGCGCTGGGCGAAGTGCGGCTGAGTGATTGGTGGCGCATCGTGCTGCGCGAGTTACCCGCCGGCCTCATTCTCGGCGCGATTCTCGGCACGATGGCTTTCGCGCGCATCATGACATGGCACGCGCTCGGGCTCTTCGACTACAAGAATCCGCTGGGTATGGCGACCGCCGTCGGGTTCGCGCTCGTGGGTATCGTCACGTTCGGCTCGCTGACCGGATCGATGCTGCCCTTTGTACTGCGACGGCTCGGCTTCGACCCCGCGAGTGCTTCGGCACCATTTGTCGCAACGTTGGTGGACGTGACGGGCATCAGCATCTACTTCACAGTGGCATTCATGGTGCTACGTGGGACCCTGATGTGACGAGCGAATCAGCGCGCATCAGACTCCTCGCCGCGTGAGGCGTCACACCGGACGAGGGACGCTGCTGGTGGCCATCAGCGCCTGCTGCTTCGGTTCGATTTCTCCGCTTACCGTCATCGCGCTCAAGAGCGGTGCCGCGCTGCAAGCGATTCAGGCGTGGCGATACGTCACGACCGCCCTGCTGCTTACGCTCTATGCGCTGTGGCAGCAGCGTGCGCGCGGCACCGGCGAGTTGGCGCCACGCCAAACGGCTGACGGCCTTCCGGTGCATGGTGTGTGGTACGCACCGCTCGTGCTCGCGATCGCAGGTGGCGGACAGGCGGCGGTGGCAACGTTGGCGTTACTCGCACTGCGCTGGATTCCGGCGGCGACTTCGTCGTTTCTTTTCTACTCGTATCCCGCGTGGGTCGCGATCTTCGCCGCGGTACGAGGTATCGATCGGCTCGATCGCGCGAAATCAACGGCGCTGCTGCTCGCACTCGGCGGCATTGTCGCGATGGTCGGCGCTCCCGATGCGACGCGATTGCATCCCGCGGGAGTTGCCTGCGTGATGGCGGCCGCGCTCGTGTACGCCGTCTACATACCGGTCCTCGGCGCGTTACAGCGATCATACGCGCCGTTGGACGTTGCCCGCGCCATCAGCATCGGCGGCGGCTGCCTGTTTCTCGCCTGGTCCCTCGCCACGGGTACACTCTTTTCGCATTTCGACCAACAGGCCCTGGGTGCGGCCGTGCTGCAAGGCACCCTTTCCGCCGGTGCGTTCATCGGCTTTTTGGCTGGGCTCTCGAGCTTGGGGCCCGTGCGAACCGCCATCACGTCGAGCATTGAACCATTCTGGACCACGTTATTGGGCGTGATGGCCTTGCAGCAGCCGATTGGACGAGGCACCGTCATTGGTGGTGCGCTGATCATGGCGGCGGTGCTCCTGTTGCAGCGCCCTTCCGTGGCCTCGCACCGACCTGATTCGTCCAGTGCGCAGACGGGTGACCACGTCGGTCACTCCACCCCCTGAGATCCATCATGGCAAAGATTCTGGTCACCGGCGCCGCCGGTTTCATTGGCTACCACACCAGCGAACGCCTGCTGGCGCGCGGCGACGAAGTGGTGGGACTGGACAATGTGAATGACTACTACGATCCCACACTCAAAGAGGCTCGGCTCGCGCGCCTCGCGCCGCACGGTGCGTTTCGGATGCACCGCCTGGAGCTGGCCGATCGCGACGGTGTGGAGCGGCTGTTTCGCGAGGAGCGTTTTGATCGCGTGATCCACCTCGCCGCACAGGCGGGCGTTCGCTATTCACTCACCAATCCGCACGCGTACATCGACAGTAACATCGTCGGATTTCTGCACATCCTCGAGGGCTGCCGCCATCATGGCGTGCAGCATCTCACGTATGCGTCGTCGTCGAGCGTGTATGGGGCCAACACGGCGATGCCGTTCTCCGTGCATCAGAACGTGGATCACCCGGTGTCCTTGTACGCCGCAACGAAGAAAGCCAACGAGCTGATGGCGCACACGTACAGCCATCTCTACGGCCTGCCAACAACCGGCCTGCGCTTCTTCACGGTTTACGGGCCGTGGGGTCGCCCGGACATGGCGCTGTTCCTGTTCACGAAAGCGATTCTGGAAGGCAAACCGATTGATGTGTTCAATCACGGCAAGATGCGTCGCGATTTCACGTTTATCGACGACATCGTCGAAGGGGTGATTCGCACCAGCGATCATACCGCTTCGCCGAACACCGCCTGGAATTCGGACGATCCGGATCCGGCCACCAGCAAGGCGCCGTATCGGTTGTACAACATCGGCAACAACAATCCCGTCGAACTGATGCAGCTCATCGGCACGCTCGAGTCCGCGCTAGGACGCGAGGCGGAAAAGCGCATGCTGCCAATTCAGCCGGGCGACGTTCCGGCGACGTTCGCGGACGTCGACGCCTTGGTGCAGGATGTTGGCTTCCAGCCGAAGACGCCCATCGAAGTCGGCGTGCGCCGCTTCGTTGAGTGGTATCGCGCCTATTACAACATCGGAGACTGATCCGTCATGAACATTGCAATGATCGGCAGCGGCTACGTCGGATTGGTGTCCGGTGCGTGCTTCGCCGAGTTCGGCCCGCAGGTGACCTGCGTGGATCTCGACGCGAGCAAAGTCGAACGACTGAATCGCGGCGAGATACCCATTTACGAACCGGGGCTGGAAGATCTCGTCGCCAAAGGGATGCGCTCGGGTCGACTGACGTTCACCACCGACCTCGCGAGTGCCGTCGCCAACGCCGATGCCGTGTTCATCGCCGTGGGTACACCCTCACGGCGTGGCGACGGACATGCCGATTTGCGCTTCGTTGAGGCCGCCGCAGCCGCGATCGCCGCGTCGCTCACGGGTTATACCGTGATCGTTACGAAGAGCACGGTTCCGGTGGGCACGGGACGCCGAGTGGAAGCCATCATTCGCGAAACGAATCCGAGCGCCGATTTTGACGTGGCGTCGAATCCCGAATTTCTCCGCGAAGGCTCGGCCATCAACGATTTCATGCGCCCCGACCGCGTGGTGATCGGCGCCGAGTCTGATCGAGCCCGATCGGTCATGCAATCGCTCTACCGCCCGCTGTATCTGCTGGAAACGCCGGTGATCATGACGACGCTTGAAACGGCCGAGTTGACGAAGTATGCCGCGAATGCGTTTCTCGCCACCAAGATCACGTTCATCAACGAGATGGCGGATCTCTGCGAGCGCGTAGGCGCCGACGTGCAGGACGTTGCGCGCGGAATGGGACTGGACGGCCGCATTGGCAAGAAGTTCTTGCACGCCGGGCCAGGCTATGGTGGGTCGTGCTTCCCGAAAGACACCGTGGCGCTCGTGCGCACCGCGCAAGAAGCGGGCGCACCGGCACGCCTGGTGGAAGCCGTAGTGCAAGTGAACGACACGCGCAAAGGCGCCATGGCCTCGCGCGTGATGCAAGCGTGTGGCGGCAGTGTGCGCGGGAAGACCATCGGCGTTCTTGGCGTGGCCTTCAAGCCGAACACCGACGACATGCGCGAAGCGCCGAGTCTCGCGATTGTGCCGGCGCTGCAGGATGCTGGCGCCAAGATTCGCGCCTTCGATCCAGCGGCGATGCACGAAGCGAAATCGCTGCTCCCCGGCGTCGAATGGTGCCGCGATGCGTACGACGCCGCGCTCGGCGTTGACGCCGTTGTGCTGATTACCGAGTGGAACGAGTTTCGCGCGCTGGATCTCGACCAGCTCGGTCAGCAGATGAAGTCGCGTGTGATGGTCGATCTGCGCAATGTGTATCGCCCGGCGGACGTCCGGGCCGCGGGCTTCACATATGCGAGTATTGGTCGACGCTAGCGTGTCGTCCCTCTCGAGTTAGAACAGAGCCAGCGATTGTTTTTCCGTCGGTCAAGAAGCGCCCACCGTGATTGCGGGGGGCGCTTTTGTCATGTCGGAACGCGGCACGGTCTGTGCTTTTACAGGGTTGGAGGCTTGCGGATTGCCAGCAACGTGCGCTGACGACCGCCGGTCTCCACCAGGCGCAACTCATTGCAGGACAGCGCGTTGGAACAACTGCGTCATTACAGAGTGGCGGTCAGGTTGCCGTTAATCGCGGCGCGAACCGGCATCTCCTGCCCATTCCATAGGCAGGAGCTGCCGCGTTGGTGCTGTGCCTCGGTTTTTTCATTTTCTCCGGCCGTGTCGGTCGAGTAAGGGTCCCACGACATGTGCGGTATTGCTGGGTTCTGGTCTAAGCAGCTCGATGACGCTGGCGCAGTCGACGTCCTTCGCGGGATGACCGACGCGCTCGTGCATCGTGGTCCCGATGACGCCGGCGCGTGGTGCGATGCGTCGGCCGGCGTCGCCCTCGGGCACCGTCGGTTGTCGATCGTCGATTTGAGCCCGCTTGGACACCAGCCGATGGCGTCGGTGAGCACGCGTTTCCAAATCGCCTTCAACGGCGAGATCTACAACTTCCGCGCGCTGCGCGAGGGATTGATCGCGCAGGGCGCGTCGTTTCGCGGCCACTCAGATACCGAAGTCTTGCTGGCGCTGGTCGAACGTTATGGGCTCGCGGAGTCGTTAGCGCGATGCACCGGGATGTTCGCGATCGCGCTCTGGGATCGCGAGACGCGCACGCTGCAGCTCGCGCGCGATCGATTTGGCGAGAAGCCCCTGTATGTGGCCCGAGTCGGAAACGGCATCGCATTTGGTAGCGAACTGAAAGCCATTCGCATGCATCCGGCGTTTCAGGAGCAGATCAGCGCGGATGCGCTCGCGCTCTTTCTCCGCCACGGTTACGTGCCGGCGCCGTACGCAATTTTTGACGGTGTCGAGAAGGTGCTCCCGGGCGAGATCATGACGTTTGCGGCGCCGAATTGGGATGCTCGCTCCCGAGAGAGCTATTGGAGCGTTCGCGAAGCTGCGGCGTTTGGCCTCGCGCAGCCGGTTGATGACGACCCGCAGCAGAACATCGACGCGC
This sequence comes from uncultured Gemmatimonadaceae bacterium, assembly GCA_966096095.1. Lineage (GTDB taxonomy): Bacteria > Gemmatimonadota > Gemmatimonadetes > Gemmatimonadales > Gemmatimonadaceae > Gemmatimonas. The sequence goes on along the minus strand of CBHTUR010000001.1, from coordinate 330,212 downwards.
TCGATGCGTTGATGCGATCCGTCGTTCGCGATCAAATGGTGGCCGACGTGCCCATCGGCGCGTTCCTGTCCGGCGGCATCGATTCGTCGCTGGTCGTTGGCGTCATGCAAGCGGAGAGCACGCGCCCGGTGCGCACGTTTTCGATCGGATTTCGCGAAGCGGGATTCGACGAAGCGCCGCATGCAGCGGCGGTAGCGAAGCACCTCGGCACTGATCACACCACGATGTATGTGACGGCGCAGGATGCGCTCGACGTGATTCCACGTCTGCCGGCGATCTACAACGAGCCATTCGCCGATTCCTCGCAGGTGCCGACCACGCTGCTCTCCGCGTTGGCGCGACAGCACGTCACCGTGTCGCTCTCGGGCGATGGTGGCGATGAGCTCTTCGGCGGCTATGCGCGCTACCCGATGGCAGAACGCACGTGGTCCAAGCTGAACAAGGTTCCGCGCTCCGTGCGCGCGGCGGCGAGCGGCCTGGTGATGGCCGTGTCGCCTGATCAGTGGAACCTCGCACTCAAGCCAACGGGACTTCATGCGCGCGGCATTACGGGTGACCGTTTGCACAAGCTCGCCGAGTTGTTTGATGCGCCGACTTCTACGGAGTTCTACCGCGATCTCGTGTCGGCGTGGCGTCGGCCGTCGGCGATTGTCCGGAATGCAGCCGAGCCCGCGACGGCGTTGATGGAGCCGTTTGCCGGCGAACGTGGCGGACTGCTGGCGGAGATGATGCTGCGCGATCAGGTGAGCTATTTGCCCGACGACATTCTCGTGAAGGTCGACCGCGCTGCGATGGCGGCCAGTTTGGAATCACGGGCACCGTTGCTGGATCATCGGATTGCGGAGTTTGCCTGGCGCTTGCCGTCGCACTATTGGCGCCGCGATGGCCAGGGCAAGTGGATCGTGCGGCAGGTGCTCGACCGCTACGTACCACGTGCGTTGGTCGAACGACCCAAGCAGGGTTTTGGCATTCCGCTCAACGAGTGGCTGCGCGGTCCGTTGCGCGATTGGGCCGACGATCTGCTGTCTGCCGAGGCCTTGAAGCGCGAAGGGCTGTTCAATGCCAAACCGATCGTGACGGCGTGGAGCGAGCATCGCAGCGGTGTCCGCAATTGGTCGCCATCGCTGTGGTCCATTCTGATGTATCAGGCGTGGCGCGCCTCGTAATGTCCGCGACTCTCACTCCTTCGACGGCGTCCGCGCCGTGGACGCGCCGATTGCACGCGTTGTGGAGTGCAGCGTTTATCGTTGGCGGGCTCACGCTCACCGCGAAGGTCGCGGCGTTGCTCAAGGACACCTTGGTAGCATCGCGCTTTGGCAATGGCGCGGCGCTCGATGCGTTCTTGCTCGCGCTCGTCGTGCCAGGCTTTCTGATCAGCGTGGCGGCGGGCACGCTTCCGGCCGCGCTCACGCCGACCTACATCGCGTTGCGTGAACAAGAAGGAGCGCCGGCCGCGCATGTGCTGGCGCGCGCAGTCTTTGCCAAGGCGTTCCGTACACTGACCGTGCTGGCGCTGCTGGCCGGCGTGGTCTCGCTTGGCTACAGCGCGCTACCAGGCGCTCAGCTTGCGACTTCCACGCGCGATGCGTTGCCGATGCTGGCGTTGGCACTCGCGCCGTATACGCTGCTGCAAGGTATCTGCGCGGCGTGGTCAGGACTGTTGGCAGCCGAACGTGGCTACGCCGCCAGTGCGCTCGCTCCCATTGCACAGCCCGTGGGAATGGCCATCGCACTGTTCATCGGTGGCGCTTCCATCGGTCCAGCCATTCTGGTTGTGGGCTTGCTCGGCGGAACGATTCTCCAAGGCGTGATCTTCGCGTGGGCGCTGCGCGCGCGCGGACTGCCGCTCTGGGCATGGCATCAACCGTCGGATCTCTCGGCGTCGGCGCGCCTGGCGATGACTCGCGTTCATTCGCAGTACGTTCCGGCAGTGGCAAGCACAGTGTTGATGAGCGCCACGGCCGTGGTCGATCAGACGATGGCCGCGTGGTTGCCGCCGGGCAGTGTCTCGGCACTCGGGTTCGGCACCAAACTCAGCTCCGTCGTGATGAATGTCGGTGCGATCGCATTGAGCACCACGCTTCTGCCCCACCTCTCCGAGTTGGTGGCCCGTAGCGAGTGGCGCGAACTGCGACTCGTCACCAAGCGCGTAGCGTTCGTGATTGTCGCGGCCACCGTGCCGGCAACTATCGGACTCATCGCGTTCTCCGCGCCGATCGTTCGCCTGCTCTTTCAGCGCGGCGCGTTCACGGCAACTGAGACGCTGACGGTCTCGCATGTCCAATCGGCGTACCTATTGCAGATTCCCGTGCACTTGCTGGGAATTCTCTACGTGCGCCTGATTTCTGCTTTGCAGGCCAACCGGCTGCTGACGATCGGGTCGTCGGTGAATCTGGTAGTCAACATCGTATTGAACGTTGTGTTCATGCGGTGGTTTGGAGTCGCTGGCATCGCGCTCTCGACAGCCGGCGTGTACGCGGTGTCGTGCGTGTTCCTTGCGACGGCGGCGCATCGACGCCTGGCCGCGGCCGAGCGCGAAGCGGTCCGACTCGCCACCAGTGCTGACAGTACGCTGACCACCACGGCGAACGCCGCGACGGAGGTGCCATGCGCATCTGCGGCGTAATTGCGTCACTTGGCGCGGGTGGCGCGGAGCGCGTCATGACCGAACTGTGCGCAGCCTGGAGCGCGCGTGGCGACGAGGTGACGCTACTGACGCTTGACGATGGACGGCACGATTTCCATTCGGTGCCGCCCGGGGTCGAACGTATTGCACTCGATCTCGCATCGCAAAGCGCGTCCGCATCGAACGCCATTCGTTCCAATGTGCATCGGGCGCGCACCCTGCGGCGCGCGTTGCACGCCGCACGGGCCGACGTGATCATCAGCTTCACCGATCGCACGAATGTGCTCGTGCTGCTGGCCGCCCGTGGACTCAGCGTACCCGTGATTGTTTCGGAGCGCATTGATCCGCGGCATCACCACATTGGGCGAGCCTGGGATTTGCTCCGTCGACTGACATATCCCTCGGCCTCGGCCGTGGTGGTGCAGACCGAAACAGTTCGCGCGTGGGCCGAAGAGTTGGTCGCACCGGAACGCATCGCGGTGATTCCGAATCCCGCGCGCGTTGTTGCGCCTGCGGCCACATCCGCCGGAGAGCGCGCGCCACATATCGTGGCGATGGGGCGCCTGACCGGACAGAAGGGGTTCGACCTGCTGCTGCCCGCTTTTGCTTCGATCGCCGATGAATTCCCGCAGTGGATGCTGCACGTCTACGGCGAGGGACCCGATCGTGCCGCGCTCGATGCACAGGTCGCGTCACTCGGCATGCAGGCGCGCATCGAACTGAAAGGTCGGACCTCGGAAGCCGATCAGGTGCTGCGCGCTGCGCCAGTGTTCGCACTGTCGTCGCGATATGAAGGCTTCCCCAACGTGTTACTCGAAGCCATGGCGGCCGGATGCGCCTGCGTGTCCACCGATTGTGACTCGGGACCAGCCGATCTCATTGCCAGCTCGCAGAACGGCGTGTTGGTACCAGTCAACGACGTCTTCTCGTTGGCTCAAGGGCTTGCCGCGTTGCTCGAGAGTGCGCCGCTTCGCACGCGACTTGGACGTGCGGCCACCACCGTGGTCGATCGGTACTCCGCAACGCGCGTACTCGCGTCTTGGGACGTGGTGATCCGCGCGGTGCGTGCGCGCTCGAGGGTCGCGGCATGACAACACCGTTGATGCTCACACCAGCGACCTCCGTGCCATCGCTCCTGACGTCGCCACAGCGCAACAGTCTTTCGGCGTCGGTGCGAACGGCGGCGATCGTTGTGGCCGTCGCGCTGTTGTTCTCCGGTGCCGCGTACTGGGGCTGGGAGGCCGGACGGCTACCCGTTCCTCCACTGGCCACCATGGTGATCGTGTTCGCGCTCACGACCGTCGGAGTGCTGCTCGACATTCAGCGACTGGGCGACGGCGCGCTATGGGCGTGGGCCGGCGCGAGCGCGTGCATGGCCATGACCTCGTTTCTCTGGTCTTCCGGAAGTGACACGGCGCTCGATGAAACGCGCACACGTGTTCTGTCGGCGATGCAACTCGTGGCGTACGTCATCCTGCTCGCAGATCCGCGCGTGCGTCGTTTCGCACGCTACGCGATTATCGCGTCGAGCTTGGGCGCGGTGTTGCTGAACTTGTACGAAATCACGCACCCGATGGCGTTCAGCATGAGTCTCGGGCGATCGGCGGGATTTTATGTGAATCCGAATATCTCCGGTGCGGCGCTCATCGTTGGCATGCTGATGGGCCTTCCCGCCGTTCCCCGGCGTCTGCGTGAGCTCTTCATGCTCGTGATTGCCGTGGGTGTGTTCACCACGCTCTCGCGCGGCGCGATTCTGTGCTGGGGCATCGTCACGGGCTGGCTCCTGGTGTCGCGTACGGTGCGCGCCAAACGATTGACGGTGCTGGCGATCGCCGGCCTGACGTTGGCGGCGTCCATAGCCGGCGCGATGCTCGCCAGTGGCCAGCTGGGCTATCTGAGTGGCGGCGCCGAGCGCTTCGTGCGCCAGCGCCTTGCTATTGGCAATAAGCAGGAGCTCGATGCGGACGTCAGTGCATCATCGCGCTCTCACCTCGCCATGCACGCGTTGGAGATGTTTGGTGAGCGTCCGTTGGTCGGTTACGGCGTCGGCGCCACGATCGAATGGAACGAACCGGAGTCGACGCACAACGTGTACGCGCGCGAGCTCGCCGAGTACGGTCTCGCCGGCGCGTGGGTTGCGCCGTTGCTGTTACTCGTTGGTTGGCGCGCGGTCGCCAACGCCAAGCGTCGTCGAGACGAAGTCAGCGACGACGCAGGCGACGGCAATATTCGATTCGCAACTGCTGGTGGCTTTGTGCTCTTTATCGCGTTGTGGGGTTTCTTCAGCCACAACGTACTCGACGATCCTTTCGTCCTGATTGGATTCGGTCTGATCGCTGCGCTGCCACTCCACGCGCGGCCCATGCCCCGTCACGCACCAGTGTCGGGGCAGAACTCTTCGCACTCCGTGCCATGACCCCCGTTCAACCTCTCTCCGCGCTCGGCCCTCTCGACCTCGTTCGACTGTTGTTGTCGCGACGACGGCTTCTGCTCGTTGGCCCGATGCTCGTCGCCGCAACGGTCATCACCGTCGGCCTCTTCGGCGATCGCATGTGGACCGCCGAGGGTGCACTCGTTCCGCAGGCCAGCGGCGGCAACGTCTCGCGACTGGCGGGGCTTGCCGCACAATTTGGCGTCGCCGTTCCGACGGCCTCCGGTGGACAGAGTCCTGACTTCTATGCGGATGTTCTGCACAGCGATGGAATGCTGCGTCGTCTGTTGGCCGCCAAGTACACCGGTGTCGATGGCAAGCCGGTCGATCTGGTGGCCAACATCATTCCATCGACCGGCTATTCGACTGAGAAGCGCGCCGAGTTCGCGCTGCGCGAACTGCGCAACCGCGTTTCGACCTCGGTTGGACTCAAAACCGGAATTGTCTCCGTTGCGGTCCGCGTCACCGATCCGGAACTCGCGAAGCAGATCATCGAACGCGCGATCGCGGAGTTGAATGCGCTTAACATTCGCGCCCAGCAGGATATCGCTGGTCAGGAGCGCGCGTTCACCGACGGTCGTCTGTCGGTGGCGCGAAGCGAACTGCGTCAGGCGGAAGACCAACTCGAGGGCTTCCTGCGTGGCAATCGGGCGGTGGCGGGCAGTCCGCAGCTGCAGCTTCAGGAAGATCGCTTGCGCCGCGAGGTGAGTCTGCGTCAACAGGTGGTCGTTGGCCTCGCGCAGTCGTTCGAACAGTCGCGCATCGAGGAAGTGCGCAACGTGCCCGTGTTGTCGGTGGTCGAGCCGCCCGTTCGCCCGGCGTTGCCTGATAGTCGAAAGCTTTTGCTCAAGGGTATCTTTTCCGCCATCGCCACTGCCACCGTGCTCTTCTGCATCATCGTGGTCAGCGAATGGCGCCGTCGTTTCAGCGTGGTGAGCCCGGAGGCGGCGGCCGAAGTCGAAGCGCTCGCACGCGCCACCGCGCAGGACCTCAAGCGCCCATGGCGCTTGCTCTCGCGCGACGAACGCCACGCCGCGTAGCATCGTGAGCAATAGCACGGCGTCCGGCTGCGACTTGCTGCTTTTCCTCCCGTCGGTTCGTGGAGGAGGCGCGGAGCGCGCATTGGTCGGTGTCGCGAACGCCCTCAGCGATCGCGGCGCCCGCGTTGTGCTGGTCCTCGGACGTGCCGAAGGCCCATATCTGACAGAGATCCACGCCGGGGTGAAGGTCGTCGATCTTCAACGTGATCGCGTCAGCCGCTGCACAATGGCGCTGGCCCGTGAAATTGTCCGGCACCGCCCTCGCAGTGTGATGAGTGCGATGCGGCACGCCAATGCGATCCTCGTGCTGGCCACGTTTCTCGCGCGCGTGCAGGGCGTGCATCCGCGCCTTGTGCTGAGTGAGCGCGGACACATGGCAGCGTATCTCGCCACGGGACAGTCCGCGCGTGCCTCCTGGTCGTCGCGCATCGGAGCGCAACTGTACAAGCGCGCCGACGCGATCATTGCCGTCTCCGACGATCTCGCCGAGAGCTTACGCGAAGAACTCGGCGCGCAGTGTCCGCCGGTGGTGGCAATTCCAAACCCGACCATCACCAGCGAACTGCTCCAACAAACGCGCGAGCCGTTGCCGCACGAATGGTTTCGCGATACGGCGACACCAGTCGTCGTTGCGGCCGGTCGGCTCTCGGCCGAAAAGGGATTCGATGTCCTGCTCTCGGCGTTCGCACAGGTCGTCGTGCAAACGCCGGTGCGCCTCGTGTTGCTCGGCGCGGGACCGCTGCTTCCAGCACTTCAAGCTCAGGCACGCGCGCTTGGCATTGAACAGCACGTCCTATTCCCGGGTTTCGCCCCGAATCTCGGCGCGTGGCTCGCGCCCGCGCAGCTGTTTGTGCTCTCGTCGCGCGCCGAAGGATTACCTAACGTGCTGATTCAGGCGATGGCGTGCGGGGTGCCCGTGGTCAGCACTGACTGTCCCACCGGGCCCAACGAGATTCTCGAAGGCGGACGATGGGGCGCGCTGGTGCCGGTCGACGACTCGCATGAACTGTCGCACGCCATTCTTCGCGTGCTTGCCTCGCCTCGCACGCAAGTTCCCGCGCACGTGCTGGAGCGGTTTCATCCGGCGCCGGTGGCTGCGCGTTACGCCGAAACGCTCGGCATTTCGCTCATCATGAGCGGGGCGCACTGACATGGCGCGATTTCTGCTCGCCGGTGGCCTCACCTCTTCGCTCGTCCGCTTTCGCGGACCGCTGATTGACGCCGCGCTCGCTGCTGGCCATGAGGTGATTTGCGTGGCCGGCGAGCCGGATAGTGAAACGGTTTCGACGCTCGAACGAAAAGGAGTGCGCTTCTTTCCCATCGAGTTCGAACGCACCGGCACAAGCATGCTGGCCGACGTGCGCGCCGTGGCGCAACTCGTTCGCGTGTTGCGACTGGTCAGACCCGACGTCTTGCTCGGCTACACGGTGAAGCCCGCGCTCTACAGTTGCCTGGCGTCGTTGCTGACGGGCATTGGCCGCCCCTACGCGATGCTGACAGGGCTCGGCTACGCGCTCACGCCAACCGACAGTCCGCCGACGTTCGCCTCACGCGTGGCGCACTTCATCGCGCGTCGAATTCTCCCCCGTGCTGAGCGCGTGCTGTTTCACAATCGCGATGACCGGGCGCTGTGTGAATCGACGCGGTTGATTCGCCCGGAACAGGGCATCGTGGTCAACGGCTCGGGCGTCGATCTCGAGAGTTTTCCGCCGGCTCCACTGCCGTCCGCTCCGCTCACCTTCCTCTTCGTGGCGCGCTTGCTACGCGACAAGGGCATCGAGGAGTTCGTGCAAGCAGCGTGCGCCCTGCATCGCGAATTCCCGAACGCTCGCTTTCGGGTGGTCGGTGAGCCGGATGCCACCGCGCGCTCGGTTACGCAAGAAGAGCTCGCCGAATGGTCGCGGTCCACGCCCGTCGAATTCGTGGGCGCGCTCAAGCAACCGTGGTCTGAGTTCGCCGCGAGCCATGTTTTCGTACTCCCGTCGACCTACGGAGAGGGTCTCCCTCGCACGCTGCTCGAAGCCATGGCAGTTGGTCGGGCGATCATCACCACCGACATGCCTGGATGCCGCGAAGCAGTGGTCGACGGAAATGGAATTCTGGTGGCGCCACACAACGTCGACTCGTTGTTGGCAGCGATGCGCCGATTTGCCGTAGAACCTGAGTTGGCCGCCCAAATGGGTGCCCGCGGTCGCGCGCTCGCGCTCACGCGTTTCGACGCGCGCATTGTCGCAGCCACGATGTTAGAGGGAATGGATCTGCTGGATACCAAACCTCGCGTTCTGCACGTGATTACCGGGCTCAATGCCGGTGGCGCCGAGGCGAGTCTCGTTCGTGTCATCAAATCGACGAGCGACCGGATCACCCACGTCGTAGTGTCGCTCACGTCGCTCGGTACTCGCGGAGCTGAGCTGCAAGCCCTCGGCGTTCGGGTCGTCGCTCTGGGGCTCGCACGCGGCTCGATCGCGCCGCGCGCAATTCTCACGTTGCGACGATTGGCACGAGAGGTCCGCCCCGACTGCACGCAAGGTTGGATGTACCACGGAAATCTCGCCGCCTCACTGCTGCGCGCGACCACGTCGGGCACTGGGCCGGTGTTCTGGAACGTGCGCCACGCGCTTGACGCGTGGACGCATGAAGGCCGCACGCTGCGCGCGCTCATTTCTATCTCGGCGCGACTTTCGTGGACTGCTCGCAGCATCGTCTTCAATAGTCACCGCGCCGCCAGTCAGCATGCGCAGCGCGGCTTCAATGCGACGCGGGCGCTCGTCATTCCCAACGGAGTCGACACTACTCGCTTTTCGCCGAATCAACTGGCCGGTGCGCGGCTTCGAGCGCAATTCGGCATTCCCTCCTCAGACATCGTCATCGGTATGATCGCGCGCGTCGATCCACTCAAGGATCACGACACGTTCATATCGGCAATTGAGCATGATCGAGATTCTTCAGGGCGCACCTGGTACTTGCTAGCCGGCACGGGAACTCAAGCAGGTACCGCCGAGCGCCCCGAAGCGCTCGACGCGCGCTTCCGTGGTCTTGTCAACGGACATCCGGAGCTGGCCGCGCGCATCATCCGCCTCGGCGAGCGCCACGATATTCCCGACATTCTCAACGCGTGCGACCTCGTTACGTTGCCGTCGCGGAGTGAAGGAAGCCCGAACGCGGTCGCCGAGGCGATGGCCTGCGGCGTGCCCTGCATCGTAACCGATGTTGGCGACGCGGCACAGCTAATTGAAGGCAGTGGAGTGATTGTCCCCGTCGGCGCGCCAGAGCGAATAGCTGAAGCATGGCACGCCCTCCGCTGCGATTCGGTCGAGCGTACCCGTCGTGGCCAAGCTGCCCGCGAGCGCATTCTCAGTGCGTACACCACCGAAGTCGAGGGTCGAGCCTATGCGGCGCTCTGGAGCGCGCACACGACTGCGCGCGGAGCTGGAGAACCGCACGCGTCGAGGGCGCTGATGGTCACGACCGATCGTGTCACGATCGACGCGTTTCTGTTGCCGTTCGGAGAACATTTCCGCGCGCGCGGATGGCGCGTGGACTGCGCCGCCGCGGGCGTATCTCGCTCTTCCTCGATTGCTTCGAGTTTTGACCGGGCGTTTGAGATTCCGTGGTCTCGCTGGCCATTGAGTGTACGCAACTTCTCGGCGGTCCGACGCGTCCGTCGCATCGTCGAGGCGGGTCGATACGACATCGTGCACGTGCACACGCCGGTGGCAGCCTTTCTCGTACGCTTCGCGCTGCGACATATCGCGCGGCCCGCGATTATTTACACTGCGCACGGGTTCCACGCCGATCGTTCGCAGGCCTGGTGGACGAATCTGATCTTCCGCGCACTCGAAAAGCTGGCGGCGCCGTGGGGCGGTCACTTGGTGACAATTAACGCCGACGATTTCGCGCGCGCGCAGACCGACCGGCTCGCGTTTCCCGATCGCTTACATCTGCATCCAGGTATCGGCGTCGACCTGTCGCGATATCATCCCGTGTCGGCACACCGGCGCCGTGAGATCCGTGACGCAATCGGCGTGGGCCACGCGCGAAGTGTCGTTGTGGTGGTTGGCGAGTTCTCGCCGCGCAAACGTCAGTTGGACGTCATCGACGCACTTGCACGGAGCGAGCGCTTTACGACCGATCGGCCAGTGGTGTTGTTCGTCGGCGACGGGCCTCTACGTGCGCGAGCGATGGCGCGCGCCGAGGAGCTCGGCGTCTCAGCATCCGTCCGCTTCCTCGGACATCGTTCGGACGTGCACGAGATTCTCGCCGCCAGCGATGCACTGCTGTTGTGTTCAGCGCGCGAAGGCCTGCCACGCTGCGTTTTGGAGGCGTTTGCTGCCGAGGTACCGGTCGTTGGCACGGCTGCGAAGGGCACACGCGAGCTTCTCGCGGAAGGACGCGGATTGCTCGTCCCCATCGGAGACGTGGATGCAATCGCGACCGCAATGATTGAGGTGCGTGCGCACCCCGATGTCGCGGCGGCCCGCGCTCAACGGGCGCGCCGGTGGGTCGAGAACCACGGCGCACTGGAGCACGTGCTGCGCTTGCATGAGACGCTGTACGCCGCGGCGCTGGGACAGGCCGTTCAGGCGGTATCACCGTCGGCCGAAATGTCCTCCCGCGTCAATTCCGCGGCGTAGGCAGCCGATACTCAATGAGGCCAATCTCCTTTTCCCGTCCCACTATGCTCACCGGAACTTCCGAATGCTGAAGCGCGCATTCGACGTCGCCATCGCGGTGACGGCGCTGGTGGTGTTGTCCCCGGTGCTGCTCATCGTTGCCCTCGCGGTGCGAATCGGACTCGGTGCGCCGGTCCTCTTCCGGCAGCAACGTCCGGGACGCTTCGGGCGTCCGTTCGAGCTGGTGAAGTTCCGTACCATGCGCGATGCGTGCGATGCACAGGGGCGTCCGCTCGACGACGCGCAACGGCTCACGCCGTTCGGCCAGTTGCTGCGTCACACCAGCCTCGACGAGCTGCCTGAATTGTGGAATGTGCTCTGCGGTGACATGTCGCTAGTGGGACCGCGTCCGCTCCTTATGGAGTATTTGCCGCGCTACACTCCCGAACAACGACGTCGGCACGACGTGCGCCCTGGCATCACCGGTTGGGCGCAGATACACGGACGCAACGCCACTTCGTGGGATGCGCGCTTCGCGCATGATGTCTGGTATGTCGATCATCAGTCGTTTGCGCTGGATGTTCGCATTCTGCTGATGACCGTGCGACAGGTTGTGTACGCGGATGGCGTGGCGCAGCCAGGGCATGCTACCATGCCGCGCTTCACCGGCACCTCGGAGACGCGGTGAGCTACGCCAAGCCGCAACCCATCGTGGTCTATGGCACAGGTGGGCACGGTCGCGAGACTGCGCTCCTGATCGACGCCATGATCGGTGCCGGCGCGCCCATGCGCCTCGTTGGATATCTCGACGATGACGTGACGCGTCACGGACATATGGTCGGTTCGCTTCCGGTGCTCGGCGGCGCCGAATATCTCGTCGCGCATCGTGGCGAAATCGATGTGGCGCTAGGCATTGGCAATCCGCGGGCGCGCGCCGCGCTGGTGCAACGCATTCGCTCGTGGGTCCGTGCATTTCCGGTGCTGGTGCATCCCGACTTGCCACGGTTTGCGCGCGTGGCCGTTCACGAAGGCACGCAGATTCATGCGGGGGCGATTCTCACCGTCGACATCGAAATTGGCGCCTTCAGCATTCTCAATCGGCACGTGGATGTCAGCCACGATTGTGTCTTGGGCGAGTACGCCACACTCGCTCCCGCGGTGTCGCTCGCGGGAAACGTGCGACTTGGCAACGGTGTGGACTGCGGGGTACGCGCAACCTGTATTCCTGGCGTTGCCGTGGGCGCGTGGAGCGTCATCGGTGCTGGCGCCGTAGTCATTTCTGATATTCCAGATGGGGTCACCGCGGTCGGCGTGCCGGCGCGGCCTATTGCTTCGGTATCTTCCGTATGAACCAACGTATCTATCTTTCGCCGCCGCATCTCGGCGACGATGAGCTCTCGCTCGTGACGGAGGCGTTTCGCAGTAATTGGATCGCGCCGCTCGGGCCTCACGTGGACGGATTTGAACGCGAACTCGCCGCCTACGTAGACTCGCCACATGCCGTCGCACTGAGTTCCGGTACTGCGGCGTTGCATCTGGCGTTGTTGGCACTCGGTATCGGCCGCGGCGATTCCGTATGGATCTCGTCGCTGACGTTCGCCGCCAGTGCGTTTCCCGTTGAATACGTCGGTGCGACGCCGGTGTTTATTGACAGCGAGCGCCGCACATGGAACATGGATCCCGAATTGCTGGCCGAGGCGTTGGATGACGCTGCGATGCGCGAGACGCTGCCACGCGCGGTAGTCCTCGTGCATCTCTACGGTCAGTGCGCAGATGTCGAACCCATCGCTGACGCGTGCGCTCGACACGGCGTGCTGCTCATCGAAGACGCCGCCGAAGCGCTCGGCGGACGTTACAAAGGCAAAGCGGCCGGCACCTTCGGCGACGTCGGCTTCTTCTCGTTTAACGGCAACAAGATCATCACGACCTCCGGCGGCGGAATGCTGGTCACGCCGCATGCCGAGGTCGCCGCGCGTGTTCGCCATCTGGCAACGCAAGCGCGTGAACCCGTCGCGCATTATGAGCACGCACACATCGGGTACAACTATCGACTCTCGAACGTGCTGGCCGGCATTGGACGCGGTCAGTTGCGCGTCATCGAAGATCGCGTCGCGGCCCGTCGCGCCGTTTTCGATCGATACGTGAAGGGCCTGTCGGATTTGCCGGGACTGACCTTCATGCCCGAGGCCACCTTTGGCTCGTCGGAGAGTCGTTCCACGCGCTGGCTCAGCGTAGTGCAGATCGATCGCGCGGCCTTCGGCGCCGACCGCGATCAGGTGCGACTCGCGCTGGAACAGGCGAACGTCGAGGCGCGGCCGGTGTGGAAGCCCATGCATCAGCAGCCCGTCTTTCGCCGCGCAGACGCGCTCGGTGGAAGCGTTGCGGATGAATTGTTCGCGAATGGCCTCTGTCTGCCCAGCGGCTCCTCACTGAGCGGCGGCGAGCAGGATCGCGTGATCGATATCGTGCGTGAATCGTGTCTCGCCACGCACGCCGTGCCCGTGCGCGGCGCACCGCGTTCGCTCACCGCAGCCTAGATCCCCCCAAACGCAGCATCACCGTCGGGCAAATGATCGGCGACCCCCCGGAAGCCGACCGTTCACCCCACGGTGATGTGCTATGACTGCTGCAACGTCGTTACTGCTTCTGTTGCCGTCGCGCGCTGTTCGCGCGCTGATCGCGTGATCTCGGCTTACCAGTAGAGTCCCATCGAGCGCGCGCCGCTCGGGCCGACCACGATCGCCGGACCCGGGATGCGAACGTTGTGCATAACGTGCTTCACGCGCATCCACATCGGGTTCGATCCCGGCAGGCGCTCGGCGTCGATATCGAGACCAAGCACATACTCGCTCGCCTTACCGCCGCCGAAGGCGCGACGACCGGCCGACAGGCGCAGCGCCGACGGCCAGACCTTCGCGGCCGACGTCGGCAGCATGTCGTGGACGTTCGCCGAGAGCCACAGCGTCTGCTGCGCATAGTTGGTCAGGGCGCCGCGTACGCCGCCATTGCCCGTGAACGCGCGCGGCGTCATCGAGAAGGTCGGCGTGATATGCTGCAGCGCCGGCACATAAGCCTGAGCAACCGCGTAGCCCGCGCCGACTGCGTCCACGGCGAAGTCCGTCGTGCTGAAGCCGTTGTACCAGCCGTCGGAGACTTCCTTCGCTGCGCCAATCGCGAGGCTGATGGCCGCACCGCGCAGTGCGCTGCGCTTCATTGCGGCCGCGTCGCCGCAGGTGGTGGAGCCGAGATTGCGCGCCATGCGATACGAGCCCAGACCGTGCAGATGCGAAGACGGGTCGGCAAGCACCGCCATCCGGTTCGACTCGCTGGCCATGTGCCAGCCACCCTGGCGCGCCATGTCGCCGTACTCAATTCCCGTGACCACCGTCGCCGCCGCCGCCTGCACGGCGAGGTTGCCGGCCGTGAGACCGCTGTGGCATTCCGCGTTCTGTGCCTCGAGCAACATCGGACGGGTGATCGAGAGAGCGACGAAGGTCGCCGTCATCAGCGTCTTGTTCAGGGCCTGCTTCGCGATTGCCATCATTTTCGATCTCCGGGGGGTGGTCGGAGCGAGTCATCAGACCCGCCCTTCTGGCCCCACCAAATCGCAATGGCTGTGCCCGCTACTGTGTCATTTTCGTACCGTGGCGTGACGGTCGGTCACTCGTAATCGGAGGCGGCGAGCTCGAGCAGAAACAGTGACAAAAGTTCGGATTATTAGTGATATTCGTGCCGCCAGAGTAATGCTAGCGCGCCGAGCTCCAGTCGTTCACAGCCGGCACTTCTATCACTTTTCCTATTCTGAGAAATACGTGCTGTGGCGTATATCCCGCAACATTCGTGGGACGAGCGCCCCAATCGGACTTCAGCGTGATGATTCAGCCGGCGGCGTGACCTTCGCCCGCGCATTGCGGGCGAACGCGACGAAGCCGACCAGAAAGACCGTGGCGAAGCCGAACCACTGGAAGGCGTACGATTTGTGTGGCCCTTCGCCGAGCGATGGGGGCGGAACACGCGTGGCCCGGGTGACATCGCGGGGAGTCGTGTCGCCGAGCGCCAAGAGCACGACGGGCAGGAGCGGACGGCCGACGAGCGCCGTGATCGTATCGCGGTCTAGCCATCGGACGGCTCGGGGCGCGGACGGTAGCCTGACGGAGCCCTCGGCGGGTGGAGGGAACGCCGTCACCAGCGCGTCGAGGTCAAGCGTGTCGGTCTCGCGCGCCTTGTCGAAATCGATCGTGCTCCCGTTGGCCGCGTACACGAACCCGCGCAAGAGCAGAACCGCCGTGTCACCCCAATCACCCGAGATCGGCGTGACCGGAGTCAGCACGTACACGCCGGGAGCGCCGGCCTGTGAACGCAAGGATTGCACAACCTCGGCGCGGTAGTCCGCGACGCCACGGACCCGAACGCGATGCCAATGCGTCGCACTGGTGTCTTGTCGACGCAGCTGCTCGAGATCCAATGGAGCGATTTCGGCCGCGCGCCGGATCTCGGCGTTCTTCGCCCGACGCTGAGCGAGCCGATCAAGCTGCCAGATTCCGAGGCGGATACACACACCCGAAGCGATCAGTGCGAGTACACCGAACCCGAGCAGTTTCGGTGACAGCCCCATTGAAGTGCTTCGCTCGCTCATGATGTACGTGTCACCGTGTCTGACGAACCGTCGCCCGCTGCACGCTTCGACGGCTTTTCCGACTGCTGCTCCGGATCGGACTTCAACGACTTATCCGACTTCTTCGACTTCGCCTTCGCTTTCTTGTCTTTGACTTTGTTTTTTCCTTTGACTTTGTCCTTGTCGTTGGCTTTGAGTTTTTCTTTTTCTTTGACTTTGTCTTTGCGCGTCTGCTTCACCTTCTGCTTCTTCTTGTCCTTTTCCTGCGCGGCCTTTGCGGCCTGGTCGTTGTTCGCGTCCAACCCTACCGACACGGCCGCCACAGCGGCTGCGTCGAGTCGCGGCTTGGGATTGCGTGGCTTGCGGGTACGCGGCGTGGCCGGTGCGCGACGCACGCGCGTCGCCGCTTCGATCACGGCAACGGCAGCTTCGATGTCTTCAAAGGTCGTGTCGGTGAGCGGTAGCACAACGTCGTTCGACGGCATCGGATCCGGCAGCAACACCAACATCGACAACGGCGGTAACGTGAGCATCATCGACTGCGCGAATCCATGATAGGGTTCGCCGTCGGCTTCGAACGATTCCGCAATCTGATATCCGCTGCCGCCGAATTCCGTGGCATCGCTATTGAGAGCCAGCCGATACGTGCCGCCCACTGGCGCGCCAAGTCGGTAATGATCGCGCGGCACCGGCGTCAGGTTGAGCACTACCACTGCGTGGGCGGCGCCATCGTATCGCGCGTACGACAACACTGATTGTGCCTTGTCAGCGACATCGATCCATGCGTAGCCCGTCGGATCGTGGTCGTGGCGCCAGAAGCACGACTGCGAGCTGTACAGCGCGCCAGCCGCGGCCAGGTAACGCATCAACCCCTGCCGCCGCGGATCCTCAAGCAGTTGCCATTCAAGGCTCGCGTCGTGATTCCACTCGCTCCACGGGCCAAGCTCAGCGCCCATAAAGAAGAGTGACTTGCCGGGACGCGTGATGGAATATCCCAGCAACGTGCGCAGATTGGCCAACCGCTGCCACTCGTCGCCCGGCATCTTTCGCAGCAGTGAACCCTTCATGTGCACGACTTCATCGTGCGACAGCGGATTCACAAAACGTTCGCTGTATTCGTACATCATGGCGAACGTCAGCTTGTCATGCGCGCCCTTGCGAAAGAATGGATCCGACTTGTAGTAGTCGAGCGTGTCGTGCATCCATCCCATGTTCCACTTGAAGGTGAAGCCAAGCCCACCTTCGACAATTGGGTGCGTCACCTTGGGCCACGTGGTGCTTTCCTCCGCGATCGTCACCACGCCTGGATACAGCGAATGCACCGCGTGATTGAGCTGCTTGAGGAACGAGACCGCCTCGAGATTCTCGCGACCTCCAAAGCGGTTGCGCAGCCACTGCCCTGCCTCGCGCCCGTAGTCGAGATAGAGCATCGACGCGACGGCGTCGACGCGAATGCCGTCAATGTGAAACTCCTCGATCCAGTACAACGCGTTGGCGAGCAGGAAATTGCGAACCTCGTGACGCGCATAGTTGAAGATGTGCGTGCCCCACTCGGGATGATCGCCGAGTCGCGGATCCTCATGCTCGTAGCAGGCCGTGCCGTCGAATCGACGAAGCGCCCAGTCGTCTTTCGGAAAATGCGCCGGCACCCAATCGAGCAGCACGCCGATGCCCTCGGCGTGCAGCGCGTCGACCAGCGCTCGAAAATCGTCAGGTGAGCCGTGCCGCGAGGTCGGGGCGAAATAGCCGCCAACCTGATATCCCCACGATCCGCCGTACGGATGTTCGAGCACCGGTAACAATTCCACGTGCGTAAAGCCGAGCGACTTGACGTGTTCCGCGAGCAACGGTGCGATCTCGCGATACGACAACACACGATTGTCCTCACCTCGCCGCCAGCTGGCGAGGTGCACTTCGTACACGAGCATGGGTTCGCGCACAGGATCGGCGATGGCGCGGCGCTGTATCCACGCGTCGTCGCGCCAGGCATACTCGCCCGTCGATTGCACAATCGACGCGTAACCCGGCGCTTGCTCCAGCTTGAACGCGAACGGATCGGTTTTGACGCGGGTTCCGCCCGCGGGCGTACGAATTTCGTACTTATAGAGCGCGCCGGGCTCAACGCCCGGCACAAACAGTTCGAACACGCCGCTCGCACCCATCGCGCGCATGGGGTGCGCTCGCCCATCCCAGTCGTTGAAGGTACCGATCACAGACACCCGGCGGGCGTTCGGCGCCCACACCGCGAACGCCGTACCTGCGACGCCATCAATCACCTGCGGATGCGCGCCCAGTTTCTCCCAGAGTCGCAGATGACGCCCTTCGCCGAACAAGTGAAGGTCGATGTCACCCAGCGTGGGCAGAAACCGGTAGGGGTCATCGAACTCATACGCCGTGTGATCGACCGAGAGCGCGCGAAGGCGATAACTCATCGGCAAGCGAGCGCCGGGGACGAAGCACGCGAACAACGCATCGTACTCGCGCTGCATGGCGTACACCTCGCCGTCGACGAGAAGGTCCATGCTCACGACGCGAGGCGCACGCGTACGCACCACGACACCGTCGACACCATTCACGGTGGCGGGATGCGCACCGAGAACGTCGTGCGGAGTTCGCGATTCGCCGCGGAGCACCTGCATGATCGCCTCATGGGGCACCGTCGCCGAGGCGCCGCGCGGCGCCGTACGGCGGTCAATCTCGCCGGTCGTGTCGTTTTCACTCATCGCGGAAAGATAGCTCAGAACAGGGTAGGCTGATCACCGATGGTGGCGGGGTCGACGGTCGCGACGCCCAGCCTTTCTTGCAGCATGCGCACCGACGCGGGGCTGTGGCCCGCAAAGTGATTGTTGACGAGACCGTACACTTCGCGGACCTGCGAGAGCAGCTGCGGAATCATCCGCGCCCACGCGTCGAGTTCAGCGGAGCGGTCGACCTGCACGTGCGAGTAGTCGGTGATCCGGCGATCGGGACCCATGAATCGCAGATACGCAAAGTCCGTTGTCGGTCGCTCGCAGAGTTGCAGTAACCATTTGCGCGGAATCCACCGGCCGTCACTGAGCGCGAGCGCAACACGATGCGCCCGCAACAGCTCCATCGTTTCCGCTACGATCCATCCGCGTTGGCGAAACTCGATTGCGAAGCGCACGTCCGACGGCAGAAGCGGGAGAAACGCTTCCAACGCGCCGCGCTCGCTCGGCGACAGATCGGGACCGCACTGAATCAGCACCGGCCCAAGGCGCGGGCCAAGTTCGCGCGCACGATCCACGAACACATTCAGTTCGTCGCGTGCGTCAACGAATCGTCGCACGTGCGTGATTTCCTGCGGCAGCTTCAGCGTGAAGCGAAACGATTCGGGCGTCCGCGAGGCCCATCCGCGCACCGTACTTACCGGCGGCGTGGCATAGAACGTTGAGTCGACTTCGACGGTCTCAAACGCGCGCGCAAAGGTGCGCAGAAATTCTGTGGGCCTCGTTTCAGGTGGATAGAACGGACCCACCCAGGATGGGTAATTCCACCCCTGCGTCCCCAATCGCAGCACACCAGTCTTCTCGGTGGAGATCGTGCTCACTCGTCCGTACCCGGATCGCTTGGTCCCGTGAAGCAGGCCAACAATCCCGCGAGTGACACCAATCTCGCGGGTCCACGTATCGAATCTTCACCAACAGCATGCCGACGACGCAATGACGTCGTCCCCTGCGCGAAGAAGGATTTCGCGACCACACTTGGAGGGATGCCTATATGTTCGCTTCGCTGATCACCACCGCCGCCACGCTCGCCGCCTTGCAATTTGTCACCCTCGCCGATCCGCCGCGCACACGCGCGATCGCGGACGACCATCTGCATACGGCACAGCGGGCCATGAACAGTGGCGATTTCGATATCGCTCGTCGGGAATTCTCGGCGGCCGTTGCCGAAGATCGCGAAGCGGGACGTTTGCCGGTCGAGTCGACGATGGGATTGGCCAACGCACTGTACGCCCAGGCGTACAATCGCGAAGCTGCAATCACGATGGAGAAGCTGGCGGACGAAGCGGCCCTGCGTGGCGATAATGACACCGAGGCCGTGGCGTTGGCCGACGCGATCTGGCTGAACGCCGATGCAGGCCAACGTCTGGTGGCGCGCAAACTCACCGATCGGTTGCGTCTCCTCCTGAAAGAAACGCCGCTCTCGAACGACGCCCGCAAGATGGTTCGGGCACGACTCGGATAACGCGACGAGTCTCGTGTCGAGCCTTCGTTGAGTGCGCCCCACACCCGCTAGCGCCGTTTGCTCTTCGCGCGTGAAGTGGTGCGGGGCGCCGCGGCAACGAGGATCTGTCGGGCCAGCTGCGGTCCAACATTCGATTCGCGTTGCCCGATGCGCAGCGTAATCGGACCGTCAAAGGGTGCGCGCGCCAACACCGTGACTTCAACACCGGGCTGCAATCCGATTTCGGCCAGATAGCGGAGCAGCTGCGGATCCTTGTCGCTCACGAGCACCATGCGTGCCGCCTCGGCGATCGGCCAGTCGGCCAACGTGCGTCGTGACGGTTCGTCGACCTCACCATCGGCCGTTGGGATTGGCGCGCCGTGCGGATCTGAGGTGGGATGACCAAGGGCCGCTGCCATGCGTTCGATCAGTTCATCAGATGCGGCATGCTCCAGGCGTTCCGCCTCGTCGTGAACGCGATCCCATGGATACCCCAGCACGCCGCTCAGATAGCTCTCCAGGATGCGATGTCGGCGAATCGTGCGCAGTGCGGCCCGTCGTCCTTCCGCGGTGAGTTGCACGCCGTGGTACGGGATATGATCGAGAAATCCTTGCGCGGCGAGCCGCCGCACCATCCCCGTCACGGATGCGGGCGCGACATCGAGCACGCCGGCCACGTCGCTCGTGGTCGCGCTTCCGCCGCGCGATTCGAGTTCGTAAATAGTCTTGAGATAGTCCTCAACGGGCGCGGTCAGCGGCGGTCGAGGCGCTTCGGGCTTGCGCGCAGTCATGCCGAAAATCGAGGCGGCGCGATGCTCGTGCTCAACGTGTTGTGCGGCGGAGGTCTCGCACCATGAGTACGGGCACCACCGTCAAGTGTCGAACGCGGTTCGCCGTGGTCCCGTGGATGAGATCCTGCAAACCTTTGTGTCCATGCACGGCCATGGCAATGAGATCGCACTGCTCGCGATCGGCGGCAGCGGCGATTTCGACGGCCGGTTCGCCGCCGGCCAGCATGCACTCAGCGTCGAATCCATCGGCCCGCAGTGCCAGCACGCATCGCTCGAGATACTCGCGATCGGCGCGCATCTCCTCCGATTCGCGCAGGGTGAGGTTCTTCAGATTGCGGGCGGCCCAGCCGTCCGCAACGTGCAGCAGCAGCAGCGACGCCTGGCAGAGCTGTGCCAGCTTTCGCACGTGCACCAGAATCGCGTCGTCCGAGCCGCTGTGCTCGAGTGGAACCAGAATGCGCGTGTACATCAGCTCACCCACTCGCGCGCCGTCTGCCAGAGCAGCCATGCATTCAAGCCGCCAATGACGCAGGCGACGGTGTAGGCCGACAGGCGCAGCAGCGGAGAATTGACGAACTCGCCCATTTTCTGTCGGTCGGATGTGAATCGCACGAGCGGGAATACGGCGAAGGAGAGCTGCAGCGAGAGTACGACCTGGCTGAAGACCAACAGCTTGGCGGTTCCCGATTCGCCGTAGAAGATGGCGACGAGGGCCGCCGGAACGATAGCGATGGCACGCGTAATCAATCGACGCAGCCAGGGGCGAATTCGCAGGTTCAGGAAGCCCTCCATCACAATCTGCCCCGCCAGCGTGCCGGTCAGCGTGCTGTTCTGACCGCTGGCCAGCAGCGCCAACGCGAATACCGTGCTGGCACCGGTGACGCCAAGCAGAGGAGTGAGTAGCTGGTGGGCATCCTGAATTTCGGCGACCTGTGTATTTCCGGTGCGGTTGAAGGTTGCCGCCGCGACGATAAGAATGGCCGCGTTGATGAACAGTGCGAAGGTCAGGGCGATTGTCGAATCGATAAATGCGAAGCGCACCGCCTCGCGTCGGCCTTCGGCGTTTTCCGCATACTTGCGCGTCTGCACGATGGACGAGTGCAGATAAAGATTGTGCGGCATGACCGTGGCACCGAGAATGCCAATCGCGATGTAGAGCATTTCCGGGTTGGTCACAATCTGCGCAGACGGCACGAAGCCGCGCGCGACCGCTCCGAGTTCCGGTCGCGAAATGATCAACTCAAAGAGGAAGCATCCGCCGACGACGGCGACCAGCGCGATCACCAGCGCTTCGAGCATGCGGAAGCCGCGATTTTGCAGAAAGAGAACCAACAGCACGTCGAGTGACGTGATGAGAATCCCCCACGCAATCGGAATTCCAAACAGCAAGTTGAGTGCGATGGCGGAGCCAATCACCTCAGCCAGGTCGCAGGCGGCGATCGCGATTTCGCACATCACCCACAGCACAAACGATGCGCGCTTGGAGTAGTGGTCACGACACGCTTGCGCGAGATCACGTCCGGTCACGATACCGAGCTTGGACGCGAGTCCCTGCAGCAGCACCGCCATCAGGTTCGACAACAGAATGACGGACAGCAGTGTGTAGCCGAACCGAGATCCGCCGGCGAGGTCGGTGGCCCAATTGCCAGGGTCCATGTACCCAACGGCAACGAGATACCCCGGACCGGCAAACGCCAGCAGTTTGCGGAACCACGTTGCACCGCTGACTTCGACCGTGCGATGCACCTCAGCCAACGACGGAGCAAGGCGCGCGCGGCGCCAACCGGGTTCGCTGTCAGGCGGGGCCACGGTGGACGCGAGGTGCGGTTCGTGCGCGTCCGGCGGAGTTGCTTTCAGTACAGACATATTTGCAATTTAGTGTTGCCTAAATTCAATCCGCAAGAGCGCGTAACCGATTGCGGGCGACAGGAACCGCAAAGTTCGCGCGACAGAGGCGCGGCCCCCACTGGTGTGCATCGGTGGCGCGCGGAGATTGCTAGGCATGCCCAACCGTTCTGCTCACCGCCATGCCACGCGACTCGTCGCCGAGCACACGAAATCGGCGCTCCTGGCTGCCGGCGTCGGAATACTGATGATCGCGCTCGTCGCGTGTGGCTCCGATCACCCGGCGGTTACGGGCATTATTGAGCAGCCGGCAGAGCGGCCGACGCTGGCCGCGACCTATCGCCCCACCGGGCGAGAGGCGGCTGGCGATGCATTCGTGCACCTGTTCGAGTGGCGATGGACCGACATCGCCAGCGAATGCGAAAGCGTCCTCGGGCCGGCGGGGCTCAAAGCGGTGCAAGTATCGCCGCCGCAGGAGCACAGCATCACGCCAACGTTTGATTGGAGTGAGCGCTATCAGCCCGTGAGCTATTCCATTGATCGCAGCCGTTCCGGCACACGCGCCGAGTTTGTCGCGATGGTGAGTCGATGCAAGGCCGCTGGCGTGGACATTTACGTGGATGCGGTCATCAACCACATGACCAATTTCCCGAGCCCTGGCACCGGAAGCGCAGGAACGAGCTATTCGAAGTACAACTATCCCGGGTTGTTCACATCGGCCGATTTTCATCCCGCGTGCGCCATCACGAACTATCAGAACGCGGCGAACGTGCAGGATTGCGAGTTGTTTTCGCTTCCCGATCTCGATACCAAGCGACCGAACGTGCGGCAGTCGATTGCGGGCTATCTGCTGATGCTCGCCCGACTCGGCGTCGCCGGGTTTCGCATCGACGCAGCCAAACATATTCAGCAGGTCGATCTGAATGAAATCATCGCTCTCGTCGACTCCACGTTGGTCAGTGAGGGACGTGCGCGCCCGTACTACTACCTCGAGGTTGTCGGCGGCAGCAACGAAGCGGTGACGGCGCGCGACTACTACGGCGAAGGGTACCGCACTGGCGGCGCGTCAGATATCACCGAGTTCACCTTTGTCGGCGTTGGCAACAAGTTTCGCGGCGTAAATGGCGAGCATATCTCGCAGCTTAACCCCAACGGCTCGGCCGGCAATCAATTTTCGCCGCAGGCGTGGGGGCTCATGCCGTCAGATAAGGCAGTCGTGTTCCTGCAAAACCACGACACGCAGCATGAGTGCGGCATCGGCTATCGCGACGGACAGACGTTTCGTCTGGCAAACGTATGGATGCTTGCGCAGCCCTACGGATATCCATCGGTGCTTTCGAGCTACGGCTTCTCCTGCCCTTCCGGTAATTCTGCCGGCCCGCCATCGGATGCGGCCGGATGGACCACGGCCGTGCAGTGCGCCGCGTCGCTCGAGGCCGCGACGAACGGGTCGTGGGTCTGTGAGCATCGTGACCCATATATTCTCAACATGTTCCGCTTCCGCCGTACGGTGGCCGGAATGGCGATCGAGAACTGGTGGGATGATGGCGCAAACGCGATCGCGTTTTCGCGCGGCAACAAAGGCTTCATCGCCATCAATCACAACGCCACGGCGCTCAACACGAGCGTGACCACATTGCTGGCTCCGGGCACCTACTGCGACCTGCTCACCGGCGGCAAGAGCGGGTCTTCGTGCAGCGGAACTGCGGTTGTGGTGTCGGCATCGGGCGCAATTTCGCTCGCCCTCGCGTCACATCGGGCGATCGCGATCGACGTTAGCACCAAATTGTAGCTGGCGGTGCGATCAGAGTTCGTCGTCGAATAGCGTGAGGAGTTGACGCACGACGCGTTCAGTCAGCCCCCACACGATCTGCCCGCGCACTGCATACGCGGGAAATCGCGCGACAACACCGTTAACGGTGAGCACGTGCTCGGTTTGCGCGTCGTCAGCCCTCAACTCGTCGAGCGGCACCCAGAACGACGCGGCCACCTCGTCGCTCAGCGTGAAGGTGACATCGCGATCGACCAGTGCGACGTAGGGGCGCACGATAATCGGCGGAAGGGCGCGCGTACGCGGAGCAAGTTCGTCGAGCCAGCCGAAGATGTGCCCGGCGGCGAGATCGAGCGCGAGCTCTTCACGCGTCTCGCGAACGGCGGTCTCTTCGAGCGACGCATCGAGCGGTTCGGCGCGGCCACCAGGGAACGCCATGTGGCCGCTCCACGGATCGCCCGCCATCTCGGCGCGCTTGATGAAGAGGAGCTCCGGTTGATCGGTCACTCGGAGCACCGCGGCCACGGCCGCGCGACGAGCCTCAGGCCAAGGTGCCGCCGCGCGCGCTTCGTGCGCGCGCATGCGCGTGGCAAATCGCGCGATCTCGCTGTGAGCGAGCGCGCTTTGGACCGAGGGACTCAGTCGGCCACCTCGCCGCCGCTGGCGACCCAGTCGCGAAATCCGCCGGCCATCGACGCCACGCTCTCGTATCCCATCTCAGCCAGTGTCAGCGCGGAGAGCGCCGAGCGATTGCCGCTGGCGCAGTAGAGCACGACGTTGGCGTCGCGCGGCACGCGCGATTCGATTTGGCCCTCGAGCACGCCGCGACCGATATACATCGCTGGCGCCGCATGACCCAAGTTCCACTCGTTCTGTTCACGAATATCGATGAGCACCAACGGTTCGCCACGGTTCAGGCGATCCTGCACTTCGCGAGCGGTGAGCTGCGTGACGCGCTCTTTCGCTTCGGCGTACATCTGCTGCGCGGTCTTCATGGCGACAAAAATCGAAGGGTACACGACGGCGACGCGTGCGTCAGCTCAGTCGTTAATCGCTAGGCACTACGGGTGAATCGTGACGGCGCGAGCACTGGCATCGAGGGTGGCCGTGGCTCCGAACGGAAACGTCCACTGGTCGTCGATGTGCCCGCACGGAATGCCCAGCAACGCCGGAACGTCCAGCGCCTCTGCGCACTCCGTTACCACCTCGAGGAGGGTGCGATTCGCACGTTCGGAGGAATCGTCGCTCTGCGAAAAATGCCCCAGCGCGAGCCCCGCACATCCGTGAAATGCACCCGCCTGACGAAGCTGCGTGAGCATGCGATCGATGCGATACGTCGCTTCGTTCACATCCTCCAGCACCACGATGGCGTCCCTGAAATCTAGAGCCCACGGCGTGCCAGTGAGAGAGGCAACCAACGACAAATTTCCACCACTCAGCCTTCCAGTAGCACGTCCTGCCCGCACGACGGTCGCGTCCGGCGCGATCCCGGTACTTGCCATGCCTTGCGCAACCGCACGGCGGAATGAGTCCAGTGAAAACGGGGTGAACTCGCCGCGCGCCGTTGGGCCGTGGAAGCTGACGAGGCCCACTTGCTGCCAGAGCGCGTGCAGCGCGGTGATGTCCGAGTAGCCAATCAACGTCTTGCAATTGGCGCGCACACTCTCCGGATCTAGCATGGGAAGCAATCGGGCGGCGCCATATCCCCCGCGCAGACACCAGATTCCGTCGATACCGGGGTCGGCGATCGCCGCCGCGAGGTCGGCGGCACGCTCGGCGTCGGTTCCCGCGAAGTAGCCCGCGCACGACATTGCGTGCGGACCAACCACTGGCTCCCAGCCGAACAAACGAACGTTGGCCTCCGCGCGCACGAGCTCCGTCACGTCGCGGAGCGGTCCGGAGGGCGATACCAGGGCCACTCGCGCACCGATGCCCAACGGAGCCGGACGGCGAAGACTCATCCGCAGCTTACCGAGACGTCAGTCGGGCGGCGCGGGCGAGATACGCCTCACGCAGGCGCATGGTGAGTGGCCCCGGCTCTCCATTGCCGATGGCGTGCTCATCGATTCGCGTCACGGGGAGAATGAAACTCGTCGCGCTCGTGATGAAGCACTCCTGCGCGTCACGCGCGTCGTCCAGCGTAAACGCTCGCTCCAACACCTCGACTTGCAGGTCGGCAAGTAGCTCCAGCGTGACGTCGCGGGTAATGCCGGCGAGAATGGAGTGCGAGAGCGGACGCGTTCGCACCGTGTTGCCCTCGACAATCCAAACAGTGCTCGAGCCGCCCTCGGTCACCACGCCGCGCTCGTGCATCAGTGCTTCATAGGTACCCGCCGCTTTGGCCGCCTGCTTGGCGAGCACCTGCGCAAGCATCGAAACGCTTTTAATGTCGCGACGCAGCCAGCGAAGATCGTCTACGGCGTGCAAGGAAATACCGGCGGCATGCACGTCCTGGCTGAGCGATTTCTTTCGCGCGTACGCAAAGCAAGTGGGCGTCGTGTCAGTCGGGAACGCGAAGTCTCGCTCCGCGGTACCGCGAGTGACCTGCAGGTAAACGAGCCCCTCATGCACGCTGTTCTGCGTCGCCAGTGATTGCATGATCTCCAGCCACTGCGCGGTTGAAACCGACGCCGGCAAGCTGATCATCGACAGCGATCGCTCCAAGCGGGCCAGATGCAAGTCAGCATCGAGCAGCCGTCCGTTGAAGACCGCGGCCACTTCGTACACGCCATCGCCGAAGAGCAGTCCACGATCAAAGATCGAAACCGTCGCGCGCGATTCGTCGACGAACTCACCGTTCAACCAGCAGATGGCCATCCCTAATTCCCTTTCGTGGATTTGCGTGTACGGTTCGGACGTTCCATCCGGGCACGCGCCTCGTTCAGACGCGCCAAACCCGCAGCAATCGTCTCGAGCTCCGGGCCGAATGAGAAGCGCGCGTATCGACGAAAGCGGCTCCCGCGCCCCGACGAGCGGCGCTTGCCCGGATTGATGTCAAAGAAATCGCCGGGCACACAAATCACTTGCTGCTCGAGTGCCCAGCGAAAGAAACTCATGCCGTCGTTCAGTGGGGCCGGCAGCGCCGACAAATCGCCCCAGCAGTAGAAGGTTCCTTCGGGCACGGCATCGAAGCGCACACCGAGATCGCGCAGACCGTCCAGCATCACGCGGCGCTTCTTGGCGAAGGTATCACGAATGGCCTGCGTTTCGGCGCGAACATGGTCGGGATGCAACAGCGGCACCGCCGCACGCTGCAGCGGGCGGCTACCACCACCATCGAGAAAGCTGCCGGTGCTCGACACCGCTTCGATCACGGCGCGTGGACCCACGACCCACGTGGTTCGCCACCCCGGATAGCGCCAGTTCTTGGTAAATCCGTCAAGAATCACCACTGGATCGCGATCCACATCCTTCACGTACTGCGCCGCCGACAACATGCCCTGCGGTTCTCCGGTATCCATCCACACGTAGTGCGAATAGAACTCGTCGAACAGCAACGTGCAGCGCGTTTCGCGACCGAGCGCTACCCACCGTTCGAGTTCACGACCGGCAATCACCTTACCCGTCGGATTGGATGGATTGGACAGCAACAGCGCACCGAGTCCGCGCCCCAGCACTTCTCGCTCGAGCGCTTCAATGCCGATGCGGTAACCCTGATTGGGATCGAGCAGAATCGGGATCGACGTAAACGCACGGAACATGTCGAGCAGTTCTTCGTACGCGGTGTAGTCGGGCAGAAAGTGGCCGAGGTTGATCGACCCCAGCGCCGCGACCGTGCGGGTGAGCGACAAGCGTCCGCCGCCGCAAATGCACACATTGTCGGCCGTATACTTCGACTTCTTTCCGCGGCGATAGAGCTCGTTGTACAGCTCAGCCACTGCTTCCCTGAGCTCAGGAATGCCGTTTACGGGTGCATACTCCAAGTCGTCGAGACCCACCGAGACCTGCGCCACGCGATCTGGCGCTCCCTCAAGCGGTCCGGTCTCCGGCTGACCTTGGCCCAAGTTCGCCCAATCGGGATGATGCGGCGTATAGCCCTTGGCCGCGGCCTCTGCCATGACGTAAATGACGCCCGTAAAGGGCACGGGGCGAAACCCAGGAACCTGCGGCGCTGACTTGGATGGACTCACAAAACCCCGACAGAATGGAGAACGACGGTCATCACGCCGACGAGCGCGCCGCCCATCAGTAACCATCCGGCGCCGAGCGACGTGCGCAACAACAGTGCGCCCGCGCCGAGGAAGATAATGCGTCCGCTCCACGACGAGGCGACAGGCGGAATCATCTGCACAATCACATGCAACATCAGGGCAAGCGATGCGGCGTTGAGTCCGTCGAGCGCCGCCGCTGCCCGTGCCGACCGACGCACCTGCCGCACCCACGGTCCACTGACGGCAACGAAGACGAAGGCGGGCAAGAATATGCCGAACGTAGCGGCAAGCGCGCCGAGGTGGCCGTTGAGCAGGTAGCCGACAAAGGTGGCCGAGGTGAATACCGGCCCGGGCGTCACCTGTCCGATGGCGATCGCGTCGAGCAATTGCTGCTCAGTCAACCAGTGGTGTCGCAAAACAAGATCACTGCGCATGAACGCGAGCAGCACATAACCGCTGCCGAACAGCACGCTGCCGATTTTCGCGAAGGTGAAGAAAATCTTGGCCGTCGTCGGAAGTTGACTCGCGAGCGCGACGGCGGCGGTGACGACTGCGCTCGATGTTCGCGACCAGCCCGAGGCGTTGTCGGGGAGCTCCACCGGGAGGTTCGCTGGGAGCGTGCGTGAAACCGCGACCGGCGCGACCGCAACAATTGAGCTCACCGAGGCGTTTTGGGCGCTGGCCAAGCGAAGCGAAAGCACGCTGAGCGCCGCACCGAGCGCGAGCACCACGAGCT
Source organism: uncultured Gemmatimonadaceae bacterium (assembly GCA_966096095.1). Classification (GTDB taxonomy): domain Bacteria; phylum Gemmatimonadota; class Gemmatimonadetes; order Gemmatimonadales; family Gemmatimonadaceae; genus Gemmatimonas. Next base: position 301,405 of record CBHTUR010000001.1, on the reverse strand, counting down.
CATGCCAACCGAAGAACAATGCGGCGACGCAGAGCGCGCTGATCAGCAGCAACCGCGCGCTGGTGAGGACGCCGCGCGCGAGTCGAAACAACGCCTGTGCAACGACCGCCAACACCACCGGTTGCATGCCAGCGAGAATCGCGCCGACCTCGGCCCGCTGACCGTAGGTGACGTAGGCCATCGCGATGCCCCAGACCATCAGCGTCGACGGTACGATGAACGCTGCACCGGCCACCAGGAGCCCCGGCCAACCGGCCCGGCGATATCCGAGATGAATGGCCAGCTCGGTCGAGTTCGGACCGGGAATCACATTGGCCGCACTCAGCAAGTCGGCTAATTCTTCGGCGCTGACCCACTGTCGTCGTCGCACCAACTCGTCTTGCATTGCGGCCACGTGAGCGACGGGGCCGCCGAATGCCGTGAGCCCAAGCTGCACAAACACACGCCACACCTCGCGCAGACGCGAAGCGGCCGCGCGCGACCGCTCGCTCTCCGACGTGTGCGTAGAATTCGCCATGCACACAATGTAATGGTGAAGCACTTTCTGCTTGTCCGTTGCACCATGTGCGCGTGCTCACTCTTCGCGCCGCCGCCACCCTGCTTTCGCAGGCGAACTCCCTACGCGCCCTCCGCGCGATCGCCCGCGTCATGGGCTTTCATGAAGCCCGCCCGCTTGATCGCGAGGCGCTCCTCGCGCTCCACCTCACCGATCATGTCCAGTCGGCGGAATTCGCGCGCGGCCTGGGCCGCCGTCGTTGTTTGCTGACCGTCCTGACGACACCGACTACGGAATCGTCAGAGCGCAGGCCGAATGATGCACGCGAGCTCGCACGCCAACTCACCATCGCGCTCGCCAAAAACGCCCCGGGCCGCGACTGGTGCGTCATCGCTCTCGATCAGACCCTCCAGCATCTCTCCATTACCATCGTCGCTCCTGAAAATCCGGCGCGCGTCCACGCGTTGCGGGTGGACCGTCGGCGCGTTGTCGATTCCGACGCCGAAACGCTCCGATCGCTCGCCAGCGTTCAGGAATCGCTGCCCACGCTACATCACGCCCGCATTGCCGACATACTCGGCCGGGACGCGCTCTCGCATCGCTTCTATCGCGCGCTTGAACTCCGCGTTTCGACACTCGCGAGCACCGCCTCCGGGCGGGCCGATCTCGCCACCAAGCGCGAGCTCGCACTCACCTGCGCGTCACGTTGCCTGTTCCTCGCGTTTCTCGAGGCCAAGGGATGGCTCAACCAGGACCGACAGTTCCTGCTCCATCATACCACGCGTCATCTCGAGCGCGATCACCAGCTTTACCACAGTTTCTTCAAACCGCTCTTTTTTGGCACGCTGAATACGCCGCGCCGTCAGCGCGCGACGCGTGCACGAGAATTCGGCGAGGTACCCTTCCTCAATGGCGGGCTGTTCGCGCCAACACCTCTCGAGCGCCGACATCGTGACGTGCGCTTCTCCAACGACGCGCTCGCCGGTTTCGTCATCGACCTCCTCGACCGTTATCGGTTCACCGCCCGCGAAGATTCGCTGCGCTGGAGCGAAGCGTCGATCGATCCGGAAATGTTGGGGCGCGCCTTCGAATCGCTCATGGCGGCGACCGAGCGCCACGCCACCGGCAGCTACTACACGCCGCCCACACTCGTCGAAACCGTCGTGCGCGACGCTCTGCACAGCGCCCTACCGCTGCTCCCGCCGAGCGCGTTCGCGCATCCTGAGGTGCCGTTGACGCTGACGCCCGATGCGCTTCGACAGCTGCACAACGTCAGAGTCATCGACCCTGCCTGCGGCTCCGGGGCGTTTTTGGTCTATACCCTCGAAGCGCTCGCGACGCTTCGGTCGCGCGCTGGCGACGCGCGACCGGTCCACGAAGTACGACGCGAAACACTCGCGCACTCGATCTTCGGCGTCGATCGCAATCCGATGGCGGTTTGGCTCTGCGAACTGCGACTCTGGTTGTCGATTGTCATCGAATGCCCCGAATCACGCATCAACTTCATTCCCCCGTTACCGAACCTCGATCATCATATTCGGCTCGGCGATACACTCGCTGGCGGTGACTTTCAGTTTGCGCCGCCGTCCGCTCGTCAGCTCGCGCGTTTGCGGCTGCGTTATGTCAACGCCACCGGCCTTCGAAAGCACACGCTCGCGGCCGCACTCGAGCGCGAAGAGCGCGAACGCGCCGAACAGGAAAGTCAGCGCATCGCCGACCGCGCCCACTTCGAACGCGGCGAAGCAATCGCCGCGGTGCGTTCTCGCGATCTGTTCGGTCAACGGCCTCCACGCACCCGCGTGCATCGTCAAGCGCTCGATCGCCTGCGACAACAACATCGCGATGCCACTCGCCAACTCGCTCGCATCCGACTTGGCGGCGCGCTCCCGTTTCGATTTGCCGCCCAATTCGCCGATGTGGCCGCGGAAGGCGGATTTTCGCTCGTGATCGGCAATCCGCCTTGGGTGCGCCCGCACGCCCTGCCAGCAGCAGAACGCGTACGTTTGCGCGCAGAGTTCCGCACCATGCGCGACGCCGCCTGGCACGTCGGCGCCACTCGTGCCGGAGCGGGTGTCGGATTCGCGGCACAGGCCGATCTCGCAGCCGCCTTCGTCGAGCGCAGCGTGCAGCTACTCGCGCCGCACGGCGTCGCCGCACTTTTGGTTCCGGCCAAGCTTTGGCGCGCCCTCGCCGGCGGAGGGCTTCGCGCATGGATACTGCGTCAGGCAACGGTCCATCACCTGCGCGATTGGTCCGAGGCTCCCGCGCTGTTCGACGCCGCGGTGTATCCATCGCTTATCGTTGCGCGCCGTCGTACGCGCCCTCGCGATGACGTCGCATCGCGACATCCGCGACGAGAGCTCGTGCTCGAACCGGTGCCCGGCGCGAGTGCGTTCGCGCAAGAACAGAACGATGCGCCCGTGCGCGTCAACATATCCAACGCTGCCAGCGATCGATCGTTCGAGATCGCGCCCTCGGAGCTTTCTCTCGACGGCGATCCCGCCGCCCCCTGGATCCTGCTCCCGAACGACGCGCGTCATGCCCTCCGCGCACTTCAGCGCGCCGGACCACCCCTCGGCGACTCCGCGCTCGGACGACCGACACTGGGTGTCAAACTCGGCTTCAACGCCGCCTTTCTCGTCGACGCCTCCGAACCGGACACTGAGCGCGATCGCGAACAGGATGATGAACTGGCGCACGTGGCCGCTCACGATCGCCGCGGATACATCGAGCGCCGAATGCTCCGACCGGTGCTCAGAGGCGACTCCGTCTTTCCTCGCGCTCAAAAAGGTCAGACGTCAACCAACCCCTGCGTCATCTGGACGCACGATGCGCAATTCCTACCGCTGCGCGCGCTGCCCCCTCGTACCGCTCGTTGGCTCGCCAATTGGCGCTCCCAACTTGAACGCCGACGCGACGCACGTACCAAGCAACCGTGGTGGACCCTTTTCCGCACCGACGCCGCCCGCTCCGAGCTGCCGCGCGTTGTGTGGGCCGACATCGGCAAGCAACTGCGACCGCGCGTTCTGCCTGCAGGAGATCCGACCGTGCCACTGAACACGTGTTACGTGTTACGCGCCCAGACGATCGACGACGCCTGGGCCCTCTGCGCGCTACTCGCGTCGCCCGTTGCTGACGCATGGTTCCACGCGCTCGCTGAACCCGCTCGCGGAGGATTTCGACGCTACCTCGGCTGGACCGTCGCCACTCTGCCCGTGCCGCGGGATTGGATTCACGCACGACCTCCGCTTGCGGGCATTGGAAGAGAAATCGCGGCCGGACGCGCACCGTCGAGTCAAGACTACGTGAGCGCTCTCGCGCGCGCGTATGAAGTCGATGCCGACCGACTCTACCCACTCGTGCATTGGAGTCTGAAATGAGCGCGCTTCCCAAGCATCTCCCGGCGCTCGCCCAGCCGGCGGCTGTGCGCCACGCCATTGCCCGCGCCCTCCTCGGCGTTCCGCCCAGCGCGACGCTCGGCGCCGTCACCCTCATGCCACATCAGGTCGATGCCGTCGCTCGCATCAGCCTCATCTTGCAACGTCATCACGTAGCCCTTTTGGCTGATGACGTCGGGCTCGGCAAGACCTTTGCCGCCCTCGCCGTCGCACAACGCTTCGCGCAGGTGCATATCATCGCGCCCGCCGCGCTGCTGCCCATGTGGCGCTCCGCAGTCGCTCGTGCGCAGTGTGCGCACGCTTCGATTGAGTCGTTGCAGTCCTTCTCGCGGTCCGACAGAGCACTGCAAGTGCCGGAACCCGGATGTCTTGTGGTGATTGACGAGGCACACCACCTGCGCAATCGCGCAACCGCGCGCTATAGGGCCGTCGCAGCCGCGTGTGCCGGCCTCGACGTGCTGATGCTCACCGCCACGCCAATTCACAATCATCCGCAGGAGTTGCGGCATCTGCTCGCGCTCTCGCTCGGGGGAACTGTGGAGTTGAGCGATGAGCTCCTGGCCGAGCTCGTGGTCCGTCGAACGAGAGCAGACGGCAAGCCCGCCGTCGTGAACGAGCCCACCGAGAAGATGCCGCACGATCCGCGTGTACTGAACGCGATACTCGCTCTTCCGGCCCCGCTACCGGCGCACGATGGCAGCGTCGCCTGCGCGCTCATCAAGCTGGGGCTGCTGCGCGCGTGGTGTTCCAGTGATGCCGCGCTTGAGCATGCGCTATCGCGGCGAGTACTTCGCAGCGAAGCGTTGCGACAGGCGCTTGAAAGCGGACGCCATCCAACTTCGGTTGAGCTCCGCAGCTGGCTTGTCGGCGACGACGACGTGCAGTTGGCATTTCCCGAACTGTTGGCCCGTCACGAGGTAGAGAGCGCACCGTTGCGGGACGCATTGCAACGTCACCTCGACGCCGTGCGCGCGTTGCGGACGCTGCACCGAACAACCTCGTCGCACGACAACGCGCGCGCCGCGGCGCTGCGAGGCATTCTACAGCGACATGGCGCCACGCCCGTCGTCGCATTTTCGCAATACGCCGAAACAGTCCGCGCGATTGGCCGCGCCCTCTCGGATATCGCCGGCGTTGGTGTGCTCACTTCACGGCAGGCACGTATTGCCAGTGGTCCGATTTCGCGCCGAGCCGCACTGGAGGCGTTCGCTCCGCTCGCGCACGGGCGATCGCCTCCGCCGGAGCATCAGCGCATTCGACTATTGCTCACGACCGATCTGCTCGCCGAAGGTGTGAACTTGCAGGACGCTGGCGTCGTGGTCCATCTCGATATGCCGTGGACGCACGCTCTGCAGCGTCAGCGTGTCGGTCGCTGCGCGCGCGTGGGTTCGCCGTACGCTGCCGTTTCCGTCTACGCGTTCGAACCGCCAGCGGTCGCCGAGGCCGTGTTGCAGCTCAAGCGTCGACTGCGCCGAAAGGCGCGCTTTGCGCGACGCTGGGTGGGAAGCTCTCCCGACGAGCACGTCGGTCGGAGCAGGAGTCGCGCGAAACAGAGTGCTCCGGAGATGGCCGAGGAACTTCGCGAGGAGCTTCTGCGATGGAGCGTCGCCGAGGGTCCGCCAGCTGTTCCGTCTAACGACCCCATGGTCGGCGTCGTTCGCGGCACGCGTGACGGCTTCCTGACTCTCCTGGAGAATTCACACGGCGAACCCCTGCTAGTTGGTGGACACCGGCGCGCGCGACGCGCGGCGAGTTACCTCCGCCGACTACTGCGCGCGTGCGACGGAGGCGCAGCGGATACCACGTGCATCTCCGAAACTGCGGGAGCGGCGCGCGCTCGCAGTTGGCGGGTCGCGCGACGGGCCATTGCGCGATTCCTGCGTCGCGAAGGTGCGCGAACCGAATTTGAGCTCGGCAACACCGGAATCGGTCGGCGGCGACGTCAGTTGCGCGTGCTGTTCGCCGCGGCGGAGCGCGCCGTCGCTCCGGGTGAACGCCGACGCGTGCGCGCAGCCTGGCACGAGGTCGATGTGATGCTTGGCTCGGTGCGCGGCGTCGCCGCCGAGTGGGAGATTGAGGAGTGGATCGCGCGGTTTGGAAGTATGCCGGCCCGGGAGTGGATTGGTGATTGGCGGGGTGCGCGCGCACTGAGCGTTCAAACGACAGCACAGAGCGATCTACGCGAGCATTCCTCCCGCGCCTTATCGGCGTCGTATCGCGTGGTGGCAGTACTGCTGCTCGTCTCGAGCGCGCGCGAGTCGCCACCTGTTGGCGAGTAGAGACTAGTTTTCGTGCATGTCCAAACTCGCGGTGCTCTTTGATCTCGACGGAACGCTGATCGATTCGATCGACCTGCTGTTGCAATCCATGGAAGCGGCGTTTGCTGGACGCGTGCGTCGTCCGACGCGACCGCAGTGGGTGGCAGGCATCGGGACGCCGTTACGCACGCAGCTCCGCGAGTGGTGCGACTCCGATGAGGAGGTCAGCCTGCTCGTCGAGGGATATCGGCGGTATCAGGATCTGCATCTCGAGGCGCTGACGACGCTGTATCCCGGCGTCGCGGAGGTCGTGGCGTGGGTTCGCGAGCAGGGACACCAGACCGGGATCGTGACCAGTAAGGGACGGGGCATGACCGATCGCTCGCTCCATCACGTGGGCCTTGAGGGGCTGTTCGACACCATCGTGACGTTCGAGGAAACCAAGCGGCACAAGCCGCACCCGGCGCCGGTTGAATTGGCATTGTCCCGATTGGGCGTGTCGCCGGATCGGGCAATTTTCGTCGGCGACTCTCCGCATGATATGGCATCGGGCCGGGCGGCCGGGGTGTCCACGGCAGCGGCGCAATGGGGGCCGTTTTCCCGTGAGCAGTTGGCGCCCACGAACCCTTCGCACTGGTTAAGCCGTATGGCCGATTTGCCGGACGTCGTAACGGGATTCGACCGTCCCGGCTGAGCGCCGGATTTTCTCCCTGGGCGTTCAAACCCTCCGGGCCGATGCGTCATCCAATCGGGTGACTTCACTGAGGCCCCATGCTCGCCCTACGCGTGACCGATCACTTGCTGCAACCTGTAACGCCGCTGTCCGTGTCGGTGCCCGCACCGGTACCGACGGACGTCGCGCTGGCCGCCTCCGGCGATCGGCGGGCGTTTGAGCGGGTGTACCGGGAGCATGTGGACCGCGTGTACGCACTGTGCACTCGCATGTTGGGCGATCGAGTGGTCGCAGAGGAAGTCACGCAGGACGTGTTCGTACGCGTGTGGGACAAGCTCCCGGGATTTCGTGGCGACGCCGCGTTTTCCACCTGGCTGCATCGTGTGACGGTCAACGTAGTCCTCACGCGACGCAAGAGCGCCAGCACGCTGCAAGGGCGCACGATCAACGACGACGAAGCGATGGCGACCGCAGTCAGCACGCCGCGCTCCGTTGGCGATCAACTCGATCTGGAGTCGGCCATTGCATCGCTGCCGACCGGCGCTCGTCGCGTCTTCGTTCTGCACGATGTGGAGGGCTACACTCACGAAGAGATCGGTGATCAGCTCGGCATCACGCCGGGCGGCAGCAAGGCCCAGTTGCATCGGGCGCGCATGCTGCTTCGCGCAGCGCTGACGCGATGATGACCACTCATTCACGCAGTTCCTTACCCGGCCTCGATCCGGTCGCAGAATCCCGATGAACGACGTACCGCTTTCTCCCAATCTCTCCGGCGACTGTGCGCAGTTTGACCGTCAGCTGGCCGATTATCTCGAGCGCGAGCTCGATGCATCGGCGCAGCACTGGATGGATGCGCATCGTGCCTCGTGTGCCACGTGCGAGCGTACCGTGAGCGAGCTCACCGCACTCGTGCAACAGGCCGCAAGCTTGGCGGATTTCGCCCCGCCGCGCGATTTGTGGTCTGGCATTGCGGCGCGTATCGAGACGCCGGTGGCCACGTTGCCGTTGCGCGACGCCGCGGCAGAACACCGCACTGCGTCAGCCGCGGGTCGACCCATCTCCATCCGTCGGTTTGCCGTCGCCGCCGCGGCGTTGGTCGCCGTGACGTCGGCGGTGACGTGGCAGGTGGCTCGTCCGCGGAGCAACGTGGCCGTCGTGACGACGGCCGTGAAGCCGAGCACAGACTCGACTGCGAGTGCGCTGACCAGACCCGTGGTCAACGTCGACGTGGTCTACGAGCAGCAAATCGCCGCGTTGCGCGTCATCGTCGACCAGCGTTTCACCGAACTGGATTCCAGCACCGTCAAGGAACTGCGACGCAATCTGACCATCATCGATCAGGCGATTGCCGACAGCAAGGCGGCCTTGGCCAAAGATCCAGGCAGCGGTGCGATTTCCGGCTCGCTCGACCGTGCGCTCGCAAACAAACTGGCACTCATGCGCCGGGTGGCGCTGCTATGAGTCAACTCATTCGACCCAGCGTGCGATCGGCGGCCGTGCTGCTCTCCTCGGCCACGTTCTCGATGGTGGCTGCGGCACAAAGCGCCAACCGATCGGGCAGCCAGCACGACACGGCCTTCAACGTGTCACGAACGGGTGTCATCGACATCACCACCACGCGCAACGATCTCATCGTGCGCGGAACGGACCGACCGAACGCCGAACTCCGTGCGCGCGCGCGTACCTACAAGCTGCAATCGTCGGGTGTGGCCGTTTCACTGACCGTCGGTGATGACGACCGCAGAAGCAAGGCTCGTGGGCGCGACGATGATGACGATCTGGTGCAGCTCTTCGTGCCGCACGGCGTTCGCCTCGTGATTCACAGCACGTCGGGAGACGTCGATATCGCCGATGTCTCCGGCGACATCGATGTGCACGCGCACTCGGGTGACATCCATACCCGCGCGCTCGGCGGCCGCGCGATCATCGAAACGCTATCGGGCGATATCGAAATGGATGGCGGCGTTGGCGACTTGCGGGTGAGTACGGTGAGCGGGGATCTCACGGCACGTCGCGTCCGCGGGACGATCGACGTCAGCACGACCAGCGGTACGATCGTGCTCAACACCGAGCGTACGTCTCGCGTGCAGGTCGATGCGACGAGCGGGGATATCACACTGAGCGGTGTGATGAATTCCGACGCACGGGTCCAGCTGGTGACACACTCTGGTGATATCGCCCTGCGTCTCCCCGAGAGTTTCGGCGGCATCATGGAGGTCACCACGGTCACGGGTGAGTTCGAAGCGGCCGGCATGACGATGCTGCCGTCGGGCGGCACGCTGTCGATTGGCGGCGTCGCGGGTCCTGAACGCAGTCTGAGCGGCAACGATCGCACCCGCGCTCGCGCCAGCGTCACCGGAAATCCCAACAACACCAAACGATTCGAGTTTGGCGGAGGCGGCAGTGCGCGTATTTCCGTCTCCACGTTCAACGGCGATGTCGCCGTGCAGCGAGTTCGTCGCGGTAACGAAGAAGAGCAACAGTAACGCCTCAGCACCTCTCACCGTCTCACCGGATCCCGCCATGCACTTGTCTTCGTCTTTCACCGCGCGCGTCGTCCGCGCCGCGTGCTTCGCTCTCGTGGTTCCCGCGCTCACGCTCTCCGCGCAAAGCCGGAACCGCGACCGCAATCGTGATCGTGATCGCGATCGTGACCGCGATGATGATCGCGGTGAGCAACAGTCCGACAAATCGTTCTCCTGGAACGGCTCCATTCCGTCAGGGCGCAGCATCATCATCAAGAACATCAACGGCGGCATCGACGTTGAGCGCAGCTCGGGGAGCCGCGTCGAAGTGACCGGCGAGAAGAAGTGGCGGCGTGGCGATCCGTCGATGGTGCGGATCGAACAGAAGCGCGTGGGCGACGATGTTCTGATTTGCGCCTTGTGGAACGAGAACTCCACGTGCGATGAAGACGGAATTCACTCGAACCGCAACAACAAGTGGAACGATCGGAACGACGTGAGCGTGCACTTCGTGGTGCGCGTACCCGAAGGTGTGCGAGTGGATGTCGCCACGGTCAACGGCGGAGTTGAAGTCAGCGGCGTCACAACCGACGTGCGCGCCAATACCGTGAATGGCAGCATCAACGCCCGCAGCGCCGGCGGTCCGGTGCGCGCCAAAACCGTGAACGGCAGTATCAACGTGTCGATGGGCTCTATCGGCAGCGCCGACGATCTCGAATACGAAACGGTGAACGGCGCCGTTACGATTGAACTGCCAAGCAATTTCGGCGCGCAGTTGGAACTGAGTACGGTGAACGGGCGCGTCACAACGGATTTCCCGATCACGATTTCGGGCACGCTCTCACCTCGTCGAATTCGCGGCACGGTCGGCAATGGCCGCACGCGTCTGCACGCGTCGACCGTCAACGGGTCTGTTACGCTGCGCAAGAACTGATTGACTGCGGGGCGCTCTGGCGCTCGCCGTTGGTTTGGTGCGGGTCGGGGGCGGAGCGAGGCGTGCCCTTCCGCCGAGCATTCCTCGCTCGCTGCGCGCTTCGCGCGTGCGCTCGCTCGGAACGAGTCGGCGGGCGGGCACCCTCGCCCCGCCCCCGACTCAACCGTTTTATGGCCGCAGCGAGCAAGCGCGCACGACGCATCGTTCTCTGCGCGCACCGACTTCGCGCGGTGACGTCACGCGAGTCTCTCGCGCGGGCTGAGTTGAACGGTCTGGCGCGGGCGAGGTGATGTGCCTTTGCGCCGACTCGTTCCGAGCGCATGAGCGCGGAGCGCGAAGCAGCGAGGAATGCTCGGCGCGGAGGCGCATCACCTCGCCCGCGCCCGCACCAGGCTCTAGGACGCCGCGAGCTCCTCGATCGCCGACGCCAGCGTAAAGTCGGCCTGCGTGATGCCGCCCGCGTCGTGCGTGCTCAGCGAGAACACGATCTTGGTGTACCGGATGTCCACGTCGGGGTGGTGCTGCATCGTTTCGGCGATTTCGGCCACCCGCGCGATGAACGCGATCCCTGCCGGGAACGTCGCGAAGTGGTACGCCTTGACCAGCGTGTCTCCCTTGCGGGACCATCCTGGAAGCGCTCCCAGGCCGCGCTGGATTTCGATATCGGAAAGGGCCGGCATGTGCCTGCACGTTAGGGTGCCCTGCCCCCCGGGACAACCGTGTGCATCACGAATTCCGTTCAAATCGCCGTATGGCTCAGGTTGCCACTTCGGGTTTTATTCGGTATCTCTTTGGTGTGCCTGCCTCGCCCCTCCCCGTACTCGACCTCGCGACCGATGACGCCCCCTTTCGGCTCCTCGACCGCCAGGCCGATCTCACGTATCACGCCTCTCCCGTCCGCGGAATCTTCAACTCCCCGGCGGCCACGGGCATGGGCTTCTGGTCCATCAATCCGTACGTGGGCTGTGCCTTTGGGTGCGCCTACTGCTACGCACGGGACACGCATCGCTGGACGCTCGAGCGCGCCGGCGACGTCGGTGCACGTATCGTCGCCGAAATGCCGGCGTGGCAGGCATTCGAGCGACGCGTGTTGGTCAAGGAGAACGCGGCGCAATGTGTGCGAGATGCGCTGAAAACCTCCCGCGCACCCAAGCCCGGTGAATCGGTCGTGATCGGCTCGGCCACCGATCCGTATCAACCCGCCGAGCGTCGCTTTCGTGTCACGCGCAGCGTGCTGGAAGCGCTGGTTGACGCGCGCGGCGTACGCGTCACCATCATCACCAAGAGTCCGCTCGTCACGCGCGACATTGATGTGTTGGCGCGTCTCACACAGCGCGGGCGCATGAGTGTGCACATGACCGTCACCACGGTCGATCGTGATCTCGCACGGCGTTTGGAGCCGCGCGCCCCAACCCCCGATGCACGGTTGCGTGCGGTGCGACGGTTGGCCGACGCGGGCATCGCGGTGAGTGTGAATTGCATGCCGGTGTTGCCGGGCATTACCGACAAACCCGCGATGTTGCGCGAACTCGTCGCGAAAGTGGCCGAGGCGGGGGCAGAGAATCTCGCCGCCTGTGCACTACGACTGCGCAGCGCATCGCGACGCACGTATCTGCCGTTCGTGCACGAAACGTTTCCCGAACTCGCGGCGAGTTACGAGCATACGTACGGCCGTGCTGCATACGCGTCGGAGTCCTATCGCGAAGGACTATCGGCGTTCATGAAACGGCTCTGCGCCAAGCACGGCCTCGGTCCGCGCGAAGGCCGTTATGACGAATTTGCGCACGCCGTCAGCACCATCGATGCGCCGGTGTTGGCGACGCAGTTGGAACTGCCGTTGGAATTACCGCTCAGCGTACGTCAGCGGCTCCAACTCAGCGATCCGCTTGGCGTCGGGACCGCGCATCGCGTGCCACAAATCCCAGTCTTGCTGCAGCCCGAGCCAGAAGTCGGCGCTCATACCGGTCACGCGAGCGAGGCGCAGTGCCGTGTCTGATGTCACGCCACGCTTGCCGCGGATAATTTCGTTGAGCCGCGGAAACGACACGCCTAAACGAATCGCAAACGCCGACTGCGAGATATCAAGCGGCTTGAGGAATTCCTCAAGCAGCATCTCACCCGGATGCGTTGGCGGCGCGTGCGTTGGCAACCGGCGCGTCACGCCGGTGTTCGCCGATGGCTTAGCCGATGGCTTAGCCGATGGCTTAGCCGATGGTTTAGTGGTAGTCCGTGACTTCGACATCGATCGCATGGTCGCCCTCCCAGCGAAAACAAATGCGGTGTTGCTCGTTGACGCGGATGCTGTGCTGCCCCGCGCGATCACCACGCAGCAGCTCCAGCCGATTGCCTGGAGGAATCGCCAGTTCGCTCACCGCGCGCACGCGATTGAGCTGCGTGAGTTTGCGGCGCACCACGGGCCAGATGGGCATCGGACACGCCGCACGCGCACGACGACTGTCGATGCCGTTGAACAGATCTTCCGTGGCGGCGTCGGCGAATGAGATTATCACACACACCATTATAACGACTGTCGTTATAACTCGGCACTAGCCCTACTCTCAATTTTCGGTTTTTATTCGGTATCCGTAAAACGCCGTGACCGCCCCCGCTCTCGCCCTCCCCGCCGCTACGTCGGCCGCTCCGTCGCTCACCGTGCTGCGTTCGCAAGTCGCGAACGTCGTGCAAGGCGGACGCGTGGCCAGCGATCCGTACGGCACGGGCATCGCGCATCTCGATCGCGCGCTGGGTGGCGGCATTCCGCGTGGACGTATCACGGAAATCGTTGGCCCGCTCGCGGTCGGTAAAACGGCACTGCTCCGACAAGTTGTTACACACATTCTGCAGAGCGGTGGGTGGGTGGCGTGGATCGACGCGCAACGTACACTCGCTGCCGCGCCGTTCGCCGATCTCGGTGATCGACTGGTCGTCGTGCGACCGCGTGACAGCAAACGCAGCGCATGGACCGCCGACTTGTTGCTGCGAAGCGGCGTGTTTTCGCTCGTCATCATCGACGGCGCACACCCGCTTTCACGCGTACACGGTGTGCGCCTCGCGCAACTCGCACGCGAGCGTGATGCCGCATGTGTGGTACTGAGTCATCAGAGCACGCCGAGTCGCATCAGTGGTGCGGTGCGATTGCGGGTGGAGCGCGTCGCTGAACGCGTTACTACAGCGAAAACAACAACCAACCGATCAACCGCCAACCGACGACAACGCACCGACACGCGCATCTGTTCGGTGATCGTGGAGAAAGGCGGTGCGTCAAACAATGCGCACCATAACGTTCAGTCGGTTGAGGTGAGCAGTGGCATCGTCATGGCGCGTCGCGTGTGTACGGATTCCGAGATTCCCGATCGGCGCGGCGTGGCACGCGGCACGCGCCGTCCCTGGGCCGCACTCGGCGGCACCAGCAGCGACGATGTCGAAGGACACCCCATCACGTGGGGCGGGCTCAGTGTCGGCGGCAGCAACGCCATCTACACCGGCGAACGCAACACCGGCGAACGCGACGACAAAGCGGCCAAGCATCGCGACGCAACTCGCCCTGGCACTGGGCGAACAACAGGCGAAACCGCTCACGAATACCAGCCCCCGCTCACGCCACGCGAGCGGGAGCGCGAACGCGAACGCTTCCACCGCGAGTTCGACAAGCACACCCGCGACTGGACACGCTACCGTGGACGACGACGCATGGCGGAGTCCACGTTCGGCCGTCCATCGCGGCGCGAACGCGCCCGCGAGAAAGCAGGCGGCGTCATCACGCAGCACGCGGCTCGCTACCCCAGCGCCAAACCCGCATTGGGACGCGTCGCCGAGGGCGTTGGCCGATAACGATCGGTTACGGGCGGTGTCGTTGGCGGCGGGGCAGGCCGGAGTGCGCGCGGGGATGTCGCTCACCGAAGCGCAAGCGCGCTGTGCCGCGATCGAGATTCGCGCGTGGGACGATCATGCGATCGACGAAGCGATTCTCACCGTGACCACCGCGTTGTTAGCGGCGAGTCCGCAGGTCACACCGGTGCGCGGCTCACCGGGCATGTGGTGGATCGGTGCGAGCGGATTCGATGTGCTGGGCGGCGAAGCACTGCTTGCGCGCACACTGCTCACGATTGTGCAACGCTGGCACCCCGATGCACGCGTCGCGATTGCTGATTCGTGTGTCGCGGCACGCGCCGCCACGTGGGCGCCGCAGGCGCGCAGTCGTGTGGTGCGTGAACGTGATCCGCTTAGCGATCCGCTTGGCGTACCCGACGGCATCACGATCATCCCCACGGGGCAATGCGCCACGTATCTCGCACCGGCGCCGTTGGGACTCGTGCCTATGGACGACGATCTGCGCGAAGCGCTCACGTCGCTGGGGTTGCGCACGGTGGGTGCACTCGCGTCACTCAGTGCGGGCGATGTGGAACGTCGCTGGGGCGACGAAGGGCTCACGGCGTGGCGACTCGCGCACGGACACGACGCACGACGTCCGGGACTCGTGCGCGTCGAAGCGGCGCGCAGTGCGAGCGCCGAATTGCCGGCCGCAGTAGAAAGCACCGAGCCCATTTTGTTCGTGGTGCGCGCGCAACTTGACCGTCTCCTGCGCGAACTCATCGAAGACGGACGCTCGGCCACCGCAATTTCCATCACGCTGGTGCTTGATGCCGGACGCCAGTGGCCGTTGGAAGACGTGGGACTCGACGGACGCGATCATGAACGGTTCGCCGAAACGTCGAGCGATGCGGCGCCTGCTGCGTACAACAACGCTCCGCGCCCTCCGCGGGCTCCGCGTGAGGCTCTTTCTCCTTCCTCACTCCTCGGCATCCCGCAACGCAGCATCACGCGCGAAGTGCGTCCCGCGCGTCCGTTGGCGCGACTCGATCCATTGTTCGATCAGTGTCGTGCGCTACTCGAGAAGTGGACCATTCCCGCGCCCATCATCGGTGTCGCGGTTGGCATTCCCGCCACTGCGCCGCTCGCCGCCGATCAAGGCGACCTGCTCATTCCATCGTGGCGTGATGCGGCGATGAATGCGGAAGCCGTATTCGCACGACTGCGCACTGCACTCGATCCGGACAATCGCGGTGACGTGGTGGTGCGTGCGGTGCGTGGTGATGCACACAAACCCGAAGCCGCCGGACGATGGATGGCTGCCGATGCGATGGCGCAAGCCGCCGCACCGGTACCGAGCAAAACGATACAAGACGCCACCGTACAAGCACCCGCCGTGTTGCGCCTGCTCGACGCACCCGAAGTGGTCGACGTCGAAACGCCGCACGGCACGCCAGCAGCCGTGTGGTGGCGCGGCACGCGTTGGGATATCACCACCGCCGATGGTCCCGAACGATTAAGCGGCGATTGGTGGCGCGCCGATACGTTTGCGCGTGATTACTGGCGCTGCACCGCCGATGGTGCGGGCGAGTTGCTGGTATACGCCGAGTCGGCGGCGAATGTGGTGGCGGCGCCGGTGCGGTGGTACGTGCAGGGGTGGTACGACTGAACTGCGGGAACTGCGAGCTGCGGGAACTGCTCTAAGTGATCAGTCGTCAGTTTGAGTTTTCAGTGGTCAGTATTCCACCACCAAACTCTGACCACTGAACACTCCCACTGAAAACCGACCACTTAAAGCAGTTCCCAGTTTCCGCGGTCCGACCCTCGACATCCCGCCGTCGCCCGCGCCTATTTCTCAGATTCCGTCTCGCCCCGCTGTTCTCTGGAGCCCCGATGCGTCGTTCGACTCTCCTCGCCGGCCTCTGCGCCGGCGTTCTTATCGCCTCCCCCCTCGCTGCCCAAAACCCGCCCGCGCAGCCGCCCGCTGGTCGCGGCAACGTGGGTGGCTTCCGCGGTGGTATCACCATCAAAGCCGGCGAAGAATGCCCACCGGGCACCACCGAAGTGCGGCCGCGCAATTGCCTCGGCCCCGAAGGCGCGGTGCCGAGCATTCTTGACTACCGTCCGAAGTCGACCCTCGTGGCACCAGCGCACATGGTGCCCAAGGCAAAATTCCCCGTCGTCGATTTTCACGGACATCCGCAGCAGTTGCTGTCGTCCACCGAAAGTCTCTCACGCATGCAGGCCTCGCTCGACAGCCTGAACGTGCGCACCATGATCGCCGCCGATAACGTTTCGGGCGATCGGCTCAAACGCGTGATGGATACCATTCGCGCGTCGGCCACGATGAAAGATCGCGTGCGCGTGCTGGCCGGCATCAACTTTGGCGGCGTCGGACCAGGCTGGGCCGCCAAAGCCGTCGCGCAGCTCGAAGAAGATGTGAAGAACGGCGCCGTGGGCGTGGGTGAAATTCCCAAGAGCTTAGGCCTCACCATCAAGAAGCCCGACGGCAGCCGGCTCAAGATTGACGATCCCGAACTCGATCCCATCTGGGACGCGTGCGCGCGACTCAATCTCACGGTGTTCATTCACACCGCCGATCCCGAGCAGTTCTTCAAGCCGCTCGACTACAAGAACGAACGCTGGCTCGAGCAGTCGCTCTTCCCCGAGCGTCGATATCCGCAGGACAAGTTCCCGAGCTTCGAAACGCTCGTGCAGGAGCGCAATAACTTGTTCAAGCGTCATCCCAAAACGCGCTTCGTCACCGCGCACATGGGATGGCACACCGCCGATCTCGCCACACTCGGTAAACTCTTCGATGAGAACCCGAACGTGTACGGCGAAATCGGCGCCGTGCTCTACGACATTGGTCGTCAGCCGCGCGCGGCGCATGACTTTTTCGTGAAATACCAGGACCGCATTCTCTTCGGCAAAGATTCCTTCCAGCCCGAAGAGTATCCGTACTACTGGCGCGTGCTCGAAACGAAAGACGACTACTTCGACTACTACCGCGACTACCACGCGTTTTGGAAGCTCTACGGCATCGACCTCCCCGACGTCGTGCTCAAGAAGGTCTACTACCAGAACGCTCTCAAGCTGCTGCCCAACGTACCAACGTTGGGATTCCCCAAGTAGAGCAGCGCTGCGGCACGATCTATGCGCGAGTAACGCGCGACACAATTCACATGCAGCAAGCGAGGGCGACATCAGCTTACCGATGTCGCCCTCGTATGCTTCGCCGACTCGATCTGACATGGTCGAGTCTGGCGTGACGGTCGTGTGCGAAACGTAAAGAGTCGGTGTAGTAAAGCTTTCCCCGATGTTCAGATCGGACGGAGCATTGCTGCTTTGATGCAGACCGGCACCGTGTTTCGTACGCCCAACCGGAGTACCGCCATGTCTACCGCCGTCCGGCCATTCACGGACAGCTTCACGGTGTTCACACCCGCGAAGTTTCCCTCGGGCCCCGTTGTTGTCGCGTCCGATTCATCGCCCTGCTCCGACGCGGCGTTCCCGCTTGCACAGGCGCTCGCAGAGCACGTGCACGCCGACGTGAACGTCATCAGCGCGATGCAGCCGTTCACCATGCCGATGTACGCCTTCGATGTCATGCCGGTGTCGGTGGAAACCGACGCCGCTGTGCGCACCGGACGTGAAGGCATGGTGCGGCTGCAACTCACCAAACTGCTCGGCGCCGATGCGCGCTGGCCCATTGCCGTGCATACCGGCGAGCCCGCGCGTGAGATCGTCGATTACGCGCAGTCGCTCAATGCACGCGTGCTGGTGGTCGGTCGCGGTCGTCATGCGGCCATTCAGCGCGCGCTTTCGGGCGAAACGGTGCTGCGGCTGCTGCAACTCGGCGACACGCCCGTCTACGCTGCCGAAGCCGGCGCAACCGCCCCGGCGAGTCGCGTGGTGATCGCGACCGATTTCAGCGAGTTCAGCCTCTACGCAGCGCAGATCGCGCTCACGATGATTGCACCGGATGCTCGCGTGATGCTGGTGCATGTCGCGCCGCCGTTCGCGGAGAACGATCCCGTCCTGCAGGAGCGCGCGATTGCGTATCGCAACCAGGTGCGTCACGCGTTCGCTCAGTTGCACGATCGTCTCGCGCGACCGGGGCTCACGCTCGACGAACTGCTCGTCAACGGTAACCCCGCTGAAGAGATCACCAAGGTCGTTCGCGCCAACAATGCCGATCTCGTCGTCTCGGCCACGCACGGTTACGGCTTCCTGCGCCGCATGATTCTCGGCAGCGTCGCCGCCGAGCTCGTGCGCCACGCACCGTGCTCGGTGTTGTGCGTGCCCGGATCCGCACGCACGCTCGCGGCCGCACGGGCACGCGCTACCACATCGGTAACGACGCGGGATTTGGCACGCGACGTCTTCGACGAAGAACTCGCCGCGTTTGCAGAGCGCAATCTCGGACGGCGCTGCACGATCGAACTCGATCAGGCGGACTTGGGCGCGCAGATTCTCGGGCATGGATTGCCGCTCATTGGTGCGTCGTTTGATCATCATGAGAATGCGGCGCAATTGATGTTCGGTTCGTCGTCCGTGCCCGGCCAGCATTTGACGCATCGGGTTCCGGAGGTCAGCGCCGTGGCGCTTACGATTGACACGGCATCGCGCGAGCAGGCGCTTCGGCTCGTGAACAACGAAGGGCAAACATTGCTGCTGTTGGAATAGGCGACTCACAATTGCCAAGGGCGTGCCCCTTGCGCGCTCAGAACCCTCGGGAGAGGATGTGGGGCGTCAAAACACGCCCCACATTCACGTTGATGACCGACGACTCTCGCCGTTCGGAGTACGACGCCCGCATGCATCGGGTGCTTGAGCACATCGATCGGCATCTCGACACGCCGCTCGATCTGCATGCGTTGGCGGATGTGGCGAATTTCTCGCGCTTTCATTTTCATCGCGTGTTTGCGGCGTGGGCCGGCGAAACGCTTGGCGACTATTTGCGTCGCCGACGTCTGGAGATTGCCGCCAGTCGGTTAACAGCGCAGCCGAAACTCGGCGTATTGCAAGTGGCCATGTCCGTCGGTTTCACCGCACCCGAGGCGTTCACACGCGCCTTCAAGTCGCGCTTCGGATCCTCGCCGTCCGTGTGGCGAGCCGAGGCCGCGCGACGCCACCGAGAGCGCAATCCGAGTCAGGTGAATCGCAATCGCAGTCAGGATTCGGCATCGCCGTCGTGGCATTCTGATCGCACCCCATTCTTCACGGAGCGAACGATGTCAGCAACGGTCACCAGTCTTCGAGTCAGCGTAGTCACGCGCGAGCCCACCCATGTCGCGTACATGCGATATACGGGTCCGTACGGTCCCGGCATCGCGACGTTTTGGCGCGAGGTCGTCGCGCCGTGGATGGCGACGCAGCAACTATTCACCCACACACGATATGGCGTCAGTCTCGACGATCCGGCCGTAACCGCGCCGGCGCAGTGCCGATACGATGCGTGCGTTGAAGTGCCGATGGACTTCGTGCCCGCTGGCGGCGCGCTGCTCGCAACGTTGCCCGGAGGTCGGTATGCGGTGTTGCGATACGAGGGGCCGTTGGCGCAGATCAGTGGCGCCTGGGATTCGCTACTGCGTGACTGGCTTCCGCAGAGCGGCATGCAACTCGATCACCGCCCCATGTTCGAGCGGTATGGCGTCGACCAGAAGTACGATCCGCAAACCGGAATCATTCAGTGTGATATCTGCATTCCCGTTGCGCCGCTCTGAGTCTACGGCGCAATCGGCTTGCCTTCCTGATCGGATATCAACACCCACACCGTGCGCGTGCGCTTGCTGTACAGCAGGCGCACCGTCACGTCACGTGGATTTTGTTTGAAGGCAAAGTGAAATCGGAAACTCGCGTCGAGTGATTCCTGAATGACGCCTTCTTTAAAGCGTCCGTAGAACTCCTGCACTTTGGTGCAGGGCGCAATCTCCGTGAAGAATTGTTTTCCAATGGCGTCGGCCTGTGGCAACGACGCCAAACGCGACTCCACCGCGTTGTAGTTCAGAATGCGCCCCGACCCATCCAGCTGAATCATGCCGTACGGCAGCCGATCCAATTCATCGACCGACATGCGATCCGCCGCCTCCAACACCTCGGTCATCGTTGGAAGCGCGGTCGGCGAAGTTTTTCTGGACAGTGGCATGGACGGGGTCGACGGGAGTCGGAATATCAACGCCTGAGCGTGCGAAATGGCACCCGTCTTGAACCGGCGATCAGGCACTGTTGTCCTGCCTTTATTTTCGGTATTTATTCGGTATGCCGCAAGCCCCCGCCCAGTCGCCCGTCTACGCGGAACTCCACTGCCATTCTGCCCTCTCCCTCCTCGACGGGGCGTCACTCCCGGAAACGCTGGCTGAGCGTGCCGCCGCACTCGGCTATCCAGCACTCGCCATCACCGATCACGATGAAATGGGAGGCGTGGTGCGTTTTGCCACCGCCTGTGAGGCCGTTGGCATCGGCGGAATTTTGGGCGCCGAACTCACAGTGCGGGTGCCCGACGAGTTCAAAACCTACGGCTTCCGCAGCACCCATCTCGTCGCGCTCGCCGAGACGCGCGATGGCTATCGCAACATCGCCACGCTTATCACGCACGCGCGGATGCACGCCGATCGCGGTTCACCGTTTGTGCCGTGGGATCTGCTCACACAGCATGCGACGGGAATCTTTGCGCTCACCGGCTGTCCACGCGGCTGGATTCCGCAACTCATCGCCGAAGGACGCGACGACGCGGCGTGGCAGGCCGCCAGCAAGCTGCGCGAGGTGTTCGGCGAGCATCTGGCGGTCGAATGCTGGGATCATCGACTCCCCGAAGAACGCGTGTTGGTGCGACGCCTGCGTCCGCTCGCCGCCAAACTCGGTGTGCCGTGGGTGGTGACCAACAACGTGCACTACGCGCACGCCGAGCAGCGCATAGTGCACGACGTGCTCAGTGCATTGCGGCACCAGCGCACGCTCGACGAAATGGGCACCCGCCTGCGTCCCAACGCGGAATGGACACTCAAGGCGTCATCGCTCATCCTGAAACGGTGGCGTGGCGCCGAAGAGGGCGTGCATGCCTCGCTCGATATTGCGGAACGGTGCGCGTTTCGCCTTGAACAGCTGAAACCGTCGATGCCGGCGTTTCCGTTGCCGTTGGGCATCAGCGCCGATGAATATCTCGCACGACTGGTCGATCAGGGTGCACACGAGCGGTGGGGTGCCGAGTACGGTTCTCGGCAGCGCGCGCAACTGTCGCACGAACTGCGCATGATCGCCAAGCTGCGCATGGCCGGATTTTTTCTCATCGTGTGGGACATCGTCCGCTTCGCGCGGCGCGAAGGCATTCTCTGCCAAGGGCGCGGATCGGCCGCCAACTCCGCGGTGTGTTACTGCCTCGGCATCACCGCGGTCGATCCGATTCGCATGGAGCTGCTCTTTGAGCGGTTCCTCACCGAAGAGCGACAGGAAGCGCCCGACATTGATATCGACTTCGCACACCGTGATCGCGAACGCGTGCTGCAGTACGTGTACGATCGGTACGGCCGCGAGCATGCAGCGATGGTGTGCGAACAAATCACGTGGCGCGGGCGCAGTGCGGTGCGCGATGCGGCGCGCGTACTCGGGTTTTCTGTGGAGCAGGCGGACTTGCTCAGTACGTTGAGCGATCGGTTCAGCGCGAAGACGACGGCGGAGGCGCTGCGGGTGGGCGAAGAGGGTGCGACCGATGATGCAACTGAAAACTCCACTGACAACGGGCTAACTGCTTTAAGTGGTCAGTTGTCAGTTAGAGTTGGTCAGTTGTCGGAATTTGATGGTGCGGGGACGAGTGATGGTGCGCGTGATGCGGCACGTATCGGACAACAGTGGGTGAGCGGCACCGAAGCCACCACCAAAGCGCGCGTGGTTCGCGCCGAGGCGCGCAAAGTCGCCGCCACACAAAAGTCCTCCGTGTCCTCTGCAACCCCTGTGGTAAAAAATCCCCGCAGTGCCCGCCCTAAAGACATCAGCGAACGCGACGCCACGTGGCAGCAGCACATCGATCTGCAAGCCGAGCGTAAGATCGCCATGGACGCCGCCGAGAATCTGGGCCCGCTCGCCAAAGGAAGCGATAAACGCCAGAAAGCTCTGACCACTGAAAACTCAAACCGAAAACCGACCACTCAGCAGTTATCACCAGAAGGCAACTCGCTCTTGCAGAAAGCCGGCCTCGATCCCAACGACGTCCGCGTCCGCGTACTCGCCGATGTCGTCGATGGTTTGCATCAACTGCCGCGTCATCGTTCCATTCACGTCGGCGGCATGATTCTCACCGAGGAGCCGCTTGGTTCCATCGTGCCGATCGAACCCGCGTCCATGCCGGGACGCACGGTCATTCAGTGGGAGAAAGACGATCTGGACCCCACCGGATTGGTGAAGATCGATTTGCTCGGACTCGGTATGCTCACTGTCGTGCAGGATTGTCTGTTGTACATCCGGCATACGCGTGGTGTGAACATCGATCTCGGTCAGCTCGACATGAGCGACCAGGCAGTGTACGACGTGATGTGCGCGGCCGATACCGTGGGCGTGTTTCAGATTGAAAGCCGGGCACAGATGAACACGTTGCCGCGACTTAAGCCGCGCTGCTTTTACGATCTCGTGGTCGAAGTCGCCCTCATTCGCCCGGGGCCTATTCAGGGCGAAATGGTGCATCCGTATCTGCGTCGACGGGCGGGCACCGAGCCGGTCACGTATCCGCATCCGTCGCTCGAGAAGGTGCTCAAGCGCACGATGGGCGTGCCGCTCTTTCAGGAGCAGGGCATGCAGGTGGCCATCACGGCGGCCGGCTTCACGCCCAGTCAGGCCGATCAGTTGCGGCGTGCGATGGGACATAAGCGCTCGCACGAGCGCATGGCTGCTATTTGCGAAGAACTGATCGCGGGGATGGCGCGCAACGGCATCCCTGAAGAAGTAGGCCGTCGCATTTACAACCAGATCAACGCGTTCGCCGATTACGGATTTCCCGAAAGTCACGCGGCGAGTTTTGCGCTCATCGTGTATGCCACGGCGTACCTGCGGCACTACTACGCGCCCGAATACTGCGCGGCGATTCTCAACGCGCAGCCGATGGGGTTCTACTCGCCGGGCACGCTGGTTGAGGATGCGAAGCGTCATGGGGTGGAAGTGCGGCCCATCGATCTCACCAAATCATCGTGGGATCATACGCTGGAACTGGCCGACGGACGGGTTCTGGTGCCGAACGACGGGCGGGTGGCGTGGCGACAACTGCAACTGCAACTGCAACCGCGTTTAAGTGAATCAGTTGTCAGTGTGAGTCGGTCAGTGGTCAGTCATTTGACTGACAACGACAACAGCAACGACAACAGCAACAACACCCGCAACAACACGACTCCGCCTGTACCTGTGGCGGTGCGACTCGGCGTCCGTCTTGTGCGCGGCATTGGCGCGAAAGCGCGACGCGCGCTTGAGGAGGCGCTGCGCAGCGGTCCGTTCACGAGTGTTGAAGACGCAGTGCGGCGTGTATCGCTCGACAAAACGTCATGGCGACGTCTGGCCGAGGCGGGCGCATTCGACAGCATGTTCGAACATGAACCGCCGGCACGTCGGCGGCGCGTGGCGTTGTGGGAAGTGATGGCCTCCACGCGCGGGCCGCAGTTGCCGTTGGCGCCCATGCGTGAGTCACCACCACCCGTGTCGCTCCCCGCATTGCAGCCCATCGAACTCACCGAGTCCGACTATCGCATGACGGGACTCTCGCTCGCGGGGCATCCCATGACGCATCTGCGCGATATCCTCGCGCCCAACGGTGTGTGTTCAGCCAGGCAAACGCAGCGCGACGGCATCGACGGACAACCGATTGCCGTCGCTGGGCTCGTGATTTGTCGTCAGCGTCCGGGCACCGCCAAAGGGTTCGCGTTCCTCACACTCGAAGACGAAACGGGGATGATCAACATCGTCGTCACCCCCGATCGGTTCGAACGGCACGCCGTGCTCATTTCCACCTCACCGCTGCTACTCATTCGCGGTGTGCTGCAAGTGGAGCAGCATGTGGTGAACGTACGCGCCAAACAATTCAAAGCGCTGCACCTTGGCGGCGGCGAGACGCACGCCAAGGGCCGGAACTATCACTGACGACCGGCTACTGCCCCAAATGACCGCGCAACATCTCAAGTCCTTTCGACAACACATCGCCGCTATTTGCATCCACGGCGCCGTTGGGCGTGAGATGGTTGATGAGCTGCGGCAGCATCGACGCGATCGACGAACTGGCTTGTGACGGATCGACGCCGAGCGAGCTCGCAACGTTGCCGATCGTGGAATCGCCAAGCACCTGCTGCACCTGCGATCCCGATACCGGCATGTTGGCGCCCGTGCTCACCCACGACTGCACAACGTCACCCAATCCGCCCTGCTGAAATTTCGCGACGATCCCTTCCACGCCGCCGTGTTGCTGCACGAGCGACATGACCGTGCTCAGCATGGCATTGGTACCGCCACCGTGCGCGCCATCCAACTGCTGCAACAGTCCGCCCAACATACCCTGCAAATTGCCGGCGCCCGCACCTCCCATCAGGCCGCCAACCGCATCGCCGAGCGCTCCGTCGAACAGTCCCATCGTGACTCCGGTCGTGAAAAGTCGTTGTGATCTACAGGTCGAGCAGCTGCAATTTGACACCACCGCCCGGCGCATCGAGCGTGACCACCGTGCGCAACTGCCCGCTGGAAACAGGGACGACTACGGCACTGGCTGCTGCGCTCCACGAACCACTGCTGGTGGGCCAGACGCGCACTTCCCACGTTCCGGCCGCGCTCTCCATGGTCGCGCCGCTCATGTACGCGTAGGGGAACATGATGCTGATCGGCGTTTGATAGTCGGGCTGCGTCCGCCAGATCGTGAGCGGTGGAGCCGCACTGGCGTAGTGCAGCACACGCAACTTGCTGCGACCGGCGTTGACAGAGAGCCCCGTGTCGGGCAGCGACGCAGCCGCCAATCCTCCGGACGCGGCCGGCGTCACCACAACACCACGCCGCACGCCGCGTGGAACATCGATCGTGACAGTTTGCGACGAGACCGTTGCACCCGACGACGCGAGCTGCACCGTATGCGTACCAGGTGAGAGCGCCAGCGCCGTCGTGACGGTTGACGGCGAAACCGACGAAAAACGCAGCGTCCCGTCCACACGAATATCCACCGACGCAGCGGACGCGTTGATGACCGACAACACGCCGGCGTCAGACGCTGGAGTCTCGATCGCGTCGCTGCCACACGACGCGGTCAGTGCGACCACCACCAGCGAAATCGCGCGCGTCTTTGCGCGCGTCATCGCGCCCGCAAACGCTTGCCGTTGGAACATCAAGAACTCCGGAGGAAATAGTGAGAGCTGATGCGTACCGGAAGTTGATGGAATCGCACCGCTGGCGCTACGGCCAAACGCGGGCCCACATTCCGACGCAGATTCTCTTGTCCCTTACTCGGAGATAGCATGACGCCGCAGGATGCCGAAACAATTGTCGCGATCGCGGCCATGGCCGCGCAGGCCGATGGAACGCAGGACGACGCCGAGCGCACACGCATCACCGAAATGGCGGCAGGGCTTGGGCTCTCCGACGCCGCGACAACGCTCGCGACATCGATGGCGGCGTCGATCGACAAAGGATCGCCGGCCCAGACAATCGTGAATCTCAAGCCAGCGCTGGCGCGTTTGACCGAGCGGCTTACGACGGATGAAGCACGACGCGCCGCGTACGACACGGCCGTCTCGGTCTGCTACGCTGACGGTTGGGTGAATCCAAGCGAGCAAGCCTTTCTGACCGCACTCGCCTCGGCGCTCAACATCGAAGCGGCGCCCGTCAACGCGAAGGCCAACGATGTGCACGAAGCGACCGCCGGGTATGCGCCCGGGGTACCGAAAGACAGCGCGCTCGACACCCACATTCTTGATCAGGCCATGCTGTCGGCGGCGCTCGAACTCCTGCCCGATCGATTGGCCAACTTGGGAATTCTTCCGCTCCAATTGCGCCTCGTCAAACAAATCGGCGAGCGACACGGCCAGCAGCTCGACGCCGCGCAGATCCGCGACCTCGCCGCCGTGTTTGGCATCGGAGCCGCGGCGCAAATCATGGAGAAAGTCGTACGCAATACACTTGGCGGTTTTGCCGGCGTGCTGGGTCGCGGCGCGCTGGGCGGACTCTTCGGCGCGTTGGCGGGGGAAGCCGTGGGTGTGGCCGCCGGTGCCTCGGTAACTTTCGCCACTACGTACGCGCTCGGCCATGCTGCCGAGCAGTACTACGCGCAGGGCCGGACGTTGTCGACGGCAGACCTCAAAGCACTCTTCGCCCGGCTCAAAGGCGAGGCAAGCACGCTATATCCGCGCGTCGAATCGCGCGTGCGCGAGCTGGCCGCGAGTGGCAACGTCGGGAGCGTGCTGCGCGGACTCGCGTAGTGCGTCCGCATCCTCGTCCGCGTCCGCGTCCGCGTCCGCGTCCGCGGCACGCTACGCGCGCTCGAGCGTGAACACCGTCACTTCCGGACGAACGTTGAATCGTACGGGCATCACGGTCCCCACTCCGCGCGAGATATACATCGTGCGCTGTGCGGAGAGCGCAAACTCACCCGCGGTGTAGCGACGATTGCGCACCGGCAGCACAGGCGGCGGCAGAAACGGCGGCTTACACTGGCCGCCGTGCGTGTGTCCAGCCAACACCCAGCCGCTGAAGGGAGTCCAGCCGCCCAGGTCGACCGTATCAGGATTATGACTCAGCGCGATTGCGGCCGCCTGCGGCGGTAGGCTGCCGAAGGCCGACGTGGGAAGAAACTGATTCGCCCACAAATCGCCGAGACCGACCACATGCAGGCCGTTGCACTCTGCCATCTCATTCACCAACACCGTCATGCCGACGCGTGCAAGGATCTGCGTGATACGCGCCGCATCCTCGACGTGCGACCAGTTGTGCCCGTAGTCGTGGTTGCCCAATGACGCGAACGTTCCGAGCGTGCCATGCGGCGCTTGCGAATACAAGAATTCGGCGTGCGGATACGCGTCGGGGTGCTCGGTCGTAAAATCGCCCGTGTACATCACGAAATCGGGGCGAAGCGCTCGCACCTTGTTGAACGTGTCGAGCACGTAGGCGTCGCGCACCATCGGATGCACGTGAATATCCGAGAGCTGCACCAGCGTTTTGCCGACCAGATCGGACGGCAAATTACGCAGCGGCATGCGCCGGCGCGTGATCTCAAGCCACTCGGGCTCGGCGTACCGGGTGTAGCCACCAACTCCAACTGCCGCCGCAACAACGCCCGCGGCGGAAAGCAAGAACGTACGACGTGAAGTCATGTCAGACGGTACGCAAAATGGGCTCAGCTGTTCCGAGTCCGACGCGCCGAGCTCGCGACCGTCACAGCGGGAGGGCTAGTCTGGCATCGCGTTACGGTTTGACATACGCCGGTGGGTCTTTCAACAACGGCGAAATGTTGGCGAGCGTCGCACCCGCCCACACCGACGGAACGCCGCGAATGAAGCCAACGAGGCCTTCCGTTGGCGCCGTGACGGTTCCGGTGCGTCGACCGAGATAATCGGTGAGATACCCGATTGCCTGCCCCGACTTAACCTTCGTGTCGCGTTCGACCGTCGCGAAAAACATGCCCGGCTTATCGGCGCCAACGCGGACAGGGCTGCCCATCCACGTGGCTTTGGACATCGGCGAGGCTTTGTCCGATGTCATGTGCATCGCCCCGAGCACGCGTAACGATCCGCGCATGAGCGCATCGACATCTTCCGGCAGCACCATGCCACTGCGTCCCGCTTCGGCAACGATGGCGGTCTTGCCTTTCGACAGCGCGTAGGTGCCGAGGCTGCGCGTGCTGGCCGGATTGCCAAGGTCAACGTCGCGCACGATGACGTGATCGATGCCAAACGCCATGATGAGCGACCGCGTGGCCGAGTCGAGCGCGGCGTTTCCGGTACGCGTCCAGTAACTATAGGGGCGCAAATTTTCGTCGAGGTCACCGCCGTGCAGATCGACCACAACGTCGGCGGGTGCGACTACTTGCTCGGCGATGAGCGCCAACGCGCGTTCACTCTGCGTGCCCTTGCTGTTGCCTGGGTACACCGAGTTCATCCCCTTCTTGTCGACGGGGTTGGTATGCGGTGTCATTTGCTCAAAGCTCGCGACGTTGAGCAGCGGCACGATGATGATGGTGCCCGCCAGCGTCTGCGGATTCACGCGCTCGATCAGTCGGGTGAGTGCGACGACGGATGCGTATTCGGTGCCGTGCGCGCCGGACACAAACGCAACCGTGGGGCCCGGCAGCGCTCCGTTGAGTACCGCAACCGGAATACTGGCGGCTGCATCGCTTCCGGCCGGCACCGCGATTTCACCATAGGCGCGCTGCCCTCGCGCCGCGCTCGCCGTTCCAACCACTAGCCCCGTGCGAGCGGTGGGCTGGGCGGACAACACTGTGGCGGCGTTCGTGGTCGCGAGCATGCTCGCGGCGATCACAGTGATGATGGTGCGTTTCGCCATACACGCGCGCCCGTTCACGGCGTCACCGTTTGAATGTCGACGCGCGACGGATTGCGCGCCGTGCGCCAGATGCTGTGCGTCTGTGCTTTGTAGTCGCTCGCTTTGGCCGTGAAGATGTTGGGCACCCATGTTTGCGGATTGCGGTCGATGAGCGGGAACCACGTACTTTGCACTTGCACCATGATGCGATGTCCCGCTTTGAAGCGATAGCTCTGCGTGTGCAGGTCGATATTGAACGGCGTCACGCGATTGGCGACGATGGGTTCCGGCTTTTCAAACGAATTGCGGAATCGTCCACGAAAGACGTCGTTGGCCACCATCAGCTCGTAGCCGCCCAGCGTGTGATCGGGAGCCGTTTCTTCCGGATACACATCGATGAGTTTGACGACCCAATCGGCATCCTGTCCCGTCGTGCTTGCGAACAGTTTGGCCGTGATTTCGCCGGCTACGACGACATCGCTGGTCAGCACCTCGGTCTTCCACGTCAGTACGTCCGGACGGTTCTCCACGAAGCGCTGATCTTCCATCAGCCACGTGCGCCACCCGGAGCCTTTCGGAAAGTACGTGGGCTCGATGGGGCGTTTGCGGTACGGTACCGGCTTGGCCGGATCACTGATGTAGCGATCGACGCCCGACGTGTCTGTGCGGGGCGGTGCGTCGAACGACAGCGCGCCGTTGCCGCGGAAGTAGAGCGACTTGGTCACCGCTTCCTTGGGCGGCCACGCCGTGAACGTGCGCCAGCGGTTGCTGCCGCTTTCAAACACCGTCGCCTCGGCGGCGCGGAACTCGCCCTGATCTTTGAGATACTTGGCGAAGAACGGCGCTTGCAATTGCGTGCGGTAGTACTCACCGGTCGGCGATCCAAAGTCGATCACGCCAATCTTCTGCCCCGGACCCGCGCTCCAGCCGCCGTGCCACCACGGTCCGACCACCAGCATGTTCTGGTTGTTGGTGTCGTGCGGTTCGAGCTCGCGATAGATCGTGACGGGGCCGTAGAAGTCTTCCTGATCCCACCATCCCGCCACGTTGAGCGTGGGCATCGTGACGCGCTTCAAGTACGGCTTCATTGCCTGACGCTGCCAGAACGCATCGTAGTTCGGATGCTCGGCGAAGTCGCGCCAGGTGGGCAGTACTTTGTCTTTCAGAAAACGCGACTGTACGTTGGACAGTGGACCGAGCGCGAGATACCACTCGTACGTGTCGTACTTGTCGAACGTAAAGTTAGCGTTCTCTTTGCTCGACTCGGTGAGAAACGCGTATTCAAAGCCGTAGCTCAGGCGGAAGGCACCGTTGTGATGGAAATCGTCGCCGATGAACATGTCAGCGGGCGACGCCTGTGGACTCACCGCCTTGAGTGCCGGATGCGGATCGAGCATCGCCATCGCCGACGTCCACCCGTCGTACGACACGCCGAGCATGCCGACGCGGCCGTTGTTTTTCGGAAGCGTGAGCGAATTCGACTTGAGCAGCCAGTCGATGGTGTCGTACGTATCGGTGCTTTCGTCGATCGCGTCTTTCGGGCCGTCGAACAGTCGCGGCGGCCGTTGCATCACGAACGTGCCGTTCGACTTGTAGCGACCGCGAATGTCTTCGAAGACGAAGATGTACCCGTCTTGTGCCAGCTCTTTGTAACTGCCGGTGAGACGACCACCTGCTCCGCCCACACCATACGGCGTGCGCTGCAGCAGAAACGGCAACGCCTCCGTCGCATTGGGCGGCGCGTAGACCTCCACATGCAGCGATACGCCATCGCGCATGGGGATGTCGGCGGATTGATGCGTGTAACTGGCGGGGTCGTATTTCCGGACTGGTGCCGACTGCGCCGAAGCGTGGCCGACCACGAACAACAGCATCAGGAGCGCGGGACGCATAGCGGAAGGGGCTGAGTCCACGAACTGGAATTCGATGGTGGGACGTTACCCCGGACCGTCAATCGCGCAAGCAACGGGAGACGACGTGCAGCGACGCCGGTGGCCTTGCTCAACGCTGCCCCAGCGCTGAGAGTATTCCGTGGTGTTCCACCCACCGTTCCTCTCCACGGAGGTTGTAGGCATGTTCGACCCTCGGCGTTACCTCGGTCGCGTGACCGGCGCCGTCGCGCTGCTCGCCAGCACGACTCTCGTTTCCTCGCTCCATGCCCAGCAGGCCAACCAGCCCGACGAGGGCCGGCCCACTAAAGCCAACTGGGCGCTCGCCAACCGCTTCAGCGCTGCGGCGCTGCGGTCCATCACCTACACCCAAGCCGTCACGCCGCACTTCCTCGGCAAGACGGACTCGATGTGGTACAACTGGAAGGACCGGAACGGCAATCGCATCATGCTGTTCGTGCCCTCGCCCACCGGCGGCACCAAGCGTCCGCTGTTTGATGCGGCCAAGCTCGCGCAGCAGCTGACGATGATCAGCAAGAAGCCGTACGACGCGACCAACCTGCCGTTCACCAACATCACCTTCCTGAAGAGCCACAAGGCGTTCCGCTTCACGGTCGACACCGTGCGCTACGAGTGGACGCTCGCGACCGAGACTTTGAAGGGCATGGGACGCCCGCCGCGTACACCGCCCGCCGATGAAGAGCGCGACGCAAACGGTCGCGGAGGTGGCGCCGGAGCCGGCGGTGGCCGCGGAGGTGGCGGCGGTCCGGACTATCGCAATTTCTCTCCCGACAGCACGGCGTTCGCCTTTGCGCGTGACCACAATCTGTACGTGGTGGAAGTCGGCAAGCCCGACACGCTCAAGGTCACGACCGACGGCGTCGAAGACTATTCGTTCGGCGCGAAAGACACGACCGAGAATCGCCGGCAGCTCGACGCGTTGGGCCAGGGTGGCGGTCAGCAACAAGACGGCGAAGACAACACGGACAATGCGAATGCGAACGACATGCGCGTGCGCGCGGCCGTCACGTGGTCGCCCGACTCCAAGTCGTTCTCGATCATCCGGCGCGATCAGCGCAAGGTGAAGGACTTGTTCCTCGTGAACGTCCTCGCGCAGCCGCGCCCCGTACTGCTGCACTACAAGTACACGATGCCCGGCGAAGAAAACGTCACGCAAACGGAACTGTACGTGTACCGTCGTGGCGAGAAGAGTGTGAAGAAGCTCAACGTCGCCAAGTGGAAGGATCAGACCATTTCCGACGTGCACTGGCCGCTCAACGGCGATAAGGTGCGCTTGCTCCGTCGCGATCGGCCGCAGCGTAAGGTCGACGTGATTGAAGTCGACGTCGCAACGAACGCCATCAAGACGCTGCTCACCGACGAAATCGAAAACGCCGCCATCGAACCCAAGCCGCTCGCCTATCTCAAGAAAGGCGGCGACTTCCTCTGGTGGTCGCAGAAGACGGGTTGGGGCATGTACTACGTGTACGGCTTCGACGGCGGCGAGAAGATGCCGCTGACAACCGGCGAGTGGAACGCGAACAGCATCGTCGCGATCGACTCCACAACGCAACAGGTGTGGGTGTCGGGACAGGGCCGAGAGCCCGGCGAGCAGCTCTATCAGACGCACCTCTACCGCGTGAACGGCAACGGCACGGGCTTCATGCTTCTCGACGCCGGCAACGCGCACCATGCCGCCACGCTCGGTGAGAACGGCACGCCGAGCTTCGTGTCGCCCACCAAGCGCTACGTGTACGATAACTACTCGCGCATGGATCAGGCGCCCGTGTCAGTCGTGCGCGATGGCCTGACTGGCAAAGTGCTCATGAAGCTCGAAGAGATGGATCTCTCCAAGCTGCAGGAGCTTGGCTACAAGATGGCGACGCCGTTTAGCGTGAAGGCGGCGGACGGCGTGACCGAACTGTTCGGCAACATGTGGAAGCCGTTCGACTTCGATTCCACCAAGAAGTACCCGATCATCGCGTACGTCTATCCGGGTCCGCAGACGGAAGCGGTGACGACGGGCTTCAGCGTTGGTGGCACGCCACTCGCGCTCGCACAGCTCGGCTTCATTGTCATCGAAGTCGGTCACCGCGGCGGATCGCCGTTGCGTTCGCTCGCGTATCATCGCTTCGGTTACTTCAACATGCGCGACTACGCGCTCGCCGATAAGAAGTCGGCGATCGAACAACTCGCGGCGCGCCACAAGTTCATCGACATTGAGAAGGTCGGCATTTACGGTCACTCGGGCGGCGGTTTCCTGACCGCGGCCGCGATGCTGCAGCCGCCGTACAACGAGTTCTTCAAGGTGGGTTGGAGTGAGTCGGGCAACCACGACAACAACATCTACAACCAGAACTGGTCGGAGTGGAACCACGGCGTGCGCGTGATTGCCAAGGGTGACTCCGCACGCGCGGGTAACAACACGCGTGCAGCGGGCGGCGCTGGGCGTCGTGGCGGACCGGGCGCAAACGCGGCGGGTGGTGGCGCGGGCGCGGCCGCCGTCGTCGACGACACGACCAACGCCAACAACATCCGCTTCGACATCAAGGTGCCGACCAACGAAGAGTTGGCGGGCAACCTGAAGGGCAACCTCGCGCTGACGACGGGTGACCTGGACAACAACGTGCACCCGGGCAACACCATTCGTCTCGTGGACGCGCTCGTCAAAGCGAACAAGCGCTTCGATCTCTTCATCTATCCCGGTCAACCGCACGGATACCGCGATACGCAGCCGTACAACATTCACATGATGATGGAGTACTTCGCCGAACACCTGTTGGGCGACTACTACCGCGGCAACGGCGAGATCAAGAACTAGTCGACGCGGTTGAACCACGCGCCGGTTTGCGCAGTGATCGAGCCCTACGGACGATCGCTGCGCGAACCGGCGCGTGTGATTTCCACCAACGTGCCGCCGTAAATCATGCGTCCCGCCTGATGAACGATGTACGCGCGCACCGGATCGTCGTCGGTGAACCGCTGAAGCAGTGCGCGTTGTCCATCACAGAAGAATCGATTGCAGATTCCGGCGCGCATGTCGCGCGGCAGCGTGCACCCGGTCGCACTCTGATACACGCATCCTCCGGTGATCGCGTGCGTTCCCAGATAGGACAGGTACCGTGCGACGATGGACTCGTCGTCGTCATCGGGGTGCCGGATGATCTGCGTCTTGAGCGCGTACCACCGCAGGAACGCATGATCTTCGCCCTGTCGACAGCAGTATCCGCGACACGAGGCACACCCGATGCCCAGGAGCTGGGTTTCCGCCGCCCGCGTCTCTTCCGAGCGTGTCAGCGGATCGCGGGGAATGAAGCTGTCGGTGTCCGTTTCGCCGGCCGCCACACGTTCGCGCGCCACCGCGAGCGCGGCTCGCAGGTTTTTTTCGAACGCGCGACGGCGGGCCGGAGACAACTTGGAGACGCGCGAAAAATTCCTGGGCAGCACTACCAGGCGATACGACTCTCGCTCCTCACGCGGAACTCGCTTCGCCGCGGCCGCGCGATCGCGACGCTTTCGGGCTAATTCGATCCGCGCCAAGTGCGCCGCGTGAAGCGCCCGCAACGGACGTTGCACCAGCCACTCGTCTCGGCACGGCATGCGCTCGCACACGCCCGACGCCTGTTGTGCGATCGTCAAGGGTCGAGTGCATACGCGGCACTTCTGCCCGGCCGGCGCGCTCTGCATCTGCCAGGCACAGGCGACGGAGCCGCAGAGACCGCCCTGCGTGCCGAAACGCAATGGCGAACCGCATACCAGGCACTGGGTCGGGGAGTGAACTCCAGAAGGCGTGTGCATGGCGCGAATATACGGCGCGAGGAGCGGAGCCGTGTCCCGCAACCGA
The DNA here is from genome assembly GCA_966096095.1 of uncultured Gemmatimonadaceae bacterium. GTDB lineage: Bacteria > Gemmatimonadota > Gemmatimonadetes > Gemmatimonadales > Gemmatimonadaceae > Gemmatimonas. The sequence goes on along the minus strand of CBHTUR010000001.1, from coordinate 267,148 downwards.
TTGTGACTGACGATTTGCGCGACGACCGGATGCCAATCGCGCGCCCACACGACATTTTGCAAGCATGCAGACGGACACAGGTGTTGCTGACATCGCCCACGTCATACAGATCGCCATCGCCCCGGTCTTCTTGCTCACCGGCATTGCGTCGCTGCTGGTGGTATTGACCAACCGACTTGGCCGCATCATCGACCGGGCACGGCATCTCGAGGGCGAACATCGCGAACTCGTCACGGGTGAGCATCGCGCGCTCATTACCGCCGATTTGCACACCCTTTCGATCCGGGCGCGCCACGTCAATCGCGCCATCAGTCTGTGCACAACGGCGGCTTTGCTCGTGTGCGTGATGATTGGCGTGTTGTTCGTCAGTGCGTTCTTTGCCCCGAATGTGTCGCGGCTGGTGGCAACGCTCTTCGTGCTGACGATGTGCTGTTTGATTTACGGACTGCTGTCGTTCTTGCGCGAGGTGCAACTCGCCACTGCGTCGCTGCGCATCGGCCCCCACTAAGGAGCGTGGTCATGGCTACTCCCGACGTGCTCACTCGCATGTACGCGCACATGGCCTGGGCCGATGCGCGCACCCTGCAGGCATTGCGCAGCAATCCCGACGCGCCCACGCAGGCGCTCGAGCTGTTCTCGCATGTGCTCACCGCCGAACACATCTGGTTACATCGCGTGCAGGGGACGCCGTCGTCGTACGCGGTATTTCAGACGCTTGGTCTCGACGAATGCGAACGCGTCGCTCGTGACAATGCCGCGGGTTTTGCGCGTGTCGTCGCCGAACCCGATCGACGTCGGGTGGTTGACTACAAGACCGCCGCGGGCGCGGCACACTCGACGCCGCTCGACGACATTTTGATTCACGTCTCGCACCACGGCATGTATCACCGCGGTCAAGTGGCATTGCTTATTCGCGCCAGTGGCGGCACGCCGCTTTCGGGCGACTACATCGTGTACTTCCGTGAACTCGAGGCACAGGCGTGAGCCCCGACACGATTTATCATCGCTCTGAGCATCCGCCGCACGTGGAAGAACACTTCACCGGCAGCGAGTCGGTGAAAGATGTGGTCATCGGCATGTCCGATGGTCTCACGGTGCCGTTCGCGTTGGCCGCAGGTATTTCCGGCGCGGTGGCGGCAACACAGTTGGTGGTGACGGCGGGTCTCGCGGAGATCGCGGCCGGTTCGATTGCGATGGGCTTAGGCGGGTATCTCGCGGCGCGCAGCGAGGAGGAGCACTATCGCAGCGAGCTCGCGCGCGAAGAACGCGAAATTATCGAGAAGCCCGACTTCGAACGCCGCGAGGTGCGCGAGATTCTCGAAGAGTACGGGCTCACACCCGACGAGAGTGCGATCGTGATGACGGGACTCGAGCGTCGACCCGATGCGTGGCGCGATTTCATGATGCGCTTTGAGCTGGGCCTCGAAGCCCCCGACCCGAAGCGCGCGGTTCGTAGCGCCCTCACGATCGCCGCGTCGTACATCGTGGGTGGGTTCGTGCCACTCACGCCGTACATGGTCATCAGCAACGATGCGGGTAAAGCGCTGATGGTCTCGGTGCTGGTGACGCTCATCGCGCTCGCCGCCTTCGGCTGGCTCAAAGGCCGGTTCACGGGCGTGTCGCCGATCCGGAGCGGACTGCAAACGGTCATGATCGGCGGACTCGCCGCGGGCGCCGCCTTCGGTATCGCGCGGCTCATCGAACACAGCTAAGCCTTTGTCGCGTGCGAAAACGACAAAGGGCCACCGGATTGCTCCGGTGGCCCTTCTCGCTTGTCGAAGACTCGCGATTAACCGCGGATCTTGACGACCTGTTCGGCCGCCGGACCCTTCTGGCCCTGCACGATGTCGAATTCGACGCGCTCACCTTCGGCGAGCGTGCGGAAACCGCCGCCCTGAATCGCCGAGTGGTGCACGAAGCAATCCTTCGAGCCGTCATCGGGCGTGATGAAACCAAAGCCCTTGGCATCGTTGAACCACTTCACCTTGCCGGTCGTACGCATGGCACTGCTCCTGTTGCTGTGTGTTCGGAGTCCGGCCCTGCCGTACGCACCGAGCACTCGTTGTTTCGCGGACTGAACCCCCGCGCGGGGCAGCCGATATGATTCCATATCGGCCAGACACTCGCCCCAACGAGAACGCCCACGCAAAAGGGACCCGCTTGTAGCCAGGTCCCCGAAGTCGCCCGCTGTTGCGTATCCCGCGCATGAAGCGCGCCCTGCCGGTTTGAGTGCTGGAATACGGTAGTATCGCCCCGACAAGGTGTCAACAGCGAATTTTGAGAATTTGGCCGGAATCGGTTGACTTTTGCCGCTCACCCGTCCCCCGATTTCCGCCAGGCCGGATCGGGCGGCCCCTCGCCCTATCGGGTCCGTGGCCTTCTCGGCCGGGCGCTCGTCCTCTCAGCAACCCCGCCCATCTCTGCTGCTCCCAACCGGAGAGGCTGTGACGAGACTCTTAGTAACCGGCTGCACGTTCATCCTGAGCACCATCGGCTGGTACGTGGGCGAGCCCTTTGGGATGTTCGCGGCGTTCATCCTCTCAATCGTCGGGCTGGCTGTCGGCGTGTACGTCGGCAAGCAACTCGCCGACCGCTGGGGCATGTAGGCCGCAGCAAACCATCCGCTGCTAAACCCGATCGCTGAATCGGCGGATAGACAGTAACGCGACGGGCGGCGACCTTCTCGCCATGCCCTCCCCGCCCGACCGCGCACAGCGACCACTTCGCGTCGCATTTGTTTGTGCGGCGATCCTCGCCGTGGCCTTCGCCGGCATGCGCGCACCGTGGATTTCACTGCACTACGTCGCGAAGCCGCTCGCCATGGTCTGCCTGCTCCTACTGGCGAACAGTACGACCGAACCCGTCGGCGGCACGTACCGCACCCGTATCGTCCTCGGACTGACGGCCTCGCTCGTGGGCGACGTGCTGCTGATGCTGCCTGGCGACTATTTCGTGCCCGGCCTCTGCGCGTTTCTCTTGGCGCATGTCTGCTACATCGCGGCGTTTTTTAGTCAAACCGGACGTGTCGTTCGTCTCGACGTGATGACCGGCTATCTGCTCGTGGCCGGATCACTCTTGCTGGCCATCTATCCGTCGCTGCCCGCCGATTTACGCCTGCCCGTCTTGGCGTACGTCGGAGTGATCACACTCATGGCCACACAAAGCGGTACCTGGATGCTCGTGGTGCAAACGCCATCGCAGCGGCGCGCGGCGATACGCGCAGCGATCGGCGCGTCGTGGTTTCTGGTCTCGGACGCGACCTTGGCGATCGATCGATTCCGCGCTCCGGTTCCGTTTCGAGACCTGGTGATCCTGGGCACCTACTTTCTCGCGCAATGGCTCATCGCGCGTAGCGTCGAGGCGACGGCGCCGGAGGGCACGTGATCGGCACCCAATCGCAAACGCGCATCTACCTCGACGGCGTCAGCGGCCGCGTCCCCGCCGTACCCGTCGCGCAAGCGGAGCTTGAAGCGCGGGCCATCGAGGTGATGTCACGAGCGGCAGCCGCGTACATCGTCGGCGGCGCGGGACGTGAAGGCACGATGCGCGCCAACACCGACGCGTTCGCCAAGTGGCGCATTGTTCCACGCGTGTTGCGCAATGTCGAGTCCCGCGACACGAGCACGTCGCTCTTCGGCGTGACGTTGCCATCACCACTGATGACCGCGCCGATCGGCGTGCTCGAATTGGCGCATCGTGACGCGGATCTTGCCGTCGCACGCGCCGCTTCGGCCGAGCGCGTACCGATGATCTTTTCGAACCAGGCGTCGGTCAGCATGGAGGAGTGTGCTGCGGCGATGGGCGACGGGGCGCGATTCTTCCAGTTGTACTGGTCGAAGTCCGATGACCTCGTGCAGAGCTTTGGCACTCGCGCTGAACAGTGTGGCTGTCGCGGCATCGTGCTGACACTCGACACCACGATGCTCGGATGGCGTCCGCGCGATCTCGATCTGGCGTATCTCCCGTTCATGCGCGGCATGGGCATCGCGCAATACGTATCCGATCCGGTGTTTCGGCGTGAACTCGAGCTGCCTGACGACGGACCGCCATCGACGCCGCGGATCACGATGCACGCGCTACGCGTCATGCGAGACCTGATGTGGCGCACACCTGGTGCGCTTGGCGACAAACTGCGCACCGGCTGGCCGCGGAAGGCCGTTCGTCGCTTCGTCAGCACCTACTCGCGCCCCTCACTCACCTGGAACGATCTGGCACGACTGCGCGCGATGACGTCGTTGCCAATCATTCTCAAGGGCGTGCTGCACGCGGAGGATGCGCGCCTCGCGCTTGAACACGGCGTGGATGGTATGGTGGTCTCGAACCATGGCGGACGACAGATCGATGGCGCGATCGCCTCGCTCGACGCCCTCCCCTCGGTGGTGGCTCAGGTGCAGCGACGCGTACCCGTGCTCCTCGACTCGGGGGTCCGCAGCGGAGCCGATCTCTTCAAAGCCGTTGCTCTGGGCGCGGACGCCGTGCTGCTGGGTCGGCCGTACGTGTACGGACTGGCCATCGCGGGTGAGATCGGCGTGCGCGAAGTACTGCGCAACGTGATGGCTGAATTTGATCTGACGATGGGACTGGCCGGTTGCCGGAACGTTGCCGAGATCACACGCGATCATGTGACCGGCGCGTAACCCGCGCGTAACTCGTGCGGCGACGGATCTGTGACCAACCCCTCTTTACAGTCCGGGCGTTATTCTCCAACATCATTCACGTCCTCAACCGGAGCGCTCATGAAGGAATCGCAGCTCAAGGCCCTGCTCAAGAAGACAGCCGCCAAGGCCTCGCAGCAGAAGAAGCCCGCGCGGGCCTCGTTCGACCCGACGCTGGACGCGACGCGCGGAGGCACCGAGCCGGTGCAAGGCACTGAAGCCGAAGAGATTTTTAAGGAAATGAAGCGGCGCGAATTCTGAGCGCTGCCTGGCGCGACCTCGTCGCGCCCGATGGCATAGCACGGCGTGGGATGGCATAGCGCCCGACATTGAAGGACGACAGTTTGTGCAGATCATGTCTCGCACACCTTCTGTCGCACGACGGCTGACCGTCCTCGCGGTCGCAGTGTTGTCTGCGGCCGGCACTTTCGAAGGCTGCGGTTCGCGCGAGCGCACCGCTGTGGACGCGTCTCACGCCGCCATTCCCGACACGGCCCGCGGTCCTGGATCGCGCGACGGCACGTGGCAGGGCACCGACGGCCATTCGACATGGCGCGCCACGCTGGATGGCCCAGCGATCACTCAACTCGACGAGATTGCGCTCTTCGCCGACAGCACGCGCGCGATGCGCCAGTTCCGCTTTGATTCGGTGGGGCTGATGTCGATGGCGCACGAGGAACGTGTGCAAACGATCTACGGCCTGCACGCCGAGCCGGATACGGTGCATACGTTGGTCGACCTCGAATGGCAGGGCGATTCGCTCGTGCGATCGGCCAAAACGGTGAACAGCGCGCCGAAGTTGATTCAACCGTACGAAGTCGACAATCTGCGCGCGCACGCGAAAGAATTGCTCATAATTGCTCGCCGCGGCACGTCGCCGCAGGCATCTCCTCCATCAGGCCGCTGACGTCCGACGACGGACTCTCCAGAGATCGCACATGACTGACTTCGAAAAGCTGGGCGCCTTCTACCTCGGTAAGCGATACGACCTCCCCACCAAGACGCGGCAGGACGATTACGTCCTGTACGATGCCAAAGACCTGACGACGCACGCGGTCATCATCGGCATGACCGGAAGTGGCAAGACCGGACTTGGCATTGGCCTGATCGAAGAAGCCTTGATTGATAAGGTGCCGGTCATTGCCATCGATCCCAAGGGCGATCTGGGCAACCTCGCGCTTCGCTTTCCTGCGCTGACGGCGAACGACTTCCGCCCGTGGGTAGATCCGCAGCAGGCGGCCAACGCCGGCGCATCGCCCGACGATTTTGCTGCCGCCCAGGCGAAGCTCTGGAAGGACGGATTGGCCGGGTGGGGCGAGGATGGCGCGCGCGTCCAACGCTTGGTCGACGCCGCGGACGTGACGATCTACACACCCGGCAGTACCGCGGGCCGACCGATCTCATTGTTGCGCGCGTTCGTCGCGCCGCCGCAAGCCATTCGCGATGACAGCGAAGCGTTGGCTGAGCGCGTCGCCGCGACCGCCACCAGCGTGCTGGCGCTTCTGGGAATCGACGCCGATCCGATCTCGAGTCGCGAACATATTCTGCTGGCGAATTTGCTGTCGGCCGCGTGGAGTGAAGGTCGCGATTTGGACTTGCCCGGACTCATCGCGGGCATTCAGTCACCGCCGTTCTCGCAGGTCGGCGTAATGCCACTCGACACGGTGTTCCCGCCGAAAGATCGCACGGCGTTGGCAATGCAACTCAACAACCTGCTCGCCGCACCCGGTTTCCAGAATTGGCTGAAAGGCGACGCGCTCGATACGGCGAGCTTGCTGCACGACGCAAATGGCAAGCCGCGCGGGTCGGTCATCTCGATCGCGCACCTGAGCGATGCCGAGCGAATGTTCTTCGTGACGCTGCTGCTGGCCGACATTCTGTCGTGGGTACGTGCCCAGCCGGGCACCGGATCGCTGCGCGCCATTTTGTACATCGACGAGCTGTTCGGCTATATGCCGCCGGTGGCGAATCCACCAAGCAAAGCGCTCTTGCTCACGTTGCTCAAGCAGGCGCGCGCATTTGGACTTGGCGTGGTGCTGGCGACACAGAACCCGGTCGATCTCGACTATCGCGGATTGTCCAACACGGGCACGTGGTTTATCGGACGCCTCCAAACGGAACGCGACAAGATGCGCGTGATGGAGGGTCTCGAAGGTGCGTCCGGTGGCCAGGCGTTCGACAAGGATGCGATGGAGAAGACCATCGCCGGACTCGGTAAACGCGTGTTTCTCTTGCACAGCGTGCACGAGTCGGCACCGGTGACGTTTGAAACGCGCTGGGCGTTGTCGTACCTCGCCGGGCCAATGACGCGCGAACAAATCAAGCAGCTCAATGCGACGCAGGGCGCGCCGAGTGCAACGCCAGCCGCACCGAATTCGGATGGTAGTGCTGTCGCAGCCACGCCAGCCGCGACGCGTGCGAGCAGCACCGGCGGTGGCCTGTCGTCGCTTGACGCGACTGCCACCAGCGCGCCGGTCCTGCCCTCCGAGGTGCAACAAGTGTTCGTACCCGTTGCGGGTGGCAGCTCGGCGTCGATGTACAATCCAGTCGTACTCGGCGTCGCGGATGTGTCGTTCTCGAGCGCCAAGTACGGCGTCACCGAGCAGCGTCGCGTATCGCTGATGGCGACACTCGACGACGGTCCGATCACGCTCGAGTGGGACAGCGCGGAGCGCGTCGAGCTTGATACGTCGTCGTTGCAGCACGGAGCCGAAAGTGGCGCCGCGTTCGGCGCGTTGCCGAAGGCAGCATCGACGGCCAAGAATTACGCGGCGTGGAGCAAGTCCTTCCAGAAATGGCTGGTCACCAATGAGCAGCTGGAGTTGCTCAGCAGCGCCACGCTCAAGCTCACTTCCAACGTTGGCGAATCCGAGCGCGATTTTCGAATTCGTCTTCAGCAGAAAGCCCGTGAAGGGCGCGACGCGAAAGTTGAAACGCTGCGTGGCAAGTACGCGACGAAACTGAGCGCGCTGCAGGAGCGCATTCGTCGCGCAGAACAGGCCGTGGCGCGCGAGCAAGCCGAGTCGACGCAGGCGCAAGTCAGCACCGCCATCTCGGTGGGTAGCGCAATTCTTGGCGCGGTGTTCGGACGTGGAAAAATTTCCGCGTCGTCGGTCAGCAAGATCGGCACGGCGGCGCGCGGAGTTGGGCGTGCCGCGCAACAGCGCGGCGATGTGGCGCGGGCTGGCGAAACGGTGCAGGCGCTTCAGCAACAGTATGCCGACCTCGAGGCACAATTGCAGGGCGAAATCGACGCCCTCGGTGCGGCGTTCGACGCGCAAACTGAAACGCTCGACCGCACGCTGATCAAAGCCAAGAGCGGCGACGTTACCGTGCAGTTGCTCGCGCTCGCGTGGGTGCCGTATCGCAAAGATGCCAACGGCATGACGTCGCAGGCCTGGCGTTAGCGCTCTTCGCAACGGGCGTTACGCGCCGCGTGCGGTTCACGGCGCGGACTATGCATAACGAAACGGGGGAGGCGAGCCATCAGCTCGCCTCCCCCGTTTACTGCCAACGTCGCGAGCCAGCGCGGTTACAGCACCTGAATCGCCCACGCCACGACGAACGTAATCGCGGCCGCCAAGCCAACCTGACCGATGGCGGCGAAGTCGAGTCGCAGGGCGCGCGCATGCGCTGAGCGACGATGAGACGGATGATGCATCGGCAGCTCCGGTTGGGCGCGGACGCGGTGTCCACGAGCGGACACCGACGGTAGCGCAGAAGGCAGGTTTCTATGCGACGGAGCGGGACGACCAAACGTCACATCTTCCCGGTACTCACCGAGTCGAGCAGATGTTTCGAGCGCGCGAGCGCGAGGCTATTGAGCGACCAGTCAAACTCGGACGTGCGAAAGAACGCGCGTCCCTCACCGAGACGCTTGCGAAGCTCTCCGTCGAAGTACGGCGCGAGCGCGCGCGCCAGATCGTCACGCCCAGGGCCAAAGTCGTTCCGATAGGCCATCAGCACAGGACTGAGCACGATCATGCGCCCTTCGACGCGATTCTTGGTGGGCGAATCGCGCAAGAAAGTACGCGCCTGCGATTCGAACTGTTCGACCAACCGGGCCCCGGTATACGCTTCACTGCGCAGGGGCGGACATCCCACCGCGCCGCAGGCGAGCGTGAAGTGCACGCGTGACTCGCCAAACTCCTTGCGCAGAATGGCGTGATGCACCTGATCGAGCGAGTAGCGTTCGCCGCCCACGCGCACGATCGGCTCGTTCCACGGCCCATTCAATTGCAGGAACCCGAGCGTGCGGTTGATGTTGCGAATCGACTGCAGCTCGTGGTGCTCCACTATCAGCGCGATGGTATAAGCGTTGAACGCGTTGATCCAGAAGGCCAGTCGTTCGTCGTCGTCGAGAGCCTTGGGGGTGGCCCGATCGAGTGCGGCGAGGTATTCGCGAAACTCGGGTGCGCGAGCGAAGGCGTCGTAGTCCACGAAGCCCCGCACCACATGCGCTTTGAGCAGCGCGTCAAATCGCCCATGATCAAATGCGGTTGCTTGCGCGTTCACCGATTGGGGTACCGCAAGCACCAGCGCGAGCACTGCACCCAGCACCACGAGTGCCCGTACGCGCCAGCCCAGTCGACGCCACGCCCCGATTCGTTTAGCTATCAGCATTCCCGCTCCCTTCGCGTTTATGACTCCTTCGTGGCTCTTCGGCATCTGGCGGTTGCTCCGCGCGGATACGCCGCTCGATTTTGCACCTGGTGTCCGCATGGAATTTCTTCGTGACGGACAGCTGCACTACCACGTCGATGTGGGCGGGACCGATCAGGTGGTCTCGCTGGTGTATCGGGTCGAAGGAGATGTCCTGCACACCGAGAATCCGGCCGCGCCGCACTCGATGAGTGTGAATTTTACCCACGGCGAGGGCGATGTGCTGCTGCTCGATTTTGGCGGTCCCTGCGCGATTCTCGTGCGCGAGGACGCCCACGCGGGACGCCCTCAGTGAAGCCGTATACGACTGTACCTGAATGTCCAACTCCGACCGGCTTGGCTCAACGATGAATACGTTGTTGCAGCGATATCCGATTCTGCCCTGGGTCGCGCCGTTCGCGATCTTCATGGGCCTCTTGTCGGCGAGCCCGTACGTGCCGCTGGCGCAGCCGTGGGAATCGCTCGTGCGCGTTGCCGTGTTAGTCGTCGTGCTGATCGTCTTCTCCGGATCGATAATCCGCACGTTCCGTGTCACGCGTCTCGCGGGGAGCATCGTACTCGGGCTGGCCGTCTGCGCGCTCTGGGTTGCGCCGGATCAGTTGGTGCCGGGGTGGCGATCGCACTGGCTCTTCCAGAACAGCATTACGGGATCCATCAAGAACTCCATCGCGCCCGCCGATCTGGCGAATCCGCTGGTGGTCTCGCTGCGCATCGTGCGCGCAACATTGCTCGTGCCGATTCTCGAGGAACTCTTCTGGCGCGGATGGCTGCCCCGTTGGATCGTGAATCCCGATTGGCAGCGTGCGGAGCCGGGGAAATACACGACGATGGCGTTCGTCGCGTCGTCGTTGCTCTTTGCGGCCGAGCACGGACCCTATTGGGAGGTCGGTTTGGCGTGTGGCCTGATCTACAATTGGTGGTATTGGAAAACGAAATCGCTGGGCGACATTGTGCTGGTGCATGCGGTCACGAACGGCGCGCTGAGCGCGTTCGTGTTCGTGACCGGCAAGTATGAGTACTGGATGTAGCGGTCGCCCCGCGCGGTCACGCGCCTTCAGCGACCGAAGACTACCGGCGTAGTGCCCTGACGAATGTCTTTCGCGCCGGCAGCAACGCCCGAGCCAACGGCCAGCCCTGCGGTGAGCGCCGTACCAAGTCCGACGAGTGGCAAGAACGGCGCGATGAACGCGCCGGCGAGAAACGCGGCGCCACCAGCGAGCCATGGCGCGATGCCCTTCTGCACCGCGTCGACATAGCGCAGGCGATTGCGCACGAATCGACGCGTGCTGCCATGCAACACGATGGCGGTAATGCTCGCGATGGCGAACGACAGCAGGAACATGATCATACGAACCTCCGAACTGTTGCAGAAAGCGAGGGAACCATCTGCCCTCCCTAACGCGAGCGACTGGCTGAGGTTTCAGCGACTCCGCAATCCGCCCGGACGTCGTGGCATATCCATCTTTGTGAATTCAGATGGAATACGGAACTGTGTGTCAGTGACACGCTTCTTTTCGACTTTGGTCACCTCGAGTGCAGTCGAACCATCGGGCATCGTCACCTTGAGCGGAAACGCGGCCTCCGAGGACAGCATGCGCTGCCATGCTGGAGCCGCGCCACCCATTCCACCAGCTGGTGAAAGGAAGCGGCCGAGTGCTGATGTGACACACGCGTCGGTCTTTTGTACGCCACTCGCGCTCGTGGTCTCAATGAGCAGATGCTCGCACTCGTAACCGGCGATTGTCTCTTTCTTTCCGGTACGTGTGAGCTTGGGATCAGCCGCCTTGGCCGTCGCGGCCAGATCACCGGTTGGCAGCTCCATGTACATCCGCTGCGACTCCAGCAGCATGTACAATTTTTGTTCCGCCGCGAGGCCGATCATCACCGCCGGCCCGGCGGGCGTGGCGAGATTGATGCGCACGTTGCCATTACGCGTGATGTACTCGGCCTCCTGCGGCGCGCCGCCACGCGAGGAGAGTCGAACGGTTACTACACCTTCGAACGTTTGCGCCGACAGCGAGGAGGCACCAACGGCCATCGCCATCGACAGTGTGTAGAGCGAGACGCGAGTCATCGCGATCCTGTCGTTAAGGGAGTCCAGCGGAGATGACGGACCCTTCGGAATCAGGCGATACCGTGTTTCATCGCGTGCGCCACGAGCTCGCTGAAGCGGTCGATCTCATCCAACGTGGTGTACACGTTGGGCGTGATGCGGATCCCGCTGAACTCCGCCGTCGGCATTGGCGTCTGCGTCACGCGGTGCTGCGACATGAGCCACCCGCCGAGTTTCACGGGATCAAGTCCATCGATGCTGATGAAACCGATGCCGCCTCCCCACTTCGGATCGCTCGGGGTGAGCACTTTCACACGGCCCTTCCCTTCAGCGATCAGACGGGTTGCCCAACGGTCACGCAGATAGGTTAGCCGTGCGAATTTGCGTCCGGCGCCGATCGCGCGATGAAAGGCGATCGCAACGCTGATGGCATTGTGGTTGGCCGCCGGGTGCGTGCCAATCTCCTCGAACTTGCGGATGTTGTCGTCTTGCGTGACATCGGCCGCGAAGAGCGGCCAAATGCTCTTCTGCTTGCTCTTGCGCACATACAGGAAGCCGGTGCCAATCGGAGCCAACATCCATTTGTGCAAACTGGTGCCGTAGTAGTCGATACCGAGATCGTCACGCTTGAACGGAAAGTGCGCGAACGCGTGCGCACCATCGACAAATACTTCAATGTTCCGGGGGCGCGCCACATCGATGATTTCTTTCACGGGCATGATTTGCCCCGTGAGATTGGTGATGTGCGGAAATTCGATGACGCGCGTTCGTGGTGTGATTGCGGCAGCGAAGCGTTCCACAATGGGCGCAGCGCTGGTCGCCGGCACGGGGAAGGAAATTTCCTTGATCACGATCCCGTCGCGCCGGGCGCGCTGCTTCCACGCATTGAGCATGCGCGGATAGTTCTGGTTCGTGACAATGACTTCATCGCCGGGCTTGAGGTCGATGCCGAAGATGAGCGTCTCGTTGGCCTCGGAGGCGTTGCGCGTAATCGCCATCTCTTCAACGTCGCAGCCGAACTCCGTAGCCAACTCGCGCCGCACGATCTCGATGCGCGGCTCGAGGTCACGCCACATCTGAATGACGGGCAATTCGTTCGAATACTTGAGGTCGCGGATCATCTGTTCAAGCACGTGCGTGGGCGCTGGCGAGCAGCCCCCGTTGTTCAGATTGATCCACGTCCGATCGAGGTCGAACGCGCGCTGGATCGGCTCCCAGAAATCCTCATCGGCGGCAAAGCGCGCGTCCATCTCGGGCGTGCCGGTCCACGCCGGGGCGTTCGGATCGAACAGACCAACGCCTCGACTCTGAGCGACCTCCGCGGCGTCGAGGAGCCGACGTACGGCGCCCGGGGCGAACACAGGCGGTACGAAAGGAGTCAGGGCGGGAGCGGCGGTCGCTCCGGCGAGCGCGGAAACGAAATGGCGGCGGTCCATGGCGGCAGAACATGCGACACGGGGGCTCGTCCCGGAAGCGTGGCGAGGTGCCGCGCGGTCCGGTAACGTCTCCGGGTGACTACTCCCTCCGAAATCCGCCTGCGCTCTCCGCGAGCGCACGCCAGCGCTCTCGCCCTCCTCTTGGCCGCCGGCTGCGCGCAGCCGATCTCGCTCATTCCGAGCGACGCCAGCACCGTGCTCGCGCACCGCACCATCACCGCGCCGAATCCGGGCGAGACCGGGCCGATGGCGGTCCGCAAGCTCTACTACGGAAACGCCACCGATAAACATCGTCCCGAATACAAGGACTCGGTGACGTACAAAACTCGCACGGTCGACGCGTCGCCGTATGCGCGAATGGATCCGCCGCAGGCGAAATCGCGCAAAGAATACTGGGGGTTCGACAATACCAAGTTTCCCCTCAACGCGCGTGTCTGGTATCCTGCCGGCGATGGACCGTTTCCGCTCGTGCTCGTGGTGCATGGCAACCACAGCATGGAGGATTATTCGGATCCGGGATATCAGTGGCTCGGCGAGTTGCTCGCCTCGCGCGGATTCATCCTCGCCTCGATCGATGAAAACTTCCTGAATGGCGGTATCCGGGGTGAGAACGACGCACGCGGTTGGATGTTGCTCAAACATCTCGAGGTGTTTCGCGCGCTGAATGACACGGCCGGCAAGCCGTTGTACCACAAAATCGACCTCTCGCGCATCGCCCTCATGGGGCACTCACGCGGCGGCGAGGCGGTGGCAATCGCCGGCGCGTTCAACCGGTTGCCGTACTACCCTGACGATGCCAACCAGAAGTTCAACTTCAACTTCGACATCAAAGGGCTCGTCGCCATTGCGCCAGTCGACGGCCAGTACACGCCAACCGATCGCCCGACGCCACTGGCCGACTACAACTACCTCGTTATTCACGGCTCGCACGACGGCGACGTGTCCACGTTTCAGGGGCTGATGCAGTACAATCGCATTCGCTTCACCAAACCCGGGAACACGTTCAAGAGTGCGATCTTCATGTATCGCGCCAATCACGGGCAGTGGAACACGGTCTGGAATAACAAGGACAACGGCCCGACGTCCGGACGACAGCTGGCGCTTGATGCACTCATTCCGGGCGAACAGCAACGGCAGTTTGGCCGCGTGGTTATCGGCGGGTTTCTTGAGACGGTGTTGCACGGCAAGACCGAATACCAAGCGATGTTCCGCGATCATCGCGCAGCGGGCGACTGGTTGCCGCCCACGATGTACATGAATCGCTACGCCGACGCGAACACCAACTACCTCGCGACGTTCGAAGAAGACGTCGATCTGACCACGGGCACGGCACCTGGTGTGCGTCTGATCGCGGACAGTCTGTCGGTCTGGAAAGAGAACGACGTGCCGGTGCGTTCTCGTGGCACGACCTTTCGCAGCAATGTGGTCACGTTGGGATGGAACAACACGCCGATCGGCAAAGACACGCTCACGCCTCGCGCCGCAGGTTCATTCAGCGTGTCCGTGCCCGACTCGCTGCGCGCCGCCTGGCGTCCGGGCACGTCGAGCGCCGTGCTCTTGACCATCGGCATGACCACGCAAACACCGGGACCACGAAAGGTGGCGCGCGACACCACGGCGAAGCCGGACAGCGCCGCGAAAGACTCGACCAAAAAGCCGGCGGCGAAGCCCAAGGCACCGCCCAAACCCAAAGTGAAGCCGGATACCACCAAGCATCCGACGGACCTGAGTGTCGAACTCGTTGACGCGCAGGGTCACGCCGTGCGCCTGCCGTTGAGCGAATTCGGCGCGGTGCGGGTTCCACTGGAGGCCTACATCTATCGGCGCCGAGGACGCGACAAGACGGTGTTCCCGACGCTGTCAGAACCCGTGATGCAGACCTTCGTCGTGCCCACGGCCGCTTTCACTCGGGCGAACAGCGCCTTCGATCCGGCGGCGCTCACAACCGTGCGACTGGTATTTGACCGCGCCAAGGTCGGGCAAATCCTGCTCGATGATGTGGGGATAACGACACTTTCTGGGCGCTGACCGTTTCGGGGAGGGCCCCACTTCGCACAGTGTGTGATGGGGCTCACGAACTGAAGGACGCGTCGGGCCGGGTGGCTCGTCTGAAGTGCGAACGCCGTCGTTCGCATTTCCGATCACACCGGCCCAGAATCCCGTGTCCAACACGACCGCCGCCTCCGCACCACTTCGCATTTGCAGCGTCCTTCTCTTCGCTGCCGCGATGCTCTCGACCGCAGCATGCTCCGATGTTTCTGATTCAATGGCGCCGACACCATCGGGAGAAGCGCGACTCGCGGCCTCCAGCACGGCACTGAGTTCCGATTGGATTGTGTTGTTCGACGACAGTACCTCTGATGCTCCTGGACAGGCCAAGAAGATCGCCGCTGCAAAGGGCGGCACGCTCAAGCGTCTCTACCAGTATTCAGTGAAAGGCTTCGCGGCCAAGATGAGTGATGCAGCCGCGGCCGAGTTGGCGAAGACGCCCGGTGTGTATCGCGTTGAGCGCGACGGCATCGCGCAAGCCACCGGCACCACCGTATCGGCGACTTCGTGGGGGTTGGATCGTATCGACCAACGCGCGTTGCCGCTTGACGGGCAGTACACGTTTGGTGGCAATGGCAGCGGTGTTCGCGTCTACATCATCGATTCCGGCATTCTGACGTCGCATCAAGAGTTCGAATCGCGCGCGTCGGGCGGTTGGACCGGGTACACAGATGGCTACGGTGCGTCGGACTGCTACGGTCACGGCACGCACGTCGCCGGGACGGTTGGTGGCGCTACGACTGGTGTCGCGCGCGGCGTGAATTTGATCTCGGTTCGCGTGCTCGATTGCACGGGATACGGCGCGTGGTCGACCATCATCGCCGGTATCGATTGGGTGACGCAGCAGAAGAAGAACAATCCGTCGATTCCGATGGCGGCCAACATGAGCATCGGCGGCGGCATCAATAGCTCAGTGAACGATGCCGTGGCACGCGCAGTGACGGCAGGTGTCGTGATGGCAGTCGCGGCGGGCAACAGCAACATGGACGCCTGCTCGACCTCGCCCGCCAGCGCCCCGTCGGCGCTGACAGTCGGCGCCACCGATTCATACGATTCGCGTGCGTCGTACTCGAACTACGGCTCGTGCCTCGATGTTTTCGCGCCGGGCACCGGCATCACGTCGGCGTGGGTGGGCTCGAACGCCGCCTACGCGACGATCAGCGGCACGTCTATGGCTTCGCCGCATGTGGCTGGCGTGGCGGCATTGATCCTCGGCGCGAATCCGACGTATACGCCGGCGCAGGTGCGTCAGGCCATCGTCGACAGCGCCACGCAGAACGTCGTTGCGTCGGTCGGCACGGGTTCGCCGAACCTGTTGCTCAACGCCGCCTTTGGCACGAGTTCCGCGCCACTGCCCCCGCCGCCGCCGCCGCCGAGCGACACCACCACGGTGACGCCACCGCCGCCGACGCCGGCCCCGACGCCGAACATCACGATGACAGTGTCGAAGACCAAGAACGGCAAGTGGAACGCCGCGAACATCGTGTGGGCGGGAGCGACGACCACCAACGTCGATCTCTACCGCAACAACGTGAAGTTGAGCTCAACGGCTAACGATGGTCAGTACACCGATAACAAGCTCGGAGCTGGCAGCTACAGCTACAAGGTTTGCAACGCGGGCAGCAGCACCATCTGCTCTCCCTCCGCGAGCATCTCGTATTAACTCCGCGGGCATCACCGTGATCGAGTACTGAACAACCAATCACAAACAGCGCGGGCGGTCACCGAATCTCGGTGGCCGCCCGTGTTGTTTTGTGCGGAGAGAGCAGCGCCTACCAGCCCGTGCGCAGG
Organism: uncultured Gemmatimonadaceae bacterium; assembly: GCA_966096095.1. Lineage (GTDB taxonomy): Bacteria > Gemmatimonadota > Gemmatimonadetes > Gemmatimonadales > Gemmatimonadaceae > Gemmatimonas. The sequence continues at coordinate 250,502 of CBHTUR010000001.1, read as the reverse complement.
CCGAAGGTAAGAGTGCGTCCGGCGGTTACCGTCGCATTGTCGGGCGCGCCGCGTTGAACGTTGAGCAGGTTGTCGCCGCCAAAGAGCAACGACCAGTCACGCACCAAGCGATACGACACATTCGCGCGCACGCGCGAGATGCCACCGTAGTCCAGCCAATAACGGCGGAGTTGCTGTCCCATCAGCTCCCGCGCGCGGTTGCTGTCGACCAGCGCTTCGCCGATGGCGGCCCGATCGTAGCCAACCCAGTCCTCGGCGCGCGTGAGCATGCCGGTAACGCCCCAACGCTGATTGGACCACGACGCGGCCAGACTGTAAGTGCGTGCCGGAACGTCGAGCATGCGATCGCCCACGCGCAGATCGCCGCGATAGCCCGGCGCAAGCTGATCCACGCGACTGTCAACGATCGACATCGTGGCCGCGAGCGTGAGCGCGCGCACGCCGGTGCTCGCCTGCAATTCCCAGCCCCGGTTGTTGATCGCGCCGACGTTTTCGAGCGTGTACGTCATGTTCCGCACGGTCCGACCCGTCGACGCGTAGTACGTCGTCGTGCCGGCCACGACGGGTTGAATGAGTCCCGACGCGCGCTGATCGAATCGCGTGACATGAAACGAGAGTGCGCGGCCCGCGACGACGTCGAAGCCGGCTTCCGTACCGGATTGTGATTCCGGGTTCAGTGAGAGCGTCGAGTTTGCGATTACGCGTCCCATCCACGTGGCGCCGCGCGTGAGACTCGATGCCGGGCGAATTCCGGTGCCGTATGCCGAGCGCACCTTCAACACGACGCCGTTGACATCTTTCACGTACGCAGCACCCAGCATCGGCAAGAGTGCATGTTGAGCGGCATCGGTAAATCCGATGCTGCGCTCGGCGCGTCCACCAGCCACCAGATAGAGCGCGTCGTGCCACGACAGATTGGCCTGCGCCGAGAGTCCGCCACTGTTGCCCCAGCGCGTTTCGATCGCCTGCGCAGACGTTGTGATGGGCAGTGCGGCCGCACTCGCACCGAAGCGCGTGTTGGACACGTTGACTTCGCTGCCCGGTCCCTGCGTGTCGACGAGCTCGCGCGTGAACGACTGCTCAGCGGCAAAGGTCAACGCCAGCATCGTCCGCGGCGACAGATCGAAGCGGCCAACGGCGCGCGCGCGCAGCGTGCCTCGATCGGCGCCGCCCTGACCATCGAGCAGGTTGCTGCCGTAGGCCGTCGGCATCGGCAAGCCCGCGGTCGACAATCCTTTGAGGCGGTAGCCATCGACGCCGACAATGAGTGTGTGCGTCCACTGCAGCGACGGCATCGTAGTCACGGTGCCGCCGAGGGTGTACTGCGTCATGTCCTGACCGCTCGCGCTGTCTCCCACGACGCGCGTGCTGTCGCTCGCGCTGCGCCGCACGCTGCTGTCGCCTGGCGCGGGCGGCATGTTGTTGCGGCTGGCCACGTCATTCACAGCAGCATTCTGCCGCGCCGCCATGTTGAAGGGCGACTGCACACCGCCGAACACCAGCGACGTGCTGGCATTGGCTTTCTGCATCGACAAGCGGGATGTACCGGTGACGACCGCGTTCGGAAAAACGAAGCGCACGTCGCCATCGGCGAGGATGCGCCGCTCTGATGCACCGGGCACGTAAGCGCCAACGGTGCCGAGATTGAATCCCAGGCCGTAGGTGCGTTTGCCGTTACCCCCACGCAAGGCGATCGCGTGTTCCTGCACGAACGCATCGCGTGGCGCGTACTCCGTGGCGGCCACGCCAGCAACGCTGCTGACTTGCAACGCGCTCGTGCCCGCAGCCACGCCATCGTGACGCGTGAGGATGTTCACCACGCCGCTGATCGCTTCCGCTCCGTACAGCGCCGCCCCCTGCGGACCTCGAATGATTTCAACGCGCTCGACGCGCGATGGATCGAGCTGCGTCACGAGCAGCGGATTGGCGACTTCGATGCCGTCGAGGTACACCTTGGGCGCGCTGACGCCAAACGAACTGGCGCCGCGAATGCTGCCGTAGCGCGCGGCGAGCGTGCCCGCCGTGCTGCTCCAGGTCCAAATACCCGGCGCGGCCAAATCGAGCGCTTCGCCGAGCGACGATGCGCGCTGCTTGGCCAACGTCGCGCCATCGATGATATCAAGTGCAAATGGCGAGCCGCGCTGAGGCGCGCCGTCGGGCGTGCCCGTCACCACCACGCGATCGAGGACGCTCGCTCGCCGCATCGTTGGCGTGATCGCGACGGTATTCGCGATGGGTCGGGACGGCGCGAGTACGACCTGCGTGCTGCCCACAACAATTGGTCGCAGCGTCGTGCCGCTCAGCAGTGTTTCGAGCACTGCGCCGATGGGCACCCGATCGAGCGTCAGGCAGACTCGTTTTCCGGCCGGCAACAGTTCGTTGCTGTACGCCAGTTCCACCTTGGCCACACTGGCAACTTTGTCGAGCGCGTCCCGCAGCATGCCTTCGGGAAATTTGACGCTGACGATGCGATCAAGCGGCGCCGCCCACTGCGACGCGCGATCGGCCACGTTGACGCGCGACGAGCAAACGACGTCGTCTTCGTGCGCGCGCGGCGACGACAGTGCGGTCAGTGGGTACGCTGACGCGACGGGCACGATCGTGCATACGATCGCGCCCGCGACGAGCATCTGTCGCAACCCCTGCTGTGTCACCATGCGCCTCAGGGTGTCGTACTACGTCCCGCCGAGTGAAGGACGACTGTATCACCGCGCTGCACGACGTCTGCACCGAGTATTGCGGCGATCATGCTGATCACGCGAGCCGAGTCCGGCTGAGCCGGCATCGTCACGGTTTTGTCGGCGAGAGATGAGTCGGCGACTTCGAGATTGATGCCGTACCACCGCTTGAGATCCGCCTGCACATCGGACATCGGCGTATCGCGATACGAAAGCTGACCGTGCGTCCACGCGATATCATCCATCGTGACCGTGCCACGCTTCACCGCCACGGTTCCCCGATTGATTGTGCCACGATCGCCGGCGTGCAGCTCGACCGCTGCGTCAGCGGGGCTGGATGCGGACACTCCGGCTGAACGATCCGCCACCGCGCGAAGCGCGACCGCGCCGTGCGTTACTGCTACGGATACCCCTCCGCGCGCGTCGGTGTTCACCGAGAACGCGGTGCCGATGTCGCGAATCTCCGCGTCATTGGCTCGCACGGTGAACGGGTGGGCCGTGTCATGCTGCACCTCAAAGAACGCCGCGCCTTCGAGCGTGACAGACCGTTCGCCGGACGCGAATCCGGCGGCCACACGCAAGGTGCTTCCCGGCGCGAGCATGACCTTACTGCCGTCGGAGAGTGCCACCGTATCGAGTTGCCCGACCGCGGTCGAGACCGTGCGAACATCGTTGCCCGTGCTCTGCCCGCTACGCCAAGCCTGCACCCCCACCACGGTAACCAGAACCGCTGCGGCCGCCACCCAATACTTGCGGCCAGAGGGCGTGCGGGCGGAGGGCATTGTTGCGTTGGCGACCTTTGGCGCCCCGCCGCGAACAACGGTCAGCGACGGCGCGTCGAATTGCGACCGGACTCGGCTCAGCGCGGACTCGACATCGACCGACACGGCGGCCGACTGGTCCGCCCGCATAGCGTGCGTCTTAACAAGCTCCGCCACGACAGCGTCATCAGGATGGGCGGCAAGCCACGCCTCCATCGATTGAGCCTCGGCTCGATCGCTTTCTCCTGCCACAAAGCGGGAAAAGGCGTCCCAGTCGAGCTCCTGATTGCGCATGTCGGGGTGACGGGAATCGTCGTGCATGCCTGAAAAACACGGATGGTCCGGCGCACCCTACCCCCCACCGGGAAGGGCGCGAACGGGTATAGTATACCTAAGCTACCGGACGAATCCGATGTGTCGCGCGGCGGATGAGCGCGACATGTGGGGTTCGCGCGACTCGCGTGTCATGCCCTCCATGACACCGCGCCGATTCCTGGACCCTCTGCCTCTCGACGTGTCAGATCCGAAAGACCGCGAATTGCTGGCCCGCCTGCGGGGCGGAGATCATGCCGCGTTCGACGCGATCTTTCGCCAGTGGTATGAGCCAGTCGTGCGTTCCGCCAATCGCGTACTTCGCGATCAGGGCGTCGCTGAAGAACTGTCGCAGGACGTGTTTCTCGAGTTGTGGCGCCGTCGCGAGGCGCTCGCGCCTGACAGCAGCGTAGCCGGATATCTCATGCAGGCGGTGAGAAATCGCGCGCTCAATCATCTTCGGCATCTGGCCGTGCAAAAGAAGAGCGCCGTCTACGTCGAGGCGTTGAGCGAGCCCGCCGAGCATGCGGATGCGCACGTTCATACCAGCGATCTTCAGGTCGCGCTCACCGAGGCCATTGCCGGGTTGCCGCCGCGGACACGCGAGGTGTTCGTCATGAGCCGCGAGCGCGGGCTGCGCTACAGTGAAATTGCCGAACAGCTGGGCGTCTCGGTGAAAGCCGTGGAGGCCAATATGAGTCGAGCGCTGCGGATGCTTCGCGAGCGTCTGGCGCCGTTCATGCCGGAACGGGATAGCGTTTAGTCCCAGTCGGACGTAGGGTTGGGAGAGGCAGCGGTGTTCCCTAGCTCGAACATCCGATCTGATGTGGCGACCCACGCCACCACTCGCTTCGACCGCACTGAGGACTCCACCATGAAGCACATTCGTCCGCTTTCCGTTGCGCTCGCGTCGGCGCTCGTCGGCCTCGCCGCGTGCAACGACTCGACGTCGCCGAATCTCGTCACGCTGGGCAGCGCGTTCTCCACCGCGACGGCCGGCTTCAACGAAGTCTCGAGCAGCTTTGGCGCCGATGCGGCCGGTGGGTTGCCCTGGCAGCCAGAGCACGGCCCGGGCGGTCGTGGCCGCGGCGGCCCCGGCGGACCAGGCATGGGCGCCTTCATGGGTGGTGGCATGGGCCCCGAGTTCATCGGCGGCATCGCGGCAGGACGCGGACCGTTCGCCGGTCCGTTTGGTCGCAGCGAAGATCTTTCGAGCTGCACACTCACAGGTGCCGATCTCGTGTGCCCGGCGGTGACTCGCAACGGACTCACGATCACTCGCACGCTGACGCTCAAGTCGGCGGCTGGCGCCACGCAATCGAAAATCGACTCGACGACCAACTCCATTCGTTCGCGAGTGACGGCCGCCGGCACGGTAACGCGTCGCGACAGTGTCACCGCGGTGGTTTCAAACTCGTCCGATCAGACGGTGACGGGACTCGCCGTAGGCAGCACGCTGCGCACGGTCGATGGCACCGCGCAGGGCTCCGAGAATTCCTCTGGCAAGACGCGCGATGGCGTGGCGTTCACCGCGCAGCGCACGATGGGCGATACGACGTCCGGTTTGAAGATCCCGGTTGAGAACGGACGCCCAACGTATCCGACGGCCGGCTCGGTTACTCGCTCGATGAAGGTGGTGATGTCGAGTGGCGGCACAACCACGACGTCGACGCGCCGCGAAGTAATCACCTACAACGGTTCGGCTACGGCCACACTGGTCATCACGCAGGACGGCACCAGCAAGACGTGCTCACTGCCGCTGCCGGTCGGTCGCCCGACCTGTCAGTAAGCAGACGCGCCCAGCGCACCGAGGTGTAGGGCCCACCGCGGAGGGGCGGTGGAGTGGGATGCAGAAGCGGGAAGACGCCGATTGGTGTCTTCCCGCTTTTGCTTTGTATCTGCGGCGCTCGTGTTTCGGTTTTTGCGATTGCGACTCAGCGCAATCGTACACCGAGACGATGTGATACGGGGCGTCCGCCACGCATCGGTTCGATGGCGTAGTCGAGCGAATAGCGATCGAGCGTGATGCCAAGCCCCGCCGTCACGAGCGATTCGTCCTTTTCGCGCGGCAAGCGATAGCCGTTGCGAAAGGTGATGGAGAAACCATCGATTGGCACATAGACGACTTCAATGCCGCCCGCCGGACGCACAAACCAATCACCTTCCACGGTGAGTGCCATTTGCGCGCCGATGTCCCACGCCGTGGCGATGGTTTGATAGCCACCATACCCCACGCCCACTCGTGTCGGCAGACGACCGGAAACGCCGTCGATGTGCAGGCCTGCGCCGAGATTCTGGGCCGTTACGCCGAGCGTGCCGCGCCAGAGTGCCTTGGCGTAGCCAACATCGACGGCAAACGCGCCGTCGTGCGCGGCGCCGACTTGTTCATCGAGGTACTTGAGATTCGCGCCGAGTCGCTGGCCTTTGATGGTGCGCGCGAGTCCGAGCGTCACCGCCGCGCTGGTGGCGCTGACGTCGCCATGATCCGTGAGATGCGAAGTACCGCTATGCACGACGGCGTCGTAGTCGGCTCCGCGCGGTGCCCCGTACGACAAATACTGGACGCCAATTCCAAGAGTCGTCGACCCCGATGTCGCCGTCGTCGCCATGGCACCGGACGTTGCGTTGCTCCCGTATCGCTGCATCGACAGCGCGAAGCCGCGCGACGACGCGAGCATTCCCGGGTTGTAAAACATCGCGTCGCCGTCGTTGGACGAGATACCGGCGTTGGCCATGCCGAGCACACGCGCGCTGGAGGGTGCCCGCAGCACGAGCGGCCCCTCACCAACGGGCTGCGCGATAGCCGGCGCGGAAATGCAGAAGGTGCTCGCCGCCAGCGCGACGCCGACGGCCAAGGTGTGTTCGAGGGCGGCGCACTTGCGCATCGCGGGTGCGGCCGGTTGAGTCATGCGTTGAGTCATGCGAGAAATGAACGCCCCGAACCCGACCCCCGCCAGCGCCGAGGGACCCGACGCGACGCGTGCTCCCGTGACTCCGTCAGACGGGACAAGCGGTGCCTCATGGCGCCTTGGTCCGCAGGTCCCGCAAACGCGGGGCACACTGCTGCGTCGACTGGGCTACTGGCTGTTGCAGCGTGCCGGTTGGCGCTTTGAAGGCACGTGGCCCGACATCCCGCAGTTTGTGGCGATCGTGGCGCCGCATACATCGAATTGGGATTTCCCCGTGGGGCTCGCCGCGAAGTGGGCGCTCGGTCTCGATGCGCACTGGTGGGGCAAGGACACGTTGTTTCTGCCCCCACTTGGTTGGTTCATGCGCGCCAACGGCGGCATTCCCGTTGATCGCCACAATCGCTCGAACGCCGTCGAGAATACGCTTGCGGGCTTTCGAACCAACGCGCAGTTCGCGTTGGTCCTGGCGCCCGAGGGCACGCGCAAACGGGTAGACAATTGGCGCACGGGATTCTGGCATGTGGCCAAGGGCGCGCACGTTCCCATTGTGTGCGTGGCATTTGATTGGCCGACGAAAGTGATTCGCATCGGTCCGACGACGATGCCCGACGAAGACGATGTCGACGCCGGGATAGCGCGAATGCGGTCGTACTACGAGGGCGTGCTGGGCTACAATCCGGCGCAGCAAGCGTAGCGCGACGGGGCCGCTATCGGCTTTCGAGCACGAACGGCTGCGTTGATGTGACGCTCGTGTTGGCGTGCAGATCGGTGACGACCAGTGTGAGTTGATACCTGCCGGGTCGCGCGGTGCCGAGGTCAAGGCGGAGCGTTTCGACGGAGATCGGCTGCGGATCGGTGGTGCGATCGTACTGCACGCTGACGCGATTGGTGGTACTCGTGCGCAGCACAGCGTCCTTGATGCCGCCGACGATCTTGGTCGCGATCCCGGTGAGTCCTGTCGGCTCGACGCGCTGCACCGTGAGCGTCACGCGGAACGACGATTTGCCGCTTAGCACCGCGGGTTCGTAGACCTCCCACAGGAGATCCAGCGGCTTGCCCGCCTGAAACACGTTGCCGGCGATTGGGCTGATGGCGAAATCGCGCCAGCGCGTGCGGGCGCGCCCCGCGATGGGTTCGATGGTGGATCCGATCAAGAGATCACTGACACCGAAGCCGCTGGTGCGGAAACTCCCAGTTTCGCGTATCGCACGCGCGATGCGGTTCGCGTCTTCATCATACGCTTCGATGCGCAGGAGCGCCGTGCTCGTTGGTACGCGGGTGCTCCACGATCGCGCGTCGATGACGTTTGTATCACGGACCGCATTTCGTTCCGTATTGACCTGACTCTGACGGACCTTGCCTCGACCATCGACGGCGAAGACTCCCGTCTTGAGCAGTGAGGTGTCCGTCGGTGCGCCGCGATGCAACGTACCGAGTCGTAACGCGCCGAAGGCGGCGACGTCGATAGAATCGGTGGTACCGCGGAACCGCGCGATTTGCGCGGGAAGACTGTCGATGCCGTTGCGATAGGCTGGCAGGTTGTTCCAGAGCGCCGGTCGTTTCTGTTTGTTGGGCTCAAGAATAAACGTGCGAAAGTCCTGATTGATGGTCGCGGTGCCGTAGGTGGCCGTCGCGTTAAACAGGAAGATCATTCCGGTCGCGCGGTACAGCCACCATACCTGCGCAACGGACGTCAATCCCTCCTTCACCGTCCACTCTTCATCAGGCGGCCCCCAACGCACCAGCACCTCACCGCGGTCGGAATCAACCCCGTGCACCTGCATCTGCTCGTTGGTCCACATCAGTTCCGAGTAGGCCACGCGGGCGCGAAATTCGTTCTCAACGATCGCGTTCTCGGTGAGCAACGTCGGTGTCGCGAGGCTCCAGTACACGTCAGTGAGCTGCGACCGCGCGGCGACGCTCAGGGTATCGAAAAACTTCTCGCGCCCCGTGGGTAAAAGTCGATTCAGCGAGAAAAGGCGCGCTCGCTCCTCCGCCGGAATGCGCGACATCGCGGAATCGAACGCAACGTCGGCCGCAGTCGATCGACCGCGGCGCTGTTCCGCCAACGCGAGCGAAAGCCACGGCCACAATTGCGCCGGTCGCTGTTTCACGCGCTCCGCCGCCATCGACGCGAGTTCTTCCCACCGATTGCGTTGCGCCAGCAGCATCGCCGCGTGCCGGAACGCCAACTCGTTGTCGACGCTGGCCGAGCGCGCCTTCGCAAACGCGCGCTCGGCCTCGACGTACAAGCCTTCGCCGAGCGGCGGACGCCACGGTCGCGTGGCGTCGTCAAACATCTGGTGTGATTTCCACGGTGAGCCAGCGAAATCGGACACGCTCAGGCCGAGCGCCGAGATTTCGAATCGTCGGCTCGAGAGGGTTTCGTATCGGCGCCAGAGAAAGAGACCGAGTGCGTCGGCGCTCTGGGTCAGCGAAAGGGTATCGCCCGTCCGCTCCGCGCGGTCAACCGCGTCGGCCTGAATCGCGTTGGCCCGGACGAGATTCCACGCATTGGTGTTGTACAGGTGGTCGCCGTAGTCAATCGCGTACGTCGCGCTATCAGGTGCCAAACGCATCGCGCGCGCGAGTGCGCTATCGGCGATGACAAAGCGCGGTACGACGTTTGACGGCATGCTGCCTTTTCGCCAGTACGGCTTGATCCATGCCGAAAGCAGTACGCCGAGATCGTGCCAGAGTTCGGCATTTTGCGGCGACGCCGCGGCGGCGACACGCAGCATTTCGACCGCCGACGCTGTATCTCCACGAGCGGCGCGTTCACGTGCCTGTACGCGTGTCTGATGGGACAACTCGCGTTCGCGTTGCGCGAGCGAGTCAGACTTCGCCTGCGCAGCGCTCGTCGCGTCAGTCGGCGGTCCTTGCGGGCGCGCGAACGCCGGCAAAAGCAATTGCAACGCAACGAGCGCGGCTGCCCGCAGGGACCAACGCGAAGCGCGTGCACTCATGGAGACTGACATAGGCCAACTCATAGGTACTCCGGAGGTTCTCTAGCGGAGAACGATTGGTACACGTGTGACAATGTGAGTCGGTTGCGGCAGAGTGTCCAGTTTCGCGTGGCGACCGCTTTCCCGTTCGTCCCGCACTGGCGAACTTTCGCGCATGCTACGTCTTCCTGCCCGGTTATTGGCTGCGATTGCTTTCGCGCCGTGTGCCTCATTCGCCCAAACTCCCGCGCCAACGCGCTCGTCGAGCGACACGACGTTTGTCGGCACCACCACCATGCGCGCCGTTCGTGCGCACACGCCACCGGTGCTCGATGGTCGCGATGACGATGCGGTCTGGAAGTCGGCGCCAGCGGCCAGCGACTTCCGGCAGTTTGATCCGGGCGAGAATCTACCGCCCACCTTCCGTACGGAAGCGCGCGTTGCCTACGACGATCGCAACTTGTATGCGGTCGTGCGAGCGTTCGATCCGCATCCGGATAGCATCGTGTCGTTGTTGAGTCGGCGCGATGTGAAAACATCCAGCGATCAATTGAAGATCGTCATCGATGCGTATCACGACCGACGCAGCGGCGTCGAAATGGCCGTGAACCCGGCCGGGGTCAAACGCGACTACTCCATCTACAGCGACAACATCGAGGACCTGACGTGGGATGGCGTGTGGGATGTCGCGACACGCGTCGACAGCTTGGGATGGGTCGCCGAGTTCCGCGTGCCGCTCAGTCAACTGCGCTTCACCGCGAAGGACGCACAGGAATTCGGTTTCGCGGTGTGGCGCGATATTGCGCGGTTGAACGAGCGCGACTCCTGGCCGGTTTACCGCATGTCGCGTCGCACGTTCATGTCGCAGCTCGGCACGCTCACGGGCCTCGAAGAACTGGGCACGCCGCGTCGACTCGAGCTATTGCCGTATTCGGTCACGAAACGTGTTCCGAACCCGGCCGTCACGGCTGGCGGCGATAAAGGACAAATCACGGCCGGCCTCGATCTCAAAGCCGGTCTCGGCTCGCACGTCACGCTCGATGCCACCGTGAATCCGGATTTCGGCCAGGTCGAGGCCGATCCCGCCGTGTTGAACTTGAGCGCGTTTGAGATTCGCTTCGACGAGCGTCGCCCGTTCTTCCAGGAAGGCGCGGGGCTGTACAAGTGCAACGGCCCCTGCGAAGGCATCTTCTACACGCGCCGCATCGGCCGTTCGCCGCAGTTGCGGAGCAACGCCGCTGATCCGGCATTTTCGAACATCACCGCCGCAGCGAAACTCACTGGCCGATTCGACAACGGCGTGGCGTTTGGTTTGGTGAACGCCAACACGCAACGGGTACGGGGTATCGGTGGCAGCACCATCGAACCGCAAACCAACTACCTCGTGGCGCGCGGCCTTCGCGAGATGCGCGGCGGCCGCTCTCAGTTCGGCTTTGAGCTGACGGACGTGCGTCGACAGAACGATGCATACACCGACCAACTGCTGCGCCGTTCCGCGACGACGCTGCTGCTGCAAGGATATCACCGCTTTGCGCGCGATCGGTGGGAGTGGATGGCGTACGGCGCGGGCAATCGCGTGGACGGCACTGCGCAAGCCATCGCGCTCACGCAGCGCAACAGCGTGCATCTGTTTCAGCGCCCCGACCATGACGAGACGTACGACTCCACGCGCACCTCGCTCGGTGGCGGCGTGTTTTCGACCGGCATTAAGCAGATTGGCGGACGCACGCGCTACGAGAACGTGATTCGCTATGCATCGGCCGGAGTCGAAATGAACGACTTCGGTTTTGTGAACCTCGTCAACGACGTGATGTTCCGTCAGCAGTTCGACCTGACGCAGCTGCGCCCGTCGGCGCTCCTGCGCTCGGCGTTTTCAACGACATCGTTCGAATCACACTGGACCACCGGTGGTCTGCTGTCAGCGCAGACGCTGTCGATTCACACCAGCGGGACGTTGCACAATAACTGGGGCGGTGCGATCACGTCGTCGATCAGCGACGTTGGCGGCACGAACTGCGTGAGCTGCGCACGCGGCGGTCCGGCACTCCGACAGTCACCCAAATACGGCATTCGGTTCGACATCGTGGGTGATCCGCGCCCGTCGCTGGTGCCGCGCGGCGCGTGGCGCGTTGGTACCAGCGACAACGGCCGCTCGTGGTATCGTGGCAGCGATCTGGGCGCCGACGTGCGCGTGGCCAGCCGGTTCTCCACCGGGCTCGCGCTGACATACGATGAAGTGACGAACGATCAGCAGTGGATTGCCAACTACGGCGCGTTGCTCAGCGACACCACGCACTACACGTTCGCCCGCTTGCATCAGCACATCTTCACCGTCACCTCGCGCGCCAACTGGACCGCGACGCCCACGCTGTCGGTTCAGCTCTACCTGCAGCCGTTCGTGACCACGGGCGACTACAGCAACTGGCGAGAATTGCGCGATGCCCGCGCCGATCAGTACGACGCCCGCTTCGGCAGCTTTCGCACGACGGTGCCAGCCGGGTTCAACGTGAAGCAGTTCAACTCCAACGCCGTCGTGCGTTGGGAGTATCGCCCCGCCAGCACGCTCTTTCTCGTCTGGCAGCAGGGCCGCGCACAGGACGCGCTCAATCCGGGCCGCTTTGTCCCCGGGCGCGATGTGCGCGACCTTTTTGGCGCCCGCCCGCTCAATACGCTGCTGTTGAAGCTCAGCTATTGGTTTAACCCGTAGCCATGCCGCTGGGCCGGGGGGCGGCCAAATGCGACGGCAGCGTCATATTTTTTGCCCGGCCCCCTTCCCCCCCGCGCGTTCGTGCAGGAACTTTCGCCATCCCTTCTGCGGAGAGTTCTTCGAATGCGCGTGACGACCGTCGGCGTGGTAGGCGCCGGCGCGATGGGGAGCGGGATTGCCGCCCTCGCCGCGTCGGCGGGTTGCCGTGTCGTGCTGCTCGATATCCCCGGCGACGCTGACCCCAAGTCGCCCAATCGCAGCGCTCCAGCCAAGAACGGCCTCGCCAAGGCCGCGAAATCCAAGCCCGCCTCGTTCATGGAAGCGGCCGCGCTGCAACGCGTGCGCGTCGGTAACACAGAAGACCACCTGACGTGGCTCGCTGAGTGCGACTGGATTTGCGAAGCCATTGTCGAGCTGCCGGAGCCCAAGCAGCAGCTCTTCGCGCGCATTGAAGCGCTGATGAAGCCCACCGCGATTGTCTCATCGAACACGTCAGGAATTCCGATGTCGGTGCTGCTCGCCGGGCGAGGTGAGAGGTTCCGTCGGCGCTTCCTCGGAACGCACTTCTTCAATCCGCCGCGCTACATGCACTTGCTGGAGATCATTCCGACGCCGGAAACAGATCCCGCAGTGATTGGCGCGATGCGCGAATTCGCCGAGCGTACACTCGGTAAGGGCATCGTCATTGCGAAGGATGTCCCGGGCTTCATTGCGAACCGACTCGGTGTGTACGGCATGGTCGGTACCATGCGGCGCATGCAGCAACATGGATTGACCATCGACGAGGTCGATGGTCTCACCGGATCGCTCATCGGACGTGCGCGCACGGCAACGTTCCGCACCGGCGATCTGTCCGGGCTCGACGTCCTGGCGCACGTCACGAAGGGAATCGGCGGCGCAACGGGTGAAGATTTCGCACTCCCCGAGTGGATGCTCGAATTGGTTTCACAAGGCAAGCTCGGAGACAAAACCGGTGGCGGATTTTACACCAAGACCAAAACCGGCACCCTGACGTACGACTGGAAGTCCAAGTCGTACGTACCGCAGCAGCGCCTCGAAGGCGGCGACATAGGACAAGCAATTCGGCTCCCGATTGCACAGCGCATGCCGGCCGCCAAAGCGTTGCCGGGCGCACAGGGCGCGTTCCTGCGCGATCATCTGCTCGATGCCGCGCATTACACGTTGACGCTCGCCTCGCAATTGTCGTTCGACATCGTCGCGATCGATCGCGCGATGGAGTGGGGTTACGGTTGGGAAGCCGGTCCGTTTCAGATCATGGATGCGCTCGGACTTGATTGGTTGCAGAGCGAATTCACCGCGCGTGGCGACGACATTCCGACACTGCTGCAGAGTGCCAGCGGCAGCTTTTACAAAAACGGCGAGTATCTCACGTACGACGGCCACTACGAGGCGATTCCGGGCATTCCCGGTCGCATTTCGCTGGCCGGACTCGCGGCGAGCGGTCGTGTGCTCGATGACAACGGACTGTCGCGCCTGATCGACCTCGGTGATGGCGTCGCGTGCTTCGAATTCCGCAGCAAGATGAATTCGTTGGGCGAGGGTGTACTCAAAGGTCTTGAGAGCGCGATCAAGAAAGTTGAAAAACTGGGCTTCAACGGTCTCGTCATCGGCAACGAAGATGCGCGCGCCTTCAGCGTCGGCGCCGACCTCTCGCTCGTGTCGTTCGCGATTTCGGCCGGTGCGTGGGATGACATCGCGGCCTCGTGCAAAGCATTTCAGGATAGCGTGATGTCTATCCGTCGCGCGCCGTTCCCGGTCGTTGTCGCGCCGGCCGGCATGGCACTCGGCGGCGGTTGCGAGTTCACGCTGCACGCCGATGCGGTTCAGGCGCACGCCGAGACGTATCTGGGCCTCGTGGAAGCGGGCGTTGGCCTCCTGCCTGGCGGTGGCGGTACCAAAGAACTGCTGATGCGATTCACCGGCGAGTTGTCGAACTACGAAGAGGTCGACTACTTCGCCGCCGTGAAGCGCGCCTTCAAGCTGATCGCGTTCGCGACCACGAGTACGTCGGCGTTCGAAGCGCGCGCGTACGGATTCCTGAACAGTCGCGATCGCATCAGCATGAATCGCGATCATCAGATTGCCGATGCCAAAGCGCGTGTGCTCGATCTCGCGCCGGGATACCTGCCGCCGATCGAACGCACGGTGCGTGCGCTCGGCCGCGAGGGGTTGGGTAATCTCGAGTATGCCCTGTGGGCGGCGAAGGAGGCCGGCCAGGCTTCAGCGCACGACGTGCGCGTTGGTCGTGCGATCGCCTACGTGCTCTGCGGCGGTGACGGTACACCACGCGACGTCAGCGAACAGGACGTGCTCGACCTCGAGCGCGAACAGTTCCTGAGCCTGCTGGGCACCAAGGAAACGCAGGAACGCATCGCGCACACGCTCAAGACCGGCAAACCGCTGCGCAACTGATGCGCGCGCTCACTACGGAGAGAAGACCATGACGGAAGTGGTGATCGTCAGCGCGGTGCGCACAGCGGTGGCGCGCGGCAAAGCTGACGGAGCGTTGGCCGGTGTACATCCGGTCGATGTCTCGTCGACGGTGATGAAGGAAGCGATCGCGCGGGCCGGCATCGATCCGGCCGGCATCGAGGATGTGCAGTGGGGATGCGCGATGCCCGAAGCATCGCAGGGACTCAATCACGCGCGACTGGCATGGTTGCGTGGCGGCCTGCCGGTGAGCACATCCGCAGCGACGATCAATCGCTTCTGTTCGTCGGGATTGCAGTCGGTCGCGTACGCGGCGCAGGCGATTATTGCGGGCGTCGGAGACACCGTGATGGCGGGTGGCATCGAGATGATGTCGCAGGTGCCGATGTCGGGCTACAACGCGCGCTTGTCGCCGGAAATCACCGAGAGTTACATCGGCATGGGCTTCACCGCCGAGCGTGTGGCCAAGCGATGGGACATCTCGCGCGAACAGCAAGATCAGTTTGCGTTTGCCAGCCAGCAGAAGGCCGCCGTGGCGCTCGCCAACAAAGTGTTCGCGTCGGAAATCGTTCCTGTCGCCACCAAGAAGTACGCATGGAAGGGCGCGACGAAGACCGTTACCGACATCGCCTTTGCGACGGACGAATGTCCACGCGCCGACACAACGCTTGAAGGTCTTGGCAAACTTCGCCCGGCGTTTGTGCCGACGGGGTCCGTTACCGCCGGCAACGCGAGTCCGTACTCTGATGGCGCGGCCGCGGTGCTGCTCATGAGCGCCGAGCGCGCCAAAGAACTGGGCATCAAGCCGCTCGCGCGCTTTGTGAGTTTTGCCACCGGTGGTGTTGACCCCGACATCATGGGTGTCGGGCCGATCGTTGCCGTTCCCAAAGCGCTCAAGCGCGCGGGGCTCACCTTCGCTGATCTCAAGCTGATCGAGTTCAACGAAGCGTTTGCGGCACAGGCACTCGCGGTCATCAAAGAGCTCGACATGCCCACCGACATCATCAACGTGAATGGCGGCGCGATCGCACTCGGGCACCCGCTTGGCGCGACCGGCGCCAAACTCACCACGCAATTGCTGCACGAACTGCGACGTCGCGGTGGTGGCTACGGCATGGTCACGATGTGCATCGGCGGCGGCATGGGCGCGGCCGGAATTTTCGAGGTGTTCGCTTAGGCGCGCGACGTCTGGTGGCGGCGGCGTGCCGCCGCCACCAGCAGCACTCCCGCCGCCGTCAGCACAAAGGTCGACGGCTCGGGCGCCGTAGTCACGACTTGCAGGTCGCGCGCGGCGAGAAAGCTGCCGGTGAACGAGAACCCGTAAATGTCGTTCTGAGTCCGTCGAATCCCGCGAAAGGCGCCGCCATTGAAGGCACCTGGCGTGCTGATGGGCGCGGACTGCAACAGGTCAAATTGGTCGAGCACATTGCCGTTGAAGTCGAGCGCCCTGATCAAAGCTGTAGCGCCGCCCGGAACGTAATTCATAAACGCGCCAATCTCGGACACCGCGAATCCGAAGGTGAGCGTGAGGTTCACTTCGGTGCCTGAGACGTTTGTCCCCAAGAATCCGCCGGGCGCGCCGTCCCAGATTCCGTTAGTGCCGAAGCCGTAGAGCGCCGATCCGTTTCCCGCAAAGCCGCCCGTGGGCACCGGGCCGAGGTCGGGGTCGAGGAAGCTAGGTAACAGGGTCACTGCGTAACCCGACGCACCAACTTGCAGTGGACCAGTTGGAACGCACAATTGCGCTTGGCCGCAGATCCCGGCGAACGACGTAATCGTCTTCGCGTTGGCGCTTATCGACGTCAACAGTTGTGCATGTGCCCGAAGCGGCAGCAGCAGTGCGAGCGCGAGAAGGAGTCGCTTCTTCATCTTGCGTGGGTCTGTCGGGATACCATGGCGGACGGATGACCGCAATTATCCGACGGCGTCACCTCGTGCGCAACAGAATCACCGTTTCACTGCTGGCACGCGTGTCACTTCTTGCACGAGCATTCGTCCCTCATTCCGGATTTTTTTCGCCGGGAGGAATGTCCCCCGCCGGAAAGGTCAGCATCATGTCGTCCTTTGCGCCGACGTCAAACCACCGCCGCAGCAACGCATCCCGCACATCGCAGATCTCATCCAACTGCGCCTGCGAGAGCTCGCGAGGCATGGCGATGTCTTGGTGCTTCGCCGCACGTTGCGCGCCCACATACTGTGTGCAATGCGCGCGAAATTCTTCGGCGTTCCACCGACGGTTCCCGGTGGAGAAGGCATCACGCCGCTGCGCGTCGAAGCAGCCAACGAGAATCTCGACTTCGATCGCTTCAGCCGGCACCGGACCGCGCGGCCACGGCTTGGCGAAGTCACTAATTTCCCACCCCCGCGCCAATAGTCCGTAGAACGCCTGCGTGCAGCCGAGTACCGATTCGACCGCGTAGTGCGTGAGATCGTGTGGCGGGAACACCATCCCGAGTTTGCCGCTCTGGCGCTGCCACGTGACCGAACCATCGGCGCGCGTACAGGTGATACTCGCCGAATCATCGGGATGACGCTTGAGGCGAATCTGCAGCGTCGACACAACGGGCAAACTCAGAGCACGCCCTGTTCTGCCACGCGTTGCGCGTGCTCGCCCATCGCCGCAACGACGGCGCCGAGCGCACCGAAGCGCGGATCGGCCGTGAGCCCTTGCACGTGGCGCGCGTAGATTTGCTGCGCGATGACGGCAACCTTGAACAGACCAAACGCATAGTAGAACGCTACGTTGCTGACGTCGCGTCCGGTCGCGTCGCCGTACGCCTGCACCAACTGCGCGCGAGTAAAGCTGCCCGGCAGTGCCGTGACGCCCAGCCCAAGCGAACGGAACACCGGCGCGTCGGCGGCCTCGACCCAATACGCCAGCGACGTGCCAAGATCCATCAGCGGATCGCCAATCGTGCACATCTCCCAATCGAGAATCGCGACGACACGCGTCATTGACGCACGATCGAGCACCAGGTTGTCGAACTTAAAATCGTTGTGGACCAGTGCCACGCTGCTCTCGGCCGGACGATTGGACGCCAACCACTGCGCGACGTAGTCCATCTCGGCAACCGATCCCGTTTGCGACGCCACCCAACGCTTGGTCCAGCCTTCGACCTGTCGTTGCACGTAGCCGTCCGGGCGTCCAAGCGTCGACAATGGCCCCGTCGAGACATCGACGGCGTGCAATTGCGCCAATGTCTTCACAAACGTTTCCGACAGCGCGCGCAGTACGCCGCTTGATGTGCCGTCATCAGCGCGCAGTCCGGACGGCATCGGTCCACGCAAAATCACGCCGTCCACGAACTCCATCACGTAGAACGGCACGCCGAGGACGCTCACGTCATCGCAACGTGCGATCGGCCGCGGCACCGGAATACCCAGCGGATGCAGCGCCGCAAGAATGCCGTGTTCGCGCAGCATGTCGTGCGCGATGCCCGGCTTCACTCCGCGCGGCGGCCGCCGCAAGACGTACGCGCGCGCACCATCTTCACTCGTGATGGTGACGAGGTACGTGAGATTGGAAAACCCCGCCGGAAACTGTCGCACGTCGATCAGGGCGCCGGCCGGCACATGTTCCGGCGCGGCCTTCGCAAGCCACGTCCGAAGGGCGGCGACATCAATCGCCTCGCCGTCGCGCACGCTGATCGTGTCGCGTTCGGCTCCGCTCACGCGCGCGACGCCTGCGTCAGATACGGCTTGAGCGCGCGACGGGCGATGACCGTTTTGTGCACTTCGTCGGCTCCGTCGTAGATGCGCGCCGCGCGCTCGTGCCGATACCACCACGCGAGCGGAGTATCATCGGTCATGCCGAGCGCGCCATGCGCCTGAATCGCGCGATCGAGCACGCGCTGCAAGGTGCCAGCCACGAACACTTTGATATACGCTATCTCTTCGCGCGCGGCCTCCTGCCCTTCTCTGGCGATGCGCGACGCGGCATCGAGCACCATCAGCCGCGACGCGTGAATTTCCATCCGCGACTCGGCGATCCAAAACTGTACGGCCTGTTTGGTCGCGAGCGGCTCACCCGGCGCCATCTCCCGCGCTACCGCCCGACGACACATCAAGTCGAATGCACGCTCGCAAATGCCGATCCAGCGCATGCAGTGGTGAATGCGTCCGGGACCAAGACGCTCTTGCGCGAGCGCGAAGCCGGCGCCTTGCGGCCCCAGCAGATTCGTTGCGGGTACACGCACACGATCGAACATCACTTCAGCGTGACTGGCCCAGCCGCCACCGACATCGCCCATGACCGAGATATTCCGAATTAACTGATAGCCCGGCCGCGGAATCGGCACGATGATCTGACTCGCGCGTTGATGCGCCTTCTCCGCGTCCGGATCGGTGATGGCCATGACCACAGCGAACGCGGCCCCGTCGGCACTCGACGTAAACCACTTGTGCGCGGTGACGATGAAATCGTCGCCATCGCGCACGGCCAGCGCCGAAAGCATCGTCGGATTGGAACCCGCATTCTCGGGCTCCGTCATGGCGAAACAACTGCGAATGGCACCCGCCGCGAGCGGCGCGAGATACTGCGCCTGCTGCTCCGGCGTGCCGAATTGCAGCAGCAATTCCATGTTGCCGACATCGGGCGCCTGACAGTTACAGACATAGTGTCCGAACGGCGTCCAGCCGAGCACTTCTGACAAACGCGCATAGGCATCGAGCGGCATGTCGCGTCCGCCGTAGGCGTGCGGCAGATACGGCGCCCAGAGCCCCAATATTTTCGCGCGTTCGCGCAGCGCCGCGAGTCGCGGCTCCAACTCCGCCCACGGCAACGGCAACAGTTCGGCCTCGCGCGGCACCAGCTCAAGCATCACAAAGCGCCGCGCAATGGCCAGCAGCGCATCGACAGTCGGGGTCATCGCAGCGCCGTCGCTCACGAGAGGTACCCGCCATCGGCCATGTACACGCTGCCGGTGCAATACGACGACGCATCCGACGCCAGAAAGAGCGCGAGCCCGGAAATATCATCGGGCGTTCCGATGCGCCGAATTGGCTGATGTCCAAGCACTTGATGCGAAATGTGCGCGTCCTGCCAGAGCGCCTGCGAGAACTTGGTTTTGATGAGTCCCGGACAGATAGCGTTGGCGCGAATCCCATCAGCGCCCCACTCTTGCGCCATCACTTTGGTCAGTGAGATCAGGGCGGCTTTCGACACGCTGTACAATCCCAGGCCCGCTTCGGGTGAGACGCCGCCGATGCTCGAGATGTTCACGATCGAGCCACCACCACGCTGCGCCATCACGCTGTGGGCCGTCCGGCAGAGCTCGAGCGGTCCCTTCAGGTTGACCGAGAAGATTTTGTCGAACGCGTCGTCGTTAGCCTGTTGCAGCGGTCCGAAGATCGGGTTCGTTGCCGCGTTGTTGACGATGATGTCGATCCCGTCAAACGCCTCGACCGTGCGCGCCGCCACCGCGTGCGCGTCAGCGGCTTTTCCCATGTTGGCGGCGACACCGACGACGTTGTGGCCATCGTTTTGCAGCGCCCGTACGGCCGCGTCCACGTGCTCCTGCTTGCGGCTGGAGATCACGACGCGAGCGCCGGCGCGCGCGAACGTAGTCGCGATCGCGAGGCCAATACCGCGCGTGCCACCGGTGACGATGGCCACTTTGCCATCGAGTCGCAATCGGGCCAGCGCATCGGACGCCGACGGAGTGAGTGGTTCGTGCGAAGACACGGGGAGTTCCGGGAAGAAGGAGTTGTGTTCTTCCCGAAACATGCCGCCGAATCGCTCAACGATCCAGTCGCACCACGCGGCCGATGGTGGGCGGCACGATGCGCCCGCTCATCGCTTCAAGATGACGAATTACGAGATCTGCACTGCGCGGTGCGCCGGCCGGATTCGCCTCCAGCGCTCTGCATGCGTCCGCCGCTTCGGGAATCTTGTAGCCATCCCCGCCGCGGCAGGCGGGATAGGTGACCGCTGACATGCGCACGGTCTCACTCGCGTTCCACGCACGTCCATCCGCATGTCGCAACTCGCCAACCACGCGTGAGCCACTTGGCCGTCGCGGATCGAAGGAGAATTGCAGGCCGCTGATTTGCGGGTACGGCCCCGAACCCAGCCCGAGGGTGGAGACGCCATTTTCCAACAACTCTCGCACGCGCGCCACGGTGATGGGAAACGTGACCACGCGCGTTTCGTCGGCGAACAGAAAGATCCCTTCGATCATATGCTTCGTGATCGGACCTGCGGGCATCATGTCATCGAATCGCAGCGCACCGGAGTTAATCATGGCGATGTCCGCGCCGGTGCCGTTGCGCAACGCATCCGCAATCATATTGCCAAACGGACTCTCGCGTTTGGAGATGGAATCGATGGCATTGATGGGCTGCGGCGCGACGCCAAGCACGCGGTCGGGGCCGATCCGTCGGGTGAGTGTGTCGCGCCAGCGCGAGACTACAGCCGCCGTCGCCGGTTCGTCGCGCATCCCGGGACCAATGCGAAAGATGCTGTCCTGCACCGACCACCCGGTTGCCGTGCGTCGGAAGGTGACCAACGCTGCCGTGCGTGAATTCGACACCGCCTTCACCAACAGGCGGCCATCGACCACCATGTGCCGACCGTCGTGATCGTGCCCACCGAGAATCGCCGTGATGCGTGGCTCGCTCCGCAGCGTGTTCACGTCTTCCACCATGAATCGATGCGTGAGCGCCACCACGAGCTCCGCCCCCTGCGCTGTGACGCTGTCCACCAGCGCGGTGGTGGCCGAATCGGCGTTGCGGCAGCGCACATACGACGGATAGTCTCGCACGACCGTCGTGCCGATGAGCCCGATCTTCACTCCGCTCAGATGCAGCGTGTCCCATCCACGCACGCTCGGGAAGGGCTGGCCACTCGACTCTCCGCAATTGCCAGAGAGCCAATGAAACCGCGACTCGCCAAGGCGTGACAGCAGATTGGCGCGCGATCCGTCGAACTCATGATTGCCGAGCGCCGCGTAATTCAGCCGGGCCGCGTTGAACGCGTCGACCATCTGCGCGCCACCGTACCACTTGCCCAGCACGCTGGGGCTCAACACATCGCCGGCCAGCACGAACAACACCGGTTGCCCGGTCACGCGTTCAACTGAGTCGCGCAAGTACGCCACGCGCGCGAGGCCGCCACGACCGTCACGAAGCGTGTCCGTCACGTAGACGTCGTTTACCAGCAACATGCGCACGGTCTGCGCGTTGGGCGTCACGCGCGCGGCTTCGGCTCCGCGCGCCGACGTGTTGGTGCGTCCACAAGCCAGCATGGTGAAGGCCGCCATCAACCACGCGCCGCGTCGCGCCAGTCGCCCGCCTCGTTTGGCCAGCGCGCCCGTCCAACCCTGTCGCGCCTTCATGACAAGTTCTCCCGCAAGAACGCCATCGTGCGCGACCAGGCCAACGCCGACGCCTCCGCGTTGTAGACCACCGCGCGCGCATCGTTGAAGAACGCGTGCCCGGCCTCGTACACGAAATGCTCACTGCGCACGCCGGTCGACGCCACGTCGGCCATCAGCTGCTCCGCGCGCTCAATCGGAATCGACTTGTCGTGCCGACCGAAGTGCGCCTGCACCGGCGCCCGCAGTTTGGAGAGATCGACGGGCACCCGCGGATTGAACACGCCATAGAAATCGACGACGGCGCTGAAGACGTCCGGATGGGCCGTCGCGCCAAAGAGCGCCAGTTGACCACCGAGGCAAAATCCAATCACGCCGATTTTTTTCGGCTGCACCGCGTCGAGGTTTGCCAGATACTCGGCGGCACCGCGCAGCGCACGCGCCGTTTGCGGCATGTCGAGCGCCATCACCAACCGTTGCGCGTCATCCGGACTCGACGCGGTTTCCCCGCGATAGAGATCCGGCGCCAACGCCACGAAGCCCGCCTCAGCGAAGCGATCGACCACCGTCTTGATGTGATCGACGAGTCCCCACCACTCCTGCAGCACAATCAGTCCGGCGCCGTGTCCGCGCGAGGGCGACGCCAGATACCCCGACGCCGATTCGCCTGCGCTGCCCGTCGAGAAGTGCACCATCGCACCTGCCACTCGTGACTCCGTGCCAAGACGCGCGACGTCGCGCGTCGGGTTCAAGTGATCGTTGCGGGATCCAATCCGCGAATCGCAAAAATGCGTGCGACCGCTTCGCCGATTTTGTTGTTCGGTGTGCTGGCGCCAGCCGTGATACCAACGCGCAGCGGGCCGACCGTCGGAATCCACGACCCGCGCTCGAGCTCCGCGTGATGAGGACCGATCGCCCGATAGCGCACGTGGTTGTTGATGACGTCGATCTCGTCAGGATCGGCGATGTGATACGTCTCAACCTGCTCCGCGCAGAGCGCGGCCAGCGAGATAGTGTTGCTCGAGTTGTAGCCGCCCACGACGACCATCAAATCGAGCGACTCACGCAGCAACTCCACCACGGCATCCTGGCGGTCTTGCGTGGCGCTGCAGATGGTGTCGAACGTGCGGAAGTGTTCGCTGCGATGTGCCTCACCGTACGCCCGCGCCATCGCGTCGCCGACCGCCGCACCAATTGCCAGCGATTCGCGCGCCAGCATCGTGGTCTGATTGGCCACACCAATGCGATCGAGATGGAGCGATGGATCGAATCCGTCAGAAGCCGCGCGACTGAATTTCTCGAGAAACGCGTCGCGCGAGAGCGCTGGGCGTTCCGTTGGCTTACCGGCACGCGCGGTGATGAAGTCCATCACCGATTCCGCTTCCGCCATGTCGCGCACGACGAGATAGTGCCCGCCCGGATATTTCTCAACCTGCGATGCCGTCGCGCGCGTTTCCTCGTGGTAATACTTGCCGTGAATCAGCGACGTGAAACCGTCGCGCGCGTACGCCTCAACGCGCTTCCACACATTCAGCACGGAACCGCACGTCGTGTCGACCACGACGCAGCCCAATTCACGCAGTGTGTGGAGGTCCTGAATCGTGACGCCGAATGCCGGCAGGATCACCACATCGGCCGGCTGCACCGCGCTGTAATCGAAGCCCTTCCCGCTCGCCGGCAAAAAGATGATCCCCATCTCCTTCAGCTTGGCGTTGACGTGCGGGTTGTGAATGATCTCGCCCGCCAAGAAGATCTTCCGATCGGGAAACTTGCGTCGCGTCTGGTACGCGTAGTCAACGGCGCGTTCGACGCCGTAGCAGAATCCGAACTCTCTCGCCAACCGCACGGTCGTTTCACCAGCCACGAGCGTGTATTCGCGGCTGCGCAGCAGATCGACCAAGTGCCCCGTGTAGTCGGCCGCGAGCGTGTCCTGCACTTCAGCCTTCAGGCCAAAGCCTTTGCGCACGTACGTACCGTCGCTCGTAGGGACGCCCGGCGCCGGTGCGCCCGGGGGAGTTGATGCGGTGTCAGCCATGCCGGAATTTACTCTTCCAGCGCCGTCGGCAACGCCCAGGCGCGCCCCTGCTCGACCGAAACCACGAACGGCGCCAGCGCCTCGTGTGTTATTCGCGGCAGCGGGCGTTTGGCGAACGTATCCGCAGAAACGCAAACCACGACCATGGCGGCTGATGCGACGTGTCGCCACGAGGCGAGGTCACGCACCTCGACATTCACCGTCAACGATGTCGTGCCAAGGCGGCTGACGTACGTCACGAGCCCGAGTTCGTCGTCGAGCTCGGCCGGCGAGAAGTACTCAATCGTCAAATGCCGTCGCGGCATCCAGATCTCCGGTGCCTGCATGATCTCGCCGTAGGGCAGTCCGGCCGCGCGCAGCAGCTCCTGTTCGGCATTTTCGATCAAACGCGTGACCGCGCTGAAGCGCATGATCCTGACCAGATCAACGTCGGCCCAACGGACGCGCTCACGCACCAGAATCGGTTGAGGTATCGGCATAGCGGAGTATCACTCCCGCCAACACGCGCCGAAAGCCCGGACTTGGGCCGCGATTATCCGACTTTCCCTCTGGCCGAACGGCCAACCACGACGCACCGTTTTGGCATGTATAACACCCTCCTCGTACCCGTCGATGGCTCCGACTTCAGCGCGCGGGCCGTACCGCTCGCGACCGCCATCGCCCAGCGCACCAATGCCACGGTGCATCTCGCCATCGTTCACGATCCCAGCGCGTACATCCCGTTTGTGCCGGGTGAGGTGTCGGTGCCGGTGTACGACGCCGATCTCGTGCGCGAACGGCGTGCCGCCGATCAACGGGCGCTCGACGAACAGGTGGCCCGTGTTCGGGCCAACGGGGTGCGCGCCGTCGGAGCGTTGCTTGAGGGCACCGTGATCGAATCGCTGGTGGAGTACGGACAGCAGATTGCTTCGGAATTGACGGTTCTCAGCACGCACGGACGCGGCGGGTTTGCCCGACTTCGATTGGGCAGCGTTGCCACCAGTTATCTCACGCGCGCCACCACGCCTGTGCTGCTCGTGCACGGCGCGGGTGAAGTTCTGGAATCGGCTCCACCACCGGAAACGCTACCGCAAGGGCGCTTGCTGTGCCCGATGGACGGCACCGAATTCGCCGAGCATCTGCTGCCGCACGCGGAAGTTTTCGCTGAAGCCTGTGGACTCAGCATGGAACTGTTCAGCGTCACGACACCACGTCCGCTCACGATGACACCGTTCGCGACGGAAGCATTGCTGGCCGATCCGTACATTGTCGAGCAGGAAGAGCGGGAACGCGTGGAGTATCTCAATCGACTGCTCGCGCACGCGCCAGCCGGCACAACTGCGCACGAGGTGGTTGACCTGTCGGTCGGCCGTGCCATTCTCGAGGAAGCCACGCGGTGCGGCGCAGGCGCCATCGCACTGGCTACACACGGACGCGGCGGCCTTTCGCGCTGGATGCTCGGCAGCACGGCCGACGAAGTGATTCGGCACTCAGCCCTGCCGATTTTGGTTTATCGACCGGAATCCTCGAAGTAGTCGGCCGCGAGCCACGGCGCGAGCGCGTAGGTCACGAGCGGTTCGTAGGCGCGCTGCCGATCAATCAGCCCGGCGGTGAGGATCCCGACGGCGCCACGCCCGTGCTTCGTTCCCACCGTGTCGGCCACGGCGTCCATGGCATGTCCGAGTTCCTCACCGGCAAGAATGCGTCGCTTGACGACGGTCGGCAGCGGCATGGAGAGTGACCCTCCAACGCTGCTCTTCCCATCGCGATCGCAGGCAACGGCCCAGGCACACGTGCGCATCGCCTCGTCTGGCTCGACCACCACGCCTCCCTCGAGACCGACCGCCAGGTCTGCGCTCGCGTTCGACCGCAGCGCAGATATCGCCCGAGTGCGAGCGCCCTCAATGGTCTGGGCGTCGCCAACGGGCTGCGCGGGCACACCGCTCTCAGCGGCAGTACCCTCGACCGCGCACTGAGGCCAGCAGCGGGCCACCACCGCGCGCACCGCCGCGATCTTCACAGGGTTGGTGGAACCGACGACGATGAGCTGAGGTGCTGGGCGCATGAAGAACCGAGAGATCCAGAGTGAGTTGAAACGTCGCAGCGCGCGAGATCGGAATGGAATCTTGCGAGAAATCTTGCTCGGATGCACGTATCCATGTAACGTCAGCCGCCGAGATGCCCGTCTCCACCTCTGAATCGCGGCGGGCCGATGAGCATGACCGCCCGCCGCTGCCGACCTCCCCACGATCGCGCCTCTGGCTCGAATTCGTGAATACAGACGCCGCCGCGCAGTCGACGCGAGGCGATTTGTTGCGCGACTTCGATGCGCTGGTGACGTGGCTTTCTCAGTCGGGCGCACTCGACGAGGAGCGGGCCTCAGGGATTCGCCGTCGCGCCGTGCTACAACCCGCTGCGGCCGCCGCGACGCTCGTCGATGCCCGTCGCGTACGTGCCGCGCTTCGCGTACTCGCTGAACGAGGTGCGACGTCGCAACGCGTGTGCGACGACGCGGTCACGGAAATCAACCGCGTGCTGGGCCGGAGCGCCGGCACGCGTCGTCTCGATCATCGACCTGACCAGAGCTACAGCCGTGTGTTCGTGCCAACCGGCGACGCATTTGCCGGGTTGATGATCCCGATTGTCGAATCGGCCGCTGACTCGCTGGTCCTCGAAGAACTAACGCGCGTGCGCTCGTGCGCCGACGCCAAGTGTCATCGCGTCTTCTTCGATGCGACGAAGAACGGTCAGCGTCGGTGGTGCGATATGGGCACCTGTGGCAATCGGGCGAAGGCCGCCCGACATCGTGCCAAAATGCTGGTTCGCACCGCGCGACCACGCGGACGCGCGACCGATCGAGATCGGAGCTAGCGCGTGAACACGCCTCGCACGCCGCGCACGCCGATTACGCCCATCACACCGGTGCGTGCGGTCGATCGGATTGAACCACCGGCCGAGGGATCGCTTGAGCGCGGCTTCGTGGCGTCGCTGCGCTGGCTCGTCGCCGAAGGCGATGCGCGCGGCGTGCGACGTATTGCCGTGGAACTCAGGGCGCTGCGTGAGGCCCTCGCCACGCTCGACGAAACGCGCAACGCGCGTGACGAATACGAAAAGCGCGCCGCCGATCTCGATCGCGAATTGCAGGCCGCGATGGCAATGCTGGGTCCCGGCACTTCCGTGAATGGCAACGGATCTCTGGTTCAGCGCCTCGCCCGACTCCGCGATCGATTGGCGGAAGACACCGCATCGCGACGTCAGCTCACTTTGGAGCGCGATGCCTGGCGCGCGATGTGCACACTCTTAACGCAAACGCGTGCGCGCGTGCACGAATTGCTGGACGAAACAGAGCGCGAGCGAGACGCGATGTCGGGCGCGCTGGAAGTGATGCGAGAGCGCGTGCTGGAGCTGATGTCGCTGCACGACGACGCGGCACGCGATGCAGCGCAGTCACGAACTGAACTTGCCGGGCTCCGTGAACAACTATCGCAATGGAGCGGCACCGTCGAGCGCGCGCTGCATGAACTGATGCAAGGCGCGCGCGCGCTCGGCGACGACGGAACTACATCCCCGCGCTGACCGAGACGGCATCCGCCGTCGGCGTCGTGCGTGGCGCCAGCGTTTCGCTCACGACTGACGCCTTGATGTACCCCATCTCGACCGCAAAGCCCGCCAGTCGTCGCTGCAAGATTCGGCGGCCGCGAAACAAGCGCGACTTCACCGTGCCTTCTGGCACACCGAGCGCATCGGCGATCTCGGCGTAACGCAGCCCCTGCAAATCGCTCAACACGACGGCTGCACGATATTCCTCAGGCAACGCGTGAATTGCGCCGGTCACTTCTTCATCGAGAAATGAATCGTAGAAGCGGCCTTCCGGGTCGGCCTCACCGACCGCTTCGAAGAGCGCCCAGCCCTCGGTGTCCTCGGGCTGCTGCACCTCTCTCGCGTCGATGCGCCGCTTCCGGCTGACGAAAACGTGGTAGAGGATGGTGAAGAGCCACGCGCGAATGTTGGTGCCGAGATGATACTGCTCCCAGCGTTCGAGCGCGCGCAGAAATGTGTCGGACACGAGGTCTTCAGCGTCGTCGCGGGAGCGCGCGAGCTTGAGCGCGAACGAGTACAGCGCATCGAGATGCACCAGAGCCTCGCGCTCGAACTGGGCTCGCGACGGCTCCGTCGATCGCATCGCTTCGCGCAAGGCTATGTCGTTCGTGATCACCATCGTGCTTCTCCGGGCTGCGTCGCGCGCAGCGTTCACCGTTGATCGCTCCCACAGAGCCGACGCGCTCCGTTCGAAGCCCCGCGAATACCGCGCTACTCGACTCCCACCAGATGACGCGAGCCGGCATTCCCGCCGTCGCGAACGTGCATCGCAATGAAGCGCTTGAGATCGAACGCGATTCCCTCAAGCACCGAGAGGTCGCGCTTGACGCGCGTCATCAGTACCGCACCCTCGAGCGCGGCAATAATGAAGCGCGACAGGCGAACGGCATCGACGTCGTCGAGCAGTTGCGGGCGCGCCTCCCATAAGAGTGAGCGGATCTGACTCGCCCAGCGCTCAAACACAGCTTCGATGCGCACCCGGAAGCCCTCGTGCGCATCGGCCAATTCGGCCGCGAGGTTTCCAAACGGTGAACCGCGGCGGCCCCCGCTCTCGGCTTGCAACGCCACCACGGCGTCGACGAACAGGCCAAGACGCTCGAGCGGGTCGATCATCGGCTCGCGGAGAATCGCTAAGCCGCGCTCGGCGAAGCGCTCGAATTGCCGGTTGAGCACTTCATAGCCGAGCTCCTCCTTCGACTTGAAGTAGTGATAGAAGTGGCTCTTGCCACTGAGTTTCGCGCCTTTGATCACGTCATCGACCGAGGTCGACGTGAACCCTCGCTCTGAAATGAGCGTGGCGGCGGCGTCGAGGATTTGCGTTCGTCTGTCAGCCATCGTTCGACAATTATAGGACCGTATGGTCCTAACCGCAAGTCATCGCAGTCCGTCTCTGCAATGTGTTGCTTGACAATGCTTTACACGAGCACAACGTTACCAGTATGTCTTCCAACCTGAGTGGCGATCAGCAAAAACTAGGACCCGCCAGTCCGACTCGAGAAGTTGAGGTCAGACGAACCTATCTCTCGATGGCCAGCCTCTCTCAGCTGCGCCGAGGTCGGACCCCGTCGGCCACCGCCGCGCTGGTCCAGGTGTCTCCCTGCTCCGTGCGGGAGTGGCGCGCGCTGTACGCGCAGATCGGCGCTGTCTGGCACTGGCACGATCGGGACGTCTGGAGCGACGAACAGCTCGCCGAGCATTTGGCGAACCCATTCGTAAGCGTATTTCGTGTGGTTGTGGAACGAGCTGCCGATACTCTCGATGACGCGGGTTTTCTCGAGCTCGAAATCGGGGCCGATGGTGCAGCTGAAATCGTGTATCTCGGCCTCGATTCCCGCGTCATTGGCATGGGACTAGGCGCTTGGCTGGTTGGCGAGGCAGTCGACCGTGCATTTGCCATGGGTGCATCGCGCGTGTGGCTCCATACCTGCACGCTCGATAGCCCGACTGCGCTACCCAACTACCTCGCGCGCGGCTTCACCGCCGATCGCGTCGAGACTTACATCGCCCGGCTCCCGGAGTAGTGGCGGGTCGGCACCTTCCCACGGTGTTGTCACGCTATGAACGTCACTCGCTATTCCTGGTCGCACGCGAACGGCTGGAACACGACGCTTCCCGCTGCGCCTGATGCCCGTGCCCAATTGATCTTGAGCTTTGGCCCGGTCGATGCGCCGGAGCCCGACTGGTTCGAGGAGATTCGCCGTCATTGGCCAATGGCGCAGCATGTCTACTGCTCCGGTGGCGGACAGATTCTCGACGGCGTGGTTGATGATGATTTGACCGTTGTCACCGTCATGTCATTCGACAAGGCAACCGTGCACACGGTCATGCGCAACGGCGCCAGCATCGCCAACAGCGGTGAGCTCGGCGCCGATATCGGCCGCGCACTCGCCGACATCGCCGACTTGCGTCACGTTCTGTTGTTCGCCGAGGGTCTCGCGTTCAACGGCGACGCATTCGTGACCGCACTCAATGAATCGTTGCCGCGCGACGCGCGTGTAAGCGGTGGACTGGCCT
Source organism: uncultured Gemmatimonadaceae bacterium (assembly GCA_966096095.1). Taxonomy (GTDB): domain Bacteria; phylum Gemmatimonadota; class Gemmatimonadetes; order Gemmatimonadales; family Gemmatimonadaceae; genus Gemmatimonas. The sequence goes on along the minus strand of CBHTUR010000001.1, from coordinate 220,298 downwards.
CGAACGGACTGGCGTTGTCCCGCACCGTGGTTGGTCTGAACGGTACGCCGCAGCAGGGCATTGTCGTCGCCGTCGGGCTGGCGGGCGATTCACTGCAGGTCAGCACCGGATCGGTGGGGGGATGGGACCTCTTCGGACCCGAGCGCGTTGTCACGCGCAGTGAGACAGCCGTCGTGTACGAACTCGACGGCGAGAACGCGCTCGACGTGTATCGTCGCTACCTCGGCCCGTTTGCCGCCGAACTCCCGGGCGTTGCGCTGCTCTTCCCGCTCGCGGTGTGGGCGCACCCGGGTGCGCCGATGGCCGTACGCACCATTCTCGCCATCGATGCAGACACCGGTGCGTTGCGATTCGCCGGCGATATTCCGCAGGGCAGCACAGTGCGACTCATGCGCACGACTACCGACAAACTCGTCGACGGCGCGGCAAGCGCAGCGAAATTCGCCACGGACGGTACCGGTGACGTGGAGCCCGGACTGACCCTCTGCATTTCGTGCATCGGCCGTCGCGCGGTCATGCGCACGCGCGTGGAAGAAGAATTGGAAGAAGTGCTGCTGAGCAACGCAGGTGTTCCCATCGTGGGCTTCTACAGCAATGGCGAGATCGCGCCGCCAACGGACGCGCAGGAGTTCGGACAAGCGGTGCTTCACAACCAAACCATGACGGTTACCACAATCGGCGAGCGCTGATCGTGCATCCGTTTGTCGAACGGCAACTCCGGCGCCACTTCGGCGCCGGCGGGACGCCCGACGAGCTCAAACCCGTCTTCAAGGCGGTGAGCTCGATGTTGCATGACGTGGATCGCGAGCGCGAGCTCGGCGCGGCCGCCATGACGGAGCTCTCGCGTGAGCTCCAGCTGCGTTACGAGCGCACGCAGTTGAGCGAGCGTCGCTATCGCTTGTTGTTCGACGAGAGTCCGTTGGCGATGTTCGCGGTGGCACGCGAAGGGCGCAAAGTGCTGGCGTGGAACCAGGCGGCCGAACGCCTGCTCGATCACCAGAGCAGTGAAGTGCTGGGGCAGCCGCTCGAGTCGCTGCAACTCTGCGGCGACGGCACGGCCTGCATGCTGTCGTACATGCTGCAGTCCGGCCTGCCGTTGCCGGAACCAGACGATTTACAGGAACGCACGCTTTACGCCAAAAACGGCCGGGCGCTCGAAACGCAAATCGTCTTTCAGCCTCGCGAAATCGACGGCCAGCAGGCCGTGCTCGTGCACGTCCGCGACGTCACCGCGCAGCGCGATTCCGAGCGCGCGCAGCGCGAAAGCGATGCGCGCTTCCGCGCCTTCTTCGACTACGCCGGCACCGCGATTCAGGTGATGTCGTTCGACGGCATCATTCTCGAAGTCAACCGCGCGTCTGTCGAACTGTTGGGTTACGAGGCCAGCGAGCTGGTGGGACGTCGCGCCACCTCACTCTCACCGGACGAAGACGTCGAAGCGGGCAAGCAAGTTGGCAAGGAATTGCGTGCCGGCACGCGCGATCACGCCACGGTGGAGCGGCGGTTCTTTCACAAAGACGGACACCTCGTGTGGGGTCAATTGACCGTCTCGATGGTGCATCATGGATCAGAGCCGCGACTGATCGGCATGATTCAGGACATCACCGAACGGAAGCGAATGGAATCGCAGCTCGTGAAGCAAGCGTTCCATGACGAACTGACTGGCCTCGCGAATCGGGTGCTCTTTCGCGACCGCCTGCACCACGCGCTCGAACGTCGCGGACGCAACGACAAGGGCGTGGCAGTCATTCTGCTGGACCTCGATGGGTTCAAGCGCGTTAACGATTCGCTCGGTCACGCGGTCGGCGACGAACTGCTCAAAGTCGTCGCGCGGCGCATCGCGACAACAGTGCGGTCGGGAGAAACGGTTTCCCGACTCGGTGGCGACGAGTTTGCCGTGGTGATTGAGTCCATCGACCAAGGCGATCAGCCCGAAACGCTGGCCGAACGTCTGCTCAATTCGCTTCGCCGACCGATGGACGTTGGGGGCCGTGAAGTGGTCGTTGGTGTCAGCATCGGCATCGCGACGGCCACGGCGGACGACGACGCGGAAAGCGTACTTCGCAATGCCGACACCGCCATGTATGCCGCGAAAGCGTCAGGCAAGGCGTGCGTTCGGGTGTTCGATCCGTCGATGCATCGCGAAGCGATGGAATGGCTCGAGCTGGAAAGCGATTTGCGCACCGCGTTGGACAAAAACGAATTGTTCCTCGAGTTCCATCCACTGATGCGACTCGACAACGGTCGCGTGAAAGGCTTCGAGGCACTCATTCGCTGGCGTCATCCGAAACGCGGCGTGGTACCACCGGTCGAGTTCGTACCGATTGCCGAAGAAACGGGACTGATTGTGCCGATCGGACGCTGGGTGTTGCTCGAAGCCTGCCGACAGGCCGCCCAGTGGGCACGCTTCACACAAGACGCGCCGACCGTGAGCGTCAACCTGGCCGCTAAGCAACTCGATGACGATGGACTGATGGACGATGTGCGATCGGCGCTCGCACTCTCAGGGTTGGATCCTCGTCGACTGGTTCTCGAAATCACGGAAAGCGATGTGATGCGTGAACCCGAGCAGGCGCGTGTCAAACTCGAGGCGCTCAAGAACATCGGGTTGCGGCTCGCAATCGACGATTTTGGCACTGGCTACTCATCGTTGAGCTATCTGCAGTACTTCCCGGTCGATGAGCTCAAGATCGATCGCTCGTTCGTTCGTCGCATCGAAGCCGGTGAACGTGACGCGGCGCTGGTACGCACGATCGTGTCGCTCGCGCGATCGCTCTCCGTTGAAGTGGTAGCGGAAGGCGTCGAAGACCCGGCGCAGGAACAGTATCTGCGCTCGATCTCGTGCGACATTGGACAGGGCTACCTGTACAGTCGGCCGTTGGCCGCGTCGGCGGTGGGCGAGTTCATTCTGGCGCCGCGGCGATTCCCGACCGTCGGGTTAACCGCCGCCTAGCACGTCCGCGCGCGGCTATCGACCGCGCTTGCGGTTTCGCCCGCCGCCTTTGCGCCCGCCACCACCGCGTCCGCCGTGGTGGCCACCGCCTCCATGACGCCCGCCGCCCTGACGCCCGCCGTCGTGGCGGCCCGTGCCTTGCCGATCGCGATGGCGATCACTCTGTCGACTCTGACGCTCCTCTGAATTGCGCGCGAGATGTCGCTCACGCTCTTCATCGGTGAACGGCTCATCAAGCCGGTCTTGTAGCGTCAGCAGGTCTGCGGCTCGCACCGAGCCGCGGTGCCCTCGCTGTACCACAAACCGCAGAGGACGATCGAGTGCCGGCAGTTCTTCGTTGACGAGCGTACGCGCCATCTTCTCCGGCAATCGCAGACGGACCACCGGAAGGAGTGCACCTTCATGTTCTTCCACGTCGTAATCGAGCTCCACCACCTTGTCGCGTAGCTCCAGTCGATCCGGTAGAGCTTTGGCGCGTGCGATGTCTTCATCGCGCAGGAAATCGCGGCGGTCGAGGGCCAGCGGCATTGCGCGCATATCGTCGTACGACGATATGCCGCCGAGTCGAGACTCATACCACGCGGTGAGCTCGGCCTGCCCAAGACGCGGTGTGGTGCCGCCAAGCTTGCGCCACACGAGCCGTATTTCGTCGACGTTCGGCTGATTGCGACGCACCGCCGGGTGACGCAATTCGCCGCGCGCGGCAGCTTCAGCCAGAAGGTGACGTGCCTGCGGCGCAAGTTCCGGTGGAAAGAACGGTAGCGCCTCGCGCTCGTGCGAAAGTTCGAACCCATGGTACGTCACGCGTCGACGCAAGAACACGGGAGCGTGTTTTCGATCAGCGTCGAGCATCAACTCAGGCGCATGTCGCTGTGCGTACTTGGTTACCAGGTCCATCGACAGCTGCGTGCCTTCGATGGCGGCTCGCGCCACGCCGAATCGATCGGCGAAATAGCGCAGCGAGCCGGCAACGGCGCCCCAGCTCCCGCAGAGACTTGTCTTGGACACACGCGCTTCGTGTCCGTCGGCCGTTTGTTCCTCGATCACGAGATCGAACGGCATGAACCGCGCAACCAAGTCGGCAAAGCGTTTGTGCGTACCTTCACGCGCGAGCGGCAATGTTGTCGGCAACGGCAGACCGACGCTGCGGTAGACACTGGCCATCGCGAGCGCCGCGTCCTCCAGCGACTTGACCAGCACGCCGCGACGTTCGGCCCACAACGGAATGCGTTCCGGATCGAACAGGTGACGTTCGAGGCCGTACACCTCACCTACATAGCCGGCAGTGCGAAACCCTTCCGCGTAGACGTTGTAGGCTGTGAGATGATCGCTGCCACGCACGGCGAGACCTTCGAGATCCCGCCCTTCCCGGGTCATGCGATGCAGCGATTCGATGCCACTCATGACGGCCAGCACGGGCAGGAGTTCGTCGTCGCCGTTGACGATCAACTCGCCCCACGCCCGCTCGACCGGCAATGCCTCCACCGCTCGGCCGTACGACGTGAGCTTGCCGTGCTCAATCAGACCGCGCGACTCGAGATGGGCGACCGCTTTTCGATATGCCACGCGATCCAACGGCACCGGCAGATCCAAGTCGTCAGCGCGCACGCCCAGACCGGCACAGGTCAGCGCGACTCGCTCCGAATCGCCGGCCAACTGGAAGTCAGGTTCCGTTGGCCGCAACGCCTCGAAGCGAATGTCGCGATCGCTCAGGATGAACACACGTCCGTGTTCCACACGACCGTGCACGCGACCGGCCATCTGCAGAATTTCGTTCGAGCCGAGATGCACGCGCGTGAGCACGTTGCGACCGCGGTCGATCCGATTCATGAAGCGCGTATCGTCGATGATGACCGTGTCGAGCCCAGGCACGTTCAGCGCGCTTTGTCCGGCCGCGGTCATCGCGAGGAAATACGGCTTGGACACCGTGCCCTCGAGAAATGGCCGAATCACGCGAATTGGTTCGCCGCCGTGATAGTGTGCGGCCGCAATGCGCGGATAACGTGATCGCACCCATTCGGCGGCGTCTTCCACCGCCGCGCGCGTTGGCAAGAACATCGCCACGCCGCGCTCCGATCGCGCGAGTTTCTGCAGAAACTTGTCGTCCAGAAACTCCAGTGGTTCCTTGCGCAGCACTTCGACTTTCGCCGCTTTGGTCGCGTCGAATGCCGATACCTGCAACGCATCCGCGCTCTCGAGATAGCGTGAATAGAACGTCGGATCGACCGTGGCCGACAACCAGATAAACCGACACCCAACACGCTTGCCAAGCGCCAGACACAGCTCGAGCTCGGCGCTCGTCTGATGTATTTCATCGACGACCAGCGTATCCTGCGGCTGAATATCGCCGTCCTGAAACCAACGACGCGCGATGCCGGTGGTTACGATGACCACGTTCCAACTGGGTGTGTCAGGCGTCGCTTCGCGCTCGCGGTTCACCACGCCCACGGTCAGCGTGCCGGTACCGAGAATCGTTTCGGCAATCGGACGAATGGCCAGCGTTTTGCCCGTGCCGGTTCCGGCAACGATGCCGAAGCCTTGTCCGCTGGCCGCCAGTGAACGAACATCGGATCCGCGTGTACGCTCGAGAAACGTTTCGAGGTGCAGACCGACCGCCAGTTCGATGGTCTCGCATGCCGCGCGCGTCGGCGCGATGACAATGACGCGTCCGGTTGGCGGCTTGGCCGCGACAAAGGCGTCGCGGTCCGGCGGGAGGTATCGATCGCGAGTTTGGCGCACAACGAAACTTACTTACCTGTACCAGCCCGGAGCGCCATGCCATCGGCTCGCGACGACTACATCATGCGCCTCATCACCGAGGCAGGGGCCGCGCTGCGCCGACTTCGTTCTCGAGTGAGCGATGGCGACGACGGCGCCGACGTGGCCCTCGAGGCCGACCGCGTGATCGCTGCACTGCTCGGTTCTCAACAGCCCATGCTCAGCATGCTCGACGCGCGATCGGCAGCCCAGATCGTCGGCGATGAGCAGCGGCTTGCGCTCTGGATTGAGCTGCTGGCAACGAAAGCGAGCGCCTTGGGCCAATCCGTCGAGGGCGCGCGCGTTCACGCTCGTGCCGAATCGCTGCGCGCGCAGCTACCCGCCCGCGATCACGTCTGAGTTCGAAAGGACTCGGGGAAGTTGCTCGCCGAGCAAGCGTCGCTCGCTCACGTCGAGAGGGCGTCGTCTGGATAGAAGGTCGACGCGCAGTCGGGGCAGAGTCCGTGCGAGAGTTTAGAGCTCGATCGACGCGCCACGAACCGTTCCAGCGGTTGCCACTGCTCGTGATCGTCGCGCACCGCTTTGCAGTGCATGCACACGGACACGAATTCGCCGAGCGCGGCCGTCAGTCGCTGCTCGGTAGTACGTCGTGCGTTCATCTCGCCGTCGTGCGACACGCGGAAGAACGTGGCCAGCAATCCGAAGCCTACCAGCAACTGCGACCCCCACGAACCCATAATCGCGATGGTAAACGCGGTCGAACCGCTTTGGAGTTGCGGTGCAATCGTTGAAAATATGGCGTAGGCGGCCAGCGCCAGGGCAGTCGCTCGGCGTTCGAACAGCGGTAGCGAGGTGCCATGCGACAAGCGCCACGCCGCCGTGAGCAGCAACACCGCCATCGACAAGAGCACGAACCAGACGCTGACTTGCGTCGACGGCGCGAGCGCGGTGTTCAGCACGAAGGCGATGGCGGGTATGCCCAACACGAGCGCGGCAAACGCGCGCCGCGAAACCTCTTCACCGCGCAGCACGGCAACCCCCGCGAATACCGCCGCCGCAAAGCTTGTGCGAAGCAGATTTTGCAATGCGGTCACGACATCGGTCGTGGAACCCGGGAAGATCGCGTTGACCGTGTAGCGCGCGATGAGCAGCGCCCACGCAATAGCCCAGAAGGTCGCGAGCCGCTCGCGACGAACGACCGCCACATACGTGAGCACGCAGAGGCACACACACGCGACAAGCGCCGGGATTCCCGAGCGGAAGATCGTTTCGCGGAGCATCTACGGTCGGCAGTTCGCGTCGGCAGGGATCACACAGGCCGCATCGTCGCGGGCAAGCATTCCTACGTGCTGATGCACTAATGTACCCCACAATCGAGCACGCAGCACGCCGCGACAGCATACACACCGGCACATATTTATCCGATGAATACGCCCGACACCCTTCCCCGCTGTTCCTGGCCAACAAAACCGCTCGACATCGCGTACCACGATTCCGAATGGGGGGTCCCCGTTCACGATGACCGGGTGCGCTTTGAGTTTCTCACGCTCGAGGGTGCCCAGGCCGGACTTAGTTGGTCGACCGTCCTCGCGCGACGCGAACACTATCGCGCCGCGTTTTACGAATGGGATGTCGAACGAGTGGCGCGGATGACGACGCGCGATGTCACGCGGCTCATGAACAACGCGGGCCTGATACGCCATCGCGGCAAGATCGAAAGCACCATTTCCAACGCGCAGGCATTTCTGCGCGTGCAGCAGGCGCACGGCAGCTTTGACGCGTACATCTGGCGATTCGTCGACGGCGAGCCGATCGATGGGCGGCGCAAGCGCAGTAGTGATCTGCCCGCGTCAACGCCGATCTCCGACGCGATGAGCAAAGATCTCAAAAAACGCGGCTTCAAGTTCGTCGGATCCACAATCTGCTACGCGTACATGCAAGCGACGGGACTCGTCAACGATCATCTGCTCACCTGCCACTTTCACCGCTGATTCCCGCGCAGCCCCAACCGACGTTGAATGCGCCGCGCTATCGCTGAATGAGCTTCACGCGCTGACCGCCGCGAAAGATCTCCACCCGATCGGCGCGCCCGTCATGATTCGTGTCGGTCCAGATCTGCATTAACTCGCCGGCCTGATCGAGAAAGATCGCGCGCCACGGAATGCCGCCCTTACCCTGATCGGGTACGCGCACCGTGAATTCGTTGGTACCGAGCCAGGTCATTACTTCGCGACTCGTGACGCCCTGAATCACATCAAGCACATCACGCATCTGCGGCAACACCTGCGGGTATGCCTGCGACGCGAACGCCGGCAGATCATCGCACCGACCGTCTTTGTCCTTGTCGAGGCACACCGGCGGACCGAAACGCGAATCGTCGCACCAGCCGTCGCCGTCGCGATCAAGACAGGCCGAGCTTCCTGTTCCCGGCGGTCGCTGGGTCGGGTTGTTGTTGAAATAGCGCGGATCGGTGACCCCACCAGGCAAAACCACGCCGCCCTGGGTTACGTACCCGCCGTATGACCCCATGGGCCCCTGCGGTGACGACGACGATCCCGGATACGACGAAGCCGGCGTGTAAGCCGGCTGTGCATCGCCATGAAGCTGTGCGTCGGTGATCCGCTTGCTCTCGCGATCCGCGCGTAATTCTCGCGGATCGACGTTGGGAAGATCTGGCGGAATGAGCGGCGGTGTCTTCTGACCGCCCGGCTTGACGAGCCCTTTCACGGGCAGCTTTTCCGGTCCGCTCTCCTTGCCCTTATCCTCGCCGTAGATCACCCGGCCGTTGGCCGGCTTCTTCTGAATGGCCGTTGGACAATCCGTCGGCGCCGGCTGCTGCGCGGCGGGCACGCCGTCGATCCACACTCGGCACATCTTGGCCGGCGGCAAATACTCCTTGGGAATCTCGCTCTTGGACGACTCGACCTTGGACTGCGTGCGCGAACTCCCCTGCGCCACGCCGAGCGACGGCGTTGTGCTGATGACTGCGAGGCCCGCCGAGAGCGAGCCAATAATTGAGAGCAGCGTACGACGAGCCATAGAGCCTCCGAGACATCCCCAGCCAAACCTGCGACCACACCGCGGGAAGTGCGGCGCTGACCTAAACCGGAACACGCAACAACCCCTCGATCACCATGTCCGGCCCACCCTGCTGCCGACCGACATTCGAGAGATAGTACACGCGTTCAGCCCATAAGTATCGGCAGGTACCGGCGAGAACGACAGAGGGACGAACGGCCGCCGGGCGTCAGTCGCCGAAACTGATCCCCGTCATCCGGGCGGCTTGGACCACGTCGTGGCTGGGGTCGACCTTTTTGGTCTCGCGCAGCACTTCGTCGATGGGGATGCAGACGAGATGCGGCGACTGAAGCGCGACCATGTGCCCCCAGCGCTTGTCGGCCACCGCCTGTACGGCCGCCGCACCGAAGCGCGTGGCCAGCAATCGGTCATACCCGGTCGGCGATCCGCCTCGCTGCAAGTGCCCGAGCACCATAGAACGAGTCTCCTTGCCGGTCCGCTGCTGGATCTCGTAACCGAGACGCTCCGCGATACCACCAAGGCGACGCTCCTGCCCCGGCAACGACGCACCGATGATCGATTCCTTACCACCTTTGGGCTTGGCGCCTTCCGCCACGACGACAATGCTGAAGCCGCGACCAGCCGCCTCGCGCGCGAGGATCTTCTCGCAGACCTTGTCGATTTCCCACGCGATTTCGGGAATCAGAATCACGTCGGCGGTGCCAGCGACGCCCGCGTGCAACGCGATGAAGCCCGCGTCGCGCCCCATCACCTCAAGCACCATCACGCGATCGTGCGACTCGGCCGTTGTGTGCAGCTTGTCGATCGCTTCCATGGCCGTGTTCACCGCCGTGTCGAATCCGAACGTGGTGACCGTTCCTGCTACATCGTTGTCGATCGTTTTGGGCACACTGATGATGCGCATGCCCTTGGCTGCCAGCTGCGACGCAATCTTGAGCGAGCCGTCGCCGCCAATCGAGATGATGGCTTCAATTCCCAGATTGCGTGCGTTCTCGACGAGTTCATCGGACCGATCGATTTCCTTCCACGTGCCATCCGGCTGCTGAATGGGATACGCGAACGGGCTGCCGCGATTGGTGGTACGCAGAATCGTGCCACCGAGTCCGGCAATGCCTTTGACGGTGTCCGCGGTCAACGGCACCACTTCGTCTTCACCGAGCAGGCCGGCGAAGCCGCGTTTGATGCCGAGAACGTCCCAGCCGCGCGTGCGAGCAGAAAGGACGGCCGCACGAATCACGGCATTGAGCCCGGGAGCATCACCACCACCAGTAGACAGCGCGATACGCATAAACGGAATGTTCAGGGAGTCGGCGATCGAATCGATCGTGATACGATGCACTTATGGAATCGACGATGTGGGCGGGCGCATGGAAACGTTCGCCCCGTTAGCGAGCTGACGAATGATGGTGTCCTGATACGCCATCGCAAAACGCAGCGAGTCAATCTGCGCTTGCATCTGCGCGTTTTCCTCGCGCAGTTGATTCAGTGCGTTGCTCAGGTCCAGCATGATCTGTCCCGAGGATACATCGTTGCTCGGTGTAGGTACACCGCCCGAACAGCTGCTGATGAAAAATCCGGCAATCGCAATCGTTTGCAGCGTCAACAATTTCACCAACGCGTGGCGACGATGGCGTGCGCGCGGGCTCCCGAGCGATGGATTGACTGGTGTTGGCGATCGGCGCATTGGTCGTTGTCGAACGGGAGGAAGGGTTTGAACACGAGCGGTACGTGGCATAAAAATGCCACGCCGGCGTGATTCTGGTGATGCGTGCCGATGAGCGTTGCCCCATCATGCGGTATGCCACATCATGCGGTTTCACAGCGCGCCGGTCGCACCCTCGTTGAGCAACTCATCGTGCTGTGCGTGCTGGGCATTTGTCTGAGCATCGCTTTCCACAGCGCGGCCAACGTACTGGACGCGGCCGTCGTGCATGCAGCGGCGCGCGATGTCGACGACATGTTCGCCCTCGCGCGCGATCGTGCGATGTCCTCCGGACGTCGCACGGCGGTTCATGTCGACGACGTGCAACGACGACTGACGGTGCACGCCGATCGCGACACGATCGCGCGCGTCGACCTGGCCGCACGCGGCGTTTCCATCAGCAGCACACGCGACTCCATGGCCTACACCAGCAGCGGACTCGGGTTCGGCGCGGCGAACCTGCGGGTAATCGTCGCACGTGGCAATCGTCGCGATACGCTCACCGTCTCACGGCTGGGACGAGTGAAACGGTGACGGACGCGCTCGTCGTTCAGCAGCGAGAACTCAGCGTCAGCCGGCGGCCGTGGTACCGAAGTCGAAGCCCGGCACACTCACGCGCGGAATCTCCTGACCAATCGTCCGCTCGATCGTGCGCACCATACCGATTTCTTCGGCCGACATGAACGTGTAGGCGTCGCCGGTCGATGCGGCGCGGCCCGTGCGGCCAATACGGTGCACGTAGTCTTCCGGCTGCTGCGGAACGTCGAAGTTGATCACGTGCGAAATGCCGGAGATATCGAGGCCACGCTGCGCAATGTCCGTAGCGACCAGCACGCGAAGCGTTCCGTTCTTGAAGTCTTCCAGCGCGCGCATGCGGTCCTTCTGCGACTTGTCGGCGTGCATAGCGCCCGCCTTGATGCCCGCGCGCTCAAGATCGCGCACGACGCGATCGGCACCACTCTTGGTACGCGTGAAGACCAGCACCGACTCGTGATCGTCGGCGCTCAGCAGATGCACGAGTAGTTCATTCTTTCGCTGGCGCGGAACCGGATACACGGCGTGCGTCACGGTCGTCGCGGCGGATGAGCGACGGCCCACCTGAACCACGACCGGCTTCCGCAAATACTTCCGGCCCAGCGCTTCAACCTCGGGAGGCATCGTTGCGCTGAACAGCAATGTCTGACGATATCGCGGGATCTGCTCCACAATCCGATTGATCTGCGGGGCGAATCCCATGTCGAGCATGCGATCGGCTTCATCGAGCACCAACGTCTCGAGAAAAGAGAAGTCGACGTTGCGTTTCTCGAGATGGTCAAGCAGGCGACCGGGCGTCGCGACCACGGCGTCCACTCCGCGGCGCAACGCTTTTTCCTGCGGCTCATAGCCGACGCCACCGAATACGGGAATCACGTCCACCGGCGCGTACTTGCTGTACTTGCGAAAGCTCTCCTCGACTTGCAGACACAGCTCGCGTGTCGGCGTCAGAATCAGCACGCGCGTACGACGCGGACCACCGAGCAGTCGATTGACGATGGGCAGCGTAAAGCTGGCCGTCTTACCCGTGCCCGTCTGCGCGAGGCCGATCAAGTCACGGCCTTTGAGTGCAACGGGGATCGCTTCACGCTGAATCGGCGTCGGTCGCTCGTAGCCCGCGTCGTGGAGCGCATCCAGCAATGGCTTGGCGAGTCCGAGATCGACGAACGTGGTGGATGGTTCGAGGGTCGCGTCGGAATCGGGGGCGACCGTGGATGAGGCGTCTCTGGCGATGGCAGTCATTGGTATCTGCCAAACTTAACGACGCCCGGGCCCGCGCATATCGCCTACGCGACGAAGACGGGGGGCGGTTGGCCTCAGATCAGCTCGACGCCGCGACCGGAGAGGCGGGTGAGGAGACCGAGGCGGAACGTGACATCCAGCGATGTGGCGCGCTCAAGGTCCGCGTGGTCATCCAGTGGCATCACTGCCCACGCCCAGGCCGGCACCTCGTCCGGCATCACCACCGAGCGCGGCGGATGCCAGATCCCTTTGCGATCGCGGTCGTCCAGCAAGCGATCGAAAAGTTTGAGCCACCCGTCGTGCCGTCGGAGGAAGCCGAGTCGCGTGACGATTTCCAGCCAGGCGAGCGCCGACGGCATGTCGGCGTCCATTGAGTTGCGCGTTGCCAGAAAGTCGCCGAGCACGAGGTGCGGCTGCTCGAGGAGATGCGGGCCTACCTGCTGCACGGCCTGCTGGCGCGGCCACGGCTGCGTCAGATACGTGAACAGGCGATCCATGAAGTCGTGATACTCGCTGCGGAACTGCGGCATGAACGCCAGCATCTGCAACGTATGGAACGATGGCGCAGCCACCTCCGCCGGCAACACATGCTGATTGCCCAGACGAATCCACGGCTTCTGCGCGAGCGGTGACTTGAGATATGCCTCGACGCGCAGCACCAGGCGACGCGCGGCACCGCGCAAGCGCGGATCCGATTCGTACCCAGCCTGTGCGAGGGAGGCGGCGGCTGCCTCCCGAAGGATGAGACGACCACGTTTGATGAGATCGTCATCCCACGTCTTCGGCATCATCTCGCCAAGGAATGACGGATCGTCGTCTTCGGCGAGCAAGCGGAAGAGAAGCCGCTTGGTCGTGGCGAGTCCCGGGCTTTCGGCATCCCACCCGAGTTCAAGCAGTCGTCTATAAGCGGGAATGGTGCCGACCCCAACGAGTCCCACGCCCTTCGGAACGGTGAGCATCCCACCCGGCCAAGTTCCGTCGGAGTCCTGCATGAACAGCAGATGCCACCCTTGGCGTGAACCGTACGGCACGCGATCGAGGGCGACGCTACGAGGTTCCGCCGCGATCTGGGTGAGGCTCCGGTACTGCAGCGCCGGCGATCCGGTCTCGAGAATCCACCCGACCGGAAAGCTGGCGGGGAGAACCGGCGGCGGCGGAGGCGGCGGCGGTGGCGGCAGGATCGAACCGACCAGCGATTCACCGGCCGAGAGCCCTGCGGCAGGCACCAGCGCGCCCATCGCAGGTGTCGACGCGCTCGGCGCAACGGCCGGGCTCGGCATCGGCGCGGCGGGCTGATCGGTCGGAGTTGGACCGTCTAGTGGTGCGGGAGGTACCGTCACAGCCCGCTATCATACGTTTGGAAGGACGTTCCGCCAGAGTTTGTCGCGAGTTCGTGCGCGGTTCTTTACTGTGCTTGAGCGGACTCATGCATTGGATCCAACTTTTTGGAGCACTTAGCGGTATTACTGCTGGCGTCATTAACGCGACCGTTAGGTTAGGCGCGTAGGTTAATGCCGTCGGGATCCGCGCGAGGGCGCGGAATCCCGTGCAGTCAGACCCCACCTTGGATCCCACCGATGAAGATTTCCCTTCGCGTTTTCGTGGCCGCGGCCTCGCTTGCGATTGCAGCTCCCCTCTACGCCCAGGGCGGCGGCGGCGGTGGCGGCGGTCAGCAGATGACCCCCGAGCAGCGCATGGCGCGCCAGAAGGAACAGCTCTTCAAGGACATCACGCTGTCGCCGGCGCAGTCGGCCAAGATCGACACGATCATGATGGACGCCTCGAAGAAGCAGGGCGAGATGATGCAGGCCGCGCGTGGCGGCGGCGGCGACATGTCGGCGATGCGTGAGCAGATGGGCAAGATGAACGCCGAGCGCAACGAGAAGCTCAAGGCTGTGCTCTCGAGCGATGCTGACAAGAAGAAGTTCGACGACAACCTCGCGGCGATGCCGCAGGGTCGCGGCCGCGGCGGACTCTAAGACCGCTCGCTGTTCTTGCTGCACGCAACGGGGACGCCAGACGGCGTCCCCGTTGTACTTTGTGGGATGCCTACGCCGGCCCGAGCGCACTGATGCGAGGAGAGTTCGTCGATCTCGACGGCGTGCGCCTCTATTGCTATGCCTTTGGCTCCCGCGGCGCCGGACATCCGATTGTGCTGGTGCATGGCGCGTTCACGTCTTCGCACGTTTGGCAGGATACGCTGCCTCGACTGCCGAAGGGGCATCGAGTATTGGTGCTCGACCTGCTCGGTCACGGCCGAAGCGATCCGCCCGGGCGCGCGAGCATGGCAATTTCCGCGCACGCGGCGCGCGTTGAGCAGCTGCTGGATGTCATGGGCGTGCCGAAGGTGTCGATGGTCGGACACGGCGTCGGAGCTGCCATCGCGGCGCTCGTCGCACAACGACAGCCATCGCGCGTGACGCATCTGGCGCTATTCAACCCAACCATGCTCGCGGCCACCGCCGGCGACGCGGTTTTGAGCGGACGAGTGACACGACTCGCATGGCTCACCCCGCTGTGGCGGCTCCTTGCGCCCGGTTGGCTCGCCTCCGCGCTGCATTACGCGCTGCTGCCCGCCTACGCGCACCGCGACGAAGGCGCACGCGCACTCGATCTCTACCTGAAAACGTTTCGCACGCGTGATGGTCGCGACGCCGCGTGCGCGCAGCTGACCGCGTTGCGAGCGGCCCGTACGGACAGCGCCGCCGCGTTGCAACCCGGCGCCATTTCGTGCCCAATCACGCTGGCGTATGGCGTGCTCGACCCGCTTCATTCGTCGGCGCGCCACCAGCGATTGGTCGAGGCACTTCGACGCGCATGTCGCGCCACGGTGACCGTCGAACAATTACCGGGTGTCGCGCACATGGCGCCCGAAGAAGCGCCCGATCGCACTGGCACACTCGTGGGAGAATTGCTCGCACGCTCGAGCGACGACGCTTCTTCGACCGATACACTCACCGAGAGCTGACCGCGATATGATCGATCGACTCGCCGCGATGCGCGCGATGGTAGACAAGCAGCCGAACAATCCGCTTGCCCGTTTTGGTCTCGCCAACGAGTTACTCAAAGCCGGCCATCATCAGGACGCGGCCGACGCGCTGGCGTCGTATCTCGCGAGCTATGACGATGAAGGCAACGGGTGGCTGCGTTACGCCGACGTGCTCTTCACACTTGGCCGCGTGGACGACGCCAGAGCCGCAGCCCAGCGAGGGCGCGAGGCAAGTGCGCGGTACGGACACGGCGGTATGGTGGCGGAATTCGACGCGCGACTCGAGGAGTGGGAGTCGTAGCGGTCGCGCCAATCGGGCCTGATCGCAGTCGCGGCGACGGCCCGCGCGGCTAGAGCTTTCGCACTTCGTCGGCCGCATACAGCGCGCGTCCGATATCGACGGACAGCGCGCGCGCTTCCTGCGTGGCACTCGTGACGTCGTTGATGGCCGCACCAACGCCCAACGTGCGCAACTTCACCATGTCCAAACGCAGCGACCGCAGCGCCATCGACGCGCTCTCGAGCTGCCGATGCATCGTGTCACGCTTGCTGACGAGTTCATCAAGCGACGCGCGCTGACGCGTCAACAACGACAGGCGACGTTCGCGATCGGGTGAACTCTCTGGTTCCGCCTCGACGGCGACAATGCGCGCATCGAGCTGTGCAACCGCGCCGCCGGGAATGTCGCGCTCGAGTCGCTCCAAGCCACTGGCCAAGGCGCCGATGCGTTCGAGCAACGCATCAGCGGTTGGCTCGACATCGGGCACGAGTGACTTGTCCGCTTCGTTGAGGCGCGCCGCCGTGTCCTTGATGGCCACATGATCATCAACCGCGTTACGCACCGTGTCGCCGTAAGCCGAATTCAGCACCGAGGTCCCGGCGATTTGTGCGATCTGATCGTTCACCTTGGCCGCAATCGATCGATCGTCCGACACCGCAGCAATCTCCTTCCATCCATCGCCAATCGCGTCGCCAGGAGATACGCCCAGACGGCGCAAACGCAGCGTGTCGACCAGCAACATTTGTGCGCTTGCCATCGACGCGATGACGGCACCAACGAACGGCACCACCATCGGATTGAGGTGAAACGCGCCGCCGATGGCAAAGCTGCCGATCGCCGCTGCGGCGCTTCCCGCCAGCCATTTGACATGGCGTTTGAACGCCGCGACGCCGCGCTGAATGCGCGCCGGCTTGGGCAGCTGCGCCACCGGATCGCTGTCGTTGTGATCGCCCCAGATGCGTGCCCAGGTAATGCCACGTTCGCGTAACCGCGAATAGCGCGCGAGCACACCAAGCCCGATACCGAACGCCGGGAAAACCGCCCACGGAAAGTTGGCGCTCGTGGTGGCGTTGATCACACCGAGAAACACCATCATGCCCGAACTCATCAACAGCTGGCTTTTGAAGCGATTGATGAGCTGCTCGTCGGTACGCGCGGGAAAGACGCCGGCGCGCCACGCTTCCGCGCCGTACTGAATCTGATCGCGCCATTCATCGCGGTTGGCGCGCGCCTGATCGCGCACCATGTGGCGCCAATCGCGCAGCGCTTCGCGTCGCGCGTGGCGCCACTCGCGTTCTTCGTGCTTCGTTGCGCCTCTGGGCAGCGGCGGAAAATTGGGCACCGGCGGAAAGGCCGGATCACCCAACATCGGTCGCGCTTGAGCCGGTGCGAGTGGCGCCGGCACCAGCGGCGGCGCCTGACGTCGCGGCGACCAGTCTTCAGCCCGATGTCCCGCTTTTTCCGCGTATTCCGAGGCGACGCGGTCGCGTTCGCTCGCACTGGCGTACGGAATCGCATACGGCGACGCCGCGCGCGGGTATGACGAAGCCGAGGCGTGACCGGCACCGGAAAGCGATCCGTCGCGCTGAACGCGTCGCAGAGCGTCGCGTAGTTCAAGCGCACTGTTCCACCGATCGGCCGGTCGCTTGGCCAGACATTTCTCGAGAATGCCGACCAACGCTGGTGGCGCGTCGGCACGCATGGAAAGAATCGGCGGCGGCGTTTCGCTGACATGCTTGATAAGCATGGCCGGCGTGGTGGTCGCTTCGAACGGCAGACGACCGGCCAGCATCAAGTAGCCAACCACACCGACTGAATACAAATCACTGCGACCATCGACGTCTTTGTCGCCCGTTGCTTGCTCGGGACTCATGAACGCGGGTGTGCCCACGGCAATCCCGGTTTGCGTGAGTCGAGAGCCACTCTCGGCCGCCCGCGCGATACCGAAATCAGTGACGAGCGCGCGACTCGATTGCTGATCGAGGAGAATGTTATCTGGCTTGACGTCGCGATGAACAACGCCGCACGCGTGTGCGTAAGCGAGCGCGTCGGCCGTTTGCTCCAACACCTGCGCCACGAAGGCAAAGGGCGGGCGCGGCTCGCGAATCAGCCGGGCGGCGACGCTCTCGCCGGTGACGAGCCCCATCGCAAAACACACCATGCCCGCTTCTTCGTGCACCGCGTAGATGGGCACGATGTGCGGATGATTTAAGCGCGCGGCAGTTTGCGCTTCACGCACGAATCGCTCGCGCACGTCGGCCCGGAACGCGAGGTCGGGGGGCAGCACCTTGAGTGCCACCTTGCGCTGGAGCTTGACGTCTTCCGCGGCATAGACAACGGCCATGCCGCCGCGTCCGATCTCCTGCCCGATGAGATAGTGCTCGCCGAATGCGGCGGTGACGCGATCGTGCAGCAGACGTGCGTCGGCCGCGTTGACAGCCTCGCGCGCGGTGTCGCTCATGGGCGTCAGGCGGGCGATGATGTCCGCGCGCGCGTGACGTCGCGGACTTCGCCCGCCGCGCCAACGGCGATATCGACATCGCGCGCCAACGCCATCGCCTGTTCGGCGATCAGCGTAACACTTTGCACCGAGCTGTTGCCGGTGCGCAGTCGCACGAGGTCGAGGCGCATGTTCTCCAAGGCAATGCGGCAGCTGTCCATCTGCGCCAGGCGCGCGTCGGCGCGCTTTTCGTAATCAACGACGGCGCGCTTGTCACGACGCAGCTGGGCCAGTCGCCGAATACGCGCTTCACTCTTGCCGGTGTCAAGCGGATTGGCATCGGCTTCGAGCGCCGCAATTTCCGCGTCGATCTTCTTGCCGTGATCGGGCGCGAACGCCGATCCGGAGCGCGAAAGCTCCATCGCCATCTGTTCGATGCGCTGCACGAGTTCGACCGCGGTGCGGGCGACGTCGGGAATGCGACCACGCTCGTTCTGCGGAATTGTGGCGAGCAAACGCCCGATTTCTTCACGTTCGCCTCGCGCCTGATGCACGATGGGTGCATAGGCGCCCAATTCGTCGTCGCGGGCGGGAGGCAGCGGCGCGGACGGCGCCGACTCCTTGCCGATGCGCGCCACGAAGCCGATTTGACCGCGCTTCGCGACTGCCGAGCCACCGGCCGGCGTTGGCGCGCTCGGGGCCAGCGCACCGCGCAGCGAGTTGTTGTGCAATCGGCCCTGCGCGCGCAGTTCTTCACGTTTCGTGCGGCTGAACGTGGCGTGCACGGAGTCGATCACATCGGAGATGACTTCACCCAACATGCGATCCTTGGGCTGGCGCAAGACATCGTGCCAGTCGTATCCGTCGCTCCAGAGCTTGGCGTATTTCCAGGCGAGAATGACCGTCCAGATCGCCGAAACACCAAAGAGGTTATTCCGGCCGAAGAGGCCGGTGACCAGAATGGCACCGTTGACGAAGATGTAAGGGCCGAGCGAGCGACGGAATTTGCGAACCTGTGGCGCGTCCCAGCGCGCGCGTTCTTCCATCGACGGATAGAACGCATCACTGCTGGCGAGCGGTGTCATGCCGCCGTGCGGCGCAACGCCGCCCATCAACGGCGCAGGCACTGACGCAGCGACGCCAGTGCGCGCGTTATACGCCGGCGCCTGATAGCCGGGGCGCGACGAACTGGCGGCCGTCATCTCTCCCAATCGCATGCCGCCGATTGGCGCACCATTGAAGGTGATGGGGGGCGTTCCGCCCGACGTGCCGGATGGCAGCGGCGTAGGAGGCACCACGCCACTCTTGAGCGCCTGCACCAGATCGCCGGCCGACTGGAAGCGCTGTTCCGGCGCCTTCTCGAGCAAGCGCATGACGATGCGCGCCAAATCGGGCGGTACATCGGAGCGACGCTGACTGACCGGAACGGGCATCTCCGCCAGATGCTTCACGAGCAGCGCGGGCGTGGTGTTGCCCACGAACGGCGGTTCCCCGACGAGCATCTGATACGCGACGACGCCGAGCGAGTAGAGATCGCTGCGCGCATCAAGATCACGGTCGCCCGAGGCTTGTTCCGGTGACATGTACGCCGGCGTGCCGATGGCCATGCCGGTGGCGGTCAGCCGCGGCGTATCTCCGCTGTCGGTCGCGGCACGCGCGATGCCGAAGTCGGTGACGAGCGCGCGACCGTCGATTGCATCGATGAGGATGTTGTCCGGCTTGATGTCGCGGTGGATGACGCCACGCGCATGCGCGTAGGCGAGTGCATCACCGACTTCCATCAACCAGCGACGCGAATCTTCAATGGGCAGCGGTCCACGCTTCTGGCACTGCTTGGCGAGGTTGTCGCCGTCAATGCAGGCCATGACGAAGAACACCAGGTTGCCCACCTCATCGACGGAGTAGATGGGAACGATGTTCGGATGGCTTAGCTGGGCGGCGGTTTCGGCCTCGCGCAGAAAGCGTGAGCGCACATCGCGGCGGAACGACAGCTCCGGCGGCAGCAGTTTGATGGCGACATGCCGCTTCAAGCGTTTGTCGCGCGCACGGTACACGATACCCATGCCGCCACGGCCGATCTCCTGATCCAACTCGTAGGAGGCGCTCAGCGCCTGCTCGACGTGGGCGCGGAGTTCTGAGTCTTCGGCGGGCTGGGCTGCTGAGTCGGACACGCTGTGGGGATCGAAGGGGTCCACTGCTAACCCGTAAGTGTAGCATCGGGGTAGTAGTGGCGACAGCATATCCCGGGCCAGATGTGTGACAGCGGGGTGGAGTCCAGCCGTCCCGGCATGGGATCGGCTGTCCTTACGTCAGCCGGTCAGGGAAAAGTTGCAAAGACTGCCGCGATGGCGTAAACCGCATGGTGCGGAACGTGCCACTGACAGAGCGTCTCCTTCTTCGACAGGATCGTTCGTATGGGCCAGCGTCAAACTCTCCCCGTCCTCCCCTTGCGTGGGACGGTCATGTTCCCCGGAATCACCGCGCCAATCGCGGCCGGCCGCCCCGGCACCCTGCGTGCCATTGAAAACGCCGTGAAAGGCGACCGATTGGTCTTTGCGGTCGCGCAACGTGACAACACCGAAGAACCCACCGCGGACATTCTGTTCACGACCGGTGTGATTGCCCGCATTGGTCAGATTCAGCGCGGGTTGGGCGGGGTGCAGCTGCTGCTGCAGGGCGAGCAGCGCGCGACCGCGCTTCAGTATCAAGAACAGGACGGCCATCTGACAGCGGTCATCGTGCCGGCTGAAGAAATGCTGCCGCTCGACCCCAAGGACCCGGCGTTTGAGGCGCTGCATAAGGAAGCGCGTGAACGCGCCGCCGAGTTGGGCGAGAAGCGCGGGTTGCCGGAAGAGGTCGTGCACCAGGTGCTCGACTCGGTCGACGACGCCGGCAAGTTCTCCGATCTGGTGGCCGGCTACATCGAACTCACGGTTCCCGAAAAGCAGGGGTTGCTCGAGACCTTGTCGGTCGAGGAGCGCCTGCGCCGCGTACTCGTGCACGTGCAGCGGCAAATCGGCCTGCTCGAAGCGCAGGAAGACATCAAGTCGCAGGTCCAGGAAGAACTGGGCGAACGGCAACGCGAGATGTTCTTGCGCGAGCAACTCAAGGCCATTCAAAAAGAACTCGGCGACGACGACCAGTCGAAGGAAATTCAGGAGCTGCGCGACAAGCTCACGAAACTCGATTTGCCGAAAGAAGCGCGCGCGGAAGTCGAACGCGAAATTGGCCGTCTGGAACGCGCCGGTCGCGAATCGATGGAAGCGCAGGTGATTCGCACGTATCTCGAGTGGATCGCGGAATTGCCCTGGAGCAAGCGGAGCGATGATCATCTCGACCTCTCGCGTGCCGGCACGATTCTCGAAGAGGATCACTACGGTCTCAAAGACGTGAAGGATCGCGTGCTCGAGTTCCTCGCCGTGCGCCAACTGCGCGCGCAGCAAGTGGCCGAGGAAATGGCGACAACGGGAGAGTTTTCGGCGGCGAAGCTCAAGGGCGACACCTCCGATGCCACGCCGTCGCTCGGTTCGAGCGAGAGCGATAAGCCGATCACCGACACGCGTGAAGCGAAGGCGCGCGCGATGGCGCGCGGCCCGATTCTGCTGTTCAACGGTCCGCCGGGCGTCGGCAAAACGTCGATCGCGAAATCGGTGGCGCGGGCGCTTGGCCGCGAATACGTGCGCGTCGCACTCGGCGGCGCGCGCGACGAAGCCGACATTCGCGGGCACCGGCGCACGTACGTCGGCGCGATGCCCGGTCGCATCATTCAGGGCATGAAGCAGGCTGGCACCAAGAACCCTGTGTTCCTGCTCGATGAAGTCGACAAGCTGGGTCAGTCGTATCAGGGCGATCCGTCGAGTGCGTTGCTGGAAGTGCTCGACCCCGCGCAAAACGACTCATTCACCGATCACTATCTCGGTGTGCCGTTCGACTTGAGCGAGGTGTTGTTCATCGCGACGTCGAATTTCATCCAGAACATTCCAGGCCCGTTGCTCGATCGCATGGAGGTGGTGGACTTCAGCGGCTACACGGAGAAGGAAAAGGCCGAGATTGCGAAGACCTATCTCATTCCGCGCCAGCTCGAAGAGTCGGGGCTCGCGGGACGCGATTTGTCGTTCAGCGATGAGGCGGTGATGAAGGTGATCAGCGAGTACACGCGCGAGAGCGGCGTGCGCCAGCTGGAGCGTCAGTTGGGAGCCGTGGCGCGCAAGGTGGCGCGGCGTGTGGCGACCGGTGACACCGGTACGATCGACGACAAAATCATCAGTGCCGACGAGGTGCGCGAACTACTGGGTCGCCCGAAGGTGCATCCGGAACGCGCGGCCGAGCATGATGAAGTGGGTATCTCCACCGGTATGTACTACACGCCGATGGGCGGCGACATCATGTTCGTTGAAGCCAGCATTCGTCGCGGTTCATCGCGTCCGCGGAAGGATGACGATGACGATGCGGTGCGCGTCGGTCCGATCTCGCTCATTCTCACCGGGCAACTCGGTGACGTGATGAAAGAGAGCGCTCGTGCCGCACTGACGTACGCCACCAACAACGCCGAGGCACTGGGCATTCCGGCAGATCGCGTCGCGTCGGCGAGCGAAGCGCACATCCACGTGCCGGCGGGTGCCATTCCGAAGGACGGGCCCAGCGCTGGTATCGCGATTGCGCTCGCGCTGGTGAGCGAGATGTCGAATCGCAAAGTGCGGCGCGACGTGTCGATGACGGGCGAGATCACGCTGCGTGGTCGAGTGTTGCCAATCGGTGGCGTGAAGGAAAAGGTGCTCGGCGCGCATCGGGCGGGCATCAAGGAAGTGATCATTCCCAAGGCCAACGAAGCTGACCTCGAAGACGTGCCGGAAGAGGTGCGCCAACAGTTGGTGTTCCACCCCGTCGAGACGTTGCGTGATGTGCTTGAGATTGCGCTCGTCGATAAGGGGCGGCACAGCCGGACCGCGATCGAAGAGCTGATCGGCGTCTGATAGTGTGCTGAGAAAACGAAGCGCCGATCACGGTTTCAGTGATCGGCGCTTTGTTTTGCGCGACGGATGGGGCGGTCGAGTTCGAATTAGGCGACAGCCGCCACCGTGCGAAGCGTCGGTGCCGGCGCGAGCGGGCGCGCGAACTGTGCGCGGCGCGCGCGATCCGTACGGTAACGCGCAATCTCGTGGGCCAGTGCCGCTTGCGCCGGATCGGGTCCATCGACCGTCGACGACGGCAAGTCATGCAATGAGCGACGCACGGCGCGGTTCCCGACTGCGCTGTTGGCGGCCGCGTCGTGCGCAATGTTTGGCGGTGAGGCCAGATCGATCCAGGTGGCGCGCGTCGAGCGATGGCTCATCGCTGCGGTGGCCAGCTCTCGCGTGATAAGCGGCTGCGCACAGCGCGCGCTCGCGATGACGATATCGGCCTGGGCAAACTCACCTTCCCAACTGCTCCACGTGACCGCGTGTGCGTCGGTGCGTTGCGCGAGCGAGTGTGCGCGCGCATCCGTGCGATTGGTGATGGCCACCGTGCGAATGTTCGGCAGCAAGTGTGAACGACGCGCATGTTGCAACGCCGCTGCGACGCTCTCGCCAACCGCACCCGCGCCGATGATCAGCACGGAGAGCGCGCGATCGGCGTCGTGGTGCGTGAGCTCATCGGCCAGCAGGCGAACGGTGGCCGAGCCGATAGACTCCTGCGCCTCGTCGCCGAGGTGGCGCCGGATGTGGCGCGCGGCGGAGATGATGTGCCGCATCGCCTCGTCGAGCTCCGAGGACGAACCACTCGCAGCCTGACTGAGACGCCAGGCGGTGCGCAGCTGCCCGAGAATTTCGGGTTCGCCGCGACGCAGGGAGCGGAGACCACTGGCGACTGCCATCGCATGTGCAACAGCGTCGTCGTCCGAGAGTCGGGTGGGCGGTTCGTGGTTGACCGGACCAATCGCGTCGGTAATCGATGCCGTCACCAGCGCCGATTCGGCGCCCGTGCCGGTCCAGTACACCTCGAAGCGATGACACGTGGCCAGTACCAGCGCGGGAATGCCGCGATGACGCAGCAGCTCGCGCAACGCGTCGGCGCGCACCGGATCGAGCGCCCCGTGTGACGCGGGCACTGAAGGTCCGTGCGTCCATCCGATGAGCTGCAGCGAGCGAGGATTCGTACGCATAGGTCGAGCGGTTATTCGTTGACCGCGGCGACTCGTGGCGTGTCAACTTCAACGTCGCAGGTCGTCGACTCCGTCGTGCGGGGCGCCGCTCCGACCATCTTGGCCGGCAGTGAACGGCACGCCGCATTGGTGCATCCCGCGCAGCGGTGTTTGAACTGCTTGCTGTGCGGCTGCTGCGCCGTCATATGGCCGTGCACCAAATCGGCCAATGCATCGAGAAAATCCGGACGCGCGTTGAGCGACGGTGCGCGACGGAAGCCCGTCATGCCGAGTGAGTGGGCCAGCTCACCGTATTCGATGTCGATTTCTGAGAGCGTTTCGATGTGATCGCTGGTGAACGCGATTGGCACCACGAGCACGTTTTTCTGACCACGGGCCGCGAGCTGCCGGATGGTCGACTCCGTGCTGGCCCCGAGCCAGCGCACCGGACCGACTTCCGACTGGAAGCTCAAGGCGTGTGGATTGCGCAGGCCGCTCGCTTCCATCACGCGGTCGACCGTGGCCGCGACTTCGGACGGATACGTGTCGCCGCGATCGATCACGGACAGCGGCAACGAATGCGCGCTGAAGAGCACCAGCACGTTGTCACGCTCGCGTGCATCGTACTTGGCAAGTCCATCATGCACCGCGCTGGTCATGGACTCCACGAAGCCCGGGTGCGTACCCCAACGATCGAGGACGCTCCACTCGAAGGCGTTCTGCAAACCATGGCGGTCGAGCGCGCGCCAGAGCTCGTTGAGGCTTGAGCCGGTCGTGGTGCACGAGTACTGCGGATACTGCGTGAACGCGACGGCGCGGCTGATGCCGTCGGCCTTCATGGCGAGGACAGCGTCGTCGGCGAACGGTGCGACGTAGCGAAACGCAACGTAGAACCGATGCGGCGCCGTGGCGGGGCTCAGCGCATCGAGGCGAGCGCACATCCCCGCACCCTGCGCTTCAGTCCAGCGCAGGATGGGGGACCCACCGCCAATCGCGTCGTAGAGTCCACGGACCTTCGGCGCGCGGCGCTTGGCGATAAACTTTCCGAGTACATCCTGCATGGGGAGGCGCAGCAACTCGC
This sequence comes from uncultured Gemmatimonadaceae bacterium, assembly GCA_966096095.1. Taxonomy (GTDB): domain Bacteria; phylum Gemmatimonadota; class Gemmatimonadetes; order Gemmatimonadales; family Gemmatimonadaceae; genus Gemmatimonas. The sequence continues at coordinate 195,199 of CBHTUR010000001.1, read as the reverse complement.
GGTCGGCGAAGAGCCGCAGCAAGAACGGCTCGACGTCATCGAGCGTGGCCGGTCCGCCCATGTTGAGCATCACGATGCCAGTGCCGCCGTGCTCGGCGCGCGCGAGGCGGCGGAAAGGCAGGATTGCGTCGTGGAGAGTCATGGTAAGAGAATCGGCAGTTGCACGATTCCAAACCATTCGCTGCTCTACTAGGAACCCCCTCCGTAGTGATACCTAACGCCCGTCAGCCTTTCACCCACACTGCTGTAGGTGTGACGGTCAGTGCCCGATGGGCCCAAAGCGAAAAAGGCTCCACGGCCACGCCGCTGCACCGGGCTCAGTGCCCTCGAGATACCACTCGGTATAGCGTCGATCTGCCGGGGTCGATCCGGTCGCCACTTTGCCATTCGACCGGTCGAGCTCCACCCCGACGACGCCCGGTGGCGGGGTCCAGCTGCCGCTCTGACGACCTCCGTACACGCCCGCAATGATTTCCCCTGCGATCGGTGCCGCGAGCGTGCCACCGACGGCACCCGGCGAAATCATCGAGGGCTTATCGAAGCCAATCCATACACCCGTGACCAATTCCGGCGTCATTCCGACGAACCACACGTCGGTATTGTCGTTGGTGGTACCTGTCTTGCCGGCTACGGGGATTCGTGCCGGGACGATTTTACGCAGCGCCGTCGCCGTGCCGCGCGTGACCACATCCTGCATCATGTCACGCATGATGAACGCGATGCGTGGATCCATCGCAGGCTGCGGCGCTGCGTTCTGCGGCGTGAAGACGACCTTGCCGCTGCGGTCGTCGATGCGCGTGATGAAGCGCGGCGCGATGGCCACACCGCCGTTGTCGAACGTGGCATACGAGGCGACAAAATCGAGTGGCTGAACGGCGGAGGCGCCGAGTGCGCTGGACGGGTACGGCGCAATGGGCGCGCGCAGACCGGCCCGGCGCGCGAGCGCGATGACACTGTCCATGCCGACCCCCATCGCGAGTTGGACCGCCACCGGATTGCGCGAGTGCGTCAGCGCCTCGCGCATGGTGATCAGCCCCTTGAACTCGTTATCCGCGTTATCGGGGCTGTAGATCTGCCCGTTCGGAAGTCGAATGTGCAACTGCGTATCGGCCACGATGCTGCTTGCGGTCAGCCCCTGTGCCAACGCCTGGGCATACACGAACGCTTTGAATGAGGAGCCAGGCTGACGGTTGCCGTCGACCGCGCGATTGAACGAACTGCGCGCGTAGTTGCGTCCGCCAACGAGCGCACGAACATCGCCGGTGGCGGGATCGATCACGACAGCGGCGCCTTCGAGGCACGCCTGCACTTTTGCTTTGCGGGTTGTGTTCGTGTCCGCGTTTTGCGCGCACCGCACGCCGCGAAATCCGGGACGCGTTTCGATGTCATCCAGTCCGGTACTGACCGCGCGTTGCGTGAGCGTCTGCACCGCCGGATCGATCGTGGTGTGGATGCGATAGCCACCCTGCGACACGGTCACGCCCGCGCGTTCCGCTTGCACGCGCACCACATCGGTGACCCACGGCGCGGTGGCCGTGGTTGTGGTCACGGTTTTGACAGGCTCACGCTGCGCGAGATCGCGCTGGGCGGCCGTGATGTACCCCTGCTCCGCCATCAGCGCGAGCACTGTATTGCGCCGCTGCTTGTTGCGATCCGCGTAGCGCGACGGGTCGTACAGCACCGGACTCTTTGGCATCGATGCCAGCGACGCGGCTTCGGCGAGCGAAAGCTCGCTGGCACTCTTGCCGAAATACTGACGCGAAGCCATCTCGACGCCGAACGCGCCGTGTCCGAACGAAATCTGGTTGAGAAACGCTTCGAGAATCTGCTCTTTGTTGTAGTGCTTCTCCATTTCGCGCGCGGCCTGCTGCTCGCGCAACTTGCGCATCGGAGACTTGTCGCGGCGATCGATGATGTCGGGGTGCATGTTGCCCACGAGCAGCTGCGTGATCGTGCTCGCCCCGCGCAGTTCACCTTTCACGGCGTCCTTGAGGGCGCCCGCAATGCCGACCAGGTCGACTCCATCGTGCTGGTAGAAGCGCTTGTCTTCGACCGCGATGAACGCCTGTCCGACGTACTTCGGCAGGGTGCGAACCGGAACGCTGAGCCGGCGCTCTTTTCCTAGCACGCCGATGACCGTTCCGTCTCGGCCCAGTACAACGGACACCTGCGGCGGCGTGACGATCCGCCACGCCTCGCCGGTGGACGGCGTGGGCGCGGACGACGTCTGCGCGGGCGGTTGTGCCGCGGTTGTTTTCGTGGCAGTCTGCGCAGACGACTGTTCTGGAGCCGTCAGCGCGGCGCCGGCGGCGAGAAGAAACGTCAGTAGCGGCATGGCCATGCAAAATACACTGCTCCGCCGTGGTTGATCGGCGGTGATCTCCGTCACACCTTCCAACGATGTCGCACGAACCGATCCGCCCGCTCACCATCGCCATCTGTCAGTTCGCCCCTTTAAAGGGGGACACGGCGGCCAACATGCACCGGCTCGGCGCGCTGTGCGCGCAGGCGGCGTCGCTGGACCCGCGACCGCAACTGGTGCAGTTCCCGGAGACGGCGCTGTCCGGGTACTTCGTGGAGGGCGGTGTCCGTGAAGTGGCGATCACGGCCGGCGCGCTGGCGAACGATCTCGACGAGTCCTATCGCACCGCGTGTGCGCTGGCGGGGATGCCCACCGTCGCGATCGATGTCGTGGTCGGCTTCTACGAGCGGTGGCGCGACACGCTGCACAACAGCGCCGCGTACCTGACCATCGGCCTCGATGATGGCCCGCCGGTGCTGCGCCACGTGCATCGCAAGAACTTCTTGCCGACGTACGGTCTGTTCGACGAAGAACGCTTTGTGGAACGCGGCACCGACATTCGCGCATTCGAGACGCCGTGGGGACGCGCGGCGATTCTGGTGTGCGAAGACGCATGGCATTCGATGTCGGGACTGCTGGCGGCGCTCGATGGCGCACAGTTGGTGTTCGTGTCGTCGGCCGCGCCAGCGCGCGGATTGTGGCCGCGCGAGGACGGCATACCCGGTCCGTACAGCGCGGCGCGCTGGGAGCGCCTCATTCGCGACATCGCTGAGGAACACGGCGTGTACGCCGCGTTTGCGAATCTCGTGGGATCAGAGGGGGGAAAGCGGTTCTTCGGCACATCGCTGTTGGTCGGACCAGGCGGCGATGTGCGCGGCAGACTGCCGGTGTGGGATGAGAGCATGATGACAGTCACGCTCGATCTCGACGATCTCGTTCGCGCGCGCGCTGACGCACCGCTGTTGAGCGATTTGCGCGTGGCCTTGCCGCACGTGCTGGACAACGTCAAGCGCGTGCAAGATCGTGCGCCCGTTGTGTTGAGCTACGACGGACCCGAGCCGGCCGCGGCCGATTTACTGCGCGGCGCGCGCGGTTTCGAAACCGGAGAGTTTGCGATTCCGAGCCCGGACGACGCGGGCGACGTGGTCGGGCGCATTGGCCGCGAGGCGATTCCCGTGGTGCGGCATAACATGCGCGATCACGGTGGTCCGCCGCCGTTGAGCATCGATGCAGCGTTGACCGAGCAGTGGCTGACCGGTTTTTTGCGCGAAGAAATGACGCGTCGGGGCTTCACGAAAGCAGTGATTGGTCTGTCCGGTGGCGTGGACTCGGCGGTAACGGCCTTCCTCGCCGCGCGGGCGTTCGGACCGGGTAACGTGATCGGAGTGCGGCTGCCCTACAAGACCTCGAGCGCCGAGTCGCTCGCGCACGCGCAGTTGGTGATCGACGCGCTCGGGATCGAGTCGCGCACGATCGACATCAGTGCTTCGGTTGACGCATACCTGTCGAACGAACCGGAGGCGGACGGCGCTCGTCGCGGCAACGTGATGGCGCGCACTCGCATGATTGCGCTCTTTGATCTCTCGGCGCGCTATCGCGCACTGCCCCTCGGCACGGGCAACAAGACGGAGCGATTGTTCGGATACTTCACGTGGCACGCGGACGATTCGCCGCCGGTGAATCCGATTGGCGATCTGTACAAGACCCAGGTGTGGGCGTTAGCTCGCCATCTCGGTGTGCCCGACGTAATCGTTACCAAGCCTGCGACGGCCGACCTGATTGTCGGGCAAACTGATGAAGCGGATCTGGGAATCAGCTATCCGCGAGCCGACGCGATTCTCAACGGGTTGTTGCACGGCTTCACGCACGAGTCGCTTCGCGCGCGCGGGTTTTCGGTCGACGAACTCCAGCTCGTGGAGCGCCGGTTGTCCGGCACGCACTGGAAGCGTCGGCCACCCGCGACGGCGTTGGTGAGCCACAGCGGCATTGGCGAATCGTATTTGCGGCCGGTCGACTACTAGTCTGTTTTTCCAGGAGTGCGCTAGATGGCAGGCCGCCGGGCGCCGTGGCGGGTGGCCTGCTCGAAGGCGTGCGCGAGTTGCAGGAGCGCCCAGTCTCCCTGCGGCTTGCCGACGATCTGTAACCCCACCGGCAGTCCGCTTGCACTGAAGCCCGCCGGCACGCTGATGCAGGGGCACTGCATGAACGTGACGTACCAGCACGAGCGCATCCAGTCGATGTATGTCTTGAGCTCGACGTTGTTGATGCGCATCGGATACTCGGTGCTCTGAACAAACGGTTCGACTTGCGTCACCGGACACACGAAGGCGTCGTACTTACCGAAGAACGCAGTGACATCGCGATACATCTTCGCCTGACGCGCGCTCGCCCGCGCCACGTCGGCCGCGGTCTGACGCTCCGCTTCGGCGATCTCCCACTTCACGGTTTCCTTGAACATGGTGGGATTTTCGCGCGCGAGTTTCGCATAGGAACTGTGATAGCTCAGATGCCGCAGCGTCGGGAAGGCGTCATCCACTCCGGTAAAATCGGGTTCGGCATTTTCGACGATGCAGCCGAGCTGTGTGAACGCGTTGCGATTGCTGTTCACGACGCGGGTGATCTCGGGCTCGAAGGGCAAGCCGCCCATATCGGTGAACCACGCGATGCGCGCGCCTTTCAGATTTTTTGTGAGTGGCGCGCGAAAGAGCGCGGGATCGTCATGCAGTGCCGTGGGATCGGGCGCATAGTACCCGGCGATGGCGGACAAAAAGAGTGCGACATCGGCGACGGAGCGCGCCATTGGTCCGGACGTCGAGAGCGGCGACCACGATCCATCGTCGTCGGGAACACGACCAGGCGACGGCCGAAAGCCTACGACATTGTTCCACGCCGCCGGATTGCGCAGCGAACCACCGGTGTCACTGCCGTCGGCGATGGGCACAAGATTGCAGTTGAGCGCGCATGCCGCACCGCCGCTCGAGCCGCCAACGGTGCGCGAGAGATCGAACGCATTGTGAGTCGCGCCAAACACGGCATTGAAGGTATTCGATCCGGCGCCGAACTCCGGCGTGTTGGTTTTGCCGATCGTAATCGCGCCGGCCGCCCGAATGCGTTGCACAATGAGCGCATCGGTAGTGGGCACGAAGTCCTTGTAGTAGAGCGAGCCGGCGGTGGAGCGAATGCCCGCCGTCGCAACCAAGTCTTTATGCGCCACCGGTAGTCCGTGTAGCGGTCCGAGCGGTCCACCGCGCGCCTGATGATCATCGGCGGCCTTGGCCCACGCCTGTGCTTTTTCCGGCACGAGCGTCACGATCGCGTTGACGCGTGGATTAACGCGTTCGATGCGCGCGAGATGCGCCGCGAGCACTTCACGCGCGGACAGTTCTTTGCGCCGAATACGAGCGGCCATGTCGGAGGCCGACATGGCCGTGATATCGTCGGGCGCGGGCACGACGCCGTGAGTGTTGTGATCCATGCGCGCAGCCTGAGCGAGGGCAGGACTCAACGCCGCGGCACCCAACAGTTGCGTAACCGCACCGGTGAACGCGCGGCGAGTGAGTCGATCGGGAGAGGACATGGCCGAAATTACGGCCTTTCTGCTCCTTTAGTAATTCTTGGCCCAGCCGCCGGTGACGAAGCTGATGGTCGGCGCGCCGGTCACGCCGAGTTCCTGCATCGCGGACTTGAGTTCCGGACTCGAGACAAACGCCTTGAGCGTGTCGTGTGATTCAGCCTGATGATAAACCACGACAAAGTTCGGATTGGCCGTGTCGCGGTTCACCGCATCGCCAACGATGCCGCCGGCGCGTCGCACATCGGCTTTCTGCTTGTAGCCTTCGTGCCAACGATCGAAATCGGCGACTGTGTGCATCACCAGCATGGCCGGGAGCTCGCGATCCCACACGATGTTCTCGCTCACGGGCGTCACAAAGGACGCGTGCGGCGCGCTCGTGACGCCGGCCTTGTGCATGAACTCTTTGAGGCGGGGCGAAGTTGCGAACTGCTGTGCTTTGGCGACGTCGGACACCGCGATGTACACCGTGACATCGTTCGGGTTTTCCATGCCGCGATTGATGTGGTGGCCCAGCATGCCGGCGGCCTTGCGTTCACTCTCATCGGCATCGAACAGCGGCTTCCACGAATCGAAGTCGGCCACCGTGTGATTGATGATGGCGGCGGCGGGGGGCAGCATGGTGCTCATGGTGATACTCCGGACAGAGGTGGGAACTGCGAGCGTGCGCGGAGCGGGAGGAAACGGCGAGAAGATTCCGATCGGTCAGGGGAACGTGCCGAGCGTTTCGAGCGCGAGATCAAGTAAGGCCGCGAGTTCTTTGAGCTTGGTTTGTCCCATTTTGCCGAACAGCGCTTTGGGCAGGCGGTCGACGTGCGCGTCGATGGCTTTGAGCAGTGCGAGACCGTCGGGGGTAATGCCGACCTCGACGACGCGGCGATCGGTTTCGCTTCGCACACGCTCGACCAGCGCGCGCTCATTCAATCGATCGACGAGTCGGGTGATATCTGGATCGCGCGCCACCATGCGACTGCCGATTTCCGAACTCGGCAAGCGGGACGGGTGACTGCCGCGCAGGATGCGAAGCACGTTGTACTGGCTGACCGACAGGCTGAATTCGCTTTTGAGGAAGCGTTCCCACGGTTCGATGCAGCGCGCGGCGAGGAGACGCACGCCGAGGAGGACTTCCTGCTCACGCGAATCGAACTTGCGTTGCTGCTTGAGGGCTTTGGCGACGGATCCGGACATGGCGAGATATTACTCGTTGCAACGACTATCGTCAAGAGGAAACTCGTCGCGAGGGATACGGTCGAGACTGGTACATCGCTCGCGTCGAGCCGACGGGTGCGCTATCCTCGTGCGCATGCCGCTTTACCACAACGACTTAGGCGACCGTGCGCGCCGCGGACGGCCGGTCCGTCCATGACAGACACGGCCGTGTTTCATCTATGCGCACGATCGGCGTTCGACGCGCTCGCCGCCAACGAGGCGTATCGGGCCGATAGTCTCCTGCAGGAAGGGTTCATTCACCTGTCGCGCGCCCATCAGGTGTTGCCGACGGCGCGCGCGTACTTCGCGAACACGCCAGAGGTCGTGGTACTCGTGATTGATCCGACGCGGCTCACTTCGCGACTCGTGTTCGAGGCGCCCGCGCCGCTGCCGATTGCTGAGGGCGGCGTTATGAAGCCATCATCACAGGACGAGTATCCGCACTGTTACGGGCCGATCGATCGCGAAGCCATTGTCGACGTCATCGATGTCGCGCAGTTCGATGGGACGCCGATCCACGCGGACACCATGGCGATGCTCAGACAGTTTCGATTCGCGCGCTTGCCGGTCGAGGGCACTCTGTACCGCAGCACGTGGCGTTCAACGCGCGAAAATGCGAACGGCGACCCGGTGGGCACGGCGATGATCGGGATGTACGCCGAAAGTCCGACGAGCGTGTCCTGCTTTCATCGGCTCACGCACGATGAGGTGTGGCACGCGTATGCCGGTGACGCCTTCGTGCTTCATCTGTTGTTCCCCGACGGGCGCGCCGAATCCGTGCGGATGGGAACCAATCCGTTGCGAGCCGAGCATGTCCAGTTCGTGGTACCGGCGGGCGTCTGGCAAGCGGGACATCTGGCGCCTGGCGGGCGCTTCGCGCTTTTCGGCTGCACGATGGCGCCGGGATTCACGGACTCGTGCTTTGAAGCGGGTGACCGTGGTGCACTTCGCGATCAGTATCCTGCGATGTCGACACTGATTGATAGGCTGACTCCGGGCTCTGGGTCACTGCGCATGCCACCCGGTTTCGCGACGTGAGGCGAAGATCCTCGGTCGGCATCTGACCGAGGGTTGGCCGACTCCCGATCGGCCGCGTTTTGGGCACAAAACGACCCGACTGACGTATTGATCCGCCAACGGTTTGCGCGTGCCACGTTTCCCGACCGCTGACTCGCCATGATGCATCTGCTGCTCGCGCTCGCAAGCGCGATCGTCTCACCTGCCCTCCGGCCACCCGTCTCGCAGCCGCCGATTATGCGGGTGGATTCCGTCGGCGAAGTACGCGGACGCGTTGTCGACGCGACGACGGCGCTCCCGGTGGAAGCGGCGACCGTACGAATTCAGGGCACGCGACTCGGCGCGCAGGCCGACAACGATGGTCGATACGTGGTTTCGCGGGTGCCGGCCGGTCCGATCACAATCGTAGTGCAGCGTGTTGGTTACGCCAACGCGACCCGGACGGCCGTGGTTCGTCCGGATGTCGTCACCACGTTGGATGTGTCGCTGACGCCAACCGCGTCGCTAGCTGCCGTGAAAGTTGCCGCTGATGCGACCGAGCGCGAGCAGTTTCGGACATCGCCGACGCTCGGCGTCGTCAACGTGACCCGAGAGGCGTTCAAACGGGTGCCAGTCATTGGCGAGCCCGATGTGTTGCGAGTGGTGCAACTACTGCCCGGCGTGGTGGCGACAAACGACTTCAATGCCGGATACAATGTGCGTGGCGGCGAGAGCGATCAAAACCTCGTGCTGCTCGATGGCTATCCGATTTACAATCCGTTTCATCTTGGTGGGTTGTTCGGCACGTTCATCGATGAGACCGTCGGGGAGTTCGAACTGATACCGGGCGGATTTCCGGCGCGATACGGAACCCGTCTCTCGAGCGTGCTGAGTGTCACGCCGCGGATCGAGGAACGCAGTGGGGTGCACGGTAGTGTCTCCGCGTCAGTGCTGGCGAGCACCTTTTCGCTTGGCGGGACGGTGAGTGGGCGTACCGCGTGGAGCGTCGCCGCGCGACGAACGTACGCCGACAAATTCGTATCGCTGGTGAGCGAGAAGCAGTTGCCCTACTGGTTCACCGATATGCAGGCGCATGTCCAGCATCGGTTCACCAATGGCGGTTTGTTGTCGATGACGGCGTATCTGGGTCAGGATATTCTTGACGCCGCGCTGGCGGACTTCGGAGACAGCACGCAAGCAGGTGGCGGATCGCTGCGATTTGACTGGGGGAATTCGCTCGCCGGGCTGGCGTACGCGCGACCGCTTGGACGCGCGTTGTGGAGTGACTCGGCGCAGCTGATGCAGCGCGCTTCGTTCACCGGTTTTGCCACGACGCTGGATCTGGGAGACGGCGCGTTGAGCTTGCGCAACCGACTTGGCGAGTCGCGGGCGTGGGGCGAAGTCGCGCGCTGGCGCGGACGCCATGAAACGCTCGTGGGCTATGAGTGGTCGGAGTATCGGGTGCGATATGATATCGTGGCCGCAGCCGCGGGTGACGCCCCGCTACTCCGCGTTCGCCAACAACCAACGTCGGCCTCGATCTACGCCGACCATACCATTCGAACAGAACGTGTCACGGCGCGCGTCGGCCTGCGCGGTGAGACTGTCACGGGCACCGGCTGGAGCGGCGTCTCGCCACGCGCATCGCTGAAGTGGTTCAAGAACAGCAATCTCGCGTTCACGCTGGGTGGCGCCGTCACCTCACAATGGACGCCGGCGCTGCGCAATGAACAGGCGCCGGTGCGGGTGTTCGACTTTTGGTTGACGAGCGACCGACACACGCCGGTGGCGCGCGCTTGGCAGGAGAGCCTGGGCGCTGAACGATGGCTCTCGCCAACGCAGTTTGTGCGCGTGGAACTGTGGAACAAGAACTATCGCCATTTGCCGTCGTCGAATTTGTCGAACGATCCGGCAATCGAGGGTGATGAGTTCGTTTCCACGACGGGTCGCAGCTACGGCGCCGATGTGATGCTGCGTCGACTGGAGAGCCGCAAGCTATCCGGCTGGCTGGCCTACTCGTACGCCGTGAGTTGGCGCGATGGGGAGAGTGGGCGATTTCCGCCGGTGCAGGATCGCCGGCACAATATGAATCTCGTGGCGTCGTATCGTCCGGGTGGCGTTTGGAGCTATGGGGCGCGACTCGGAATCGGCACGGGCACACCGTTCACGGATGTTGTTGGCCAACTCATTCAGCGACGCTACGATCCGATCGGCAACACGTTCGAATCGAACGCCGTCGATCAGCAGCTTGAGCCCGTGGGAGGTGTGCGCAATGCGGCGCGATTCCCCGTCTTTCAGCGACTGGACCTGAGTATCACCCGTGAAGGCACGGGACGCTGGCACTGGCGACCGTATCTCTCGCTGATCAATGCGTACAACGCGAAGAATGTGTTCACATACATCTTCGACTATCAGCGCAATCCGCCAACACGCAGCACATTTTCGCAGTTTCCGTTACTGCCCACGGCGGGCGTGGGGGTATCGTGGTGAGGCCGCGTCGTCGCGTGCTTTCGTTGATGTGGTGTGCTCTGTTCGTCGCCGGCTGTGAGGTGGCGGAGGTGAACATTGCGAGCCCCAAACCTTCCGTAGTTGTGCACGCAGTGCTCAATCCGGATCAGGACGAGCAGGTGATCCTGGTGGAGTCGTCGCTCACGGGACGCGTGGGAATCAACGATACGCTGCACTTCAACGCACTCGATCCGATTCGCACCGCCGGGGGCTCGCCGGTGCGCGGAGCAGAGGTTCGCTTGTATAGCGGCAGCGACACCGTTGGCGTGCGCGCAACCGAAACGATTGTCAGCGGCCGAGGCACGGGACGATACACGGTGGCGCGCGCGGCGCTTCCCGTGGAGCCCGGCCGCACGTATCGCTTGCGCGTTCGCACGAGCACGGGCGACGACGTTACCGGCACGACGACAGTTCCCCGTGCAGTGGTTGGATGGATTCGCGGCGCGGGATCGGCCGCGGTCGCAGCCAATCTCTTTCGCACCACCGACACGTTGCGACTCGCGTGGGGCGCGTATCCGGATGCGGCGACCTACGCGATCCGCATTGAGTCGCCCGACGGCCCGTGGTTTTTGTTTTCCGATTCCACGCGTTTTTCGCTCGCCGGATCGCTGCGCAATTTCTTTTCGCCGTTGCTGCCGTCGCTCTGGTATCCGGGCTTTGTGCAATCGGCGTCGGTGGTAGCGGTAGACAAGAACTTCTACGACTACAATCGCACGTCGAACGATCCGTGGGGCGGAACCGGTTTGTTGAGCAGTGTGAAAGGTGGACTGGGGATGTTTGCGAGCGTCGTGCCGATTTTGCGCCGTGACGTCAGCGTCACGGACCGCAATGTGGTGCCGCTCGACGCGCGGTGGGTGGGTACCGGATCGAACGCGGTGCGTGTGGACCTCGATCTGTGGGTCGAGCAACGGAGCGAGCCAATCGGCTCCGTGAGCGGACGCGCGCGCAGCGCGGGAAGCGCGGATCGATTCGTCGTGGGCACACTCTCCAAGGACACGCTGCGCATCGCGACGCTCGTTGGCATCAGCCGGAGCGACACGCTCTCGGCGTTCATTGGACGCGTGCTTGGCGACTCGATTGTCGGGGCGTACAACACACGTTTTTCGACGAGCGGCCCGACGCTGTTTCGGCGACAGGCGCGCGTGCCGTAGACGTCTCGCTACGCGGCGGCGATCGCTGCGATGGAGACTTTGAGGCCGGGAATTTTCGCCGGCAGCTTGGCGCCCTGTCGGGCTGGCGGGTTCGCGGGAAACCAGCGCAGCCACTCTTCGTTCATGCCCGCGAAATCGTCTTCGTCGGCGAGCACGATGGTGGCGCTGACCATCTTGTCGAGTGAACTGCCGGCCGACTCCAGGATTGCCGCGATGTTGCTGAGGCTTTGTCGCGTTTGCTCTTGAATTGTCGTGCCGACGATGGCGCCCGTCGTTGGATCAGTTGGAGCGGTGCCAGACACGAAGATAAGTCCCGCCGCCCGCACGGCCTGGCTGTAGGTCGCGGGCGGTTTCGGCGCGTTGGCGGTGAATATGATATCGCGAGACATTGCGTATTCGGTGGGAGATGACCGACGCGCTACGGTTTGTTAGCCTGCGCGCGGCGAAACTGATCGAGCCAATGCTGCATCACGATGATCCGCACGCTCGCGTCGAGCGCCGTCTCGGTGAGCACCATGCGGCCATTCGCACGATCGACATCCCACGCGACGCCGAACCCTTTACTCTGCAGCAACGTCTCGGTCGCGCCCACGCCGAACGTCGGCCCTGGTGTGACTTTCGTGGCGCGCAGCGCGGTCGCATCGGCCGAGTGATAGTAGATCGTGTGTCCGTCGGCAGACCATCGCGGGCGCTGTCCGCCGCCTGACGAGATCTTCCAGTTTCCGCCTGCGGCTGCGTCGGGGAACGCGCGTACGTGAATTTCGGGCGCGCCCGACTCCAGCGACGTGAAGGCGGTCCACTTGCCGTCGGGAGAGATCGCGGCGTCGAATTCGCTCCACGCCGCGTGCAGTAACGGCTTGGCCGGCGCCCTCGTATTCGGATTCACGGTACTCGCACTACCGCCGCTCAACGTGCCGCCCAGTGTGCGCGCCGCATTGTTGTTCGAGAACACGAGCGTGGTATCGTCTGGCCACGCGCTCGAATGTTGATCGCTCGGGAGATGTACCACGGCCACGGCGGGCGCACTGTGATCGACCGGCTGCACGAAAATGTCCTCCGCGTCGGTGGTCTGATTCTCCGCGGTGAACGCCATGCGTTTTCCGTCGGGCGACCACACAGGTGCGTGCGCACCGCTTTCCTGCGTGATGCGCGTGAGCGTGCCGAGTGTGAAGTCGTAGATCGCGGTGTGTCGATTGGTGCCGCGGGCCGCGCCGATGGTGAGCGCGAGCGACTTCCCGTCGGGGGAGAATCGCGCATAGCTCAGGACTTTTGGCGCCAACGGCAGCGAATCGATCTTGCCGCTCGGTTCGCGAATGAGAATCCGTGACTCCGCGTCAACACCGGCGCGATAGACGAGCATGCCACTGCGCGTGACGACGAATGGCGCGACGGCACCGTTGGGTTGCATGTCGAGCGCGACCGGTGTGGGCGTTCCCACCACGGCGTGCTTGCTGGCGTTGTAGGGAATTGTATACAAGCCAATCGTTGACGAACCGTAAATCAAATGTCCCGTCGGGAGGAGCTGCGCCTCGGCCGCACCCTCCATGAGCACGAACGCCGAGTCGAGCGCGAGATCGTAGTACATCAACCGCGCGTTCTGCTTGTTGTTCAGATACAGCACGCCTTTGCCATCGGGCGTCATGCGTGGCTGTTCTGCGTCGGTCGCCTTCGTGAGCAGGCGCACGGCGCCAGTGGGCGGCAGCACGGCCAATACCGACTTGGCTTCGAACACCATCGTGCCGTCGTCGCCCCAATTCACTCGACCGGCCAACAACGAATCGTTCGGCACCACGGCGATCGGCGCGCCACCTGCGACCGGCGCTTTGCGTAATCGCCCGTTCGCCTGGAACACCACCCACTCACCATCGGGCGAGAATGACGGCGATTCACCTTTTTCCGTGCCCGGCATCAACCGATACTCGCGCTGTCCGACATCGCGCAACGCGATTCCTTCATCGGTCGTGAAGGCGAAGCGCGTGCCGTCGCCGGATACCGCGAAACGCGAAAGTTCGGGTCGAGCGTTGGGCACGTCGAGCGTCAGCGCTACCGCAGGCTCGACGGCGCTATGATTGCCGCGTTGCCACGCATACGCCGCGAGACCGAGACTTACCACAGCAACGGACGCGGCGGCGATCAGCATTGCGCGCGACGAACCCGAAGCGGCGCTCGCATTCGCCATGGTCGTGCTATTCGATACGTGCGCGAAAGTCGCGCGCGTGTCGGCGAGCATGTCGCCGAAAGTCTTCGCACTCTCGCACCGATCCGCCGGCAACTTCTCCAGCGCCGAATGAACTGCGGCCGCCACGTTGGCCGGCACGGCCTTCCGCAGCGATACAATCGACACCGGCTCGGTGCTCATCACCTTGGCGACAATCGCTTGCACTGTCGGCCCGGTAAACGGCGGCTCACCGGCGAGCATCTCGTAGGTCATCGCACCCAGCGCATACACATCACTGCGCGCATCGATGACGCGCTCTCCCATCGCTTGCTCTGGACTCATGTAGCTCGGCGTGCCAAGCGAGAGCCCCGTCTGTGTCATGCGCGCGCCGCCCGCGCTCTGCACGGCGAGCGCGATGCCGAAATCCGCGACGAGGGCGCTGCCATCGTGCAGGAGAATGTTCTCCGGCTTGATGTCGCGATGAATGACGTTCTGGCGATGCGCGTAGTCCAACGCGCTCGCGACTTCGCGCGCGATGCGCACGGCCTCGGCGATGGGCAACTGCTTCTCGCGCTCCAACCGTGCGCGCAGCGTTTCGCCCGTTACGAGCGGCATCACGTAGTACAACAGGCCATCCGCCTCACCGCTGTCGAGCAACGGCAAAATGTGCGGATGCTGCAAGCGCGCCGTGGTGCGGATTTCGCTTAAGAAGCGCTCACCGCCAAGTGCCGCGCCCAAGTCCGGGTGCAACACCTTGATCGCGACATCGCGGTCATGCTTGATGTCGTGCGCGAGGTACACCGTGGCCATGCCGCCGGCGCCGAGTTCTCGGTCGAGGCGGTAGCTACGGCTAAGGGCGGTGGCGAGACGTGACAGCACGTCGTTCACTGAGTGATCCTTGGGTCAGACATCGAGTGGTACGCGAATGATGCCGCCAAATTCGGTGTTCACTTCACCCGCGCCGCCGCGGCCTTCTTCCACCGCTCGATCCAGTTGGTGTAGAGCATCACGGGCGCCTTAGACTCGATCGCCGGTCGCACCATGAGGAAGGACCGTCCGTCGGGGGACGCGTCCCACACGACTTCCATTCCCAGGGACTGGTACGTGCCGCCGAAGAGCGCTGTCGGCTCGCTGACCCGCGGCGCGTCGGTCGGCCCCGCGCCCACCGTCACGCGTGCGACGAACACGGAATCATGATTGCGGAAAAACACTTCGCCGGAACGAGTCCACCGCGGCTCCGTGCCACCGTTTCGCGACACCGGCCAGCGCGGCGAGTTGGCCGCAAGATGCCGGATGTACACCTCGTCGCGCCCCGATTCGTTGGACACATAGGCGAGCCAGTCGCCCACCGGGCCCACGGCGATGCCGCGTTCATTGAAACGCGTTGCCACGACGGGGCGCACGGCTGACGGTGTGTCGAGCGGCATAGCGAAGATGTCGCGCAGGGTACCCGTTCCGGGCGTGTCCTGACGCCACACGACGGTACGCCCATCCGCGGTCAGCTCCGATTCGTAAATGCCGCCGGGTCGCTTGAGAATCTCGTTGGGTGGCGTCGTACCGTCGGCGACGATGCGGGCAAGTGTTTGCACGCTCTTGGCGTCACGCTGTGAGAAGAGCAGCGATTTCCCGTCGGGTGCCCACGACGCCCGTGTGCTCACGCCGTCGTTCGTGACGCGCAACCTCACGCCAGTCGCGGTGTCGATGCTCCACAAGTCACCTTCGCGCGTGCTCGTCGACGCGTTCAGTATGGCGACGACGACTCGTGCGCCTGATGGCGCAAAGCGCGGAACGAAGTACGTGCCGCGCTCGCCCAGCACGCGTCCACGCCCCGCGCGATTCAGTAGCATCAGATCGCCGATCGTCAGTTCCGCTGATGTGTACACGAGCACGCCGGTCGCGGAGAGATCGAAACGCGAGCTTCCGGAATTGATGGGCGAGTCACCAATCGGCATCGGCTCGCCGGTGACGCGAAGCGACTTTGGATCGAAGGGCACGCCTTGCAGGCTGCCACCTGCTCCTGCGTACGCCACGATCCCGCGTGCGTACACACCGCGCGTAGCATTGATGCCAGTCGGTGTGAAGTGCGCACCATCGGGCGACATCGCCATCAGCTCAGTAATGCCGTCGCGCGAGCGACCAATGAGTATCGTGCCTGATTCTCCAACTTCTTGCGGCGACGTATAGATCACGGACGAATCGACGCTTGCGCGGATGATCTCCGGTTCGCCGCCGCTCGCACGCAGGCGCGCGATGTGCCCCGATCGCGTCAATACGATGAATCCGTCTGACGTCCACGTCGCACCGGTAATTCCGCTCGTGCTCGTGAGTCGACGTGACGAACCACCTTCGAACGAGGTGACGTAGAGATCTCCGGCGCGCACAATCGCTAGCGACTTTCCGTCGGCGGAAAAGAAGACGAACGACGACCCGCCGCTCCCGGGTATCTCACGCGGCGGGCCACCTCCGAGGGTGGCAACAAAGACCTTGGTGATCGTTATCGAGTCCGGACCGATCCAGGCCAACCGGCTGCCGTCTCTCGAGAGCGCAAACAACCGCACGCCCGCAAACGCAACAGCAGGCATTGTTGTCACGCCACTCGCGACCGCCATCAAGGGCGGCTCGACACTCGGCGTCGCCGCGCCACGCGCCATCCACGCCCACGAGGCCGCACCAAGCGCGCACGCTGTCACGCCCCAAGGGATCCATCGCGTCACGCCAGCACGCGTCGTGCGAGTCGCCGACGGTTGCACCTGAGTCAGGGTCTCAGTGAGCGCGGCAGTCGCATCCGCATGTTGCAACGCATGCGCAAACTCGGCGGCCGTCGCAAAGCGGTCGGCCGGCAATTTCGCGAGCGCATGCAGTACCGTCGCTTCAACGTGCCGCGGAATGGTGTCCCGCACCGCGCTCGGATTCGACGGCCGTTCGGTGAGCACCTTGGCGACAATCGCCTGCACCGTTGAACCGGTGTACGGCGGATCGCCAACCAACATCTCGTACGTGACGGCTCCCAACGCATAGATGTCGCTGCGCGCATCGATGGTGCGCTCGCCCATCGCTTGCTCTGGACTCATGTAGCTCGGCGTGCCAAGCGAGAGCCCCGTCTGTGTCATGCGCGCGCCGCCCGCGCTCTGCACGGCGAGCGCGATGCCGAAATCCGCGACGAGGGCGCTGCCATCGTGCAGGAGAATGTTCTCCGGCTTGATGTCGCGATGAATGACGTTCTGGCGATGCGCGTAGTCCAACGCGCTCGCGACTTCGCGCGCGATGCGCACGGCCTCGGCGATGGGCAACTGCTTCTCGCGCTCCAACCGTGCGCGCAGCGTTTCGCCCGTTACGAGCGGCATCACGTAGTACAACAGGCCATCCGCCTCACCGCTGTCGAGCAACGGCAAAATGTGCGGATGCTGCAAGCGCGCCGTGGTGCGGATTTCGCTTAAGAAGCGCTCACCGCCAAGTGCCGCGCCCAAGTCCGGGTGCAACACCTTGATCGCGACATCGCGGTCATGCTTGATGTCGTGCGCGAGGAACACCGTGGCCATGCCGCCGGCGCCGAGTTCTCGGTCGAGGCGATAGCTACGGCTAAGGGCGGCGGAGAGGCGGTCGACAGGAGAATTCACCGCACCGAAAATGCGCTGCTTCGGCGCATCGCGCGAGGAAAACGCATTTTTACCGTCGCGCCGGCGCGGCGAGCGTTGCCGACCAACCCCGAATCACGCGAATGTCGCGAATTGGCGGAATGATTGGCGACTGCTTGAACACGAAGAGGCGTCCGCCCAATCCGACGTCGTAATTGCGTCCAGGGAAATCGGCGGCGGGGACACGAAAGAGGAATTTGGGCTCGCTGAACGGCTTCTCTGGCGATGCCGGGTTGTACGCAATGGACCAGAAGCCCTGCAACAGCGAACCGTCAGTGCTCTTGACCTCGTTTTCCGCCGCGATGAATTCGCTGCCGCCCGCGGGCCAAGAAACCTGGCCCATGCGAGACGTGCTGTTAAGCAGAATCCGTCGACCGGTTCCATCGAGCGCTCGTGCCACCAGCGAAGACTTGCCATCGCGAATTTCCTCCGCGGCCATCCAACGCAAATCGGTGGAGAACGCGTTGAGGAGCGGACTGGCGGCAATCGCGCGTGTTGGACGACCGTCGAGGAACTGCAGAAGCAGCGAGTCGTTGGCGTAGCCAGCGAACGCCGCGGTGTCCTCCGTCGCCGTGAGATTTCGCACACGCGTTGGGAGGACAAATTCGCGCGGCGGCGTGGCGACATCCGGATCGCCGGTCACCACATCCGAGTCGCGATCGACGAGCAGGCGTCGTCCATCAGCGGTCCACTGCTGATGCACGAGAAACGGCGCTTCAAACCACGGTGTGACCTTACCCGTCGCGAGCTCGACGATCTGCAGGCCGTAATTCCCATTCGGCAAGCGCACACGACTCGCAACGCGTTTGCCGTCAGGACTTAGGGCGAACGACAAGTAATTGGCCGGCGGCGCAGGCACCGTATCGAGGTGACCGGCACGATCGGATCGCACGAGCAGGCCTCGGCCCAAGTCGGCACCCGTGACGAGCGCGATTGTCCCAGCAGAAGAGAGGGCGAACTGCGCTGCGCCGCGACCCGATTCCAGTCGCACGCTATCGGCGATGGTCATGGGATCGCCGGTAACGGTGCCGCTCGTTTCGTCGAAGGGCACAGCGACGAGCGAGCCCGCGAGCGTGACATACACGAGATGTCCGCGACCATCAATGTGTGGCATCATGCCGCGAAGTGCGACCGGCGGCGTGCCTCGCGTGATCGGTGTGATGACGCCGGTGTTCAGATCGATGATGCGCAACGCCGCACCGCCTCCGAGCAGAAAGCGATGTCCGTCAGAGAGTGGCGTGGGATAGCTGCACGGCGACGAGCAGGCGATTTGACGGAGCGAGTCGCCAGCCGGCGACAGCACCACGAGACGTGTCGCTCGACTGACACTCAACACAAAGCGTCCATCGCGCAGCCACGCGCCGCCAAAATCGTGGTCGAATCCGGTTCGAACGACGCGAACGCGACCATCGGCGAGTGACACAGTCTTGAGCGCGCTGTCGGCGTAGAAGGCGATCGCGTCACCGGTCGGCGCATAGAACGGTGAGGTGGCGCCGTCCGTGCCGGGCAAGCCGCGCATGGTGAAATCGGACAATTTCCGCACGAACAGCATGTCGTGTCCGGCGCGCAGTGCCGCCACGGCGAGCTGCTCGCCATCGGGCGAGAGCGCGATCATGGTGTTGCCTTCCGCCACGCGGCGGAGCGGATCGATCACCGTCGAATCGGGGAGCACGACGTTCAGACTGATCGCAGCGCCGGCGGTAGCCGCATGTCCACGCTGACCGAGCCACCAGCCACCTGCTGCGGCGAACGCCATGAGCGTCGTGGTCACGACGATTGCTGTGCGTTGGCGCACGGCCGCCGCGGCGCGCGGTGTGGTGAGGGAACCACCTGCGCGCGTGACGGGCCTCGCGGCGTCGAGTGCCGCGAGGAACGCACTGACGTCGGTGAAGCGATCGGCGGGAAGCTTCTCCAGCGCGCGCAACACGGCCGCTTCGACGGACTCCGGCACTGCTTTGCGCTGCGGCGCGATAGCGCGCGGTGACTCGGTGAGAATGCGTGCGACGATGGCTTGCACGCTTGCGCCAGTGAACGGCGGCTCACCGGTGAGCATCTCATACGAGACGGCGGCGAGTGCATACATATCACTGCGGGCATCGATGACGCGTTCGCCCATCGCCTGTTCGGGCGACATGTACTGCGGGGTGCCGAGGGAGAGTCCGGTTTGCGTCATGCGCGCGCCCCCGGCCGTTTGCACCGCGAGTGCAATCCCGAAGTCGGCCACGAGCGCGTGTCCATCTTGCAACAGGATGTTTTCGGGCTTGATGTCGCGATGAATCACCTGCGCGCGATGCGCATACGCGAGCGCGTCGCCTACTTCGCGCGTAATGCGGAGCGCGTCGTCGATGGGGAGTTGCCGTTCTCGATCGAGTCGCGCGCGCAGCGTCTCGCCCGTGACGAGCGGCATCACGTAGTACAGCAAGCCGTCGGCGTCGCCGCTGTCGAGCAGCGGTAAGATGTGCGGATGCTGCAGGCGCGCGGTGGTGCGGATCTCGCTTAAGAACCGCTCGCCGCCGAGTGCTGCGCCTAAATCAGGATGCAGCACCTTGATGGCCACGTCGCGCTCGTGCTTGACGTCGTGCGCGAGATAGACGGTGGCCATTCCGCCCGCGCCGAGTTCACGATCGAGGCGATAGCGGTCGGTGAGGGCCGCCGCGAGACGGTGAAACACGTCGCTCACGTGCGGTCGCCTGTCTTTTCGTGCGACGTGGACGTCGAGAGGATTCGCGTCATCGCGTCACATCCATCACCCAAATATTGCTCTGTCGATTATAGTGCGTGTAAAACAACTGATTGTGTGACAGTTTGAACGCGAAGCGATCGGCCTGTGCGTCGTCACCGATGTCGGTGACTTTGCGCGGAGTTCCGCCGGTCGATGGTACAGCCCAGATGGAGCTCGCACCTCGTTTGTCGTGGCTCTTGAAGTAGATCGTGCGGCCGTCGTCACTCCACGCGCTCATCTCGGCCTTGGGGGCGCCGGGTGCCGTTTCGTCATACAGCGCGCGAGGCGTGCCGCCGTTCACCGGAACCACTCGCAGCCCACCAAGCCCACTCAGCTCGGTGCAGAAGGAGAGCATTGTCCCGTCGGGCGACCACGCCTGAAAGAAACCGTTGTCCAGCAGCTTGCGAGTCGACCACTGCCCGGGCTGCTCTCGCCGCGAGACGAACAAGCCAAATGGCTGCGATTGCGACGAGAAGCTCAGCCATCGTCCATCGCGCGACCAAATTGCGTGCAGCTCCTGAAACGGCGTTCGCGTGACCTGCTCCAACGGACCGCCGTCGAGCGGCATGACGAAGATTTCGCGCGAGCCGTCGCGAAACGAGTGGAACGCCACAAACCGTCCGTCAGGCGACGGATCGGGATCGAACTCGGGACGTGGATCGGTGGTCAGATGCTCCGGCGGGCCCGCCGGCAGCCGCATGCGATACAGGTCCGCATTGCCGCTCGCATCGGAATCGAAATAGATCCACTGCAGGTCTGCGGATGGGGCGACTGTCTCCACAACGCCGTCGCCGAAGGTGAGCTGGACGGCTCGCGCGCGCTCACTGCCGGTTGATGTAAGCGGTTGCATCCAGGCATTCGACGAGGTCGTCAGCACCGCGTACGCCATGCGCGCCCCGTCGGCAGACAACGAGAACGAACTCACGTTCAGGCCGACCGTCAGTCGATGCGCTTCGCCGCTCGCCACTCCGTTCGAGGTGACGCCCACATCGAAGATATCCGGCACGCCCATCTTGTTCGACACGTACATCACGCGACGACGGTCGGGCGACCAGACTGGGGCTTGATTGGCGAACACGCTGTCCGTGATGCTCATAACGCGTCGCGACGCGACATCGATGACGGCGATCCAGCTCGGGGCCGAGTTCGAGAAATTCATTCCCGGCTTGAGGTACATGCGATTGCCGACAGAACACGCCACGAGGTTCGTGGTGCCCCAGGTGCAAAGGGTCGGTTGAGTCATCGTCGCAACGAGGGCGCTTTCACCGTTCGCCTCGCGCACAAACACCGAGTCGTCGACGATATACGCGATGCGCTGCTCATCGGGCGACCAGGTTGCCGCCTCAACTTCTTTGCCACGCCGCGGCACTTCCTGCTTCGGCGCGCCCCCTCCCGACGGCGCGCTGAAGACGACGCCATCTTTGAGATAGAGAATCCGGGTGCCGTCGTGTGACCATTGTGGCTGCGCCTCGACGGAGAGCGTGTCGTCCGTAAGCGGCGTCGCGCGACCGCCAGCGACCGGGCGCACGAAGATCTTGAATCGTGTGCCGTTGCCGGCGGCATACGCGACGAGTTTTCCGTCGGGTGAAAGTGCCGGCACGATTTCTAGTCCCGACTCAAACGTGACTTGCGTGGCGCGACCAAACTGTTCAACGCGCGCGTTCTTGAGCGCGAAGGTTTGGCCGGCGACGAACACTGCTGCGAGGACGGCAACGCCGCCGACGGCGTACACGACGCGTCGCAAAATCGGTGACGACGCGAGCACTGCGGTCGACGCCGAGATCGCCGCAGGATGTGAAGGCGACGTTGCCTCAAGCGCCGCGCTGAACGCTTCCGCTGACGCGAATCGATCGGCCGGCAACTTGGAGAGCGCGGTGAGCACCGCACTTTCCACCGACGGCGGAATCGTGTCGCGCGACGCGCGCAGCGAGGCCGGACGTTCGGTCATGACTTTTGCCACGACCGCCTGCGGTGTTGGCGCCACGAACGGTGGCGCGCCCGCGAGCATTTCGTAGGCGACGACGCCAAGCGCGTAGACATCGCTGCGAGCGTCGATTACCCGATCGCCGAGCGCCTGCTCCGGTGACATGTAGCTGGGCGTACCTAACGAGATGCCCGTTTGCGTGACGCGTCGCCCTCCGGCGCTCTGGACCGCAAGCGCGATCCCGAAATCCGCGACAAGCGCGTGGCCGCCCTGTAGCAGAATGTTTTCCGGCTTGATGTCACGATGCACCACACCCGCGTCGTGCGCGTGCTGCAACGCGTCGCACACTTCGCGAGTGACGCGCACCGCGTCGGCAATCGGCAATTGCCGCTCGCGATTCAGCCGTGTTCGCAACGTTTCGCCTGTCACGAGCGGCATGACGTAGTAGAGCAAGCCATCGGCCTCGCCGCTGTCGAGCAGCGGCAAGATGTGCGGATGCTGCAGACGGGCCGTCGTGCGAATCTCGGAGAGAAATCGTTCGCCGCCGAGTGCCGCGCCGAGATCCGGGTGCAGCACTTTGATGGCCACATCGCGATCGTGCTTGAGATCGTGCGCGAGATACACCGTGGCCATGCCGCCCGCGCCGAGTTCGCGGTCGACGCGGTAGCTAGACGTGAGCGCGGCGCTCAGGCGTGCGCCCACATCGGTCATTTGCCGCTCTTCGACAACTTCTGCGCGGCTTCCTGCCACCAGTTCAGGACCACGCTCAAACTCGCTCTCGGCGGCGGCTTGATAAACAGGAATTTGTCATCGCCCGGCGCGACGTCGTACGACTTGCCGAATTCGTCGAATAGATAGCGCGACGCATCGAACAGTTGGTGCTGTGCGCCAACTGGATTGGCCGCGTTACCGAGAATCTCCGTGGCGACTATCATTCCCTTCGCTGAGTGGAAATAGAGCTCACGTGATGAATGCGCCCACACGGGCGACGACGCGCCGTCGGTTGACACGGGAAATTGCGCTCCGCCGTTCGGAAACGGCGTGAGATACACTTCCTTTCGACCGGACACGCTGGACGTGTAGGCGAGCCATTTGCCGTCCGGTGAAATCGCGGGATTGAACTCATCTGCCTTGGTGGCGACAAGCGGACGTCCGGTGGTATCGCCTACGTTCATGACATAGATGTCACGCAACGTCGACGCATCGCTGAACCCTTCACGGTAGGCAAAAGTTCGCCCCGATGGAGCCCAACTGAGTTCCTGCGCGTGTCGCTTGGCGCGAACGAGTGGAGTGGGCGAGCCGACGCGATCAACGGAGAGCGACCAGAGGGTCCGCTCGGAGGATGCGTCAGCGCTTGAACTGTACGCGAGTTGGGTGGCGTCGGGGCTCCAACTGGGCCGATACGCGAACGCGCCGAGTTGCGTGAGGCGCGACATCGTGTGGCGCGCGAAATCATACAGCCACACACTCTGCAACCCGTTGGGATCTTCGGCTGACATCGCCACGCGAGTGCCCTGCGGCGAAATCGCCAGATTCTGGAAGGCGCGCGTCAGCGCCGTATCGACCTCCGCTTCCGCACCGCTACGCGACACCCACATGAGACGCGACACGGTGCTCGCTCGCGGCTGGTACACGAGCGTGCCGTTCTCTCCCAGTGCGACGAACGCGCCACCGTCCTGACTGTAGACGCCGTTGATCACGGGAATCGTGTCGCCGCGCGCCGCGCTGCCGTCACCTCCGAATCGCACCGCGACCACGCTGCCGTCGAGTCGTGCAATCAGCAGCCAGCCGTTGTGCACGGCGACCGGTCGAATGCCGTGGCCGACCACGCGCGATGTTTTTGCTTTGAGATCGAGCGCGACAATATCGCTATCGGCGTTTCCCGAACCCGCGATTCCATACACCAGCAGGTTGGTGCCACGCACGAGAACCGGGCTCCGGCGCCAGCCGCCTCCGGTGGGAGTTACTCGCGTCGGCGCTGCAACCACGACTTCCGGCGTACCACCGGTGGCGGCGACCCGACGAACGGCGCCGTTGTTCGTTTCGCTGGCGAAATAGACGAAGCCGTCGTCGCTCCAATCAATGCCGCCCGTCGCGCTCGCGTCTTTGGCGATCTGCGTCGCGCTTCTGCCGTCGAGACTGACCACGTGCACCGTTAGATCCTCGGCGACATAGGCCAGCATCTTCCCATCAGGAGAAAACGTCAGATCGCTCGCGCCTTGCGTACCCGGAATCAACTCGGTGTCGTCGCGGTCGAGATAGCGCAGACGAACGCCGGGTGAGCCCGCGCTGCGATCGGCGAACGCGACGATGCTTCCATCGGGCGACACGGCCGGTTGCGTCGTTTGTCCAACCGTTTTCGTCATCGCCGGCAGCGTGAAGCGCACGACCGGCGCCGCGACCGACGGGCCCGGTTTGAGCCAGAGCGCGCTGGTCGCGATCGCGACAATACCACTGATCGCCGCCAGCGCCTGCCACCGACGCACCGAACGCTGCGGTACAGCATTCGAGACCCACTCGTTCGCGCCGGCCGCGTGTACGGCTGCGCTCATTGTGCCATCACGAGGCGCCAGGGCGTCGGCCAATTCGTTGGCCGTGGCAAACCGATCGGCGGGCAACTTGGCCAGTGCCTGCAGCACCGCCGCCTCGACGTGCCGCGGCACCGTATCGCGCAACACATGCGGTGCAACCGGTCGCTCGCTCAACACCTTGGCGACAATCGCCTGCACCGAGTTGCCGCTGAACGGCGGATCGCCCGTGAGCATCTCGTACATCACTGCGCCCAGCGCGTACACGTCGCTGCGCGCGTCAATGATGCGCTCACCCATCGCCTGCTCGGGACTCATATAGCTCGGCGTACCGAGCGAGAGTCCCGTTTGCGTCATGCGTTGGCCACCGGCGGTCTGCACTGCCAAGGCGATTCCAAAATCCGCCACGAGCGCACTGCCGTCCTGCAGCAGCACGTTCTCCGGCTTGATATCGCGGTGGATGACGTTTTGTCGGTGCGCGTGATCAAGCGCGCTCGCCACTTCGCGCGCGATGCGCACCGCGTCGGCGATGGGCAACTGGCGCTCGCGATCCAGTCGCGCGCGCAACGTCTCACCGGTGACCAGCGGCATCACGTAATACAGCAGACCGTCGGCCTCGCCGCTGTCGAGCAGCGGCAAGATGTGCGGATGCTGCAAACGTGCCGTCGTGCGAATCTCGGAGAGAAATCGTTCGCCGCCGAGTGCCGCGCCGAGATCCGGGTGCAGCACTTTGATGGCCACATCGCGATCGTGCTTGAGATCGTGCGCGAGATACACCGTGGCCATGCCGCCCGCGCCGAGTTCGCGTTCGACGCGGTAGCTGAGCCTCAGGGCGGTGGCGAGACGAGTCAGCGTGTCATTCACGCAGCGAAAGTGCAGCGAAGGGTGTCGTTCGTCGAGCGGCGAGCTCCGCGGCCGGCAAGGGCCGGAGACTGTCGCTCCGAGGGAGAGATCACGGCCAAGAACATGCAGCGCTGATGGCAGCGCCGCGAGGAAAATTCGCGGTAAGACTACGGCAACGTCAGCGAAGATCGGACGTGCGGACGCGACCACCGGGGCGGTAACTTTGGCCGGAGTTGCGCCGATCGTCCGACTGCACCGGCTCGTACCATACCGACATGCCTACGTACTTGTATTTCAAAATTTTCCACTTGGTCGGCATGGTGTCCTGGATGGCCGGCCTGTTCTATCTGCCGCGCCTATTCGTGTACCACGCCGAAGCGCGCGACCTCCCCGAGGCAGCCCGAGGCCCGGTGCAGCAGCAGCTCACTCTGATGATGGGTCGACTGCTCAATATTATCACCACGCCGGCCATGCTGATGACGTTCATCGGCGGCATCGGCATGCTCACGCTCATGCCGGCGCTACTGCAGCAGTCGTGGATGCAGGTGAAGCTGGCCCTCGTACTCGCGCTTGGCGGCTATCACGGCTGGTGCTCGGCCACGCGCAAGAAGCTCGCGCGCGGCGAGCAAACCGGTACCGCGAAAGGCTATCGCATTGCGAACGAGGTGCCGACGGTGGCGCTCGTGCTCATTTGCACCTACGTCGAACTCAAGGACTCAATCGGACTGCTGGGCGGACTCGGCGTATCAGTGGTGATGATCGTGTTGCTCGGCGTCGGCATTCAAGCGTACGCCGTCTATCGCAAGAGAGCGGAGGCGGCGGGGAAAGCGGTGTAGCGCTACGTCAGCTCGCGTGCATCGCCCGCGCCAGTCGCCGTACGCCTTCACGCAACTCCGACGCCGTGTAATGCGCAAAGCTCAGTCGGGCGGCATGCGGAAATCCGTTGCCGTGCACAAAGCGCGACCCCGGATGAAAGGTCACGCCCATCGCGGTCGCACGAGTGAGAAGTTCAGTGGCCGTGATATCGGCCGGTAATTGCAGCCACACGAAATATCCGCCCTGCGGTTCGATAAACGAGGCCGACGGCAACAACGTTTGCAGCGCGTCGCAGAGGACCGCGGAATGCTCGGCGTGCGCGCCACGCAGCCCGTCCAGCACGATGTCGGCCAGGCCGAGCGAAATCATGCTGTGCATGATCCCGGAGGCTAGCGGGTTCAGTCCACCGCCACTTTGCACGACGCCGGCGTGCGTCAGCGTGTCGATCAACGCAGGTGCGCCGTGGATCCAGCCCAATCGCAATCCGGGCGCGCAAATCTTCGAGAACGAACCAAGCGACAACACGCGCGGCGCGTTTTCATAGGTCGCCATCGGCGGTGGCGGCGCAACGCCGAAGTCGAGCAGTTGATAAACCTCGTCGGCCACGATTAACAGATCGTGCTCGCGACTCAAGGTGATCAGCTGCTGGCGACGCGCAGCCGACAGGGTAACGCCCGACGGATTCTGGAACGACGGAATCGTGTAGAGCAATGCCGCGCGATGGCGCGCGAGTTCGTCACGCAACGCGTCGATCCGCATTCCCTCGTCGTCGATCGGGATACCGACGACGTTCAGGCCGTGATCGCGGAAGACATCGAGCGCCAGAAAGTACGTGGGCGCCTCGACGAAAATCGTGTCGCCCGGTCGCGTGAAGCGCGTGCAGACGAGATCGAGGGCCTGCGAAATGCCGGCGGACACCATCAGATGCGATGGGGCGACAGGCGTGCCGTAGCGTCGGCTCAAAAACTGCGCGAGCGCTAATCGGAAGCGCTCATCGCCCGGATCGGCACCGTACTGCAGAATCGTGGGATCGCGCTGCGCCAGACAGTGCTCCGCGGCCTGTCGCAGCTCCGCCGTGGGAAGCAAGGCGAGCGCTGGCTGACCGTTGCCAAAATCGATGATTTCGCTCGTGGTTCTGCCATCGCTCACTTCATTGGCTCCCAAAGCTCAAGCTTGTTGCCGTCGGGGTCCGCGATCCAGGCGAATTTGCCGTTCTCCTCGGTCTCCGGACCTTTGATGATGTCCACTCCGTCAGCGCGCAACTGCGCGAGCAGACCGTCGAGATCATCCACCCGATAGTTGATCATGAACGAGGCCGCGCTCGGCGCGAACCACTTCGTGTCGGGCGCCGCAACATGCCAGACCGTGAGACCGTCATCGACACGCGCATCGTTGGGCCAACGGAGAATCGCGCCACCCCACGGCTCGAGTGCGAGCCCGAGATGCTTTTCATACCACTTGGCCAGCGCCTTGTGGTCGCCGGTGCTCTTGAAAAAAACACCGCCGATACCGGTGATCTTTGCCATGATAAGAATGCGGAGAAAGTCGGAGAGGAGCGTGATCCGCTAACGGCATCAATATGCAGCCCGGCACCGCCGTATGCCCTGCACTGGAATCGCCCCCCGCCGATGCGGCGTGCCGATTCTAACGCGACTCGCTCTTACGCCTAACCAAATGGAGGCGTAATGTGGATCACAATTCGTTCTCCCCTCGCTATCCCGCCCTATGCCTGCGCCTTTTAACGGACGTCGCCCGTCGCGACTTCTTCTGCGCCTCGGTGCACCGATGGCGTTCGCAGTCGTGCTCTCTGCGTGTCCTGACAAGCACGGCGATTGCGGGGGCATCGTTTGCCCCAAGGTGAAGACGGAGGTGACAGCAATCTCCGTCAGCGCGTCGAACTCCAGCGCCATCGTCGGCCAGTCAATCACGCTCACGGCGTCGGTCACCGCGACCGGCGGCGCTGCCACAACAGTCACCTGGTCGAGCAGCAACAGCGCCGTCGCATCGGTCCAGGCCAACGGTGGCAACTCCGTCAACGTGACTGCGGTCGCGCCAGGCTCCGTGACCTTCACCGCAACGTCGACCGTATCGACCGGCATTTCGGGTTCTACGACCGTCACGTTTACGCCGCCGCCCGATGCATTTGCGTCGGCATCGGCGCAGCCCACGTCCGTTACGCTCAACGAGCTCGCCACTGCCGATGTACAAGTCTCGGCGGTTGGTGCGCAATCGGGCGCCACGTTCACGTACAGCTTCTCCTCAAGCGACGTTACGAAGGCCACCGTGCAACCGCTCGGCAACAACGGACAGATGCGGATCACCGGCGTGGCCGCTGGAAGTCCGATCATCACCGCCACGATCGTTGGCTCGGGCACGGCGCTGACCACCGTGACCAAGAACGTGGCGATTCCCGTGACCGTGTCCGCGCTACCGCTGGCCTGTACCGGACTGTCAGTGCAGCCGAGGACCGCGACGCTCGCGATTGGTGCCACGCAGAACGTGGCGCCTGCTGCGAGCGGCGTCGGGGCTGGTGCCACCGCGCAATACACCTACACGTCGTCGGCGCCGGCGGTGGCGAGTGTCAGCGCCACCGGTACGATTACCGGCGTGGGACAGGGGAACGCCAGCATCACGGTAACCGCGAACTGTGCCGGCACCGGGTTCAAGGCGGTGTCGATCGTCGATGTTGTGCAGGTGACGGTCACCGCACCAGAGGCGCTGCGTGGCGTTACGCTCTCGCCGTCGACGGCGAGCATCGCCGTTGGCACGGGCGTCACGCTCGTGCCCAGCTTCGACAAGGCGTCGGCCGCTGTGACGACCACCTGCACGTACACGAGTGACAGTCTCGCGATTGCGACCGTATCCGCCGGCGGTGTCGTCACGGGCGTCGCGCCCGGCGTGATTGGTGTGAACGCCAATTGCACCGGATCGGGGGCTGGCTTCGCAACATCGTCGCGCTCGGCGTCGGCCGCGATCACGGTGACGGCCGTTCAAAATGCGTGCACCGGCGCGTCGATCACGCCGACATCGCTTGCCCTTAACGTGGGCAACACGTCGAACGTCGCGGGAACGGCTGCTGTGAGAAATGGCACGGTCACCGCCGTTGGCTCATACGTGTCGAGTGATCCGGCGAAAGTTTCTGTCAACAGTGCCGGACTCGTGACCGGTGTTGCTCCGGGCACGGCGCAAGTCACCTACTCCGCCGTCTGCACGGGCGCCGGCTTTGTGCAGAATACCGTACAGGCATCTGCGTCGGTGGTTGTTGCGGGTGGTACCGCGCCCGCGATTACGACGTGGGTACCGATTCTTCTGCCGGCAAGCGTGCGGGCCGATTTTGCCACGCGATCGTGGTCGGCAACCGCAAGCACGTGGTTCGTGACCGGCAGCGATGACGTCTCGACGGCCGGAGGCGGCGTGTGGCGCACCGACGACGCGGGCACGACGTGGAGCAAGGTCTTCAGCATGTCGGCGCGCGGCACGGCGATTACGGGCACGAGCGCAACTGACGTGTGGGTGGGCACGACCGACGGTCGCATCTTCCAGATCAACGGCACCACCGGCACGCAGCGGCGCGCGCAAACGTTCGAGACGATCAACAGCTTGTCGATTGGCCGCACGATCGGATTCTCCAGCACAATCACTGGCGTCTGGGCAATCGTTGGCACCCGGAAGGTCGAGCTAGCGCAAGATGCGGGAGCATTCACGCCGATCACGGTCAGTGTGCTGGGCGCGCTCAATCTGTACGCCGTAGGAACGACGTCGGCGACGCAAGCGTTTGTAGCCGGCGACTCCGGCGTGATTATCAGTGTGCCAACGTCCGGCGCCGCCACGCGCGTGCACACCATGACCGACGCCGCACTGGTGAACGACATCTATGTGTCACCATCGGGCGTCATGTTCGCAGGCGGAACGCGCTGCACGACATCGTGCACTGGCCGAGTGTCGCGATATACGGGTGCATCGTGGGTGGCCGACAACACGTTGAACATTTCGTTCGTTGACGCCATCGCGGGCAACAGTGCCAACGACGTCTACGTGCTCAACTGGCCGAACGAAATTCAACGGTTCAATGGCACGACCTGGTCGGCCGTCGGCGGCGGCAATCCGCGCTGGGATGACGGGCGCACGCTCATGTCGCCAACCGCCGGCACAGTCGTGCTGGTTGGCAGTTTCCGCGCGTCGCTGCAACGCAACACCACGAACACGTGGAGCGTGCTGAGTGTGCTGCCCGATTTCTACGACGCGCACACGACGTCAACCGGTCAGTCGTTCTTCGTGGGCGACACGAAATCGATTATCAAGAGTTCGTCGACCGCCGCGTCGTTCTACGCGACGTCTGCGCAAAACTCGCTCTACAGCGTGTTCGCGTTCGGCGATGACGACATCGTGGCCGGTGGCATCGGCACCATCTCGCGCGTCACCAACGGCGTGGAGGTCTCGACCACGGCGGTGGGCTTCGACGTCTACGATATCGACGGCAACGCTGGCACGGTGTTCGCCGTGGGAACCGGCGGCAAAATCGCGCGATTGAACGGCTCGGCCTGGACCACGTCGGCCACCAGTACAACGCAAAACCTGAACGCCGTCTGGATGGCGTCGCCTCGATTCGGCTTTATCGGCGGCAATGGCGGCGTACTCTTCCGCTGGAACGGCACCACGTGGTCGGCCGTTACCAGTCCGACCGCGGCGAACATCTACCGCGCATGGGGAGCGGACAGTGCCAACGCGTGGATCAGCGACGCGAACAACATCGCGTACCAGTGGAACGGCACAACCTGGACGCAGTACGCGTTGGGCGGAACGCTGGGCGGTGTGTTGAGTGGTGGTGCCAACTCGCCCACCGATCTCTATCTCTCAACGCCGGGACAACTGCGCCGTGTGCTGAACGGCGCCGCGACCAACATCAACCTCGGCTCGGGCAACGGGATTTTGCAGCCCAATCACATCTCGGTGCTGACTGCATGGGGCGTGGCCGGCGCGGTCGGTAACAACGGCGGCATTTGGGTAGGCCGCCCAGCCGGTGGGTTCCAGGCCATGCGCATCGGCGGCGTGCAGTCTCTCAACACGCGCTTGCTGCAAGGCAGTAATGCCGGCGCCACGGTGCGAAAACCTGAACGCAATGCGGTGGGTACGGCGCCGTCACGAAACGGGTCCGCGCGACGACAGTGACGTTGCCTGCGAGTGGCCTTTGAGGTGCAAACGAGGCGAGTGATCCAACCGGATCACTCGCCTTCGTACAGCTCGGTGTCGGTCACCGTTGCGAGTTGCACGCACAGGCCCGCAATGCGAAAGACAGCTTCGGCCACAAACGCCGCGCCTTGTTCAGCCGTCGCTTCCTGTGGGTTACCAATGCCCGTGTCGCGGGTGACCTGCGTCCAGCGTCGCGGCAGCCACGCCCAGCCGGCGCGCACGCCGGCCAATACGCTTGCTTTCGCCGCACCGTCGCCCCACGTCTCGCGCTCGGCCACCAGATGCGGCGCGATGTGCAGGATCGCGGCCGTTTCGAGTGCGCCAGCGTGATCGCCCGGTTCCACGAAGCGCGCGTGATCGGCTGCCTGCCACCAGTTCGCAATGACCAGCATGATGCGCGTTGCAGGCTGCAGCTCGCGCACGAGCGCTTTGAGCTCATTGCCGCCGTGCGCGTTGAGCAGCACCAGAGCGCGCACACCGTGTGGTTCGAGGCTCCGCACGATGTCGCGCAGCACCGCGAGTTGCGTGCTCGGCATGACGTTGAGCGTCATGGGAATATCGAGCTGCGTGGTATTCACCCCGAACGGCATCGCCGGCAGCGCGGCCACGCGCACGCCTTTCGACTGACACAGCGTTGCGACGCGCGCCGCGACTTCACGGCCAAGCATCGTGTCGGTGCCGTACGGCAGGTGGGTGTTGTGTGCCTCGGTGGCGCCCCACGGCATCAGCGCAACAGGCCATTCACTCTCGCGCACGTGTGGCCACGCGAGTTCTTCAAGCACCCCAGGTCTCGGATTGTACGTCATCGATCAGCGCAGCGCCGAAAAGGTGTCACACTGCGTAACATCGCCAGCCTCAAAGCCACGCTTGAACCACCGCATGCGATCGGCCGACGAGCCGTGGGTGAACGACTCAGGATGCACGCGCGAGCCGCTCATCTTCTGCAGACGATCGTCGCCCACTGAGGCCGCCGCGGCGAGACCTTCCTCCACATCACCGCGCTCGAGTTGACCGACTTGCGCGGCGTGAAAGCCCCACACCCCTGCGTAGCAGTCGGCCTGCAACTCCATCGCGACCGACAGTTGGTTCTTCCGATCCGGATTCTGCTGCTGAAGTTGACGCAGCCGCCGCTCAGTGCCGAGCAGATTTTGCACGTGATGTCCGATTTCGTGCGCGAGCACGTACGCCTGCGCGAAATCACCCGGCGCACCGAACTGTCGGTCGAGTTGATCGAAGAACGCCAAGTCGAGATACACCTTTTGATCGGCGGGACAGTAGAACGGTCCCGTCGCCGACTCGGCCATGCCGCAGGGCGATGCAATTGCGTTTCGGAATACCACGAGCTTCGCGTTGCGATATCCCTGAATTTCACGTCCCCACTCGGTCTGCGCGCTATCGAGCACGCTCGACATGAACTGCATCAGTGTGTCGGCACTCGGATCGTCGTCCACCCCGCGGGCCGACGATGGCGCTGGCGACGTCACGGTTGTACCACCAGCCGACAGCACACTGGTCACCACATCGCGTTTGAGGATCACGCTCAACGCGACCAATATCAGCAGTCCGCCGAGACCGATGTGGCGCGGCGAGCCGAGCCCGCCGCCACCACCGCCGCGGTAGCCACCACCGTCGGAATCCCCCCGACGATCCTCGAGATCCTTGCTGCGTCCACCGGGAGTCCAACGCATTCAGGGCACCGTAGCGGGTTTGAGAGAAAGAAATTCGAAGTCGTCCGCACCAACGGTCTTGAGCCATACGATGACTTCGGCGATGCGCTGCGGCGGAAAAATACCGCGATCGCCGCGAATGCGACGCACCAGATGGACTTCGCGCCCAGATTGCGTCCAGGTTGATTCATACACCCCGAAAAAGCTGGTGGCCGAAATGTTCTTGGGTAGTTCCGCCGTCCATCCGGGGGGAAGCGTGATGCGTAGATCTGTCACCGTTTCGACCTGACCGAGAATCGTCGAGGCGTCGATCGGAAAGAGTCGCGTCGGTCGCTGCTCTAAATCGCGAGCGAGATTCTTGTAGCCTCGGGCAGGACTGCGAAAGCCCGCATTCATCGAGAACAATTTCGCGCCGCCAGCCGCCTTCAGCGTATTGTCCGCTTTGATGTGGTACGTCAGCTGCGTCGCGGCCGCGAGGTTGCGCCCGTCAAATCCGACAACCGAGTCGACGGTGGCGTCGGTCGGAAAGATCCGTTGCGCCAACGCCTTCTGAATGTTTTCGCGGCGCGCGGAGTCCAGCGGTTGGCCGAAGAGCGTGCGCATGCCCACGCCCATGCTGCCGGTGGTGATCTCGGCGATTTGACCATCGACGTGACCGGTCGAATCGATCGACAACACCAGCTTCATGGTTGACGTGCTGCCGTCGATCGGTGCCCGCGGAAAGGTGATCGGTTCCGCTTTGCCATCGGGCAGCACGACAATACCCAGCTGACCCTGATACGAGTCGGGGATGGTTCCGTACGGGACATATTCCGCCGTCAGATCGGTAAAGGTCCATCCCTTGCCTTCCTGCACCGCCGCGATGGCGTGGTTGAACTGGAAAATGGATGGCAACGCTTTGTCCGGTTTTCCGCTCAGCGCGAGCAAGACAGGATTGGCGGTGATTTTGTAGCGCCGCATCGCGGCGACAAACAGCGTTGCTTTGTCTTTGCAATCACCGAATCCCGACGTGAGCACATCGGCCGGCGAGCGTGGCTGATAGCCACCGATGCCGAGTGAGACCGAGACATAACGAATATCCTGCGCCACCCAGCGATGCACGGCGCGAATCGTGTCGAGTTTGGTGCGTGCGCCGCTCGCTTTCACGAGCGAATCCACCCGCTGCGCGACCGCTGGTGTGAGGGCGTAGCGCTCACGCGCGAGCCCATCGTACCACTTCGCAATGTCATCCCATGTGCCGGCGCCGGAGACGCTAACCTGCATCATGACATCGTTGGAATCGGACGCGAACTGCTCCGGGCGCACCGGCGGCACGTCATTGACGGCCCAGACAATGCGGCGACGCCCACTCTGCACCGATTCCGTACGCCGAAAATTCAGATTCTTCTCGACGATACGCGGCGCGTAGCCGTCCGGCACGTCGAGCGTGAGACGTGACCGCACAATCGGCAGCATGTTGTTGACGTTCCACCCAATCAGCACGTCGCCGGCACGGTACGGCACGCGCTCTTCGATCGTGCTCTGCACATCGACAATGGTGTTGACGGCGATACCCGAGATCGAAACGCGCTTGACGCGCTGCTCCTGATAGATCGGATTCTGCATCGCGGCTGGCACGTCCGACTCCTGCTCCTGCGACGGCTTATCGCTCAGTACTTCGCCCGTGGGCTTGAGCACGCGGACCCAGTCGAGAGTGAGCGACTGATGCGATCGCGCATATCCGAACGCGCGCTCCGACATCGGACGTGCGACGGCCTGATCGAGGACCTGATAGACCTGGCGGGTCCGTCGCGTGGTGCGACCGTCGGGTTCAACTCGACTTTCCTGCTCATCGAGCAGAATGACGTACGGCCGTCCGGCAAAGCGCGCGGGATCGACGGCGAGTCTGACGATGCTGTCGGACGGTGCCGAGGCGGGAGACTGCGCCCGCGCCGTTGTCGCGGCGAGGTTTGCGACGAGTGCGACGAGACTCGCCGCACGAAGACAATAGACCGGCACTGATTGCGAATGCATGTGAGGGCTCGAGCGGCGAGGGGAGGCGCGGGTAACTGCTACTGGGTACTTGGTACCAAGTACTGTCTTAACACTACTCGATGGCCCATACCACGCACCGCCTCCCCCCTCCTCCCTCCTCCGCGCTCTACGCCGCAAACGCCAAACTCACCGCCCGCCTCGCGTCGCGCTTAAGCGATCGGTGCACCGATCTCGCATAGCGCACAAAGTTCGCGCCCGCCCACGGATGCCGTGCGAAGAATTCGTAGGGGAGCAGATCGCCCTTGAGTCGATTGCACGGTGCGCAGGCGACCACGACGTTGCCGGGATCGTGCGCGCCACCGCGCGCGAGTGCGATCACGTGGTCCAGCGTGGCCGTGCGCTGATCGAGATGCGTCGCGCAGTAGACGCAACGCTGTCCGCAGTCACGCAGCGCCACTTTGCGCATGGCGCGTTTCATCGCGATGTGAACGACGCGACCCGTGATCCTCAGGCTGCTTTGCGCGCGCGAACGCGTGGAGACTCGAGAGCCGCGCGACTTGACGGCGCTCTTGCGCGAGGGTCGCGCGCCGCTGCCGCGCGTGAGGTGAAGCTGGCGTCGGGCCATCAGTCGTCCCCCGGCGTGCTGACCAGCGCCAGAAGTGGCGCACCAAACCACCCCGTCAACGCCGACACCCCGCCGGAGACAAAGTGTCTCGCGTCGGGGTGTCTGAGGGTGTCGGCGGTGAACGGAGATCCGACGGGGGCGCCGGAGAGTCGCGTGAGCCGTCCGCGGTGAGGCGGGTGGGCTGAACCCCGACGGCGAAGTCGTCGGGCGTGTGCCGAGGGCGCCAAAATCCGCGAACCGGACGCGGGGGCCGCACAGCGCAATCGTGAGATACCGCGAGTGGAGCGCATCATCCTCCAGGAGAACCGGGTGGAGAGGCAAGCCGCTTCGCGAGGATACGTTTGTGATCACACGCCCGTCAAGAGGGTGCGGGCACCGGAGTTCCAGTTTGTGACCCCGTTGTGCCGCGGGTGCCGCTATTCCTTCATGCCGCTGTTGCGCAGCGGATCGCGCAGCATGCTGCCGATCCGAGCCGCCATACCATCCAGTTGCTGACGGTTGGGCATGTCCGAGCCGGGAAACGGCAGCGGGACGTCGAAGCCGTCGCCGTGCTTCCGCGGGATCAGGTGGATGTGATAGTGCATCACATTCTGACCGGCCGCCGTTCCGGAGTTCACCACGATGTTCATGTCTGAAGCGCCAGCGGCCGCCTGAACGACGGGAATCAGCTTGGCCGCCACCTCGTAGAGGTGCGCGCCGACGCGGCGCGGAATGTCCTGCAACGTCTCGTAGTGCTCGCGCGGGACGACCAGCACGTGCCCGGGATTGACCGGTTGGATGTCGAGGAAGGCAATTGCCATCGCGTCCTCGTACACCATCGAGACTTCGGCCGCGCCGCGGATCAGATCACAAAAGATGCAGTGACCGCTTGAGGGCGTGTTGCGTGCGTTGGATGCGTGCATACCAGCATTCTGCGCCTGATCGGGATGCGTCGCAAGAACGCCGACCGACCGCACGCGCACACGCGGCGCATGTTCCCGCCAGAGAACGTCCCGTCTGGGCCGCGCGTAAGCTATTTTGCGACGTCACCACTGATTTCCCCTCGATCGACGACCGATGGCCACTTCGACCCGTCCGACCCGCGCCCGCAAGGGCGAGGCCGCCGAGCTTCCTGGCTCCCAGCCGCTTTCTCAAGCACTTACGCGAGAGCAGCTGATTCATGCGTACCGCACGATGTACATGTCGCGGCGCATCGACGACAAGGAGATTCAGCTCAAGCGCCAGAATAAGATCTTCTTCCAGATCTCTGGCGCTGGACACGAGGCCGTGCTCACCGCCGCCGGCATGGTGCTGCGCCCAAAGCACGACTGGTTTTACATGTATTACCGCGATCGTGCACTGTGTCTGATGCTCGGCATGACGCCCAACGAGATGCTCTATAGCGCCGTTGGTGCGGCAATCGACCCGAACTCGGGCGGCCGCCAGATGCCCAGTCACTGGGGACACAAGGCGCTCAACATCGTCTCAGCCTCTTCGCCCACTGGCACGCAGTTCCTGCAGGGCGTCGGTGCGGCGGAAGGTTCGCTGCGCGCCAAGATGCTCGGACTGTCAGGCGAGGGCTTTGCCGACGACGACGTGGTGTTCATCTCGACCGGCGACGGCACCACGAGCGAAGGCGAGTTCTGGGAGTCGCTCAACACCGCGTGTAACCTCAAGGTACCGGCCGTCTATCTCGTCGAAGACAACGGCTACGCAATTTCGGTGCCCGTCGAGGTCAACACGGCGGGCGGCTCGATTTCCAAACTGGTATCGTCGTTCCCCAATCTGTACGTGCAAGAAGTCGACGGCTGCGATCTCTTCGCCTCCCTCGACGTGATGAACAACGCCGTCGCCTATGCGCGCGAACGCAAGGGACCGGCGCTGGTGCATGCCAAGGTCATTCGGCCGTATTCGCACTCGCTCTCCGACGACGAAGTGTTCTATCGTCCACAGGCCGAACGCGATGCCGACGCGGCGCGCGATCCGCTCAAGACGTTCCCGGCGTACCTCGTGCAGAACGGACACGCGACGGAAGCGGAGCTCGAAGCGCTGCGGGAAGCGGTCGACGCCGAGTTGCTGGCGGCCACTGACGACGCGCTCGCGCAGCCGCAGGCCGATGCGAGCACCGTGTACTACGGCGTGTACTCGCCCGACGTCGATCCGACGAGCGAACAGTTCGACACCGAAGACGATCCGCAGTCGAGCGGTGAGCCGACGACGATGGTCGACCTGCTCAATGCCTGCATGCGCGACGAGATGGCGCGCGACGAGCGAATTCTCGTGTTCGGCGAAGACGTGGCCGACGTGTCACGTGAAGCGTACCTCGGCAAGGTGAAGGGCAAGGGCGGCGTGTTCAAAGTCACGCATGGCCTGCAGAGCAAGTTCGGCAGCGCGCGCGTCTACAACTCGCCGCTCGCTGAAGCCAACATCATCGGCCGCGCCATTGGCCTCGCGCATCGTGGTTTCAAGCCGGTAGTCGAAATTCAGTTCTTCGACTACATCTGGCCCGCGTACATGCAAATTCGCGACGAACTCGCGACGATGCGGTGGCGCTCGACCAACGCGTTCAGTTCGCCCGTGGTCATTCGTACGACGTACGGCGGCTACATTCGGGGCGGCATTTATCACTCACAGACGGGCGCATCGCTGTTTACGCATACGCCTGGCCTGCGCGTGGTCTGCCCGAGCAACGCACTCGATGCCAACGGCTTGCTGCGCACGGCCATCCGGTGTGAAGACCCGGTGCTCTTCCTCGAGCACAAGCACTTGTACCGCCAGACATACAACAAGGCGCGCTATCCCGGCGCCAACTTCATGATTCCGTTCGGCAAGGCGCGCACGGTGCGTGAAGGCACGGATGTCACTGTGATCACCTACGGCGCCACGGTGCAGCGCGCGCTCGTCGCGGCAAATCAGTTGGCCGAAGAGGGTGGCCCGAACGTCGAGGTCATCGATCTCCGCACGCTTTCGCCGTGGGACGAAGAAGCTGTGTACACGAGCGCCAAGAAGACCGGTCGCGTGATCGTCGCGCATGAAGACAGCTTGTCCTGGGGCTACGGCGCCGAAATCGCCGCTCGTGTGGCCGACGAGTGCTTCGCGTGGCTCGACGCGCCCGTGCGACGCATTGCCAGCACTGACACCTTTGTCGGCTACGCGCCGCAACTCGAAGACGCCATTCTGCCGCAGATCGACGATTTCCGGCGGGTATACGCGGAGATCGCAGCGTACTGAGAGTAAGCGGGAGCAGCGCGGAACTGCCTGTAAGTGGTCAGTGGTCAGTTCGAGTCGTCAGTGGTTAGAAGATTCTGACCACTGACGACTCGAACTGACCACTGACCACTTCTTTTCAGTTAAGCGACGCGGAGCCGACCTCGCGTCGCGCGTCGGTCTTGCTCATCGAGCTTGAACTCGCGCACCATCGACTCCAGCATCTGCGCCTGACCGGCCAGTTCTTCCGCGGCACTCGAACTTTCTTCGGCGCTCGACGCCACGGATTGCGTGACCACGTTCATCTGGTCCATCGCGAGGTTTACCTGCCGCACACCCTCGCGTTGACCTTCCGAGGCGTCGGCGATCGAATCGATTACGCCGTAAACGCCGGCCACGTGCTTGTCGATTTCCGCCAAGTGTTGACCTACGCGACCGGTGATCTCGGCCCCTCGTTGCGCGCTTGAAACTGAATGCTCAATCAGCGCCGCGGTCTGGCGCGCTGCCTCAGCCGAGCGAATCGCGAGGGCCCGCACTTCCTCGGCTACTACGGCGAAGCCCTTCCCGGCGTCTCCTGCGCGCGCCGCTTCGACCGCGGCGTTAAGCGCCAGCAAGTTCGTCTGGAACGAGATCATGTCGATCGTCTTCATGATCTGCGCGGTTTCCTTCGCCGATGTACTGATGGCCCGCACGGCTTCGTCGAGCGCGCGCATTTCCTGCACGCCGCTGACCGTGGCCGCGCGCGCCTGCTCGGCGAGTGCACGCGCGGACACAGCGTGCGCCGCGTTGCCTTGTGCGGCACTGCCCAACTCGTGCACGCTGGCCGTCGTTTCTTCAAGCGACGCCGCCTGCTCACTTGATCCCTGCGCCAGCGTTTCGCTGCTTGCCGCAATCTGCGAGGCCGCCGACGCAATCTGTCCGGTCGACGCGACAACATGGGCCAGTGCATCGCGCAGTTCGTGAATGGCAGTGTTCACGGCCGACTTAATGAGCGCGTGGTCGCCGCGATACTCGCCTTGCACCGCAACCGTCAGATCGCGGTCGGCCAACTGTTGCAGCACGCTCGACGCTTCCTGCACCGGATTGATCACCGCGTCGAGCGTGCGATTGAAGCCGCTCACCAGGGCCGCGAAGCCGCCCTCAAACGCCGCGTCATTGCCGCGCGTAGTCAGCGCGCCGTCGGTCGCGGCCTTTGACAATCGCGACGTCTCGTCGAGCAACCGCTGCAAGGTGTCGCGCAAGTGCACAAACGCCGCGCCCAGTGCGTCGTCCGCGCTGCGGACTGTGGTGGCGACCAGCAGATCGCCCGCGGCCAAACGCACGGCGTCGTTCGCCAGTGCTTGCTGCGCCTGAATCATCCGACCAAACGAGGCCGACAACGCCCCGATTTCGTCGGTGCGATGTACCGCCGCCGGCGGACGAAGATCGCCCACCGCGAGGCGTTCGGAGGTTTCGGCCATCTCGCGCAGCGGGCGCCCGATATGGCGGGAGAGCACAACGCCCAACCCGACGGCGAGCGACACCGTCAGCAGACCGAGCACGACCAACAACATCGCCGATGAGGCCGCGGCCTTTTTGTTGCCATCCGCGAGCGCATCCGCGTCGCCAACCTTCTGCGCAGCGATGTACTCGAAGGCCATCTCAACCGCCGTGGAACGCTTGCGCAGCTCGCCGTCGAGAATGGCGACCGCCTCGGCGTGCTTCCCGCTCTTCGCCAACGCCACGACCGAATCGCGCAACGGAATGAATGCAGCGCGCGCAGCGGTGAGTGCCTGATATCGCTCGCGCATGCTCTGGCTGACAATCGTGCTTTCAAACGCCTTCAGCGTGTTGGTCACGTCCATCGTCAACTCAGCCAGCAATCGCTCATTCTCCGCGCGCCGTTCCGGTGAGTCCGAGTTGAAGATCAGATCGCGGACCGTCACGCGAATTCGCTGGAATTGTTTGGCCGCCGATCCAATCGAGGCGAGCGGTACCGTCATTCTGGCGTAGAGCACCTGATCGGCTGCTGCCATGCGTCGCATGGTGAGGAGCGCATCGAGGCCGGCCACCGATGAGCCCAGCGCGACGAGCAGGAAGGCCAACAGCAATTTGGTGCCGACAGATCGATTCAAAAACCACGCCATATGTTGCTCGTCGTGCATGTCGCGGGTTCCGGCTTCGTACCGACGCGCAACATCGCACGCCGCGCAGATGGAACACCACTAACTGAGTATCGGACGGCCGATCCAACGCTGCGTAGGGATTTGCCCGACTCAGCGTTGGCGATGGCGAGATGAGGATTTGATTAGCGTCGGCTGCCAAGCATTGCCGTCGCGGAGAGTTGGACAAACGATATGGCATGCCGCGACTTGCCGATTTCTCCCGCCTGGTGCGAACCAGCGGCATGTTCGCGCTCATTGCGCTCGTGTTGGTCCATCCGCTGCCAGCACAGGTCGTGCGCGGAACGGTAGTTGACGCCACGAAACGTCCTCTGCCGGGCGTGGTGGTGTCGATGCTCGATTCAACCGACGCCACCGTCGCTCGCGCGTTGAGCAGCGATGCGGGCGAGTTCCGCCTGGTCGCACCACGTGGCGGCACCTATCGCTTGCGAGCGCTGCGCATCGGCTTTCAACCGACGACCACCGCGCCGGCCGCGCTCGCACCCGGCACTGTCAACGCCGAAACCATCGTGATGGACGGCGTGCGCGTGATGCTCGAGACGATGCGCATCGTCGAACGCGGAAGCTGCGGCCGTCAACAGGCCAGCGAAGGGGACAACGTCTTCGCGGCGTGGGATCAAGCCATCGCGTCAATCGCCGCGACATCGCTCACGTCGTCAGCGCGCGGATTCAGTGCCACAACGCTGCAACTGGAGCGCGAGCTGATGCCCGATGGACGCCGCATTCGCTCGCAGACGGCGAACGTGCGCACCGACGTTGTCAGGCAACCGTGGCGTTCGCTGAGTCCGGACAGTTTGCGGCGAAACGGATACACCTCGGTCGACGCGAGCGGCGCGACCACCTTCTATGCTCCTGGACTTGAAGTCTTGGTGTCGCCGAACTTCCTCGAAGATCATTGCTTGCGCCTGATGGCGGCGGAGCGCGCCGACGAAATCGGCGTTGCGTTTGAGCCGACTCAGGCCCGACGTTCAAAGTCAGAGATTCGCGGCACACTATGGTTGGCACGACAGACAGCCGAATTGCGCCGCCTGGAATTTCAGTTTACCGAACGACCCAATACCACCGCGCGCATCGTCGACGGGTCGGCCACGGCGGGCGGCAGCATGAAATTCGTCCGACTCGACGATGGCTCGATCTTCATCTCGTCGTGGGATATTCGCATGCCGCTGCTCGAGCGCGAGACCCCACGCTCGCCGACCATTCGCGTGGCCGGTATCGCGTTAAGCGGCGGCGAGTTGGTGACGATACGACGCGGGTCCGACACGTTATACAAGCGCGATCCCATTCAGTTGCGCGGCACGGTGAAAGATTCCGTCTCCGGTCGTGCGCTCCCGGGAGCCATCGTGTCGCTCGTTGGCACGCCGGTGTCGGTCACGACGGACGCCGACGGCGCGTTTGTCGTAGCCGACGTGTTACCCGGCGAATACACCGTCGCCGTGCGTACACCGTCGCTCGATTCGGTGCGCGCGTCGAGCGGCGCCAACATTGTCGTGACCGACGGGATGCCACCGCTCGCCTTGCGCGTACCCACCGCAACTCAACTCGCCATGGCGCTTTGCGGCGGCGCGCTCTCCGGCGCCGCCGGGCGCAGTAAGGGCGGCGTGTTGGGAGTTGTGCGACAGAACAACGACTCAGCGGGTGCGGCCAACATCAGGGTTGTTGCCGATTGGACTGAAACCATTGTGCGCAGCGCCACCGTGGTAAAGGAGGGGCGGCGCCTCGAGTCGCGAACGGACGCGAGCGGCGCATATCGGTTGTGCGGCGTCCCAACGGAAACGGTCATCACCGTGCGGGCGATGCCCGACAGTGCGAAGGCGCGCAGCGCCTCGGTTCGTCTTGAACCCGATCAGCGGTTCGCGTCGGTACCGCTCACGATCGATCGCACGCAAGTGGCGACGGCCACACTGTTCGGGACCGTGGTGAGCGATTCGTCCTTCCGACCACTGGCCGACGTGGACGTTGCCATTCCCGCGCTCGGACTCTCCGCGCGCAGCAATGCCCGCGGCGAGTATCGACTCACCGACGTGCCGCCGGGCACGCATGAAATCATGGTGCGTCGGGTGGGCTTCGGCGTCATCGTTGCAACACTCTCGTTGGCGGCCAACGAAGAGGAAGAGCGGCGCATGGTGATGCGTCCACTGACCGTGCTTGATTCGGTCGAGGTCGTGTCAACGCGCATTGATCCTGGCCTCGCAGATTTCGAGGCCAACAAGAAGATCGGCCTTGGCCACTTCATCACGCGAGCCGACCTCGCCAAGAACGACGGCCGCAAAATGGGCGACGTGATGTCGATGACGCCGGGCGCTGGTGTCGTGCGCGGACGCGCGGGCGCGTGGATGATGTCGAAGCGCTTTGTGGTGCCGCTCAGCGCGACGCAAGGCAAAGGCGAAGGCAGCACCGCGATCTGGAAGCCGAGTTCAGCCGACCGAAACCGAGGTCTGGTTGCGGGCTGCTACGCGCAGGTCTACATCGACAACAAGCTGATGAATCCGGAGCGACCGACGGAGCCATACGATATCAACTCGATCGCGCCCGACCAAATCGAAGCGGTGGAGTGGTACGCCAGTCCCGCCCAGACGCCGTCACGCTACAGCAATCTCAACTCCGTCTGCGGCGTGCTGGTGATTCACACGCGCCGCTTCGACTCGATCAAGAAGCCGTAGCGTCGCGGACTGGCGCCGCCGACTTACGCGACGAGCGTGAGTTCGCGCTTGACCACATGCGTGGTGCCGAGCGCAACGTACTCCGGCACCAATTCGCCGATTCGCTCGCGCAACCGCTCGTCCTGCTCACGCTTGCCGGCGGCGGCCACCAACGCGTCCACGCTAGAGAGCAGGCCGGCACCCGGAGGCGCGATACGTGCGCACAGCACCTTCTCATGCGCCGTGGGCTTC
Organism: uncultured Gemmatimonadaceae bacterium; assembly: GCA_966096095.1. Lineage (GTDB taxonomy): Bacteria > Gemmatimonadota > Gemmatimonadetes > Gemmatimonadales > Gemmatimonadaceae > Gemmatimonas. The sequence continues at coordinate 151,138 of CBHTUR010000001.1, read as the reverse complement.
ATGTGCTCGTGATCGAGCGACAACTCTTCAAACAGCTTCTCGCCCGGACGCACCCCGGAGAACTTGATTTCGATGTCGGTGCCCAGACGCAGTCCGGACAGGCGAATGAGATCACTGGCGAGATCGACAATCTTCACCGGCTCGCCCATGTCGAGCACAAATACTTCGCCGCCGTTGCCCAAGACGACAGCCTGGAGCACCAGCTGCACGGCTTCCGGAATGGTCATGAAGTAGCGAGTCATCTCCGGATGCGTGATCGTCACCGGGCCACCGGCGCGAATCTGCCGCAGAAACATCGGCACGACACTGCCGCGACTGCCCAACACGTTGCCGAAGCGCACGCAGATATAGTTCTGACCACTCTGTTGCGCGGTACGCTGCACAATGAGCTCGGCGATGCGCTTCGTGGCTCCCATGATGCTCGTCGGGTTTACCGCCTTATCGCTCGAGATCATGACGAAGTGGGGTACGCCGTATCGCGCCGCCGCTTCAACCATCACACGCGTGCCCTTCACATTGTTCGTGATGGCTTCGACCAGATTCTCCTCCATCAGCGGCACGTGTTTGTGTGCCGCCGCGTGGAAGATGACGTTGGGACGGAAGCGCGCCATCACCGTATCGATGCGATGCTCGTCGCGAATATCCGCGATGACGGTATGTAGCGGCACCGACGGAAAGCGCGTTTGCAGTTCGTGATGAATCTCGTAAATCGAATTCTCACCGTGCCCCAACAGCACGAGCTGCGACGGCGCGTGCCGCGCAATCTGCCGGCACAATTCGCCACCGATTGATCCGCCGGCGCCCGTGACCAGCACGGTATGACCGCCCGCGATCTCCTGCACCGCGCGCAGATCGGTTTGCACGGGCTCGCGACGCAACAAGTCCTGAATCTCCACTGGGCGTAGCTGGTTCACGCCCACGCGTCCCGACAGGACCTCAGCGAGCCCCGGAACCGTTCGCACTTCGGCACCCGCGTCGGAGCACTCGCGCACCAGTGACCGCACGAGCGGACCGGGCGCGTTGCTGATGGCGAGCACCACGTGGCGCACGTCGTCGGTGCGAAGTCGCTCGCGCAGAGTAGACAGCGGACCGAAGACGGGGAGCCCCGCGATCCGTCGACCGTGCAGCGCGACGTCATCATCGAGAAAGCCGATCGGCGCGCAACCAAGGTGCGTCTGTTCGATCATCTCGCGCGCCGTCGTTCGCCCTACCGTGCCGGCGCCGAGAATCAGCACGCGCTTCCCCTCCGACCGAGTGCGCGTGCGCGCTGCGTGCCATCGAATAAGACGCGCGCTGATGCGTGGCAACGCCAGACCGGCCATGCTGTACATCGTTTGCGACGAGATCACCGACAGCGGCAGGCGTGCATGCGCGAGTCCGGTCAGGGGCAGCAGAAACGCGCCAACCACCACCGTCGCCGCAGCTGCTACGATCAACGTGACCAGCAAGGCCTCGAGTTCCTCGAGTGATGCGGTCGTCCACACGCGCCGATACAATCCGAAACTCGCGCACAATCCCAGCCAAATCGGGATCGATATCAGCGCGCCATTGATTGCCGCTTCCCGCCAAGTGGAAAGCCAACTCAGTCCTTCGAAACGGAGCGTCCATGCCATTCCCCACGCGAAGAACAGAAACGTGGTGTCAAGGATGAAGAGCTGCCTATTTGTAAGCCACGAAGGCTGACGAGCCGAAGACAGATTGACGGAGTTGGACATCATTGCAGCACGCAGACGGGATTTGGGACGGAGGCGCAACCTCGCGCCACGCGTCTATTTCCGAGTATCGGAGCACATCGAGCGAGTCTTGACCCGCAAAGTGACACTCGGCGAACAATCTTGGGCCGAGATGCGACGCGGATCGACGCCGGTCGCGATTCTCGACTAGTTCGTGCGATTCAGCACGACAATAATTGTGACCAGACTGCCGAGAACCTGAGCGGTCGTGCCGAGAATCTGGGTCCAATCTTTCTTCGCGTTGGGGTCGCGCTGCGGCACGTACACGCGACTACCTGGCAGCGGCGTGGGCGAGCTGGTGAAGAACATGGCCGCTCGATGACGGCTTTCCACCTTGCCGTTGGCCTGCTGCACCCAGACACGCTTGCCGTCGCCTTCAGCGGCAACACCACCAGCCGCGCGGATGTAGTGCTCCAGCGACTTCCCTGCTTCGTACGGAACCGAGAGGGGCGAATTCACCGCGCCGGCGATCGTCACCAGCGCGTTGAAGCGCGGCACATGAATCGAATCGCCAGCAATCAACAGCAAGTTGTCGTGGTCTTCTTTGTCTTTGAGCACGCCTGGCAGATCGATACCAACGCGCCCCTGACCGCTCTCGCCGCGCGTAAAGGTGATGCCGCCAGCGTACGCCGAGGCTGTGAGACCGCCGGCGCGCCCAATCAAGTCACTCAGTCGCTCTGTCTTGGAGCGCAGCGAGTACACGCCGGGATAGCGCACTTCGCCGGTGAGTACAACCGTCTGCTGCAGCTGCCAGTCGGGCTGACGAAAAACCAGCACGTTGTCGTACGGCTCGAGCACCGTTTCGGCCGCTGTCGACGGCGTACCGCTGGTGGCGAAATACGAAGAGTCGATGGCCGCATGAAACGTGGACGCAATCACCCCTTCTTCGCGCGTCTTTGGCAGTCGTGCCACTTCCACATCGCGCAACGCCGCACTCGGCTGCAAGCCGCCGGCCTGCAACACCAAATCGCGCAGCGTCATTCCTTCGTGATACGGATATTGACCGGCGCGGGCAACCGCGCCGCTGATCGCGACAAATCGAGGCGCACGGAATTCGGTCAGCGAGAAGACCGTGATCTCGTCATCTTCACGCAGCGTGATCGGCTCCGTGGTGGCGCCCGTCAAATCGCGCAGCGTCGCGCGCACCTGTTCGCGCGTTGAGTCGCTTTTCAGGCGCGAGATAATCACGCGCCCGAGGTATGTATCTGGCTTGAGTCCGCCCGCGCGCTGAATGGCTTCCGTAAGCGTCTCGCCGGCCGTGATTCCCTGTGAGCCTGCCTGCCACACGTTGCCCTTCACTTCAATGCGACGACGAACGCGATTGGCGACCTTCGGCACGTCCACGACATCGCCTGCTTCCAGCTTCACTGCAGCGAGCGCACGCGAGTCGTTCTGATCGGGAATTGCCACGTCGAGTACGATGCGATCGCTGCCTTCCGCCGTGCGCTGCGACGGCGGCAGAATGCGCTCCACCCGCACGTTGCGGCGCGAGGCGTCGTCGGTGAACCCGCCCGCGCTCTTGATGAGATCGTCGAGTGTTTCGCCGGCGCGCAGTTCATAAGTCGCGGGGCGCAGCACGCCGCCCAGCACGCGTACGCGCGGACCATGCGTGGGCACGAAGAGCACGTCGCCGTTTTCGAGGCGCACGTCGCCCGACGCGTCGCCGCGAATGAGGTAGTTGTATACGTCGAACTTCTGCGCGGCAGCCCCACGACGACGCACTTCGATGCCACGAAGCGAGCCGCGATCGGTGGGGCCGCCCGCTGCATAAAGCGCGGACAACGCGGTACCGGCGCTCGAGATACGATAGCTGCCCGGCTGCTTCACATCGCCAACGACAAATACCTGATTCGAGCGGAGGCGTGCGACGCTGACTGAGAATCGCGTCGTGCTGCCAAGGCCGGAGTACACGCGTGCAAGCCGCTTGCGCAGCATCGCATCGAGATCGCCAAGCGTAAGCGATGCAACAGGAACCTGACCGACGACCGGTACAACAACGAATCCTTCACGCGTCACGTCGAGCGTGTACGCTTCTTCGACATCGCCGGTGAGAATGAGCACGAGCTGATCGCCGGGGCCAAGCTTGTACGACGGATCAACCGGCCCCGCGGAGTTCGGATCAAACAGCGTGGTGGACTGCGAAAACAGATCGAGTCCGAAAAGTGTAGAGCCATCGCGCTGGTACACAGTACCGACCGACGTCGGCAGCGTGGCCGACAGGGCAGCACTATTCGCGTCACTCGCGTCGCCGTCGCGCGAAGTGCCGTCGCGCGCTCCTTCTCGGCCTGCCGTGGAGCGAGCGATGGACATGCGACGCAGCACCGCCGCGTCGGTCGAGTCGACGACCCCCAGCGTGCGCAGCGCGCCAATGAGCGAATCGGCGCCAACCTTGCTCGTTTCGGTGCCCGTATTGGCGCCCATCACCTGATCCAACAGCGACTCCGGATAGCCGGCCGCTTTCAAGCGCGCGCGAACCTGGGTAGGCGACAGTCCACTCGTCTGCAAACGCTGCCGCAATTGTGCGGCGAGCTCCGGGCGCATGCGCAACATCGCCTCCGCCTGTTGTGGCGATGGAAGCGTGGCCGGCAGCTGCTGCGCGTCTATTGTTGAAGCCGCGGCGGACAAGAGTCCGACCACAGCGATTGAACGAACGAATGAGAACACGGATCGATTCGAGCGGGAACGAACGAGAAACAACGAGAAAAGGTCGCGGTCTGGCGATACTGCCAAGACGCGCGACCTTCCCGTGGTGTAACACCCGCTCAGGGTATTGTGACAGGACGATGCTCCGCCCCTGTGACTCCGTTGGTCCCGATCCGGCCCTTAGGGCATGGTGTCTTTCGGGGGCTTTTTCTTGAACATCCCGCCCAGCCCTGCCTTCACCAGGTCGCCCGGCGACTGGACCTTCTTGTCCTTGTCCTTCTCTTTGTCCTTGTCCTTATCGCCGTCGGCCTTTTTGGCGCTGTCGGCCGAGGCCTGCGCGGCCTTCATGGCCTCCCCAAGGTTTGTCACCTGATAGCCTTCGGGGAACTTGAATACGGACGGATCGATCGCGCCGTTTTTGATGTCGGTGGCTTCCATCGTGATCACATCACTGGTGGTTTTGCCCTTGCCATCGGTGACGTTCGACCACGTGGTGCTTTTCAGCACCATGCCTTTGCGCGAGTACTCTTTCTGATAGCGCGCGAATTCGGCGGCCATCTCCGGATTCGTGCTCTTGAGACCCGTCGTAAAGGACTTGCCCCAGGCCGCCATCGCTTCTTCGTCCACATCGACGACTGACGCAATCCACTGATCGCTCGAGTCGTTGGTGATGGATTTGTTCGTCATCCCGAGAACCTTCATTTCCATCTCGGAGCCACTGTACACACGCACATGTCGTGTGCGGTAGCCCTGAATGACTTCGCCGGCACCGAGATCTTTGAAAGACCAGCGCGCGTTGGAAATAGTGAACTTCATCATCGGGTTATTCATCAGCGCGCCAAAGCCGGATCCGAACGCGGCCGGGTCCATCACCATCACCGACTTGTCTTTGTCACTGATGATGGCGAACTGCGGGGGCGTGGAAGTGATGAGGATGTAGCCACCCTTCTGCCCCATCGGGCCTTTGCCGTCGGTGAAGTCCATGCGCGCGTTGCCGCTTTGGAGCCGCACGGTGGCCGTCATATCGCGCGCTTCTTTAATGCGCTTTTCGGTCGACGTCGACGTCACCCGATAGGTGAACGTCAATCCCGAGGCGCGTGGCCGAGCGGGCGTGGCGGCGGCGAGCGCAGCGACCGCCGCAGCGGCGGACAGTGAGGCAAGGATGAGCCGCGAACTGCGGCGACGTGGCGTCGTTGCCAGGTGCATGGACGGTCTCCTTGGGACGTGCAGGGGGTTCCGTGAATTCGAATAGCAACAAGCTATGGAGACCGGTGGTAGGTGCAACAGGCACCCACCTGCCTGTTTCGTCAGCGAGCGACCTCAAGCTGAACAGTGCGTGGTCCTGACCGGTCAGGCAGGACCGCGTTCACCGTCGTTACCGGCATGTCCGCGCGTTCGATTTGCACTCGTCGCACCGCATCCCACCCTACCACCGCAACCGAGAGGCCATGGCCGCCCACCGAGAGCGCGCTTCCGGTGGCGCCCGCATCGTAGTGCGCTGTCCCCTCGCGCCAGATGTTCAGACGCGTCGAGATCAACGATGTGCCGGAGATCACCAACGTCGCATCCTCGAGATCGGCCAGCATTTTGACGTTGTCGTACACGCGGCACGCTTCGACATCGTACAACACGATATCAGGATTGTCGGCGCGTCCGCCTGTCGCCAGAGAATTGGCCACCGTCACGGCTCCGGGCAGCGTCTGCACTACGAGTTCAGCGACGTACCCTCGGCGCGTTGTCGTGTCGCGAAAGAAGGCGCGCACGCCGCGCTCCGACGTCCAGCCGTTGCGCACGACGGGGACCATGATGGCCGGTCGCGACGCGAAGACAATCGCCGAGCCGCTCAGCGATGCCGTCACGCGTCCGCCCGCCAGTTCGGCGCGCTCAGCAGCGTTGAGCGAGTCGACCGGAAAACGCGACTGCCTCCCATACGCATGCGGCCGCGCCGCGCGTGGTTCCGTCAGTGCGCTGGCCTCCTTGAGTACAACTGTGTTTTCTCCCCAGACATCGTGAGTGGGGGTCGCGGTGCCATCGGCGTGCAGTTCCTGTGTGCCGCCGGATGAGCGCCAGAGATGCACCAGTCGTGTATGGCCGTCGACAAAGCGGAGTGTCATGGTACCGCTCTGCAGTACGAGACGTTCGTTGGCGAGCACCTGTCCGCTGACGCTGTCGGCGCGGTCGTAACGGATGTTGAGCAGCGCGGCGGGAGTGCCTGCCGCATCGAACCCTACCGACACCGAGACATCCGGTTGAAAAACTGCACCGGTGGGTTCGAGCGGAAGATTCACTGCAGAATCCAACGACGACGCGGCCAGGGACACCCGCAGCGTCGTGACAAACACGAGAACGCCAACGCTCAGCCACGCTGGGTAGTTCCGGATGCGACGTGCGTACACCAGTGCCACGAGTGCACAGCCCGCGGCGATCATCACGGCGCTCAACACCGGCACGCGCGTGGCGCGCAACACCCGCGCGAACACCCGATCGCTGTTCAGCGCGCCCGCGAGCAGGTAGAACGTGATTGTGGTCAGCAGGGGCGCCACGATTGCCACAAGCGCAAATCGCTTGAGATCGGGCGTCGAGGCCGCGATGATCGCGGCACAAAGCCAGATCACCGTCACCCAGTGCGCGTTCGCCGCAATGCGCAGCGCCACGGGGAGCGTAAGACCGAACGCCGATGCCGCGGCAAGTTGCGCGAGAAGCGCCACGATGACGAGCGACGCAATCATCACGAGCTTGCTCGCCGCCACCGCCATCGTATCGAGCGGTTGTGATCGCCACATCGCGTCGCCGGTCAGGGCCGCGTCGTCCTGCACGGCCGTCGCGGCAACGAGCACGCCGAGCAACACCAACAGCGACGACGGCACGGCAACGGGCGATGCGGTCGTCGCCAGCACACCACTGGCGGAGACTGCGAGACCGACCACGTACAAGACGAGCGCGATCCGTGCCAACCGCACGTCTTTGAACCACACATGCTGCACTTGGCGGAGCGTGTTCATCGCTGGCCCTCGGCGGTGCGCGTGATGAGACGCTGGGGCGTCGTGCGAAACGGCCGCGAACTGCGCAGACGCCATGCGACGAGGCCGATGATGCCCCTGCCCTCGCCGAGACGCGCGCGGGCCGTCGAATCGTCGGCCGACGGTGCGAGCGACTCCGGTACATCCGAAACAACCACCTCGGCGCCACCCAACAACATGTATCGCGGCGCCCCGATGCTCGCGTGGCGCATGGCCACAAACGACTGGCGCGCACTGTCGCCGTACACAAATGTCGGTGACGACATCCACTGTTCGTCATAGGGCAATCGAAACGCCCGGCGGACCATGGTGAATGCCGAATACACGAGCGGATGCGAGTAACGTTGACCGACGACGATGCCCGGGGCGGAGGTCGAATCGAAGTTCCTCGGCCGCATCCAGAGCGGTGACTGCGCCGTGAGCGTGGTCACAGTGCCCGTCAGCCACCAGGTGGTGCGGTCCGAATGGAGTGCGTCCGAGAGCACCGCATCGTTCGAGACAAACGTAGTGATCTCCGCCGAGCCGCGGTCGCCGCGCGGGGTCGATTCGCTCGCGGGCCACGGCACCGAGAGCGACGGAATGACAGTAGGTTCGCCGATGATCCGGCTGCGTTCGCTCACTCGCCGACGCTCCTCGACGGTGACCGTACCCAGCGGCACCTGTCGTTCTGTCCCGTTTTCCTGTCGTAGGTGCAGCGTGGTCCACGACATCACGGTGCGCTCGTTCGGCGCCGCGCTCCGCGGGCTCACGTATACCGTGAATTGCGTTCCCTCGGCGCTCGTGTGAACGCCAGCGAGACGCGCGGTGACCAGATCGACCGAGGCGTTCGGGCCTTCGTTGCCCATTCCGAGATGAAGTGGCGGCGCGATCAGTGTAGCGAACCACACGGTCATGAGCGTGAGCGCCCACGCGCGGCGGACGCCGCCGGTATACAACAATGCGAGCCCAGTGAACGCGAACACCAGATTGAACGGCAGTCCGAACGTGAAGCCCGGATCTCCCGCGAGCTTCGGAGTCAGATCCTGGTCGAAAAGCCGTGACACGATCGTGCCGACGTACGTCGATGCGATGAGCGTGGCGATCAGCATGAGCGCGGTCATGCCAAGACCTTCGGACACCGTTGCGGCGATGAACGGGATCATCAACACACCGCTGCTGATGAGCGCGCTGCAGCCGAGTGTGTACCACAAATCGTCGCGATCGAGGCCGAATGCTCGAAGCTGTACGCCGTGCCACGCGACAAACCACCCCAACGCTAAAACCATCACCAGCAGTTTCGCCGCGAGGACCGCAAGCGGATTGAGCGGCAAGGCGCGCCACGCGCTTGGCGTGCGCCACGGCGAATCGAGATGCACCGTGAGGGTGATGGCGCCGACCAGGAGCGCCCAACACGCGAAAATCGTCAATTCGCGCGAACCGTCGTACGGCCATTTCGCATCAGGGGTGAGGCCGACGATCGCGGTCCCGACCGCGATCGCAAGCCAGAGCCACCGGTAACAGCTCACGTCTTTTTTCACGACGTGCCAGATTTGCGCACCAGCGTTCATGCGGCACTCGCGTCGCGCACGACGGCCGCGGACTCGTCGCCTGCCACGGCGACAAAGACGTCGCGCAACGTGAGAGCCCTGACGTCCACTCGCACCGCGTCGTGAGCGGCCTGTGCGATGCGACGCTCCACCTCGGCCAATTGCTCGCGCGACGTCGCGATGAAAGCCAAGCGGTGGCCCGCGCGCTCCACCCGAAGCGCACCCGTCGGCACCAGTGACGCCAACGTGTCAGCCGACTCGGCGCTTCCCGTCAGTTCGACGCGACGAAAGCGCTCGCGGATCTCTTCCATGCTGTCATTAAAGATCAGCGCTCCGGTACGTAGCAGCGCGACGCGATCCGCGAGCGCCTCCACCTCGGCGAGATCGTGAGAACAGAGAAACGTGGTCTGTCCCTCGCTGGCCGCGGTATCGAGCAGTCCACGCACGATGTCGTCTTTCACGAGCGCATCCATGCCCGTAAATGGCTCGTCCATGAGCAACAGCGCAGGCCGCGGGGCCAGCGCGCACAGCAGTGCCGCCTTCATCGCGGTACCGCGCGACAACGCACCGAGCTTTTGGTGCGGATCCAAGCCAAATCGGGTGCGTAACGACGTGGCGAGTGCAAAATCCCACGTGGGATAGAGCGGCGCGAGATACGCTTCGTACTGCTCGAGGCGCATCCACTTGGGTAACTGCTGACCTTCCGCCACGTATCCAATGCGCTGCCGATGCCTGGCGGTCATCTGGCGCACATCGGTATTCAAGACACTCGCGACACCGCGTGGCACGGGCCGCATTCCCGTGAGGATTTGCATCAGCGTGGTTTTGCCGCTGCCATTCGGGCCCAGGAGCCCAAAAACCTGACCCTCCGCGACATCCAGCTCGAGATTGTCGAGCGCGCGGGTTCGCCCGTAGCGATATGTCAGATGTTGAACCGTGATTGCACTCATCGAAAAGCTCCGACGGCGAATATGGTGATTGCGTTACTCGGAATCGCTGCCTGACATACGCGCTTTACCGAACAGCTCGCGCCATCGCGTACGCACGGCGCGCTGCACATCGTCGTACTCGAGCCCAAGCCGCTTGGCTTCCACGAGCAGCGATTCGACGTCGCCCGACAACAACGCGCGCTTTTCCGCCGTTGTCGCGCGGTGACCGCGTGCCACGATGGTGCCCACACCGGGCAAGACTTCCAGCAATCCGTCACGCACCAACTCGGCAACTACTTTGTGCGCCGTATTTGGGTTGATCTTGAGCGCCTGACTCAGCTCGCGCACCGACGGAAAGGAAGTCCCAGATGGCAACTCACCGGAAACCACGGCCTTCGTCGCAGCAAAGACCACTTGCTTGTACGGCGATTCACCGGGAACAATCGAGACTGCAAACGGAAGCATTGTGTACTATGTTATCTAGTACACTTAGATGTCAATCCTAATTCGGGACTTCCCCTACAAACAGGACAGGGAGGACCGACTTGACGCGTTTTCCGGCCTGTCCCACCGTGGACGCACGCAGTATCGATGCGCTTCCCTCGGCGGAGACCTCTATGTCGTTTCGTTCTTGCCCACGCGTTGTGGCGCGCGCAACAGTGATCGCGCTGGCGTTACCGCTCAGCGTGCTCGGCGCTCAGCAATCGCAATCCAAGGCTGCACCACCGAAGCCGGCCGCCGCCGCACCTGCGGTGCAATCCGTGCCATTGGTGCGCGTCATCGGCATCGACTACTCCTTTAACGCCCCGGAAACAGTTCCTGCGGGCATCGTCACGTTCAATCTCGTGAATCAGGGATCCGACCTGCACGCGATGGCGTTGTTCGAACTGCCCGCGAACCACTCGCTCAAAGATTTTCTCGATCAATACCACACGCAGGGAATGATTCCGGCGTGGATGATCGGACTCGGGCAAACCCCCACCATTGCACCACAGGCCGAAGCATTCATCACCGCGCGACTGAAACCCGGTCGCTACATTCTGGCCTGCCTCATTCCCGCGCGTGACGGTCGGATGCACACGGAAAAGGGCATGGTGAAGATGGTCACCGTGAAATAGAGCACCCGGCCACTATCACACAGGAATCGGCGCGCCCGGCACCCAACCGGACGCGCCGAGTGCGTTCATGAACGACAGCACGCGCGCGCGATCGACGTGAACACCGAGCACGAGCACATCTCCATCGCGCGACCAGCGCAGTGCGTGCAGTACGCCGTCGAATTCGCTCGGCACATCAATCACACGCTCGGGCGGCGCGCCAGCTTCGACTAGCGCGGCGCGGAGGATCGCTGGAATCTCACCGACCGCACGACCGCGCAGCATCGACGGCAGCTCTTTGAGTAACACGAGATCAAACGACTGAGTGCGCCAAGCCGCAGCCGCGAGCGCGCGCAACTGCGCCTCTTCCCGATTGCCCGCCTGCCCCATCAGGAGCAGCCGTCGTCGTGCCGGCATCGTGGCCGCGGTGCGACACAAGGCCGAGATGCCGTCGGGATTGTGCGCGTAGTCCATCAGCACTGTGAGCGCGCCGAAGCGACGCACCATCAAGCGCCCAGGATTGTCCGACGCCTCATTGCCGAAGTGGGACAGCGTCGCGCGAATCGCTTCGATCGGCACACCCACCGCGTACGCGAGCAACGCCGCGCCAGCGGCGTTGGCCACGTTGTGGCGCGCCACGCCAGACAATGTCACCGGCATCTGACGCACATCGCCCAACTCCACCCACGCGCCGGCGACGCGTAGCAACAGTTGTTCCTGCCGTACCACGCACGCCGGCAGCGCTGGCGGTGCGTGAGTGGGCAATGCATCGTCGACGCTGAACCACGCCACGGGCACACCGTCTCGTTGCACGTCCTCGGCGAGCTCGCGCAACGTTGCATCATCCGCGTTCAACACCAATGGTGCCGACTCACTGAGCGCTCGCGCGACGACACGCTTGGCTTGTGCCAGATCGCGCAGCGACTCAACGCCGTACTCTCCGAGATGATCGTCGGAGATGTTCGTAATGATGGCACCGTTCGCCTTCGTCAGCGCGAGCCCACGTCGCAGCATGCCGCCACGCGCCGTCTCGAGTACCGCGGCTTCAACGCGCGCGTCACTCAGCACACGCCGCGCGCCACCGGGGCCGGTGTAGTCGCCCGTTTCGACGTGGGCACCGTCGATGTACACACCATCGCTGCAGCTCCAACCCGCGCGCTTTCCCGCCGTGCGCCACATCGCCGCCACCAATCGCGCCGTGGTGGTCTTCCCGTTGGAGCCGGTCACGAGCGCGACAGGGATATCAAACGGCGTTCGATCGAACTCGGCCACCTTCGCGCGCGGTTCAGCAAATGCGTGCTCGATAACGCCAGCACCACCGCCGATCGCACACGACTCATCGTCGAGCGAAAAGTTGAGCGCGTCACGACGTGCACGCGCTGCGAAGACCGTTGCCTGCATGGTGCGAGCGGACTCGATGGCGTACGCCGCCTGCAACGTCTCGATGACCGATGGCGCGGGCGACGGCCGACCCGTTTCCGCCATCACCCACGCGTGCTCGGACAAGTCCGACGCCGTTCGGAGTCCGTCGAGCGGCGCCGTGAGAAAGAGACTGACCTCGCGGCGCGAGTGGCGCGCGGTGGTGGCAATGTCGGGCCATCCAAGCGCCGCAGCGAGCGTCTGCACCGCACCGGGCCACCGCGTGATCGCGTCGGTGGACGACGGCACCGACGGATCGACATCGAGCACCGCGCCGGCCGACACGCTGAACAAATTGGGCCCAAACAGCCGACGTGCGTCGCGAATCGTCGGCGACAGAAATTCCGACGGCTCAGTCATCGCGGCCGCGCATCGGCGCGCGCGCGGTCAGTCACTCGCCTCAGGTTTGAGAATGACACCACGTTCGTCCTGCATCAGCAGCGAATCATCGGTCGCGGCGCTCCACGGCTTGATCGACGGATCAGTCGGCGCGGAAGCGGTGGTCGCGCGCACGGGCGCGCGCGCCGGCTCATGATCGTCGGCCGGTGCTTCCTCGACGACTGCCTGACGAGGCACACTGCGCGCCGCGCGCGCGGCCGGCACCACGAGGGCTGATTCGTCGGGCTTGAAATTCGTGATCTGCTTCCATCCGCGCGCAAGCGCGTCGGCGAAGATCAGCAGCAGGTCGCCAGTGTTACCCATGCGCAGTGCCAGCTCGATCGCCTGCTGCTCGTCGACAATCATGGTGATGCGCTCCGCCGCGATTCCGTGCGACTTGAGGCCCTCCACCAGCATGCGCGGCACTTCGTCTTCGCCGCGACCGCGGAGCGCATCGTCGCGACGGCAGATGTAGTGGTCGAACTGCGCTTCGGCCGCGACACGCGCAATCGCGGCGATGTCGTCATCGCGGCGGTCGCCTGGCGCTGAGAGCACGCAAATGCGACGTCCCGCCGGCGACATCCGATTCACCAACTGGCACAGCGCACTCACCGCGTGCGCATTGTGCCCATAGTCGAAGAGCACCTTGAACGGATGCCCGTCGTAGACATTGAGACGACCCGGAGCCTGAAAAAACGTGGTGTCGAATGTGCGCAGACCATGGCGGATGTCTTCCAACCGCACTCCCATCGCGTACGCCATCGCAGCGGCGAACATCGCGTTCTGCACATTGAACGTCGCACGACCTTCGAGCGTGGCAGGAATGAGGTGCGTCCACAGCAGCGGAATGTGTGCGCCCTTGTCGTAGATGGTGATCATCTGCCCGTTCACGCCGGCTTCGAGCGCAATCGCACGACCGCCGGCGCGAATGTGCTGCCGCACGAGATCGTGCGCCGGATCGAGCGTCACGTAGCACACGTTCTTCGCCTGGGTGTACGCCGCCATGCGCAATGTGTGTGGATCGTCGGCGTTGAGCACCGCCGTGTCCGTCGCAATCTCGACGACCGTGCGTTTCACTTCCGCCAACTGCTCCAGTGTGTCGATGCCTTTCTGGCCGAGATGATCGGGCTGAATGTTGAGCACCGCACCGACATCGACTCGTCGCATGGCCATGCCTGCCCGCAGCAGTCCGCCACGCGCCGTCTCCAACACCGCCACTTCGACTTGCGGATCACTGAGCACAATGCGCGCCGATGTCGGGCCTGTCATGTCGCCTTCAACGGTGCGCTGTCCGTCGATGTACACGCCGTCGGTGGTCGTGAGCCCCACGCGTTTGCCGGCCAGCTTGTGAATGTGCGCCAAGAGCCGCGCCGTCGTGGTCTTACCGTTCGTTCCCGTAAGCGCCGCGATCGGAATGGTGCTCGGCGCGTTCCGCGGGAAGAGCATGTCGATGACCTTGCCGGCCACGTCGCGCGGACGCCCTTCACTGGGCGCCATATGCATGCGGAAGCCAGGCGCGGCGTTCACCTCGCAGACGGCGCCGCCCACATCATTGTACGACTTGGTGATGTCGGGCGACAAAAAGTCGACGCCCCCAACGTCGAGACCAATGGCCTGAATTGCGCGCACTGCCATCTCGGCGTTGTCAGGGTGTACGACATCAGTCATGTCGGCGGCGGTGCCACCGGTCGACAAATTGGCCGTCAGTCGCAGATACACGTCCTCACCGATGTGCGGCACGGTATCGGGCGTGTACCCCTTCTTGGTCAGCAGTCCGAGCGCCTGTTCATCGAGTTCGAGCTGCGTGAGCACTTTCTCGTGCCCAATGCCGCGACGTGGATCCTGATTGACGATCTCAATGAGCTGCGCCACCGTGTGCCGACCATCGCCGACAACTTTTCCGGGCTCGCGCTTGCTGACGGCCACGAGCTCGCCGTTCACCACCAGCATGCGGTGATCGTGACCCGTAATGAAGCTCTCGACAATGACGCTGCGCGAAATCTCCTGCGCGCGCGCAAAGCCCGCGCGAACCTCGTCGGGCGTTGAAAGTCCGACGCTCACGCCGCGTCCGTGATTGCCATTGTATGGCTTCGTGACGACCGGATAGCCAATACGCTCGGCCGCGGCCACGGCGCGTTCGGCACTCTGCACCAATCGCTGCTTGGGTACAGGCAGACCGAGGTTGGCCAAAATGCGATTGGTTTCCTCTTTGTCCGACGCGAGATCGACTGCGATGTGCGGCGTGCGACCAGTGATGGTCGCTTGAATGCGCTGTTGATTGCGACCATAGCCCAGCTGAATGAGACTCTGCTCGTTGAGCCGGATCCAAGGGATGTCGCGTGCTTCGGCGGCGTGCACGATGCTGGCGGTGCTTGGACCGAGCGCGCGACGTTGCGCATAACGAATGAACTCATCGCGACGCGCGGCGAGGTCGAAGCTAGAACCGTCGCCAGCGGGTTGCAACGATTTTGGCAGCAAGTGATGCAGCAGATCGAGCGCGACGTCGGCCGCCTCGAGTCCCACGTCTTCTTGTTCGTACTCGAACACGACATCGTACACGCCGGGCGTGTTCGTTTCGCGCGTTTTGCCGAAGGTGACCTTTACGCCCGCCACGTTCTGCAGCTCGATCGCGACGTGCTCCAGCACATGACCAAGCCACGTGCCCTCGTCTTCCGTCATGCGGCGCACAAAGCCACCCGGCTCACCATACGAGCATCCGTGCTCGCGCAGCCCGGGCAAGGCGTTCAGCAGCGATGCGATAAACTCGTCGCCGAGTTTCTTGGTCGGCCAGGCTTCCAGTTCGCCAAGATCGAGCACCAGCCGAATGACAGGAAAGTGCGCGTAGTGACTGGGCCCGACATACACCGAGCGTTCAAGGATTTCCATGCGACGCTCAGCGGGTGACGAACGTGTCGACCGGCGCCGCCGACGCGGCAATGCGCGTGTGCAGGTTGTACGCACACCCGGCACCGAGCAGATGAATACGGGCACCGACGATCGTGATCGTATCACCCGGCTTGGCTTCGGCTACCGACGTGAACTCCACGTTGGCCGGGTCGACCACCGTCACCGCGCCGGTGCCCATGACTTCGAGCGTTTCGTCGGGACCGATAAACGCGGCCGTGTCTTCGTCGACACCGAGGCCGATGCAAAACGGATTATACGACAGCGCTGTAAGCAAACGCCCCATGCGATCGCGCTGACGGAAGTGCTGATCGACGATGATGCGATTGGTGAGCCCAAGTCCGGCGCACATGGTCACCATGCCCGCGCGCGGCGTGCTCCCTTCGTCGCCAAAGGCAATCATGTGTTCGCTCAAGTACGCCGCGCCGGCGCTCGTGCCGGCGATGTGCACACCGTTCGCATTGAGCACGCGCAGCAGCTTGGCAACGGGTGTCCCGCCGAGGATGGTCGAGAGCTTGAGCTGATTGCCGCCGGTCATGAACACACCGGTCGCGGTGCCCAGCCATTCCAGCCAATCGGCATCGTCGCAATCGCTGCGCCGGTCGAAGTTAAGCGCTTTCACTTGCTGCACGCCGTGTCGCTGAAAGACGCGTTCAAAGAACACGCCCATGTCGGGCTCGTTCGACGCCGTCGGAATCACGGCAATACGCGCCGCCGATCCGCCGCTTAACGCCACAAACCGGTCGAGAATGGCGGGTGCCAACAGTTTGCCGCCAATCGGGATGATCCAGCCGCGCATGAGGGGGTGGGTTACAGGCCGTCGAAAACTGCTTACGAAGAAGCTAACGCGATCTCCGCCTGCTCAGCCACCGCTAGCTGCTCCAGCAGCCCGTCGGCATCCCAGCCTCGCACAAAGGCCGCGAGTGCTTCGCGGTCGAGGGGACGCGAAATGAAATAGCCCTGCGCACTCGAGCAGCCCATTGTACTCAGTCGCGCGAGCTGCGACAGCGACTCCACCCCTTCGGCAACCGTGCGCATCCCAAGGCTCTGGCCAATCGAGATGATCGCCCGCGTGACGCCGTCGTGCTCGACCGCGCTGTTGCTATCCGAGAGGAAACTCTTGTCGATCTTGAGCAAGTCAATCGGAAACTGCCGCAGATACGAGAGCGACGAGTAGCCCGTGCCGAAATCGTCGAGTGCGACTTGCAGGCCGAGCGCGCGCAGCCCATCAAGGCGTGCGGTGACGTGCGCGGCGTTACTGGCAAACGTGGTCTCAGTCAACTCAACGAGCAGTTGCGAACCGCTGATTCCGTGAGCCGCCATGCTGGTGGAGACGTCGTGCACAAGATCCGACGCCACCAACTGTCGGGCGCTGACATTGGCACCGAGCCGCATGGAGTGCGCAGCGGTACAGGTCGTGCGCAACCAGGCGGCGTCACGGCACACTTCATCGATAATCACGCGGCCCATCTCCACGATCAGGTCGCTCTCCTCGGCGATCGGGATAAAGAGACCCGGCAACAGCACGCCGCGCTCGGGATGCGCCCATCGCACGAGCGCCTCCGCGCCGCGAATCGCGCCGGTGCGGAGGTCGATGATCGGTTGATAGACGAGGAAGAGTTCGTGTCGATCAATCGCGCGACGCAGGTCGACTTCCAGCCCGAGTCGCTCGACAACTGCCGCTCGCATTTCGCCCGAGAAGCGTTCGGTGCGCCCGCGACCGGCATTCTTGGCGCCGTACATGGCGACATCCGCATCGGAGAGCAATTCGTCGACATCTTGCCCGTCGGTTGCCCACGCGATGCCGATGCTTGTGCGCACCAGGACATCGCGACCCGCCAGATGCACCGGTCGCTCAAACGCGTGCTGCACGCGTTGCGCCGTGAGCTCCGCTTCCGTCGGCGACTGCAGGTCTTCAAGTAGCAGCGCGAATTCGTCGCCGCCCAGTCGCGCCACGGTATCGGCCGATCGTACGGCCGTCTGCAGTCGCCCCGCCACCGCAATCAACAGCGCGTCGCCGACCGCATGTCCAAGTGTGTCGTTGACAAACTTGAAGTGGTCCAAATCGAGAAAGAGCACAGCCACCGCGCCGGGATGCCGTCGATGGCGCTCGAGCGCGTGGGCCACGCGATCGCGAAACAACCGGCGGTTGGCGAGGCCGGTTAGAGGATCACGAAACGCCTGATCGAGCAGGCGCGCTTCCATGGCTTTGCGCTCGGTCACGTCACGACTGTTCAGCACGATGCCGCCGACTGACGGTTCCTGACGCAAGTCGGTACCGTGCCCTTCCACCCATCGCCAGCTGCCGTCGGTGTGCTGAAAGCGCGCGAGCAGTGAAACGCGGTGCTCCTCGCCGGCGATGAGGGCACGAAAGACCGCCTGTGCCTGCGCGAGATCGTCGCGATGAACCGTGTGGAACAGATTCTTGCCCACGAGTGATGTCGGCTCAACGCCCATCACCGACTGATACGATGGACTCGCGAATCGCACCACGCCGTCGGCATCGACTACGGTTAGGAGATCGGTGCCGTGCCGCACCATCGCAGCCAGCCGCCCATCGGCGCGCGCATTGGCGCGTTCAAGATGCAGCCGCGCCAGCTGTGCTGCGCCAACCGTCTGCCGCAGCAGGACCAAGAGCGTGACGATGCCCACGGCCACCGTGGTCATCACGATGAGCACGGTGGAGGACACGACGATTGCCGTGATGAGCGCGAGATAGCAAATGACGACCATCAGGTATGGCAGTCGCGTGGTCGGCACCACGGCCGCTGGCAAACGAGTGTTGTCGCGCAGCGCAAACGCGCCACCAAAGCCGATACACGCCCACGTGCCGTACCATGCGCCAACCACAAACCACTCGGACGGTCGACCAACGCTCTGCGGCAAGACATACCAGAAGTCGGCGATCAGGCCGAGTGAGAGCGCCAGTCCGAACCACACGCCCCAGGTCGGCACCTCCGCGTAGTCGCGCCGCACCCAGAGAATCGCCAGCCCACCAATCGTCACGAGGTCAATGAACGGCTGCGCGACCGTGATTACGTCGTCAATCGAGTTCACCGAGCGCAGGCGTCCGCCGGCCGCACCGATGACCCCGAGAACGAGGACTACCGCGGTGACGAATGTGATCGACGCGTCAATGCGGGTGCGGAGTCGGTCGGCCGGATCGCGCGGGGTCGCCGTGGACAGCAGCGTACCGGCGAGCACCGTCGGCGCGAAAAAGAGGTTCGCAAAATCGGCGATGGGTGTGACCACTTCGGTGTGGGTCAGCCACCCGAAATACCACAGACAGTCGTAGAGGAAGTAGCCGGCGATGCCCAAGCCAATCCAGCGCCACGACCGTGCGGCTTGCTCGCGATGCTTGCGGGCGCTGAGGTACACCAGCAGCGCGGGCACCGCCGGAAATGTCAGCGAAGAGTGCGCGTAGTAATGCTCGAATTGCGCGTACGGCACGGCCGCCCTCACAATCGTCGAGACAACGGCGACGATCGCGAGGGTCCAGGCGCCCAGCATGGGCCACTCCCAGGACTGGCGAGCTTGAGATTGTGCGAGCGCGGTGACCTGCGGCGGCGTTGGCAACTCCACTCTCCTCACGTCAGCCGCCGCAAAATGCGGTCGGCGCTACGACGTAGGGACGAGTGTCGGCTGCTTATTCGTGCGACTTGACCCAGCAGGCAGGCCGATTCGCGCCGAGGCTATTTGGCCGACTGCGTCGCTGAGCTACACCCCATGGCGAGCACTTCGAACTTGTCGTGCAGGTCTTTTAGCGCGGCTTTGAGTGCGGCGTCGTCGGCGTTCTTGGCAGCGAGATCGGCCACCGCTTGCGTCGCACGTGGAACTTCGGCCGCCGCTTCTTTGAGTTTCGGCGTATCGCACCCTTTGGGTGCGGTCGACGACGCCAGAGCCTTCGCTGCTTTAACCAGATCGGCCGACTTGGCGCGCGTCGGGGCCAAATCATTCTTGTCCTTGGCCGGATGCCACGTGTCCATCACCAGCTGGTGGTACGCGTCCAACTCCTTCCAGCCGGACTTGGCTTCCATCGCACCCATCTTGCTGTGGTCCATCTGGCCCATTTTGCTGTGGTCCATCTGGCCCATCTTGGAGTGATCCATACCGGCCATTCCGGCGGGAGGCTTTTCTTTGGTTTTCTCGGTGGCCGTCTGCGCGGCAGCGGTCGATGCCGCGATCAGGCCAACGCAGAAAAGGGTGGCGGCAGACTTCGACGCGATTGAACGCATAGCGAGACCTCGGTGGGGCGGGACGTAACGAGACGCGACGCGGGCGGAGCCGCGCCGCCGGAGTTGTGAACTACTCAAGAATTATCACCGAGCGTGGCGAGTCGTTCAATCGCGCACTATTGTCTCGGCGGTGAGACGGCGGTGAGACGGCGCTATCCCGAAGTCCGTTTGACGACACCGAGAGTGACGACGATGCAACTCTTAAAGCGATTGGCTCGACGATTCCGCGCGATCCTGGTCTTCGGTATTGCCCTCTGTTCGCTGCTGGCCATGGAAGCTGGCGGCGGCGTGCTGCAAGCACAGAGTGTCAACGGCACCGTGGTGGGCCCCGACGGACGGCCGGTCATCGGCGCCGTTGTGGAGCTACTCGATGCGGCGTCGGCGCCGGTGGCACACGGCTTTACTGGAAGCACCGGCGCGTTTTCGCTTCGCACTCGCGCGGCCGGTCGCTATCGAGTCCGGGCTCGGCAGATTGGCTGGAAGCCTGTCGTGTCGGCCGCGATTGAGCTGCGCGCGGGAGCCGACGAATCGGTGCGACTTGCGTTTGTCGCCATGGCTGTCGCACTCGACACCGTCAAGGTGAACAACAAGAACGTGTGCGGCGAAGCGAACGACTCCACGTCGGCGATCATCGTGGCGCTGGAATATGCCCGAACCGCGTTGCTGACAACCGACACGCGCCGCGTCCGCGGTCTCACATTTGCCGCGCTACGATACAATCAGGTCCTCGACCCGATTCGCGAGCGCGTCGTGCAGCAGTACACGCAGGCGCAGAGCGATTCAGCCGCGCAGCCGTGGCAGTCCACGCCCATCGAGCAGCTGCGGCGCGAGGGCTATGTCGTCAATGTGGTTGGTGATTCGGTCGTCTATCGGCTGCCCGGCCTCGACATGCTCGCCTCGAATGCGTTCGTCGCCGATCACTGCTTTGAATTCAGCGGCAAGTCCGACAAGACACGCCTCGGCGTAAACTTTGAACCGACACCGCTGCGCAAGAAACTCGCAGACATTCGTGGCACGCTCTGGCTCAATCGCACCGACGCGTCGCTGACGGCCGTCGAATTCCGCTTCACCAATCTGGAAGGCGCGCAAAATGACGCGAAGCCAGGCGGACAGATGGCGTTCAGCCGCCTGCGCGACGGCACGTGGGCCGTGACGCAGTGGTCGGTGCGCATGCCGATACTGGAGCGTCGACTGCCGAAAGCGATTGGTGGTGCGCGCATTGGCAGCGGTGTGCCCGAAACGGTTGTCGCCAACATCAGCGTGACGGGCGGTCAGATCAGCGCCGTACTGCAGAACACCGATACGCTTTTTGCGCGCCCTGGTATCGTCGTCAGCGGCGTCACCATTGACAGCACGACCGATAAGCCGCTTGCCGGTGCGCGAGTGGAGTTACTTGGCACCACGATCGCCGCCGAGAGTGAGGCCGATGGCAAGTTTGCACTGCATGGCGTGTTGCCGGGCGAGTATGTGATTGCGGTGCGCACTGCATCACTCGACTCAGTGCGCACTGCCAGCACGTTTCCATTGCGGGTCTTCAACGAATCTCCCGAGAAGCAGACGCTCAAGATTGCGAACGCCAGCGGCGTAGTCGCACTCATCTGTCCGGCGTCCAAGACGGCCGCGGCTGTGGATCGCGGTGTATTGGTGGGACAGGTGCAAGGCGATGGTGCCACCGGTGCGCGCGTGACCATCGAATGGCCGACCGACCCGACCAGCGCGAACAGTCCGACGCAGTGGATGAGCACGCACGCCGCGTCCGACGGTACGTTCCGCGCCTGCGGTGTGCCGATGGAGCGCGCGGTCACGGTGCGTGCGTGGTCTGAAGACGCGGCCACTGCGCCGTCAACCACGCGGGTACCTACGGCCACCCGATTCGCCGCGGTCGAGCTGCCGCTCGAGAAGACTCGCGTCGAGAGCAGCGTATTTGCCGGCACCGTGAGCAGCGACAGCGCCGCCAGCGGCGGCGCGCGCAAGCTCGCTGACGCCGAGGTCGCAATTCCGACGCTCTCGCGCGTCGCGCGTACCAACAGCGACGGACTCTTTCAGCTCAACGATTTACCCGCTGGCACGCATCGCATTACGGTGCGCAAACTCGGGTTCAGTCCGCTCGACGCGAGTATCACCGTCGGGCCACGCGAGCGCGTGGAGCGCCGCATTGTGCTCGGTTCGGTGAGTGTGCTGGAGCAAGTCGAGGTGCGCGCGACAAGACTCGATCCGGCGATGCGCGAATTCGAAGACAGTCGCAAACTTGGTATTGGAAAATTCCTGACCCGCGAAGATCTCGAGCGGCAAAAGACCGCCAACATGATCAACGTGTTTATGACCACCAACGGCATCAAGTTCAAAACGGTTGGTGGACACAACTTCGCAACCGCCGGGCGGCGCGCGCCGATTGGACCGTCCCGTTGTTTCTTCTTTGAGAACTCAACTGACACGGCGAAGAGTTGCACCATGACGAGCGAGTGTTTCATGCAGGTGTATTTCGACACGCATCCGATCTTTCTCGGTCGCGAAGGCGAGACGGTGCCCGATCTCACGCGATACCGCGCGGAAGATTTGCAGGCGGCGGAGGTCTACTCCAGCGCTGCGGAAACGCCGAGCCGCTATCAAGGGCTCGGCAACGGATGCGGTACGATTGTCTTGCACCGACGACGCGACTAGCGCGCCGCTCGCTCACCCGACATCGCACAGAAAAGCAAACGCGACCGGCAACGTTGCCGGTCGCGTTTGTGTGTTGCTCGGCTGATCGAAGTACTACGGCGTAATCGACGGTGTGGTCGGGACGTTGTAGATGCTGTTGAACAGCGCCTTGAATGTGCCGTGCGGCTGGCCGCGGAAGGTGATTTCCGGGCCAAACAGCAGCAGCTTGCCGCGACCCATCGTCGCTTCGAGCGCCGTGACGCCGCCCTGCAGATAGTTCTGACCCCACGCCCAGCCGCTGCGCAGTGGCGTCGCGGAATCGAACCACATTACAGGCTTCACGCCCTTCGTGGCCGCCGTCGGATCGAGACGGAACACCGGGTTGTTGTTGAAGAACACGTCGGTGTGGCCTTGCATGCCAAGCGCACCGGACGCCGTGGAGTCGGTCGCGACGCGCAACACCGACCCGGGCACGTAGAACTTGTCCGACGCGAGATGCGCTTCCGCTTCGCCCGGCTGCTTTTCAACGAGGTAGTCGGACACCGGCAGTCCAAGCTGCTGGCCAATGCGCGCCGCGTTACCCGCCGCCACAAGCGTGCCACCCGCTTCGACAAACTTCTTGATGTTGGCCAGCGTGGTCGCGCCGGTTCCCGTGCCGGTCGTAACATCGCAGAGGCTGCGCAGATCGGGATCGGTCGACGGCGCCGCCGCGGCATCACCACCACGTCCACCGCCGCCTCCGCCACCCCCCCCGCCACCCCCCCCGCCCCCGCCCAAGCCGCGACCACCGCCACCCATATTCCCCTCGGAAGGCACCACCAACACGTCGTTCATGCCGCGCCCATCGGGATCATCGAATCCGTTGCCGCATACCACCTTGAACGGGAACTCGAATCGCTCGAGGAGGAAGCGCGTCCAACCCGAAGACATCGAACCGGTTTGCGAATCCCAAAGCGCCACGCGCTTCGCCGACAGTTTGACGGCATTGCCGTCCACCTTGGACGCCGTACCCTCGATGTTGATGCCGAGCTCCTTCGCCGCGGCTTGCACCGCCGACGTCGATGCGCCGTTGGCCGAGACATAGAACGAGCCTGCGCCGAAGGTCTTGCCGTTCGCCGTCATCGGACGCGAGAGGCGGTACACTTCGCCGCCCGCTTTCACCACACGATTCGCGAGCGTGAACGCGTCGTTCACCGCGCCGGAAATGAGATAGCCGGACGCACCATTCGCACTCGCGACCGTGCCAGCCAGCGGCGTCGCGAGTCCTTTGATGTCGGTGAACGGACCCTTCACATCGTCCCAGAAACGATCGAACTTGACCGCCATCTGATAGGACAGCGTCCAACCGGCGTTGTCGTACGGGCGCTTCGGAATGCCGCGTTCATCCATGTCATTCGGATGGTCCTGCGGTTCAAACATGTCGATGACGTGCGCGCGGCCGGCCTGTGCTGAGTGCACGATGTACGATCCGGCGTCATACTGCTTGGAGCCCACCGTGAACGGCGCCGTCGCCTGCTGCACTTCCACGCCGACGTAGCGCATGGTGTTCACGAATTTCGTCGCGGTCGCGAAATCTGGTTGATCGACCGGAATGACGTACGCGCGCGGATCACGACGCGTCGGATCTTTGAAGATTGCCTGATACTGGGCCTGCGTCATTTGCGGTCCACGGCCGCCGAAGCCGCCGACATCCGGATCGGGTGCAGCTGCTGCCGCCGCGCCACGACCACCACGTCCGCCGGCACCGGCGCCCGCCGCCTTCATCGCCGAATCGGCACGCGCCATATCTTCGTTCGACACGGTCCAGTGATCGCGGCTGCCGCGTTCGATCTGATTCGCGCCCATGCGATAGATGTTGAACAGGAACTGATCCTTGTAGCGCGACGCGAGGTCGAGAATGGAATAGTTCGCCGTGACCGAGTAGTCGATCGACTGACGGAAATGCCATTCCTGAGGCGCGATGGGCGCGGGCAAATCTCCGCGCGGCAACATCTGGCTCAGCGTCACCGGAATCGTGGACGGCGTAGGACTGCCGATGATTTCCGTGAGAATGCCGATGATGTTCTGGAAGTACGCTGTCGTGCGCAGACCACCGTTCCACCACGTGCTGTAGCTTGAGCCACTGCGCATCGTGAAGCCCGGCTTGTTCTCCTGCAGAAAGCGCTGGTGCATCGCCGCGCCAACCATGTCGAGTCCCATGATGATCATGGGATCGAGGTTGTAGTTGAACGGATCGCGGAACGGCGGTGAGAAAATGACCGTACCGACCGGGCCCGTCTGGTGGTGATTGTACATGATCTGCGGCATCCACTCCCAGTACATGAGTTTGTTCATGTTTTGGGATTCGGGCAGATTCGACATGTAGAAGTCGCGGTTGTTGTCGTGGCCCGCGTACTTCTCATACAAGCGCGTTGAGCACGGCGCGCGCCGCTGCTCCGGCACCGGATTCTGCATGTAGCATTTGGCCACCATCTGCATGCCGTCCGGATTGGCGTGCACCATGACGATGATGACGTCCTTGAGGATGCGCATCGTTTCGTCATCGTTGCGGCTCACCAGTTGATAGCTCGTCTCCATCAGCTGATTGGCACCGACAACTTCAGTGGCGTGCAATCCACCGTCGATCCACACCACCGCCTTGCCTTCCTTGGCCAGCACGCGTGCCTGCTCATCGGTCAGGCCGCGCGCGCTCTGCAGGCGCTTCGAAATTTCCTTGTAGCGCGCCAACTTGGCGAAGTTCTCGGGTGCGGTGACGATCGCCGCCAGGTGCGGACGACCTTCGCCCGACTTGCCGATCTCCATCACCTGCATGCGGTTCGATTCGCCGTCGATCTTGTGCCAGTACGCCATGAACTGGTCGTACGTCGGCAGGAAGTAGTCGTCGCCAATGTTGTGCCCAAGGAATTCCTTGGGTGACGTGATTTTCTGCGCCTGCGCGGCGGGAACAGCGACTGCCGTCAACACCAACGCGGCCGTGAGCGATACAGCGGCTCGCGCGCGCCAGGGGCGGAAAGTGCGCGGGGACATCCGGAAACCTCCCAAAACAGGTAAGAAACGGCCGCGTGGAGGGCGGCCCCCCAAACTACGCCGTGCCGCGTCCTACCGCTGTCGGATCGGCGGAGGAAGAGCTGCGGCGATGGGGACCGGGCTCGCCTGCCGGCCGAGCATTCCGGGGTCCCCTCCGTTCCGGTCCGCGTGGATCAACGGCCAGCAATGATGGTCAACAGGGAGCGCTGCGCTCGCGTATCCCATGCGAGGCGCGCACTCTTGGGTGCCGCCGCGGTTGTCCCCTCCTCCTTCGGAACGGCCGTCCTCCACGACGGCCGCCGATTGTCACCTTTCGTGGGAGCCCACGCAATGTTTTGCCCGCAACATCGCGCCAGAACGGCCCGTCTCGCCGGTCGCGCTCTGGCCCTCCTCGCTGTTACAGGCTCCACCCTGTCCGCGCAGGTCCCCCCACCAAATCCCAACGGCCCGAAAGCCAACTGGGCGCTGTTCGACAAGTTCAGCCCCGCCAACGTGCGCAGCATGACGTTCAGCACGAACATCACGCCGCGCTGGATCGGTGAGACCGACTCGGTCTTCTACAGCTGGCGCGATCACACGGGCGAGCACTGGTATCTCGTCAACGCGCTCACGAAGGCGAAGAAGCCACTGTTCGATCATGCGAAAATGGCCGCGCAGCTCACAACGCTGCGCAAGAAAGCCGTACAGTCGTTTCAGCTCAACGAACTGTTCACGGTCATCAACATCACGAAGGATCACAAGAATCTGCGCTTCGCCGTCGACACCGAACGATTCAACTGGAACATCGCGTCGGAAAAATTGACGAGCATGGGCCGTTACCGCGGCGCCGTCGACTCGCTGATGCTCAAGGACGAAGAAGTTGACCAGCTCCTCGGCGGCGGTGGCCGCGCGGGTGGCGGTGGCGGTGGACGCGCGGGCGGACCGCCGGTTGGTGGTCGCGGCGCGGTACCCGACTTCCGTAATTGGGCGCCCGACAGCACGGCCTTTGTGTTTGCGCGCAACTACAACTTGTACTTCGTTGAAAAGGGCAAGCCGGACACCGTGCAAATCACGCGCGGCGGTATCGCCAAGTTCAGTTTCGCCGGCGGTGGTGGTCGTGGCGGCGGCGGACAACAGGACAGCACGCAGCAGCAGCAGATCGACGACACACAGGACAACGCGGCGCTCGCCAATCGTCCCTCACGCCCGACCGTGAGCTGGTCGAAAGACTCCAAGGCGTTTCATCTCACGCGCACTGATAACCGTGGCGTGAAAGACATGTATCTCGTGCGCTCGCTTACGGAGCCGCGTCCGACGCTTATGCAGTACGCGTATCCGATGCCCGGCGAAGACAGCATTCCGAAGCCCGAAGTGTGGACGTATACGCGCGGCGAAAAGGAAGCCAAGCGCGCGCCGCTCGATAAGTGGAAGGACCAGCGCATTGTGGCCACGCCGCAAGTCGGCGTGGGCCTTGGCGGTCGCGGTGGTGGTGCGGCGGCGGGCGCCGCGGCGTTTGCCGCGCCCGGCTACTGGGTAGGCAAGAGCGGCACCTCCATGCGCCTCGTGCGTCGCGATCGCCTGCAGCGCAACGTCGAGTTCGTCGAACTCAACGTCGCCACGGGCCAGACCAAAGTTTTGGTCAGCGATTCGAAAGGTGATGTCGGCTCGCTTGAGATTCAGGCGCCGATCTACGTGAAGGAAGGCGGCGACTTCCTCTGGTTCTCCGAGCGCGACGGCTGGGGCCACTACTACCTGTACGCCAACGACGGCACGCTCAAGCGTCAGTTGACATCGGGTGAGTGGCGCGCCGATGCCATCGTCGGACTCGATAGCATCAAGGGCGTTGCGTACATCCGCGGCCAGGGTCGCGAGCCGGGCGAGAATCTCTACAACACGCATCTCTACCGCGTGAGCTTGCTCGACGGCAGCATCACGCTGCTCGATCCGGGCAACGCGTCGCACACGTCGGTGCTGTCCAAGAACAATCGGTGGATCGTCGATCAGTCGTCGCGCGTGGACACCGTGCCGCGCGTGCAACTCCGGGACGCGCTCACGGGCAAGCTCGCGCTCGATCTTGAAACGGCCGATCTATCCAAGCTGAAGGAAGCCGGCTGGAAGTTCCCCGAGACCTTCCAGACGCTCGCGGCTGACGGCGTCACGCCGATCTTCGGCAACATGTGGAAGCCGTTCGACTTCGACTCCACCAAGAAGTATCCGATCATCGCGCATGTGTATCCGGGACCACAAACCGAATCGGTCACGGGCGCGTTCAGCGTTTCGCCGGCGCCGCAACAGCTCGCGCAACTCGGATTCATTGTTGTGCAGATCGGCAACCGCGGCGGCACGCCCGCACGCTCGAGCGCCTATCAGGACTACAGTTATTTCGATATGCGCGACTACGCGCTGGCCGATAAGAAGACCGGCCTCGAGCAGTTGGCTTCGCGTCACAAGTTCATCGACCTCGAACGCGTTGGCATCTTCGGACATTCGGGTGGTGGCTTCCTCACTGCCGCCGCGCTGTTGCTGCCGCCGTACAACGAGTTCTTCAAAGTTGGCGTGAGCGAGTCAGGCAACCACGACAACAACATCTACAACAACAACTGGTCGGAGCAGTACCACGGCCTGAAGTGGGTGGCGGCGTCGGACACGGCGCGGCTCACTGCCGAAGCGCGCTCGAAGGGACGTACCGCTGATTTCGCCGCGGGCGCCGCGATTGCCACCACGGAGTTCGGCGGACGTGGCGGACTCGGTGGTCGTGGTGGCGTGCAGAACGGACAGAACGGTGGACGCGGCGGCAACGGTGGCCGTGGCGGCGGCGGTGGGGGTGGTGGTGGTGGCGCTGCCGGGCGCGGTGCGCAAACCGATAGCACGGCGCGACCGGCCGGCGCAGCGGCGGCGGTTCCGGACAGCGTGTTCTGGATCTACGTGCCAACCAACATCGACATTGCCAACAATCTCAAAGGCAAGTTGATGCTGGAAACGGGCGACGAAGACAACAACGTCAGCCCGAGCAACACGATCCGGTTGATCAACGCACTGATTCAGAGCGGCAAGCGCTTTGACTTCATGATCTATCCGGGTCAGCCGCACGCCTACGGCCCGATGGCGCCGTATGCGTACCAGCTCCAAGCCGAGTACTTCGCCGAATTCCTCCTCGGCGATCGAAGCTTCAGAAACAGCGCCGACTTTAAGAAGCACACGCCGTAGCGGATCGGGAGGAGGGAGTGTGGAGGGGACGGGCGAGCGCCCGGACCCTCCCACTCCGCTGCACCGTGATTCCTCCACTGCGGGAACGCGCGCCTACTTGCGCGAATACACCACCCGCCCCCCGACGATCGTGTGCATCACGTGCGCGTCTCGCAATGTCTCGGGCGCGGCTTTGGTCAGATCCCGATCAAGCACGACAATGTCCGCGAGCATTCCAGCACGGATCACGCCGACTTTGTCGTCCTGAAATCCGGCAAACGCCGCACCGCTCGTGTACGCGCGCAGTGCATCCTCGAGCGTGATTTTCTGCTCGGGTACCCAGCCGTTGGGTGTCTTGTCATCAAGCGTGCGACGCGTCACTGCCGCATAGATCCCTTCGATGGGCGTGGGAGGCGCGACGAACCAGTCGCTCCCGAATGCCAGCGTTGCGTTGTTGTCCAGCAATGCTCGCCACGCGTACGAACCTTTCGCGCGCTCGGCACCAATCACTTTGTCGGCCCAGCGGCCGTCGTCGATTGCGTGATAGGGCTGCATGCTGGCGATCACGCCGAGGGCGCCGAATCGCGGAATGTCTTGCGGCGAGATGTGCTGCGCGTGCTCGATGCGAAAGCGCCGATCGCGCGCTCCGTTCTCCTTCTCGACCCGCTCGAAGATATCCAATTGGGTACGAATCGCGCGGTCGCCAATCGCATGCACCATCACCTGCAACCCCGAGGCGTCGGCGGCCTTCGTCCACGCATAGAGGCTTTCGGCGGGCGTGACCAACAAGCCGGTGTCTTTCGGCGCGTCGTCGAATGGACGCAGCATAGCGGCCGTGTGCGAACCGAGCGAACCGTCGACAAAACCTTTCAGTCCACCGATTCGCAGCCAGGCATCGCCGTGCCCGCGCGCCTTGACCGTGTCGCGTAACGCGGCCCACTCTGACAACGGCACCTGCGCAACGATGCGTGTGAGCTGTCGTTGACCATCATGAGCACGCCGAAATGCCGCGATGTCGGAGAACACACCCATGTGATGCACGCTCGTCACGCCACGTGCGGCGACGTACGCCATCGCGGAGTCGAGGGCGTGATCCGCTTCGAGGTCGCTCCTCGGTGGTTGCAATGCATCGATGACCGACATCGCGTTGTCTTTGAACACGCCCGTGGGTTCGCCGCGAGCGTTTCGGACAATCGTGCCACCGTCAATGTCCTTGACCGTCGCATCCACCTTGGCCGCCTGCATCGCCAACGCGTTGGCGAGACTCATGTGACCGTCGAGACGATTGATCCACACCGGATTGTCTCGGGTCACCGAGTCAATCCATTCGTGTGTTGGCAGTTCACCACCCCAATTGGTGTGATCCCAATCGCCGTTGCGAATCCACATGCCCTTCGGCACGGTCTTCGCAAAGTCGGCGATCCGTTGAATGAATTCGGCCTTGCTCCTCGCGTCGCGCAACTTCACTGAGGCCAACGCGTAGCCGCCCTCAATGAAGTGAACGTGGCTATCAATGAAGCCCGGCGTGACCAACGCGCCTTTGGCGTCGATCGTTCTGGTTGATGAAGCCGCGCGCGCCGAGATCTCGGCAGTTGTGCCGACGGCAACTATCGAGTCGCCGGAAATTGCGACTGCTTCCGCCCAGGGGTGCGCCTCGTCCCCGGTCCAGACCCGGGCGTTGATCACGGACAGGCTCGGCGACGGTGTCGATCCGCGCGCGCACGAGAGGCACACTGCCGCCAACGCGACGGCACGACTGATTTGGCGAAAGAGAGAGATCTTCATACGCTAGATTGCCGGGTTGTGACACGAATCGCCAGACGCAGCGATTACAATTCCCGGATGCGTATTGACGCGAAATCGATCGTGAAAGTCGTCGGGGCCGCCATTCCACTCGTCGCGGGGCTGCTCGTCGGGCGCGTGCTCGCGCCGCTGCTGCCGCAGTTCACGTCATGGGTCAATACACTCGGCGTTTGGGCACCGGTGGCCTTTGTGTCCGTGTATGTCGTCGCGGTCATCAGCATGATGCCCGCGTTCCTGCTCATTATGGTAGGCGGCGCGGTGTTCGGCGTGATGAAAGGCGCTGTGCTCTCGATGTGTGGCGCGATGGTCGGAGGCACGTCGGCCTTTCTGATTGGTCGATATCTCGCGCGCGACTGGGTGAGAACACGTGTGGCGGCCAATCCGCTGTTGTCGACGATCGATCGCGCCGTCGGCGACAGTGGTCTTCGTATCGTGTTTCTGTTGCGGCTCTCGCCCGTGATTCCCTTTGTCCTGTCGAACTACGCGCTCGGTGTGAGCCGCGTGCGGCTCGCGCCGTTCATGTTCGGGACACTCGGCCTCATTCCCATCGTCGTTACGTACGCCGCCTACGGAAAGGCCTCGGGGGCGGGCCCTCGGCCAGACGGCTCTTCGGCCGTTTCGCCTGAGTTGCTCGCGGTCGGCATCGTGGCCACGGTGCTATTAGGGTTTATGCTCACGCGCATCGTTCAGCGAGCCTTGCAGACGGCCACCGTCTCGGGCGTGTCCGCGCCGGAAGGTTCATCGACGCTCGGCTCGGCGTCGGTTCGTCCCGACGGCGCCTGACCCACTGGCCGAGACGGGAATTTCCCAAGGCTGAGTTCGCTAATCCGATTTTGTCCGTACTCTTTACAAAATCGGTTGCGTAGCACAAAATGCTGGTCGCTCGTCTTGCAGTTGTTTTTGTCGTTTTAGTTCCTCAAACGAACAAATAGCGGCCACCGAGGGATTTCGTTCGCTCTCCGAGTGGCAATCGTTCGGCCGACGCTGGTCGTTACGTAGCCGCCAATTGTTCGCCAGATGAACAATATCCTCCTTCGGCAGCCATCCCTCCCGGCTGTCAGACAGCAGCCAGGTCTCGCCCGCCCCGACCTGACCGCACCGCCCTCCCCCACAGGATCAGCCCTCATGCGTTCGACTCAGAGGCTCGGCACGGCGCTCCTTGCCGCGTTCGTTCTCTCGGCGCAGACCGCGGCAGCGCAAACCTCCGCCACTGGTCGCATCGTCGGCCTCGTGCGCAGTGAGGCGGCCGTGCCGCTCGCCAACGTTGGTATCAGCGTCACCGGCACGTCATTCGGCGCCCGAACCGGCGCCGACGGTCGCTACACCATCGCCAACGTCACGCCGGGTCGATACGCCGTTCGCGCGGCCCTCATCGGGTACGCGCCTCGCGTCGATACGGTCACCGTCGTCGCCGGCGCCACCGTGACCGCCGACTTCAATCTCAAGCTCGTCAGCATCGCGCTCGATCAGATCGTCGTGGTCGGATACGGCTCGCAACGACGCTCCGACGTTACCGGCTCCGTCACCTCGGTGCAGCCGAGCGTGGAGCGCACACCGACCACGTCACTCGAACAGACGTTGCAAGGCACTGCGCCGGGCGTACAAGTCACGCAGGCGTCATCAGCGCCCGGCGGCGGCATGTCGATTCGCATTCGCGGCGGCTCCAGTGTGAACGGAAACAACGAGCCGCTCTACGTCATCGATGGCTTTCCGGTCGAGAACGATTTTTCGACCTCCAGCTCTCTCGATGGTGGACGCGCGAATACTACGCCGTCCAATCCGCTGGCGGCGCTGAATCCGAACGACATCGCCTCCATCGAAATTCTCAAAGACGCGTCCGCCACCGCCATCTACGGCGCGCGCGGCGCGAACGGCGTCGTGCTGATTACAACGAAGCGCGGCGACGGCGCAAAACCACGCGTGGCAATCGATCTCTATCGCGGCCAGCAGGTGGTGGCCAAGCGCTACAACCTGCTCAATGCCACCGAGTTCGGTCAGTTCGCCAACGCCTGGGCTGCGACACAGAACCTGAATCAGCCCTACGCCGATCCAACCACACTCGGCGTCGGCACCGACTGGCAGGATCTGATCTTCCGCCAGGCCACCATTCAGAGTGCGCAACTGAGCGTGAGCGGCGGCTCGCAGTCCAAAAACGCCACGCGTTATGCGATCTCGGGCGGCACGTTTCAGCAGCAAGGCGTTGTCGACAACTCCGATTTCCGGCGCCTCTCGCTCCGCGGCAACATCGATCAGATGATCGGTGAAAAGCTCAAGCTCACCTCGAGCGTGCTGCTTTCGCGCGTGAACAGCTCACAGATTCCGACCGACGGTTCGCTCAACGCCGGCGCCGGCGCAGTGGGTGCCGCGCTGCAATATCCGTCCATCATGTCACCGTATCGGGCCGACGGCAGTTACACGTTGCTCGGCACCGACTTCCCCAAGACGCTGCTTGATCTTGGCATTTCAGCCGGCACGGTACCCAATCCGCTGGCATCGGCGCAGGCCGTGAATGACAAGCTGTTTGACACGCGCGTGTTGGCCAACGTCGCGGGCGAATACAAACTGCCGTTTGGCTTCGCCTTTAAGTCCACGGTCGGCAGCGATCTCTCGTTCCGCGGCCGAGATACGTACTATCCGCGCACGACGCTTCAAGGCTTCGGTTCTAACGGTCGCGCCATTCGCGGTACGACGAACAACACAACATTCCTGAACGAAAACACGCTGAGCTGGAACGGCAGCATCGGTTCCGCCCACGTGTTCTCCGCCGTCGGTGGCTACTCGCGACAGAAGCTCAACTCGACGCGCTCGGATATGCGCAACAGCAACTTCGTCAGCGACAACACCGGCTTTGAAAACATCGGCGCGGGTGCGCAGGCCGGCGGTCCGACGGTGTCATCCGGTCGTACACAGTGGACGCTGGCGTCGTATCTCGGTCGATTCAACTACACGTTGATGGATCGCTACCTGTTCTCGGTGAGTGCTCGTCGCGACGGGTCCTCGCGCTTCGGCGCCGATAACCGGTGGGGTGTCTTCCCGGCGGGTGCCGTGGCGTGGCGTGTGTCGGAAGAGCCGTTCATGCGCAAGCTCAGCATGATCAACAACCTCAAGCTGCGCTACACGTACGGCACCGTCGGCAACCCGTCGATCTCGCCCTACCAGTCGCTCACCCGTCTCACCGCTCAGCAGTACACGTTCAACGGCACGCTGGCGCCTGGCTACTATCCGGCCGCGATCGGTAATCCGGCGTTGAGCTGGGAGTCTACGAAGCAGACGAACATGGGCGTCGACATGAGTGTGTTCAGCGGACGCGTCGACGTGACCGTCGACAAGTACCGCAAGCAGACCGACGACTTGCTCTTGCAAATCGACTTGCCGTCCGAAGTCGGTTATCCCTCCGCCTTCGTGAATGCGGGATCGATCGAGAACAAAGGACTCGAGGCCGGTGTGACGTTCCGCATCTTTGATCCGCCCACCAAGTCGCAGGGCTTCCGCTGGTCGACGACGTTCAACTACACGCGCAATCGGAACAAGGTACTGAGCCTGGGCGGTGTGAATCGCATCTTCCCGACGCAGCTCACGGCCTCGGACATCAACGCAACGTCGAGTGTGGTGCAGGTTGGCCAACCTATTGGCGCCTTCTTTGGCTTCAAGACGGGCGACCTGTTCCGCGACAGCACCACACTGAACGCATGGAAGGCTGCCACACGCTTCGCCAGCGGCACGGTGCCGGGGCTCGGCAATCGTATCTATATCGACGTGAACGGCGACAGCATCATCGATGCGAACGACCGTACCATCATCGGTGATCCGAATCCGAAGTACGTGATTGGCTGGTCAAACAACGTCTCGTGGAAGGGCTTCGAAGTGAGCGCGTTGTTCGACGGGGTTCACGGCAATCAGATTCTCAACCTCAACAACCTGCGTCTCAATGGCGCGTCGCCGGCACTCAACGTGACGCGCGAGCGCTTCCTCAACGCGTGGAGCCCGACGAATCCCGACGGCAAATACCAGCGCATCGGCGCGGGGGCGGGCTTCCTGAACGCGGATATCACGCAGGAACTGCTGGAAGACGGTTCCTTCTTCCGTCTCCGAACCATTACCGTGTCGCGCGAAATCCCGCCGCGCTGGCTGCGCCAGCAAAACGTGACGGCGCGCCTCTACGTCACCGGACAAAACGTGTACACGTGGACGAAGTACACTGGCTTCAACCCGGATGTCAGCTCGATCAGCATCGGCAATCTCAATCGCGGCGTCGACGTGGGAGCATACCCGCTTGCTCGCACCTGGACGCTCGGCATGAACATCAACTACTAACCGGCGGATCTGGCCATGCAAAAGCGCTCTCTACTTTGCGCCGTCGCCGCGCTGGCAGTTGCCGGCTCGATCGGTTGCAACGATGCCAAATTCCTGACCGAAGTCCCGTACGACTTCGTCGGTCCGGAAAACTTCTATCAAAACTCGACTGACGCGTTGGCTGCGTTGGCCGGTGCGTATGCGACCGCCGAGCATACAACGGGCGACAACTACTACGGTCGCAATTTCATCATGCTCTCCGAGTTCATGACGGAGATGCAGACGGTCTTCCTCAGCGCCACTAATGAACGCAGCCTCGTGGACAACTACACGTTCACCACGAGCCATGCGTACATCTACGGCGTCTGGCAATCCGCGTATCAGGGCATCAACCGGGCGAATTCGGTCATTGGCCGCGTGCCGGCGATTCCCATGGACACCGCGTTGCGCAGCCGCATCGTGGCCGAGGGCAAGTTCTTGCGTGCCCTGCACTACTTCAATCTCGTGCGACTGTTCGGTGCGGTGCCGTTGTTGACCGAAGAGACCACGACGATCGACAACCTGCAGCGCCCCCGCGCGGCGGTCGATTCGGTTTGGAATCAAATCTTCAAGGATCTGACCGAAGCGGCGGCCGTCCTGCCCAAGAGCTACACGGGTACGGACATCGGGCGCGCAACGCGCGGCGCCGCCAAAACGATGTTGGCCAAGGCCTATCTGCATCGGGCCAGCATCGCGGACGCGGGCGCGAGCACGAAGGCGTCGGACTACCAGAAGGCGCTGCAGTGGCTGCAGGATGTGAAGGCGAACGACGGGTACGCGCTGGTTACCAACTTCGGCTCGATGTTCGACGGATCGAACGAAAACAACTCGGAAGTCATCTTCGACATTCAGTGCTCGCGGTCCAACGGCATCGGCTGCCGCTTGTCCAACCAATTGGCGCCGCGTCTCTCGAACTACGGATCGTCGCAAAACGGTTCGTTTACCGCCGAACAGCCGTTCTTCGACGCCTACGTTACGAACGACATTCGGCGCGCGGCGACGTGGCAGTTGAGCTACACCACGAAGAACAGCACGACGGCGGTGTGGACCATTCAGGCGAACGCGCCGAAGGGGGCTTTCGTGGTGGGGACGACAATCACCGACTCCACCGTGTTGCCGAACATGGCCAAATTCCTCGATAAGCTGTCCGTCACGGCCGGCAACGACGAACCGAACTACATCATTCTGCGCTACGGCGACAATCTGCTGATGGAGTCAGAGGCACTGAACGAAATCAACGGACCCACGGCAGAAGCGTACGCGGCCATCAACGCCGTGCGCGTCCGCGCAGGCATCGGCAATTTGCTGCCGGGACTCTCGCAGGCCGCGTTCCGCGATTCACTCTTCGCGCAGCGCCGATTGGAGTTGGCGATGGAAGGACCCAACGGCTACTTCGACTCGCAGCGCAACTGGGCGTGGTCGAAGGCTCGCATCGAAGCCAACATGGCGTTTGCGGCCGTCATTCGCTTCCGCTCGAGCCGTTATCCCAAGGTGCAAACAACCATCGCGGATAAGTTCAAACTCATGCCGATTCCACAGCGTGCGCGCGATCTGAATCCGCTCCTCACGCAGAATCCCGGCTGGTAGTCTCAGACGGACGTACGGCAAACGAAGCGGCGGGGTCGCGAATAGTCGCGGCCCCGCCGTTTTTTTTCGTGCATCTCGCGAAGTCCGAGATGGCCTCTCGTCGCAAGTGGGCGGCTAGCGAGGCGAAGTTGGCGGCTTCCGCAGCAACGGCCGAAGAAGCGACACGCGCTCACGAAGCGCGGTGACCGCGAGTGCCGCCACATCGGCGGCGCCACGGGGCGAAAGATGCGTGTTGTCCTCGCGCTCCAGCGGAAACGCCGGAAATTCGCCCTGCCTGGTATACACAAATCGCGACTTCGTGCTGTCGGGTCCGAGCTGCTGTACCCACTCTTCCGTCAACAGTTGCAAGTCAACGAAGTCAACGTGGAGGTCACGCGCGACATCGCGCACCACCAGCGGATAGAGTCCGTGAGTGTCTTCCAGCGTGCCCTTCGCGTTAAACTGGCGGCGCACAATTGGCGTGAACAACACGGGGATCGCGCCGGCGGCCCGGCTCTCGCGCACGAAGCGCTCAAGATTTCGCCGATACGCGGTGAATGGCGCCGTGTAGCGCGATGAGTCGTCCGTCTTCTCGTCGTTGTGCCCGAACTGGATGAACACGAAGTCACCGCGCTTGAGCTGCGCGCGTACCGCTTCCCAGCGCCCCTGATCGATAAAGCTTTTCGTACTGCGTCCGTTAACCGCGTGATTTTTGACCACGGCGACGGGTAGCACGAGCGCCGGTAATGCCTGTCCCCACCCGCGCTCCGGGTTATGCTCCGGATCGGGCTTGTCGGCCATCGTGGAATCGCCAACGAGATAAATGCTCGTCGGCGATACCGCTGGTGCGAGGCCAAACGAGAGGAGTGCCAGCGTTGCGAGCGCTCGTGCTGTGATCATCGAAACGCGACCGGCGCCGAAGGCTTGCTCGCCGCTGGCGGCGCGGGAGGCTTGGCCAGCTTTCGCACGGAGATTGCTTTCGCGGCGCCGCCGGGAAACGGAATGAGTCGTGTCGGACACGCCGACAGCTCGGCCGTCAGCGTTGGCGCAACGGCCGGACCGGACACCGTGGCCACGCTGTCAGGAATGCGCAGATTTGTGCCGCCTGCGCTGCGCGTGACCGCGGTGCGTCCGCCCTGAACCTTTACACTCTCCGGCGTGTCAGCCACCACGCGATCGAACGCGATCTGAACGCGACGTGCGTTGTCGTAGCCGTCCAGCATGACCGTGCCCGGGCCCGCGATGCGCACGTTGCGCACGACAATGTTGCGGAACTCTGGGATTTTGTCGCCATCGAGCTCCGCCGAAGCCGAGTAGTGCGAGTCCATGTAGATCGGGTATTTCACATCGCGAACACACACGTTTTCGTACGTCACTCCTTCGACCAGCCCGCCGCGACTGCCATTGGACTTGATTCGCAGCGCGTTATCCGTGCCCTCGAAGGTGACGTTTTGCACAAGAATGGCGCTGGCGCCGCCGTCGGTCTCACTACCAATCGACACCCCGTGGCCGCTATAGAAGTGACTGTTCGAGACCGTCATGTTGTGCGCGCCACCGTTGCTGCCAGCCTTGATGGCGACGTTGTCGTCGCCCGTGTGAATGTGGCTGTTGGTGATCGTGACGTTGCGTGAGCCCGAGGGATCGATTCCATCCGTGTTACGCGCACCCTTGGGTGTGTTGATGGTCACGTTCCAAGCCGTAATGCCGTCGCCGCGTTCGAAGACGACATGAAAGTTCGGACTGTTGCGCAGTGTAATGTTCGCCAACGTGAAGTCGTTGCTGCGCGACGTGACCAAGAGTCGCGGATTGTTCTGCGAATACTTGGTGTCGCGTGCCTGCTCGGCCATCTCCCACCACGTGACGGTATCGGCAAGCGTTCGTGCCCACCCGCGACCGTCAATCGTGCCAGGTCCCATCAACCCGCTGTGATCGGCGCGCTCGGCCGAAATCAGCGGGCGGCAGCCACGACCTGCTGTGGTGAGTCGTCCGCAGGCGTTAGGCGTGACGTCGAACTGGCGCGGATCGCGCGACGCAAAGAGAATCGCGTCCTTCGCCACCAGCAGCGTAACTCCGGTCTTGAGGCGCAGCGGTCCACTCACAAACGCTCGCTTCCCTCCGCTCGCGCGGAGTTCTACCGCGCGACCCGCCGGACAGGCATCGATGGCCAACTGAATGCGCGGCGAGTCGAGTCGGGCCTCGTCACCCTCAGCGATGGTACTATCGCCCACCAGCGCGAGCTGCGACTCAATCACCGAACAGGTCGGTGGCACAACTGGCGCCATCACATGTCGGGAATCTTGCGCGCGCAACGCGCCGACATACATGACGGGAAGTGCGATGAGCGCCCGGCGTACGGCAATGCGCGCTCTCATGGAGTGCCCTCCGGACGCCAGCCATCGAGCACCAGCGCCTTGGTGTACGTGGTCGCATCGCCATCGGAAAGGCGGCGACGCGATGGACTTTCCACCGCGCCGGGCCCTGAGCTGTGATACTCGGCGAAGCGCGCATGTTCCGGTTCAAACCAGAGACGTTCGCCGTTGGTCATCGGTCCGGCGGACATGCGATCCCATCCCTTCACCGCGATGTGATCGTCCATCCAGCAATCCACGAAGATGGCCATGCCGACACTGCGTGGATTGCCGCCGGGATGCCATGGACGGCCGAGCGAGACGGAGTTTGGCGCAATCTGCGGAGACGCCTTCTTGAGTCGCGAGCGCACGAAAAGCATGCCGTACGTGGTGATATCCGTGCTTGGCGCCGCGATATAGCCGTTGTTCGTCGTTGAGCCGCGATCGAGCGAGATAATGTCGCTGTCTTCGATTACGAGACGGCCGCTGCCAAAGATGAAGTCGACATTGCCTTCGATACGGCTGTTCTGCACATATGTACGCCCTGCGTCGGCGAAGAACGTGTCTTGATGTCCGAGCAACACCACGTCGCGCAGGATGGCCCGGTCGCTCTTGTCGGTGAGCGCCACGGCCAGCCCCTGGGTGTCGCGAATTTTTGATGTGTCGCTGGCTGTTTTCTTCGCGTTCGCGTCGTAGTCAAACGTGTTGGCAATGGTGAGGTGCTCAAGGCGCAAGTCGGCTTGGGTGGCGCGCAGTGTCCACGTGCCGCGCGTGCCGAGTGTACCACCACCAACGGCCGGTGCACCGGCGTAGTCACCCCACGCGATGATCGTGCTGTCACGATTCGCGCCAACGAGACGAATGTTGGGCTTGTCGATGCCTACCTTTTCGCGGTAGGTGCCAGCGCGGATGCGAATCGTCCACGGTGACTCCGGAAAATTTGGCGCGGCCTCGATCGCCGAGTTGACCGTGCGATAGGTCGGCACCCCGTTCACTTTCGCGCCGGCGGCGCCGCGAAAGGCGGCGTCCACGATGGCGTTGGTCACGCTGTCCACCGCGCTATACGCGAGGCGCGGCTCGCGCAGCGTTCGCGAGAGCCATTCTGCGGCGCGCTCACTCCACGTGCTCAAGATCGGGTCGCCAGCCGCCATCCCGAAGCCATGACGGCCCTGCGCGAAGACGTGAAGTTCCGCGGGAATTCTGGCCGCGCGCAGTGCGTGATACAGTCGTGTTGAGTTGTCGACCGGCACCGTGCGATCGACTGAACTGGCCACCAGAAACACGGGCGGCGCGTTGGAAGGCACATTCTCGTCGATGCTCAGCGCCCGCACCAGCGCGGTGTCAGGCGTTGCGCCCAGCAGTTGTTTGCGCGAGCCGGCGTGCGCGATCGGGTCGCGCATGGAAACCACGGGATAAATCAGCAACGCGGCATCGGGACGCGCGCTTAGCTGCTCCACGCTGTCGCGACTCGTCGCGTCACCGCTCGTGAATCGCGTGGCGACACTGGCGGCGAGATGACCACCAGCCGAGAACCCGAGCACGGCAATGCGATGTGGGTCGACGCCGAACTGCGAGGCATGCGACCGCACGAGGCGAACTGCGCGCAGACCATCCTGTTCAATGGTCGGGTGATGGTAGTCGGGCCCCAGCCGATAGCGCACCACGAACGTCGTGGCGCCTCGCTCGAGAAAGTACTTCGCAACCTGCGTGCCTTCTTTGTCGGTCGCGAGATGCTCGTAGCCTCCGCCGGGAAAAATGATGAGCGCCACGCCGTTCGCGCGTGGTGGCGCCGGTCGGTACACGGTCAGCGTGGGCACATCGATTTCGCGCGCGCCAAGCGCTC
Organism: uncultured Gemmatimonadaceae bacterium; assembly: GCA_966096095.1. Lineage (GTDB taxonomy): Bacteria > Gemmatimonadota > Gemmatimonadetes > Gemmatimonadales > Gemmatimonadaceae > Gemmatimonas. The sequence goes on along the minus strand of CBHTUR010000001.1, from coordinate 110,530 downwards.
CGGGTGCACCATTCGGCCAGAGCGGAACGACCTCCTGCGCCACGGCGAGTTGTACCGTGACCAGCGCGACGAGCATCGGCGCAATCATGGTGCGACCATCGACACTTTCATCGGCGACGCGAGTCGTTGCGCCGTCTCGTCGAGATAGCGCCACCAGTCCTTCACGTCGCGAAAGTCTCCGCTCAGGGTCCATCCCGCGCCGACGTAGTGGACTACGGGCACGTTCGGCGTTGCCGTGCTGATCGCGAGGTAGTGATCGCCGATTTCTTTCCAGTCGCGCACGCTCGCGCGCGGCAGCAGAAACGCCGTCCCGATGTCGCCATCGCCTCCCTTCTTCGGCGTGGTGGGACCCCAACCCGAGAGCCACGCCCACGCGTTCGCCTTGCTCATCGTGCCGACCATGCCCGTCCGCTTCAATTCGCCAATCGCGTAGGCGAACGGCTTGGTACCCGGTGCGGCGTGAAAGACACTCTCTTCCTTGAACAGATTCGATCCCGCGTCGATGCTGATGCGCTTCGTCTGCGACACCTTGAGCGCGCCGGCGCCCCACTCGGGATATTCGACCGAAAAAATCGTCCGGATCGGGCCAGTCGCGATGACCTTCCACGACGTGAAGTTGTCCGCGCGAATCAACGAGTCGTTGACCCAGAGCGCCGTGCCGCCCGCACCGAGCGTCTCGTTGACATCGTAGAAATCAGCGCCTTCGCCGGTATCGACGTGATATTCGTCGTGTCCTTTGTCATACCATTTTTGCACCACCAGATCGCGCGTCTTCTTCACCCAAATGTCGACACCGCTGCTCGACATCGCGCTCGACGTTTTCTTCAGTCCTTGACCGTATATGCGCCACGCGAGCTTGTCGCTCTCCCACGCCATGTCGTCGCGTGGATCGTCGTGCCGCACAGCCGTGCGCGGCGCAAAGTTGGCCGGGGAACCGGACTCGACGCGGAACTGCCGCACTTCCTTCGCGCGGAAGTCGGCGAGCACGAGCAACGAATCGGGCGAACCATTGCCGTCGGCGTCGAGCACTTGTACGGGCACTTCTTTTCCGCTGCCGAGATCGCGCACGCGAATCGCGCCGGACGTCGCGCCCGGAATGCGACTGGACACCGCACTCCACGGCAGCGAAAGCACCTCATCGACGCGTGTGATGTTCAGCGGGTTCTCGGCCCGCACAACGAAGTCGGCACGGGCGGGCAACAGCATGGCCGCGGCGAGCGCGATTGGTGTCAGGAAAGTCAGCTCAGTTCTCATCGGATCGTCTCCATCTGGACCATGTCCATGTCTGCGTAGTCCTGATTCTCACCACCCATTGCCCAGCAGAACGCGTACGCTTGCGTGCCGCAGCCCGCGTGAATCGACCATCCGGGCGACAACGCCACCTCCGCATTGCGCACAATGAGCGAGCGCGTTTCTTGCGGCTCGCCCAGCAGGTGTACGACCATCGCGTCAGCGGGCAAGCCAAAGTAGAAGTAGACCTCCGTGCGCCGATCGTGCGTGTGCGTGGGCATCGTATTCCACACACTGCCGGGCGCGAGAGTTGTTACGCCCATCACGAGCTGCGCACTACGCGCGCCCTTTTGGTGGATATAGCGTCGCACGGTACGCTGATTGGCCCGCTCGCTCGACCCCAACTCGAGCACATCCGCCTGCGCGGCTCGCACGAGCTCCACGTCGTACGCCGCATGCGCGGGATAGCTGACGAGGTAGAAGTGTGCGGGTGAATTCGGGCTGTGGCTGGCGAACTGCACCAGGCGGCTACCGCGCCCGATATAGAGCACGTCGTGCGCATGTAGCTCGAACGAACGGCCGTCCACAGTGATGACGCCGGCACCGCCGACATTCAGCACGCCGAGCTCACGGCGTTCGCAGAAATACTCCGCGCGCAACGCATCCGGCGCAGGCAGCGTGAGCACGTCCGTCGTCGGCACCACGCCGCCGAGCACAACGCGATCGAGATCGATCTGCGCGAGCGTGAGCGCACCGTCGCGGAACAGATCGGCCACGAGAAAGTGCGCGCGCAATTCGTCGGTGGTCATCCGGCGCACGGCGTCGGGGGCGGGCAACAATCGCATAGGCGCCTCGTTAACGGGACATCCATCCGCCGTCGACGACGAGCAGATGGCCGTGGACATAGTCAGACGCGCGACTCGCCAGAAAGACGGCGGCGCCGACCAGATCACTCGCGTCACCCCAGCGCGCCGCCGGAATACGCGCCTGAATCTGCGGCGCCCGTTCGGCGTCCTCCTGCAGCGCCTTCGTGTTGTCGGTTCGGATGTAGCCGGGGGCAATCGCGTTCACATTCACCCCGCGACGCGCCCACTCGTTGGCCAGCGCTTTCGTGAGCCCGGCCACTGCATGCTTGCTTGCGGTGTACGCGGGAACGTTGATGCCGCCCTGAAACGCAAGGAGCGACGCCACGTTGATGATCTTCCCCTCGCCACGAACCAACATCTCGCGTCCGAATCGCTGCGCGAGCACAAACGTCGCGTCGAGATTCGGACGCAAGACGGCGTGCCAATCGGGAAGCGTGACCTCGGTCGCGGGCGCGCGCGAAATCGTGCCTGCGTTGTTCACCAGCACATCGATTTCAACATCCTGCGCCAATACGGCGTTCACGAGCTGATCCGCGCCATCGGCGTCGCCTAAGTCGGCGTGCACGGCGATCGCGCGGCGTCCCATCGCACGAATGTCGGCGATCACTTCATCGGCGCCGCCAGCGCGCCGGCTGTGACACACCACATCGGCGCCGTGTTCCGCAAGTCCGAGCGCAATCGCGCGCCCGATGCCGCGACTGGCTCCGGTCACGAGCGCCGTGCGGCCGTCCAGCGAGAACAGATTGCTCACTTCCCGAGCTCCAGTGCCGCGAGAATCATCGGGCCCACACCCTTGTAGTCGTCGGTCACGACGGGCTCGGAGATGTAGTACGCGTAGCTCCCGTCGCGCAGCGATCCGTCCTTGCGCGGCGCGCCGCCGAGGCCCGAGACCTGGCAGATGTTGATCAGCGACGCACCGTAAGGCGCCTCGCGCACCAGATTGCTGACGATGCCATCAAATCCTCGCGTGGCGACGGCGCGGTAGCTTGGCGCGAGGTAACCGAGCCGCGCGCCTTTGGCGAGTGCGTAGACGAACATCGCGCTCGCCGACGCTTCGAAATAGTTGCCTCGCCGGTCCGGCGCATCGACGATGTCCCACCACAGTCCCGTCTGCGGATCTTGCGCGCGCCGGACACCGTCGGCGACGTCCTGCAGCGTGCGAATAATCGCCGCGCGATCCGCGTGCGTAGGCGGCAAGTAGTCGAGCGTTTCAACAACGCCCATCATGTACCAGCCGATGGCCCGTCCCCAGAATTCACGCGAGCGACCGGTTGCACTGTCGGCCCACGGTTGCGCGCGCGCCGCATCCCAACCGTGATACATCAATCCGGTCTTGTTGTCGCGCGTGTGCCGCGCCACGAGCAAGAACTGCCGCGCGACATCGTTGAAAATCGAATCGCGCTCAGCGACGCTGGCCAACTCCGCCGCATACTGAGCATAGAACGGCTCGCCCATGAACAAACCATCCAACCACATCTGCTGCGGATAGATCTTCTTGTGCCAGAAGCCGCCTTCATCCGTTCGCGGATGCGTGCGGAGCTGATCGCGCAGCATTTGCGCCGCGCCGCGATAACGCGGGTCGCGCGTGCGCGCCAACAGCGGAAACAACACCCGTCCCGGCGACACGGCATCGATGTTATACTCCTCGCGCGAGTAGCCATCGATCTCCCCATTTGGCCGCACGAAACGCTCAGCGTTTCGGCGAACATAGGACAACATGGCAGTATCCCGACGCGCCGCCCCCACGCGCTCGATGGCCCCAAGCACTACGCCGGCGGTGTAGTCCCAGCGACGATGCACCTGCGGATTGCGCGACATCACGGCGCGCGCGAAGCGCACACTCCACGGCACCGCGCTCGGTTGCGGTCGCGCGGCCACATTCGCGATGGGTATCGGCCGTCCATTCGGCTGCGCAACACCTTCGCCGAGTTGGTTCAGATCTTGTGCCGCCACGCGACCGGCCATGGCGCTCATCAGGCACGCCGTCACAACCGCCGCTTGAATTGCACCAACGCCGCGCGGACTCACCGGGACGCCCCGCGAACGAGCTCGCCGTTGATGTGCACGTCGGTGAACGTGAGGCGCGTAACGCCGTCGGCCACGTTGCCCTTTTCGACTCCATCGAAGCGACAGCCAATCACGCGAATATCGGATATTTCCGAGGCGGGATAAGCGCGCATGTACAGCCCGTACATGCTCTTCTTGCTGGTGACGTTGCGTAATTCGACATCGCGCACGATCGGCTTGTACGGCCCGTTCGGCCCCTCTTCGTAATTGAGGTCGATCGATAGCACGCCCTCTTTCACTTCTCCGATGGTGCAATTGCGCATGTAGACGTGCTCCAGCACGCCGCCACGCATGGCGTTGTTCTTGAATCGCAGCGCGCGCTCAAGCTGCGGACTGTCCATTCGACAGTCCTCCACGAACACATTGCGCACGCCACCGGAAATCTCACTGCCGATGGTCACCCCGCCGTGGCCGTCTTTCATCGTGCATTGGCGAACTATCACGTTCTCCGTTGGCACGTGGAGTCGGCGCCCGTCCGCGTTGCGCCCTGATTTGATTGCGATGCAGTCATCGCCGGTGTCGAACAGGCAACGTTCGATGAGTACATCGCGACACGATTCGGGATCGCAGCCGTCGTTATTCGGGCCATGCGTGCGAATCTGGACCCCGCGCACCGTCACGTTCGTGCACTCAACCGGATGGATCTCCCACATCGGAGAGCGCAGAATGGTGACATCTTCGACGAGCACGTTCCGACAGCGATAGAACTGCACAAACTGCGGTCGCAGATAGCTGCCGTCGCCGAAGACCCGATCGCGCACGGCAACGCCGCGTTCCACCCTCTCCATCAAACGGTCGCGGGCAGCGATTTGATTGGGCGAGGGACGATCTTTGCCGCCCTTCCACGCCCACCAGTTCTCATCGGTCGCCTGACCATCAATCGTGCCCGCACCAGTCACCGCGACATCGGTCGCGCCGACGGCGTAGATGAGTGGTGAGTAACCCATGTACTCCATCCCCTCAAAGCGCGTCAGCACCGGCGGCAGATAGCGCTGCGGGTTCGTATCGAACAGCAGCGTCGCGCCAGCCTCGACGTGCAGATTCACTCGCGAGGCCAGGTGAATCGCCCCGGTCTTGAATCGTCCGGCCGGCACGACCACGCGTCCACCACCCGCCTTGACGCACGCCGCAATGGCGAGGCGAATGGCATCCGTGCAATCGCGCACGCCGTCGCCAACCGCGCCGTACGACGTGATGGAGAAGTCGCGCGCCGGGAATGTTGGCGCCACAATCCGCCGCAAGATTGCCGGTACGCCGTCCCACACGTCGGCAGTCGCCAACGAGGCGGCGGTACGCGACGCACGGGGCGTGCAGGCGCCGGCCTGTTCTCCGAGCGTGAGCACCCCGACGGCGAGCGCCGCGCGCTGAAGAAAATCGCGGCGACTTTGGCGACTCAGATCGGACATCGCGCGATCAACGAGCGTCGAGCTTCACCGGCTCGAGCTTCGGCGATAGCAGATGCATGAAGAACAGAGCCGCCACGTACGCCGACCCGCAGATCAGAAAGACCGGCAGATAGTTGCTGCCCGTCGCTTCGAGAATGCGCCCGGTCAGTCGCTGAAACAGCGCGCCACCCGCCGCTCCGGCAAATCCCCCCAAGCCGACAACGCTGCCCAGCGCATGCCGCGGGAACATGTCACTCGTCAGGGTAAACAGATTCGCCGACCACCACTGATGGGCCGCTGCTGCCACCGACACGATGGCCACGGCTACCCACAAACTGTTGGCGAGCGGTGCGGTTGCCGTCGGAATAATGAGCAACGCGGCGAGCAACAACGTCATTTTGCGCGCCTTGGCCACCGGCCAACCACGCTTCATGAACGCGCCCGACAACCAACCGCCACCGATCGACCCGACATCGGCCACCAGATAGATGACGATGATGGGCAAAGCGAGCTTACCGAGCTTGATGCCATACCGCGCATCCAAAAACTTCGGCAGCCAGAACAGATAGAACCACCACACGCCGTCGGTCATGAACTTGCCGACCATGAACGTCCACGTCTGACGATGGGTCAGCAACTCGCGCCACGACGTTCGCTGCGCGGTGGCCGATTCGGCCTCCTGACCCTCGCGAATAAACGCCAGTTCCTTCGGCGAAACCTTGCCGTGCGCTTCGGGCGATTGATACAGCGGCCACCACACGGCGAGCCACACAATACCGACGGCGCCCGTGGCAACGAACGCTTCGCGCCACCCCCATGTCAGGGCAATCCACGGCACCACGATCGCGGCCACGACCGCGCCGATATTCGATCCGGCGTTGAAAATGCCGGTGGCGAAGGCCCGCTCGTGCTTCGGAAACCACTGCGCGGTGGCTTTGATGGCCGCCGGGAAATTGCCCGATTCACCGAGGCCCAACAGGAACCGTGCGAGCGCAAATCCAAACACGGTGTGCACCAATCCATGCGATGCCGACGCGAGACTCCATCCCACCACCGCGACGGCAAAACCAATCTTCACCCCAACACGATCGATAAAGCGGCCAATGAACAGGAAGCCGATGGCGTACGCGATGGTCCAGTACGACGTGATGTCGGCGTACTGCGTCTCCGACCATCCGAACTCGGCCTGCAGCGTCGGGCCAAGAATGCCCGTGACCTGGCGATCGAGATAGTTGATGGTGGTCGCGAACAGCAGCAAACTGCAAATGAGCCAGCGATACCGCCCCACGCCGGCGGCGGAGAGCGCGCTGGCCGCACCGACCGCGGGAGTTGTCGGCGCCAGCGACGCTGATCGATCGGATGCAGACATGAGTCAGTGAGTTGGTGTAAGCAGACGCTCGACGTCTGCGCGACGTACACGATTGAAATCGCCGGGAATGGTCAGCTTGAGAGCGCCGGCCGCGGCAGCAAATCGCACGGCGTCGGCCGGCAACGCACCACGTAGCAACTCTACGAGCAAAGCGGCAGCAAACGCATCGCCACCGCCAACGCGATCGATCAGCGCGACATCGTAGCGCGCGGACGAATGCAAGGCGTCGGGCGCAGCAGCATTCCAGCAGTGCGCCTGCCAACCATGCACGCTCGCCGACACCACATCACGCTGCGTCAGTGCGATCTGCTGGCAGCCGTAGTCGTGGTGAATCGCCCGCGCGGTGTCATGGAGCGCGGGCGCCGGCTCTGGCATGACACCCGCCGTCTCGATGCCAAGCATCAGTTTGACCGCGCCCGGATTGCCAATCAGGATGTTGGCCTTTCGCACCAGCGGCTGCATCAGCGGACGCGGGTCGCGTCCAATCCAGAGCGCCGGCCGAAAATTGAGATCAATACTGACCGGAACGCCTGCGGTGACGGCGGCGTCGATGGCCGCGGACGCGGCGCGATACGGACCTTCGCCGAGTGCGATGGTGACACCCGAGATGTGGAGGCAACTCGCACCAGCGAGAATCGACGGCCAGTCAAACTCATCGCCCTCGAGCTGCGCGAACGCGGAATGTGCGCGGTCGTACACGACCGACAACGCCCGCAGGTCAGCGCCTCGCTCGAGGAAGTACGCACCCATGCGTCCCTCGCCAAACTGCGCGCGCGACATATCAACGCCTTCCGCTCGCAGTGCACGCACCGCCGCGTCGCCGACAACATTCGAGGGCAGTCGCGTGACATGCGTCGACGACGCGCCCAGCGCTGCCACCCCGACCGCAACATTCGCCTCGGCTCCGCCCCAGTACGTGTGCAGTGACGGCGATTGAAACAGGCGCTCGTCTCCCGGCGGCGACAAGCGCAGCAATACCTCCCCGAACGTGACCACACGATTGATCGCGGTGGTCATACGCGCCGTCCGCTGATCGCGCCGGCGCGTGCGCGCGCGACGTTGTCGGTCACGGTGCGTGCTCTTGCCGTGAGTGAGGTCCAGTCGCGCTGCGCGATGAGTGCCGAATCAACCAGCGCACTTCCGAGGCCGGCCGCGACCGCACCCGCAGTCAGCCACTGCCCAATGTTGTCGGGCGTCACACCACCGGTCGGCATCAGCTCGAGAAACGGCATCGGCGCCAGCACCGACTTGAGATACGCAGGACCGAGCGTGTCGGCAGGAAAGACCTTGACCAGATCGGCGCCGCTCTTGTACGCCTGCATGATTTCCGTTGGCGTATACGCGCCCGGAAGCGAGGCACAGTCGTAGGTGTGCGCAGTGGCCATTACATCGGCGTCGAAAACCGGACTGACCACGTACTTCGCACCCGCTTCAATTGCTTCGCGTGCCATCGCGGCGGTCATCACCGAGCCAGCCCCGATCAACAGCTGCGAGTTCGCCGCCAATTGCTCGATCAACTGCAGTGCACCGGGCGTGGTCATCGTTACCTCAATCGCCGTCACTCCGCCGGCCTCGAGCGCGAGCACCGCGTCCTTGCCGGCGGCCGCCGATGACAGGCGCACGACCGCAACTGCGCCGCGTGCGATGAGTGCGTCCACGACGGCGCGGCGCGCGGCCGCTCGCGCGGGCAGTACGCCCCGTTGTACGTTCAGCTGTTCAATCATACCGCGACCTCCGTGGGCAATGACTCGACGCAACGTGCCACCTGCGCATCGACCGCGCCTGGCATCAGCAGCGTCTGCAAATGACGTGTCACCAGCTCAACAAATCCGGGAACAACAGCGAGATCCGCGTCCCACAACGTTCGATCAGCGGCAAGGTCGCTGACCAGTGAGCGGACATCACCGCGATCGGCGTCGAACGCCGACCAGGCGAACATGATACGCTCTCCGGCGTCGTCCCGGCGAGTTTGCATTCCTTTCGCGGCGCGATCGGCCTGTACCGCCGGATGCAGGAAATACACGTGCGCCGCGAACCCGAGCGCGAGCGCGTCCGGAGCACGGCCAAACCTCGCTGCGTAGGCCTCAATGGCCGGCACCAATCGCACCTTGAGCTTGGTAGTTCCCTGCATCGTGATGTCGACCAGCGCATGCTGGATGTGCGGATTCTCGAAGCGCTCAATCACCGATCGCGCGAACGCGTGTGCGTCGGGCGCCGTAACCACCGGCAGGAGCTCGTCCATCACCACGCGCCGCACAAACGCCCCAATTACGGGATGGATCATGGCATCACGAACCGTGACACATCCCGCCAGCAGTGCGAGGTTCACCGCGGCGGTATGCGCTCCGTTCAGCAAGCGCACTTTGCGCTCGCGATAGGCCGCGACATCGCGAGTCACGATGATGCCCGCGTCCGCCTCCGCGAAGCCAAGTCGCGCGCGCACGGTATCGTCGCCCTCGATAACGAACTGTCGAAAGTGTTCGGCGGTAGTCATCAGGCTATCGCGATAACCAACGCGCTCCGCGAGCGCATCGGCCTCTGTTGCGCTCGGCGCGCCGGGCACAATGCGATCGACCAAAGTGTTGCAGAACGTCACCGACGAAGCCAACCAGCGCACGAATTCCGGCTCTAACTGCCAGCGCAACGCGAGTTCGAGCACGAGCGAGCGTAGTACGTTCCCGTTATCCTCGATCAATTCGCAGGGAACGACCAACACACCCTTTAACGTGTCGTACGCGAACGTGCGCGCGCGTTCGTGCAGAAAGCGCGTCAGCTTAGCCGGAAAGCTCGGCGGCGGATTGGCCGAGAGCACATCGCCGTCGGCGAGATGAATGCCGACTTCCGTCGTATTGGAAAACACGAGCGCCAAGAGTGGATTGCGCGCGCACGCCAGCACCTCGGCCCACTCGTCGGTCGCCGAAAGCGCCCGGCTCACCGACGTAATCACGCGAATCTCTTCGCGCCGCTCCCCGTGAGCGATTCCGCGTGCCACGAGCGTAAACGCACCCGCTTGCTCAGCGAACGCGCGATCGCGTCCACTGCCCGTGGTGCTGATTGCGACCACGCGGCCGTTGAACTGACCCTGAGCGTTGGCCACGTCGAGAAAGAAGTCCACGAAGCCGCGCAAGAACGCGCCCGTGCCAAATTGCACTGCACGCTCAGGCAACTCCAACTGCGACGTCGGCACTCCGGACGTTGCCGCGGTAAGGCGTGGCAGCGTCACAGCGTCACTCCGTCCTTCCAGATCGCGATTTCACGATATCCATGCCGCTCGTTGTTCGCGCGCGCTCGCCCCGAAGCGATATCGAGCACCAGACGCAGCAACTCATCGGTCATCTCCTCAAAGTCCACATCTGTGCCGAGCAGGCGACCCGCATCGAAGTCGATCCAATGCGGTTTTTTCGCCGCGATTGCGGAGTTCGAACTCACCTTGATCGTCGGGACCGGAAATCCCAATGGCGTGCCACGACCCGTGGTAAAAAGCAGCATGGTCGCGCCGCTGGCCACCATTGCGGTGGATGATACGCCGTCGTTGCCCGGCGCTTCGAGCAGCGTGAGGCCCGAAGCCGCCGCGCGCTCACCGTAGCGCACCACACGCGTCACGGTGGCTCGGCCGCCCTTTTGAATCGCGCCAAGCGACTTCTCTTCGAGCGTTGTCAGTCCACCCGCCTTGTTCCCCGGCGATGGATTTTCGTACACCGGCTGGCCGTGGCGCAGAAAGTACGCCTTGAATCCGTTCACCATCTCAACGAGCGCGTCGAACACGTCGCGTGTTTCGGCGCGATCAAGCAACACCTGCTCCGCGCCGAACATCTCCGGCACTTCCGTGAGAATGACGCCGCCGCGGAGCCCGGTGATGCGGTCGGCGAGACGACCCAACAGCGCGTTGGCGGTAATGCCACTGAAGCCGTCGGAGCCGCCGCACTTGTGACCCAAAACCAGATCTGACGCGGGGCACGTAACACGAACATCCTGCGCCATCTGCGCCACGAGCGCGCCGATCGCTTCGACGCCCGCTTCGATTTCGTCGTCGACGTCCTGCGTGTTGAAGTAGCGTAGGCGTGCGGGATCGACATCGGCGCCGACAGCAGCAAGTAATTGCGCCATCTGATTGTTTTCGCAGCCCAATCCCAATACCAGCACGCCGCCGGCGTTAGGATGACGCATCAATCCAGCGAGTACGGCGCGCGTGTGCCCCAGATCGTCGCCCAATTGACTGCAGCCGTACGGATGCGAGAACGCATAGATGCCGTCGCATCGATTTCCGTATTGCGCTCGCGCCTCGGCGGCGATCCGCTCTGCAGCGGTATTGACGCAGCCCACCGTGTTGATGATCCACACTTCGTTGCGCGTGCCAACCCGCCCGTCCCGACGTCGATAGCCCTCAAACGTCGGCATCGCGCGCACCGTGTCGGCGATCGGTTGAGCAGTCGCGCGAAAGGTGTAGGCGATCTCACCCGAAAGCGCCGTTCGGAGGTTGTGCGAGTGTATCCATTCTCCGGCGGCAATCGCCGCGCTCGCAACGCCAATCGGCATCCCGTACTTCGTAACGACGGCGCCCGTGTCGTGCGCAACAAGAGCAACCTTATGTCCGGCCGGTACATCGTTCAGCAGCGTGATACCGACCCCGTCCACCTCGATCGTCTCCCCCGCCACGCGCGGCGAAACGAGCACCGCGACCGTGTCGAGTGGATGGACGCGCACGGCGACGCGGGTTGACGTCTCGAACGGCTGCGCCTGCTGCGATACAGCGTCGCTTTCGCGCCGCTGCAGCGAGACCGGCACGCCCTGCGCGTCGAGGTCATCCATGTCAATGCGCGACCGCAGACTGCGTCAACGGATTGGTGTCAAAACGATAGGTGCGTTTTGCCAGGTCGTACGCGAGTGCGCGGGCCATCGCTCGCGCGTCGTGCAAATCGATAACGTGACGCGCCACCAAGCCTCCGAGGAAGTTGGCATCAAGACGACGAGCCAGATCGTGTCGGGCCGGAATTGAGCAGAAGGCGCGCGTGTCGTCGATGAAGCCCGTGGTGTTCCAGATTCCCGCTGTTTCGGTCACCTGTTCGCGAAAACGTCGCATCCCCTCGATCGAGTCGTGGAACCACCACGGTGGACCCAGCCGCAGTGCCGGATAGTGTCCGGCCAACGGTGCCAGTTCGCGCGCATAAGTCGATTCGTCGAGCGTGAAGAGCACGATCGTCATCGACGGATGCGCACCGTACGCGTTGAGCAGCGGCTGAAGGTTGCGGGTGTACTCCGTGGCAACGGGAATGTCGGCGCCCTTGTCGGGGCCAAAGCGCTGCAACAACGCCGCGTGATGATCGCGAAAGGCGCCCGGATGCAGCTGCATGACGAGGCCATCTTCAGTGCTCATCCTCGCCATTTCCATCAGCATGTGCGCTTCAAATGCCTTCTGATCGCTTGGCGTCGCCTGTCCCGACATCGCTTTCGCGAACAGTTGTTGAGCGGCGTCGAGGTCGAGCCGCGCCGTACGCGGTTCCACGACGGCATGATCGGTCGCGGTGGCGCCGAGCGAGGCAAAGAACCGTCGGCGCTCGGCGAGGGCGCTCAGATAGTCGGCGAAAGTTGAAATGCGAGTGCCGCAGGCCTGCTCCAACGCGCGCAGTGCATCCGGCCATTCAGCGGCTGCAATGCGCAGTACCGCATCGGGGCGAAACGTTGGCACAACGCGGCCGCGCCATCCCGACTCGCGCATTTTTTTGTGCGCGGCCAGCGAATCACTCGCCGCATCGGTCGTGGCGAGGACTTCGAGATTGAAGCGCTCGTAGAGTGCGCGCGGCCGAAACTCGGGTGAAGCAAGTCGCTCGGCAATGTGATCGTAAATCCGCTGTGCGGTTGCCGGCCCGAGCTTGATGCGAACGCCAAACAGTTCGTGCAACTCGTGATCGAGCCACACGCCACTGGGTGTACCGCGAAAGAGGTAGTAGTGCTCGGCGAAGCGCTGCCAGGTCACGCGCGGATCCATCTCGACCGGCGTCCCGTCGCGCGTGGGAATGCCCAGCGACTCCATTGAAACGCCCTGCGAGTAGAGCATCCGAAACAGGTAGTGATCGGGTGTCAGCAGGAGCGATGACGGCTCTGGGAACGGCTCATTGTCGGCCAGCAGGTACGGGTCGACGTGTCCGTGCGGCGAGATCAGTGGGAGATCGCGCGTTTCGCTATAGAGTTCGAGTGCCGGTCGGCGGATGGCCGGATCGGAGTCGAAAAACCGCTCCGGATGCAGCGCGAGCGGCGCGTCTCCGGTGCTGGCGTGGATATGTGGGGCTGCGGCAGGGATCGTCACGACAACGAATCGGAGAGGGCGAGGCGCGCGTCGGCGGGAGAGGAGCGCGGAACTGCCGGAAGGGAGGCGGGTCCTATTTTGTACGAACAACGAACAAAATAGGCAACCAATTTGTTATTGCGACAAACAAATTGGTTGTCCATAGTATTGTTCACGACGCCGAAACGCAAGAATCCGCGCTTCGCCCCGCCGCTGTCCGTCTTGGCGGCCGGCGCGTATGCCTCGACGGCGCTCGTTCCCTCCCTACCAGACTCATGCGTAAGATCGACACGCGACGGTTCGTCCGAGCTACTCGCTCGACGCCACGCGAGATCAACCGGCAGATCATCCTCAATCTCGTTCGCGAGCACCAACCCATCTCCCGCGCCGATCTTGCCCGACGGATGGACATCGGTCGCGGCATGATCACGTCGCTCGTCGACGAATTGCTGGCGGAGGAGGCGGTGCTGGAAGGCGCCACCGTGGACGCCCCTCGCGGGCGCCGCCCCAAGATGCTCTATGTGCGCACGCGCGACCGTCTCATAGTTGGGATCGACGTGCGGTTCAGCTTCACGCAGATCATGCTGGCCGACTTCAGCGGAAACTCGGTGGCCATGGAGCGCTTCGAGACCATGACCGATCCCGATGCGTTGGTCGCCGAACTCGCCGAGCGTATTGAGCGACTGGTGCATACCCACCAGAGCGCCGGCAAATGCGAGGGCATCGGCCTGGTCGTGCCGGGCATGACCGATCAGCGCACGGGGTGCGTGCTCTTCGCCCCGCAGCTCGGTTGGCGCGACGTGCCAATTCGCGACGCGCTGGCCAAGGCCACCGGACTGCCGGTGCAGATCGAAAACGCTCCGATCGCCTGCGCGCTCGCGCACATGTGGCTGGCTCAGCGAGGCACCGAGGCGGCGACCGATTTCGTCTATATCACCGTATCCGATGGTGTCGGCGCCGGCATCGTCGTCAAAGGCGAGGTCGTGCGCGGCGCCGCTCAAACCGCCGGCGAGTTTGGACACGTTCCGCTCGCCATCGATGGCCCACGCTGCTTATGCGGCGCAACCGGATGTCTTGAAGCATACACATCGAATCTGGCCACACTCTCGCGTTATCTCGGTCACGAGCTGAGCGCGACGGGAACGCGCAAACTGCTTCAGGATTCGGGGCTCACGATCATGGACGTGATCGCTCGCGCGCGCGCCGGCGAAGAACGCGCCAAAGCCGCTGTACAGGAAACCGCGCGCTACTTGGGTGTCGGCATCGCGACGGTGATCAACTCACTCAATCCGGCGCAGATCTTCGTCGGCGGCGAAATCTCCGCCGCCTGGTCCGACATCGAGCCGACGATTCGCGAAGCGATTACGGCGCGCGCGCTAACCGCAGCGGGCGCCGCCACGCCAATTGTGCCGGAACCGGCCAGCGATCATCCGCGTTTGCGTGGCGCAATCGCGCTTGTCGCGGCACCGACGTACGCGGCGCCGCAGTTGGCGTAGAGATCACACGATGCACGGTGTCGCCCCGAGTCGCCAACGCGCACCTTTGAGGCGGTCCCGTTTCTACCACCTTCAGGAGCTACGCATGGCACGACTCGGTTCCGCGTCACTGATGCTCACGCTCGCCGCAACGCTCGGATGGCCGCTTGCACTCAACGCGCAAGCCGGCAAAGCATCGGCCAAGGCCGCGACCTTCACGCTCTCCAGCCCCGACGTCGCCAACAACGCGACGATGACAATGAAGCAAGTGTTCAACGGCTTCGGATGCACGGGACAAAACATCTCGCCCGCACTGAATTGGAGCGGAGCGCCGGCAGGCACGAAGAGCTTTGCGGTCACCGTGTACGATCCCGACGCGCCAACGGGCAGCGGGTGGTGGCATTGGATGGTGTACGACATTCCCGCCACCTCTAGCTCGATTCCGGCTGGCGCCGGCAACGCGGGCAAAGGACTTCCGGCGGGATCACAACAAGGCATGACCGACTTCGGCGCCAAGAACTGGGGCGGCCCCTGCCCGCCTCCGGGTGACAAGCCGCATCACTACATCTTCACGGTGTTTGCACTCAAAGTTGCCAAGCTCGATGTACCCGCGACCGCGACCAGCGCACTCATTGGCTACAACCTGAACGGCAACGCACTCGGCAAGGCCAGCTTTACGGCGCTGTACGGACGCTAGTCATCGTCACCACAATCGCACGATCGGGCCGTCGGCTCGATCGTGCGATCAGCGCGTTGTAACGGTCAGCGCGTGTGCAACACCAGCACGCCGCATCCCGAGTTGAGATTCGTGTACTTCGATGGTGTTTCCGAGGCGCCGGCGTACCACTCAACGGCTTCATACTGACTGATCAGCAACTCGTTGATGTCCGGCACCGGTTCGCCGTTGCGCCCCGAATACAGCGGGGTGTCGTCGAGGTAAATCTGCGCATAGCAGGTGCCGCTGGACATCGAGCGCTCACCGCGACTGCTCGATAAGAACGTCTTCTTCGAGCCTGGTGGCGTGATCAGCCGTGCCCCACGGAACTCACTGAGCAGCGCGCTCATGCGCAGCATCTGCTTTTGCTGCAATTCCTGCTCGGTGCGGAATTGGCCTAGCCCGAGTTTGCGATTCTCTTCAAAGTCTTTCAGCCAGGCGCGATTCGCCGTCGTCGTTACACCGGCAATGGTCCTCACGGGCGACAACACAAACGATTGACGCACCACGTCGCCGGCCGCGAGCTTGAGCGACTTGTCGAGCGGCGCAAAGCCCAGACGGCGGAAGGTCAGCAACTGCGTGCCCGGCGCCACACCCGGCATGCGAAATTCACCACGCGCGTCGGTGGCCGTTCGCAGATTGAGCGTCGGAAACTCGACGGTCACGCCCTCCAGCGGCGTGTTCAGCGAATCCATCACCAGTCCCGTCACAACCGCTTCGGTCGCGCGTGGACGCTCCAGCACCAGATCGACCTGACCAAACGACGACACGCTGTCGAGTTGGACTGTCGCCACCGCGCTCGACATCGCTTCAGCCTCCGCGCGCACTTCGAGCCAACGGGCCATCGGCACGCCGCAAATGCGATAGCGCCCCAGTTCATCGGCGTGCGCACGCTGCACCTTGGTCTCGTTCGTCGCATCCTTCCACTGCACCAGCACACTGATGCCGTTCGGGAGCGCCGAATCCGGAAGAAATCGAACGGTGCCGCGCAGCAACGCGCGCGAGAGCACGATTGCCATGCTGTCCGCCGGCGTCCGACAGACTGCCGGCAATACGCGCTGCGCATTGGTGACACGCACCGAGACCGCGGCGAGCGAATCGGTGACCAACAGGGGCACCGCAGTTAACGCACCTACGGAATCGAGAGACGGCGTGTTCACGAGCATCGTGTAGTCGCCGGGCATGAGTCTGGCAAAGGTAAATCGTCCGACCGAGTCGGTTTGCGTCGCGCGATCGGTTCCTCGAAGGCGCAATCGCGCGCCGGCGATGACCGCGTTGGTCGCCGAATCGAGCACGACGCCGTTCACGGGCGGTATGACTCGCGCGAACAGCGTATCGGCACCTCGTCTCGCCACCAACAAGTCGCCGCCGCCGACGTCAACGTTGCTGACGGTTTCTACCACGCGCACCGTGCGCCCAAGACGCTCGGCGCGACGCAGCAAAAACGGCATGCGGATGACCCAGCGACTGATCACCCAGCCGCCGTCGCGCAACGCCACGAATTCCATGCGGCCGCCAGCACCGGCATCTTCGAGCTGCTTGGCAATGTTCGTGTACTGGAAGTCAAATGAGCGAAGCGCGGCACTCGTCTTATCGAGCGTAATGACTCCGCGCAGTTCGGCGATATTCTTGTTTGGCTTGGCCGGTTCGAATGACACGGCCACCGTGGCGCTATCTGCCGACGGAGTTACTCGATAACAGTAGCCCGACGCGAACTCGTCCGACGCCATGACATCGAGCGCCGGTGCGCGGAAGTTGGTCGAGTCACCGCTCTGCACGATATATCCACTGCGCGCGAGTTCCTTCGCACTCGGCGACGTCCAGAGCTGTCCCGCGGAGTCAACCTCGGTGAGGTTCAGCGACTCGAGCGTGCTCGTGCCATCGGGCGCCCGAGTGCGGTGATAGTTGAGCAGCGTAGCGCTCATCACCCCGCCGTCGAGCGTTGCCTGCGTGGCCATGATCGCCGTGCGCGCCTGTTCCCAGACGAGAATCGCGTCGGCGTCGCTCGCGTTCATGCGCTCGCATGCCGTGCGCGCGCGCACTTTGACCGTGTCGAGTGCGATGGCCAGACTGTTTAGTGCAATCGGCTGCTCGCGCGTTTCTCCATCGCGAAGTTCAAACACCGGCGACAGCACTGGCGCGTAGCCAATGCGTCGCGCGGACAACCGATAGCGTCCGGCACGCGGCGCAAGCAGCCGATAGTCACCCATCTGATCACTCAGCGTGCGCACCACCGCGACGTTGGCGCTATCCAGCAGCTGGATCACGACACCAATGACTGGGATGCCATTTCGCGTCGTGGCGCCACGCACCGACTGCGCCAATAGATGCGTGGACGGCAGCATGACGCCGAGCAGCGCGATGACTGCGGCGAGCCGCCAAGTCAAACGAAAACGGGAGACGTCTGCACGTCGAAGCGCGCCAAACCTGCGCCGCTCCGACCATGCACGTCTCCCGCTCACATTACACGCTCCACTCCAACTGGCCATTCAGCCCTCCGGAGAATCTCCTAGCGACGCTCCATCGCGTCGCGCACGTCCAGCAATATTTCAAAGTACAGCTGCTCACGACGATAGGCGAAATCGAGCGAAGCCATCTGCGCCGGATCATCCGTCGCCTTGGCGCGCTCAAACGCTTCGCGATACATCTCTTCCAGGTTGCTTAGAATCCGTTCACGGGAACGCGACATACGAAGGCTCTCGAGGGCTTGGAGCGTGAGGCGGGGCGGGACGTCGTGAGGAGTGGCCATGCTCTCCTCCGTGTCGAGGAATCGCGTCAGCCGTTCGAACATCATGCGACGAGCGCGATCAGGTACGTTCACGGAATGCGGAAAGTTGGCCAACGACGAACGAGCAGAGACGAACGGTGGTGACGAACACGCAGAATCACACGCGTTACGCGCCCGTCAGGCGCGTGCAACTCCGGTGACACGCCCCTCCGCTCGCGAGACGATCTTCGCCCGGGACGGCTACCGCTGTGTGTACTGCGGCAACGTGTTCGAGAGCGAAGAGTTGAGCATCGACCATGTGCAGCCCCGCATGCGTGGCGGCGATGGGTCACAGGGCAACGTAGTGACCGCTTGCAGGGGCTGCAACACAGCCAAGGCCGGCCGCCGCCTGAGCCAGTTTCTGGCCGACGCTCCGGTGGCCCGTCGGAACTTCTTCCGGTACGCGCGGTATGTATGGCCACGGCACTTGAAAGCAGTGGCTGAGGAGTTGGCGCACCGGGGCGTGGTGGAGCGCTCTGAGGATTTCGTGGAGGGGGTCCGGGGGTTGCGCCGCTCCGAAGCCGCTGCCGTAGACACCGTACGTGACGCACACACAGCACCACGCACCGACCCTGCGGCGGAGTAGCGCCGCGGGGTCGTTGCGTACCCGCTTCATGCGTCCTCATCACGACGTACCAACGTCACACTTGCATCCCCGCTGCAACCGTCCTCCCGCGGACGAATTGGAGCTGTTCGATGAACAACCTGAAGGTTTTCGTGCTCATGGCCGGTCTCACCGGCCTCGTCGTTGCACTTGGCCAAGTCTTGGGCGGCAGCAATGGCGCGATGATCGCGCTGGCCATGTCCGGTGTGATGAACCTCGTCATGTACTGGGGTTCGTCGACGATGGTACTGCGCGCCTACGGCGCGCGTGTCGTCACCGAGTCTGAGGCGCCCGATCTCTATCGGATGGTCGATCGGCTACGGCAGCGCGCCGGGCTCCCCATGCCCGTAGTGGCCATCGCACCGCAGGCCCAGCCCAACGCGTTCGCCACCGGACGCAATCCGGCCAACGCGGTGGTGTGCGTCACGGAAGGCATTCTGCAAACACTCTCGAGCGACGAGCTCGAAGGTGTGCTGGCGCACGAACTGGCGCACATCAAGAATCACGACATGCTGCTCTCAACCATCGCCGCGACGATGGCGGGCGCCATCAGCAATCTTGCGCAGTTCGCGTTTCTCTTTGGCGGTCGACGCGACGATGACGACAACACCCATCCGATTGCCGCCATCGCGATGCTCATCATCGGTCCGTTGGTCGCGATGGTGATTCAGTTTGCCATCAGCCGTCAGCGCGAATTCAAAGCCGATGCGGTTGGCGCGCAGATTTCTGGACGTCCACTCTCGCTCGCCAGCGCGCTGCAACGCCTCGAAACAGGCGCGCGGCGCATCCCGATGGATGTATCGCCAAGTGCCGCATCGCTGGCCATCGTGAATCCGCTGGCGGCGTTCAAACTCAGCAGCCTCACTCGTCTCATGAGCACGCATCCGCCCACCGAAGAGCGCATTGCCGCGCTGCGCGCGATGGCCGCGTAGCGCACCCGGTGGCGAACGGTCGCGCTGGTTTCGACGCCGATGGTTATGGCGTCGACGCCAGCCGATGAAACACGTGCTCGCTCACTTCGCGCCCGTCGCGCAGATGCTCAACCACAATGCGTTCGAGCAGGGCGAGTGTCACCGCGCCGTACCAGACGCCCTCGGGATACACGGCCACCACGGGACCGCCGTTGCAGACACCGAGGCACGGAGCTTCGCTCCGTTTTACTCGCGTCGGGCCGAACAGCAGCCCTTCGCGCTGCAAGAGCGATGCGAGTCGTGCGTACAATGCGCGTCCCTCGCGTGACTCGGAGCAGAATCCGCCGGTGCACACCAACACGTGACGGGCATACGGCTCCATGACCGGCAACCGCGCGCCAGACATCGGTGCAGCTGTCCTTATTCGGGCAGCCGGGGTTTGCCGGGCGCATTGCGCTCGGCTTCGCGGCGGGCGGCGCGCTCGCGCACCAGGATGTACATGCCGCGCATAGCCAGCATGGTACCCACCAGCGAGACGGCGACCCCACGGTTGCCATAGGCCTGGAGCCAACGCGCCGCGACCGCGCAGGCCAAAAACCCGATGCCAGCGAAGAGCAGCCCGCGCACTTGTGCGCGATTCCAGTGACCGCTCCGGCCGTTCAACAACGCCGATCCAAGGAGCCACGCGCCGCCAGTGCCGACAATCGCTGACGCAATCGTATCGCGGTCCAAATCCATGGCGTGGCCCGGAGGAAGAAAGCGCGGCGCAGATTGCGCCGACTTTGAATACTAACGCCCAAACCAACACAAGGATCCAAATGCCGCCCGATAGCGCTCGTCCCTACCGAAACGGTTGACGTACCTGCTAGCCTACGAGAGCGGCGGTGCGCGCATCGCGCTCTTCACCCGCCGAGCTTCGCCCGCGAGCCCCAGGGAACGCGCGCGGGACTCGCGACGCCGCCATCCAGCACCGGAGAGAACGATGAGTGGTAGCACCCCAAACACGGGCACGTTCAAGCTGCAGGAAACGGCCACCATGCCGACGCCCCGCCCACCGAGCCGGGTTCACGTTGCATGGGCAGGCGAAAAGCGCTTTGACGTGGGCAAAGCGGCCGGCGGCCCGACCTCACGCGTTGACGCCAGCGGCCACACCGGTCCCGGCCCCGTCGACATGCTCCTCGGCGCGCTCGCCTGCTGCACCGCGATCGATATCACCGAGATTCTCGCCAAGCGCAAAACGCCGGTAAATGCGCTCACGGTCGACATCGTCGGCGAGCGTTCGAACGGCATTCCCGCTCGCGTGGTGAAAATCCAACTCGTGTACAAGATGGTCGGCGACGTCGATCGCGTGCACGCCGAACGCGCCATCGATTTGTCGGTCACCAAATACTGCTCGGTCCGCGATTCACTCGATCCGAATATGCCGATCGAGTGGGTGCTGGAGTTGAACGGAGAACGGTAAGCCGTCGAACTGAACACGGTCCTTCGGGGGCCGTGAGTGGCCAGAAAAAAGTGGGAAGCCTGAGAGGTGCGCACCTCTCGAGCTTCCCACTTTCGTCTGGCCACTCACGGCCCGCGGAGGACCGGAGTAGTTCACCCGCTGTTCACCTCCCTATCTTCCTCTCCATCCACTCCACTGCCCGCTGATCTTTGCTCTGCGAAAGCCAGAACACGGCTTGTTTCCGCAACTCTCGATCCGGAAGTGTCTCCGCCATCTTGATCAGGGCCGGCACCGCTTCTTCGACCGGTCGGCGTGACATGGCGTAAATCGCCTGCCGCCGCACTTCGCGATCGCCGGGTTCGTACGCGATTGAGTCAAGCGTTCCCGAGACTTTATCGCCGACCACTTCGGCCACGAAGGCCATCGCACTCGAGCGCACTTCACTCGGCCGTTTGTCGTCCTTCACGATGCGAAAGAGCGCGCTCGTGGCATCGAGCGAATCAACGAGCGTCACGGCCTGCACCGCTGCGCGCGCCGGCTTGAGGGGTGCCTTGTCGGCGGTTTGTAACAGATATTCGCCGGCTTCGCGCGTCGATACGGCGCCGAGATCGGTGATGCCCGTATCGGGACGCCAGGTGCCACCGACATAAACGCGGATATCCGTCGTTTCCCCTTCGTAGCGCACGGCAACCAGCCGCACCACGCCACGCTCACAGGTGGCGTCGACATCGCGACCGCCCGACCAATTGGTGTTGTTAAAGCTGCCGCTAACGTTGACGCCGCCGTTGCTGCTGCCGTTGTTGCGGATGCGATACCAGTTCATGCCGTTGCCGCACACTCCGTCGCGCGGCGAGGTGGTGAATCGCACACGACCGTTCTTTACTGCCTCAATGCGCGAGGCCAGACTGCGCTGCGCCGTGGCAACCGAAGCGAAGCCCAGCATCGCGCAGGTCATGCTCGCCAGTGAGGCGAGCATGACACCGCGCGAACCCGTCATTTGTTGATGATCTCCGCCAGGAGCTCAATAACTCGCGGGTCTTTGCTGCGTGAGAGATACGTGATCGCCGTCTTACGCAATTCCGGATTTTTTTCGTTGCGGCCGATTTCCAGCAGCTTTTCGACGCCGGCGTTATCGCGCAGCGAACCCAGTACTCCGATCACCTGCTTGCGTACTTCCGTGTCCGTGCCGCGATCATAGATCTGCGCGAGCTGCGCGTTAGTCACGCCCGAGCCCTGCAGCGTCCAGATCGCACTGCGGCGCAGCTCCATCGTTTCCTTGCTGTTCTGCGCCAATTCGATCAGGAAGGCGCGCGACTCGTCGTTGCGGCGAGAGGCAATCACCTGCAGCACGCGCTGCTTGAAGCGCTGATCATCCGCGCGGCCGTACACATCCTTCAGGAACGACATCGCGTCTTCGGCCGTGCGCCCCGGACCCGACATGTAGTAGTTCAGCGCGTCGCCACGCAAATCGACTTCGGCGTTGGCATCGAGCGCAATTTCCTTGATCGTGGTCGCTGCGCGCGGCGACTTGGAGCGCGAGAGGGAGTACACGGCGCGCTTCCGCAGATCGAGGTCATCACCTTTCTTGGCCAAGTCGATCAGCATCGTGGTCGCTTCTTCGGTCGGCACGTTGGACATCCAGAAGACGGCCTGTTCGCGCACGTCCTTATCCGGGTCGGTCTTGGCGACGTTCAGCAACACGTCGGCCGCATCGGCCTGCTTCTTGGAGGCCACGAGCCAGACGGCGGCGCGACGCAACTTCTGCGTGCACGGTTCACGACGTGCCAACACCTTCTTGAGGATCGGCATTGCTTTGTCGGCGTCGATCTGCGCGACCGCGTTCAACGCGTCGATACGCTCGTCATCCTGCTCGCGCGGGCAGCCGTCGCTCGACGCGTTACGCGCCTTGTCGGCGAGCGACGCAATGGCCTGCTGATCACCGAGACGCGCCAGCTGTCCCTCAATGCGGGTGCGCAGCGTCTGCGCGTCGCCGCGTGTGGCGGCTCGCGGGAATTTCTCCTGCTGCTGTTCCAGGAGCTGCATCGCGGCGCGCAGATTGCCGTCGCCACCCATGCGCTGCAACGCGAACGCCTGCCAGTAACCCGCGTCGGGTGCGTAGACCGACTTGGCGAAGTCATTGCGAATGCGCTGAAAGAGTTCGACCGCGCGCTGATACGCATCGTTCGACAGCGCTTTGCGCGCTTCGCGATACAGCGAATCGGCGGGATCGTCGCTCTTCCACGGTGCCGGCGCCTGCGAACGCGCACTGCCGCTGGCGAATGGCGCGTACGAGAACCCTTGTCCGAAGGATCCGTTAATCGTCGTCGCGACTTGTGCTTCGATCGCGGCCCGCTGTCCATCCATCGCGGCCTGCATGCCGGCCATGGCTGCACGCTGACCGGCCATGGCGGCGTCGATGCTAATGGTCTGGGCGAGCTTGCCCTGCATGTCAGCGAGCGCCCTCGGCGCCACAGACGTCATCACCTGCGCTTTGATGGCGTCCACATCGATCGATCGCGCCGCGGCCATCGCATCGGCCTTCGCCGCCCAGACGAAATCATCCCACGGGCTCACGGCCGGATCGGGACGCGCCGCCGGCTTGGGCGCCGGAGCCGGTGTCGCCGGCGACGGCGCGGGCAGCGGCTTCGGTGCGCGAGGCGGCGTGCCCGACTGCTGCGCGAACACCAGCGTGGCATCGAGCGCGAGCAGCAGCAGTCCTGCAGCAATGCGTGTGCGCATCAGAGATCTCCTCCAAGGTTCAGTTCTTCACCGCGTCGCGTCGCCGTCACTGCAGCGCGCACACGTGGCAACAGGTTGGTTTCCCGCATCGTTTCGTTTGGCGCGCGTTCCGTCTCTGGCGCGGATCCACGCGCCTGGATGATTTGCACGAGCACCAACTCCAAGTCCTGCAACAGCCGCCGCGTCCGTTCGTCGCGCAGCTGCGGTTCATCCAGCAACAACCGGGTTGTGCTCAGCAACTCGCGCGCCTGCACACTCACGTTCGACTTCGCCCGCGCGGCCGGCGAGTCATCGCGCACGGAGGTCAGCAACGCGACCGTCTGCACGAGATGCTCTTCCATCGCGACGTGTGCCGGATCGTCCGCGGGCTCAATGGCCGCGATCGCATCGGGACCGAGACCGAGCGCCGCAATGCTGTCCGACTTATGCGTTGCACTCGCCACCGCCATCTGGTATTTCGATGGACCTGTCGCGGGCAGCAGATACCGCCCGACCCCGATGCCGGCCACGAGCAACGCGGCGATGCCCGCCACGCGCGTCAACCAGTCACGCTGACGCCGCGAGGTCGTGAGTCGACGCGAGAAATCGTCGCTCACCACAGTGGACGGACCGCTGGGCGATCCGGCCGGCGTGGCCGCGGTGCGCAATTTTTCACGCTGCTTCTGCAACCGCGCCCACATCATCTCGCGCGGAATCGCCTCGTCCGGCACGTCGATGACGTCACGCACCACCGACATCGTCGCTTCGTCAAGCGGCGCGTCGTTGTTCATGTCGTCATCATGCCCCTGCATAAACTCGTTCATGCCCACTCCTGTCGCGCGAATGGCTTGAGC
This sequence comes from uncultured Gemmatimonadaceae bacterium, assembly GCA_966096095.1. Classification (GTDB taxonomy): domain Bacteria; phylum Gemmatimonadota; class Gemmatimonadetes; order Gemmatimonadales; family Gemmatimonadaceae; genus Gemmatimonas. The sequence goes on along the minus strand of CBHTUR010000001.1, from coordinate 85,845 downwards.
GCCACGCGCAGCTTTTCTCGAGCCCGGGACAATTGCGATTTACTGGTGCCGACAGCGACACCGAGCTGCTCGCTGATTTCCTCGTGCGTAAACCCTTCCACGTCGTGCATCACGAACACCGTGCGTGTCCCACTGGGCAGCGCATCGATTGCCGCGCGCATGCGCACCTTGAGATCGGGCTCGCTCTCCACCGGGAGGTGGCCCGCGCCCGCGGCTTCCTCAATCGGCGCCGCGAATGCCTCGCGCCGCTTGTGCGTGCGCAAACCATTCAACGTCACCGACACCGCGATCGTGTGCAGCCAACTCGACAGCGCGGAGTCTCCGCGGAACTGTCCAATCCGGTCGAACGCCCGGACGAACGTGTCCTGTGTCCACTCCTGTGCGAGATCGGTCCGACCTGCCATCCGATAGATGAGCCGGTAGACACGGTCGACGTGCCGGTCGTAGAACTCGCGTTCTGCGGTCGGGTCGCCCGTTTGCACGCGGGCGATCAGGTCGGCGTCGCTCGAGGTCATCCCCCGGTCAGCCCCTGCCGCCGCGTTGATCGCGGTCTGGGTACGCATGCATGTGCGTCAGGAAGACAGGGGGAGGGCAAAAAGGGTTGCATGGGAGGGCGGGCGGGGGGCCAACGGGCAGCATTCAGCTGGCAGCGGGTAGCCGGCAGCTGGAAGCCGGCAGCTGGAAGCCGGCAGCTGGAAGCCGTCAGCTGGAAGCCGTCAGCTGGAAGCCGTCAGCTGGAAGCCGTCAGCTGGTAGCTGACAGCTGGTAGCTGTCAGCTGTTGTAACGCACCTGCCCGCTCTGATTTGCCCGCTGGCGCTTGAAACCGACTAGACGGCCCGCGGCGCCCCGACGTGCTCTCCCCTCTCCACCGCGATCGGCTGTGCCGCTCCCGCCCCAAGCGCGCGGCCGCTCTCCGTCATCACCTTCGTGACGAAGCGCTGTCCTTCGCCAATCCGCTCGACTTCGAGGGCAATCGATTCGACGGCCTGTCCGAGCTGCTCCAACCGGTCGGTCACTTCTCTCGGCACGGGCGCGATTACCGTAGCGCCCTTCCGCCAGAGACGACGGGCATACGCCACGGCGATCGGACAGAGAACGAAAATCGTGAAGACAATCGGGATGATGAAGACTTCGTCGGGTGGGCCGTTGCGAACCGGAATCGGATCGGGAACGTTCGCACCGGGCACCGCGGTGGCCTTCACCACGTTCGCATCGGCCTGCGCCATTTGCTGATCGGTCGACGCAATGCGAGCGTCGAGATCTTTCAATCGGGCTTCCAGTCCGGCGCGCACAGCCGGCGGCGTTTCGCCGTCGGCCAACTGATGGGTGATATCGCTATGCTGGTCCTGCAACCGTTCGAGCTGATTGCGCAATTCCGAGCGGGCGGCTTTGGCGGCTTTCAGCACCTCGGCTGGCGAACTGTTGGTCTGCGCCAGCTCAGAGGCGCTGATCACGTTCGGCGTGCCGGGCGGCGGAGGCGGTTGGGGAACAGCGGACTGAACGCGCATAACGAATCCAAGCGGTTGGCGATGGACCACACAGCAACACCCGTGGTAGCACTCGTACGACGACCGGTGATTGATGTTTCAGCCGCGCCCAGTCGGCGTCGGTCACGCGGACATCGCAATCTCTCCCTTCAACCTTGCCGTCTGACGCGCCGAGCGTAAGGTCTCTGCCATGTCCCTTTCTGCGCTGTGCTTTTCCGTGACACGACCAACGCGCGTCACACGCTGGGTACTCGCCGCGACACTCGCCGTTGCGGGCGTCGCATGTCATCACACACCGGCTCCGTCGCCCAGCAGCCCAGCCGGCACTGCGCGCTCCGCCACGACTGCTGCCGCCAGTGCCACCGCGAGCGTCGATCCGCTGCGCGCACTGCCGGAAGCGCTATACGGGGCGCAGCTCCCGGACCGACTCGACGACACGACGTTTTGGCGCATGTCGACCGAGTTCTCCGAACCGAATGGCTATTTCCGCTCGGAGAATTTCGTCTCGAACGAAATGGGACTGCAGCATGTCATCGCGTTTCTCTCCACGCAGATGCATCCGGGCGGCGCCTACATGGGAGTCGGGCCCGAGCAGAACTTCACCTACATCGGCGCACTCAAACCGCGCATCGCCTTCATCGTCGATATCCGGCGACAGAATCTGCTGCAACACCTGTGGTACAAATCGGTGTTCGAACTCTCGCCCAATCGCGCGCAATTTCTCGCGCGACTTTTTGCGCGTCCCTCACTCGCGAAAGCACCGACGACCGTCAGCGCCGATTCATTGTTGCTGCTGTTGCTTCAGGCCAAGCCCGATACGAACGCGTTCCGTCGCACATTTGCCGAAGTCGAACAGCATCTCGTGCGCACGCACAAATTCGACGTCGACACGGGCGATTTGCGTACGCTGCGCTACGTCGACAGCATCTTTTTCGTCTCGGGGCCACGCCTCAATTACTCGTCAGGTTCCGGTGGTTTCGGCGGCGGCGGATTTCGCGGCATGCCAACGTTTGCCGAAATCATGACAACGACCGACGCGAAGGGCGACAACCTGGGCTTCCTCGGCAGCGAAGAGACATACGGCTATGTTCGCGATCTAGAGCGTCGCAATCTGATCGTGCCCGTGGTCGGTGATTTCGCGGGGCCCAAAGCCGTGCGCGCGGTTGGTGCGTGGCTCAAGGACCGCGGTGCGCGGGTGAACGCGTTCTACTTGAGCAACGTCGAGCAGTATCTCTTTCCGGGTCGTTTCACGACGGGCGGCCCCGACGAACCGTGGGCCCGCTTCTACGCGAGCGTCGCCACGTTACCGCTCGACAGCACGAGTCGCTTTATCCGTTCAGCGACCACTGGCTTCGGTCGCGGGGGCGGCTTCGGCTTCAACGGCGGCACACCGCAGTTCATGATGCAGCAGCTCACGTCGTCGATGCTTGAAATCGTCGGCGCCGCTCGCGACGGGCAGATTCGCGGTTATCAAGACGTGATCGGTCGCTCGACCCCGTAATCGGGAAGGGGCGGCCGCGAGCCGCCCTTTACTGCGAGTTTATTTTCAATAATGGATTCGCTGTTCTCGAGCCCGTGGATCGGGACGCTCAGTTCGGTGGCGTTGGTGTCGGGCCTGCCATTGCTGGTAACGCTGGTGCTGGCGCGCCGAGAGGCCTCGCTGCGCCGCTGGTTGCCGCAATTGACGGCGCTGGGCGCGGGGGCCGTGTTTGGAGCCGCAGTTGGACACCTGATCCCCGACGCCCTGTCGCGTGGGCAGTCGCCGGTCGGAGTCGCCGTTGGCGTCGTGGTGGGATTTGCCGGATTCGCGTTGATCGAACGCCTGTTGGCAGGGCATGACCACGCCCACGCTCACGGTGTTCCGCTCGGTGCCCCATCGGCACACGATAGCGACAGCAGCGAGGCAGACTGCATCCACCTGCATCCGACGCCACCCACCGCCTCGCTTGCGGTCGGGGCCAACCACGAGCACGCCCATTCGGCCCGCTCGAAAGCGCTTGCGCCGCTCGCGTTCGCTGGCGATGCCCTGCACAACTTCGTGGACGGCGCCCTGCTGGCCGCCGCGTTCCTCACCAACCCGACCGTCGGTCTGCTAACACTGTCGGCCGTCGCGCTGCACGAACTCCCTCGCGAAGTGGGCACGTTCAGCCTCTTTGTCCATGGTGGCATTCGACCGATGCGGGCAGTGGCGTACAACGCCGCGACGGCGGGCGTTGCCCTCGTGGGCGCCACGATCACCCTTGCTTTCGGCGCCTCTGTTTCCGCCCACACGGCCCAGCTCCTCCCTTTGGCCGCAGGTACGTATCTCTATATTGCGCAAATAGTTGGCCGGTCATCGTTGCACGACGGTCACGCCCGTCCCACGCAGTGGAGCCGCCTCGGCTGGAGTGTCGTGGGGGCCGGCCTCATGCTGGCTTCGGCTCTGCGTGCGTAGGCCACAACTACTGAAATCGACCTTGACCAAGGGCCCCGGCCCGGTCATTTATTCAAGCTCTGTTTTTTGCTGTACCTCATTCGGATCGCTGACCATCCTCTTGATGGCACTGCCAACCGAATGCCTCGATACGCAGCTCCAATCTGCGATCGAGTCTTCCCCATAGACGCGTTCCCGCCGGCAATGGGAGCGTATGCAGGAGTGGCACGATGGCAAAAGAAGGCATTCATCCGCCGTATCATCCGGTGGTGTTCAAAGACGCGTCCACGGGCGCAACGGTGATCACGCGGTCCACGATGACCAGCGAGCAGAAGATCAAGATGGACGACGGCGTCGAATACCCGCTCATCCTGCTTGAAATCACCAGCGATTCGCACCCGTTCTATACCGGCACGCAGCGCCTCATCGACACGCAGGGTCGTGTCGACAAGTTCAAGAAGCGCTACAACCGCTAAGCATCGCGAACGAAAAAAAATCCCGCGCACCGATCAACGGTGCGCGGGATTTTTTTGTACCGAATGTCCTCAGACCCGACGCCGCAGTGGTGTTCGCGACCTTCGCCAATCGCTATTCACCTGGCGGCGCCGTACCGGTGAGCCATGCGGTCGCGATGAGCACGGTCAACGCGAAGGCAAACTCTGAGCGTAGCGTTTGGGCCACCGGCACGGCGTCGCGCTGAATACGCCGGCGGCTCGCGTAGCCGAACGCAATCACCACGGCGACCAATGCTACTTTGAGCGCGAGCAATTGACCGTAGTCGCTCTGCACAATGCCGGTGAGGGTTTGTGCACCGAGGCGACGCCAGGTGGCCACCGCTCCGCTCGCAAGCACGAGCGAAAGCGAGATCGAAGCGAGTGCACTGAAGCGGCGCCAAAGGCTGACATCATCAACCTGACGCATGGCGAAGAGGCCGCCGATCCAAGCGCCCACGCCCAGCACGTGCAACGAATCGGTCACACGAGCGAACACCACCGCATCGTCGGCCGCGGCATGTCCGATTCCACTCATCGAGATCGCCACACTCACCGCGGTAATCGTGCGGAGCGCTCGCCGCTCCGCCGTGTTCGAGGAACCCAGGTTAACAACGCACGCGGCGATGGTCGAGACCGCGAGCATCATCCACCCATGACCCCACGAAGTTTGCCGCACCAACATCGCGACATCGGTGCGCGTGAGCGTCAGCTCCAGTGCGACAAACTGTGCGACAAAAAGCAGCACCACGGCGAGCAGCAGCGACAGCAACATCCAGCGCGGGGTAGCCGACACTTCGCGCGGCGCGACCCACGAGACGACGGCGCGACCGAGCAAACCGATCGCGCCGATGTACAACAAGACGCGTGCGCCAATGCTTACGGCTTCAGACATGGCGCACGTCGGTTTCGTGGAGCACGCGTCGCTACTTTGCCGCGCGCAAAGTGAACGTGAAGGTGCCGTTCACCACATGTCCGTCTTTCGACATCGCCTTCCACGTGACCGTATACGCGCCGGGCGTAAGCGGCGTGTTCACTTTCGCCACGAGCGGGGCATCCTTGGCGGCGTCGCGCGTTACGGCACCGAGCGGAATCGCGGCGGTGCCCTTCGCCAGCGTGATCTTCGACGCGGGCGCATCGGCCGGCTCTGACAGCCACAGTCGAATCGCGTCGGGCGACGCGGTCAGAGTCGTGTCGGCCGCGGGCGAAGAGCGCAGCAACTTGAGATGAGGCAGCTTGAAATGCGGCAGCGCGCCCGCCGGCGATGACAACGCGGCCGAGCACACCAGCGCGAGACTAAGCGCGGCTGACGCGACGCGCCCGCGGAAAGAACGACGAACAACCTGTGACGACATGCCCCGCTCCTGAGTGGCTCGTGAAATTGCGCAACTTCCTGCCTGCACTGCGGTCACCCAAATGTTACCCGCGCGCGCCGATTTTGGCCGAAGGTCAGAGCCGACAGCGGCGACGCGGAGCTACCGTTCGGCGTGCCCCCGAAACCCAACGCGTTGATTGACGGCAGCACGTTCCTCAAGCGACATGTCACGCCACCGGGCGATTTCGTCCACGGTACGACCACATCCGCGACACCGTCGATCGAGATCGAGCTGGCACACCTTGATGCATGGCGACTCGGAGGTCGTCGCCGACGTGCGGGCGAGCATTGGCGGTTCCATGTCTCGATGCGCTACTCAGCCGACGACGCGGCGGGCGCGATGCTCGGAAGCGCGCGCGAAAAGCCGCGCACTCGCGTCAGCAGCACGCCGGCGACGAATCCGAGCAGTGCCGCGGCCACGGTGTCGCTCAGAAAATGCCCGAGCGCGAGCACGCGAGTGACCGCGCAGCCGGTTGCGATCAGATACCAAATGGGCCATGTGCGTGGAAACAGACGCGACATCGCCGCCGCCGCGGCGAACGCGACCAGGGTGTGGCTGCTCGGCATGCCTAGCCCACGTGTCGAGAACAGCGATTCGCTGTACGGTCGAAAGACGTACGCAAACGCGTCGGGGGCCGGCCGCAGGCGCCGCACAATCATCTTGAGCAACTCAGCCAGCGCACCACCGACCGTTGGCGCAAGCAGAATCAGTCCGCCGCGCCACCCGGCGTAACGCGTGCGTCGGTCGGTCAGCCAAAACGCCGCCGCGACAATGAGCCAACTCGGCAGATAGCCGACGAGACGCAGCAGCCGTCCAAGATCCTTGTCGTAGATCCGATCATCGCGCAGCAGTCGCCATGCCGGCTCGTCGAGCCAGTGTGCCAACGCGATTAGCGCGGCCGCGCCGACGATAAAGACAGCCCATTGTGCACGGGTCCGCAGCGCGCGGTCGGCGCGCGGGTGTTCGGCAGCGTGGGTATCAACGACAACAGCATGCATGGGCGCGAAATCAACCGACGGAGAGGCCTGCACGCCACTGGGCAGGTGGGCATATTTGGTGAATGGAGCGCAATACCCGACAGCGTGACGCCATCCGGAAAGTCTTCGAGTCGACCCCACATCCGCTGGGGCCGTTCGAAGTGCTTTCCGCCGGGCGCACGCACGTGCGTGGGCTGGGTATTGCGACGGTCTATCGCACGATCAACGCGTTTGTGGAACAGGGATGGCTGGTCCCGGTGGAGCTGCCGGGCGAATCGCCACGGTACGAACGCGCGGGGGCCGAACATCATCACCATTTTCGTTGTCGGCAGTGCGCACGCGTGTTCGAGCTGCCGGGGTGCCACGACGATTTCGCACGACTCGCTCCGCCGGGCTTCGCGCTTGAAGCGCACGACATCGTGCTGTACGGGAAGTGCAGTCAATGCGTAACAACGTGATGCCGAGCGTTCGGCGTCGGCGCGCTTCGCGTCGGCGCGCTCCGCGTCGATTGCTGGCCGCGCTTCTCGTGGCCGCGAGCAGCATGGTTTCGTTCAGTGCGTGCAATAAGACGACTCAGATGCACGGCGTGATGGTGGAGCCGCCGAAGAGCGTTGGGTCGTTTGACTTCACGCTGCCGTCCGGCGCGCCGTATCACACGGCGGCCGAAACGGGACGCCCGATGCTGGTGTTCTTCGGCTACACGCATTGTCCCGATGTGTGTCCGACCACGCTGGCGGATTGGAAGTTGGCCAAGGCCAAGCTCGGACGCGATGGCGAACGCGTGCGATTCGTATTCGTGACGGTCGATCCTGAGCGCGACACGCCGGCGGTGAGCGATGCGTACGCCAAGCAGTTCGATCCGGCGTTTGTCGGCGTTTCCGGTGATGCCAACGTCACCGCCAAGATTATGGCTGCGTTTGGAGTAACCGCCGCGAAGGAAGCGATCACCGATTCGACACACTATCTGGTGGGGCATTCGGCGCAGACGTTCCTGGTCGACGACAAAGGACGCGTGATCGCGATGTATCCACTCGGCATGGGATGGGATGCCCTCGTCGCCGATCTTGCATCGGTGCTCTGATGTTTGGCAGGCAGCAGTGGGTGCCGTTGACCGGCGCCACGACCGGAGCGCTCTGCTTACTCGTTGCCTGCACGTCGGGCGTGGAGCGTGCTGCACGACCGCTGTCGGCGACTGACGTGTGGTCGCGCCCGGCCGATTCCGGCGCCACCGGCGTTATCTATGCGACGCTTCAGAACACCGATACGACCACGTTGATCATTGACTCGCTCTCGTCTCCCGATGCCGATCGTGCCACGCTGCACGAAACCATGCAGATGGATGGTATGGTGCACATGATGCCGCGCGCCGCGGTGGAAATTCCGCGCAATAGCGCCATTACGCTCCGCGCCGGCGGATTGCATGTCATGCTGACGGACCTGCGCCGTCCACTCCGGGCGGGCGATGCTGTGTCGCTGACCGTGTTTCTGCGAAACCGCGCACCGCTAGCGCTGCAAAGCCAGGTGCGCGCGCCGTGAGCACTCGATGACCGAGTTGCCGCCCGAAATTGGTGCGCCGTTGCGCACGTTGGACGAGGTGCTCAACGAAGAGCTGAGCGCGCTGCAAGCGGCCGGGCTGCAACGCACGCTACGCGCGGTGCAGCAGCGTCATGCGGGCACGGTGTTGTTGCACGGTGAACGGATCGCGGACTTCGCGTCGAACGACTATCTCGGACTTGCCGCCGATCCGCGGGTGGCGCGTGCGGCTACGGCGGTGCTGCAGGCGGAAGGTACCGGTGCCGCCGCCGCGCGACTGATTACCGGCAATCATCCGATTCACGACTCGCTTGAGCGGGCGCTCGCCCGCTTCAAGGGGTGTGACTACGCGTTGCACTTTCCGTCGGGCTACATGGTGAATATCGGGGTAATTCCGGCGCTCGTCGGCACACCGGATGTCATCTACTCCGATGCATTGAATCACGCGTCGATCATCGACGGTTGTCGGCTGTCGAAGGCGACGGTGCGTGTCTTTCCGCACTGCGACCTCGACGAACTTGCCGCGATGCTCGAAGCCGATCGTGGACGATATCGTCGCGCGCTGATTGCCGTTGAAGGGTTGTTCTCGATGGACGGCGACGTGTTTCCACTCGACGGATTGGTAGATGTCGCCCGGCGCTTCGGTGCGTGGACGTACGTGGACGATGCGCACGGGACCGGGGTGCTCGGTGCCTCTGGTGCCGGTGCGATCGAGCAGTTCGGCATGACGGGGCAAATCGATGTGGTGGTCGGAACGCTCGGCAAAGCGCTCGGTACGGCTGGCGCGTGGGTGGCCGGATCACAGGCGCTGATCGAGTATCTCACCAGCAAGTCGCGATCGTTCATCTTTACCACCGGCACGCCGCCCGCGCTCGCCGCCGCTTCGTTGGAAGCGCTGCGGATCGCGCAGGCCGAACCGTGGCGACGCGACGCCGTTCGTTCACGCGCGCGCCGCCTGCGCGAGCGGTTGCGCGACGCGGGGCGCGACGTGCCCGGCAACGCCGATTCGCATATCGTTCCGGTGCAGGTTGGCGATCCCACGCGCACCATGGCGATCGTGGCCGAGTTGCGACGGCGTGGATTTCTCGTGGGTGGCGTGCGTCCACCCACGGTGCCGGCGGGCACTTCGCGGCTGCGGATTTCCGTGAGCGCGGTTCACCCGCCGGAACTTGTCGATGCGCTCGCCGCTAATGTGATTGACGCGATGCGCGCAGTGTTCGGTTGACGAGGGTGTTGGCAGCGTACGTGAAGGTGGCTTTGACCGCAGCGTGGAGTGCGACATGAGCGACGAGTTCGACGATTTCGAGGGATTTGGCGATGTCGAGCACCTCGACGACGCGATCGACGAGGACGCGATCGCTGACGACGAATTCGGAGAGGCCGAAATCGAGGGCGACCCCAGCGCGCCCGATCCGGTCTTGCTGTACGACGCCGCGCACCTCTGGCACCCGTACACGCAGCATTTCGACGCGCCGATTCCGGTGCACGTCGCACGCGCCTCGGGATCTCGCTTGTTCCGCGCCGATGGGACCGCGATTCTCGATGCGATCAGCAGTTGGTGGGTGACGACGCACGGACACTGTCAGCCGGACATCGTTCAGGCCATCGCGCAACAAGCCGCCGTGCTCGATCAGGTGATTTTCGCGGGATTCACGCATGAACCCGCCGCAGCGCTCGCCGCAGAGTTGGTCTCCAAACTGCCGCGCGGACTCTCGCGCATTTTCTTCAGCGACAACGGTTCGACGGCGGTCGAAGTCGCCATCAAGATGTCGCTGCAGTTCTTTGCCAACCGCGGCACGCCGCGCCGTCTCATTGCGGCGCTCGACAACGCGTACCATGGCGACACGTTCGGCGCGATGGCCGCAGGGGCGCGCAGCGTGTTCACCCAACCGTACGACGCGCTCCTCTTCGAGGTTGCCCGGCTTCCCGATCCGTCGGAGGGCGACACCCTCGCGGCGCTCGATACGCTGCTCAATGCACGCGGGCACGAACTCGCCGCCGTGATTGTCGAACCGTTGTTGCTCGGCGCGGGTGGCATGCGAATCTGGGATGAGCAGGTGCTGCGCGGCATTCGCGAGCGGACGCTCAATGCCGGCGTGCACTTGATCGCCGACGAGGTGCTCACCGGCTTCGGACGCACGGGGCCGCTGTTTGCCTGTGATCGCGCCGACATCACGCCGGATGTGATGTGCCTGTCGAAAGGACTCACCGGTGGCGTTCTGCCGCTCGGTGCCACGGCCGCGACCGAGCAAATCTACGACGCGTTCCGCAGTGAAGATCGCACGAAGACGTTCTTTCACGGACACTCATTCACGGCCAACCCGATTGCCTGTGCGGCGGCGCTGGCATCGCTCGAGCTCTTCGACGACGACAGCGAGGATCATCGCATTCGCATTGAAGTGGCGCACGGTCGGCATCTGGCCGCGCTGCGTGGTGTGAAAGGCGTGCGAGCCACGCGCCAGATCGGCACGGTCGCAGCAGTTGAGCTTGAAGCAACGCCCGGGTATCTGAGCGCGATTGGTCGCGAGTTGTCCGCGTTTGCACTGTCCAACGATGTCTTGCTACGTCCGCTCGGCAATATCGCCTATTGCTTGCCCCCGTACTGCACGACGGAGATGGAGCTCAACCGCGTTTACGACGTGATCCAACGGTTTGTGTCCGGCGAACGTGCCACTGGCGGAGATTCAGCTCATGGCTAACACAACGCAACTGCGCTACGCCGTCACTGGTACCGACACCGGCATCGGCAAGACGGTCGTCGCGTGCGCGCTCGCAGCGCGGGCTCGCCAGCTTGACCTGCAAGTCGCGGCGATGAAGCCGGTGGAAAGTGGCATTGATGAACGCATCACCTTTGACAGCGTCCCGCGCACCGACGCGGAGCGCCTGCAAATCGCGAGTGGCGGCGGCGACTCACTGACGTTGATCCGTCCCTACGAACTCGATGAACCGCTGGCGCCGATGGTGGCCGCGCAGCGGGCCGGAATCACGATTGACCTGCCGATTCTGGATGCAGCCTGTGCGACGCTGTCGTCAGAACGTGACCTGTTACTGGTCGAGGGCGCGGGCGGACTGCTCGTCCCCATTACGGCCAGCTGTACGTTTCTCGACCTCGCGGCGCGCTGGCAGTGCGAACTCATCGTGGTCGCCGGCAATCGCCTCGGCGTTCTCAATCACGTCTTGCTGACCGTGCGCGCGGCGGAATCGGCCAATGTGCCAATTCGTGCCGTTATTCTGACCCAGTACAGCGACCGTGACGCTGGACTGGCCGAGGCCACCAACTATGATGCGTTGGTGACGCTGTTGCCACGGTACCCGATCTACCGCTTTCCGTGGATCGATCGTACCGACGATGTCGGTGCGCTTGCGGTGGCGGCCGAGGGAAGCGGGCTGGATGCACTGCTTTCGTCGGGCACGCGGTAACATCGTCGGATAGCCGACCACGTCGCGGACTCAGTCTCGTCGTTGCTTCTCGCTCTCTTCCTGGACTTCGCTGCACATGCCTTCAGTTGCAACGTTCGCTGCATCGCAATTACCCGACTGGCAGCATCTCGCTGACAAATCGCTCGCGGGCGAGGTGCTGACCCGTGACGAAGCGCGTGCCGTACTCGCGGCCAGCGACGACGCATTACTCGATCAACTCGCGGCCGCGTATCGCGTGCGCCGCGCGGCGTGGGGCAATCGGGTGCGGCTGCACTTTCTCTTAAACGCACAAAGCGGATTGTGCCCGGAAGACTGTGGGTATTGCTCGCAATCGTCGATTTCAACAGCCGAAATCGAGAAGTACCCGATGCTGGCGCAGGGTCGCATCATGGAAGCGGCCGATCGTGCGGCGCAGCTCAAGGCCGGCACGCTCTGCATGGTGATCTCCGGCCGATCGCCAGGTGAGACGGTGTTCGGCAAAGTGCTGGACGCGGTACGCGCGGTGCGGGAAAAACACGATCTGAAGATTTGCGCCTGTCTCGGACTGCTGAACGCCGACCAGGTTGCGCGCTTGAAAGACGCCGGCGTCGAGACGATCAATCACAATCTCAACACGTCGGCCAACTACACCGCCGAAGTGGTCGGCACGCACACGTTCGACGATCGCGTCAACACGGTGCAGGCCGTGAAGGATGCCGGCATGAAGACGTGCAGCGGCGGCATTCTCGGCATGGGCGAAAGCGACGACGACGTCATCGATCTCGCGCTATCCCTGCGCGAACTCGATGTAAAGAGCGTGCCTGTGAACTTTCTGATTCCGGTACCCGGCACGCCGTTTGAGCATGTCCGCGCGCTCAATCCGCGTCGGTGCCTGCGTATTCTCGTGTTGTATCGTCTGCTGCTGCCCACACAGGAGATTCGCGTCAGCGGCGGACGTGAGGTGCACTTGCGCAGCATGCAGGTGATGGGATTGTACGCCGCGAATTCGATTTTTATCGGCGATTACCTGACTACGCAGGGGCAGACGGCGCGCGATGATTTGCGGATGATCGAGGACGCCGGGTTTGTCTTGGAGACGCCCGACGGCGAACCGTTTACCGGCGACCCGTTTGAAAACGTGCCGGAATCGTATCCCCGGGCCGCCCTGCCGCTGGTGGAGGTCTGACGCATGTCGATCGGGCACATTCGCACGGACTATCGTCGCGCCGCGTTGGATGAGCGCGATGTCGACGCCGATCCGTTTGTGCAGTTCCAACAGTGGTTCGACGACGCGATTCGCGCCGAGGTGCAGGAGCCGAATGCCATGACGCTCGCCACGGCAACGCCAGATGCGTATCCATCGGCACGCGTGGTGTTGCTCAAGGGTTTCGACGCGCGCGGGTTCGTGTTTTACACCGACTATCGCAGTCGCAAAGGACGCGAACTGGCCGACAATCCGCACGCGGCATTGTGCTTTTTCTGGGCTGAGCTGGAGCGTCAGGTACGCATCAACGGTGCGGTTCAAGTGGTGCCGCGGGCAGAGTCCGATGAGTATTTCCAGTCACGCCCGCTGCCGAGTCGAATCGGCGCCTGGACTTCAACGCAGAGCTCGGTGCTGGAATCGCGCGAATCGCTCGAGCGGGATTTGGCGGCGAATACCACGCGATTCGCCGACGGTCCCGTTCCACTCCCGGATCATTGGGGTGGTTATCGCGTCGTGCCCGACGAGATCGAGTTCTGGCAGGGACGACCCAGTCGGTTGCACGATCGCATTCAGTTCCGTCGCGAAGCGGGCATGTGGCGACGGCGGCGGTTGTCACCGTAGATTCTTCGGCAGTCCCCGCGCTCCTCTTTTCGGAGAAATGCTATGCGTCGCGCCGCCGCGATCCTCGGTTACTGCTCTGTGATCTCCGCGCTGTCCGTGATGACAGCGTCGCCTGCTGCTGCACAGCTGGGCATCATCAAGAAGATGGCCACCGAAAAGGCCAAAGAGGCCGCCGGTGTGAAGGAACCCGACAACGCGCAGAAAGGGGGCGGCGCGAAGATCGACTACACCGTCACGGATGAGCGGCTCACTGCGATCGTCGGCGCGCTCACTCCGTACGTCGAGGCGGCCAAGCGACAGGTTGCCGAGGCTGAACAAGCCAAAGCCGTGCAAGGCATGAAGGCCGATCACGAAGCAAAAGTGAAAGCGGTGAGCGACTGCATGTCGAAGGTTGCTGGCTCTGGCGCACTGCCCGATATGGGATGGATGCAAACGCCGAAAGGCGAGGCGTTCCAGGCGCGGATGGTGGCACTGGGTAAGCGAGTGAGCACCGTGTCGTCGAACCCGGGAAGCGTGGCGGCCCTCGCGCTGCAGGACACGATGACGGTGATGAGCGCGCAGCAGGTGGCGTACATGTATCCGAAATCGGGCTGTGCGCCGATGCCGTACATGCCCAAGGCACTGTTGGACTACAACGCCGCAAGCCAGGCGCGCATGATGCAGGGCGGCACCAACGGTCCGTCGCGCGGCGACAATTCGATGGAAGTACCCGCGGATAGGCGCGCCAATATGACCACCGGTCAGTTCGGTCGGGTGCGCGAAGTAATTGCCATTTGGTTACTGCAACAGTCGGGCGATCTGCCTCCGACGGCGTACAAGTTTACCGACGCGGAGAAATCGGTTTTGTCGGCGAAGTCGGCGCAGATCAAGGAGCTGACCCCGCTGTTCAAATCGAACGCGTTGATGTGGGCCACCTGGGGTGACATCAAATCGTGGTAACCGGTTGCTCTTGAAGATGCGAGTCGAACTCTGGAAGCGCCGCGTGTTGATCGCGGCGCTTCCAGTTTCTGCGGCCACCGGAGCTATGTCCGCGCCGCAACCGTCGGCGCGCATTGGTGCCGTGCGCTGCGATCACGTTGAGCCACTCGTCGCTCCTCCCGTCGAATGGACGGGCGATGTCGTGCAACATGCCGTGTGGTCAGTTCGGCTCGGCGCGAACGGTCTGCGCAATCAAATCGCGATCGCGCGCGTACCGGCCGCGCGCGTGCGATTCACGCTCGAGATCGCGCACACCGAAGGTGTCATGCGCCCGTGGACGCTGGCCGATGCGCCGGCCGACGCAGTGATCGCGATGAATGCTGGTCAGTTCACCGACGAGCGTCCGTGGGGCTGGGTGGTTCACAAGCAAAAAGAGTTACTGCCACCCGGCGTGGGCCCATTGGCCGGCGCGTTCGTGACCGACTCCTCCGGCGCGGTCGCGATACTCACGCCAGCCGAACTCGCGTCGTGGCGCACGCCCATGCGCGCGACCGAAGCGTTGCAGTCGTATCCGCTACTGCTGATGGCTGATGGCCGCCCGCCGAGCGCGTTGTGTCGCGATCAGAGTGGCATCGATCGAACGCATCGCGATGCGCGACTGGCGATCGGACTGACGCGCGCTGGTGACTTTATCGTCGCCCTCTCGCGTTTCGAACTGCCCGGTGCGATCACGTCGCGCGTCCCGATTGGACCGACGACGCCCGAGATGGCCGAAATTATGCGCCGCTTGGGTGCGGTCCGCGCGATGATGCTGGACGGCGGTCTCTCAGCTCAACTGCTCGTGCGCACCACCACGGACACGGTGCGCTACGACGGATTACGGAGCGTCCCGATGGCGCTCGTGCTACGTCGTCGCGACTGACGCGCCGCGCGAGACCGAGCTCGCCGCGCCTGACCTCGGCGCAAAAGATTTCGGCGCGAACTATTTCGGCGCGAACTATTTCGGCGCGACGGCTCCGACCATGAACGGCTGCATCGTTGGTTGAGGCGAACCGGCCGCCGGTTCCTCGGTTACGGCCATCGCGGTCACGCTCTTCGCGTCGAGCGGCATTTTCACGCCGTTCATCAGACGATGTCCGTCGTCGTCGGGCACAAAAAGTTGAACCGCTTCAGGCTTGCCGTTGCGAATGATCCAGAGGCAGTAGGCACGATCCTTCGCGACCGCATCGAACGTGGAGGCGTGCACGACGGCCTCGCCGGTGCGGCGATTCCAGAAAACCTGCATCGTGTGCGGCTTCGAATCGTTCGCAACAAGCTTCACCAGCACGAGGTCCGTGTCGGCGTGCGTCAACGTGTTGACGGTCGAATCGCGGTAGGCGAGGCGCTCGGCTTGCTTGCGGGTGATGACACGTTCGGCGCGCAACTGCTGTTCCGCGTCGCGCAGTCTGTCCTGCTGATTGAGAGCGAAGAACACCGACGCGGCCGCGGCCAGCGCGAAAATGCCGCTGAGCGACCAGGCGGCAACGCTGCGCTGTCGAACCGCCGGCTGCGGACGCGCTGGCGTAAAGCGCGTGGCCCGCGACGGCGTGGCGGTGGCCGTGGACGAGGGCACGACGAACAACGGCACGGCACCCGGCGCGGCCGCGGGCGCGCGATCGCCAGCGGCGGCCTGCGCTTCCGAGGCGATGCGCTGCGCGACACGATCGCGCAGTGACGGCGGCGGCGTTACCGCTTCCGCCGACGCGAGATACTCCATGGCGGCGCGATGCGCGGCGATTTCCGGCGCGAGCTGCTCGGCGAGCACCGGATCGGTGAGTGACGCGTTGAAGTACGTCAGCTCATCGGACGTGAGCGTCCCCATGACGTAACCGGGCGTGAGCTCGCGGAGTTCTTCCAATTTGAGCGCTCTCATGCCACCGGCTCCGGGGCGAGTCCGCCCAACATGTCGCGAAGTTTCAGCATACCCAGACGTATTCGCGTCTTAACCGTCCCGAGCGGCTCTCGTAGCCGCTCGGCGACTTCCTGATGAGTCAGTCCTTCAAAGAACGCGAGCTCGATGGCGCGTCGCTGCGCATCGGGGAGCGCCTGCAACGCCGAGCTGACCGCATGCGCGCGTTCGGCTTCCTCGACCGCGTGATCGGGCGCGGGAGCACCCTCGCTCATGGCGGCCGGTTGGTCGAGCACGACCGCAGCGGTGTCGACCATCTTGGCGCGACGACCGCGAGCGCGAATCGCGTCGAGGGCGCGCGTCCGTACGATCGTCGTGAGCCATCCCAGCACGGATCCCCGCGACGTGTCGTATCGCGCGGCGTCACGCCACGCCTGCGAGAAGGCATCCAACACGACTTCTTCGGCGTCGGCCGGTTCGGTCACCATCCGTAGCGCCAATCCGAACATCACGGCACCGTGTCGATCGTACAACGCCGTCGCTGCACGCTCATCGCCGCGCGCCATGCCCGCAACCAGCGACAGATCGTCGTCGGCGGTGCTCGGCGCGGCAGTGGTTGATGCGTTCACGGCGTATGGTTCGAAGGGGCGGACACGTCGTGTTGCCGCACGCTCGTCGGCGTGACCTGACAGCACGTGGCGGTCAACGTACTCCGAATTTGGAGCCGGGTACAGGCCAACAGCGTGCATCGGCGGAGGCGGCATCGGGACATGGGACATAGCGGTCTCCCGTTACTACGCTGCTCGCCGCCGTATGGATGTCTCCGCTTGGCGGACTGCGACGCGCCCCGTGTCGATCGGTTCGATGCGGTGCCGGTACGGAGGCCCTACGGGCTCGCCTGAGGGGCGGGAGAATCGGCGGGCATCCCGGCCCTACCAGGCGCTCGAATCGGCCGACATCTCGTCATAGAGGCGCTGGTATGACTCGAGTCGTCCTCGGCTCACCTCACCGCGCTCGACGGCGTCGCGTACGGCGCAGCCCGGCTCAACGCGATGTGTGCAATCGGCAAATCGACACTCATGAACAAACGCCGCAAACTCGAGAAAGCATGAGGCCAGATCGGCGGCCGGAATGTTCCAGAGCCCCACTTCACGCAGCCCGGGCGTGTCGGCAACGAAGCCGCCGTCGGGCAGCGGATGCAGGACCGCTCCGACGGTCGTGTGTCGTCCCTTGTTGACGCTGTCGCTGATGGCTCCGGTTCGCAGATCGAGACCCGGATACAGCTTGTTCATCAGCGACGACTTACCAACGCCCGACGGTCCTGACAGAGCCGTGCATCGTCCCACCATTTCCGCGTGCAAGTCGTCGATGCCAATACTCGCCACGACGCTCGTGAGGTGGAGCGGATAACCGATTGCGGCGTACTCGTCGAACATCGCGTGGACCGCCGCCGTCTCGACGAGATCGCACTTATTGATCACAATGCGCGCGTGCAGACCGTTCGCTTCAGCGATCACCAAAAAGCGATCGAGCATGCGCGGATGTGGCTCCGGCCGCGCGGCAGCGAACACCACCACGACCTGATCGAGATTCGCGACCACCACCCGTTCGCCGCGCGCGCCACTCGGGTTGCGACGTGCCAGCTGACTACGACGCGGCTGAATTTCGCTAATCGACCAGACCGAATCGACCGCATCACGGGTGATGGTGACCGCGTCGCCCACCGCGAGTTTGATCGCCGGTGTTGCATCGCCTCGTTCGTGCTTGAGGCGACCTCGCATCGACGCATCGAACACGTCTCCATTTTCCGCGCGCACTTGCCAGACACCTCCGGTGCCCTGCAACACCACGGCCGTGCGCTCAAGATCGTTCGTGGCGCCGTCTTCGCTCATTCTGACTCCGACGCGGTGGACGGCGGCGCATCGGTCTCACCGTGTTCGGTTGCCGCGACTTCCCACCACGGGCGTGAGCTCACGTCGGTCGTGCGCAGCAACCCATCGAGCGTTGCCTTCACGCTCGCCAACGGCATCGCTCCCAACTGATGGCGGACGACCGCTTCACTCGTGCCCGTTACCAGGAATGCGGTCTCGAGATGACCCGCAACCTGTGGTTCACCGTGCGACCAGCGCACGAAGAACAGATAAGCACCCCACGGCACCGCACGATCTCCGGTTTGCTCGGTAAGGATGTCGACCGAGTAGGCGAATCCGTCCGCGCCGTCGAAGGCCGCCGGTCGGGCGTGCACGGCCATATAGCCGCCCAGCGTGCGCTCATCCCCCTTGGAGTGATCCGGGGGGATGTGGTGGCCCGGATGGTCGCTCAGCGCGCCCTCATTTAGCGCGTCCGCCAAAAGCTTCCTTGACGATGTTGCCGGTCATGAAAGCAATGTTGGCCGGACGTTCGGCGAGTCGACGCATGAGATACGGATACCACTGCGTACCGAATGGCACGTACACGCGCATGCGATATCCCTCGCGAACGAGCTGCTCCTGCAAATCGCGTCGTACGCCATAGAGCATCTGGAATTCGAAGCGATCGTTGGCGATTCCCTTTTCCTTGGCGAACCGCTTCGCTTCGGCGATGATGGCCTCATCGTGGGTTGCAATGCCGGGATAGCGTCCGTGCTCCATCAGGCGGTGCATCGCTTCGACGTAGTTCTTGTCCACGTCGGCTTTGTCAGGAAACGCCACGTCGGGCGGCTCGAGGTACGCGCCCTTACAAATGCGCACCCGGCACTGCAGGCGATTGGCGCGCTCGATGTCGTTGAGCGTACGACGCAGGCTGCTCTGCAATACGATGCCGACGTTGTCGCGGAAGTCGCCGTAGAGCGAGTGCTCGAACGTGTCGAGCGTGCGATCGGTATACGCACTCGACTCCATGTCCAGTCGCACAAACGTGTTGTACTGCTTCGCGCGCTCGAGCACGGCGCGCACGACTTCGAGCCCCAGTGTGTCGGAGACGTCCTGCCCGAGTGCGGTGAGCTTCACCGACACGTTCGCATTCAGCTTCCGCTGGTCGATCCGGTCGAGAATTTCGAGATACTGGCGGCCGGTGTCGCGCGCTTCGGCTTCGCTGTGGCACGCCTCGCCGAGCAAGTCGAGCGACGCGGTGATGCCCTTGGCGTTGAGCGCCGCGACGGCGGCAAGCGCTGTATCAATCGTTTCGCCGGCCACGAATCGCGAGGCCATTTTGCGCGCGAAACCGACGTTCTTGATGAAGTTGAAGATGCGCTGTTGGCGCGACAGATACAGCAACGACTTACGCAGCATGAATCGGCAGGAAAGACGGATGAATCGGCCCGGGTCTGCCCCGGGGCGTGCGGGGGAATATAGGCGGACGCGCGGCGCGGAGGGGTACGAGGCGCGTGAGGCTCGGGGTTAGCAACCTTGGCACCTCAGGCGTCGGCGAGGCCCGCCACGTCGCGAATCTGCGCAATGTGACGGCGCGCGTGGTGCGCCACGAAGAGGCCCCATTGGTACACGTTGAGCGGGCCCACGGCCGGATGCGGCTGCTGCACGGACGCCAGCGCGAGCCCCGATCCCTTCCGAAACGCCTCGATCAGCCGTGTCCGTGACGCCGTCAGTTTCGCCAACGCATCGTCGGTGCTCAACCCTTCCTTCGGCTGCACCATATCCGGTGCGTTGATGCGACGGTCGCTCGTCCAGATCTGATACTTGTCGATAGAGTCGCCGATGGGCGACGTCTCGGTTTCATACGCACCGGCTTCCGCCAACTGCTTCATGAGTTTCGAAATCAGCCGCCCACTGCCGTCTTCGACCACCGCGAGATGCTCCACATTCTGGGCAACCGACCAACGCGCATCGGGGCTCGGCGCGTTGCGCTTGTCCGGCGGCATGGACGTGATGAGATGCACCAGCTCGCGGTGTGACGCTTCGAGCTGATCGATGACTTCGGCGATGCGCGGGTGCACGGTGGTTTCTGACATATCAGCGTCCCATCGAGTTACGGATGAAAGCGCGTTCCGTTGGCCGCGCGAGCGAGAAGTCCGGCGGCCGGCTTATACCGGCCGGGATACTGCGCATCGAGCGCCTCAAGCTGACGGACCAGCGTCTCGGCGCCGAGGAAGTCGATATAGCGGAACGGACCGCCATAAAAGGGCGGAAACCCGATGCCGAACACCGCTCCGATATCGCCATCGCGCGCCGAGCGAATGATCCCGTCATCAAGACAGCGCACGGCTTCGTTCAGCATTGGCCACACGAGGCGCTGCTGCAGTTGTGATGCGCTCATCGTCTTGCGCGCCGCCGAATCGGCGCGATCGAACAACGCGTACACATCATTGTCGACGCCGGTGCGTTTGCCGCTCTCGTCGTAGCGATAAAAACCGCGCTTGGCTTTGCGCCCGAGGCGACCGCTTTCGACGACGTGCTGCAAGGCGGCCGACGGCGCCATTCGCTCGCCGAACGCGCGCGCCATAATTGGTCCGGACTTGCTGGCAATGTCGAGCCCTACTTCGTCGAGGAGCGTGATGGGCCCAACGGGAAATCCGAACTCGGTGAGCGCCGCATCGAGCGCGTCGATGGCGACGCCCTCGCCCAGCAAGTGCCCCGCCTCGTTGAGATACGGCGCGAGAATGCGATTGACGTAAAATCCTGGACCGTCGTTCACCACGATGACCGTCTTGCCCAGCTGGCGACCGTAGCGCACAACGGTTGCAGTCGTTGCCGCGCTCGTCTCGGGCGTCACGATCACTTCCAGCAACGGCATCTTGTGCACCGGCGAGAAAAAGTGCATGCCCACAACGCGATCGGGGCGCGCGGACGCAGTCGCGATTTCGTGGATGGGGATGGTGCTCGTGTTCGAGGCAAAGATGGCGTTGGGTGCCACCGCCTCGACTTCGCGCAACACTTGATGCTTTACCTGAAGATCCTCGAACACCGCCTCGATGATCACGTCCGCATCGGCAAATCCGCGATAGTCGATAGTAGCGCCTACCAGCGACATGACATCATCAAACTGTTGACGCGTGAGCTGTCGCTTTTTTAGCCGCTCGCGTACCACGTCGCGCACACTGCGCCATCCCGCCGCCACGCGCTCGAGCGATGCATCTTTGAGTCGCACGATGCTACCTGCTTGCGCCGCCACCGTGGCGATGCCGGCGCCCATGAATCCGGCCCCCAGTACGCCGATCTTCCGCACCGGGCGCGCGGTCGAATCCATTGCGTTTGTCTGCGCTTCGGTGAGACCACTGTCCTTCTTCAACGCCGTGGTTGCAAAGAAGAGATAGACCAACTGCTTGCACTCGGGCGACACCGTGAGCGCGCCGAAATGCGTGGCCTCGGCGTCTAGACCGGCTTCAAAACCGTCGCTGTAGCCGCGCTGAACGGCATCGAGCGCGGCCAGCGGCGCGGGATACTTGCCGCGTGTCTTCTTCAGCACGCCCTCGCGCGCCTGCCGAAACACGAGGCGACGGCCCAGCGCATTGTCATCGAGCAGTCGCTGCGTGGCACTGTGCGTCGGCGCGCGAAGCGTCGGCGCTTCACCGCGGCCGAGCTGCGCGGCCCGCTGCATGGCCACCGCGTTGAGCACCGCCGGATGCACCAATTCGTGCACCAGTCCCATCTGCAGCGCCTTCTTGCCGCGGATGTTCTTGCCGGTGAGGATCATGTCGAGTGCAGACTGCAAACCCACGAGCTTTGGCAGACGTTGCGTACCGCCGGCGCCCGGCAACAACCCCAACTGCACTTCCGGTAGGGCGAGCACTGTCTTCGGATGATCCGTTGCAATGCGATGTGTGCACGCCAGCGCCACTTCAAGTCCGCCGCCCAGTGCCGCGCCGTGGATTGCCGCAATCGTCGGCACACGCAGAGAAGCGAGGCGATTCAGCAACTGCTGCCCGCCGCGCGACAACGACTCACCATCGCTCGCCGTTTTCACACTCCCCAACTCATCGAGATCGGCGCCGGCAATCCAACTGTCCGATTTACCGCTTTGAATGATGAGCGCAGTCATCGCGCGATTCGATTCGATTTCCGCAAAGCAACGCTCGAGGACTGGCGCGATGCGCGTGTTGAGCGTGTTCACGGGCGCGTCGGGCATGTCGTACCGCAGCACACCCACGCCATCCTGCAGCGAAAGAGAGATGCCCGTGGCCGCGTCGGCCAGCAGCATGTGCGATGCGTCCATCATCGATCGGCCTCGCTCATACGCGCTCCAGCACCATCGCGTGACCCATGCCGCCCGCCGCACACACGGTTAACATCGCGAACTGCCCATTGCGGCGTGCAAGCTCGTGGCTGAGCGACGTGACGATGCGACCGCCAGTGGCGCCAAATGGATGGCCAATGGAGAGCGAGCCACCCATCACGTTCAGTGTGGTTTCGTCGATATCGCCGGTGGCCTCGCTGAAACCGGCGCGCGCCGCCCATGCCTTGGACGCCAGCCCCTGAATGTTGCTCAACACCTGCGCCGCGAAGGCCTCGTGCATATCAACAAGATCTAGATCGCGCAGGGTGAGTCCGGCGCGTTTGAGAGCGACCGGCGCGGCCAACACGGGCGCTTGCAACAGCTGCTCCGCCGGATCGACCGCCGCGTACGCGTAACTCTTGATAAAGGCGAGCGGCGTGTAGCCGAGTGCTTTGGCACGATCCTCGGACATCAGCAACACGGCCGACGCGCCATCGGTAAGCGGCGACGCATTGCCAGCTGTGACGGTTCCGTATTGGCGATCGAAAACTGGTTTGAGCGCGGCGAGTTGCTCGATCGTGCTGTCGGCGCGAATACCGTTGTCGGTTGACAGCATGGTGCCAAATGCGGGAGGCACTGGAACCGGAACGATCTCGGCGGTCAGTCGACCGTCGGCCGTGGCGGCCGCGGCGCGCTGGTGTGATCGCAAAGCGAAGGCATCTTGCGCGGCGCGCGCGATGCCATTGAGCTTGGCCATCTTGTCGGCCGACTGCCCCATCGTTTCACCGGTGCAGGGTTCGGCGATGGCCGGCGTGATCGGCACAAAGTCCTTCGGTCGCAACCGGGCCAGAATCGACAGCCGCTCCGGCATGGATTTGGCCTTCGATGCGGCGACGAGAACGTCGCTCATGCCGCGCGAGTGCAGAATCGGCACCTGCGTGAGCGACTCTGCACCTCCGGCAATCGCGATATCGGCGTGGCCGAGTGCGATCTGATCGGCCGCATCGGTGATCGCTTGATTCGCCGACGCGCAGGCTCGTCCCACCGTGTACGCCTGCAGCGTACGAGGAAAATGCGGCAGCAGCGCGACTTCGCGCGCAATGTTGGGCGCTACGACCGACGGCAGGACCGTGCCAAACACGAGCAGATCGACCGAAGCGCCATCGAGACTGCTGCGCTGCATCAGTTCGGCCACGGCGAACCGGCCAAGTTCGATGGCGGTGTAGTCCTTGAGCAGGGTGCCGGAACGCGCGAACGGGGTGCGCACACCCGCCACGATCGCGACCCGACGACCATTTCCGAAGGATGGCATCAGTCGAAGCTAATGCGAGGTTAGCTACTGGCGCCACGCAGGACTTTGCATGAATACTGCCACATGTCCGATGATACCGCGCCGAGCGCGGACCGCACAGCGCACGCGAAGGGGACAGTGGCCACACACGCCGCCCTTTCGGCGCCGGGTCAGTCGTTTGCCATCGCGCATCGTCGCGATGCGCTCGCGGCCTTGGCGACGGAGCGCTTCGACCTCGTGATCATCGGCGGTGGCATCACGGGAGCGGGGCTCGCGCGCGAAGCAGCACTCGCTGGGCTTCGCGTGGCACTGCTTGAGCGCGACGATTTTGCGAGCGGCACCTCCAGTCGCTCCTCGCGGCTTGTGCACGGCGGCGTGCGCTATCTCGAACACGGTCACCTCTCGCTGGTCTTTGAGTCCAGCCGCGAGCGCCGAGTGCTGCTACGCATCGCTCCGCATCTCGTGCGCCCACTCGCCTTCACATGGCCGGTCTATCGCGGTGCGCGAGTGCCGCGCTGGAAGGTGCGCGCTGGACTCGCCTTGTACGACGCACTCTCGCTCTATCGCAATCGCCGTCACGAATCGTTGTCGGCAGCGGATGTGCGGTCCACTGAACCGGCACTACTGGGCGACGGGCTCACGGGCGGCGCCCGATACTGGGACGCCGCGACCGACGACGCGCGACTCACGCTCGCCTCAGCGATCGCCGCGAGCGAACTCGGCGCCGTGGTTGTGAATCACATGGCGATACATGGTGCCATGCGCAACAACGCCGGTCGATTGAGTGGCGTCCGCGCAGTCGATCAACTCAGCGGGCAGTCGCTCGTCGTGCAAGCGCGCGTCGTGGTGAACGCCACTGGACCCTGGAGCGATGCAACGGCGGCGTTAACCGACGGCGGCCACGATACGGTGCGCTCGCGCAGTGTACTCGGATCTGCCGGCGCACACATCGCAGTGCCGCGTCATCGCGTGGGCAACAACGACGCTATTACGTTGGTGTCGCCGATCGACGGACGCGTGATGTTTGTACTCCCGGCCGGGGCGCACGCTATCATCGGCACGACCGAGCGTCCGGCGCACGCCGGACCCGATGACATTCGCGCCACCGAGCTCGATGTCGACTATCTGCTTCGTTCGGTGAATGGGTGCTTCCCGAATGCGCAGCTCCGACACGACGACGTCATTGCCGCCTGGGCCGGCATCCGTCCGCTTGCGGCCGCGCGCGCGGGCGAGCGCTCGGCCAACACCGCGTCGCGCGAGCACGCCATCACGCACCGCGCCGACGGTTTGGTCAGTGTCACGGGCGGCAAGCTCACCACGTACCGCGTCATGGCGTCGGATGTGTTGGCGCACGCGATGCGTGAGATGGGCACCAACGTCAGGCCGCGCGCCGTTGCGTCTCTGAGTGAATCGGCGGTACTCCCAGGCGGTGATATCGTCTCACGCGAGGCCGCCGTGCACGATGCGCGCGAAACCGTGCATGACCACGCGGTGGCCGAGCGCTTGGTGTTCGCGCACGGCAGTCGTTGGCGGAATGTGTGGAGCTACGCCCAGCGCGATCATGCCTTGGCCGCACGACTGGTGACCGACTTGCCGTATCTGACCGCCGAAGTCGCGCACGCCGTGGAACGCGAGTTGGCCTGTCGGCTTTCGGACGTGTTGATGCGCCGCACCCATGTCGCGTTCGAAACGCGAGATCATGGCCAGGCGGCGGCGAGGCGTATTGCCCCACTGATGGCGCAGTTGTTGGGGTGGGGAGACGACGAAGTTACGCGTCAGTTGGCGGCATACGACGCGGACGTCGTCCGGATTTTCGGGATTGACGCCGTCGGGTAGTCCCGTAGGTTCGCTGCGGGTGCCCGCGTGCCGCGACGTTGGTGCAACGCTCGCCTCTCTCACTTTTGCAACCAGCTATGTCTTCGCAGCCTGCTTCGCGCGACGAGTTCGACGGCAAGGTGGCGTTCATTACCGGCGGCGCTTCCGGGATCGGACGTGCTGCTGCACTGCAACTGGCGCGGCGTGGAGCGAAGGTCGTCATCGCGGACGTACAGCCCGTCGAAGCAGAGGATCTGGTCGAACAGATCACGGCCAACGGCGGTCGCGCTATTTCGATTGCCTGCGATGTGCGTGACGACGAGGTGGTGGCCGCCGCGATCGCGGAGACTGTCACCATCTTCGGCCACCTCGATATCGCGCTCAACTCCGCGGGAATCGGCGGTCCGGAAGTGCGCACGGCCGACTACGAGCCCGTACACTGGGAGCGAGTGATTGATGTCAATCTCAACGGTGTGTTTCGCTGTCTGCGCCACGAAATCAAAGCGATGCTCGCCAACGAGGTGCCGGGCGGTTCCATCGTGAACGTCGCCTCAGTGGCCGGACTGGGCGGCTTTCCGCGACACCCAGCCTATTCCGCCAGCAAACATGGCGTTGTCGGACTTACTCGCACGGCGGCACTCGAGTACGGACGCAAAGGCGTGCGGATTAACGCGCTCTGCCCCGGTTTCACGCTGACGCCCATGGTACAACAGATGATCGACGACGGCACGCCGGAGGCAGAGCTCGCGGCGCGCGTGCCGATTGGCCGACTCGGTACAGCGGATGAAGTAGCCGCAGCGGCGATCTATCTCTGCTCAGCGAGCGCAGCGTTCATGAGCGGCCACGCGCTCGCGATCGATGGCGGGCTGACCGCCTAGCGTACGCGTTCGACTTATCGGACGACGGCCAAGAGCATGCCGTCGTATCCTTTCGGACCAACGGTCTGCAGGGCGGTCGCATCGACGCGCGTTTCGTACTTCAGCATCTCCATGAGCCGCCGCACACCGCGAACGGATGGGTGATCGTTGGCGGCATCGGCAACTTCGCCGTCGCGCACCACGTTATCGACCACGATGAGCGTGCCCGAGCGCGAGAGCGCGATAGCCGCCTCGAAATACGGCGCGCTGTTGTCCTTGTCGGCGTCGATGAAGATGAAATCGAATGGCGCGACGTGTTCGTCGATAAGCTGCTGCAGTGACTGGGCCGCCGGCCCGACCATCACTTCGACTTTTTCGGTCAGCCCTGCCCGTGCAATGTTTTCGCGCGCGACATCGGCGTGCACGGGATTGAGCTCGAGCGTGACCAACTGCCCGCCGGCCGGCAGAGCGCGCGCGAGCCAAATGGCGCTGTAACCGCCCAGCGTGCCCACCTCGAGAATTCGATGCGCCGAACCAAACCGCGCCAACAGGTGCAGCGCTTTGCCCTCGGCTGGCGACACCGCAATGGATGGCAGTCCGGCGGCCTCGCTCGCACTCAGCGTCGCCGACAACACCTCATCTTCGGCCAGCAGTTGGTCGCTAAGATATCGATCGACCAACAACCAGAGCGGCGCAGGAACTTTCATACAACTCCAGCAGAGGGAGAGCACAGCAGGACCGGGCTATTTGTGCAAGCTAACCGACCCCGCCAGCGTCCGGCCGGACCTGATGCGCGCGATTTCCCGATATAGTTGCCTATGTCAACTAATATCGGCAGATTACGTCCGACCGCTCACCTCTCCTCCCGAGCCTGCCGTGACCGAGCACTCCCCGGCCCCCGATTCATCCGTTGTGCCCGACGCCGAGATTGCCGCGGTGCGACGCTTCAGCCGCTTCTACACGCGCGAAATCGGTGCGCTCGATCGAGAACATCTCGCAACGCCATTCGCCCTTGGCGAAGCGCGCGTGTTGTACGAGCTCGCCAACTGGAGCGAAACGCATGACGACGCTCCCACGGCGTCGGCGCTCGTGCAAACGTTGGCGCTCGACGCAGGCTATCTCAGTCGCATGCTGCGTGATTTCATCGACCGTGGCATTGTCGGGCGGACGCGGTCCGCCGACGATGGACGTCAACAGCTGCTGCGGCTCACGCCAAAGGGACGTCGTGCGTTCGAGAAGCTCAACGCACGCACCGTCGACGCGGTGCGAACACTGCTGGAACCGCTCTCGTCAGGCGCGCGCACGCGGTTGGTGCAGGCAATGGAGAACATTGAAAGCGCATTTGCCGAACGCAATTCTCCACGCGCCTTGGCGTATCGGTTGCGGGCGCCGAAGCCGGGTGACTTGGGGTGGGTGGTAGCGCGACACGGCGCGCTTTACGCGGCAGAGTACAACTGGGACACGAGTTTCGAGGTATTGGTCGCGCGAGTGGCCGCCGATTTTTTTGAGCAGCACGACGAATCGTGTGAGCGCGGCTGGATCGCGGAGCGCGATGGCACGACGGGTCCGGAGAATATCGGATCGGTCTTTCTGGTTAAGCACCCCGATCGCGCAGGAGTCGCGAAGCTGCGACTGCTGCTGATTGAGCCCTCGGCGCGCGGACTCGGCCTCGGCAAACGTCTGGTGCAGGAGTGTTCCGACTTCGCGCGCGCAAGCGGCTATCACACGATCACGCTCTGGACCAACAGCGTGCTCGTCGCGGCCCGCGGCATTTACGCGTCACACGGTTATCGGCTCATTGAAAGTCACCCGTACCACAAATTCGGTCACGATCTGGTGAGCGAAACGTGGGAGCTCACGCTGTAATCGCGACGCTCCCGCGTGTCACGGCACGGTCCACACAAGGGCCCAACGCGCCACCGGAATTGCGCGGTTGTCCGCTGGTGCCCGGCGATTGTTCGTGCCGCACGGTGCGCCCTTGGGCCACGACATCGCGACGGTACCACTGGCGTCGCCGCCATCACCGTACAATTCGACGGCCGCCACTTCTTCGGTGCGAATGCCTTCGATGGAAAAGTTCGGGCGCGGAATGCCGTCGATGAACACGCAGGTGCTCGCGCCGATTTGCATACCGCGCGTCACCATCCCCCTCGAACGCACGATCGCGTCGGCAATGCTCATGTCGCTCTCGCGCAACTCCTCACCGCTGACCATTGCCGAATTGAGGCCACGAATGCGCAGGCGCCGATCCATTTCACCGACGAGCGTCGCGTAGCCAGTGCGCGGTTTGGCGTCGGATGAGTCGAGCAGTCGACTTGCGTCGACAGCCACATTCTTGGGCACGACAACGGAGTACATCTCGTCTTTGAGTCCGGGCGCCGACAACCTCACGACATACGTTCCCGGCTTACTGAGCTCGACAAAAAAGCGACCTACGCTGTCGGTAGTGGCTTCGCGCCCAGAGCCGAGCACGTGGACACTGACCTTCGATGCGGGAAACAGCTCGCGTTCGCCCTGCGCATTTTTGAATTTCGACGCCACGCCGATACCACCGTATACGGCGGTGACGTTGGCGCGCACGGCGATGGCCTGCAGCTCCTGCACGTTGCCCGTCAGCACGACCTTGAGTCGCCCGCCGTCGGCGCCGATGGTGAGCGAGTCGCGATAGGGGAGATAGCCGAGCCGGATAATGGAGATCAGATAGCGTCCGGTTGGCACGTCGCGCACAAAGAACTCGCCGCGTTCGTCGCTGCGCCCTTTGAATGACGACGCGCCTCGCGAGAGCTCGATGACCGCGCCGCCCAACGCGACATCGGTGGTGGCAGTGCGCACCGATCCGCGAACGGTAACGCGTCCGGCGACCGGCTGCTGCGCGTGGACCGTCGCGGTCGTGAGGACGCCGGCAACCACGATGGTCGAGACGAGGCCCTTGAGCATGCGGGCGCTCATGGGACGAGCACGATCTTGCCGTCGCGCTGACCGCGCGCGGCGGCCACGACGGCGTCTTTGATGTGAGCAAGCGTGTAAGTGGCGTGCACCGGGGCCACTAGGACGCCCTGCGCAATGAGCCCAACAAGCTCCGCATACAGCGCGCTCTGCTGCTCGGGCGTACTGGATCGCATCCAGTGCACCAGCCAAAATCCGCGCAACGTAACGTTGCGAAAGACAAACGACGCCGGCGCAATCTTGCATGCCTCGCCGCTCATCGCGCCGTAGTTCACGACGGTTCCGCCGACGGCAACGCAGCGGGCAATGCGATCGGTGGCGGAGCCCCCGGTCGCGTCGATACCAAGCTTGATCTTGGCTTTGCCGGTTGCTTCAGACACGCGCGTTGCGAGATCGGGACCGTCGGTCAGCACGACGTCGCCACCGAGCGCCTCGAGTGCCGCAACAGACTCGGCGCGACGTACCACGTTCACCGTTCGCAGTCCGCGTCGCTTGGCCAGTTGAATGAGGTACTGCCCAACCGCGGAATTGGCAGTGTTCTGAATAACCCAGTCGCCGGCATTCAGCGTGACGAACTCGGAGAGCAACAACGACGCGGTTGGCGGATTGACGGCGAGCATCGAGAGTTGAATCGCGTCGCCTGCAGCCGGCAGCGGAATAAGCGCGCTAGCCTTGGCAATCTGATGCGAACACCAAGTACCGCCGCCGATCGGCATCACCACCCGCGTACCAACCGGCAGTGTCACGCCTTCTCCCACGGCGGCGACACGCGCAATGCCCTCATTGCCACCGATGGCCGGCAGCGGCGGCAGCATGCCGTATTCGCCGGTGAGCGTCAACACATCGGACGGATTGATGGGCGCGGCCAGCATCTCGATGAGCGCTTCGCCTGGGCCGGGCTCGGGGAGCGTCATCTCAACGCACTCGATCACATCCTGCGGCACGGGACCGCGCGAATTGTACACACAGCGTTGCATGTGACCGACCTCCGATTGTGTCGAAAATTGCCTACACCAACTCGTCGGCGCTGCGATCGTGGATGGTCTTGAGTTCGACCACCATCAAACGGCGCACTTTGGTGGGCAGCTTGAGAATGGCCTGTTCACCCACGCCCTTGCCCTGCAAGGCACGTCCAATGGGCGACGCCATGGTGACGTGACCATCCTGCAACTCGCCGGCGTCGCCGAACACGAGTTCGTACGTCTCGCGCGATTTGGTCTGCTCGTCTTCGACGACCACACGCGAACCGAGTCCAACTTTGTCGGCCGCGATCTGCGCGACATCGATGTTGGCCAGCTTCGTTACGCGTTGCGTGAGCTGTCCCAGACGCGCCTGCACGAACTGTTGCCGCTCAAGCGCCGCTTTGTACTCGCTGTTTTCCTTGAGGTCGCCCAGTTCAACCGCTTTGCGGATTTCCTGCGGCAGCGTGACGTTGAGCTCGTGAGAAAGCTTTTCGACCTCACGGGCCATCTTGGCGATCAGTTCCTGAAACATGCGCGGGGTGCTGGAGCGGTCGGGCCGATGCGCGGAGAGGTCCGCCAGCAATCGGCTGAAATGGCGCGCGCCCGGCCGGGGTCGGCCAGGCGCGCGGATCCGTAGTGCGGACTCCTGAATATGGCACGGGATCGCCCGCTCCGTGAAGGGGCCTCGTCCCAGAGTTGCTCATGGCGCCCCGAAAACGCGACGCTGACGACTAGTTTTCGGTGTGATTGAGCAACTGACCTTCGGCGACGTGACGTCGTATCGGCTTTCATGGTGGCGGAGCCGTGCCATCGGCTACAGCGTCTGCGTCTACCACACGCGCGGCGTGCTGATCGACAGCGGATTCCCGGCGGCGCACCGTGACGTTGCGCACATCGTGAAGGAGCAGCATGTGCGCGGAGCGATCATCACGCACCAGCACGAAGACCACGCAGGCAACGTTGCCATGCTTGTGCGCCGTGGCGTTCCGATGGCCATGCATCCGGACACGCTCGCTGCCATCCGCCATCCGCACCGCATCGGCTTGTATCGTCACATCACATGGCAGGCGATGCACAGCTTTGACACGCCGGTGGAGCGGTTTGTGGACGCCGCATTCTCGCTCGAGCCGACGCCCGGGCACTCACCGGAGCACCACAGTGTGTGGGATCGCGAAACCGGCACGCTCTTCGCGGGCGACCTGTTTCTTGGCGTGAAGGTGAAAGTCGCGCACAGCTACGAATCGCCAGCCGCGCACATCGCGTCGCTCCATCGCATGCTCGCGCTCAACCCTGCGCGCATTTTCTGCGCGCATCGCGGCCTGCTCAAGTACGGCGCGTCGATGCTCGCGGCGAAAGCGGACTGGATGTCGACTCTGATCGACACCGTCCTGCGCCTCGCCCGCGAGGGCTACTCGTTCACCGCCATCCGCGAACGCGCCCTCGGGCCGCGCGATACCTCGCACTGGGTTTCCGTGGGTGATTACTCGCCAGACAATCTCGTGCGCGCAATTCTGCGCGACGCGCGTGTGACAGTGTGAGTGCTGATCGCGAGACGTGCTTGATCGGGGTGAGATGGCGGAAGTGCGGGTCGTACCGGAACTGCCTGAGCTGACTGATCCGCTTGAACTGCGGGAACTGCGGGAACTGCGGGAACTGCGGGAACTGCGGAACTGCGGGAACTGCGGGAACTGCGGGAACTGCAATTGAACACAGAGGAAACAGAGGAAACGGAGGAGTAGCGTTTAATTTTGCTCTCCAATTTTTCAAAATGGTGCAAACTGCACTTCCAGAATTGCTTTCCTCCGTTTCCTCTGTTTCCTCTGCGAAAAATTGCAGTTCCTGCAGTTCCTGCAGTTCCTGCAGTTCCTGCAGTTCCGCTGTTCCGCTGTTCAGCTGTTCAGCTGTTCAGCTGTTCAGCTGTTCCCGCGGTCCGTTTGTTAGCTGCTCGCGACGAGAGCGTTATTCAATTCACTCGGGTTGCGGCAATGTGAACGGCGAATGAACTGCAGACGCATGCTACCTTGTTGCGTGTGCTGCGCCTCGTATGTTGCTCGGCTGCACTGCGTCCCTAACCGGTCCGCTGCGTTCTCGTCGCCTCGTTGACGGTCGCGGAACTCAACAGCCGCACGTGACGTCGATAGATTTACGATCGGCCCCCGCCTCGCTTACA
The DNA here is from genome assembly GCA_966096095.1 of uncultured Gemmatimonadaceae bacterium. Classification (GTDB taxonomy): domain Bacteria; phylum Gemmatimonadota; class Gemmatimonadetes; order Gemmatimonadales; family Gemmatimonadaceae; genus Gemmatimonas. The sequence continues at coordinate 53,349 of CBHTUR010000001.1, read as the reverse complement.
GGAGCGTTGTATGCCTCGCTATCGATTTGCGTTGTTAGTCCCGCTTAGTCTGACACTCGCCGCGTGCGCCTCGAGCGGCGCGAAGACGGCCGCCTCGGGCGCGCCTGCGGGGTCCGTGAACTGGAGCGCCGTCGATGCGGCGATGGGGCGCGCATCAGTGGCGCAATCGGACGACGTGCACCGATTCAACATGCCGCGCAGCGATCTCACGGTCACCGTCGACGGCGTGACCCTCAAGCCATCGTTCGCGCTCGGCAGTTGGTTGGCTATGAAGCCCGTGAGCGGCGGCGTCATGGCGATGGGCGATATGGTGCTCACCGGTGATGAACTCTCACCCGTTATTGCCAAGCTGCAGGAAGGCGGCGTTGAGCAAACCGCGATTCACCATCATGTCGTGCGTGAGTCGCCACGCATCGTGTACGTGCACATGCATGCGCACGGTGATCCGGTGAGCATCGCCAAGGCCGTACGCGCAGCTGTCGCACTCACTGGTACACCAGCCGCCGGTCCAGCGGCGCCGGCCAGTGCGTTTGCACTCGATACCGTCGCGCTGGCCAAATCGCTTGGCTACAGCGGGCGTGTTAATGGTGGCGTCTATCAGGTCACCGTGGCGCGAACCGAGACCGTATACGATGGTGGCATGCTTGTGCCGAGTGTGATGGGACTGGGCACCGCCATCAACTTTCAGCCTACCGGCGACGGCAAAGCAGCGATTACCGGCGATTTCGTCATGCGCGCCGCTGAGGTGAACGACGTGATCAAGACGTTACGCGCCGGCGGCATTGAAGTGACGTCGTTGCACAACCATCTACTCAACGACGAGCCGCGACTCTTCTTCATGCACTTCTGGGCCAACGATAACGCGATGAAGCTCGCGCAAACGTTGCGCGCCGCGCTCGCCAAAACCGCAAGCGTCGCGCCGACCGTCAAATAGCCGCTGGTTCCTAACTCCGTCCCGCCGTTTGCGCCGCGTGAGCGTCAATCACTGCTTGCGCGGCCTCGGCGGGATCGTCGGTCAGAAGGAGGAGATCGAGATCGCCCGGTGAGATTTTTCCCTCACCCGCCAGTCGTGAAGAAATCCAGCGCACCAATCCGGCCCAGTAGTGACGGCCAAACAAAATGACCGGGAATTGATAGATTTTTCCCGTCTGGATTAGCGTCAGCGCTTCAAAAAGCTCGTCGAGTGTCCCGAACCCGCCCGGGAAGATGATGAACGCGTTCGAGTATTTGATGAACATGGTTTTCCGTACGAAGAAATACCGGAAGTTCACCAACGTATCGACGTACGGATTGGCGCCTTGTTCGAAGGGCAATTCGATATTGCACCCGACCGAATGTCCGCCTGCTTCTTTGGCCCCTTTGTTGGCCGCTTCCATGATGCCGGGGCCGGCGCCGGTGATGATCGAAAATCCCTGCGCGGCAAGCAAGCGCGCCGTTTCTTGCGCGGCGAGATACTGCGGATCTTCGGGGCCCGTGCGCGCCGAGCCGAAGATCGTCACGCCTTTGTTGATGTCGGCGAGCGCGTCAAAGCCTTCAACGAACTCGCTCGTGATGCGCATAACGCGCCATGGATCGGTTGTCGTGAAGGCACCCAAGTCCTGTGGCGGTGACTGCAGCAGCTTTTCGTCTTCGGTGAGCGTCGGCCGATCGCGAATCGCCTGGTCGATGAGTCGAGGATCCATTCGCCGAGTCTTCCGCGCGCCGCTTGAGACCATCCCTTCGTCGGGCACGCGGCCTGCTTTGCGATGCCCTTCTTCGGTGCGCTTACGCAATCCCTCACGCGACTGCTGCTCCGCCATCGCGCGCGTGTCGGGCGATGCCTTTTTGCCGGTTGGGGTACGCGGCTGCTTCGCGGATTTCACCGGCGCCTTCATTGAAGACTTCGAAACAGATTTCGACGTAGACTTTGCGGCGGACTTGGATTTCTTGGCCATGAATCGGCTGAGTGATGTCGGCGTGGCGGCGCGGGTGAGGCGAGGCGGGATTCGCAGCGGGAGACACGGCGCATGAGCGCCTCGTCGTCATCTCATGATATCGCCGATCCACGCGGCGCGCTTGCCTCGCGCCTGCTCATCGTCGTGGCCGACGGCGTGCGCCCCGATGTACTGACCGACGAAATGGATCGCGGCAACGTTCCCGCGCTGGCCGCGCTGCGCGCGAGCGGCGGGCTGCACACCGTGACCGCGTCGTTCCCGTCAGTGACTGGTCCCGCATACGTGCCGTTCGTCATGGGCCGACATCCGGCCCACGTGGGGATGCCTGGCTTGCGCTGGTTCGATCGCGCGCGCTCACTGCGGTGGTCGCTGGCGCAGGCGCGCAGCTATGTGGGCATCGATATCTGGCATACGGACGCCGATCTCGATCCGCGCGCACCAACGCTCTTCGACTTGGCGCAGCCGTCGCTGGCCGGACTGATGATGATCGGTCGCGGCGCCACGCACGGTCGCGTCGGTCGTGGCGTAAGCTGGATGATCCGCGCCGCGCGCGTGCACTTTCGTGGCGACTCGTTGGGATGGCGGCAGATGGAGCGCGATGCGATCGACGAATTCTTGCGGCGATTCGCGCGCGTGCGCCCCCGACTCTCGATGCTCGCCGTGTTGAGCCCTGACAAGTTTGCGCACGCCTACGGCGGCGATTCAGAAATTGTGCGAGACGGTATCCGTGACGTCGATCAGGCCATCGTGCGCGCGCGTGCCATTGCCGACCGCGATGGCTGGGGCGAATCCCTTCGTGTTTGGGTGGTGGGCGATCACGGTCACGCGCCGGTCACGCAGCACGACGATCTGCACGGCTGGCTTGAATCGCGTGGACATCGAGTGCTCGCGCATCCCAAGCTGAGCGTCAAACGCCCCGACGTGGCGCTTATGGTTGGCGGCAATGCCATGGCACACGTGTATCTCGAACCGGCCGATCGCACTCGACGCTGGTGGCCCGCGCTCGCGACACGCTGGAACAGCACACTTGAAGGTTTGCTCTCGCGCCCGTCGATTGACCTCGCGGCGATCGCGATCGACGGGCGAACCGTGCGGGTCCATCACACGCGCGGCGCAATCGCGGATATTATCCGAGCGGGCGACGGACACGCGGCGCGTTGGTCGTACGTCGTTCGCGAAGGCGACCCGCTGCAACTCGGTGGCTCGCTGCACGATCTCGACGCCGACGCGGCGTGGCACGTGTCGCAGTCAACGCCGTACGCAGATTCGCTGGTCCAGCTTTCATCGCTCGTCTGCGCGCCGCGTTCGGGCGACATCGTACTTTCCGCCGCGCCCGACTGGGATCTGCGCGCGCGCTACGAACCGACCGATCACGTCTCGACGCACGGCGCCCTCCTGCGCGAACAGATGGAGGTACCGCTGCTGCTCGACACAGCACCCGCACGGCTTCCGCAACGCACGACCGATGTCGTGCCGAGTGCGCTGCAGCTACTCGGAATTCGCGATGAGTCGCTGGAGTTCGACGGGCGGAGCTTTCTGTAGCCACCAACCAAACAGCCTGACGCAGAGGACGCAGAGGGCGCAGAGAATTTCCATCGAAACACAGTAGAAAAGACGCCTTTCTCAGCGTACTCGGCGTCCTCTGCGTCAGGCAGTTCCTGTCTCGTGCTGCAGGCGACCGAGGTCACTCGGTGCGGTTGCGGCTACGCTCGGGATCGAACCCCTCCGGATACCGCTTGCGCAGTTTGTCGATGTTACGTTGCGCGATATCGTCGAGGGAGAGCCCCTGCACCGTCGCGAACGCGGCGATGTACCAGAGGCAATCGCCGAGTTCTTTCACCAACGCGTCCTGATCCAGCGGCGTGGCGTGAAAGAGATGCTTTTTGATCAGCTCCGCCGTTTCGCCGGCTTCGCCGGTGAGGCCCAATGCGGCGTTGGCGAGTTGCTGCTCGTGCGTGCGGTCGCGTCCCAGCGTGCGGGCGGCGAGCTGTTGATAGTCGTCGAGATTCACAGGAGTTCAGCGCGAAGGTGAAGCGGACAAATATTGCTCAATGTGCTCGCAGGCGACACGTGCCCCGTCTTCCTGCTGCACCGTCTTTGCGACCTCGGCGGCCTTCCGATGCACCTCATGGTCACCGAGCAGCGTCTTAAGCGCCGACGCTACGCGGTCGGCGCGATAGCGCGACGGAGGAATCGTGCGACTCGTGCCGAGTCGCAGAGCGCGCCAAGCGTTGTCAGGCTGATCGTTCGCGAACGGCACATTGAGAATCGGCTTCCCCGACGCGAGCGCCGTGGTGAGCGTGCCGATGCCACATTGCTGCACAATGGCCGCTGCACGCGGAAAGACCAGCGAGTGCGGTACCGATTCGACCATGAGCACGTTGCTTGGCAGCGATGCGCCGAGGCGTTGCATCGTCTGCTTTCCCGCCATCAGGAGGGCACGTTTGCCTAGACGATCCGCCGCGCCGACGCTTTCGTCGTAGAACCGGCCCGCCGTGTGCACCGCCGACGATCCCAAGGTAAAGACGAGCGGCGCGTCGCCTTCATCGAGAAACTGCCGAACGACCGGGTCGAGATCGCTCGTCACCGTCGTGTCGTATCGCACCTGGCCCGTGACATGCGAGTGCGGCGGCCAATCGGGCTGTGGCGCGCCAAGTACTCTGGAGAACATCGCCAGCACAAGCGGCGCGCGAAGTTGTCCTTCGAAAATCGGGTGCGCACCGGGCGGCAGTCCAAGTTCGCGTCGCAATTGCGCTACCGGTGCCGTCCAGCGGAGCGAGATGCGGCGCATGAAGCGCGCAAAGAAATGGCCGACGCCGGGACCGAGCTTTTCGAGTCCCTTGAGCCATGGCGCGGGCGGTGGCACCGCCATTTCGAATCCGCTACCGAACGAGATCGGCGACAGCACCGTACTGACCCAACGAATCCCCGTCAGCTCCGAGACGATCGGCGCGGACAGCGAGAGCGTGTGACTGATCAGCATATCCGCCCCTTCGCAGGCGGCGCGCAGCTCGCGAAAGCTGTCACGCAGGTGCTCCATCACGAGTTCTTCAAAAATCTTTTGCGTGCCGAAGCGATCGTTCAGAATGCGCTCGATTTGCGCCTGCGTTTCCGGAGCATCGAGGTCGACGCTGTACCCGACTTTGGCGAACGCGAGGCCAGCCCGCTCGGCGAAATCCCGGTAGTGGGTCGGCAACGCCAGGCACACGTCGTGGCCGCGCTCTCGCAGTGCTCGGCCAAGGCCGAGATAGGGGTTCAGGTCGCCAAGGGTCCCCCACGTATTGATCACGATGCGCGCCATGGCGCAAAACTAGCGGCCGCGATCGATGCCAGCGCAGGGCCACTGTGACGAGCATGTATATTTTTGGCATGGCGTCTTCCGAACCCGCTCGCGCAGCCACCGCATCTGCCGCCGCACCTGCCGCCGCTTCGAGCGGATCGAGCTGGATTGGGCTCGTGAGCACGCTCGCGGTGAGGGCGTTGATCAATCCGCCCCTGGCCGTCGATCTGCTTCGCGTGGCGTGGCGCTTCCGCCATCGGAAGTGGTACGCGCGCTTCCCGTTCTTGCCGTTGCCGGCCGCGACATACGTGAAGTGGCGCATGTATACGGCGTACGGCGATGAAGCCGCCATTCCGCCCGCGCGCGATGTGATCGCGTTCGCTCGCTGGGTCGGCAAGCAGCCGTAAGCACCTTGTCAGACGGCCGCACACTCACAGAGCGGCTCAAGGCGCAGGCCTTCGGACTGGGCTTTGACCTGGTCGGTATCACCACGTTGGGCGAACCTACCACGCGCTCGCACTTCGATGCCTGGCTCGCGGCCGGCTATCACGGCACAATGGCGTATCTCGACGGCGACGGCGCTCGGTTGCGTCGCGACGCGCGCTTACCGCACGAAGGTGCGACGCACGCGATCGTGTTAGCAATGAACTACGGCGGTCGTGAACCGAGCGGTTCGGTAGCGCGCTACGCGCGCGGCGATGACTACCACGAGTTGCTGCGCGAACGCGTGCGCGAGTTGCATCATTGGCTCGAGGCCGAGACGGGGCTCACGATCAACGCGCGGCCGTACGTGGACAGCGGCCCGATTCTTGAGCGCGACCTGGCGCAACGCGCGGGGCTTGGCTGGTTCGGGAAGAACACGATGCTCATCAATCCGAACATCGGTTCGTTCTTCTTCATCGCGTCGCTATTCGTGCAGGTGACTGACGATTTCGCGCTGGAAACTGATGCGCCGTTCGAGCACGATCGCTGCGGCACCTGTACGCGCTGTCTCGATGCGTGTCCCACGCAGGCGTTTGCCGCGCCGCGCGTGCTCGATGCCACGCGGTGCATTTCGTATCTGACCATCGAGCTGCGCGACGCGATCGACGAAACGCTGCGTGCGGCACTTGGTGACCGAGTGTACGGCTGCGACGTGTGTCAGGAGGTGTGTCCGTGGAACGTGTCGTTTGCGACGGCGCTGAAGGAGCTCGCGTTCGCGGCGCGTGCGATGTTTGCGAAAGACGCTACGCGCGAGTCCACTCGTTCCCTCGCGCGCGAGATCCTGATGATGGAGCCCGATGACTACGCTGTCGCGTTCAAGGGCAGCGCGATCAAGCGCGCGAAGCTGTGGATGCTCAAGCGGAATGCGGCGATCGTGTTGGGGAATGTGGGGACGGAGGAAGACACGCCGACGTTGGAGGCATTGACCGCGTCTGAGGACGAACGCGTTCGCGGTGCTGCCAAATGGGCCGTGCGCGCTCAGTAAAGCTTGATGCGCGGGATCTGCTTCGTCGCCTTGCTACCGACACCCGCACCGCTCGACACCATCTGCAAATCGCCGGTGAACGACATGAACCGCGCCTCGGGTATCAGGTACTGTGTCGCCCCGCCCTGTACGAGCTGGCCGTTATACCACCGACTGCCGTTGGCGGTCTCTTGAAATCCTGCACGAACAGTCCATGTGTCTTTCGCCGGCGCGGTGATTGACTCGAGTGCTTCAACCGGTGAGTTCACGCGGAACCGGCAGAACACGCGATTCTCCGCGCCAATGCCCAGCCGCTCGAGCGCCGTTCCCGGCTTCGTGAAGAACCGACCCACTTCGAAGTCACCGGGTTTGAGCTGCGCCATGATCTGCTCAAACTGTGCCGGGTTCGCTTTGAGCTGCGCAACGATGGACGGCTTGACCTGCATGTAGCCGACCAACTCCGCCCCCGTGTCAAAACCGGCAAGCGTGACGGGATTTGACAGGTCCATCGCCTTCATCCATCCCGCAACATCACTCGCGCTCGCGAAGCTCTGGCGGCGTTCGAAGAACTCCAGAGCGGTCGTCGCGCCACTGCGCACGCGCGGGGCGATCTGCCGAAAGCCAAGGTTGTACAACCACTCCTCGGTGGTAAGCGCATAGTAGCGCGGCACCGACTGCGGCATCACTGACGGCCGGACTGACGTGCCCTTCGTCATCGCGTAACGCATGATGAACGCATTGAACAGCAGGCCGCCCATGAGCGTGATCGCGCTGGCCAGATCCACCGCGGCGGCGTCGAGATCGGCTGAGGTCTTGGCGGCCTGTGTTTTCGCGATGCTGCGCGAGATCGCGCCAGACACATCGAACGCCATCGTCCCAAGTGACAAAATGCCGAGCGACAAGAGGCCGAGGTCCATCAGCTCTCCCACGCCAATCAGGTGAGCGGCCGTCCACGCCGCCAGCACACCTTCCAATACCTTGAGGTTGTCGCCGGTGAAGAGATCGACCACCACTGTCTTCACATCATCAGGCAATCGCGGAACCGCGCGCCGAAAAACCTCGATCATCCGAGCACCCAATTGCTCGGGAATCGCTGGCTTGGTCTGAGGGGGCTGTGGGTTCGTCATACAACGTGCGGGAGAGGACGATTGCTAATCGGGCAGGCGACGTCGCATCCGTGATGCTACCGCGCGAGCGCTCAAGCGTCCAGCTAGCGCGTTTACCACGCGACTACGGTACCGCGATTCCGTCGCGTGACGCACGCAAAAAGGGGCCGCGTTCTAGAACGCGCAGAACTCACTACCCCTCAAGCAACACCTCCAAAAACGCCGCCCCATACCGCTCCAACTTCGCCTCACCCACCCCCGGCACGAGCAGCAACTCGCGACGACTCGCCGGACGGCGCGCCACCATCTCCAGCAGCACCTTGTCGCCGAACACGATGTACGCCGGCACACCCGACTCGTCGGCCAACTGACGACGCACCACGCGTAGCTTGTCGAACAGCTCGCGCTCGTCGTCGTCCAACATCGCCACGTCGGGTCCGCGTGACGGCTTGGGCACACTGTTGCCGAGTCCGATGCGACGTCCGCGCGTCATGCTCCGCTGGGCCTCGACCAGCTCGGCAATGCGCACGTCAATCGCTACGCCGCTACACACGTCGCAGCTGCCATCGCACGGCCCAATGACTTCGTCGAAGTGCGCCACCAGCGCTTGATGCCGACAACGCGCGCGCTCCACCATGTCGAACAGCGCAATGGTTGACGCGCGTGTGCGTGCGCGGAGGTCGTCGTCTTCCAGTCCGTCGAGAAAGCGCTCGTGCATCTTCACATCGGCCCACGAATAGAACATCACGCAATCACTCGGCAATCCATCGCGCCCCGCGCGACCGATCTCCTGATACCACGACTCGATGTCCTTGGGCATGTCGCGGTGAATGACAAAGCGCACGTTCGACTTGTCGATGCCCATGCCGAACGCCACGGTGGCGACCATCACATCTACGTCGTCGCGCTGAAACGCTTCCTGATTGCGCGCGCGCTCGTCGGCCTCGAGCCCCGCGTGATACGGCAACGCACGAATGCCCTGCTCGTTCAGGAACTCGGCGGTCTGTTCCACACCCTTGCGGCTCTGACAGTACACAATGCCGCTCTCGCCCGCGTGCGCGCGAATGAGCGCGAGAATCTCGGCGCGCGTGTTGCCACCCTGCCCCTTTTTGCGCACGGCGATCTGCAGATTGGGGCGAAAGAACGACCCTTTGAATCCAGCCGGCTTGCGCATGCCAAGTTGCTGCAGAATGTCGCGCGCCACACGGCGCGTCGCCGTGGCAGTAAGCGCGAGCACGGGCACATCGAGCTGTTGTTTGAGCCCCTGCAACCGGCGGTACGACGGACGAAAATCGTGGCCCCACTGACTGATGCAATGCGCTTCGTCGATCACGAGCAGTGAAATGGGACAGCCGCGCACGAAATCGCCGAGGTAGCCGTCGAGCGCTTCAGGGGCGAGAAACACCAGTTCGTACTTGCCCGCGCGAAACGCGTCCATGCGTTCGCGTCGCTCGTCGAGCGACAAAGTGGAGTTGATCGTGGCCACCGAAAATCCGAGCCCTGCCACCGCGTCCACCTGATCCTTCATGAGCGAGATGAGCGGCGAGATCACGAGCACCGTGCCACTGAGTAACCGCGCCGGCAGTTGGTAGGTCAGCGACTTGCCCGCGCCCGTGGGCATGAGCGCAATACAGTCCTTTCCCGCGAGCACCGCGTCGATGACTTCGCGTTGACCGGGGCGGAATTCGTCAAAGCCGAAGACGTCGTGGAGGACGGCTTCGGGAGTCGGTGCGTTGGAGACAACGACGTTCGGTGCAGTCACGCAGCGAGAGCGAGTAGCGGTCGGGGACGAGAGTAGCGTTCGGCACTGACAACGTAATGCATTCGCGAGCAGCGAGGCGTAGAATTTTATCGCCGCCGATGTCCCAATGCGGCGCGCCTGCGATTACTCTTCGTACATGCGCCATTCGGAACCGGCAGCACCTCGTCTCGCCAACGAGAGCCAGTGGTACACAGAGCATACGGCGCTCCTCATCAGCACCTTGAAGTGGTCAGTGCTCGGCGCCGCAGCCGGCCTCTGTGTGGGATGGGGTACTCGCGGCTTCCTCTGGGCATTGAACGAGTCGGCGCGACTTTTTGCCGACGTTTCGCACAGCCGATTTTCGGCGTTCTGGTTCCTGCCGCTCGTGATGCCGTTGTGCGTCTGGCTGATTGGCAAGTTTGCGCCCGAAGCGAGCGGCCACGGCACCGAAGCGGTCATTGCCGCCGTGCACCAGCGGTCCGGACGCATTGACTGGCTCATTGCTCCGGTGAAGCTCGGCGCGACCGTGCTCACGCTCACTTTTGGCGGCTCGGTTGGAAAGGAAGGGCCGGCTGCTCAGATCGGCGCGGCCATCACCAGTGCCTTCGCCGATCTGCTTCGGCTGCGCGACGAGGATCGTCGGCGACTTGTGATCTGCGGCATCAGCGCCGGTTTCGCCGCTGTGTTTGGAACTCCCGTTTCCGGTGCGCTGTTCGGCGTCGAGGTGCTCTATCTCGGTCGTCTCGACTACACCGTCATTTTCCCCGCGATGGTAGCGGGCATCGTTGGGCACTTGGCCTGCGGCACAGTCGCGCCGTTCCCCATTTTGCACGATACCGTCACGAACGTCGGCCAGGTGCGCATGATCATCACGGCCATCGGCTCAGGCGGCGGGTTCGGACTGGTAGCCTTGTTGTTAATCGAGACCCTTCGCGCGTTCGAGCGCGGGCTATCGCGGCTCGCGCTGAACAAGTTCGTCGTCGCGTCGTTGGGCGGCGTTGCGTTGATTGCGATCTATCTGTCCGCCGGTCCGCAGTATGCGGGACTCGGTACGTCAACAATCGATGGCGCGCTCTCAGGCACCATACCTGTTGTGGCCACGGCGTTTCTCGTCAAGATCGCCGCTACCGCCATTACGCTCGAAACCGGCGGCAGCGGAGGCATCCTGACGCCAATCTTCTTCATCGGCACGACCGCGGGCGCCGCGATGGCTGGACTCTTCGGCGTACCCACGACGCTGCTCGCCGCCTTCGGATTTGTCTCGGTGCTCGCCGCGGCGGCTAACACCCCAATCGCTGCGGCAGTGATGGCCATTGAGTTGCTGCCGCCACACGAGGGTGTGTACGCGGCCCTCGCTGCCGCAACGGCGTTTCTCTTCGTCGGGCACCGCAGCGTGTACGCTAGTCAGAAGCTCGGCTTCTCCAAATCGGCTGGGCTCGAAGTCGAGCTGGGCGGCGATATCGGCGACGTCGATCGGCGCGCGCTACGGGTGAAGGAAGGAACGCTCACTGACCGAGTACATCGACTGACCCGCAACACTTCGGGCGCGCCTGATGGCATCGACGAATGAGCATCCGGTAATCGGACTGGCGCAGCGTGTGTTCGCGCTGCGCGATGATACAGACGTTGAGGCGACGACCGCTCGCGTGCGAGCCGACGCCGATCTTTCGAGCGCTAATGTGTGGGCGCTCGCTTTTGCTATTCTGATTGCGTCGGTTGGCCTCAACGTGAATTCGACACCGGTCATCATCGGCGCGATGCTCATCTCGCCGTTGATGGGACCGATCGTCGGAATTGGCTTCTCGCTGGCTACCGATGATCTGACATTGCTGCGAAGCAGCGTGCGCAACCTGCTCATCGCGACGGTCATCGCGCTGGTCGCCTCCACTGTCTATTTCTCAATCTCGCCGTTGACCGACGCCCAGTCGGAGTTGCTCGCGCGCACGCGTCCAACGTTGTACGACGTGTTGATTGCCCTGTTTGGCGGCTCAGCTGGAATTGTCGCCGCGTCACGACGCACCGGTGGTGGCAACATCGTACCCGGTGTCGCCATCGCGACGGCGCTCATGCCGCCGCTCTGTACCGCCGGCTTCGGACTGGCGCACCTCGATTTCTGGTTTTTCATAGGCGCGATTCATCTCTTTCTGATTAATGCGCTGTTCATTGCGCTTGCCACACTGCTCTTCGTGCGCGGGCTGCGATTTCCACTGGTCGCGCAGATGGACCCGGCGCAAACGCGACGCGTGCATTCGGCAATTATTGTGCTGATTGTGGCACTCGTGGTACCGAGCATCTACACCGGCTACATCGTGGTTCAGGAAACCCGATTTCAGCGTTCGGCACGTCGGTTCGTCACGGAGCAGATTCGCGGCGGGGAGCGCACCGTGCTCAATCTCGATCTTCGCTATGATCGGGACAGTTCCACCATCTCCGCCACGGTGTTAGGCCAGCCGTTCCCGCCCGGGGGCGTTGATTCATTGCGTGCCCGTCTGTCGGACTACGGCCTCGCGCGTACGCGCCTGCAGCTGCGTCAACCGCTCGAGCAAGGAGCCACGCTCGACGCACTTGGCGAACAGCTCCGCCAGCGTCTGTCCAAGGACTTCGCGCCGAAGACGACGTCAGATGAAGATCGTCAAGCCATGACCGCTCTGGCGGCCGAATTGCGAGATTCGCGCGCCCGCGAGTTGCCGACCACCGCGGTATTTCGAGAGTTGGCTGCAATCACACCCGCCGTACAAACGCTGAGCGTGGGCACCGTCGCGTCGCGAGGCGACACCGCCTCGAGCGCCCGCTCGCTTGAGGCCGTGGTGACGTGGCGAACGTTACCGTCCACCACCGAGCAACGACGCGTCGAGGCATTTCTCGCGCTGCGCTTCGGCGTGAACGACCTTCGCGTGATCCATCGCCGCGAGCCGTAGCGACTCCGGCCGGTCGCGTTCAGAAGGCCTCATCCCACGGTGAGGACAATCGAACGGCCGACGTGATCAACCCGACCATGCTGTAGGTCTGCACAAAATTACCCCACTGCTCCTGCGTGACCGGGTCGATGTGTTCGGCCAGCAGTCCGACGTGATTGCGTGCGCTGAGCACCTGATCATACAGCACGCGGGCTTCGTCGCCTCGACCGATGGCGGCGAGCGCGTTGATATACCAGAAGGTGCACGCCAGGAACGCGTTCTCGGGCGCGCCGAAGTCGTCCTCGCTGACGTAGCGGAAGATGTAGTGCCCTCGCTTCAGCGTGCGACCGACGGCATCGACGGTCGCGATAAACCGGGGATCGTCTCCGCGAACGAATCCGACCTCGTGCAAGCGCAGAAGCGAAGCGTCCAGCTCGCTGCCGTCCATCGTCGAGACGTAGCACCCTAGTGATGAATTCCAACAGCGCAAACTGATTTCGGCATGCATCGTGTTGGCTCTTTCGCGCCAATAGTCGGCGCGCTCCCACAGCGACAGCTGCCGGGCAATTCGAGCGAGTCGGTCACACGCCGCCCAACACATGACGCTGGAAAAGGTGTGCACGCTCTCGCGACCGCGCAGTTCCCAGATGCCCGCGTCAGGCTGGTCGAACAATTCGCTCGCGTGCTGCCCGAGCCGTTCGAGACGCGCAAAGAGGTGCGCGTCGCCGCGGCGATCGAGTCGCTTGTCGAAGAACACGTGGGCCACCGCCAACACGGCCGCGCCATAGACATCGTGTTGTCGCTGCCGATACGCCTCGTTGCCGATGCGCACCGGCCCCATTCCGCGATACCCGTCGAGCGAGGTGATCTCGCGCTCTTCCAGCTGCCCGCGCCCGCTTACGGTATAAAGCGGTTGGAGCGTCCCGTCGGGCGCGGAGGCGACAAGATTGAGGAGGAATCCGAGATACCGTTCCATCGTTTGCGTGGCGCCGAGCCGATTGAGCGCATCGACCACGAAGTAGGCGTCGCGGATCCAGCAGTACCGATAATCCCAGTTGCGCCGACTGAAGGCCGCCTCGGGGATCGACGTAGTCATGGCAGCGACGATCGCGCCGGTGTCTTCGAACGCGTTGAGTTTGAGCGTGATCGCGGCGCGAATCACGACATCTTGCCACTCGAACGGAATGGCCAACGCCCGCACCCAGCTGCGCCAATGCGAAAGCGTCTCCTCAAGAAATCGCCGACCAAGCGCTTCGACCGACTCTTGCAGAGACTCGTCGGGGCCGAGAATTAACGTCGCGTGATCGTCGAGCAGAAACCAGCGCGGCTCAAGCACATAGGTGAGCGGGATATCGGTGGTCAGTCGGAGCGTTGACTCGTCGCCGATGAATCGAAGATGATTGCTGGCCGAAGTGACCGTCGCTCCGGTGGCGCCATAGCCGTTGCCTGGTCGCATCACGACACGGAGGCGAGGCTGCCCGCGCACGCGGCGAATGCGGCGAATCAACGTTGTGGGCGAGAACACGCGCCCGAATTGCACGAACCGGGGCGCAAAGTCGAGCACCTCCACTTCGCCGCCATGCTTATCCGTGAGTCGGGTGCATAAGACGGCCGTGTTCTCCACGTAGTCTTGCGTCGTGTCGGCAAGATCAGCGAGTTCGATGCGATATTCCCCCGCCGCTGACGTGTCATCTTCGCGAAGCAGCGAACAAAAGACGGGATCGCCGTCGAACCGCGGCATACACGCCCAAACCACGTCGCCACTGCGGTTGATGAGCGCACTAATCGCGCCGTTACCGATCAGGCCGAGATCAAGCGTCTGCATGCATCATTGGTGATTGTGGAATGCGGGCGCCGACAGTTGGACGCTCCTGATTGGCCACCTGTCCAAGCCAGCGCCGAACGGCGGCGACGTCGGCCAGACGCCATTGCGCGGATGACGCGCCCGGCCCGACTTTCACCGACAGGCCGTCCAGTTGGTTGATCATCTCGAAGCCCGCTTCGTCGGTGTGATCATCACCGATGAAGACCGGACGACGATGCTGAAACGGCATCTCGCGCATATAGTCAGCGATCGCATCACCCTTGTCCCGGTCTCCCATGCGCAGCTCGACCACGCACTTCCCCGTGGTGACTACGAATCCATCGGGGGCGCGGTGCTGCGCAGCGCGCATCGCTTGATGGGCAAAGCTGGCCATCGTCGGCGCCAGGCGGTAATGCAGTGCCAACGACTGGCCTTTGTCTTCAAGCAGCAATCGCTTGTGCGTTGGCAACACGCGGCGAAGAAACTCCCGCGCAGCGTCGAGCGCTGACGGCGCGATTGCTGGCGCAAGTCGCTGTCCCTGCGCTGAAATGCGTTCGGCACCGTGTTGGCCGGCCATCAGCACACTGCTCCGGCCAAAGTGCTCCTCAAGATCAGCAATGGTTCGACCCGAGATGAGTGCCACCGCGCCGCCCGTGGCGTCCGTCAGGGTGGCGAGTATCTCGCGCACGTCGGCATCGACGCGCGCCGCATCGGGGCGATCGACCAGTTCCACCAGTGTGCCATCGAAGTCGAGAAAGTACGCCCACTCACTCATCGGAGCAGGAGGTGCCCGGAATACGGTACTGCGGCGTGGTCGCGGCATAGTCAAGCCAACCGAATACGGCGAGACTGGTCACGTCGCGCCGGTGGAGTGAAGCGTTCGTGCAGCCGAGAGCGGCGGCGTACGCCTGCGGCGTCGATCATCATTCGTCCCGCCCAGCGAAACACGTTGAACTCGCGCACGAGTCCGCGCATCAAGCGCATGCGGGCCCGCTGCTCGTCGGGGTGCATCGTGACGGCAAGTTCCAAGGCATGCGCGCAGTCCTCGGCATCATACGGATTCACGATGATGGCTTCCGGCAGCTCGCGCGCCGCGCCGGTGAACTGGCTCAGAATCAGCACGCCTTGCTCGTCGTCACGCGACGCGACGAACTCTTTGGCGACCAGATTCATCCCGTCGTGCAGGCTGCTGACAAACACCAGATCCGCTGCACGGTAGTACTCATAGACATCGGCCGCCTCATGATGCTCGGCGTGCAGGATAATCGCCGGATGGGCGGCGCCCGCAAACTGCGCGTTGATGCGCGCCACCATGGCCCGCACGCGTCCTTCGTACGCCTGATATTGATCGATACTCGATCGCGTGGGTGCCGCGATTTGAATGAACGAGAATCGCCCCACCCACTCCGGGTGCAACTCGAGAAATCGCTGCACCGCTCGCAGTCGCTCCTCGATACCCTTTGTGTAGTCGAGACGATCGACACCGACGCCAACAACGTGGGTGTCGGGCAGTTGATGCCGCTTCCGCACGGCGCGCCGCGCCTGCATCACGGCGGACTCCATCAGATGCGCCGACGGCGGCCATTCGACGGAAATCGGGTAACGTTTGATGGCGGTCGTCTCTCGGCGATACGAAACGGCAAACGTTTCGCGATCCACGCGGGCTTCGAGGAATCGATCGACGGTGTCGACGAAGTTGTTGCAGTGAAATTGAGTGTGAAAGCCGAGTATGCTGCTGCCCAGGAGGCCATCAAGCAGTTCGTCGCGCCACGGACAGATTCCGAACGCTTCCGGGTTCGGCCACGGAATGTGCCAGAAGGTGATGATCGTTGCGTTGGGCAGGCGTTCCCGCACCAGACGCGGCAGCAGCGCAAAGTGGTAGTCCTGAATGAGCACGATGGGATCGCTCGACTTGGCCTCCTGCACCACCGCGTTCGCAAACTTGGTATTCACCGCCACGTACTGACGCCAATCTTCCTCGCGAAACGTCGGTCGAACGTGCGCGATATGACAGAGCGGCCACAGCCCTTCGTTCGAAAACCCGTAGTAGTACCCCGTCTCCTCCTGCGGCGTGAGCCAGACCCGTCGCAGGCGATAGGCCGGCATTTCGGTTGGCACCTCAATGCGATCATGACGATCAACCACCAGCCGATCGGCAGTTCCCGATCCGTGCGCAATCCACGTGCCCGAGCAGGCGCGCATGATTGGTTCGAGCGCCGTCACCAATCCACTGGCTGGCTGCTTCACGACCACGTCGTCGCCCTGCTGCATGTGCAGATACGGCTCGCGATTGGATACGACGATGACCTCCTGGCCGCGCAGCTCACCGTCGAGGATCGCGCGCAGCGCTCTCGCGTCCCACGGTGTCTGCTCCTCCTCGCGTGTGCGGTGCTCCGCTTGAATATCCTGAATGAGCGCCCGCAAATCGCGTGCGATTGGTCGCAGCTCAGGACGTTCGGCGGTCGCCGCAGGGCGTAGCAACCCTTCGCCACGCAGCAATGCGCGCAGCCCCTGTTCCCAACCGCGCCAACTCAGCTGCGCCACGACGACCGTGATGAGTGAGACGGTGATGGCGAGCGCGCCGAAAAATACCACCAGATATTTTCGTGTTTCTACCGAGCGCCGCGTGACGAAACTCATATCGTGCACCAGCACCAGATGGCCGGGCGTGCCGGAATCGGCGGCTAACGCACGCACCGAGACCAGCAGCGGGCCGTTCTCACTCGTCAGGAGGTGCCCTTCGGTTTCGGGCTGCTCGAACCGCGCCAGCGAATCGCAGCGCACGGATGGCGGCAGCGTAGAAGTCGCGAGCGGCGTCGCCGAGTCAGACGCGCAATAGCCCAGCGCGAAGATGCGCTCGTCGAGCGCGATTTTGGCAAAGAACTGTCGTAGTCGCGTTTGGTTGCCGTTGCGCAGCAGATCTTGCAACGGATCTTCGACCGCGCGCGCCACCAAGTTGGCCCGCATGTCGAGATCGCGCATGAACCAGCGAATGGTGAGTCGATCGACGAGCGGCACGACCGCATACGCCATCGCCACCAGCACAATGAGCAGTGGAACAACGAACCGAAGCGACAGGCGCATAGAGTACCGATCCCTTGCTCGTGCCGCTCACGTAAACCCGGTGGCAGACACGACTACTGACTTCGCGGAGCACGCACGCGATTACAGATTCTTGGTGGGCACCGGCTCGAGCTTCCGTCCGGACCATCGGTCATTCTCAAAGAAACCGCTGAGCCCGGGCGGGTCAAGGCATTTCAGTGATTGCGATTTATCAATTCGTCCCTCGTGCGCCTGTGACGTAGCGATCTAGATTGTGTGGAACTATTTGCAAAGCCATCTCTCAAATCATCTCATCGGCGATGCATCCTGAAGTTCGCATCCTCCTGCTCTTTCTCACGGCAACGGCCGTCGCGCTCCTCGCGCGACCACTGCGCCTGCCGTACACTGTCGCGCTCGTGCTCGCGGGATTGGGACTGGGCAGCATCAATGCGTTCGAGCCGCCGCGCCTGACGAAAGACTTGCTCTTCGCCGTCTTTCTGCCGGGGCTGATTTTCGAAGCGGCGTTTCATATCGAATTCAAAGAGTTTTGGCGCAACAAGCGCGCGTTGATCTCGCTCGCGGTGCCGGGCGTCGCGGCGTCGATGCTGCTGACTGCCCTGATTCTTGCGCCGCTCGTCAGTGCACTGCACTTGGCCAACAACTTCGACTGGCGCTACTCGCTGGTGTTCGCGGCGATCATCGCGGCCACGGATCCCATCGCCGTCGTCGCGCTCTTTCGCCAACTGGGTGTACCCAAGCGACTCGGCTTGCTGCTCGAAGGCGAGAGTCTGCTCAACGATGGCACCGCGGTGGTTTTCTTCTCACTCATCCTCGCGTTCGTTACGGGCGCCCCAATCACGGCGCTGGGGATGACGTTCGATTTTGTGCTCGTGGTCGGCGCCGGAGCGGCTGTCGGCATCGCCGTCGGATTTGCCGCGTCGTATCTGATCCACTGGCTCGAAGACCCGATGCTCGAGATCACGGTCACCACGCTCGCCGCGTACGGCTCGTTTCTCGCGGCCGAACAGTTCCACGTGTCGGGGATCATCGCCACAGTCGCCGCCGGTCTGGTCTGCGGCAACTTCGGCGCACGCACCGGCATGTCGGAGAACTCGCGCATGGCGGTGGAGGTGTTCTGGGAGTATCTCGCGTTCGCGCTGAATTCGCTGGTGTTTCTGCTCATCGGTTTCGAAGTGCGCATCGCCGAACTACTCACGGTGTGGCCCGCAATCGTTGCGGCGTTCCTCGCCGTCACCATCGGTCGTGGCATTGTCGTGGGAACGGTCGGGATGGCCCTGCATCGCACACCGGAGCGAATTGCACCGGCATGGCTGAGCATCATCACCTGGGGCGGATTGCGCGGCGGACTCTCGATGGTGCTGGCACTCGGCTTGCCCGCCGACTTCCCGAATCGCGAGCTCGTGGTCGCCATGACGTTTGGCGTCGTGTTGCTTTCGATTCTCGGCCAGGGGCTCACGATGGGGCCGTTACTGCGGCGACTCAAGCTCACTGGCGCTCCGGCGTCGTCCAAGCACTAATAGTCCGTCGCGCGAGTGCTGTCGTGGTTACGTGAGAAAGCCCTCCAGCACGTTCGCGATGTTGATCCCCAGGGCGTCCACCGCGTACCCGCCTTCCATTACGAACACCGTCGGTAGCGCGCACTGCGCCAGCCGACGTCCCATCGCGGTGAAATCGTCGCTCGTGAACGTGAAACGCGAAATCGGATCACCGACAAAGGTGTCCACACCAAGCGGAACGACCAGCGCGTCGGCCTTGAACGCTCGCACCTCGCGCAGCGCGTCGTCGAGTCCCTCGCTCCACGTCGCGAAATCGGTGCCCACCGGGAAGACCACGTTGCGATTGAACGACTCGCCGCGCCCGCGTCCGACTTCGTCGGCGTAGCCCAGATAGAACGGATATTCCGTCGTCGGATCGCCGTGCAACGATATCGTGAGCACGTCGTTGCGCTCGTAGAAGATTTCCTGCGTACCGTTGCCGTGATGGTAGTCCACGTCGACCATGGCCACACGTGATGCACCGCCGTCGCGCAACGTTTGCGCGGCGATCGCCGAGTTATTGAGAAAGCAATAGCCGCCGCTGAAGTTGTAACCCGCGTGATGTCCGGGCGGACGGGTCAGTGCTGCCGATACCCGCGCGCCCTTCGATACCACCATCGCGGCATCGACCGCACAGGCAGCACCCGCGCGTGCGGCATCCCACGTTCCTGCCGTGATCGGAGTACCAGCATCGAACGTGAACTGTCCCACCCGCGCCGAAAAGTTGGACGGCGTCGCGTCGCGACGGAGTCCGTGATTGGGCCAAACCGACGGCAGAATGTCCATGTCGACATTGGCCTCATCGAGAGCGACCCACTCCTTCCACGCGTTGGCGAGGAACTGCAAATACTCCCCGTCATGCACCCGTTCGAGCCGCGACATCTCGAGCGGCTGCGGCGGGCGCAGATCGCCGATGCGTCGGCGTCGCACCTCCTGCACGACAAAGTCGAGGCGGTCCGGCGTCTCGTGGTAGGGGACGAGACGACCGCGATGCATCTCGAAGCGGCCAGCGTGGAGCGCGTGCACAGGGTTATGGAAGATCTGCATTCTCCCATTCAACGCGGCCGCAACCACGCGGTCAACCGCGCGATCGCACGCCGAGCTAGCTTACGAACAAGAGCGCGATCGACTCACCTCGTTGCAAGGAGTGCCAATGTCTCATGCCTGGCCGGCCGTTCAGACGGTCGCCACCGGCTTTGAAG
The DNA here is from genome assembly GCA_966096095.1 of uncultured Gemmatimonadaceae bacterium. Taxonomy (GTDB): domain Bacteria; phylum Gemmatimonadota; class Gemmatimonadetes; order Gemmatimonadales; family Gemmatimonadaceae; genus Gemmatimonas. The sequence goes on along the minus strand of CBHTUR010000001.1, from coordinate 33,340 downwards.
CTGACCTTGTCATCGCCCGACTTGACGCCGAAGATATTCCGGCCGCTCGTGACGAAGGCGACACTGTCGGTCTGCTCGGCTTCGGTTATCAGGGAATTACGCCGCGCGGCGTGACGATTCGCGTGCCGCCGGAGTATCTCGAAGCCGCACTGGCCCTCCTTGCCGAGCCCGTTGAGCCGCCGCCGACCGACTGACGATTCCACTCTATTTGCCGAACTCCCCGATGCTCTCTCGCGCCCGCTCGATACTGCTCCTGGCGTGCTTCGCCGCCTCACCGCTTGCGACATCCCCACTCGCCGCGCAGGCGACCAAGAAGGGCACTGCGCCGGCCGCGCCATTCTCGGTGGTCGAAGCCAGCATCGCCGACGTGCGCGCCGCGCTCGAATCGGGTCGACTCACGTCGCGCCAGCTCGTGAAGGAGTATCTGGCGCGCATTGCGCTGTACGAAGATCGCGTGAATGCCATCATCACGGTGAATCCCAACGCACTGGCTGAAGCCGACGCGCTCGACAAGGAGCGCACCGCCGGCAAAGTGCGCGGACCACTGCACGGCATTCCGATCGCGCTCAAAGACAACATCTTCACGAAAGACTTGCGCACCACGGGCGGCGCGCTTGCCTTCAGCGATTTCGTGCCCTCGTTCGACGCGACGCTCACCGCAAATCTCAAAGCAGCGGGCGCAATCATTATTGCTAAGACGCAACTCACCGAGCTCGCCAACTGGATGGCCACGGGCATGCCGGGCAACTACAACGGCGTGAACGGCTACAGCATGAATCCATGGGATCCGCGGCGCGATCCGCGCGATGGCGTCGACGACGGTCGCCCCGTGCTGGGTACCGGTGGTTCGTCGAGTGGCGTGGGTACCAACCTGTCGTTCTGGATCGGCAATGTGGGCACGGAAACGTCGGGCTCTGTGTTGTCGCCGTCGCAGCAGAACTTTCTGGTTGGCATCAAGCCCACCGTGGGGCGCGTGAGTCGCTGGGGCGTGATTCCCATTACCGCCGACCAGGACACGCCGGGCCCGATGACGCGCAGCGTGACCGATGCGGCCATCATGCTCGGCGCCATGGAAGGCGCGCAGCCAGATCCCAACGACGTCGATACCAAGAAGTGCCCGCCACCCGCAGGCCGCGACTACACGAAATTTCTCGACGCGCAGTCACTCAAAGGCGCGCGCATCGGTGTGCCGCGCGCGTTTTTCTACGACCGCGTGACGTCCGGGAGCAGCACCACGGGCCGCGGCGGTTTGACTGACGCACAGAAGTCCGCGATGACTGAGGTGATCGCGCTGCTCAAAGCGCGCGGCGCCGAGGTGGTGGATCCGGCCGATATCCCGAGTGTGCTCGCGCCCAAGGCGGCCGACAACTTCCTCGACTGGAACGTCTGCAGCGGACTCGAACAGGGCAAAGGGCGCGACGCCGACTGCTCGATTGCATTCAAGTACGGCATGAAGCGCGACTTCAACCTCTGGCTGCAGTCGCTGGGCGACAAAGCACCACTCAAGTCACTCACCGAACTCCGCGTGTGGAACGTCGCGCACGCGCGCGGCGGCAGCATGAAGTACGGTCAGGCCAACCTCGACGCCGCCGACGAGATGGACGTGCGCGCCGATCGCGAGCGCTACGACGCCGATCGTCGCAAAGACATTTTGCTTTCGGCCACACAAGGCCTCGACGCTGCCATCAAGAGCAACAAGCTCGATGCACTGCTCTTCCCCGGCGTGTCGAGCGCCAACATCGCCGCGCGCACCGGCTATCCGAGCGTGACCGTGCCGTACGCGTTCGTGCCCGTGCCGCAGGGCACCGGTGCGCAGGCGTTCCCGGCGGGCTTCACGCCGAAACCGGCGCCGTTTAACGTGACGTTTACCGGACTCGCGTGCAGCGAGCCCACGCTCATCAAGTTGGCGTACGCGTTTGAGCAGGCGACCAAGAAGCGCATCGCGCCGCCGCAGTTCCCGTAACCGCTAGACCACTTTTGCTCGTACAGACTATGCGACCGTCAACAGCCCGACCACTTTCGCGACTCGTCGCGTCGATTTCGCTTATGGCGATCGCCGCGTCTCCGGTCTTTGCGCAAAAGCGCACCAGCGGCATCGATACCACCAACTTCGACAAGTCCGTCCGCCCGCAAGACGACTTCTTCCGCTACGTCAACGGCGGATGGCTGAAGAAGACGGTCATCAAGCCCGATCAAACGGGCGCCGGCGCGTTTCAGGAGTTGGCCGAGAAGAGCCGCAACGGCATGCACACGCTCTTCGAAGAGGCCGCGAAGGCGCCACCCAAAGTCGACGAAGCGGCGAAGGTCACAGTTGGCGTGAACGCCGCGAGCCCCGCCGAACGACGCAAGATCGGTGATCTCTACGCCGCGTACATGGACTCGGCGCGCATCGAGCGACTGGGTGTCACGCCACTCGCCGGTGAACTCAAAACGCTCGCCGCGGTGACTTCGTCGGCGCAGTTGCCCGCGACGTTTGCGCACTTTGCAAAGCTGGGTATTCAGGGACCCATCACCGTCGGCGTTGGGCAAGATCCCAAGGCGTCGTCGGTGAACATCGTGTCGGTGAATCAGGGCGGCTTAGGCATGCCCGATCGCGACTACTATCTGCGCAACGATGCAAAGAGCGCCGCCGCGCGCACCGCGTACGTTGCGTACCTCACGAAGCTCTTCACCGCCGCGGGTCAGCCCGACCCAAGCGGCGCTGCGCAACGCATCTTGGCGCTCGAAACCACCATCGCGCAGAAGCAGTGGGACCGCGTGAAAGCGCGTGACCGCAACGCGACCTACAACAAGATGTCCGTCGCCGATCTCGCCAAGCTCACGCCGTCGTACGATTGGAAGACGTACATGACCGATGCGAAGCTCGAGAAGGCGAGCGACGTGATCGTGCGTCAGCCCGACTATGTGCAAGCGGTCGATTCGTTGCTCAAGAACACCCCCGCGGCCACGTGGCGTGAGTATCTCACGTCCAAGCTGCTCGACGCCAACGCCGACGAGCTCCCCAAGGCATTCGTACAGGCGAAATTCGATTTCCGCGGCAAGGTCATCTCGGGGCAGCAGGAACTGGCGCCGCGCTGGAAGCGCGCTGTCAGCGGCACGGAAGCGGTGATGCCCGACGCCACGGGCAAGATGTACGTCGAGCGCTTCTTCAAACCCGAAGCCAAGGCGCGCATGGACGCGCTCGTGAAGAACCTCATCAACGCGTACTCGGTGGGCATCGACAGCCTCGAGTGGATGAGCCCCGCCACCAAGGCGGCCGCGAAGGAAAAGCTGTCGCACTTCACGGTCAAAATCGGCTACCCCGATCAGCCGAAAGACTACTCGGCCATCACGATCCGCCGCGACGATCTCATCGGCAACGTCATGCGCGCGAAGATGGCGCAGTACGACGAAACCGTCGCGCGACTCGGCCAGCCGGTCGATCGCTCACGCTGGAGTATGACCGCGCAAACAGTGAACGCGTATTACAACGCGTCCAACAACGAGATCGTGTTCCCCGCCGCCATTCTGCAGCCCCCGTTCTTTGACGTGAACGCCGACGATGCCGTGAACTACGGCGGCATCGGCGCCGTGATCGGACACGAGATCGGCCACGGATTTGACGATCAGGGGCGTAAGTCGGACGGCTTCGGAAACCTGCGCGATTGGTGGAGTGCCGACGATGCTACCAACTTCGATCAGCGCACCAAGAAGCTGGGCGCGCAGTTCGATGCCATCAATCCCATCGATGATCTGCACATCAACGGCAGCCTCACGATGGGTGAGAACATCGGCGATCTCAGTGGTCTCGCGCAGGCCTATCGCGCCTACAAAATCTCGCTCGGCGGCAAGCCCGCGCCGGTGATTGACGGACTCACCGGCGACCAGCGCTTCTTCATGGGCTTCGCGCAGATCTGGCGCACCAAGCAGCGCGACGAAGCCCTACGCAATCAGTTGCTCACCAATCCGCATTCGCCCGGACCGTACCGCGCGTTCGTGCCGCTCGTGAACAACGACATTTTCCTCGCGACCTTCGGCGTGAAGGCGGGCGACAAGATGTATCGCGCGCCCTCTGACCGCGTGAAGATCTGGTAAACGCCCTCGAGGAGCGCGCGTCAGCGAAGGGACGCGCGCTTCTCGAAGTCGTACAATGTTGTTTTGCGCAGCTGGTAGTACGCGCTCCAGAATCCGCGCAGTGCCTGCACGTAACTGGTGAGCGCCTGATCCTTCTCGCTCTGCGCCAGATACAGGTTATCAATGCTGATGCGGCCAATCACGTAGCGGTTGTACGCGACCTCAAAGCGCTTGGCGGCCACCGTGTCGGCCTTCGCCGCGATGGTCAGTGCCCGGCTGGCCTGCGTGAGCTGCAACGCGGCAAATCTCGCGTTGAGCTCGACCTGCGCCCTGGTGTTCTCGGCCGTGCTCTTCGCCGCCGCGCGTTCGGCCTTCGTTGCGTCCATCTGCGCGCCGCGTGCGCCCCACTGCCACACCGGAATCTGAACAGACAGCGACAGCTGCTGCGCATCCAATAGGTTCTTGTAGGCATCAGGAGCGGTGCCGGCCGTCGCGTTATAGCCGTAGCTCGCGGTCAGGTTACCGCCTGCGCCGCCGTTCCATCGCGATTCGCTGACAGCACGATCGGCCGACACTTCAGCCAACTCGGCGTCGGACATCTGCGAGCTGTTGCGACGAGCCTGCGCCATCGCAATCGACGTATCGGCGTCGATCGTTGGTAGCGACGACGGAACAGCCAGTGCCACGGGCGTGTTTGGCGCCAGCCCGACGATCAACCGAAACTGCGCCAGCGCACGTTCCTGGGCGAGCTTCGCATCATCGAGCGCCGCTCGTGCCCGCAGCAGCGCCAACTCGCTCTGCAAGAGATCGTTCTCGCCAATCTTGCCGACCTCAAACCGCCCCTTATTGAGCGTATACAGCGTGTCGTTCGTCAGGGCGTTGGTCTGCGCGTTCGCCACGTTGGTGGTGGCGCTGAACAAGTCAAAGAACGATGCCGTCGCAGACAATGCGACATCTTCGCGCGCCTCAAGATATCGTCGCTCGGCCGAGGTGTATCGCAACTCCTGCTGCGCGCGATCCCACGCCTGCGTATTCGCGCGGAAAATCGGCTGCGAGAGCCCAATCTGGAACGGCGTTGACGACCAGGTCATCACGCCGTTCGCACCTGAGCGCTGCACGCGACTCAGGCCGGAGCTGAACGACAGCGTGGTATTCGTGAACGGCACGCGTTGCGTGACGATCGCCGTTAACCCCGATGTGGTTTGCTGCAACGGGCGATACAGCGTCGCGCCGTCCGGTTGAATGACGGGCGTAATGGAGCGGGTGTACGACGGCGCGGTTCCGCCGACCGACAGTAACGGAAAGTACTGCGTTGAAAACGCGCGGTCGCGGGCACGGGCCGCGTCGCGCGAACCAACCGCTGCCTTGGCTTGCGCGCCGTTTTGCTGCGCCAGCGCGATTGCCGCTTCTAGCGTAAGCGGCGCGGGCGCTTGCTGCGCGGGGAGCACGCTCGCGATAACCAGCGCGCATACCGTCGCGCAGACGATGGCGCGTGCCAACCGACTTTGTGCCATACGATTCATGACCTCACTCATAGCGCAAACAGGTGATGGGATCCTGCTGGGCCGCGCGGTGCGCGGGCACAATCCCGAAGGCCAATCCAACGCTGCACGACACGCCGAACGCCACCAGCACGCTGGCACCAGATACGATGGACGTAATGCCCGCGACGCGCTCAATCGCGATGCTGAACGCACAACCCAGGAGAATGCCGGCCATGCCGCCGGCCACGGAGATCAGCACCGCTTCGGCGAGAAACTGAAACAGGATGTCCCGTTGCGTCGCTCCCATTGCACGTCGCACTCCGATTTCGCGAATGCGCTCGAGAATCGAGGCCAGCATGATGTTCATGATGCCGATGCCGCCCACAATCAATGAAATCGACGCAATGGCGCCTAAGACGAAGTTGAAAATCGTGCGCGTCCGTTGCTCCTGCTTGAGCAACAACTCCGGCACGGTCACTTCAAAGTCGACCACGGTATTGTGGCGGCGCGCCAGCATGCGTTGCACCACATCCGCCACTGCCGGCACAAATCGTGCCTCGCCCACGCGCACGATGATGCGATCGAGCTGATTCATATTGCGACGCTCAGCACGCACATCAGCGTCTTCCTGCGGCTGATCGTTTGCACTGACCACCGTCTGCTTCGAGGCCGCTTCAATTTCCTGCTGCGTCACCAACGCGCGATTGCGATAGCGCAGCAACATGGTCGTGGCCGGGATGTACACGTCGAGATTCGCATCACGAATACCCAAACGCTGTGCGTTTTGACCACTCACCGGTCGGTCGGCCAGCACACCGACTACGGTCAGCCAGTTTTGTCCCACCTTGATCGTTTGTCCGAGCGGGTCCGTACGCGTGAAAAAACGCGCCTTGACGCCCGCCCCGATGACCGCCACCTGCAGGCCGTTGCGAACCTGATCGGCAGTAAACTCCGCACCCGCCAGGAACTGCAGGTTCATGATGCGGAAGTAGCTCGTGTCAACGCCGACCAGCTTGGCTGAACGATGTCGCCCCTCGCGGGTGATGAGCGTGTTGTACACGATCTCGCTGCTCGCCGCATCGACGCTCGGCACGCTGGCCACGATTGCTTGTGCGTCGGCGTAACGAAGCCCAGGAGTAAACTTTCGCGGCGTCGCCGCCTTTTGCTCCTTCACCTCGCCCTCTTTCTGTTCCTCGACGGGCGTGATGACAATGTTGTTGGTGCCGAGCAAGCGCATTTGCGCGAGAATTTCCTGCTCTGCGCCCTTGCCGATGGCCAGCATGGCAATCACCGAGGCCACACCAAACAGAATGCCGAGCGACGTCAGCGCCGCGCGTACTTTGTTGTGACGCACCGCTTCAAGCGCGGTGCGCATTGCAAACGCGCCGTGCTCCAAGAGTAAGGTTTTGAGGGTCACGGCTTCGCGTTCTTCGCGACGGGAACTTTCGTGGCGCCGCGATTCGAATCGCCGTCAACGGTTGGAGCGGTGGTGCCGGACAGCCGGGCCAGCGAAAGCTTTTCTTTGTTCATTGGCGCCGAGAGCAACACCCGGTCGCCTTCGGCGAGACCGCGCGTCACGACAATCTCATCGTCGTTCATCGCGCCAGTCAGTACCTCCTGACGCACCACGCTGCTGCCGTTCCGTTTGTAGACGTAGGTCACGCCGCTGTCGCTCGCGACCGCTTCGAGCGGAATGTGCAGTACGTTCTTGAGCGTGTACGTCTCGATCGCGTTGCCCGTCGTCATGCCCGGGCGGAGCGTTGTGTCGGGCTTCTCTACCGCGACCTTCACCTCGAACACCTTTGCGTCGGAGTTGGGGCGCTGCTCGCCCACGTTGGCCACCGCGCTCACCTTGCCCGAAAGTTTCTTGGAAGGATCTGAATCGAGCGTGAGCGACACTGGCTGACCCACCGACAGTTTTCGCACGTCGATCTCATTTACGTACGTGACCGATTCCATGATCGACAGATCGGGCAACGTGGCGACGGCCGGATCCCACGGACTCACTTGCCCTCCAACGCCGCGCTTCTTGCCCTGCCAATCTTTGATATAGATCACGAGCCCTGACGCCGGCGCCTTGATCGTGAACTCTGTCATAACATCTTTCACGATCTGGAGCTTGTTCTGTTGCCGTTCAAGATCAGCGCCCACCTCGCGCATCTTGGCCTTGGCTTGCTCAACTTTTGTTTTGTAGTCCGCGGAATCCTGCTTCAACAACCGGGACGCTTTCTCGTAGTCAATCTCCGCCTGACGTCGCACACTCGGCGCTTCGAACTTGGCCTGCTCCTTGGCCAGACTTTTCTCTTCGAGACTCAGCAGCGCGTTGTGCATCTCTTCGCGCGCCTTGGAGAGATTGAGCGTCGAATCGAGTGAGGCCTGCTCGAACTGTGCTTGTGCTTTGGTGAGCGCGAGCCCGACGTCGGCCAGTTTCGATGCGACCGGAGAACGGTCGAGATCCGCCACGACGTCGCCTTCCTTCACCTGCGTGCCTTCAGCGACGATCGATTGGATCTTCACGCCGTTCCAGATCTCCGCCTGCTGCATGTTTTGCGGGCCCGTGATGTTCACGAATTTTGGCGCGCGAAGCTCGCCGCTGGTCGTGACCACGATATGGAAGTCGCTGCGCTTGACGGCTACCTCCAGTCGGCTCGCATCGGGCGTTTCAGCTCGGGCAAAATACCAGGCAGAGGGCGTGCCAATGAGCACGACGGCGATGGCGATCTGAAACCACCGCGAACGCAGCAATCGGGACATGGGGCGGGATCGAAGAGGGGGAAACCTGCCGCAACCACTTCAGCAATTCTGACAGAGGCCGCCATCGAATGGTTGGCGACCAGTTGTCTAGTGCCCCGCTACGCAAGAAGTTCCACATTGGCTTCAAAGCCGATGGCGCCTTAATTGATTGCTAATCGACTCGTGTGCGTGGCCTAATCGAGAACGTCAGAAAGTCCGGATTGGGACGAAACTTCTCCAGGCGAGTCGACCCGCTAGTTTCCGGCGTGATGACCTCCCCGACGGAAAACGACACTTCAGGTAGCGGACCGCGCACCGACGATTCGCCGAGTCACGAATCGCTCACCGATGAGCTGCGTGCGGCGGCCGACCTTTTGGCGCGCGTGGCCGCCGATCGGACACTGCTCATGCAGGTGCCAAACGCGGACGCGCGCCGCCTACTCGACCTCGTGGCCCAGGTGTTCAACCCTGATGCCAAAGCCCGGCGAGCAATGGTCAAAGCCACCGCGCGTGAGCGGAAAGCGGCGGCCGCGCGGCGGGACGACGAGCGGCTCAACTCCACGGGCATTCGTGAGCTGCGACGAAAGCCGGTGTTCACAACACCAAACGTCTATCGCCTCACCGACGGCACTCCCCCGTCGGACGCCCCCGAGCCAATCGCCGAAGCCGATGTGCCGCAGCACTGCTACATCTGCAAGAAGAAGTTTGTCGAGATTCACCACTTCTACGATCAGATGTGCCGCGAGTGCGCGGAGTTCAACTTCGCGAAGCGCACGGAGCTGGTCGATCTGTCGGGGCGCACCGCATTGCTCACGGGAGGACGCGTCAAGATTGGCTATCAGGCCGGTCTCAAGCTGCTTCGGTGTGGCGCCCGTCTGCTCGTTACAACGCGGTTTCCCCAGGATTCAGCCGCCCGTTATGCCGCCGAGCCCGATTTCGCCGATTGGAGCGATCGGCTTGAAATCTTCGGCGTCGATCTGCGTCATACGCCGAGCGTAGAAGCCTTCTGCCGCGAACTGCTACACAGCGAATTACGCCTCGACTTTATCATCAATAACGCCTGCCAGACCGTTCGACGTCCGCCCGCGTTCTACGCGCACATGATGGAGCGCGAGCGCGAAGCGGCCAGCGCCCTCACTGCTCCTTCGAGGAAGCTGTTGGCGCATTACAGTCAGAGCACCGCAGTCGCAGCGCACGAACCCATCGGCCTCACGCGATCGGCCGCGCTGTCGCAAGTCCCATTGCTTCCCGACGACGTACTCGCCGATCACGAGCTCTTTCCCGCTGGCCAGCTCGATCAGGATCTGCAACAGGTCGACTTGCGCGAGCGCAATTCGTGGCGCCTGCTGCTCGATGAGGTGCCGAGCGTCGAATTGCTCGAAGTGCAACTCGTGAACGCCGTCGCACCGTTCATTCTCAATGCACGCCTCAAAGCGCTGATGCGGCGCACGGACAACCGAGATAAGCACATCGTCAACGTGTCCGCCATGGAAGGTCAGTTTTATCGAAACAACAAGACGACCCGACATCCGCACACGAATATGGCCAAGGCCGCGCTCAACATGATGACGCGGACGTCGGCGGCGGATTACCAGCAAGATGGTATCCACATGAACAGCGTTGATACGGGGTGGGTGACCGACGAAGACGCTGCCGAGATCGCCGCACGCAAGGTGGTGAACCATCGCTTTCATCCACCGCTCGACATTATCGACGGTGCCGCGCGCATCGTCGATCCGATCATCAGCGGCGTCGCCACGGGCACGCACGTGTGGGGACAATTCCTCAAAGACTATCAGCCTACTGATTGGTAGCTGACAACCAACTCTCCTGCTAAGCCTCTTGTCGACCCAGCAGACAGCGTCGTGGCGCACTCCGCTCGCCTTCGTGCTCGTGGGCGCGGCGCTCCTCGCCGCATCCGTTGCCGGTAATCAGCTTGTTCGAATGGTGCGCGACCGAAGTGCCTGGCAAATCGCGTTCGTGCTCATCGGGCTTGGCTTCTGGCTGCTCGCCGCACTGTATCGCGAGATCCTGGCCCGTGTTCCACGATTGCGCTGGCGAAGCCGGCTCGCCGTCGGTGCCTACGGGCTCTTTGCCACGATCTTTCTCGCGGACTCATTCGCACTGCTGCTCGAACAGCATCCGATTCGGCTGAGCGCGCGTTCCGCGACCGCACCGACGCGCGTCGAAACGACAACCCAACTGAACGGCGCGCTGATCCCAGACGACGTGCTGGGGAAACGCGCGCTGCCCAACGTCTTCGGCGCAGACGCCAACGGCTTTCGCAATACCGCGATTCCAGCGTCGGCCGACGTCGTCACGATTGGCGACTCGCAAACGTGGGGCAAGAACGCCACGCGCGAAGATGACTGGCCGTCGCAGTTCGCCGCGTTGACCCATCACAGCGTGTACAACATCAGCGTGAGCGGGTACGGACCGGCGGAGTATGCGCAACTCCTCTCGCCGGCGCTGACCTTTCATCCTCGTCGCGTAATCGTCGGACTTTATCTCGGCAACGATCTCTGGGACGCCTACCACGAGGTCTACACCACGCCGGCGTACGCTGCGGCGCGACTCGCGAACGCGCCGCGTGCCTGGTACTCCGACTCCACAGTCGCGACATCGGCCGAAATTACCAACAGTCTTGCCGCGTATCACAGTCGCTGGCACTTCGCGAGCGACGTGGCCGTCAAGTTCGCGCTTGGCCGGCTATTGCTACTTCGGACGAGCGATGATTTCACCGCCGCCGACCGACAGTGGGCGCTGGCCCACCGCGATTTCGGCGCCGTGTACGACGTCGCTTCAACGCACACGGTGCTCACGCCGGCGCTGCGCGCGATGGCGCTCGATACCGCCAATCCGCGGATCGCCGAAGGACTTCGACTCACCAAGCAGTTCATACGCGATATCAACGCGCGTGCGGCCGCTGCCGGAGCGCGGCTTACCGTGGCCATCATCCCCAGCAAGGAGAGCGTCTACGCGCCGACGGGTGAGAGTCCCAACGCGGCGCATGTGCACGCGGTCCAACTGGAGGACGGCGTTCGCGAAAGTCTCGCTGCTTTCTTTCGGAGCGAGCGTATCGACGCGGTTGACGCTCTGCCGGCGCTGCGCAAGGCCGCCGCACGCGGCGTACCGCTCTATCCGTCCGACGCCGACGGCCACCCGTTGGCGGGCGGCTACGCCGTGATTGCCGAAGTTTTGAGCGAATCGCAACGCTGATAACGCGCCTGTCGTCGCGTGTCGGCGGAATATCGCCGTGAGCGATAACGCAAAACGCACTGGCGCGCGAGCGCTCGCGAGCGATCGTTAGCGCGCCTTGTCGAGTCCGTGTTCGATAACAAATCGCGTCAGCACCGCGGCGGACGAAGCGCCAAGCTTTCGCGCCAAACTCTCACGGTACGTATTCACGGTACGCACACTGATGCCGAGCGCGCCGGCGACCTGCTTGGTTGAGAGGCCGGCCGCCACCGATACCGCAACCTGCGTTTCGCGCGGACTCAGCGCCGTTACCATCTTGGGCGACACGCACTGCGTGCGGAGCGCGCAACCCGCGCACGCGCCGTTCAATGCTAAACCCGCCGCGTCGCAGAAGTCGCTGACGTTGGCGCTTGTTGGAACGCATGTGAGATCGGCGTGGCCGTCGGCGTCTTCGTCGAGCAGCATCACGCACACGCGCTCGTAGCGCGCCCGCAATCTCCCCAGCGCGCGTTCTTCCGCGTCATCGCGCGGCGCGCGCGTCAGCACGAGTAAGTCCGGCACCCGCTCCAACAACATCGCCGACGCACGGATCAGCGTGGGTGCGTCGGCGACGATCCGAAAACCTGCCGTCGACTCGAGCACCGCACGCAAACCCGCGCGCACGAGCGCGTGCTCGGCGATCAACATGATGGCCGTTTCCGGCGGGACGGGCGCGGACATGAAAGCGGACATTAATTATCGGAATTGCTCCGCTCAAGAGGGAAATCTCTGAAAAACGGCCTCGCCGGCTCGGGAGTTTTGCCGAAGTGCGCGGAGGACGGGAATCGGAGAGCGTGTGCTGCAGGCCAGCCATTCGCGCTTCTCCAAATCCCCAACCATCCATGTGTCTCTTCTCGTTCAACGTCTCGCGTGCCGCCATGGCGCTCACGATTGCCGGACCGTTGCTGATCGCGCCCCCGCGGCGTGCCGCGGCTCAAAGTTCGGATAGCAGCCGCACGACCTCGACTACCTCGCGCCGCGACTCGACCTCCGCTCCGGCTCAATCGCTCCCGCGCGTCAACGTGCATAGTTCGACGAACCGGCGCGCCGGTTATCGCGTCACTGAGACTTCGCGTGCGCTCAAACTCGAGACGCCACTTCGCCTCACGCCGCAATCCGTTACGGCCGTGACTGGCGAGCTGATTGCCGATCAGGCCATGCAGAGCCTGGCCGACGTCGTGCGTTATGTGCCCGGCGTCAACATGAGCTTAGGCGAGGGTCACCGCGATCAGGTGATCATTCGCGGCAACAGTTCAACGGCCGACTTCTTTGTCGATGGAGTGCGTGACGACGCGCAGTACCTGCGCGATGCGTACAACATCGACCGCGTCGAAGCATTGAAGGGTGCCAATGCGATGACCTTCGGCCGCGGCGGCGGTGGTGGTGTCATCAATCGCGTTTTGAAAGAAGCGCAGTGGGCGCCCACTCGCGCGATGGAGCTCGAGGGCGGCGCATTTGCGCACAAGCGCCTCACGCTCGACGTGGACGAGGGATTCAGCGCGCGAATTGCCGGACGCGTGACCGCGATGCTGGAACAGTCGGGCGGATTTCGCGACGCGGCATCGTTGGCGCGACAGGGCTTCAACCCCACGCTTGCCTGGGCCGCCGGAATCCAGACAACCATTCGCGCGGGTTACGAATATTTTCACGACCAGCGTCTGGTCGATCGGGGAATCCCGTCGTATCGCGGCGCACCGCTCGCCACGGCGCCGTCGGTCTTTTTCGGCAATCCCGAGGTGAATACCGCCACGAGCGACGTGCACTCGGTGAGCGCCTCCATCGAGCATCGCGCCAACAACGGCGTATTGCTGCGCAGCAAGCTGCGTTTCGCCGACTACGACAAGTTCTATCAGAACACCTTTCCCGGCGCCGTATCATCCAGCGGCCTGCAGGTCGCGCTCAGCGCCTACAATCACGCCATCGATCGCCGCAATCTCATCTCGCAGACGGAACTCGCGTACACGCAGCGCGCGTCGACGTGGACGCATACCGTGCTCTCGGGCGTCGAGGCGGGTCGACAGTTCACGAACCAATTCCGGAACACGGGCTATTTCGCCGACGGCAGCGCCAACGGCGTAACGAGTTATCTGGTTTCGGTGGCGCAGCCCACCGTGCAGACGGCCGTGTCGTTCCGCCAGAGCACCACGGATGCCGACAACGAATCGCGCGCGACGACGGCGGCGTGGTATGCGATGGATCAACTTGCGTGGCGCGAGTTGGTGCGATTGGTAGTCGGCGCCCGCGTCGAGCGTTTCGCCATGCGATACGAGAATCACCGTCAGCCGCAGGTGCTGACTCGAACCGACATCATGACGTCGCCTCGCGCAGGCATCGTCGTGACTCCGCATCGTGCCCTCTCGCTCTACGCCAGTCACGGCGTTTCCAATCTGCCCAGCACGGGCGATCAATTCGCTACGCTCACCGTGACCTCTCAGACGTTGACGCCGGAGCGGTTTGTGAATCGCGAAATCGGCGCCAAGTGGGATCCGTTAGCCTCGCTGTCGTTCACCGCGGCGGCGTTCCGACTCGATCGCTCCAATTCGGCGGCGCCCGATCCGAACGACGCCTCGCGCACGGTGCAGACCGGTGCGCAGCGGACCACGGGCTACGAAGCCGGCATCACCGGCGCGATTACCTCGTCATGGCAGATCGCTGGCGGCTGGTCAGCACAACGCGCCCGCGTCGTGCATACAACGACCTCGGCTGCGGCCGGAGCCACCGTACCGCTGGTGCCCGGTGTGACCGCGTCGCTCTGGAACAAGGTCCAAGTCGTGCCTCGCGTTGGCGTGGGCCTTGGCGTTGTTCAACAGAGCGGGATGTACGCGGCCATCGACAACACGGTGCGCGTTCCGTCATTCACGCGCGTCGATGGAGCGCTCTTTGTACGAGCGTCGACGCGCATTCGCGCGCAGCTCAATGTCGAGAATGTGCAGAATGCGCGCTACATCAGCTCCGCCATGAACAACAACAACATCATGCCCGGAGCGCCTCGCACTGTGCGCGTCTCCGTGACCACGAATTGGTAACATCGCTCCGCTCGCGCCGTATCGCGGCTCACGAGCGAGCGGTGCAAAAATCAGTCGCCCACGACGGCAAACTGCGGTTCGGACACGCGCGCGTCATACTGCGCGCGTGCTTCGTCGACCTCCTTCAAGTGGGCGCCAGACCAGACAATCAGCGCGTGCACGATCTCGCGCAGTGTCGCGCCAAGCGGCGTGAGTTCGTACTCCACCCGTGGAGGTACCTCAGGATACATGCTGCGCTTAATCAGCCCATCACGCTCGAGGCCACGCAGGGTCACGGTGAGCATGCGCTGACTCACGCCGTCCACGCGTCGTCGCAACTCACTGAATCGAATTGGACCGGCATCCGCGAGCACATGAATGACATACATCGACCACTTGTCCGCGACGCGCACCAACATCTCGCGCGCGCGGCAATTGGCGGGAGTGTGCTCCATTTCCGGCGGTTTAATCGGCGTCGGGCCCGCAGGCGTTTTCATGGTTACTCCGAAGTGCCTCGCGCACGTTGGTGTGCGCTCTTCTCAGTACAAAGGGAAATCGTTATCATCGCTTTGGTTCTGAAAGGTAACCAGTAACCCAAAGATTACCACTGTACGAAAGGTGACCAACGTTGGTTTCGTCCCTTTTGGCGGTCACGGTTTCCAACTCCCTGCTTCGAGGCTCCCATGGACACGACCTATCCTATTGATCCGCAAATGTTTGGCGCTGGCTTGCTTGTCGCCCGCGTTGTTTTTGGCTTGCTCATGGCCGGACACGGCGCCCAGAAGTGGTTCGGGTGGTTCGGCGGATATGGGCTCAACGCCACCGGTCAATTCATGGTCCAGCTGGGATACGGCAACGGGAGACTCTTCGCCGCGGCGGCGGCCATCAGTGAGGTCGTGAGCGGACTGTTGGTCGCCTTCGGTCTGCTGGGCGCCGTTGGGCCGGCCATGATCGTCGCTGTGATGATTGTGGCGGCGGTGACGGTGCACTGGGGCAAGGGTGTCTTTGCGACCGCGCAGGGCTTCGAGATGCCGCTCCTGTATGCAACGGCGGCGGTAACGTTCGGACTCGCCGGATTTGGCCCATTCTCACTCGATCATGCCTTGGGCATCGAGTCGTACTTCACCAAGGGTGTCACCTTGGCGCTGCTCGGACTGGGTGTCATTGGCGGCGTACTTAATCTGGCCATTCGTCGCCCGTCGACCGCGAGCGCCTAATCGCGGTCGGGGCAGCGCCACTGCGCTTACCCATTTGCCACAACAGTGGAGCGTGCTGCAGTCTTCATTCATGACATTCGCCCGCCCACTTCGCCTGTTCGCGACGACGATCCGCCCGATCGTCGTCGCGCTTTCTTTTCTCTCGACTAGCGCCGCAAGTCTGCACGCACAACGTGCACCGGCGGCTCGCGCGCCCGAATGGCAAGCGTTCGCGGTACGCTACGGCGCGCTCCCCGCATTTCGGGTGTCTGGACTGATTGCGGGCGCGGACACGTCGCGGCGCATCGATGCCGCGCTCACCATCTGGCTCCTGCGCGGTCCCAACGGTCGACTCGTGCTCGTCGACGCTGGGTTTCAGCGCGCGGATCTGATCGCGCGGTGGAAGCCGATCGACTATCTGCGTCCCGATTCCGCTATCGCGCGCGCCGGAGTCCGCCCCGAGGCGGTCACGGACATCATCATCTCGCACATTCATTGGGATCACTTCGACGGCGCCGGTCTGTTTCCAAACGCCAAGATTTGGATTCAGCGCGAGGAGGTCGAGCATCACATCGACTCCACTGGGCGTGTGCTGGATCGCGCCATCGATGCGCCCGACGCGCAGATGCTCAACGCCATGCGCGCGGCCGGCAAACTCGCGCTCGTGGACGGTGACGCCCGCGAAATTATCCCTGGCATCACGGTCTACACGGGCGGCAAGCATACCTACCAATCGCAATATGCCGGCGTGCGAACCTCACAAGGCACCATCGTGCTCGCGTCGGACAACATGTATCTCTACGAGAACCTCGACCGCCGCGTCCCGATCGCCCAAACGCTCGACGCCGCGTCGAATCTCGCCGCCCAGGCACGCATGCTCACCATCGCCTCGTCGCCACGTTTCATCATTCCCGGCCACGATCCGCTGGTATTCGAGCGTTTCCCGCTCGTTTCTCCGGGTGTCGTGCAGATCCGCTGACCGCGCAACTCAGTCCATTCGCGCATCAGCGGCCAGGCAGTTGTCGATCGTGCGCCACGCACCCATCGGTGTCGCTCCAATCATCCATAACAGCCCGCCGCGGATCACGCGGATGCAGCGGATCTGGCGTCTCGTCATTCTCAGTGTGACTCGATCCCGCGAGACGGGGCATTTATAAAAAAATTGAGACACCGAGTCCACGCACCGTCGCTCGTCGCCCGTACGGCTCGATCCGCCTAATCCGCGTCATCCGCGGCTCAGCAGTTATCGATGGTGCGCCATACACTGATCGGTGTCGCTCCAATCATCCATAACTGCGCGCCGCGGATCACGCGGATGCAGCGGATCCGGCGTCTCGTCATTCTCGGTGTGACTCGCTCCCGCGAGACGGTGCACTTATAAAAAAATGAGAAACCGAGATCCACGCACCGTCGCTCGTCGCCCACACGGCTCGATCCGCCTAATCCGCGTCATCCGCGGCTCAGCAGTTATCGATCGTGCGCCACACACCGATCGGTATCGCTTCGGGCATCCATAACTGCCCGCCGCGGATCACGCGGATGTAGCGGATCCGGCGTCTCGCACTCAAAGGCGAGTTTCAGCAGCTCGCCCTAGAACTCGAAATGCCACGTCAACGCTGCGCCGTTGGCACTTGGCGTGATGGACGCCGGTAGCAGCCAGCGATCCACGCGATCTGGGGCGCCATCGTGTTGTGCGCGCACAAATATGCGACCGGACAGCGTGCCGATACCGGCCCCGGCGATGACATCGCTCGCCCAATGCGCGTCGTGATACATGCGCGAGAGCCCGACCGCGGAAGCGGCGCTGAACAGCACTGGCGTCGCGAACGGCGCCAGCGTTCGATGCGCGCGCATGAAATCGCTTTGCGCCAGCTCGCGCGACAGCGCCGACGCGGCAGCGAAGGCAACTGTCGTGTGCCCGGAGGGGAACGACGTGTATCCACCGCCTCGCCGAAACGGACGCAGCACCGACGCACTGCTGTCGAGCACCGTATAGGGGCGCGCACGCCCGACGATGCCCTTGAGCACGCCCGTCGCGAAGCCACTCACCAGTACCGCTTCCGTCGCGTGGAGGCCCGCGTCGGCAAGCGCGCGGCGCTTCGACCAACGCCCCGTCGCAAAGAGACCGACGGAAAAGAGTAGCGCGCCCGGGTCGCCCGCGGCACGCACCACCGACGCGGTGTGAGACAAGCCTGAAGATCGATGCACCGACGGTCGCTGAAACTCGCGGGCCAAGTGCACGTCCATTGGTGTCGCAGCTGCCGCGGCAACAGCAAACGCGGCAAGCACCGTCGCATCGCCGCGCGTCAACCACGCGCGTTGAACGGACACCTCATGCGTCGGCGAGTTCTGTGCACCAAGCGCACGAGCCAATCCGAATGCAACCGTGGTCGCCAGCACCGCTGGGTATCGCAGCGCAACGCGCACCACTCAACCGGTGAAGAGAAGCATCGCCTGCGTGATCTCTTCCACCAGCGAATGCTCGATCGGATTCAGATCTTCGGGCAACAATCCCAGTACGCCGAAAACTTCGGGCGCGATCTGTCGATCGGTTACGGTGCGGGTGAACCCCACTTCGGCCCGGGCGGCAAGAATATCAGCGACGTGCACCAGCGTTGGCAAAACGCGCTGCGATGCGGGCAATAGCAGCGGATGATGATGATGCCCGACCGCCAGCGATAACAACTCGGGAAACATCCACTGACGACACAGCGCCTCACCAATTTCCTCGTGCGAGGCGCCAATGATCCGCGACTCCGTTTCGCAGAAATCGAGCGTGGGATCGGCCAGCGTTGCCGTGAGTATCGTGCTGAACTCCGGTAGCCACACCTGCATTTCCACCAACACGCCCAAATCGTGCAGCAATCCGGCCAACATCGCCTCTTCTGGCGGCACCAATCCCGTGCGCTCGGCGAGATGTCGGGCCGCCGCACCGACGGCAACCGAATGCACCCACAACGACGGGGCGTCGAAGCCGGGCATGCCGCGCACACTCGTGAACATGCGCGTCAAACTCGACGCGACCGCGATATTGCGGATCGCCGTGACTCCCAACAGTTGAATGGCTACCGACGTCGTCGCCACACGTCCCGCGCGTCCGTAAAACGCCGAGTTCACCACTTTCATCACCCGCGACGCCAACGCCGGATCGCTGGAAAGCAGCTCATCCATGTCATCGGCCGTGGCCAGCGGATCTTCGGCCACCTCCATGATGCGCACAGCAATCGCCGGCAGCGTCGCGATCGCGGTGACGCGCTGCAGTGTTTCGTGAACTGCGCCGCTCATACGATCATCCCCTTGTCGATGCCCTGCGTCATGCGGTACGCTATGCGAGGAGAAGTTCTCGGCACCTTCGACACGCTCATGTCCGCCACCTCACTGTTGCTTCCGCTCGATGCGATCGGGCGACGTCGCCTCAAAGTCGCATTTGTGGGAACACACGGCGTGGGGAAAACTACGCTGTGCTTCGATCTCGCGGCACAACTAAAGCGCTTGGATCTCGGCGTCGATATCGTGAAAGAGGTCGCGCGCCGTTGTCCCTTGCCGATTAACGAAGATACGACATACGACGCCCAAGCGTGGATTTTGCACACGCAGATCGCCGAAGAGATCGCGGCTTCGAATCAGTATGAAGTAGTCGTCTGCGATCGCAGTGTGCTGGACAACTACGCGTATCTGGTCGCGCGTGTCGGCCGACGACCGGAGTTAGACCCACTGGTTCGTGACTGGGTGCGCGGGTACGACGCGCTCTTCAAGGTGCCCGTGCTCAGCGCTCCCCAGTTTGACGGGAAGCGCGCAACCAGTCGCTGGTTTCAGCTTGAAATCGACGGCATCATCGACCAGCTGATCGAGGCTTTCGGGGTCACCGTGCTGCCGCTCGATCCGGCCAGCCGACACAACTGGACCGTGTCGGTGGTGGAGCGCCTGGGCCTTCCGACCACGCCGCCTCAGATCGACCTGTTCGGCGGGGATTCGCCGGCATCTCGCGACGCCGGCTTCTAACTCAGCCGCTCGGCGGCCAGCCGCCTACTTGTGGCGGAAGATGATGCGACCGCGGCTCAGATCGTACGGCGAGACCTCAACCGTCACTTTGTCGCCCGCGAGAATGCGAATGCGAAACTTGCGCATCTTGCCGGCGACCGTCGCCAGCAGTTCGTGGCCATTATCGAGGCCCACGCGGAACATCGCGCTGGGCAGTACATCCGACACCACGCCTTCGAATTCGAGGGTATCCTGTTTCATGCCGTAACGGTAACGGGTGGGTTCAACCGCGCCGATGCGGCAGTGACCGCAGCGTGCAGTTCCCGGAGACGTGTCACACAGCGATGCGCCAGTGTGAGTGAATCGACGCCCTCCGAGTCGGCGTCCTGATTGCGCCACGTCCACGCGGCTTCGCTAACCGCAAACGCGTACAGCGTTTCTTCGGAAGCGATCTGCGGCGGAGTGGACGGTTTGGCTGAGCGCGGAAACGAAATCGGGTAGTCGGTTCGCTCGGCGATGGTCCCGCGCCAGAGGATACACAACAATTCGCCGATCGACGCGTGCTCGCCGCCTTTGCGCAACCACGCCAGCGTGAGTGCCACAGGACCGAGCTGCACGATCACACGATCGGGCGATTGGCGGACCAGCGGCGCGTTGGCGGGATCGGCCTTGCCGAGCTGCGCGAACTCGGCAGCGATGACGCCAACTAAGCGGGTATACTCGCGGGCAAACGCGGCGTGACCGCGATGCGACGCCAGAAAGACATGGGACAACGCACCATCATCGCTCGACGAGCGCGCACGCTCGTCGGCGTGCAAGGCGTCGTCGAGCGATGACGGTTGAGTCATTGAGCTTTGGCTCAGCGGCTCATGCGGGTCACGTTTTCAGCGGCCGGGCCCTTCTGGCCAGCCACCATATCGAACTCGACGGTCTCACCATCGACGAGCGACTTGAAGCCGCTGCCCTGGATCGCCGAATGATGGACGAAGCAATCCTTCTGTCCGTCAGACGGCGTGATGAAACCGAAACCCTTCGCGTCGTTGAACCACTTGACTGTGCCGGTCATGCGCATGGTCGTACTCCTGATAAAAATGTTTTACTGAAGTCGGAGCACGGCCTGAAGACCAAATGCCAAACGAAACCGACAACATCGTGCTCGTGATCACCCTCACGACGGTCGTCATCAGTTGATGACTGCGATACAGCAAAAAGGGCCCGCTCGCTCTGGCAGGCCCGTTTGGTCGGAACTTGTCCACGCGACTGGCGCGTGTATCGCTGTTAGAACGGTACACCTGCGACCGTCCCGAAACAAGCGCAGGGACGCGCCGAGCTGTCAGTAGCGGGAAGTCTTCGGATGAAACTCGCGCCACGAATGCCAAAATTCCTGACTGGCCTGGAGCGGCGCCAAGACCCCGGCGGCACCGTGGCCGCTGAGGCCGTACGCGTTGGCGCCGAGCACCAGGCTGTCGCCCCGCCACACGACCGGCGTCGTACTATCGGGACGCACGTAGGCGAAGAAGCTGGCCGAATCGCGCGCGAGCACGACCGCCAGCGGCGTTCCGCCCAGCACATCGTTCACCACGCGGTCTCGCTTAAGCCGATTCCAATCGTACGCCCGCGCTTCCCCGTTGTGCGCGATACCGACCACCCACGATTTGTCGTGCCAGGACGCGGTATCCGTTCCCGTCAGCGCGCTCTTGCTCTGCCCAGTTTCGTAATCGAACGATGCAGAATACTTGTTGCTCAGCGCCGAGTCGGGCTGCATAACCAAGGAGTTCGGATGCAACTCCAGCCACAGCGCGAGCGTGACTTGCTGGCTCGGGATTTCCGGCAATGTCTCGCCAGCGCGAGCTCCCGTAATTGCTTCACCAGTGGCCTGACGCCACCAGCTTCCCGTGGACTCGTCTTCGAGCATGGCATTGAAGTGATCCATGCCCACAAGACGGAATTTTTCCTCGCGACCCTGCACGATGGGTGAATAGACGCGCCCCGTGCGGCAGACGGTGCAGAACGTGACGAGAATAGGCGTTCCGCCAATCGAATCGCGCACCTGATGGTGATAGCCGATGAATTGCACCGGGTACGCACGCGCCTCGCCCTTTTGCTCAACGCCCACAACCAATCGGTTCAGAGGCACGTGATTGGTCGATGCCGGCACCATCGTGACGCGATCGGGCGAGAGAAAGATATGATCGGCGGCCATGACGACGTTGGTGACATACGCCACGACCGAGACGGCGAGCAGTCCCGCGAACACGAGCGCACGGCGCCACGCGCCACCGACTCGCCACTGCGCAAATGCCCCGCCTCCGAGAAGGATCACGCCGAGTGCGCGCACAAGCCAGCGAAAGGAATAGAGCGCGTACGCGATGTCGATGCTTCGTACGCGCTGGCTGTACGGCAGCGGCATGATGAACCAGACGTTTGCCAGCTCGAACACCACTAAGAGCAGAACGCCGACGATAAATCCCTTCCTCATATGGCCCCTAACGCTCGGCGGACTGCGAAATGCCGAGCGCTTTGCGCACGGCAGGCGCGACCACCGTGCCGTACAGTTCGATCGAGCGCATGATCGCTTGGTGCGGGGTAGGCCCAACGGAGAACTGCAACATCATGCGTTGATGACCGAAGAGTTCGTGTTCGTAGAGAATTTTATCGATGACCTGCTGCGGACTGCCCACAAACACGGCCCCGTGTGGTGCCGTCTCGAACTCGAATTGCCGACGCGTTGGCGGCGGCCATCCGCGCTCGCGACCGATGCGACCCATCGCTTCCAAATAGGGCGGAAAAGCAATGTCGATCGCGCGCTGCGAATCGTCGGCGATGAAACCGTGCGAGTTGATACTGACGGGTAGCGCGGCTGGATCGCGCGACGCGCGGAGCGCGGCATCGCGATACAGTTGCACGAGTGACACAAAGCGTTCGGGTGCGCCGCCAATGATCGCCACCGCGAGCGGCAAGCCGAGCGCGCCCGCGCGCATCACCGACGCCGGCGTTCCGCCCACGGCAATCCAGACCGGCAGCGGCTGCTGCAGTGGTCGTGGGTATACCCCGCGTCCGTCAATCGACGGGCGGTGATGCCCTTCCCACGTGACAACCGGTGAGTCACGCAGTTTCAGCAGCAACGCCAATTTCTCGGCGAACAGCTCGTCGTAGTCGTTCAAGTCTTGTCCGAACAGCGGATACGATTCGATGAAGCTGCCGCGTCCCGCCATAATTTCCGCGCGACCGCCCGAGAGCAGGTCGAGCGTCGAGAAATCCTGGAACACGCGAACCGGGTCGTCGGAGCTGAGCACCGTCACGGCGCTGGTGAGGCGAATGCGCTTCGTGCGCGCGGCCGCCGCCGCCAGAATCATTTGCGGCGATGACGCAACGTAGTCCGGACGGTGATGCTCACCGACGCCGTACACATCGAGTCCGACCTGGTCGGCCAGTTCGATTTCTTCGACCAAATCGTTGACGCGCTGGGCCACCACGTGCGGATCCGCCGCTGTGCGCGGATCAGTTTCGCCAAACGAATAGATGCCAAGTTCCATGTGCGGTCGGAGTACCGTGGGTGTGCTCGGAGCGTGATGTGCGACCAACATTTCCGCAGCGAAATGTGTCATTGGTCACATTCGAATGCGATTGGCTTTTGCCGTCGGTCACACTCTGGAGTACGTTCTGGCGTGGACTATCGGGCCGAGATCACCAACGCCTTGGGCGAAGGATTTGCCGTCGAGCGAGAACTCGAGGGTGCGGGGGCCTCCCATGTGTTTCTGGCGGAGGAGCGCGCGCTCGGACGTCGAGTCGTGGTGAAGATGCTCCCGAAGGAGCTCACCAGCGGTGTCAACGCCGAGCGCTTCCGGCGCGAGATTGCGGTCGCGGCCCGTTTGCAGCATCCGCACCTTGTGCCGCTGCTCACCGCCGGTGTCGCAACTTCGGCCGACGTGCCGTGGTTTTCGATGCCCTACGTTGAAGGCGAATCGTTGCGCGAGCTGATCGTGCGGCGCGCGCCCCTCTCCGTCGTGACGGCGGCGCGACTCATGCGGGAAATCGCCTCGGCGCTCGCCTACGCGCACGCTCGCGGCATCGTGCATCGCGACATCAAGCCGGAGAATGTGCTCCTGAGTGATGGCGTGGCGATGATCACCGATTTCGGCGTCGCCATGGCGGTCGATACCGCGATGGCGGGCTCGAAGTCGGGGCGCCGGCTGACGGGCGCCGGTGTAACGCTTGGCACGCCGGCTTACAGTCCCCCGGAGCAAATCGCCTCGGCGGGCACCGTCGACCATCGCGCGGACATTTACTCGTTCGGGTGCGTGGCCTACGAACTGCTCACTGGCTCACCTCCGTTCGCCGGTCGCAGCTTGCGTGATTTGCTCGCCGCTCAGGTCAAGGAAGCGCCCAAGCCGCTCGAGTTTCATCGGCAGGGGCTCCCGCCCGCGCTCTCGGCAATCGTGATGCGTTGTCTCGAGAAGGACCCGGAACTCCGCCCCGACTCGGCCAGCGAGATTGTCCGCGTCATCGACGGGCTCACGTTATCGTCGCTCACGGAGACGGGTGAATCGCCCGCCGTCGCGATCGATCGTGCGCGGCTCGCTTCGCCGCCTGCCGCACCGGCGGTGATGGGAAGCACATCGAACGTGAAGACCGTGTTGGTGGTAGCGGCAATCGCGACTGTACTCGTCGCCATCGCCCTGCGACTGCGGTAGGGCACACCGCCTCGTCCGGCAGGCGCTCCTTCCCTCTATAGAGGCGAAGAACGAGATTTGTCGGGTTGGCGTGTTCTCCAGCCCTCTTCCCGCCTCTGCCATGTCTATCACCCTGAAGGTGAACGGCGCCGTCAAGACACTCGACGTGCCGCCCGAGATGCCCCTCTTGTGGGCGCTCCGCGACGAACTCGATCTGAAAGGCACCAAATTCGGTTGCGGTGTGTCGCGTTGCGGCGCGTGCACCGTGCACGTGAACGGTGCCGCCGCGCGCTCGTGCCAAACGACGGTCGGCAGTGCGGTGGGCAAGGAAGTGGTGACCATCGAAGGGCTCTCGCCCGATGGGGTGCACGCCGTACAGAAGGCGTGGGAAGAGCTCGACGTACCGCAGTGCGGCTACTGTCAGGCCGGACAGATGATGGCCGCGGCCGCGTTGCTCGCGAAGACACCGCGCCCCACGGATGCGGACATCGATACCGCGATGAACACGAATCTCTGCCGCTGCGCCACGTATCTGCGCATTCGCGCCGCGATTCATCGCGCCGCCGATATCAAAGCGGGCGTCGGCACGCCGGCCGCAACGGGCACTGGTAATCCGGGCAAGCCCGGCTCCTTCGACGACCGCTGAGGATCTGACCATGAGCACTCAAACAGAGAAGACGGTCAATCGACGCGACTTTCTGCGCGTGACGGCGTTGGTGGGTGGTGGCTTCATGCTCGCGAGCTACGCGGAACCGCTCGAAGCAATCACGCGCTTCGGTGCGAACACGCCGCTGGCCGATGCGTCGCTCAACGCGTACATCCGCATTACCGCCGATGGCATCATCACCATCACGGCCAAGAATCCGGAAATCGGTCAGGGCATCAAGACGATGTTGCCCATGCTGATCGCCGAAGAACTCGATGCCGACTGGTCGAAGATCAAAATCGAACAGGGCGATCTGGATAGCACGAAGTATCAGGCGCAGATCGCCGGTGGCAGCACCGCGACGCCCACGAACTGGATGCCGATGCGTCGCGTTGGCGCGGCCGCACGCGCGATGCTCGTGGCCGCTGCTGCGAAGCAGTGGAATGTGCCCGCCGCCGAAATTGAGACCGACAAAGGCGTCGCGATGCACAAAGCCAGCAAGAAGCGCGCGACCTATGGCGAGTTGGCTGCTGCGGCCGCGACGATGCCTGCGCCCGATCTCGCCACCGTGCCGCTCAAAGATCCCAAACAGTTCAAATTGATCGGCACGAAGCAAAAGACGTACGACTTGCACAATATCGTGACCGGCAAGCCGATGTTCGGCATCGACGTGGTCGTGCCGGGCATGAAGTACGCAACGTTCGTGAAATGCCCCGTGTACGGCGGAAAAGTGAAGAACGCGAACGTCGACGCCATTAAGAAAGAGCCGGGCGTCACGCACGCGTTCGTCGTCGAAGGCGGCACCGCACTGAACGGACTGCTCGGCGGCGTCGCGATTGTCGGCAACAACTGGTGGATGGTGCAGCAGGCGCGGAAAAAACTGATCGTCACGTGGGATGAAGGTCCGACCGCGTCGCAAAGCAGTGCGGGGTTTGCGGCGAAAGCCGCGGAGCTGTCGATCTCACCGCCACAGCGCACGCTGCGTAAAGACGGCGATGTCGAGGCCGCGCTCGCGACGGCGGCCAAGGTCGTGAAGGCCGACTACGTGTACCCGTTCATCTCGCACGCGCCACTCGAACCGCAGAACTGCACCGCGCACGTCACCGCCGACAAGTGCGAGATCTGGGCGCCGTCGCAGACACCCGAGAACGGCCGCGGCATGGTGGCACAGATGCTCGGCCGCAAACCCGATCAGATCACCGTGCACATGATTCGCGCCGGTGGTGGCTTCGGTCGACGCCTCAACAACGACTACATGGTCGAAGCGGCGTGGATTGCGAAAGAAGCCGGCGTGCCGGTGAAGCTGTTGTGGTCGCGCGAAGACGATATTCAGCACGACTTCTATCGTCCCGGTGGATTCCACTACTTCACCGGCGGCGTGGATGCGAACGGCAAGATTGTCGCGTTCAAAGATCACTTCGTGAGCTTCGGCGAAGGCGAGCGTTTCGCCAACAGCGCCGATCTCGCGGCGAGTGAATTCCCCGCGCGCTTCGTGCAGAATCTGCAGTACGATGCCTCCGTGATGCCGCTGGGCGTGCCCACGGGCGCGTTGCGTGCACCGCGCAGCAACGCGCTGTCGTTCGCGTTCCAAGGCTTCATCGACGAACTCGCCGTCGCCGCGGGCAAAGACCCGCTGCAGTTCCGCATCGACTTGCTCAACAGCGAGATGCCGGCGCCGGCGCCCGCGGCCCCGGCCAACGGCGCGCCGGCTGGTCCGCCGCCACAGGCCGGCTTTGACGCGCAGCGTATGCGCGGCGTGCTCGAACAACTGCGCGAGGTGTCTGGCTGGGGCAAAGCCCAGTTGCCCAAGGGCACGGGCATGGGCGTGGCCTTCTACTTCTCGCATCGCGGCTACTTCGCGGAAGTCGTGCAAGCGACTGTGAGCAAAGCGGGCCAGGTCACCGTCGACAAGGTGTGGGCGGTGGGCGATGTCGGCAGCGATATCATCAATCCCAATCACGCCGAACAGCAGGTGCAGGGCGCGGCGTTCGACGGCATCAGTCAGGCGTTGGGCCAGGAAATCACGTTCGCCAATGGCCGCGCCGAGCAGACCAACTTCAGCAACTATCCGTTGTTGCGGATGCGTCAGGCGTCCACGCCGATCGAAGTGTCGTGGCGCAAAACGAATTTCGCACCGACCGGTATCGGTGAGCCCGCGCTGCCGCCGGTCATTCCGGCGCTGGTGAACGCGATCTACGCGGCAACCGGTAAGCGCATCCGGCAGATTCCGCTCACCAAGGTGGATCTGCGCTGGACGTAACGCGGCCTTCGCGAGATTTTCCGGTATGACCATACGCACCGTCGAGACGTCCCCGTTCGCTGACCAGCGACCGGGGACGTCTGGTTTGCGGAAGAAGACACGCGTCTTTTCGCAGCCCCATTATCTCGAGAATTTCGTGCAGGCGATTTTCGATGTCGCCGCACTCCCCGCCGGATCAACGCTCGTGGTTGGCGGCGACGGTCGGTTCTTCAATCGCGAAGCGATTGACACGATCGTGCGCATGGCGGCCGCGAACGGTGTGTCGCACATCATCACCGGTCGGGGCGGATTGCTCTCAACGCCGGCGGCGTCGCATCTCATTCGACATGGCACGACCGGCGCGGCGGCCGCGGGCGGCATGATTCTCTCGGCCAGTCACAATCCCGGTGGCCCCGACGGCGACTTTGGGTTGAAGTACAACACGGCCAACGGTGGTCCGGCGCCCGAGTCGTTCACGAACGCCGTCGCGGAGCGCGCGGCGCAGCTCACGTCGTATCGCGTGGCCGATCTCGCGCCGTTTTTAATTGACAGCATCGGCAAGCAGCAGTTGCACGGCCTCGTGTTGGAAGTCGTCGACCCGGTGCACGCGTACGCCGACTTGATGGCGACGCTGTTCGATTTTGCGGCGATCCGGAAGTTGTTCGCGAGTGGCTTCCGCATGACGTTCGATGCCATGCACGCCATCACGGGCCCTTACGCACACGAAATCCTCGAACGTCAGCTCGGCGCGCCCGCGGGGACGGTGATCAACGGTATCCCGCTCACTGATTTCGGTGGTGGTCACCCCGATCCCAACCTCACCTACGCGCACGATCTCGTCGAACAGATGTTTGCCGACGACGCGCCGGATTTTGGGGCAGCGTCGGACGGTGACGGTGATCGCAACATGATTCTGGGTGCGCGATTCTTTGTCACGCCGTCCGATTCACTCGCGGTGCTCGCCGCGAATGCCACGTTGGTGCCCGCGTATCGCGCTGGTCTCGCTGGCGTTGCGCGCTCAATGCCCACGAGTGCCGCCGTCGATGCCGTGGCCGAAGCGCTTGCCCTGCCCTGCTTCGAAACGCCAACGGGCTGGAAGTTTTTCGGCAACCTGCTCGACGCAGGGCGCATCACGTTGTGCGGCGAGGAGAGCTTTGGCACGGGATCCAATCACGTGCGCGAAAAGGACGGACTGTGGGCCGTGCTCTTCTGGCTCAACATTCTCGCCGTGCGCGGCGAAAGCGTGGAACAGATCGTACGCGGGCACTGGGTGAAATACGGGCGCAACTACTACACGCGCTACGACTACGAAGGTGTGGCCACCGACGCCGCGAACGGATTGATGGACCATCTGCGCGCCCAGCTCGCCGCGCTCAAAGGCACCACGATTGCGGGCCGCGTGGTGCGTGATGCCGACGACTTCGCGTATCACGATCCGGTCGATAGTTCGACGAGCGCCAAACAGGGCATCCGCATTTTGTTCGCCGACGGCGCACGCATTGTGTTTCGGCTCTCGGGCACCGGCACCGAAGGTGCGACGATTCGCGTGTACATCGAGTCGCGTGAGACGGAGACGGCGAAACTCGGGCTCGAGACGGCAGATGCGCTGCGCGAGTTGGTGAACGTCTCCCTCACCGTGAGTGAACTGCGGGAGCGGACGGGGCGGACAGAGCCGACGGTGATTACGTAAAGTGACGACCGCGAGTGCGTGAGCGGTTGTGAGATGTACGTTGGGACAAGTTGCGGAGCATTTCTCTAGAGTGTCCCTTCTGCGTTTCGTGCGAGGACAGTGTGTCACAGTATGAATCCGCCGCTGGGACGGCAGAGACAGGCGGTTACAAACCATGCGCGCCATCAGTCTGGGTCGTGTTTAGTTCGCTTCAACAGGCCCCTCCGGATACGTTGTTCCTCGTGCCGTTGATAGCCTAATTGAACGAGAGATTTCAGCGATATCGGGCATTCCGTACCTGTGGATCCTTCGAGGCAAAATGGCTTGTCCGATCTTTGCTCCTCAACTGCTTTTGGGCGCTCTCGCGGTCTCAGCCGCCGCGGGTCTCCGCGTGCTTCCGGTCCCCGCGCAGCTCCAAACGAGCGCGTGCGTCAATCCCGGACGTGTGCGCGCGGCCGCCTATTCGCACGTTCGAGAATACGTCATGCCTAGTAACGGACCGGGCGACTCGATTCGGATCGGAGTTCGGGATGCGCTCAAGCTTCCGCAATTGGACAGCAGTCTCGTGACCGTGGTATCAACTGATTCGCTGTGCGCTATTGCTGCGCGACGATACGGCACCTATCGATTCGGCGACTCATCACGCGTAGCGAGTGTGTTGTTGTTACGACTCGGCGACAGCGGCTACGTCGCTGGCGCTGTAGAAAGCTCGTCAGGCGATCTCACCGGACCGGTATACCTTGTTCTGACGCCGACGTGGTCTTGGCGCGGCGGAACCGTGCAACCATAGAGCGTCTTCGGCGTTGATTTTTCGCTGCGGCGTCGCTGGAGTGTTTGCTTTCACGTCACTCGCGGGAGCTACTCAGACCAATGAGTATCGGCCTTGTCGTCTTTCGATTTGCGCCATTGGCAGCGGCTTTCGTCGCCGCGACGTTAGGAGCACAGATGGGAGCCCAGCGGCATGATCCCATCGTCGTCCTTTCAACACACTGCCTCGATTCACTCGCGGATCAGCAGCCGTATCTGTCACGAATTCGGAGTGCCGTTCATCCGATTTCCAACCCCGCCGATTCCGTGCTCTCAAGATTGAGAGACGCTGCACGGCTTCCAATACTCGATAGTGCCTTCGTCATCGCGGTTTCTAGCGACTCACTGTGCGCGATCGCCAGCAGACGTTACGGCGAAATTAGATACTCCGATTCTACAGCGATCGCGAGTGTTGTTCTGCTGAGACTCGGAGACAGTGGCTTCGTGGCGACAGTAGTCGAACAGCTACCAGGAGTCGGCGACGTCTATCTCGTCTTCACACCGTCTTGGCAGTGGCGAGGAGGGTCGGTACAACCAGGCCACTGGCCTTGAACGCGGCCCAAGCACTGAATCGTAGAGAGACGGCCAACGGTAAGTTGGAGTACTCGATGGTTCGTACACCCAGCGCCCGACGGCGGACCGTTCAGCGTCAGCGATAACTGCGCAGGCAGGCGCGTGAAGGTGCACCGACACTTTGACCAATGCGAAGGAGGGTCTAGGCGAGAATGCGGAGTAATCAGATCACTCAGACCTACCGGCGACCGCGAGCGAGATTGCGCATGCAAACGACTTCGGTTCGCGCAGGCTATTGCGCCGCGCTACTCATCGCGGCGCTGTTCCCCAGCTCGGGAGGCATCGCACCGTCGGTCACCAGCCATGCTTCCTGCGACACGAACTCCGCGTTCCAAACCGCGCAGCTCAGTCACATCCGTTCGATTGTTCACCCGCTCGGAGACCCGGCGGACTCGGCTGAGGCCTATCGGCAGGCAACGCGTATGCCAGCCGTCGATAGCCTCCTTGTAACGTTCGTTACGAGCGACTCGCTGTGCGCAGTTGCGGCCAAACGATATGGCGGCGTGCGATTCGGTGATTCATTGCGCGTGCGCAGTTTGAGTCTCTTTCGACTCGGCGATAGCGGATATGTCGCGATGGGCGTCGAAGGCGACGTGGACATGGTTGGAGCGCGATTTCTCTTCTTCACGCCAACCTGGACGTGGCGGGGCGGCTCCGTCTCGCCGAACTAGTTACCGGTACAAGCCTCACTCGCGCGGTCAGTCCGGGTGACCAGTCGTCGGTCCGTAGTCACTGACGACCGGAAACTCACCGGGAGAGCACATGAAAAGATCCTCAAAAGCGTGTCGTCCTAGTTTGTTGACCGTCATCGGTCTGCTATCAGCTTCCTCACTTGCGTTCGTTCGGCCGGCCCCCGCTCCACGTGCTGGGGCATGTCTGACCGGAGACAGTTTGCTGCAGCCTGTCTTTCATAGAGTTCGAAACACGGTACATCCCATCACCAACTCTTCCGATTCGCTCACCGACCTCTATCGACAGGCAATCAAGCTGCCGCAGCTTGATAGCAGTCTCGTGACGTTGGTTTCGAACGACTCGCTGTGCGCTATCGCTGCCAAGAAGTACGGCCACTATCGATTCAACGACTCGCTCTATACTGATCAAGTCCAGTTGTTTCGACTTGGCGATAGTGGATACGTCGCCGCGGGAGTAGAAGGAACTTTGGCGATTGCGGGACCTGCCTTTCTGTATTTTACGACAGACTGGCAGTGGCGGGGCGGTTCAATACGTCCGAACTGATCGCGCAGACCGTTGAGAGCAACGTGCAGTCAGGAGCCTGCGATGCTCTCCATCGCGCTTCTCACACTTCGAGGTATCTCCACCGCCCGCCGCGTCTCCCGATCCACATACACATGCACGAAATGCCCAGCTGCGGCGGCGTGCACGTCGTCATTGCGAAACAATCCAATCTCGTAGCGCACGCTCGACCGCCCGATCTTGGCGATCCGCAGCCCGGCTGTCACCACGTCGGGAAAGGTGAGCGGCGCGAAGTACTGACATTGCGTCTCCACCACGAGCCCGATCGCTTCACTCTTTTCGATGTCGAGCACACCCTGCGCAATGAGCCAGCGATTCACCGCCGTATCGAAGAAACTGTAGTAC
This sequence comes from uncultured Gemmatimonadaceae bacterium, assembly GCA_966096095.1. GTDB lineage: Bacteria > Gemmatimonadota > Gemmatimonadetes > Gemmatimonadales > Gemmatimonadaceae > Gemmatimonas. The sequence goes on along the minus strand of CBHTUR010000001.1, from coordinate 1,445 downwards.
ACCACGTTGTTCACGTGCCCGTACGCGTCGTTATCCATCCACCGTGTATCGATGGTACTCAGATGCACATACTCGGCGCGCGTCGGGCGCTCGGCGGGTGCCATGCTCACCACGCCTCACGATAGAGCGCGAGTGCGTCGTCGTAAGCGACGTCGCGCGGATTGTTCACCAGCAGCCGCTCCACTTTCATGGCGTCGCTCGCCAACATCGGCAACGCCTCCTCGGGCACGCCCACCTCGCGCAGTCGCGTTTCGATGCCGAGATCACGCACCAGCTCCTCCATCGCGCGCAAGAACCCCTCTTCGCTAAACTCGGCGCACGCCGGTTGCGCATCGCGTCGCAAGGCGCGCGACAGCTCGGCGTATTGCATCGAGGCCGCGGGTGCGTTGAAGTGCAGCACGGGCATCAATACGAGCGCGTTACTGTGCCCATGCGGAATGTGATAGTGCCCGCCCAGCGGATACGCCAAGGCGTGCACCGCCGCGACGGGCGCATTGGCGAACGCCATACCGGCCAACATGGCACCCTGCAACATCGCGCGACGCGCCGGCAAATCGCGGCCGTCTTCCAGTACGTAGCGCAAATTCTCCGACAACAGAATCAAGGCGCGCAACGCCAGGCTGTCTGACATCAGGTTTTTCTTGTGTCTCGACGTATACGCCTCGATCGCGTGCACCATCGCATCGATGCCGGTCATGGCGCTCACGCGCGCCGGCAACCCAAGCGTGAGGGTCGCATCGAGCACCGCGATATCGGCATAGAGCGCGCGCGCCACCACGCCCATCTTTTCATTCGTTGGCGTGGTGACGATGGCGATCGGCGTCACCTCTGAACCAGTGCCCGCCGTCGTGGGCACCTGAATGAGCGGCAGTCGCGGTCCTTTTGCACGCTCGACGCCGTAGATGTCGCTCAAGGCGTGCGTGCTGCGCGCCAGAAATGCCACGAGCTTCGCCGTGTCCAGCGAACTGCCGCCGCCAAATCCAATCACGCCATCTGCACCCGCGCGTTGCGCCACCTCGAGCGCCGCGTGAATGCTCGCCTCGGGCGGATCAGCCTCAACACCATCGAAGACCGTCACCGCCACGCCCGCCGAGCGGCACAACGTGATGGCGTGGTCGACAACACCGTTCGCGCGAAGTCCGCGATCCGTCACCACCAGCGCGTGCCGCACCCCCAGATCGCCCGCGAACTCCGCGAGCCGCTCGCTTGCCCCGTCCTGGCAGACGAGCCGCGGCGTCGTTTCGAAGGTGAAATGGGACATGGTGGGTCAATGGTACGGGACGAACGAGGGGGAAGTCAAACAGGAGGCGCATTCCTTGGGCACGTCGTGGGAGGCCTTTTGAGTGGTGCGTGGTGACTGGGTGTTTTTGGGTGGGGGGGTGCGAGTGTGGAAACAGAAAAAACAAAAACAACCCCAAACCACACCAGACACAAAAAAACAAGTT